>NZ_JBHUFB010000020.1:177015-337264 GCF_042681175.1 Rhodococcus gannanensis
CCAGCCCGTACTCCGCCTGCATCCACACCAGACGATTCACGATCGCCCCGTGCGACACCGCCACACCCTTCGGACGACCCGTCGAACCCGACGTGAAGATCACGTAGGCCGTGTTCCCGGGGCGCAACGCGCCGCGCTCGGACTCTGCGACCCGAGCATCCGAGAACTCCGACAGATCAACGGAATCGATGCACAGGACAGACCTGTCCCCTGCACCGTCGACACCGTCACGCGACGTGGACAGCACCACCACCGGCCGCGCCGTGTCCAGGATGTGCCCGATCCGGTCCGCCGGCTGGTCGGGATCGACCGGCACGTACGCACCACCCGCCGCCTGCACCGCGTACACCGCGACCATCAGGTCCAGCGACCGCCGGATTGCGACGGCGACGAGCGACTCCGCATCGACTCCCCGGGAAATCAACAGCCGTGCAAGGCGATTGACACGCGAGGCGAACTCACGGTAGGTCAGCGACTCGCCCTCGAAGCTCAGCGCAACCGAGTCCGGGGTGCGCTTCACCTGCTGCTCGAACATCGAGACCAGCGTGTCCCCGGGCACCGCGTGCGCGGTCGCGTTCCACCCCTCGACGACGAGTGCCCGCTCCTCCACCGACAGCAGATCCAGGTCGCGGACCCGATCCGCTGCACCCGCGGTCAGGAACTGTTCGAAGAAGCGCAGGAACCGCGAATGATGCTTCGCCGCTTCGTCATCCGTGTAGAGGTTCGGGTTAGTCTCGAAGTCGACGTGTGTCCGCGCGCCGCCGACGCTCTGGTAGAAGTTGACCGCGAGATCTTCGACCGTTCCGGTGGACAGGACGTGGAACTCGCCGAGGACGGGGCCGAGCGAGACCTCGTCGTGGAACAGCATGATGTTGACCAGCGGACCCAGCAGGTCGCGCTGCACGCCGGACGTGGAGCCGTCGCCCGCCGCGGCCGAGTCGCGCCTGATGTCCTCGTGCCGGTAACGCTGATGCCGGAGGGCACCGGCGACCGCGGTCGCCACCGAGGCGAGGAGTTCCGCGACCGTCGTGGTCTCGGCAATGCGGAGACGGAGCGGGACGACGTTCGAGAGCATGCCGCCCGAGTTGCGCATGATGGCGGTGGTACGAGCCGTGACCGGCAGGGAGAGGATGACCTCGTCCTTGCCTGTGGCCTGCGCGAGGTATGCCGCGAAGGCGGCGATCAGCAGACCCGACGGGGAGGACGAGTGCAGGCGAACGGCCTCGTCGAGTGCCACCGTGACATCCGCGGACAGTGCGGCGCTCGCGATCCCGTTGACGGTCGCGGGCGCGGCGGTCCGGGCCACCAGGCTGGTGCCCTCTTCCATGCCGGCGACCTGCTGGGCCCAGTACTCACGGTCGGACGCGAATCGCGTGCTGTCGCGGTACGACATCTCCGACTCGTAGAGGCTGCGCAGGGTCCACACCTTGCCGGGGCGGATCGCCTGGTCCTCGAGGAGCGCGGTGTACACCTCGGCGACGCGGTTCATGTAGGTCATCGCGCCGAAGCCGTCGAGCGCGATGTGGTGGACGCGGTTGTACCAGAAGTAGCGCTCGTCCTCGATACGGATCAGTGCGCCCGCGATGAGACGGTCCTCGAGGAGATCGAGCGGGACGGCGAAGTCTGCACGCATCCAGGCGAGCGATGCGGCAACCGGATCCGCCTCGTCGCGCAGGTCGAGAATCTTGACCTCGTCCTCGATCGTGCGGTCGACGACCTGGTGGGGGACACCGTCGATCTCGGTGATCCGCAGGTATCCGGTTTCGATCTCCTGGGAGGCGATGATGCACGCCTGCTGCATCACTGCAGCGTTGATGCGCCCCCGGAGGTCGACGTACTGTGCGATGTTGATCGGAACCTCGGGGTCGACATGCTGCGCGTACCACATGCCGAGCTGAGCCGGCGAGAGTGGGAAAACATCGATCTGCTCGACACCTTCGGCCTGCACTGTGCGGTCGAAGTCGGTGCTGTCGAATCCTTCGATGGCGGTCAACACATACCCCTGATTCCGGAACGGTTCACTTGTTCCCACGGACATCTCGACATCGCGGGCACACGACAACGAACACAGCTCGCACGGATCGGGTTGAGCGAGTCGAGATGGATTACGTCAGTAATGAAGCCGAATACGGCTGATGTACACGCGCGCTGGCCGACGCGAGGGCGAATCGGTCAGCGCGTCCGACTCCACCGAAGAGTCGATCGCGGGCGCCGGGTCGGCGGCGAGGCGGCACCGTCACCGGCGTTCGACACGCGTACGGCAACGGCGGTCGTGGTGGAACACAGCAGATGGTGTCCGTCATTCCATTGTGTGCTCACAGATCGCCCTCCCGAAAGACAATCACTCCGCCCACCGGGCGGTCCAACAAACCACGACGGAAGCGGTTTGCCTCCTGTCGCTGGAGGCAACTTACCCCGATGACCACCCCGGGCGAGGCTGATTGACAACATCCTCCGACAAGCGTCCAACTCTTGCTCGTTCGAACGAACAGACTGCCACGTGGGCGACGACGTCGCACCCGACATGATGCATGTTTCCCCAGGTCGAGGGGATAGCACGGCAGCAGGACCCAGCTCCGACACCGATCACAAAACGATTATGGCCAGGTCACAATTCGTGACCTGGCCTAATCGGTATGAAGTTGTCTGGAGGTTTGCGGTGACGAGCCGACCTCGTCGGTCAGGCCCGGTACCCGTCCGTTCCGGCACGCGTGACAACGATGTTCGGGACGACGGCCTTCGACGACAGGCGCAGGAGCGAGTCCACCAGTTCGACGATGTCGCCGACCTCGATCATCGACTCGGCCGCGATCCGATCCTTGATCCACGCGCTCATGTCGGTGTCGACGTACGCAGGCGAGATCGCCGTCGCGGTGACTCCCCGCCCCGACTCCTCGGCGTTGAACGTGGACACGAGCGACACCAGCGCCGCCTTCGTCGCGCCGTACACGCCGAGTTGGGCCTCCGAGTACACACCGGTGATCGACGACAGCGCAACCACCTTGGCGCCACGACCGGGATTCGCCGCCGCACCGGCGCGTAGCAGCGGGAGGCATTCCTGCAGGAGCTGAACCGGTGCGCGCAGGTTCACGGCGACCGTCTTGTCGAACCGCCGCATCGGGAACTCCCCGATCTCCCCCGCCGTGCCGACGCCCGCGTTGACGATCAGCGCGTCCATCGCACCGAACTCCGCCGTGTGCCGCTGCGCGAGCTGCCCGACGGCATCCGGATCCGCCAGGTCGCCCGCCACCGCCACCACCCGGGGCGCGCCCGCCGCCTTGAGGGTGTCGGCGACCTCGGCGAGCCGCTGCTCGTCGCGGGCCGACAGGGTCAGCGAATACCCCTGTGCAGCAAGGCTGCTGGCGATCCCGAAGCCGATGCCACGGGACGCCCCGGTGACCAGTGCGCTCTTGTCGGTCATGCCGATGCTCCTGCCAGGACCCGAAGGCCCGCTGCCATGAATTCGCCGGTGGCCTCCGCGGCCCGCTCGGCGCCGCTACCCGCGTCGGACCCCTGGCGCGCGCGATGCGTGATGCCCTCGCCGATCACGCCGAGCTTGAAGTTCGCCAGTGCCAGGTAGAAGTTCCAGTCCCCGAGATCGCGGCCGGACGCCGTCGCGTACGTCTGCGCGAGTTCGTCGGGCGACGGCAGACGCGGGCTGGTCCACGCCGCCTGCGAACCGAGCACGAGGTCGAACACCGGGGTGCGGTACACGCACATCAGCGCCGCGTCGGTCAGCGGATCACCGAGTGTCGACATCTCCCAGTCCACGACCGCCTTCACCGTCGAGGCGTCGCCGGAGTCGAGGATCGTGTTGTCGATCCGGAAGTCGCCGTGCACGATCGAGGCCGCGGACGACTCGGGAATCGACTCGGCGAGCCGGGCGTGCAGACGGGCGACGTCGGGCAGCTCGCGGGTCTTCACCCGATCCCACTGACCGGCCCACAGCTTCACCTGGCGCGCGACGAATCCGTCGGGCCTGCCGAACTCGCCGAGACCGACCGCGTTGTGGTCGACGGAGTGCAGGTCCGCGAGCACCCGGACCAGAGCGTGGGTCGAGTCGCGAACCTCGGCGTCGGACAGCGCCGCGAGATCGTCCTGGTCGCGCACGACCCGGCCCTCCACGAACTCGACGACGGTCATCTGCGCGCCCAGCGCGGTGCCCTCCTCGTCGAAGGCGACGGTCCGCGCCACCGGGACGGCGGAGTCCTGCAGCGCGCTGGTCACGCGGAACTCACGCGCCATGTCGTGTGCCGACGGCGTCAGTCCGCTGGTCGGCGGGCGACGCACGATCCACGTCTGCTTCGCGTCCGAGGCCTTGAACGTCAGGTTCGAGCGGCCACCGCTCACCAAGTCGACGGTCAGGTCGCCGTCGACGTCGACACCGCTGTCGACGAGGAACGTGCGCAGTGCCGCGACGTCCATTCCGGGAAGGCTCATCACGACTCCCGCTGCGCGCGCTTGGCGGCACCGACCACGCGCTTGGCGAGTGCCCAGCGGTGCACCTCGGACGGACCGTCGTACACGCGGAACGGCCGGACCTCACGCGACAGGCGGGCCAGCGGGAGATCGCCGGAGACACCCATGCCGCCGCACATCTGGACGCTGCGGTCGACGATCCGGAAGATCGCCTCGGCGGCGAAGGTCTTGGCGATCGCCGTCGAGTTGGCCGCCTTGTCGCCCTGGTCGAGTTCCCAGCACGCGCGGGTCAGCAGGGCTCGGGTGGCGGCGATGTCGATCTCGTTGTCCGCGACCATCTGCTGGACCATGCCGAGGTCGCCGAGCTTCCCGCCGAACGCCTCGCGCCTGGCCACGTAGTCCACGGCGACGTCGTGACCGCGGCGAGCGGCACCCAGCCAGCGCATCACGTGAGTCATGCGGGCGGGGCCGAGGCGGACCTGGGCGTACTCGAAGCCGCGGTCGACCTCGCCGAGAACGGCACTGTCGGGGACGAACAGATCCTCGAAGTCGACCTCGCAGTGACCGCCCAGCATGGACTTGTCCAGGGTGTCGATGTGCCGGCCGACGCGGATCCCGGCGGCATCGGCGGGCGTGAGGAACATGGTCGCGCCACCGCGGTCGCCGGGCTCGCCTGCGGTGCGGGCGAAGATGATGAAGAAGCCTGCACCGTCTGCGCCGGTGATGAACCACTTCTTGCCGTTGATGCGCCAGCCACCATCGACCTTCGATGCCCGGGTTGAGAGTGCAGAGGGATCCGCACCCGCACCGGGGGCCGGCTCGGTCATCGCGAAGGCGGAGCGCACGTCACCGGCGGCGAGCGGCGCGAGGTACTGCTCCTTCTGCTCGGGATCGGCGATGTGCGCGAGCATGTGGACGTTGCCCTCGTCGGGTGCCGCGATGTTCAGTGCGGTCGGACCGAACAGGGAGTATCCGGCCTCCTCGAAGACGGGTGCACGGTCCGACATGTTCAGGCCGTGGCCGCCGTACTCGATCGGCGCGTGGGGCGCGAACACACCGGCATCCCGTGCCGCCTGCTGCAGCTTCACCCGGATCTCGTCGCCACCGGCGACGGCGATGTCGCCGCCGTGCGCGTCCTCGATCGGCAGCACGTGGTCCCGGGTGAACGCGCGGGTCCGCTCGATCAGCGACTCCACCTCGGGCGAATAGGACAGGTCGATAGCCACGGATACTCTCCTCCGTCGTGACTTCCGAGCGATCGCTCGGACTGTCCGCCAGGTTGCCACAGCCGTCGCCGCCCGGTCAACATCACTATTTACTAGACGATATACACAACGTCAGCACCCTTCGTGCATGTTCAGGCCACCTGATGTCATCATTGTGTTCAGCTATACTGAACACGTTCGGAGCGGTGCGGTCCAGTAGGCCGCCTGCCGACGAGAGGGGACCGGAAATCGACAAGCAGGACATCCCTGCGGCGATCCGAGCCGCACGCGCCGAGGCGGGACTGACCGTGCGCGACCTGGCTCGGCGCCTCGGCGTGAGCCCTGCAACCGTCAGCGCCGTCGAGAACGGCCGCACGGGGGTGAGCGTCGACCGGATCCGCGACATCGCCGACGCTCTCGGCACGACCGCCGCGCGACTGCTCGGCGAACAGGTCGAGCCCGCTCCCCGACACGACCCTCCTCGTGCGGTGACCGACACCGCCGTCGACCGTCCGGCGGGAGCGCACTGGCGGGACTTCCCGCCGCTCGAGATCGACGCCGTCCTCGCGGCGGCGATCGACGCGTTCGTCGAGACGGGGTACCACGGCGCCACCGTTCGCGCCGTGGCGCAACGAGCCGGGATGAGCGTTCCCGGCGTGTACCACCACTACCGGGACAAGCAGGCACTGCTGGTGCGGGCACTCGACATCACGATGGACGAGCTGCACTGGCGGATCCGGGCCGCCCGGGACGAGGGCGCGGGCACCGTCGAGCGCGTCGCCCTGATGGTGGAGGCCCTGGCGCTGTACCACACGCACCGTCGCGAACTCGCGTTCATCGGAGCCAGCGAGATGCGGAGCATCGAGGAGCCGGACCGAACGCGAATCACCGCTTCCCGCAACGAGATCCAGTACCTCCTGGACGACGGGATCGACGCCGCGGTGCGATCCGGCGATCTGAGCACTCCTCATCCGCGTGACGCGGGCCGCGCCATCGCGACGATGTGCACGTCCCTCCCCCAGTGGTTCCGCGCCGACGGCCCCTCGACGCCCGAACAGATCGCCACCGAGTACGCCGAGTTCGCCCTCGACCTCCTCGGTCGGACGTCGACGCGGTGAATCCGGCGCCGCGGCGCCCGAAGCAAGACGAGAAAGGCGGGGTCTCGCCGCAGACGGTCGTGCCGTCGGCCGCGAGACCCCGCCCGTGATCGCAGGGTGCTCAGGAGCGCGGGGTACCCGCCATCGTCGAATTGGGGCGAGCCTGCGCGACCAGGGCGGGGATGACCTCGCCGAGCTCCGCCGGATCCCAGCGGGCGTCCTTGGACACGCCCGGGCCGGCGACCCAGGTCTCGGCGACGCTGATCGAGCCGCCGTGGACGTTGAACACCCGGCCGGTGACGCCCTGGGACTCGGGCGAGCCGAGCCACACGACGGTGGGCGAGATGTTCTCCGGAGCGGAGGCGTCGAATCCGGTGCGCGCCTTCTCCGCCTCGGCCGCGGCGACGAACCCGTCGAGGCCGGCGGTCATCTGGGTCAGTGCGGTCGGGGCGATCGCGTTGACCGTCACACCGAGGCGAGCGAGTTCGTCGGCGAGGATCACCGTGAACGCGGCGATGCCCGCCTTCGCCGCACCGTAGTTCGTCTGGCCGAGGTTTCCGTACAGACCGGACGGCGACGAGGTGTTGATGATGCGCGGGTTCGCGACCGGGGTTCCGGCCTTGTGCTGCTCGCGCCAGTACGAGGCGGCGTGCTGCGAGGGCGCGAACGTTCCGCGCAGGTGCACGCGCATGACGTCGTCCCACTGGTCGACCGTCATGTTCACGAACATCTTGTCGCGCAGGATGCCGGCGTTGTTGACCAGGACGTGCAGCGTGCCGAACTCCTCGATGGCGGTGCGGACCAGCCGGCCGGCGCCCTCGAAGTCGGAGATGTCGTCCTTGTTCGCGACGGCTTCGCCGCCGAGCGCCTTGATCTCGGCGACCACGTCCTCGGCGGGACCGAGGTCGTTCACGACGACCTTCGCGCCCTGCCTGGCGAATTCCAGCGCGTGCTGCCGACCGATGCCGCCCGCGGCTCCGGTCACGATGACCACGCGTCCGTCGTTGATGCCCATCCCTGCACACTCCCAGTTCGGTGACGTCTCGGGCCGACTGTCGGCCGACGTCACCGTACAAGAGCGGCGGCGGGAATCGGGGTCGCGTGCACGGGGCGTTCGACCGAGATCGACGAAATCGGTTGTGCATGATACACATCGTGTGTATCGTGCACACGATTGCAAGGTACATCCACCATCCCCGAGGAGGTTGCCGTGAGCGCCGACGAGGCTCGCGCGACCCGCCTAATGCTCCCCGCCCTCGCGTTCGCGGGCATCGTCGTGTCCCTGATGCAGACGCTCGTGGTCCCCCTCGTCCACACCCTGCCGACCCTCCTCGACACGTCCCCGGCGGCCGCATCCTGGGTGGTGACGTCCACCCTGCTCACCGCGGCGGTCGTCACCCCGATCGCCGGCAGGCTCGGCGACATGATCGGCAAACGCCGAATGATCCTCGTCTCCATGGGCTTCCTCGTCGCCGGGTCCGTGGTGTGCGCGCTGAGCAGCACCGTCGTCCCCGTCGTCATCGGACGCGCACTGCAGGGCGCGTCGACCGGTGCGATCGCGCTCGGGATCAGCATCCTGCGCGACGAGCTCCCGAGGGAGAAGGTCGCGTCGGCGATCTCGGTGATGAGTTCGACGATGGGCGTCGGCGGTGCCATCGGACTGCCGCTCGCCGCCTGGACCGCACAGAACTACAGCTGGCACGCGCTGTTCTGGGCCGCCGCCGCACTCGGCAGCCTGGTCGTCGTGGCCGTCGTCCTCGCGGTCCCCGAGTCGTCGGTGCGCCGACCGGGACGATTCGACCTGCCGGGCGCAATCGGCCTCGCCGTGGCTCTGGTGCTCCTGTTGCTCGCGCTGACCCAGGGCGCGGGATGGGGGTGGACGAGCGCACTCACCCTCGGACTGGCCGCAGCGTCGCTCGTCGTCTTCCTGCTCTGGGGACTCGTGGAGCTGCGCACCCCGCAACCGCTCGTCGACCTGCGGGTGTCGGCGTCACGCACCGTGCTGCTGACCAACGCGGCGTCGGTGCTCGTCGGCTTCGCGATGTACGCGACGGCGCTGACGATCCCGCAGCTGCTGCAGTCCCCGCCGGAAACCGGCTACGGACTCGGGCAGTCGATGGTGACCGCCGGGCTGGTGATGGCACCCAGCGGAATCGTGATGATGCTGCTCTCCCCTGTCTCGGCCCGGATCACCGGACGCCGGGGCCCACGCACCACACTCGTCGTCGGCATCGTCGTGATCGCGTCCGGCTACCTCGTCGGCGCCGTCGCGATGCACCACATCTGGCAACTCGTCGTCGTGAGCACCGTGATCGGTGCGGGCATCGGCATCGCCTACGCGGCGATGCCCGCACTCATCATGTCGGCGGTGCCGCTGCACGAGACCGGCGCGGCGAACGGGCTGAACTCGCTGATGCGCCTCGTCGGCACGTCGCTCGCCGCAGCCGTGATGACCGTCGTCCTCACGGGTTCCACCATGCAGCTCGGCACGACCGAGGTCCCGACGGAGGGTGCGTTCGTCGCCACCTTCCTGATCGGTGGTGCCGCGGCACTCCTCGCGCTCGTGGTCACGATCTTCATTCCCCGACGTGCCGCGTCACAGGACGACGCCGACGACGCCGCACTCGAGCCCAGCGCCGTCCCGTGACCAACGCGGGCCGGCCGACCACGACGACCGACCCGTTCCGGACCCCGGGTCCGCGCTCGAACAGCGCGTGAGCGCGGCACCGGGCCTACGATGACCGGGTGGCCCCCGACAACGGCGGGCGGGCTGCGAACCGAGCCCGACGTCGCACCGGAGCGACCGGCACGCACACCGTGCGGCCGGTTGGGTGGGCGATGGCCGGATGCGCGGCACTGACCGTGGTCGCGTGCTCGCAGTCGACACCCGACGAGGGTGTGGAGCTCATCGCGACCACCTCGATCGGCGACCAGCCGTGGACCGACCGCCTCCTGCCACCGCAGACACCGGTGACCGTCCCCGACGGTCCACCCGACACCGCCCTGCCCGACAGCGCGACCCCCGTCGTGACCGGCGACCGCGGCGGCCTCTACGGCGGCAGCCTCGAACGTCCCCTGTGCGACACCACCCGCCTGGCCGACACACTCGAGGGCGACCCGGCGAAGCTGAACGCCTGGTCGGGGGCGCAGGGCGTCAGTGACGCGCGGGGGTTCATCGCCTCCCTGACCCCGGTGCTGCTCCGCGCCGACATCCGGGTCACGAGTTACGGGTACGAGGACGGCCGTGCCCTGCCGCACGAAGCGGTGCTCGAATCGGGCACGATCGTCCTCATCGACGAGTACGGCGAACCCAAGGTCCGCTGCGCGCACGGTGATCCGCTGGATGGACCGTCGAACGGCGAGTCGGCCGACCCCGACGCAGTGCCGTGGCCCGGCTTCGACGTCGACCGGGTGATGCAGGTGCGGCCCGCCCTCGGTCCGATGGGCGCGGTCACCGTCGTGGACCTGACGACCGGTACGCTGACGACGGTGCCGGTGGGTTCCGGCGCGCTGCCGGGCCCGGCGACGACGTCGCCGTCCACCACACAGGACACGACGAACGCTCCCGTGGAGGCGGCACCGCGCCGCGCGCTCGCGGACACACCTGCCGCACCGGCACCGCCCCCACCCGCCCCCGAACCACCGCCGCCGGCTCCCGAGCCACCGCCCCCGGAGCCCGCGCCCGCCCCGGTCCAGGTGCCCCAGCCGCAGCCGGTCGCGCCGCCGCCGGAGATCCGGGTGGAGGTTCCCGGACTGCCCCCGCTGGTGATCCCGCTACCGAACTGAGCGCCGCGTCCGCGCACCCGAATCGAGCGTCCTCGCCCGTCGGGTGGCGGCGGGACAGGCCGCGCGAGGTGTCAGGACAGCACCTCGACCAGGGTCGTCTCGGGATCGGTGAGCATGACGCTCTCGATCGCGTCGAGATGCCTGCGCCAGAACTGCTGCGCCGCCACCGGATCACCCTCCCGCATCAGGCCGAGCAGCCGCAGGTAGGAGCGATGCGCCCGGCGCGAGGCGGGCTGCTCGAGATCGTCGGCCTTCGAGGCGATGAACAGGTCGTTGTGCGCATCGATGATGTGCACGAGCATGCCCGCCAGGACCGAGAGCGTCTGATTTCCCGCGAGGTCGATGAGCGCCTGGTGGACGTCGACGTCGTGCCGCGCGAACGCCTCCGCGTCCTCGAGCAGGTCCGCGCCGGTCTCGAGGAGTGCGGCAAAGGTGTCGAGTTCCGCGTCGTGAGCGCCGTCGGCGAGTGTCCCGACGGCGGTGACCTCCAACGATGCCCGCGCACGGTACACGTCGACCAGCGGGACGCCCTGGTACTGCAGCAGCAGTCCCGTGTAGCGCGCGGCACCGGACGAGTCGGGCGCGAGCACCCGGGCGCCGCCGTGCGCGCCCCGCAACACGGTGATGATGGACTCGGATTCGAGGATTCGGAACGCCTCACGCAGGGTCGGCCGCGACACGCCGAACTGCTCCATGAGCGCGGCCTCGTTGGGCAGCGGATCGCCAGCCTTCAGCTCACCCGTGATGATGCGGCGACGCAGACTCGCGGCCACCAGCTCGCCCGCCTTCGGAACCCGGACGACGGACGACTTCGCAACCACTCCGACCGCACCTCTCGCTGCTGTCCCGCCGAGCATCCACACCCACCGGGTTCGTTGCAGCAACCGTACAAGAGTTCAACTGATTGACCGATCGGCGTCCCGCCGCGACGTCGGGTTTCGCACTCGACTGCGCGCCATGAATCACAATCGCTCGATGGACCTCCGGATCGAACGCGCCGACTTCGCCGATCCTCGGCTGACCGACTTCGTGCGTGCGTACCTCGACGACGCCTCCACCGCACCCGACGAGAGCCGCCATGCCCTGGGCCACTCCGCGCTGGCGGGTCCCGATATCCGCCTGTGGGCCGTCCTATACGGCGACTCCATCGCGGCGATGGGCGCGCTCACGCAACTGGAGTCCGGCACTTGTGCGACGACGCCAGGGCACGCGGGACGACACGAATCTCGCTGGAGACCGGTTCGATGCCTTTCTCCGAACCCGCCCGCAGGCTGTTTCGGGAATTCGGCTTCGTCCCCTGCCGATCACCGCCGTCACGGCGACGCACGTTCCGTCCACGAGGTTCGTGGTGCGGAAACGCCCGCGGCGAGGCAACCGCTCGGCTGACGACTCAGGGTCGGCGGGCCGCGTACCAGGCGATCAGCTCGGGAGAGTCGACGGCGCTGCGGTCGACGACCCGGTCCGCGTCGGCGCCCTGCATGAGCCGTTTGACGGGGACCTCCAACTTCTTGCCCGTGCGGGTGTGCGGAATCCCGGGGGCCTCGATGATCGCGTCCGGCACGTGGCGGGGCGAGACGTCGTTCCGGATCGCCGCGGAGATCCGTTCGCGCAGCGCGTCGTCGAGGACCGCGCCGTCCGCGAGGAGCACGAACAACGGCATCCAGTAGCCGCCTCCGGGCTGCTCGACGCCGAGAACGAGCGCCTCCGCCACCTCGGGCAGCGCCTCGACGGCCTGATAGATGTCGGCGCTGCCCATGCGAACACCGTTGCGGTTCAGCGTGGAATCGGACCGGCCGTGCACGACCACGCTGCCGTGGTCGGTGATCGTGATCCAGTCACCGTGTCGCCACACGCCGGGATACACGTCGAAGTACGCGGCGCGGTACTTCTCGCCGTCGTCGTCGTTCCAGAAGCGCACGGGCATCGAGGGCATCGGGCGGGTCACGACGAGTTCGCCGACGTCGTCGCGCACGGGCCGCCCCTGCTCGTCGTAGGCGTCGAGTGCGACACCGAGGTACGGCACGGACAGTTCACCGGGCCATACCGGAACAGTCCGCACTCCCCCGGCGAACGCGGTGACCACATCGGTTCCGCCGCTGATCGAGAACACCGGCACCGACGCGCCCACGTTCTCCGCCAACCACAGCGACGACGACGCGGGCAGCGACGATCCGGTGATCCCGACGGCGCGGAGCGCACCAAGGTCGTGGTCGGCACCCGGGACCACCCCGGCCTTGGCGCAGGCGAGGACGTATCCCGGGCTGGTGCCGAGCATCGTCGCCCGATGCCGGGACGCCAACTCCCACAACGTGTCCGGTGCCGGGTACGCGGGGCTGCCGTCGTAGCAGACGATCGTGGCACCGACGAGCAGCGCGGCGACCTGGTAGTTCCACATCATCCAGCTGGGGCTGGTGTACCAGAAGAAGGTGTCGGTGGGGCCGATGTCGTTCTGCAGTGCCAGGGACTTCAGGTGTTCGAGCATCACGCCGCCGTGGCCGTGCACGATGCCCTTCGGCAGTCCGGTGGTGCCGCTGGAGAACACGACCCACAGCGGATGATCGAACGGGACGTCCACCGGGTCGATGGCGGCGTCGCCGGCGACGGCCTCCGCCCAGCACATCACCGCGCCGGGCTGCGCGAGGCCCTCCGGCACCGCCTCGCCCTCACCTCCGGGTGCTGCATCACCGAGTCGCTCGATCCGCACCGTCAGACGCAGATTCGGCAGGCCGGCCCGCACCCGGGCCACCTCGGCGTCCCGCCGGTGTGCCCTACCGCCGAAGCGGTAGCCGTCGGCGACGATCAGCGCGGCCGGATCGAGCTGGCCGAGCCGGCCGAGCGCGGCGGTCGCGGAATAGTCCTGTCCGCAGGCTGCCCACACGGCACCGAGACTCGCCGTCGCCAGGAATGCGACGACCGCCTCCGGGACGTTGGGGAGGTAGCCGACGACCCGATCGCCGACACCGATGCCGTGCGCCTTCAGAGTCGCGGCGAGGGCACCGACCTGTCGTCGCAGCTCCGCCCAGGACATCTCGACGTCGGCCGTGTCCTCGCCGGACGAGCGGATCGCGGGGTGCAGCCGGGTCTCGTGGCGCAACGCCTGCCGGACGTAGTTCACGCGGGCGTCCGGGAACCAGCGGGCTCCGGGCATCGAGTCGTCGGCCAGCGCCGCACCGGGCGGCGTCGGGGACTGCACCTCGAAGTACTCCCACACGGCCTGCCAGAAGTCGTCGAGGTCGTCGACGGACCACCGCCACAGCGCCTGGTAGTCCGCCAGGGTGACGCCGCAGCGGCCCTGGACCCAGGACGTGAAGTCGGTGAGACGCGCTTCCTCGACGTCCTCTCCCGACGGAACCCACTGCGGCTCCACCATCTCAGCTGACCTCCTGATCACCCGCCCTGCGCACGATCTGCTCCGCGTGCCGGAACACAGGGGCATCCACCATTTTGCCTTCGAAGGTGAAGACACCGCGCTCGGCACCCGCCGCGGACAGCAACCGGCGGGCCCAGTCGAGGTCGGCGGGGTCCGGCGCGTACGCCGCACGCACCACGGCGACCTGGCTGGGATGGATGGACACCTTCACGTCGAATCCGACCGCGACGGCGTCGTCCGCTTCGGCCCGCAGCCCGTCGAGATCCTTGATGTTCAGGTAGACGGAGTCGAGCGCGAGCCGCCCGTACGACTTCGCCGCCAGCAGCGACGTCGACCGCACGTGCCGGGCGACGTCCCGGTAGGTGCCGTCGGCGCGGCGACTGCCGGTGCCGCCGAGCCCGGCGACCAGGTCCTCGGCGCCCCACATCACCGCGATCGCGTTGGACACCTGCGCCGACTCGGCGACGGTCAGCGCACCGAGCGGCGACTCGATCAGCGCGATCACGTCACGGGGCGCGAGCGAGCGCACCTGGTCGGCGGACTCGCACTTGGGCAGCATCACCCGCGGGTACCGGGTCTGCCCCAGCGCCTCGAGGTCGAGCCGCTGGTCGTCGGTGCCGTGCGGGTTGATCCGAACGACCGTGCGCTCCGGATCGAGCGGGGTGTCGATCAGGGCTTTCCGGGCGGCGGCCCGGTCCGCCGCCGCGACCCCGTCCTCCAGATCGAGGATCACGACGTCGGCGGCTGCTGCCGCCTTCGCGAACCTCTCGGGCCGATCCGCGGGGCAGAACAGCCAGGCCGGTCCGGCCGGTTCCCACGCCGCGCGTGTCTCCGTCATCTCACTCCCCCTTCGGGCGCTGCGCGCCGTCGTCCACTGCGCCCTGCGCACTGTCATCCAGTGGGCGCTTGCGCACCATGGTCTTCCGTATCGCCGTCGCGACCACGTCACCATGCTGGTTCCGCCCGGTGTGCGCAAGGGTCACGATGCCCTCCCCCGGCCGGCTCTTCGACTCCCGCTTCTCGAGGATCTCGGTCTCCGCGTACAGGGTGTCGCCGTGGAACAGCGGCTTCGGGAAGGTGATCTCGGAGAAGCCGAGGTTGCCGACGATCGTGCCCTGCGTGAGCTGGGTGATGGACAGACCGACGATGGTGGACAGCGTGAACATCGAGTTCACCAGGCGGGCGTTGAACGGCGGCAACTCGTCGGAGAACGCGGCGTCGAGGTGCAGCGCCTGGGTGTTCATCGTCAGCGTCGTGAACAGGACGTTGTCGGCCTCGGTGACGGTGCGGCCGGGCCGGTGCTCGTACACGACGCCGGTCTCGAACTCCTCGAACCACAGGCCCCGCTGGACGATTCGCCTGACGTCGCTCACAGCCCGGCCTCCCGCGCGATCAGCATCAGCTGCACCTCGGTGGTGCCCTCACCGATCTCGAGGATCTTGCTGTCGCGGTAGTGCCGCGCCACGGCGTACTCGTTCATGAACCCGTAGCCGCCGAAGATCTGGGTGGCGTCGCGGGCGTTGTCCATCGCGGC
The DNA here is from genome assembly GCF_042681175.1 of Rhodococcus gannanensis. Taxonomy (NCBI): domain Bacteria; kingdom Bacillati; phylum Actinomycetota; class Actinomycetes; order Mycobacteriales; family Nocardiaceae; genus Rhodococcus; species Rhodococcus gannanensis. The sequence goes on from NZ_JBHUFB010000020.1 coordinate 192,427, forward strand.
CTCGCTGGCGACGAGCTTCGCGATCGACGCCTGCTTCTTGAACGGCTTGCCCGACAACATGAGCGCCGCCGCGTCGTAGTAGGCGGTGCGCGCGGTGTGGGCCCGGGCCTCCATCCGCGCGATCTTGAACGCGATCGCCTGGTTCGATCCGATCGGGCGGCCGAACGCCTCCCGCTCCTTGGCGTACTTCACGGATTCGTCCACGCAGCCCTGCGCCGCGCCGACGGACAGCGCCGCGATGGCGATGCGGCCCTCGTCGAGGATGCGCAGGAAGTTCGCGTAGCCGCGACCCCGCTCGCCGAGCAGGTTCTCCCGCGGAACACGCACGTCGTCGAAGGACAGCGGGTGCGTGTCGGAGGCGTTCCAGCCGACCTTGTTGTAGGCCGGCTCGGCCGTGAATCCCGGCGTGCTGGTGGGCACCAGGATCGTGGAGATCTCCTTCTTGCCGTTCGCCGCGGTCCCGGTGACGGCGGTGACGGTGACCAGCCTCGTGATGTCGGTGCCGGAGTTGGTGATGAACTGCTTGTTGCCGTTGATCACCCAGCTGTCGCCGTCCTCGCGGGCGGTGGTGCGGGTGCCGCCCGCGTCGCTGCCGGCGCCGGGCTCGGTGAGGCCGAAGGCGGCGAGGTTCTTGCCGCTGGTCAGCTGCGGCAGCCACTCCTGCTTCTGCGCCTCGTTGCCGAAGCGGTACACCGGCATCGCACCGAGGGAGACTCCCGCCTCCAGGGTGATGGCGACCGACTGGTCGACCTTGCCGAGTTCCTCGAGCGCCAGGCACAGCGCGAAGTAGTCGCCGCCCTGTCCCCCGTACTCCTCGGGGAACGGCAGGCCGAACAGCCCGAGGTCGGCCATCCCGTCGACCACCTCGTACGGGAAGGTGTGGTTGGCGTCGTGCTCGGCGGCGACGGGCGCCACCACCGACTGCGCGAAGTCGCGGACGGTCTTGGCGAGCTGCGCGTACTCGTCGGGCAGCGCCCCGGTGGAGAGGTAGTCGGTCATGGCTGGTCGCCCTTCTCGGTGCTGTTGTTCTCGATGTCGTCGGTGGCCGCCTCGGCCGGAATCACGCGGGCCAGCAGCTGGTCGACCTTCACCTGATCGCCCGCGGCGACGAGGATCTCGACGGTGCCGTCGATCGGCGCGGTGAGGGCGTGCTCCATCTTCATCGCCTCCACCACCACGATCGTGGTGCCCGCCGTCACGGCGGCGCCGGACTCGGCTCCGACCGCGATGACGGCGCCCGGCATCGGGCTGGTGAGCTCGGCCTCCCCGGCATGGGCGTCGCCGGTGCGGACGTTGACCTCTGCGACCTCTCGGACCATTGCCGTCCCGGAGGGCGAGGCCAGCCAGAGGTGCCCGTCGTGGGCGGCGACGTGGTAGGTGTCGCTGCGGCCGTCGATCACCACGCGGAGCACGTCTCCGTCCAGTGAGGCCGTCAGGGAAAGTGTTTCGCCGTCCTCGAGGGTGACGGTCGCCGCGGCCGGGTGACCCGTGATGCGCACGTGCTCGGCGCGGGTCGCGGTCGCCAGCCGGAAGCTGGTGGGTGCGGGAGCTCCGACGCGCCAGCCGGACGGGACCGCCCACGGGTCGGCCGAGGCACCCGCCCACAGGCCCAGCCACCGGTATACACCGGCCGCGACGATCTGGTCGTCGGTCGCTTCGGGCGCGACGTAGTCGCCGACCCGGCGATCGAGCAGGCCGGTGTCGAGATTGCCTGCGACCACGTCGGGGTCGGCGAGCAGGAATCGGGCGAAGTCGATGTTGGTGACGACGCCGAGCACCGCGGTCTCCGCGAGCGCCCGGTCGAGCCCGCGCAGCGCAGCGGCCCGGTCGGCGCCGTAGGCGATGACCTTCGACAGCATCGGGTCGTAGTCGGAGCCGACGACGGTGCCGACGCGCAGACCGGAATCGACCCGAACACCATCACGGTTCGGCTCGGAGAGGTCGACGACCGTGCCGCCCGTGGGCAGGAAGCCACGGCCCGGATCCTCGGCGTAGACGCGCGCCTCGATCGCGTGCCCGGTCAGCGTGACGTCGTCCTGCGCAATGGTCAGGGGTTCGCCGGCCGCGACCCGGACCTGCCACTCGACGAGGTCGATGCCGGTGACCATCTCGGTGACCGGGTGCTCCACCTGCAGGCGGGTGTTCATCTCCATGAAGAAGAACTCGTCGGGGCGGTCCGCGGACACGATGAACTCCACCGTGCCCGCGCCCGAATAGTCGACGCTGCGGGCGGTGTTGCAGGCGGCCTCACCGATCCGGGCGCGCGTGGCCTCGTCGAGCAGCGGCGACGGAGCCTCCTCGATCACCTTCTGGTGCCGACGCTGCAGACTGCACTCGCGCTCACCGAGGTGGATCACGTTGCCGTGCCCGTCGGCGAGGATCTGCACCTCGATGTGCCGCGGGCGCAACACGAATCGCTCCAGGAACAGAGTGTCGTCACCGAACGCGGACGCCGCCTCCCGGCGCGCGCTGACGAGTGCGGCGGGCAGGTCCGCGGGGTCCTCGACCATGCGCATGCCCTTGCCTCCGCCACCGGCCGACGGCTTGACCAGCACCGGGTAGCCGACCTCGGCGGCCGCGGCGATCAGCTCGGCGTCGGTGAGGCCCGGCTTCGCGATGCCGGGGACGACCGGCACGTCGAACGCAGCGACCGCGTTCTTGGCGGTGATCTTGTCGCCCATCACCTCGATCGCCCGCGCCGACGGCCCGAGGAACGCGATGCCCGCCTTGTCGAGTGCCGCCGCGAATGCCGCGTTCTCGGAAAGGAATCCGTAGCCGGGGTGCACGGCCTGCGCGCCGGTCCGCTCGGCCGCCGCGACCACCTTGTCGATGTCGAGGTAGCTCTCCCGCGCCGGTGCCGGGCCGAGCCGAACGGCGGTGTCCGCCTCCAGCACGTGGCGGGCGTCGGCGTCGGCGTCGCTGTACACGGCGACGGAGCGGATCCCCATTTCGCGCAGGGTCCGGATCACGCGGACGGCGATCTCGCCGCGGTTGGCGACCAGGACGGTGTGGAACAGGCCGCCACCGCCGGAGGCGTGAGTCGTTCCCGACTTCGGTTCGGTCGTGTCGTTCACAGTCATGTCACTCACATCCGGAAGACGCCGTAGGAGACCGGTTCGATCGGCGCGTTCGCGCACGCCGACAGTGCCAGTCCGAGAACAGTTCTGGTGTCCGCAGGGTCGATGACGCCGTCGTCCCACAACCGCGCGGTCGAGTAGTACGGGTTGCCCTGCGCCTCGTACTGGGCGCGGATCGCGTCCGGGTCGCTGCCGGAACCGACCGAGCCGAGCACCGACGCGGCCTGTTCGCCGCCCATCACGGAGATACGTGCGTTGGGCCACATCCACAGGAACCGCGGTGAGTACGCGCGCCCGCACATCGAGTAGTTGCCTGCACCGTACGAGCCGCCGATCACGACCGTCAGCTTCGGCACCCGCGCGCAGGCGACGGCGGTGACCATCTTGGCGCCGTGCTTGGCGATGCCGCCTGCCTCGTAGTCGCGGCCGACCATGAACCCGGCGATGTTCTGCAGGAACAGCAGCGGAACCGACCGCTTGTCGCACAGTTCGATGAAATGCGCGCCCTTCATAGCGGATTCGGCGAACAGCACGCCGTTGTTGGCGACGATGCCGACCGGGTGCCCATGGATCCGGGCGAAGCCGGTCACGAGGGACTTGCCGTACTCGGCCTTGAACTCCTGGAACTCTCCGCCGTCGACGACACGGGTGATGACCTCGTGCACGTCGTACGGGGTGCGCGGATCCGTCGGGACAACGTCGTAGAGCTCGGTCTGGTCGGCGACCGCGTCGACGGTCTCGGCCACGTCCCACGGCCGCGGCTCACGGGGCCCGAGGGTGGAGACGATGTTCCGGACGATCCGCAGCGCGTCCTGGTCGTCGGCGGCCAGGTGGTCGGTGACGCCGGAGACTTTCGAGTGCAGGTCACCGCCGCCGAGTTCCTCGGCCGTGACGACCTCACCGGTCGCGGCCTTCACCAGCGGCGGACCGCCGAGGAAGATGGTGCCCTGGTTCCGGACGATGACGGCCTCGTCGCTCATCGCGGGCACGTACGCACCGCCTGCGGTGCAGGAGCCCATCACGGACGCGATCTGCGCGATCCCCTTGGCGCTCATGGTGGCCTGGTTGTAGAAGATCCGGCCGAAGTGCTCGCGGTCGGGGAACACCTCGTCCTGCCTCGGCAGGAACGCGCCGCCCGAGTCGACGAGGTAGATGCACGGCAGGTTGTTCTGCAGCGCGATCTCCTGCGCCCGCAGGTGCTTCTTGACCGTCATCGGGTAGTAGGTGCCGCCCTTGACCGTCGCGTCGTTGGCGACGATCACGCACTCACGTCCGGACACCCGGCCGATGCCGACGATCATGCCCGCGCCGGGGCTCTCGTCGTCGTAGAGACCGTTCGCCGCGAGCGGCGAGAACTCGAGGAACGGGCTACCCGGATCGAGCAGCGTGTGCACCCGGTCCCGGGGCAGCAGCTTGCCGCGATCGACGTGTCGCTGCCGCGACTTCTCACTGCCACCGAGCGCGGCGACGGCGAGGCGTTCGCGCAGCTCGGCCACCAGCCTCTCGTGTTCGGCTCTGTTCTCGTCCCGGTCGAAACCCATCTCGCCGCCCGTCGTGTCGAGGCCACCGCGTGACCACCGAAGCAATTCGGTTAACTGCCAATAACCGAATTCAAGATAACTGTGATTAACTGAGTTGTCCATACCCCGTGGCCGAAGAGGTGACCCGCCGTGACCGCCGACGATGATCTACAGCAGCCGGCTCTCACACGCCGCGGCCAGGCCAAGGCCGACCGCCGCAGGCAGCTGCTCCAGTCCGCGGCCCGGCTCATCGCCGAGCGCGGCTACGCGGGCGTCCGCCTGGAGGACCTGGGCTCGGCCGTGGGAATCAGCGGTCCCGCCGTCTACCGGCACTTCTCCAACAAGGAGGCCCTGCTGGTCGAGCTGCTGGTGGACATCAGTGCGCGCCTGCTCGACGGGGGCACCGACGTCGTCGAGTCCACCCCCGACGCGGAGACGGCCCTCGCGGGCCTGGTCGAGTTCCACCTCGACTTCGCGCTCGACGAGTCCGACCTGATCCGCGTGCAGGACCGCGACCTCGCGTCGCTCCCCGAGAGTGCCCGGCGCCAGGTCCGCCAGTTCCAGCGCCGCTACGTCGAGCTGTGGGTGCAGGTCCTGCGCGAGATCGACCCCGAGCTGGGCGAGACCGACGCCCGCATCAAGGCCCACGCGACCTTCGGCCTGATCAACTCGACCCCGCACAGCGCGGCCCGCACCAGCCCCGCGCGTACCCGCGACGTCCTGCGGCGGATGACGTTCGCGGCACTCGCTCCAGGGGTGTAGACGCTCCGCACCTGTGCGCACTTCTGGTAGCGCCGACTACTGGAAAGGCGCACAGGCGGCGCAGCCGCATAGGGTCACGCGCATGACCGTTGCGAAGTCCGTGCTGCTGTTCGCCGTTGCCGCCCTGTTCGAGATCGGGGGCGCCTGGCTGGTGTGGCAGGGGGTGCGCGAGAACCGCGGATGGTTGTGGGCCGGGCTCGGTGTGATCGCGCTCGGTGTCTACGGATTCGTCGCGACCCTGCAACCGGACGCGAACTTCGGCCGCATCCTCGCGGCGTACGGCGGGGTGTTCGTGGCGGGTTCACTGGCCTGGGGGATGGTCGTCGACGGCTTCCGGCCCGACCGCTGGGACGTCCTCGGCGCCGTCGTGTGCCTCGCGGGCGTGGCCGTCATCATGTACGCCCCGCGCTGACCCGGCCCTCCGAGCCCGGACGGCGCCGTCGACGGCGAGCGCCACCGCGACGGCGACCGCGAACCACAATCCCTCCAGCCCGAGCGCGCGATGCACCAGTGCGCCGGCCACGACGCCCGACGACAACGACAGCCACAGTCCGCCGTACGCCACCCACCCCCACCGAGGCCCGCCACCCAGTGCATCGGCGATGGCCCGCCCGAACTTGACCAGGGTGCCCGTCACGTAGGTCAGGCCGAGCGCACTGCCGCTGCCGCGATCGAGCGCCGCGTTCTCGACTCCCATCGCCAGTGCGAGGGCCGCGACGACGAGCCCGTCGGCGACGGTGACGGACGCCGCGGCAACCGCGATCAACACCGCGACGGCAAAGGTCACGGATGCCTGACGCCACGTCTCCCACCGGTTCCCGACGAGCGATCCCGCGACCACGCCGACGACGAACAGGGCGATGATCCCGGCGCCGACCGCGGCGGTGTGCCAGTGCCCGTCGACGGCCGCGGTTCCCGTCCGGGTCGTGTTGCCGCTCATGAACGAGACGAAGAAGCCTCCGAGGACGATGTAGCCCATCGCGTCCACGAAACCGGCCAGAACGGCAAGAACCGACGCGACGGCAAGAGTCCTGCCGTCTACGCCGGTTCCCACTCCGTGACCCGCCCTCGTGCCGACAGCGAGACCCGATCGAGACCTATGTCTTGTTGCGGGTGAGCGAGGTGTAACCGAGGGTCAGGACCGCCGCTGCGGCGATACTGATGATCCAGCGCCACCAGTCGATTCCGGAGGTGTCGCCGGTGTCGCTGATCATGTCCCAGATCCAGTAGCCGATCAGGGCGCCCGCGATACCGAGGACGACGGTGATCACCCATCCCATTGCCTGCTTGCCCGGGATGACCAGGCGGGCCAGGACGCCGATGACCGCACCGAAGATGATGGTGCCGACGATATCCCAGAACATGATGGACTCCTCTCGTACCACAAGCACAATCGGACTGCGTACGACTTCGTCGCATTGATCGTGGCACGAATGTCGTCCGAACGGAACACATGCGTGTCCCGAGGTGTCGGCACCACCACCGTGTCGGCGTCTACTGCCCGTGGACGATCACACCGCGAATGTTCTTCCCGTTGCGCAGGTCCTCGTAGCCCTGGTTGACGTCCTCGAGGCGGTACTGCGTGGTGACGAGCTCGTCGAGCTTCAGCTGGCCCGCGTCGTAGAGACGGAGCAGCTTGACGATGTCGTACTGCGGATTCATCGACCCGAACAGCGACCCCTTGATCGTCTTCTGGTTCAGCGTCAGATCGCAGCCGGACACGTGCACCGTCAGTTTCTCGGGATTGGCGAGGCCGGTGATCACGACGGTTCCGCCCTTGCCGACGACCGCGGTGGCCGCGGACACCACGGCCTCGTCGACGGTGCCCACGAGGATCAACGCGGCGTCTGCGCCCTGACCCCAGGTCAGTTCGGCCACCTTCGCGGCGGCGCTCTCGGCGTCGGGGAAGGCGTGCGTCGCCCCGAACTTGAGGGCCGTCTCCCGCTTGAGGGGTACCGGATCCACCGCCACCACGTACTTGCAGCCGGCGCTGACCGCGCCCTGGATGGCGTTGATGCCGAGTCCGCCGATGCCGTAGACGACAGCGGTGTCCCCCGCCCTCAGGTTGCCCGCGTTCACGGCGGTGCCCCAGCCCGACGGGACGCCGCATCCGACCAGAACGGCCGTCTCGAGCGGCAGCCAGTCGTCGACCTTCACCACCGAGTGCTGCGAGATGGTCGCCCGTTCGGCGAACGTCCCGAGCATGCACATGGCGCCGAAATCCTTTCCTCCGGCGTGGAACCGGAAGGTTCCGTCGGGCATCGAGCCCTCGAGGATCGTGGCGCCCATGTCGCACAGGTTCTGACGTCCGGTCGAGCAGTAGCGGCAGGTGCCGCAGTTCGGGATGAAGCTGCACACGACGTGGTCGCCGGGCTTGACCTTGGTGACTCCGGGCCCGACCTCCTCGATGACGCCGGAACCCTCGTGGCCTCCGACGATCGGGTAGCGAGGCGGCAGGTCACCGTCGGTCAGGTGCAGGTCGGAGTGACAGAGCCCGGCCGCGGTGTACCGGATCAGGACCTCACCGGGCCCGGGGCCGTCGAGGTCGAGTTCCATGATCTCGAAGGGCTTTCCGGCCTCGAGCAGAACGGCTGCGGTGGTCTTCATGTGTTTCTCCTTCTAGGTGTCGACGAGGCAGGTCAGAGCGCGATGTTGACGGACTTGATGATCGTGTAGGCGTCGAGTCCGGCCGCGCCGAGTTCGCGGCCCCAGCCGGACTGCTTGTAGCCGCCGAACGGCATCGCGGTGTCGAAGCCGTTGTACTGATTGACCCACACCGATCCGGCCTTGATCTGCCGGGCCGTGCGGTGCGCCTTGGAGATGTCCCGCGTCCAGATCCCGGCGGCCAGGCCGTAGATCGAGTCGTTGGCGGCGGCCGCGACACCGGCTTCCGCGTCGAAGGGCATGGCCGCGACGACGGGGCCGAAGATCTCCTCCTGCACGATGGAGAACTCGGGCTTCACGTCGACGAACACGGTGGGCTCGACGAAGAATCCGGTGTCGCCGTGTCGCTTTCCACCGGTCAGGGCGCGCGCTCCGTCGGCGAGGCCGGCGGCCATGTATCCGGTGACCTTGTCGAACTGCTCCTGTGAGACGAGCGGTCCGAGCTGGGTGGCGGGGTCGAGCCCGGGGCCGATCTTCACCTGGCTCGCCACGTTCGCGACGGCCTGCGTGAACTCGTCGAAGATCTTGTCCTCCACGAACAGTCGGGTTCCCGCGACGCAGCACTGTCCGTGGTTGAACAGCCAGGCGTTCACACATCCCTCGACCGCGGCGTCGAAGTCGGCGTCCGCGAACACGATGTTGGGGCTCTTGCCGCCGAGTTCGAGGGTGACCTTCTTGAGGTTTCCCTTCGCGGCGTCGACGATCTTCTTGCCGACCTCGGTGGACCCGGTGAACGCGATCTTGTCGACGTCCTCGTGCGCGGACAGTGCCGCGCCTGCGTCGCCGAAGCCGGTGACGATGTTCACCACGCCGGGCGGGAATCCCGCCTCCTGGAACACCTCTCCGAGCAGCAGCGCCGTCAGCGGCGTCTGCTCGGCGGGCTTGAGGATGACGGTGTTCCCGGCGGCCAGCGCGGGCGCGAGCTTCCAGGCAGCCATCAGGATCGGGAAGTTCCACGGGACGATCAGGCCGCAGACCCCGACCGGCTCGCGCAGGGTGTAGGCGTGGAACCGGGCATCGCCGGCGAAGGGCATCGACACGTTGACGGTGCTGCCCTCGATCTTGGTGGCCCAGCCCGCGTAGTAGCGGAACACGTCCGCGGCCCAGGCGACGTCGACGGCGCTCGCGATGGTGGCGGCCTTGCCGTTGTCGAGGGCCTCGAGCTGGCCGAACTCCTCGGCGCGTGCGGACAGGATGTCGCCGACCCGCCAGATCAGCCGTTCCCGTTCGTTCGGCTTCATCGACGGCCACGGGCCGTCGTCGAATGCGCGCCGCGCCGCGCGGACGGCCCGGTCGACGTCCTCCCCCTGCCCGTACGCGACCTCGGTCAGCGCGTTGCCGGTGGCGGGGTCGTGGGTGGCGAACGTGCGGCCGGACGCGGCCTCCACCCACTCGCCGCCGATCAGCAGCTTCTTCGGCGGTCCGGCCAGGAAGCGCTGAACCGGGGCGGCGAGCGGGTATTCGGCAATCGCGGTCATCGGATCTCCTTCGAACTGACGATGTGACACACGTCATGTTTCGCCGATCCGACGGGTGCCAACTGTCCGAGCTTCGGACACCTGCACCTGCCGCCGGGTTCACCCGTCGTCCCCGTCACTGCGCTCCGGTACCGTTGCGGCACAGCGCTCGTCGTGGACTATGCCCGGTTCGCGGACTCCACGGTGATGTCCAGTGCGCGCATCCGCGCGTACAGGGTGCTGCGACTGATCCCCAACTGTGCCGCGGCGTGAACCTTGTTCCCGCCGCACGCATCGAGAGCCTCCACGATCGCCTGCCGCTCGGCGCGTTCCCGGCCACCGAGCCGCGCGAGGCGTTCGGAGGTGCGGTAGTGCTCGGGCAGATCGCTCACGGCTATCCGGGACGCGGAGCGGCCACCGTCGCCTGGGGCGACGCGACGCGCAGCGTCGCCGAGGACGACGCGCAGCTCCGCAAGGTTTCCCGGCCATGGGGCTGCGGCCAGGGCCGCGAGTGCCGGTGCCGTCAAACGGGTTCCGGGTGCGATCTCGTCGAGTACGCCCTGCGCGAGGTCTGGGAGTTCGGTCAGCCGCTGCCGCAGAGGAGGCAGGCTCACCTGGCCGGGGCAACGTGCCACCAGCGACGCCACCGGGCCCGGCAGGTCCGGCCCGGGCGCGGCGGTGAGCACGACGCGGGGGCCGTCGCCGGTGAGCGCGGACGCCAACAGCGACAGCACCGATTCCGGTAGCAGGTGCACCTGTTCCACCACGACGACGGCACCGTCGCGAAGGTGGGCGCCGAGTTCCGTCACCCAGCTGCCGACGCCCTGGACCACGACCTGCGTCGCGTCGAGCCACCGGGTTCCGGTGTCGCCGGCGACGTCCCTGGCGGCGCTGGTGCGGCCCGTTCCCGGTTCGCCCAGAATCGCCACGGATTCACGGGTGTCCCGCAGTCGCCGCACTTCGGCGCGGACACGCGCGCCGGGCTCGATCCGGCTCGAGCCGCGGGGAATCGGCGTGGACCGCCGCTCGGCCGGGCTCACCCGGAACAGTGCGCCACCGTCCGCGCCTGCGATGCGATCGACGTGCACGGTCACCGGTTCGCCCGAGGCGAGTTCGAGGTCGACGACCCGGGACTGGTCGGGGCGCAGGTCACCGACGAGTCCGCGCAGGACGGCGTGGTCGGCGACGTCGAGCATCTCCTGCGCCGCGCGATTGGCGAGCAGGACGTCCTCACCGATCGCGGCGACCGCCAACCGTCCCTGCGGCGACACCCGGTGGAACGCGTCGACGAGGCGCTGCTCGGACGCCCGGGACCCGTCGAGCAGCCGCTTCTGGATGTCGGCGGCGGCCCGCTGCAGGAACGGCGCGAACAGCGAGTTGACCTGCGGGGCAATGCAGGTCATGTCGAGAATGCCCTCCACGCGGCGGGTGACGGGGTGGATGATCGGGTGCCCGTAGCAACTCAGCTCGCGGAACTGTTCGAGGTAGTGCTCGTCACCGTTGACGATGATCCCCCGGCGCAGTTCCAGTGGCGTGCCGAGTGCGTTGGTCCCGGCACGGTCCTCCCCGAACCTCGATCCGATGATCGCACCGAGCCGTTCCATCCGGCGCTCGACGGCAGGGGTGTCGAAGACGCGGGCGACGATCCGGCAGTCGGGGTCGGCGAGCAGGACGCAGAGTTCGGTTCCCTCGATCTGCACGCCGATCTCGTCGAGTACCGGGCGGGCGGCCCGCAACAGTCGGGACGAGAGGTCGAGGTCCGCGGCCGGCTCGGCGTCGAACGCGCCACCGGGGTCCACCCCGCACAGGGCGGACCGCTTCCACGACAGTTCGATCTCCGGACGGACCTCGATCCGGCCGTCCCCCCGCGTCGGTTCCCGCATGTCGGCTACCTCAGTTGCTCCCGATCAGTTCGACCGCCAGTTCCCGCATCTCGACCTTGCGAACCTTGCCGGTGACCGTCATCGGGAACTCGTCGACGACGTGGACGTAGCGGGGAATCTTGTAGTGGGCGAGCTTTCCCGTGCAGAACTCGCGGACCGCGGCGGCGTCCAACGGGGTGGCACCCTCCCGCATCCGCACCCAGGCCATCAGTTCCTCGCCGTACTTCTCGTCGGGCACCCCGATGACCTGCGCGTCGAGGACGTCGGGGTGTGTGTAGAGGAACTCCTCGATCTCCCGGGGGTAGATGTTCTCGCCGCCGCGGATGACCATGTCCTTGATACGACCGGTGATCGCGACGTACCCGCCCTGGTCCATGACGCCGATGTCCCCGGTGTGCATCCACCGCGCCGCGTCGATCGCTTCGGCGGTCTTCTCCGGGTTGTTCCAGTACCCCAGCATCACCGAGTAGCCGCGGGTGCACAGCTCGCCTGCCACGCCACGGGGCACGGTGAGACCGGTGGCGGGATCGACGATCTTGACCTCGAGATGCGGGCCGACACGGCCGACCGTGGACACCCGCTGGTCGATGGTGTCGTCGGACCGGGTCTGCAGGGACACCGGTGACGTCTCGGTCATGCCGTAGCAGATGGAGACCTCGCTCATGCCCATCCGTTCGATGACCTGCTTCATCACCTCGACGGGGCAGGGCGAGCCCGCCATGATGCCGGTGCGCAGACTCGACAGGTCGTAGGACTCGAAGCCGGGTTCGGCGAGTTCGGCGATGAACATCGTCGGGACGCCGTACAGGGAGGTGCACCGCTCGGCCTGCACCGCCTCCAGGGTGGCCTTCGGGTCGAAGGCGGGTGCCGGAATCACCATCGCCGCACCGTGACTGGTGCACGCGAGGTTGCCCATGACCATGCCGAAGCAGTGGTAGAACGGCACCGGAATGCAGACCCGGTCGGCCTCGGTGTAGTGGCACAACTCCCCGACGAAGTACCCGTTGTTGAGGATGTTGTGGTGACTGAGCGTAGCGCCCTTCGGGAATCCCGTTGTCCCCGAGGTGTACTGGATGTTGATCGGATCGTCCGCGGACAGCGACGCCTGCGCGGCGGCCAGGGCACCGCGATCGGCGGCGAGGGCGTCGGCGCCTTCGGTGAGCAGCGCCTGCCAGTCGTCGCTGCCGAGCAGGATGACGGACTCGAGTGCGGGACAGTTCGGCCGGACCTCCTCGATCATCGCGGCGTAGTCGGAGGTCTTGAAGGCGGCCGCGGAGACCAGCGTTCGGATGCCTGCCTGCTCGAGCACGTACTGCAGTTCGTGCGAGCGGTAGGCGGGATTGATGTTGACCAGGATGGCGCCGACCTTCGCCGTCGCGTACTGCACCATGGTCCATTCGGCGCAGTTCGGCGCCCAGATCCCCACCCGGTCACCCTTGCCGAGTCCACGCGCGAGGAGTGCCGCGGCGAGCCCGTCGACCTCGACGGCCAGTTCGGCGTAGGTCCACCGCCGACCGGTGGCGTACTCGACCAGCGCGTCGCGGTCGCCGTGGGCGGCGACGGTCCGGTCGAAGTTGTCGCCGATCGTGTCCCCCAGCATCGGGGCGTCCCACGGGCCCGAGGCGTAGCTGGGCAGGGCGATCGGCTCTGCGGACGGAGTCCGGTCATTCGCAGCAGCGGACGGGGTCCGGGTCATGTCAGTCCTCCTCGAGCCCGGCCGGCCGGCGACGGGCTGTGTATCTCGAACGTACTCGCAGCGATGTGATCCACGACATACTCCGCCCAATGGGGTGCCGGCAACTGTGCGGGAACCGGACACCCCACGGGCGGAGGGCTGAGACATATCTAGAGCGCGAGGTCCTTGGTCTCGACCAGGGCGCGGGTGCAGAAGAAGCTCAGGACCGCGAGCGCCGCGAGCATCACGCCGATCGCGATGCCACCGAAGGAGGCCGCGAGCGGTGCCGCGACGAGCGGCGGGATCGCTCCACCCAGGACGCCTGCGAGGTTGTAGCCCAGGCCCGCACCGGTGTAGCGGTAGCGGGTGGCGAACATCTCGGGGAGCAGCGCACCGCACGGCCCGTAGGCGACGCCGAAGATCGCGAGGGTGCCGAACATGCCGATCGCGAACGCGACCGGGGAACCGGTGTCGAGCAGCGGGAACAGCACCAGCGCCCAGCCGAACGCGGCCACGCAGGACGCCATGATCACCTTCCGGCGGCCGATGCGATCGGAGTACAGCGCGGACACGATGATCGCCGCACCGAAGACGAAGGCGGAGGCGATGCCCACCGACAGCACGAAGGGCCGCGAGAAGCCGAGGTTCTTGGTGCCGTAGCTGGTGAGGAACGCGGTGCCCAGGTAGAAGAACGCGAACAGCGTTGCGAGCGCACCTGCGGAGAGCAGGATCTCCTTGCTCTGGTAGCGCCAGGCGTCAGCGAACGGGAGCCGACGCGGCTCGTCCTGGTCCTGCGCACGGTCGGCGGCCTGGTTCGCCCTGAAGACGGGCGTCTCCTCGATCGCCAGCCGCATGTAGAGGCCGATGGCGACGAGCACGATGGAGAACAGGAACGGAATCCGCCAGCCCCACGAGAGGAAGGCCTCGTTGGTGTCGCCGAGGAAGATGCCGGTCACCAGGAAGGTGCCGGACGACAGGATGAACGCGAGGGCCGGGCCGAGCTGCGGGAACATCGCGTAGAGGCCGCGTTTGCCCGGTGGGGCGTACTCCGCCGTGAGCAGTGTGGCGCCTGCCCATTCGCCGCCGACCGCGAAGCCCTGCGCGAACCTCAGCAGCACCAGGATGAGCGGCGCCGCGACACCGATGGTGTCGGCACCGGGGAGCAGACCGATCAGCAGCGTCGAGATGCCCATCAGCAGCAGGGTGGAGACGAGCGTCTTCTTCCGCCCGATCCTGTCGCCGTAGTGGCCGAACAGCATCGCTCCGACCGGTCGCGCGAAGAACGCGACGGCGAACGTCGCGAACGACGCGACGGTGCCCGCGGTGGACCCGAGGGCGGGGAAGAACACGGTCGGGAAGACCAGCGCCGCGGCCGTCCCGTAGATGAAGAAGTCGTAGAACTCGATGGTGGTGCCGATGCAGCTCGCGACGGCAACGCGGCGCACGCTCGTGCCCGATTGGGCGGGGGCCTCGGCCCCTGACCGGGGCGCGGACTTCGGCGACACCGATTCCGATGACACTGTGGTCATGGGTCCCTCTCTCGCAGGGTGTGGGGATCCCGGTGTGATCACCGGGGTTGCGAGAGAAGGTAGTGATGCGGCTCACCCCATCAATACCCCCGAAAGGGGGTGGGGGTGAACCACGTCACATGGCCACCTCAGTTCGCGGCGGCGCTGAGGATCTCCTGACGGAGCTCGGACCACACCACGGCGTAGGCGTCCGGATCGTCGACGGAGCCGGCGAGCAGTTCCTGGTAGCGGGCCAGACGCGGCACGTACGCGGAGACGTCGTCGAAGACGTCGGCGGCGCGGCGGTCGAGATCGGCCAGCTTCTCCGCGTCGCCCTCTGCCTCGGGGAACTCGGCGTCGAGGGGCTCGAACCGCTCGACGACCTCGGCGAAGAGGAACTCGTCGATGGAGACCCGCTCGGCGTCGAGCTGGTTCTCCAGCTCCGAGAGACCCGCATCGTTCAGCGCGACGGCGCCGGCGTTCTCGGTGGCGCGACCCATCTCGACGAGGGCGGTCAGCGCGGCCTGCGCGGAGGACTCGGAGACCCCCAGCTGGGCTGCGAGTGCCGGGGCCGTCACCGATTCCTTGAGCCGAACGGTCTGGAGTAGTGCCAGCTCGTCCACGTTGCCTGCGAAGGCCATGTGTGTTTCTCCTGTTCGTGTTCGCGGCGCGGTCGGCGCGAGTGCGTCCGCGTCGTCCTGCGCATCATCATGGCGTGAGCGGGTGGCACGCAGTGCACCTACCCTCTGCTTCCGCCGACGCCGAGTGAGTCGAGGAAACCCGCCGCGGCCGCGACGAACACCGCGTTGTCGTCGCCGGCCACCATGTGTCCGGCGTCGGCGACGTCGACGGCGGACGCGTGCGGGATCAGGTCGAGCAGTTCGGAGACTCCGTCGTCGCTGACGATGTCGGATCGCGCGCCGCGGACCAGCAGGGTCGGGACCTCGATCCGCCGCGCCGCCGCGACCATCCGCTCGTGCGCCGCGACCGGCGTCTCGCCGTCGGGGCGCGGGCGGGTGAACGCCGGATCCCAGTGCCAGTACAGGCGACCGTTCTCGCGTTCGCGCAGGTTCCGGCGCAGCCCGTCCACATTCGACGGTCGAGTACGGTGCGGCTGGTAGGCGGCGACCGCGTCCGCGACCTCGTCGAGGTTCGCGAATCCGTCCGGCCGGCCCGTCATGAACTCGGTGATCCGCGCGACGCCTTCCGGTTCGACCTTCGGCGTGATGTCGACCAGGACGAGCGCCTGCACGCTTCCCCGATGCTCTCCCTCGGTGATCAGTCCGGTCATCCCGCCGAGCGACGCACCGAACAGGACCGGTCGCTCACCCAGCTGATCGACGACCGTGAGCAGGTCCTCGACCAGTCGATCGATTCGGTAGTCGCCGTCCGGCGCCCAGTCGCTGTCGCCGTGACCGCGGGCGTCGAGAGTGTGGACCGTCCAGCCGTCTGCGGCTATCCCGGCCGCCGCCCGGTTCCACGAGTGCCGGGTCTGGCCACCGCCGTGCAGCATGAGCACCGGGCCCCGGTCCCGGGACGTGTCGGCGGAGGTCCAGCGGTCGGCGGCGATGACTCCTGCGGCGCCTCGCAGTTCGACGGTGTCACGGTGTGCGTTCACGTCGACACCATAGGCGCGAGGGCTGCGGCGCCGGACGGACTTCACGCCACCAGCAGCGTGCCGGCGAGCGCGATGCCGGCCACCCACACGGTGGACGCCGCGGCCAGCACGAAGGGCCGCGGTCCGACCGAGCGCAGCAGGCCGACGCGCACGCCGAGACCGAGCGCGAACATCGCCGTGGTGAGGAGCGCGGTCTGCGCGAGCCGGGCCAGGTCGAGCGCTCCCTGCGGCAGCAGCCCGGACGAGCGCAGCGCCACGCACCCGAGGAATCCGATGACGAACACAGGAATCAGCGGCGGCTGGGTTCCCTCGGCGGCGCACTGGGCGGCTCGACGCTGCCGGGCACCGAGGTAGGCCATGACGGGGGCGAGCATCAGTACGCGGGCGAGCTTGACGACCGTTGCGACGGCGAGCGCGCCGCCGCCGATCATGCCGCCCGCAGCGACGACCTGCGCGACCTCGTGAATCGAGCCGCCGGCCCACATTCCTGCCTGGGTGTCGGTCAGCCCGAGCGCGCCGGACAGCAGCGGGATCGCCGGGATCATCAGCGTGCCGAAGACGACCACCAGGGCAACGGCGGTGAGCATCTCCTCTTCCTTCGCACCCACCACACCGTCGGTGGCCGCGACGGCGGCAGCGCCGCAGATCGAGAAGCCACATGCGATGAGGATGCGCTGGGTCCAGGACAGGCCCAGCAGTTTGCCCAGGTACAGGGTGCCTGCGATCCCGAGAGCGACGATCGCGACGACGACGGCGATCACACCCCACCCGAGCCCGACGATGTCGCTGAACATCAGCTGCAGTCCGAGCAGCGCGACACCGACACGGAGGAGCCGCTTGGCGGAGAAGTCGAGTCCGGGCTTGATCCAGGCGGGCACCGTGACCAGGTTCGACACCAGGGCGCCCGCGACGATCGCGATCAGCATCGGGTTGACCGCCGGCACCAGTCGGCCGATCCCCATCGCGATCGCCGCACCGACGACGCACAGGGCCGCACCGGCCGTGACACCCGTCCACCTCGCGCGGGCCGCGCCCGCGGACGCAGCGGCCGTCGTCGCTGGCAGGCGGTCGGCTGTCGGCTCCGGGAGGTTTCGCACTTCACTGGACATACCGTTCACAGTGGTCCACACAGCGCCGGCTCGGTAGCCGTCATCTCGCCATTGCCCCATATCGATCAGATATGCATTGTCGCACTGACATATGATTCGAGAATGCATCGCACGTGGCCCGATCTCGACGTCCTGGAACTCCTCGTCGGCGTCGACGATCACGGAAGTCTCAGTGCCGCAGCCCGGATCGCCGGAATGGCGCAACCGAACGCGAGCCGCGCGATCAAGCGACTGGAGGCGCAGGTAGGCACACCGCTGCTTCAGCGCAAACCGACTGGTTCGACGTTGACACCCGAGGGGACGGTGCTCGCTCACTGGTCACGCCGGGTGCTGGGCGAGGCCGGGCAGCTGCTCGACGTGGCGGCGGGCATGCGCGAGAAGCGGGCCGCCGAACTCACCGTCGGCGCCAGCATGACCGTTGCCGAGCATCTCATGCCCGCCTGGCTGGGCCGGTTCCGCCGAACGGTCCCCGCCGTGACGATCCACCTGCAGGTACGCAACTCGATGCAGGTGTGCGAGGACGTCACGGCGGGCGCGTGCGACGTCGGGTTCGTCGAGTCGCCCACGGTCCCCCGCGGGCTGCACAGCGTGGCCGTCGCCCACGACCGCCTGGTCGTGGTGGTCGATCCCGGCCATCCATGGGCCCGCCGGCGCCGCCCGCTGTCGATCGCCGAACTGGCGGCCACCCCCCTCGTCGTCCGCGAACCGGGTTCCGGAACCCGGACGACACTCGACGTCGCTCTCCATGAATACGACAGGGCGGCACCGCTTCTCGAACTGGGAAGCGGTGCCGCCGTGCGGACGAGCGTTCTGAGTGGGGTGGGTCCGGCCGTGCTGAGCACGCTCGCGGTGTCGGCGCAGGTGGACTCCGGCGAGCTGCGGGTGGTCGAGGTGGACGGACTCCACCTCGACCGCACCCTGCGGGCCGTGTGGCGCCCGCCCCGACAGCTCGAAGGCCCGGGCGGCGACCTGGTCAGGCTCGTGCGGCGCAACCGCACCTGAGAGGGACCCGGAACGCTGCTGTGAGGTGCGTCCGGCTTCAGTGAAGGGGCGCGTCCGTCGCGGCGCGCACGTCGTCCGCGGAGACCCCGGGTGCGCACTCGCACAACACCAGTCCCGACTCCGTGACGTCGATGACGGCGAGGTTGGTGACGATCCGGTGCACCACACACTGCCCGGTCAGGGGAAGGGTGCAGGCGCGCACGATCTTCGGCTCCCCCGACTTGTCCGTGTGGTCCATCAGCACGATGATCTTCCCGGCGCCGTGCACCAGGTCCATCGCGCCGCCCATGCCCTTGACCATCTTGCCGGGAACCATCCAGTTGGCGAGGTCGCCCGATTCGGACACCTGCATGCCGCCGAGCACCGCGACGTCGATGTGACCGCCGCGGATCATCCCGAACGACAGTGCGGAGTCGAAGAAGGCGGCGCCGGCGTTCACCGTGACGGTTTCCTTGCCCGCGTTGATCAGGTCCGCGTCCACGGCGTCGTCGTCGGGGTAGGAACCGGTCCCGAGGATGCCGTTCTCGCTGTGCAGTGTCACGTCGAGCCCGGGCGGGAGGTGGCCCGGAATCAGTGTGGGGAGACCGATTCCGAGGTTGACGTAGTCGCCGTCGGTGAGTTCGGCGGCGGCCCGCGCCGCCATCTGGTCGCGGGTCCAGCCTGTGACCGCGGTGAGTGTGCCGGTCATGCGTGAACCCCGTTCGTCGCGCGGCGGCCACTGTGGTTGCGGCGCGACGCCACCGTCCGCTTCTCGATCTTCTTGTCCTGCCGTCCCGTACAGACCACGCGGTCGACGAAGATGCCGGGAAGGTGGACCATCGCGGGATCGAGGACGCCGGGTTCGACGAGCGTCTCGACCTGGGCGATGCACACCCGCCCCGCCATCGCGGCGAGGGGGTTGAAGTTGCGTGCCGCGAGATTGAAGACCAGGTTTCCCGCCGTGTCCCCGACGGCGGCGTGCACCAGGGCGTAGTCGGTGGTGATCGACTCCTCCAGCAGGTATCGCCTGCCCGCATAGTCACGGGTCTCCTTCGCCGGCGACGCCACCGCGACCGAGCCGTCGGACCCGTACCGCCACGGCAGACCGCCCTCGGCGACCGGGGTTCCGACTCCGGCCGGGGTGAAGAACGCGGGAATGCCCGCCCCGCCCGCGCGCAGTCGCTCGGCAAGGGTGCCCTGCGGCGTCAACTCCACCTCCAGCTCACCGTCCAGGTACTGACGTGCGAACTCGCGGTTCTCGCCGACGTACGACGCGGTCACGCGACGAATCCGGCGCTTCTCCAGCAGGAGCCCGAGGCCGTGCCCGTCGGTGCCGCAGTTGTTGGACACCACGTCGAGTCCGGTGGCGTCACCGTCCGCGAGGGCGGCTATCAGCGCGTCGGGAATGCCGCACAGCCCGAAGCCGCCGACCGCCAGGGACGCACGGTCGGGAATATCCGCCACCGCGTCGGCCGCCGACACGTACACCCGCGTCACGACGACACCCGCGCCGCGGTCCCGGACAGTTCGCGGACGAACTCCTCGGCGCGCGGCCAGTGTCCGTATCCGGCCGCGGGATTGAGGTGGCCGACCGCGCCCAGGTCCACCAGACGGCTTCCCCACACCTCGGCCATCCCGGCAACCCGCCGGTGTCGCGCGAGCGGGTCGTTGGTACTCGCCGCGACGATGCTCGGAAACGGCAGCCGCCGTCGGGGCACGGGAAGCCAGCCGCCGCGGTCGAGCTGCTTCGTCGTCGGGTACCCGTCGGGCAGCGGGTGTTCCAGATCGGCCGGGGTGGCGAGCAGTGCACCCTGGATCGGGCGGGTCGCCTGCTGCGCCCAGTGTGCCGTGATCATCACACCCGCGCTGTGCGCCACGAGGACCACGGGGCCGTCGATGCCGGAGAGCACGACGTCGAGCGCCTCGACCCGCGCCTTCCGACTCAGCTTGTCCTGTTCGAGCGGCGGCACGGTGCGGACTCGGTCGAGCTTCTCGGCGAGCAGCGTCTGCCAGTGCTCGGCGACGTGGTCGCGCAGGCCGGGCACGATCACCACGGTCGGGTCGGTGGTGCTGTTCATGGGTTCTCCTCGGTGCGGCTGCGCCGCCCGTGCGCGATTCGCACCCAGGTCGGGGTGAAGATCACGCACGGGCGCGGAGCGCTCAGGGGTGGCGGTTCGGGGCGTAGCCGAGCTGGGCGAGGGTCTCGTCGGCGTTCGCGTAGGTGGTGCCGATCTTGTAGATGTCGCGGGCCTCCTTGCCGGTGGCCACCTCGCGGCCGAGTTCCTTGGCGACGCGGACCAACTGGCGGACCTGCTCGGCGGAGGTGATCTTCTCCTCGCCACTCGGGGCCCACAGGTTGTCCTCGTTGCCACAGCGGGTGTGCAGGCCCATCGCGATCGCCATCGTGTTGACGGGAAGCACACTGCGCATGAGGGTTTCGAGGGTCAGGCAGGCGCCGTCCGGGACGCGCTGGACGAAGTTCATGATGTTGTACGGGTTCGGGCCGTCGAATCCGCCGCCGATGCCGACCCAGGTGAGGTTCAGCGGTCCGGTGTAGACGCCGCGACGGATCAGCCGCTCCACCGTCTCCAACTGCGGGATCGACGACAGCTGGAAGTGAGGCTGGATGCCTGCGGCCTGGAGACGGCGCAGGTGCTCCTCGACCCACTCGGGTCCGGCGGGGACGGTCATCTCCCGGTAGGTGTCGGCGAGCTCGGCGTTCTCCAGGGAGGTGCCCCGGATGTCGTCCGACGTCATCAGCTCCATGATGTTCATCTGGCTGGTGTTGATCGCGATCGTGACCTGGTCCGGCTTCGGGTCCAGTTCGGCCAGCATGTGACGGACGTTGTCGGGCAGCCACTTCGCGTCGGCGCCGTCACCCTCCGGGGCGAAGGAGATCGAACCACCGACCTGCAGGATCATGTCCGGCACCGCCTCCCGGAGGCGGCCGAGGAGCTCGTTGAACTTCGACAGCCGCTTGGAGCCCTTGCCGTCCTCCTCGCGAACGTGGATGTGGAGCACGGTCGCGCCCGCCTCGTAGCAGTCGACGGCCTTCTGGACGTGCTCGTCCATCGTCAGGGGAAGGTCCTCGGGGAAGTCCTCCACCGCCCATTCCGGGCCGTACGGGGCGACGGTGATGACCAGCTTCTCCTGGTTCTCGGGGAAGAACGCGTCGTCGGCGAAATACATTGTGTGACTCCGTTTCTGGATGAGGGTGAGAAGTGGGGCGGATCAGAAGGGACGGTCGCCCACGATCCCGGCGCGCTCCATCTTGCGGACGGCGGGCCAGTAGTCCTGGACGGCGTAGTGCTGGGTGGACCGGTTGTCCCAGATGGCGACGCTGTTCGGGGTCCAGCGCCAGCGGACCTGGTACTCGGGAATGGTGGCCTGGCTCTGCAGGTAGCGCAGCAACTCGCCTGCGCCGGGCGCGTAGTCGATGCCGCAGCGGACGTTCTCCGCGGTGTGGAAGTTCGTGATGTGGGTGGTGAAGGAGTTGACGAACAGGATCTTCTCGCCCGTCTCCGGGTGGGTGCGCACCACCGGGTGTTCGGCGTCCGGGAACCGCTCCTTGAGTGCGAGGCGCTCCTCGATCGGCATGCGGGCTCCGAACGTCGACTC
Organism: Rhodococcus gannanensis; assembly: GCF_042681175.1. Classification (NCBI taxonomy): domain Bacteria; kingdom Bacillati; phylum Actinomycetota; class Actinomycetes; order Mycobacteriales; family Nocardiaceae; genus Rhodococcus; species Rhodococcus gannanensis. The sequence continues at coordinate 214,299 of NZ_JBHUFB010000020.1, forward strand.
GATGCTGTGCCGTGCCCGCAGGCCGGCGATCCGTTCCTTGACGTGCTCCGGTAGGCGCTCGTATGCGAGCGCCATGTTCACCCACATGGTGTCGCCACCGACGGCCGGTCCCTCGATGCAGCGGAGGACGGCGCCCATCGGCGGGTTCTCGCGCCACGTCGCGTCGCAGTGGTACGCGTTCTCGAACCGCTCGGGCGGGCTGTCCAGGTCCTTGTAGATGCGGACGAGCCCGGGGTGATCCGGGTCGCTGCCGACGACGGGATGGTCCTCCAGCGACCCGAAACGCTCCGCGAGCGCGACGTGCTCGCCTCGCGTCATGTCCTGCTCACGGAAGAACAGGACCTTGTGCTCGAGCAGCAGCGCCCGCAGCTCGGCGAAGCGGCTGTCGTCACGCGCGACCTCGGCGAGGTCGACTCCGTGCACCTCGGCGCCGATGCTGCAGGTGAGGGGGCGTGCGTCCAGTGCGGTCCGGGCCGGGGCCGATCGGACGTCGACGGTTGCGGTCATGATCGTCTCCTTGTCAGCAGGTGAAGACCGAGGACCCGACGCTGCGGCCGGATTCCAGGTCACGGTGGGCACGGACGGCGTCGTCGAGTGCGTACTGCTGGTTGATCTCGATGGCGATGCGACCGGCCGCGACGTGGTCGAACAGCTCGCCTGCCAGCTCGGCCCGTTCCTCGGGGTCGGCGATGTAGTCGGCGAGGGCGGGACGGGTCACGAACAGCGATCCCTTGACCGCGAGCTGCATCGCGTCGATCGGCGGGACGGGACCGGACGCGGTCCCGAAGGCGACGAGGAGGCCACGCCGGGCGAGCGAGTCGATCGACGTCTGGAAGGTGGTGGCGCCGATGCTGTCGTAGACCACCGGCACGCCCTTGCCGTCCGTGAGTTCGCGGACGCGCTCGGCGACGTTCTCCCGGGTGTAGACGATGACCTCGCTGCACCCGTGTGCCCGCGCGACGGCGGCCTTCTCGTCGGTGGAGACCGTTCCGATCACGTTGACACCCAGGAGCTTCGCCCACTGCGTGAAGATCAGTCCCACGCCGCCGGCGGCGGCGTGCAGCAGGACCGTGTCGCCGGCCTGCAGGGGGTGGATCCGTCGCAGCAGGTACGCGGTGGTCAGTCCGCGCATGGTCATCGCTGCCGCGGTCCCGAAGGTGATCCGGTCGGGCAGCGCGATGAGGTGGTCGGCGGGCATCACGCGCTCGGTGCTGTACGCGCCGAGCGGGCTGCCGGTGTAGGTGACGCGATCACCCGCTCGGAACCCGGTGACGCCGGCACCGACCGACTCGACGACGCCCGCGGCCTCCACGCCCATGCCTGCGGGCAGCGGTGCCGGGTACAGGCCGGTCCGGAAGTAGGTGTCGGCGAAGTTCAGGCCGACGGCCTCGTGCCGGATCCGCACCTCACCGGCCCCCGGGTCGCCCACCTCTACGGACTCCCACTTCAGGACCTCGGGACCACCCGTCTCGTGGAATCGGATCGCGTTCGCCATGTGAGTTCTCCTCGGTTCTGTGCTCGCCGGTGGCGATTCCACGCGCGGCGAGTGCGGTGTTCCTCTGCGTCACAACGGGTTTCATGTTCTGCACGCCTTCGCTGTGACGTCGCTGACACCACAGTAGCGAGGAGTCCGGGGTCACACTTATCCTGAGGGGACATATTTGTTGCCGTCTCGGGACACCCCCCGCACCACCGGGCTCCCGAACATCCGCCGGGGAGGAGACCCTCGTGGCCAAGCCACTCGCGCGCTACGCCGCGCTGACCGGGTACATCGAGCTGAGCCGATCCCTGTCACTCGATCCTGTCCAGCTGATGCGCAGTGTCGCCCTCGACCCCGCCGGCCTGGAACTACAGGACCGCTGGGTACCGGCGGCATCGGTCGCACGCCTGCTCGAACTGTCGGCCGCCGCATCCGGGCGACCGGACTTCGCACTCAAGTTGGCAGATCGCCGCCGCCTCTCGACCCTCGGCCCACTGAGCATCAGCCTCCGCGAGGAGCCCGACGCCCGCAGCGCGGTCCGTCTCCTCATCAGGTTCCAGCACATGTTCAACGAGTCCCTGCACATCCACCTGTCGGAGCGCGGCGGGCTGTCCACGATTCGCATCCACGTCGACACCGGCGAGCCGATGCCCGTCCGCCAGTCCACGGAGCTGGCCGTCACCGCGACGTACCAGCTGCTCGTCCACGTCCTGGGCGACCGCTGGCATCCGGTGTCGGTGTGCTTCGAGCACTCCCGGCCGGCAGACGACGCCACCCACCGGCACACCTTCGGCGTACCTCTGAGTTTCGACGCCGAGTTCTCGGGGATCGTGGCCTACACGAGCGATCTCGACGAGCCCAACCGCCTGTCCGACCCGGTGCTGCGGTCGTACGCCCGTCAGTTCCTCGACACCGTCAGCACCCCCGAGGAACCCACGACGACGACACGGGTACGCGAACTCGTCGAACTACTGCTCCCCACGGGACGGTGCACGATCGACCAGGTCGCGCGCAGCATCGGCGTGGATCGCCGCACCGTGCACCGACACCTGGCCAAGTCCGGCCTGACCTTCACCGCCGTCCTCGACGAGACACGGGCCGAGCTGGCGAATCGCATGGTGACCGGCCGGCGCTACTCGTTCACCGAGATCTCCGAGATGCTGGCGTTCTCCACTCCCAGCAGCTTCTCGCGGTGGTTCCACCAGCAGTTCGGCATGAGCCCACGAGAGTGGCGCAAGCAGGCCTCCGGTTAGCCACCGAACCCTCGCCAGGAAGCTGTCCCGAAAAGGACAGAAATGCGTCCCGCGAAGGTAATAATCTGCGCGCTGGTACGGATAGCGTGATCCACGCCACTTTCGACAGGGGTTGCCGTCCACGTCACCCCCGTTCACCCCACGCGTGAAACGAGTGCCACCGATGACCACGAATCCCGATCCGATCCGGACGCCGACCCTCGACACGATGCGTCGCAACGGAAACTGGAATCCCTTGTGGGACACCCTGTCCGACTGGGATCCCGAATGGACCGAGCAGTTCATGGCGATGAACGCGACGCCGATCCGTCGCGGGATCTTCACCCCCGAGTTCGTCGAACTCCTCAGCATCGCCATCGACGCCGCGGCCACCCACCTGTACGCACCCGGCGTGCGGCGGCACATCCGAGCCGCCCTCGAACTCGGGGTCTCCCGCGAGGAGATCCTGACGGTCCTGCAGATGGTGAGCGTTCTCGGCATCCACGCCTGCAATCTCGGCGTGCCCATCCTCGAGGAGGAACTCGACGCGTTCGAGGCCCGCCGCGCCGCGTCCTGAGCTGCGCAGCCTCCTGCACCGCGCAGTGTCCTGAACTGCGCCGCACCCACCCCACCACCATCTCCCGCCCGAGGAGCATCCATGGGACTGCCCACCACCACGACCGCCGAACCGACCGGCGCCCCCGACCCCGCCGGCGCCGCCACCACGCCGGGTCTCGCGCCTGCGGGTCGCCGCCGATCGCTCTACCCCTGGCTCGTGTTCGCGCTCACCTTCGCACTGCTGCTCTCGGACTACATGTCCCGGCAGGTGCTCAGCGCCGTGTTCCCCTTCCTGAAAGCCGATTGGGCACTGACCGATTCGCAGCTGGCGTCGCTCACCAGCATCGTCGCGCTGATGGTCGGCCTGCTGACCTTCCCGCTCTCGCTGCTCGCCGACCGCTGGGGCCGGGTCCGCAGTCTCGTCCTGATGGCCGTGATCTGGAGCCTCGCGACGCTGGCCTGCGCGGTGGCCGCGAACTACGAGCAGATGCTCGCCGCCCGCTTCCTGGTCGGCGTCGGCGAGGCCGCATACGGCAGCGTGGGAATTGCTCTGGTGCTCAGCGTCTTCGCACCGCGCGTGCACTCGACGCTCAGCGGCGCCTTCATGGCGGGCGGCTCGTTCGGTTCGGTCATCGGCGTCTCGCTCGGTGGCGTGATCGCGGTACACCTGAGCTGGCGGTGGTCGTTCGCCGCGATGGCCGTCCTCGGACTGCTGCTCGTCGCGGTGTTCCGGGCCGTCGTCACCGAACGCCGACTGGCGGAGCACAACGCCGAAGCCGACTCGCACACCGACCTGCCTACGGCCACCCGGATCCGGGTTCCGGTGTCGACCCTGTTCACCAACCCCGCGATCTGGTGCGCGTATCTCGGTGGTGGGCTCCAGATGTTCACCGCGGCGGTGCTGCTCGCCTGGACCCCCAGCTTCTTCAACCGGTACTACGGTCTCGCCCCCGACAAGGCAGGCGTCATCGCCTCGGTGTTCGTCCTGCTCATCGGAACCGGCATGGTCGTGTGCGGCATGATCACGGACCGCGTCAGCCGCAACGACCCGTCGCGGAAGTGGGCCAGTGCGGTCGCCTACTGCACGATCTCCCTCGCCGCCCTCGGCACCGCCTTCACCCTGGAAACCGGTGCGCTCCAGCTGATCCTGCTCGGAGTCGGTGCCTTCTTCTCCGCCGGGTCCTCGGGCCCGACCGCGGCGATGGTGGCGGGCCTGACGCACCCCTCGGTGCGGGCGTCGGCGCTCGGCACCCTCACCGTGGCGAACAACATCCTCGGCCTCGCGACCGGGCCGTTCGTCGTGGGAATCCTCGCCGACCGGCTCGGCCTTGTCGGTGCCCTGCAGATCACCCCGCTCGTGTACCTGCTCGCGATCGCGGCGCTGCTGGTCGGCAGGCGCGTGTACCCCGCCGGGCTACGCAAGCTCACCGAGCAGAGCGCGGCTGCTTCGGCGCGCGCCTAGGGCGTGTCATCCGAGCGGGATCGGGGGACACGCCCTGGTCCTTCGGGGGGGACGCGAAACCCCGGCCGCACAAATCCGGAGGTCTGCGCGTCACCCCTGCTAGCGTCGGGTTTCGAGCACTCCGGAAGGCGCCGTCGCGAGAAGGAGCTTCGTGAACCTCTGGAACTACCTGCAGGGTCGAGGTGGGTTTCTCGCGTTCCTGACCTATCAGCATGCGTCGCTGGCCTTCCAGACCGTGCTGGTGGGAACCCTGATCGCAATCGTCATCGCCGTTGCGGTGCACCGCCTTCCACTGGCCTCGGCACTGACCCTCACCAGCAGCCGCGTCGCACTGACCATCCCGTCTCTCGCTCTCCTCGCCCTGCTGATCATCCCGTTCGGGCTCGGCGTCGTTCCGTCGTTCGTGATGCTGACGTTCTTCGCGGCGATGCCGGTGATCGGCAATGCGATCGTCGGCCTGAGATCGGTGCCCGACTCGCTCATCGAATCCGCCCGTGGAATCGGGCTGTCGCGCAGTCGCATCCTCGTCACGGTGTCGTTGCCGATCGCGTGGCCGGTCATTCTCACCGGGATCCGCGTGTCCACCCAGATGATCGTCGGTGTCGCCGCCATCGTCGCCTACGTTCTCGGACCTGGACTCGGGTCACTCATCTTCAACGGACTGTCACGGCTCGGCGGAACCAACTCGGTCGAAATGGCCTTCACCGGAACCGTTCTCATCGTGATCGTCGCACTGGTCTTCGACGCCCTCCTCGTCCTCCTGGGGCGCCTGACCATCTCGAAGGGACTGCAGTGACCGAGAACCGTGCCGTCACCGGCGCCTCCATCCGCCTCGACGGCGTCGTCAAGCGGTATCGCGGCCAGTCGAAGCCGGCGGTGGAGTCGATCGACCTCGACATCGAAGCCGGTCAGGTCGTGGCCTTCGTCGGCCCTTCCGGTTGCGGCAAGACGACGACGCTCAAGATGATCAACCGCCTGATCGAGCCGACCGCCGGCCGCATCCTCATCGGCGACCGCGACGTCACCCACGAGAATCCCGACAAGCTCCGCCAGTCGATCGGCTACGTCATCCAGTCGGGCGGGCTGTTCCCGCACTGGTCGGTGGCGAGGAACATCGGCGCCGTCCCCCGGGTTCTCGGATGGGACGGCAAGCGCATCGAGGAACGCACCGAGTACCTTCTCGACCTGGTCGGACTGGACGCCGACACCTTCCGTGACCGGCTCCCGAAGGACATGTCGGGTGGGCAGCAGCAACGGGTCGGCGTCGCGCGGGCCCTGGCCGCGGACCCTCCTGTACTGCTGATGGACGAGCCGTTCGGCGCAGTCGACCCCATCACCCGGGTTCGCCTGCAGGACAGCCTGATCGCCATCCAGCACGAGCTGGCGAAGACCGTCGTCATCGTCACCCACGACTTCGAGGAGGCGACGAAGCTCGGCGACAAGGTCCTGATCCTGTCCGAAGGCGGGCACATCGAGCAGTACGCGACGCCGGAGGAGATCCTCGCGACACCCGCGACGCCGTTCGTCGAAGAGTTCGTCGGGTCCGGCGCCACCCTTGCCCACCTGACGCTGTCGAGGGTCAAGGACGTCGACCACGACGCGGTGGTGACCGCGCGCGTCGGCGAGTCGTCGCACGAGGTAATCGGCCGGGCGCGGGCGCGCGGAGCCACCTGGATCGTGGTCGTCGACACCCACGGACGCCCCCGCGCGTGGCCCTCACTCGACGAAGTGGCGACCAAGGAACGGATCTCCGACTACCTCGATCCGAGACTCCCGGTGGTCGCGCCGTCGTCGACACTCAACGATGCGCTCGACACGATGCTCGCGGCGAGCCAGGGCGGTGTGCTCGTCACCGACGGGCGCGGCGCGGTGACCGGCTCGCTCACCATCGCCACGATCATGTCCGTCATCCGTGGCCAACTGTCCGACGCCCGCGCGGACGACGGACACGTCACCTACACCGGATACGACGAACACGGGCGGGGCGACGACGGGCCGCCCGAAGGCGAGGTGCGCGCACCATGACCCGACTCCGCCGTGCCCCGATCGACGTGTGGTTCGAGCCGCTGATCATCGTCGTGCTCGGCACCGGCTACTTCCTGTGGTACCGGTCGACGACGTTGACAGCAACCGAGGAGGCGTCCCTCGGTTGGGATGCGCTGCGTCTGACGATCCTCGACCACATCCGCCTCACGTTGACGGCCACCGTGATCGTGGTGGCGATCGCGATCCCATTGGGCATCCTGCTCACCCGAGGCTCGGCGAGACGCCTCAAACCGATCGCGGTCAACATCGCGAACATCGGTCAGGCGGCGCCGGCCATCGGCCTGATCGTGCTGCTCACCATGTGGCTGGGGACCGGGTTCCGCACCGCGGTGATCGGGCTCGTCGCGTATGCCGTGCTCCCGATCCTGCAGAACACGATCGTCGGCCTCGACCAGGTCGACAAGCGCACCGTCGAGGCCGCGCGGGGAATCGGCTACTCCGCGCCGCGCACCCTCGTACAGGTGGAGTTGCCGCTCGCCGTCCCCGTCATCCTCAACGGTGTCCGCACCGCCCTGGTGATCCTCGTCGGAACCGCGACCCTGAGCACGTTCATCGGCGCCACCAGTCTCGGCACCCTCATCACCACCGGGGTGACACTGTTCCTGCCGAAACTGCTCGTGTCCGGGGCCGTGCTCGTGGGTCTGCTGGCACTGACGATCGACTGGCTCGGTCGGCTCGTCGAGCTGGCCGCGACCCCGCGAGGGCTGGCGTGATCCGCCGCCTCCGCTCGGCGGCCGTCGCCGTCCTCGCACTCGTCGCACTGTCCGGCTGTGGGCTGGTCAGCTCGTCGGGTACTTTCCGGGACGCGTCGCTGCCCGGAGGCGAGCAGCCCCTCGACGGAGCGGATCTCGTCGTGACCTCGAAGAGTTTCACCGAGGGCGTGCTGCTCGGGAAGATCACCGCCACCTATCTGGCCGCCGCGGGAGCGGACGTCACCGATCTCACCGGAGCGCCCGGGTCCGCGTCGTCCCGCCAGGCTCAGCTGAACGGCGATGCCGACATCCTCTGGGAGTACACGGGAACCGGCTGGGTGAACTATCACGGCCAGACGGAAACCGTGTCCGATCCCGCCGAGCTGTGGCAGCGGGTGCACGACATCGAGCTGCAGGAGAACGACCTCGTGTGGTTGCCGCCCGCGAACTTCAACAACACGTACGCCTTCGCGGCCTCCGCCGACACCGCGCAGCGACTCGGCGTCACCACACTGTCCGACGTCGCACAGCTCCCACAGTCCGAACGCACCTTCTGCGTCGACGACGAGTTCTACAGCCGCGCCGACGGATTCGTGCCGATGCTCGAGGCGTACGACATGCCCCTCGGAGCTCCGGACGGCGTTCTGCCGCAGAACGTGACGAGGATGGATGCCGGCGTGGTGTACACCTCGACCGCGCGCAGCGACCCCTGCAACTTCGGCATGGTGTACACCACCGACGGCCGGGTGAAGAACCTGGATCTCACCGTCCTCGAGGACGACCGGGACTTCTTCCTGCCGTACAGCGGCACCGCGGTCGTGCGCCGCGAGATCCTCGAGCAGCACCCCCAGATCGCCGACCTGATGGCGGTGATCTCGCAGCGACTCACCGACGACGTGATGCAGGAGTTGAACGGCCGCGTCGACATCGACGGAGAGGACCCGGCGGACGTCGCGTACGACTGGCTCACGAGCGAAGGACTTGTCGACTGACCGGTCGACGTCGAGGTCTCTCGGGCTCGGCTCACCTGGACGGCGCGACCGAGTACTCCCCCGCGGCCTGGGCCGTCATCCGCCAGCCGCCGTCGACCTTGTCGAACTCGACGTCGGACAGGTTCACGGTGTGCACCGCCGGACGGTCGGTACCCGGATACCAGGCCTCCACCAGACCGGTCCCGACCCCGGTGAAGCCGGTGCCCGTCAGCTCGGTGAGCTCACCCGGGACGGCGCGGGGGTAGGCGTGCGAGAGGACCTCGGCCACCGGCTCGACGAGGCCGAGCGGTTCGCCGGACGGGCAGTCGATCCGGTTGAGGTTGTTCTGTTCCTTCTCGGTGTTCCCGTCGCGGACCACGTGCGGATCGCCACACGCCTGCGCCCACGACCACCAGGCACCACCGATGCGGTACCGGTTCATCTCGTCGACGAACCGGGCCGCGTCCTCCGCCCGGTCGGCGGGCTCACCCCACCAGCCCCACTCGCCGGTCCACAGCGGGGCGTCGTAGGTCGCCGCAGCCTGCGCCGCGATGCGGAATCCCTCCTCCATCGTGGGGAAGTCGCTGCTGACGGTGATCGACTGGCTGTAGAGGTGCGGCGAGAACACGATCAGCGGATCGGCGAGGTACCGCCGCGGCGGCAGCGCGTCGAGCCCGAAGCCCGACCACACCGCGCTGGGTTCGAACACCACCAGGTGCGGGAAGCCGCCTGACTCCGCCGCCCGGATCGCCTCGATCGCACGCTGGTAGAAGCGTCCGATCTGGTCGGCTGCGGCGATAGGCTCACGCAGCCCCGGGTTGGGCTCGTTGAGCAGGTCGTAGCCCATCACGGCGGGCTCGTCGCGAAACTCCGCGGCGAGCTTCGCCCAGGTGGCGACGAGGTGGCTCTGCACGCCACGTTCGTCGTCGTAGAACGCCTGGAACGCCCTCGCCACCGCAGGCGACACCTCACGGACCCCACCGACGGTGCAGGTCGTCCAGCCGTCGCTCAGCGTCGCCCACTCGGGCGCGCCGTCCCACCCGATCCCGGGCTCCGTCAGGGGCGGGCACTGCTCGCCGGGCGGTGTGCCGACCGACTTGCCCCACGCGTCCTGGTGCATGTCGAGCAGCGTGTAGAGGCCGTGGTCCTTCGCGTCCTGCACCGCGGTCCGAATCCGGTCCACGTACGCCAGGTCGAACGCGCCCGGAGTGGGTTCGAGCGCGGACCATGCGACGTTCAACCGGACCACGTTGAAGCCGAGCGCGGCCATGCGCGCGAAGTCGTTGCGCTCCAACGGGGCAACCGTGGGCAGGCCGACGCCGTTGTCGGCGTAGTCGTTGAGTTGGTTGACGTTCACGCCGCGTAGCAGCACGGTCCGGCCGTCGACGTCACGGATGGTGCCGTCCGAGACCGTCAGCCGTGGCAACGTCCACGATCCTGTGTCGGCGGCCTGAGCCGCCGGTGCCAGTCCCAGGGTCAGCGCGGCGGCGGTCAGCACCGTCAGCAGCGGCGAGAGAATCGATGAACGCACGGGCGCCCCTCCTGAACGATCGTCCAACTGTTCAGGTCAGGGTAACCAGCGACGGGCATCGCCGAGGGCAAGATGCGATTCATGATTCCGGTACTCGGCAGATGTCCCGGACTCGCAGAGCAATGTCCCCTCGGGTCATGTCTGTCGGCGCGCCGCCGTCCGTCAGCGCCCCGGAACCGGACAGGCGTCGGCGGCCTCGGCGACGATCTGCGGCATCGGCGACACTGCAGGGCGTCGCCCCGCCTCCCACTGCTCTCCCGTCAGCGGCTCCTCGCCGGCGAGGTCGGCCATCTCGTCTCCGGTGAACGCCCGCCCGCGGCTGAGGAACCGCAGTCCTTCCGGTGTCTCCAGACTGAACCCGGACCCTCGGCCCGGGACGACGTCGATCACGAGTTGCGTGTGCTTCCACAGGTCGAACTGCGGCCCCGAGATCCACACCGCGACCGCGTCGCCGTTCTCGGGGAGCGTGGTCGGCGCCTCCGAGGCTCCGAGGCGCAGATCCAGCAAGCCGACCAGGACGTCACGGTCACCGACGATGAACTCCCCCGCGGGGTAACACATCGGTGCGGAGCCGTCGCAGCATCCGCCGGACTGGTGCATCATCACCGGGCCGTGGGCGGCGACCAGCCTGCGAAGCAGGTCGGCCGCCGCCACGGTCGCGACGATGCGGGGTGGTGCGCTCACCGGAAGTCCAGCACGACACGGCCGTCGACCTTGCCGGCGCGCAATTCGTCGAACACGTCGTTGATCTCGTCCAGGCTCCGGCTGTGCACCGTCGGACGAATCTTCCCGCGGGAGTAGAAGTCCAGCGCCTCCACCATGTCCTGCCGGGTTCCGACGATGGACCCGCGAATGGTCAGACCCTTGAGGACGGTGTCGAAGATCGGCGCCGGAAAGTCGCCCGGTGGGAGCCCGTTGAAGGCGATGGTGCCGCCGCGCCGCGCCATGCCGATCGCCTGCCCGAACGCCTTCGGGTGGACAGCCGTCACGAGAACGCCGTCGGTGCCGCCGGTGGCCTCCTGGATCTTCGCGACCGGATCCTCGTTCGCCGCGTTGACGAGTACCTCGGCACCGTACTTCGCGGCGAGCTCGAGCTTGTCGTCTGCGACGTCGACGGCGGCGACCCGCAGGCCCATCGCCGTCGCGTACTGGACCGCGACGTGTCCCAGTCCGCCGATTCCGGAGATGGTGATCCACTCACCCGGCTCGACGTCGGCCACCTTGATGCCCTTGTAGACGGTCACGCCCGCGCACAGGACGGGGGCCACTTCGATCAGGTCGGCGCCGTCCGGGATGCGCGGGGCGAAGCGGGCGTCGACGAGCATGTACTCGGCGAACGATCCATTGACGGAGTAGCCGCCGTTCTGCTGCTTCTCGCACAGCGTCTCCCAGCCGGTGCGGCAGAAGCGACACTCCATGCACGCCGACCACAGCCAGGCGTTGCCGACCCGCTGGCCGACGGTCAGCTCGGTGACGCCCTCCCCGACCTGGACGACGGTGCCGACGCCCTCGTGTCCGGGAACGAAGGGCGGGCTCGGCTTGACCGGCCAGTCACCGTCCGCCGCATGGAGATCGGTGTGGCAGACACCGCTGGTCTCGAGTTTCACCAGTGCTTGGTTCGGTCCCGGGACGGGGATCGGCAACTCCTCGATCCTCAGGGGTGCACCGAACTCGTGAACTACCGCTGCCTTCATCGTGTCGACCATCGTGTCCTCCGTGGGGGTCGTGGGGTCGTTGTGATTTGACCGGTGGGGGTGTCGTGCGGGTGATCGCAGGGACGGCTGTTGTCGGGTCGGGTGGTGGTAGACGCGGCGCCCGCCGTGGAGGGGGGTGTACGGCGGGCGCCGCGTCGTTCTCCCAGCCGGGGGTGGGCCGGGAGAAGCACGGATCAGAAGAAGCCCTGCGCCTTGGGTGCGTAGCTCACGAGCAGGTTCTTCGTCTGCTGGTAGTGGTCGAGCATCATGTGGTGGTTCTCGCGGCCGATGCCGGACTGCTTGTATCCGCCGAACGCGGCGTGGGCCGGGTACTGGTGGTAGGTGTTGGTCCACACCCGGCCCGCCTCGATGTCGCGGCCTGCGCGGTACGCGACGCCGCCGTCCCGCGACCACACGCCCGCGCCGAGTCCGTAGAGGGTGTCGTTCGCGATCGAGATGGCGTCCGCGTAGTCCTTGAACGAGGTCACGGAGACGACCGGGCCGAAGATCTCCTCCTGGAAGATCCGCATCTTGTTGTTGCCGGTGAACACGGTCGGCTGGATGTAGAAGCCACCCGAGAGGTCGCCGCCCAGGTCGGCGCGCTCACCGCCGGTGATCAGCTTGGCGCCCTCGGACTTTCCGATCTCGATGTACGAGAGGATCTTCTCGAACTGGTCATTCGACGCCTGCGCACCGATCATCGTCTCGGTGTCGAGCGGGTCGCCCTGCCGGACCGCCTTCGTGCGGATGGCGGCCATCGCAAGGAACTCGTCGAAGATGTCCTCCTGGATCAGCGACCGCGACGGGCAGGTGCACACCTCGCCCTGGTTGAGGGCGAACATGGTGAAGCCCTCGAGCGCCTTGTCCTGGAAGTCGTCGTTCGCGGCGAGGACGTCCGAGAAGAAGATGTTGGGGCTCTTGCCACCGAGCTCGAGGGTGACCGGGATCAGGTTCTGCGAGGCGTACTGCATGATCAGGCGGCCGGTGGTGGTCTCGCCGGTGAACGCGATCTTCTTGATCCGGTTGCTCGACGCGAGCGGCTTGCCCGCCTCGGTGCCGAACCCGTTGACGATGTTGACGACGCCCACGGGCAGCAGATCGCCGATGAGGCCGAACAGGTACAGGATCGACGCCGGGGTCTGCTCGGCCGGCTTGAGCACGACGGCGTTGCCCGCCGCGAGCGCCGGTGCGAGCTTCCACACGGCCATCAGGATGGGGAAGTTCCACGGGATGATCTGGCCGACGACGCCGAGCGGCTCGTGGAAGTGGTAGGCGACGGTCTCCGAGTTGATCTCCGAGAGCGAACCCTCCTGTGCGCGAATGGCACCCGCGAAGTAGCGGAAGTGGTCGATCGCAAGCGGGATGTCGGCGTTGAGGGTCTCCCGGATCGGCTTGCCGTTGTCCCAGGACTCGGCGAGCGCGATCGACTCGAGGTTCTCCTCGATCCGGTCGGCGATCTTGTTGAGGATGACGGCCCGCTCGGCCGGCGACGTCTTGCCCCAGGCCGGGGCGGCGGCGTGCGCAGCGTCGAGAGCGAGTTCGATGTCCTCTGCGGTGCTGCGCGGGATCTCACAGAAGACCTTGCCGGTGACCGGGGTCGAGTTCTCGAAGTACTGCCCCTTGACCGGGGCGATCCACTCGCCGCCGATGTAGTTGCCGTACCGAGGCTGGAAGGACATGAGCGCTTCGGCTGTACCCGGACGGGCGTAGACGGTCATCGGAACTCCTGTCGTCATGCATCTGATGGTGTGATCCAGAACACTACGACCGCGAGGGTTGCAACCACGTTGCGTACACGCGGTCAGTGCCCGAACTGTTCGTCGAAGATGGCGATTCGAGCTCTGACCTGGTCGTACATCGGCGATCGACGATCGATCGACGACAGATACGCGGACCAGGCCGCCGAATCCTCGCGGCCGTCCGGAGTCGCGGTCCACCGTGCCAGCAGGGACTCGTCGGCCGATCGCAGCAGGGCCGCCCGCATCCTCGCCCGCAGCTGGTCGCGGATCTCCTCCACACCCGGCGCCACGGAACCCGGCAGCACCGGACCGCGATACGCAGCCAGCGCCGCGGCCGCGTCGCCGCGATCGAGCGCCCGTCCCACGTCCGCGACGTCGCTGCCGAGTTCACCGCGAATCCGGTACGGGCGGGACTCGAGTCGCTCGGCACCGAACACCTTGCGCAGGCGGGACATCTCGGCCCGGACGGTCACCGAGTCGAGTTCGGCCTCGTCCAGCAGCACCGCCAGCTGGTCGCCACTGACCCCCTCGGGCCGGTGGGCGAGGATCAGCAGGATCTCGGCGTGCCTGCGGGACAGAGCGATGCGGTCGCCGCCGACGACGAGCGTCGGGCGCTCGGACCCGAGCACCGCCAGCCGCGGGTGCGCCTCCGGCGTGTGCATCCCGTGTGCGTCCGGCAGGTACAACCCGGGCGAGCTCAGCAGATTCAGCCGCAACTCGGCCTCGGCGGCGGCGACGGTCGCCCGCACCAGCGCCAGCACGTGCGGCTCCGCGACCCGCGGGCCTCCGGTGATGTCGATGGCCCCGAGAATCCGCCCGGTCACGGGATCGTGGACCGGTGCCGCCGAACAACTCCAGTCGTGGACGGCGGAGCTGAAGTGCTCCGCACCGAAGATCTGCACGCACTGGTCGACGGCGAGCGCCGTGCCGGGCGCGTTGGTCCCGACCCGGTCCTCGCTCCAGTCGGCGCCCTCCACGAAATGCATCGAGACGGCGCGATCCCGCGCCGTCGAGTCGCCCTCGACCCACAGCAGCCGGCCGGCCGCATCACTGATCGCGACGAGCAACCCGGTGTCGGCGATGTCCTCCACCAGAAGTTTGCGCACCACCGGGCGGATCGGTGCCATCGGATGCGTGGACCGGTACCGCTCGAGCTCGACGCCGTCCAGGTCGAGGTGGTCGCCGACCAGGTCCGGGTTCACACCACGGTCGCGGCTGCGCAGCCAGGAGTCGAGGACCACCGACCGCACCGGCCCACCCGGACGGTCCTGTCGAATCGCGTGGTCCCCGGACACGAAGGCACGGTGCGCGGACGACACGGTGCGGGCGAGTTCGGCGACGTCGTCCCCCGGCCGGACCGCCACCCACGGATTGCCGTGCGGGGTGGACGACTGCAGGGCCATGCCCCCACTGTAACGCCAGTCACAGCGGGATGGTCCGCCCTTCCCCACCCGCCGACCTGCTGGTCAGGCGTCCAGTCCGGCGACGAACCGCGCGACCCGCTCCGCGACCATGACGACCGTCGCGTGCGGCCCCCTGCTGGGCAGCGACGGAAGCACCGCACCGTCCCCGATCCACAGTCCGTCCACACCGACGACGCGGCACCGCTCGTCCACGACGGCGTGCGGATCGTCCGCCGACCCCATCCTGCAACTGCCCGACAGGTGCATCGAGGTGCCCAGTCCGGCAAGCGGATCCGTCGCGGCTCCGCTGTCCGCCGGCTCGCCGAGCCCGGATGCCGCGAGCAGTTCACCGGCGAGGTCCAGTCCCGCGGCGAGTGCCGACCGGTCCGCTCCCTCGCGCAGGTACCGGTACCGCACCAGCGGCGGAACCGCCGGGTCCGCCGATCGCAGGACGATCTCGCCGCGACTGCGCGGGCGCATCAGTGCGACCCCGATCCGGCCGAACGGATCGTCGACCCCGGGGACGGTCAGACCGAACGGCGCGGTGTACGGACGCAACTCCAGATCGTCGGTCTCCAGGACCACCTGGAGGACGGCCTGGTCCGGCCGGGGTGGACCCGGGTCTGCCGGCCGGTACGCGAGCGTCACCTCGGGATGGTCCTCGAGTCCCTGCCCCACGCCCGGCAGGTCCACGGCGATCGGCAGCCCGAGTCGTGAGAGTTGTTTCGCCGGACCGATTCCCGAGTGCATCAGCAGGTGTGGTGTGCCGACTGCACCCGCGCAGAGGACCACGGTCCCGGCGCACACGAGGCGCGTCCTGCCGTCCTGCTCGACCTCGGCTCCGACCACGCGGTCCCCGTCGCGCACCAGCCGCACCGCCCGCGCGCCGGCGTGTACCCGCAGGTTCGGGCGATCGAGATGCGGGGCGAGGTAGGCGTCGGCGGTGCTCACCCGGACGCCGTCCCGCGCGTTCAGCGGCACCGGCCCCACACCGGCGGCGTCGGGCTCGTTGAGGTCGGCCCGGTAGTCGAATCCGGCAGCGGTCGCGGCGTCGACGAACGCCGCGCCGACTCGATGCAGATCGGCGGACGCGGTGCGGGTGACGGGCATCGGTCCGCTGTCGCCGTGCCAGGCGCGGTCGCCGAAGGGGTCGGACTCGAGCCGGCGGAAGTGCGGCAGCACCTCCTCGTAGGACCAGGATCGCGGCCACCGGGTGAAGTCCTCCGCCGTCGCACGCACGAAGTAGCCACCGTTGACCGCACCGGAACCGCCGACGACGCGGCCGCGGGCCAGCACCGTCTCGGGGCCGTCCTCGCGAAGCTGTGCGGGGTACCGCCACACCACCTCGCTCGCCGGGCCGACCGGCAGGACACCGAGCTGTCCGGGCGCCCCCGTCCGCGGCCCGGCCTCGACGAGCGTCACCACGCAGTCGGGGTCCGCGCTCACCCGGCCCGCCACCACACACCCTGCCGAACCACCGCCGACGACCAGGACGTCGGCGTACGACAGGTCCTCGCTCACCGGGTCAGGCGCGGAGTCAGCGCGGCCCGACTGCGGTGGACGATCGCACCGCGCCACAGGCCGGTTCCGTAGGCGAGGTCGTCGAGTCGCTTGTAGGCCAGGTGCCGGACCGGTCCCAGCCCGCCCGGTTCGCGATGGGTCCACCAGTCCACGGCGCCCTCGGCGACGGCGACGGTGAGGGCGATGCGCCTGACGCGGGTGGAGCACAGGGCCGCGAGCACCGTCACCGGCCAGTAGTGCCTGCACATCGCCGAGGCGAGCTGCCAGGCACCGCCCGCCATGCCCTGGATGGCGAGCACGGTCGCGATCCGGGTGGGCCGGTCCAGGTCGCCGAACGTCCGGCGCAGCCGGTACACCGTCACCGCCTGGGTAGCGAGGGCGCCGACGAACCCGATCCTGGTCCCGGTCGCCGCGAGCAGCCACGCGAGCATCGTCCACACAGACATCGCCAGCGGCGGGACCAGGCCACGATGCCGGGACGCCAGCGGGGCGGCACCGGTGCCGTAGAACATCTTGCGGCCGAACCACTTACGGAACGCCACGCGGTGGTCGTGGGCGACGTGCGCGACGGGTTCGTAGCGCAGCCGCCACCCCGCCTCGTGGAGCCGCCAGCACAGGTCGACGTCCTCCGCGACGCGCATGGACTCGTCGAACCCGCCCGTGTCCTCGAGGGCGCGCTTGCGGACCAGCATCGCTGCGCTCGGGACGTACGACACCGCCCCACCCGCGCGGACCGGCCCCTCCTTGCGCCCCAGGTCGAGTGAGGACCGCGCGTGTTCGTAGCGTGCGAGCGAGCCACCCTCCGGCGCGAGCGCCACGATCCGCGGGGCCACCATCGCCACCGCCGGATCGCTGAAGTGCCCCAGCATCGCCTCCAGCCAACCGGTGCGCGGCACCACGTCGGAATCCAGGAAGGCGACGAATCCGGTTGTCGCCTCTGCCATTCCGGTGTTCCGTGCCGCGGCCGGACCGCGTGCGACGTCGTGGCGGATCACCTGCACGCCACCGCGCTCCCCCTGCACCGGCGGTGTCGTCACCGGAACCTCGGAACCGTCGTCGACGACGATCACCCGGAGCCCGTGCAAGGCGGGCAGCAGCCGGTTGAGGCCGGCAACGTTGTCCTTGACGGGGACGACGACCGTGACGTCCTGGTTCGGCGGGGAGCTCATCGGCCGGGGGTTCGCCACGCCGGAGTCGAGCAGCCGACGGGCAACCTCCGCGGACTGGTGGTCGACCACACGCAGGTACCCGTCGCCGATCATCGCGGCCGCGGTCGGAGCCAGCTTCAGCATCCTGGTCGGCGAGCCGCCGATCAGGACCCGACCGTCGGAGAACGTGCGCACCGTCGGGTCGAGGCGAACCCCGAATCCGTCGGGCAGTCGAGCGTGACGCATCAGGCGATCGTATTCGTATCTGGGCTCACCGCAACATCCCGCGGCCATCCGGATCCCATCGGCGCACCGCATCCGCAGCTCGCGTGCACATCTGCTCGAACACCCGTGCCCCCTCCTCGGCGCTCGCGCCCCTCGGGTCGCCGAGGACGCCGTTCGCGCTGACCGACGCCACGCCGCCGCTCCGGAGCTCGGGCATCAGCTCGGAGATCGGCCGGATGTTCCCGCTCTCCAGCCGGTCGGAGCGCACGTCACCGGGCGAAAGGTGCAGCAACAACGACGTTTCCGTCCGGCCCGCGTGGGCGTCGCCGCCCGGGACGGCGCACGGGAGCCAGGCCGCGTCCCGGCCCTCGTAGCGGAGCAGCGCCACCGCCTCCGCCAGTGCGGGCCCGTTGCCGCCGTGTCCGTTCACGAACAACACGCGCGGCGACCAGCGACACGCCGAACGCCCGTACTCCACGATCACCGATCGGAGCACCTCGCTGCCGATCGACACGGTGCCCGCGAACCCCTCGTGCTCCCCACTCGCCCCATAGGCGATCGCGGGCGCCGCCACCAGCCCCGGCAACCGCCCGGCAACCGCCGTGGCGATCCGGCTGTCGGTGTCCAGCGGAAGGTGCGGCCCGTGCTGCTCGACCGACCCGACGGGCACCGCCAGTCCGGGCCGACCGGCGTCCACCTCCGCCCACGTAGCGTCCACGAGAGGTGTCGGCAGGTCGGGCGGGACGGGCGTGTCGGACATGGCTCCGATGCTATGCACAGGCGCTCCCCCGCCGCTGCCCGGGTGTCACAGCGCCGCGGCGGCCCGACGGCCCTCGACGACGGCGGCGTGCGCCCGGCGGGGCGCTAGGGCGTCACCGATCCGATGCACCTCGAACAGGCTGCCGGACAACTCTTTCCACAGATCGTCCACCGGCTGTTGATGGACGGAGCAGACGACGGAGTCGAACTCGGGCTCGGTGACGTCGCCCGTCGGATGATGGAGCAGTCGTACCCGCAGTCCGGACTCCGCTGCGTCGACGGCCATCGGCACCACGTCGGTCCACAGCGCGACACCCGCGGCGTGCGCGCGGCGTTCCCACCCCTCCATGTCCAGGGTCAGTCCCAGGTCCTGTCCGACGACCAGTGCGGGGGTGGCGACGGTGACCGCACAGCCACGCGCCGCGAGTGCCTCCGCGACGGACGTGCCCTGGTGGAATCCCAGTTCGTCGAACACCAGTACCCGGCCCGTCGGCGCGGCGCGGCCCTCCAGGACGTCACGTACGTCGACGACCTCCGCCCGGTCGCCCGCCCACTCCGGTCGGCGGGGCCGCGCGCCGGTCGCGACGATCACGACCTCCGGGCCGAGGCGGTGCAGGAGGTCCGCGTCGACGGTGACCGCGGTCCGGACGACGACTCCGGCCCGGCGGCACTCTCTCTCGAGATCATCTGCCATGGTGCCGAATTCGCCGCGAGCCGGAGCTGTCGCGGCGGTTCGCACCTGCCCGCCCAGCCGCTCGTCGCTCTCGAACAGCGTGACGTCGTGCCCGAGCGCGGCGGCGCTGGCCGCGGCCTGCATCCCCGCCGGCCCGCCACCGACGACGACGACCTTCCGCCCACGGCGCCGCGGCGTCGGCAGCGGCACCGCCTCGCGTCCCGCATGCGGGTTGACCACGCATCCGAGCCACCGGTTCATCCCGACCCGGCCGATGCACTCCTGGTTGCAGCCGAGGCAGGTGCGGACGTCGTCGGATCCGCGGGCGGCCTTGGCGGCGAAGTCCGGATCGGCGATCTGCCCGCGCGCCACGCCGACGAGATCGCAGTGTCCCTCGACGAGGGCCTGCTCGGCCTGCGCGGGCGCGGTGAAGCGGCCGACACCGATCACGGGCAGCGACACCGCACGGCGAATCGCGTTGGGCACGAACAACGCATAGCCGCGCGGAACGGCCATCGATGCCTCGATCAGGTGCAGCGTCTGGGTCGCCATTCCGATCGAGGTGTTGAGGTAGTCGACGTGACCGGACGCCTCGAGCATGCATGCCACGGACACGGCCTCGTCGATGTGGATGCCGTCGGCGATCGACTCCTCTCCCGTCAGCCGCACCCCGACGACGAGGTCCGGTCCGACGGCTGCGCGGACCGCCGCGACCACCTCCAGCAGCAGGCGCGCGCGGTTGGCGAGCGGCCCGCCGTGGTCGTCGGTGCGCCTGTTGGCCTGTGGCGACAGGAAGGCCCGCAGGATCGACGACTGCGATGCCTGGATCTCGACGCCGTCGAATCCGCCTGCGCGACACCGCGCGGCGACAGCGGCGTAGCTCTGCACGAGCTCCGCGATCTCGGCCTCGCCGATCTGCCGGGGAACCTCGCGGAACAGCGGGTCAGCGACGGGGCTCGGCGCCCACAGCGGGAGGCGGGTGTACATGCCCGAGCCCTGTCCGCCGTTGTGGTTCAGCTGGGCGAGGACCACGGCGCCGTGAGCGTGCACGGCCTCGGTGATCCGCCGGTAGCCGTCGAGCACCTCGGGGCGGTGGCCCTGGATGACCTTCTCGTACGGCCGGTCCGACGGGTGGACGCAGTGCTCCTCGGTGATGATCAGTCCGGCGCCGCCCCGCGCCCGCGCCTCGTAGTAGGCGGCGTGCTGCTCTCCGGGAAGCCCGTCGACGGCCGCGTTGGTGAGGTGCGCGGTGAACACGACGCGGTTGCGCAGCGTGCGGGGACCGACGGTCAACGGCGACAGCAACGTCGGGGCCGTCACGGCGTCCACCCGGCGACGAGTTCCGCGGCCGCGGCCCGCCCCTCGCGGACGGCCTCGGCGACGGTGCGGGGGGCGACGCAATCCCCGGCGGCCACCCACCCGACGCCCGACACGCCGGCTCCGGCGATCCGCACCAGATCGTCGTCCGGGAGCCGGTGACCGCAGTCGATCACGGCGGTGGCGGCGATCGTCGTCCGCTCCCCCGTGTGGACGTGTTCGAGTTCGACGCGGCCATCGGCGATCCCGACGATCCGGGACCGCAGGTGCCGGGCAACGCCTGCCCGCTGGAGTCGTCCGTTCGCATCGGCGAGGTCACCGGTGCGGCCCAGCTGGGTGCCCAGCACCGGATCGGGGGTCACGACCCCGACCGTCCCGCCCGCTTCCGCCAGCAGTTCCGCGGTCGCCACCCCGACCGGTCCCCCGACCGGGTCCCAGACCAGAACCCCGTTCCCGGCACCGGGCATCGGCTGCCTGCCCGCCGTCACCTCGGCGGCGGTGTGGACCGAAACGCTCCCGTCCCCCGGCACCGGCCATGTGGCGGCAACGCTGCCGGTCGCGAGCACCACCGCGTCCGCGGCCACCACCTCCGCCGCCGTCACGTCGTGGCACAGCTCGACACGGACCCCGAGCCGCAGGCATTCGTCGGCGAGCCAATCCGTCAGCGCCGACAGCCCTTCCCGATCGCCCACCGCCGTCCGCGCGACCATCCCGCCGAGCCGGGACTCGCGCTCCGCGATCCGGACCCGACGTCCGGTGGCGGCCAGCACCCGCGCGGCCTCGAGCCCGGCCGGACCCCCGCCGACCACCAGCACCTCCCGCGCCGCCCCCGCTGCCACTGGCTGAACGGCACATTCATCTTGACCAACCGCATGAACGCCACCTCCAGCCGAACCTGCGGCCAATGGCTGAAAGCCACATTCATCTCGACCAACCGCATGAACGCCACGTTCAGCCGAACGGGCGGGCAGTGGGGGCGGGTCGCTTTCGGCCGGGGTCGGGTTTCCGATGCAGGACACGAGCGGATTGCGGGGGTCCCGGACCAGGCACTCCTGGTTGCACAGCACACACGGCCGCGGCCGCCGGCCCGCGCGGACGGTACGCACGAGATCGGGGTCGGCGATCTGGGCACGCGTCATCTCGACCAGATCGGCGACGCCGTCGTCGAGGGCGCGCGACGCGGCGTCCGGGTCGACGACACTGCCCTGCAGGACGACGGCCACCCGGCCCGCGAGCGCGGCGCGCACCTTCCGGGCGGGTTCCACGTTGAACATCGCGGGCACGTGGTGGTCGGGCCGGTACCGGGTGACGGTGGTGGGCCCGCCGCGCACGACGGTCACGAGGTCGAGCGAATCGGCCAGCGTCCGAAGGTGTTCCACCGCGTCGTCGACGGTGATCCCACCCCAGGGGGCGAGTTCGTCGCAGGACAGGCGCAGGGCGAGGACGCGGTCGCGTCCGACGACGTCTCTGACGACACCGACTGCCTCACGCAGCAGTCGCGCCCGGTCGGTGCCGTATCGGTCGAGGCGCAGGTTCGTCAGCGGTGAGAGGAACTGCCGCAGCAGCGCGGTCGGGCCTGCGTCGAGTTCGACGCCGTCGACGCCCGCGGCGACCGCGACCGCCGCCGATTCGGCGAACCCGGCGAGCACCGCCGCGATCTCGGCTTCACCCATCTCGGCGGGCATCTCGCGGCTGACGACGTCGGCGACCGGGGACGGCGCCCACAGCACCGACTGTGAGTATGCGCTCGACCCCTGCGATCCGTGGTGGCCGAGTCCGGCGAGGACGAGGGTGCCGTGTGGTCGGCACGCCTCGACGACGGCGCGCCAGCCCGGCCCGCAGTCCGCGGCGAGCGGGGCGCGCTCGTACGGCCAGTCGTCCGCGCACACGGATGCCGTTTCGGTCACCACGACGCCGCACCCGCCGCGTGCGCGGGCCTCGTAGTACAGGGTGTGCCGAGACGAGAGGGACCGCCGCACACCGAGATTCGTCTCGTGAGCGCCGAAGACCACCCTGGACTGGGCGATGCGCCCGGCCAGGGTGGTCTTCGAGGTCAACAGGTCGAACAGGCTAGACCCCGAGATCGCGGCGGAAGCCGTCCGGGATGACCAGATCCTTCGCCGACAGGTCGGCGATGTTGGAGTGCCCGAGCCCGAGGACGGCGGAGTCCACACCGCCACGCAGGATGTCGAGGACGTTCTCGACACCGGCCTGCCCGTTGGCGGCCAGGCCCCACAGGTACGCGCGGCCGATCATCACGGCGCGGGCGCCGAGCGCGAGTGCCTTGACGACGTCGGAGCCGCGGCGGATGCCACCGTCGAGGACGACCTCGAGCTGCTCGCCGACGGCCTCGGCGATCGCGGGCAGCGCCCGGATCGGCGCCGGGGTGCCGTCGAGGTTGTTGCCACCGTGGTTCGACACCGAGATGGCGGTGCATCCGGCGTCGACGGCGCGCTTCGCGTCGTCGACCCGCATGACGCCCTTGAGCATGAACGGGCCGTCCCACTGCTCACGCAGCCACGCGACGTCCTCCCAGGTGGGCAGCGGGGTGCCCATCCACGACCCGTACGCGCCGAAGAACGTCGGAGCCGGGCCGCCGTCGGCGGGCGCGAGGTTGGGGGTGGTCAGGTCCGGGATCGACCCCGACTTCGCGAACTGCGCCAGCCACTTCGGGTGCAGCAGCCCCTGCAGCGCGTTCGCCCGCATCGCGGCGAAGTCCATCTTCTCGGGAATCGCCGGGGACCCCCAGTCGCGGCCCATCGAGAAGGACCAGTCGAGCGTCATGATCAGGCCGGTGGCACCCGCCTTCTTCGCGCGGTCCATCCGGTGCAGCAGCTCGTCCCGGGTGCCGACCCAGTACATCTGGAAGAAGGTCTGCGGGTTCGCGGCCACGACCTCCTCGACGGACTTGGACGCGAACGACGACAGCCCCATCGCGACACCGCGCGCTGCGGCGGCGCGAGCGACGGCGACCTCACCGTCGGGGTGCACGGCCTGGACGCCGGTCGGGGAGATCATCACCGGGAAGGACAGCGGCTGCCCCATCACGGTGGTGGACAGTTCCCGCTTGTCGGACAGCCCGGCGACGTGCGGGGCGAAGCCGAGCTCCGCGAACGCATCGAGGTTGTCGGCGGTCGTCAGACCCTTCTCGGAGCCGGCGACGAGCGCCATGTACACCGGCTTCGGGAGCCGCTTCTGGGCCCGCCGCTGCGCCTCGGCAACGGTCTCGAACCACGCATTCTTAGCCATCGAGATTCCTCTATTTCATTCCCGCGAGCGGGTTTTCGTCACAGATCTTGGCCGGAGGCCGGGTGGTGAGCAGCGTCAGCGGCACGGGGGCCTGCGGGACGCGACGCTCGGCGCGCTTGCCGGTGCGCGAGTGGTCCTGGCTGGACTTGGGGACGCTGCGGTCCGCGGCGAGCGCCGATTCGCCGTAGCCCTGAACGCATTCGGGGTCGGGACCGTCCATCGGCAGGCCGGTGAAGAACTTCGCCGCCATGCAGCCGCCGCGGCACGCGTCGTAGTGGTTGCACTTGGAGCAGGCGCCACCGGTCTGCGGGGACCGCAGGTCCTGGAACAGGTCCGAGTGCTGCCACACCTGCTGGAAACCGCCGTCGGACACGATGTTTCCGGCGAGGAACTGGTCGTGGATGGCGAAGGGGCAGGCATAGACGTCGCCGATCGGGTCGATCAGGCACACGACGCGGCCGGCGCCGCACAGGTTCAGCCCGGGCAGCGCGTCACCGTACGCGGACAGGTGGAAGAACGAGTCGCCGGTCAGCACGCCCTCACCGTTGGCGACCAGCCAGTCGTAGAGCTCGCGCTGCTGCGCCTGAGTGGGGTGCAGTTCGTCCCACACGTCGGCACCACGGCCGGACGGGCGCAGTCGGGTGATGCGCAGTGTCGCACCGTACTTGTCGGCGAGCGCCTTGAACTCGTCGAGCTGGGAGACGTTCTGGCGGGTGACGACGACGGAGATCTTGGCGTCCTTGAAGCCCGCCTCGGCGAGGTTCTCGAGTGCCCGCACCGCCATCGCGAACGAGCCGGGTCCGCGGACCGCGTCGTTGACCTCCGCGGTCGCGCCGTCGAGAGAGATCTGCACGTCAACGTAGTCCGACGCGGCGAGCCGGGCGGCGACCTTCTTGTCGATCTTCACGCCGTTCGTGGAGAACTTGACGCCCACCTGGTGCTCGGTGGCGTAGTCGACGAGCTCCCAGAAGTCGGAGCGCACCGTCGGCTCGCCGCCGCCGATGTTCACGTAGAACACCTGCATCCGCTGCAGCTCGTCGATGATCGCCTTGCACTGCTCGGTCGACAGCTCACGCGGATCACGCCGACCCGACGAGGACAGGCAGTGCACGCACGACAGGTTGCAGGCGTACGTCAGCTCCCAGGTCAGGCAGATCGGGGCGTCGAGGCCGAGCTCGAACTGGTCGACCAGGCGGCCGACCGCGGGCGGCGGAGTGGTGGCGGGCGGTTCCAGAACAGAGGTCATGGGCTGTGTCCTCGTCAGACGTAAGAGTGGGTGGCGGCGGTCAGGCTGCGGATGCCGCGGCCGCCGGGACGATCATCTTCGACTCGGCCAGGGTGGCCAGAGCGCGCGCGTAGATGTCGATACGGGCGTCCTCGATGCCTGCCGCGCGAATCGCGCTGCGGGCGTCGGGGTGGTCGGCCAGCGACTTCACGATGCCGACGATGGTCACGTTCTTCAGAAACGACAGCTTGCGGGTCCCGAAGTGGTAGAGCAACGCCCCGAAAGGTTCGGGGCGAAGCGCCACCTGCGGGTGCAGCTGCCACCCGGTGTCGAGGTTCACGGTCAGTACACGCCGCACATGCCGTCGATCGAGACCTCTTCCACGAGCGACTCCTGGACGAGCTCGGTCTCGGTGACTGCGGACTCACGAGTGTCGGACATCGGGTTGCCTCCTGTGTCAGGGTTGTTGCGGTCTCAGCGACATTCGCTGTGACTCGGCTCACCACCATAATGGCATCGAGTGCAGAATAAAAGACCGGAGGAAGAATTGACGCGAACCCGCAGGTCGGAAGGCGGAAAAGTGGGTCGTCGACCGTCGACGACCCCTGACGAGATCAGCAACATCGCCATCGCGCTGTTCGCCGAACGCGGCTTCGACGAGACCAGCGTCGACGAGATCGCGGAAGCGGCGGGCATCGCCCGCCGCACCTTCTTCCGGTACTTCCCGTCGAAGAACGCCGTGCCGTGGGGCGACTTCGACAATCACCTCGCCGACATGCGCGAGCAGCTCGCGAACCTGCCCGCGGACATCCCGCTCGCCGAAGGCCTGACCACGGCACTCCTCGAGTTCAACCGGTTTCCCCCGGACGTCGCACCGATTCACCGCCAGCGCATGGGCGTGATCCTCAACGCACCCGCACTGCAGGCGTACTCGATGGTCATGTACACCGGCTGGCGTGAGGTCGTCGCCGAGTACGTCGCGGCACGGACGGGCGGCAGCACGACCGACCACTTCCCCAGAACCGTCGGCTGGATGATGCTCGGCACCGCCCTCGCCGCCTACGAACAGTGGCTCGCCGACGAGAGCCTCGAGCTGACCGAACTGCTGCGCGCCGGCAGCGAGATCCTGGCGAACGGCCTGGCGGCGCTGCCCCGACCGACCGACAGGTAGCCCGGTCCGGCAGATCCCCTGGCAGCAAATTCTCGGGACCGCCCTTCCCGACCGGCCGATCCGACCTAAACTTGAGCCAGTGATGGTCGGCACCGAGCCGACCCGAACACTCGCCATGGGACGCGCGATGACGGAGAAGTCCGTGATCTTGGGTCGGCCCGCCGGACGAAACACCGGCGCCGACTCACGGACGACCGGCGCCACACACGGCAACCTGTCCGAGCAGGAGATCGTGAGTGCGGCGCTGCGCGTGATCCACCAGGACGGACTGGAGAAACTGTCCATGCGGCGCCTCTCCCGCGAGCTCGGCGTGTCCGCGATGGCGCCCTACTACTACGTCACCGACAAGCACGAACTGCTCGATCTCGTCGCCACGGAGGCCCTCGGCGGTATCACCGCCCCCGATCCGGGCCCCGCCTGGACCGAGCGACTCCGGCTCCTGATCGACCAGATCGACGAGCGACTGTCGACCTATCCCGGTCTCGGGGAGGTACTGCTCGACCGGATGCTGAAATCGCAACGCCACCTGGTCGCGCTGGTCATGGACATCCTGTTCGACGCGGGGTTCTCCGACCGCAACGTCTACTGCGCCTACGCGACCATCCACACCTACCTGTACGGGCGCAGCGGCGTCACCACCCAGGACCCGACGATCCCGGACCGCAACAGCCTCCCGGAGCCGATCGCCCGCGCGACCGAGCACATCGACCGGATCCACGGCTCCGACGTCTACCGTTTCGGGGTCGCGACGCTCATCGCCGGACTGCAGGCGCAGCTCGAACTCCAGCAGGAACACCAGCAGGATTGACCGTTCGTCCCGGTTGCCGGGAACACTCGTTCACGACTTACCATCCAGCTGGTTCCATGCTGTCTGCTAGTCTGAAAAACTAGAACACGTTACAGAACGTGCACCACGCCGATTGCACCACCCCGAGAGGATCGACCATGACCACTGTTGACGTTCCGCACAGCTCACGGTCGGTTGTGCTGACAGTGTCGGGGGTCGTGGAGGAGACGGCAGACGCACGTTCGCTGGTGTTCGCGGTCCCGGACGAGCTGCGCAGCCGCTTCGAGTACAAGCCCGGGCAGTTCCTGACCCTGCGCATCCCGAGCGATCGCACCGGCTCGGTCGCCCGTTGCTACTCCCTGGCGAGCTCCCCGTTCGGCGACGGCGACCCCAAGGTGACCGTCAAGCGGACCGTCGACGGCTACGGATCCAACTGGCTGTGCGACAACGTCAAGGTCGGCGACACCATCGAGTTGCTGCCGCCGTCCGGAGTGTTCACCCCGAAGACCCTCGACCACGACTTCCTGCTGTGGGGCGCGGGCAGCGGCATCACGCCGGTCATCTCCATCCTCAAGTCCGCGCTCAGCCAGGGCAGCGGCCGTGTCGTCCTGATCTACGCCAACCGCGACGAGAGCTCGGTGATCTTCCGCGACGAGCTTCGCGACCTCGCCGCCCAGTACCCCACCCGCCTGACGGTGGTGCACTGGCTCGAGTCGCTGCAGGGACTGCCGACCCCCGACCAGTTCGCCACCCTCGCGGCGCCCTTCACCTCGTTCGAGTCGTTCATGTGCGGGCCCGGTCCGTTCATGGACACCGTCCACAAGGCCCTCGCCGAGGCGGGCGTCCCGCGCAACCAGGTGCACGCCGAGGTCTTCAACTCGCTCGCCGGCGACCCGTTCCAGGACGCCGCGCCGGTGGAGGTCACCGAGGAGGAGGCCGCCGACGCCGCGACCGTCTCCGTCACCCTCGACGGCGAGACCCACGAGCTGAGCTGGCCCCGCAAGCAGACCCTCGTCGACATCATGCTCGCCAAGGGCCTGGACGTGCCCTACTCCTGCCAGGAGGGCGAGTGCGGGTCCTGCGCCTGCACCGTGCTCCAGGGCAAGGTCGAGATGGAGAACAGCGAGATCCTCGACCCGGAGGACATCGCGGCCGGCTACATCCTCGGCTGCCAGGCCAAGCCCCTCACCGACCGCCTCGAGATCGAGTTCTGACGCGCCGCCGCGCGGTGCTGCACCGTCATCCCGGTGCGACACCGCGCCGCAGTCGCCGGTACCGGGCGCGGGCGTCCGGGTCGAGGTGCTCGGTCGCGTAGCTCAACGCGGTCGCCCCCATGTCCGAGGCGTACTCGTCCAGGAATCCGGTCAGCAGTCCGCGGTCGACCCGCTTGCCCACCTCGCGGAGCATCCAGCCCACCGCCTTCTGCGTCAGATCACGACGGTCGGCGAGTACCCGAGGTGCGAGTTCGAGTGTCGTGGTCGCGTCCCCCCGGCGGATGAACCCGAACGTGGTCAGCAGGGCGACCCGCCTGCGCCACAGGTCCTCGTCCGCGCCGAGTTCGAAGACCGTTTCCCGCGGCCGGTCGAACAGCCAGCCCCCGAGAATCCGCTCGGCGGACGAGTCGACGAGGTCCCAGTTGTTCACCCGCCCCCGCAGCACCGCGTCGAGGTAGAACACGGCGATCCGTTCGCGCAGCCCGTCGTCGCGGGTGCGCGCCGCACTCGCCTTCTCGAACCGCTGCACCAGGATCAGCAGTCCCGCCAGCCGGTGCTCGTGCACGGGACTGCCCAGGAGCCTGTCGACGTCCGGGAGCGGCAGGTCGGCGAAGCGCTTGGCGATCTTCCTTGTCGCAGGCACCGCGACGCCGATGAATTCGTCCCCTTCGCCGTACTCGCCCGGCCCCGTCTTGAAGAAGCCGCGTGACACCGCCGCGCGGCCCTCGTCGGCACTCTCGGCGAGTGCGCCCACCACGTCGTCGTACATACCTCGACCATGCCATGAACATGCCCGTCTTCCTGGGCCGACACAGTTGATCGGACGGTCGATCAGCGCTATACCGGAGGTGTCGGCAAAACCGACAAATCTCGTAACTCCGGCATAGGAGGCTGGAAATGAACGCAGACATGCGCCGGTGGCAGGACTGGGCCGCCGTAGTGATCGGTGCAGTCGTCGCGCTGTCCCCGCTCTGGGTCGACACCAACACCGCGGCGATGTGGTCGATGATCGTCCTCGGCGTCCTCGTGGCCGTCGCCGGCCTCGCCAACATGACGTCACCCGACATGGACATGGTCGTCTGGGCGATGGGAGTGCTCGGTGTGCTCCTGTTCGTCGCCCCGTGGGTCACCGGCTACGCCGACTTCGGCGGTGCCGCCTGGACCTCGTGGATCGGCGGAGCGCTGACTGTGCTCACCGCCCTCGTCGCGATGCCGGAAGGCTCCCGGATGCACATCGGACACCATCACGGCGGTGGCGTCGCCAGCCACGGCTGACCACCATCCCCCCGGCCCCGGGTGCGGCCGACCGGTCGCACCCGAGGTCGACGACGCCGTCCGGACAGGGAGGTGAGCGCATGCCCGGCACAGGCGGGCACCGGTCGACGGGCGCGGACGGCGGCACCCGCACACGCATTCTCGACGCCGCCGAGACCCTCATCGCCACAAGGGGATTCGACGGCACACCGACCGCCGCGATCGCATCGCGGGCAGGTGTCCCGAAGGGACTCCTTTTCTACTACTTCCCCACCAAGGAGTCGATCCTCACCGCGCTGGTCACCGAGCGGATGCCCACCGACGCCGCAGTCGACCTGACCGGCGTCGCGGTCAGCGGGGCGCCCGTCGACTCGCTCGTCAACCTGGACGCGGCACTCGATCGCCCGGAGGGCCGGCCCGTTCGCGAGATCCTCTGGCGCGAGTCGAGCACCCACCCCGTCGCACACGAGCAACTGCGGGCGCTGCGCGCGCATCTGCACGCGATCACCGTCGAGGTGCTGCGGGCGAGTGCACCACTGACCGCACCGGCGCGGGTCCTCGACTCGTGTGCCAACGCCTGGGTGTCGGCCATGCTCACCGCCACCCACCTCGACCGGTACCGCGAGCGCGGCGAACGCACGGCGAGCCTGCGGGCGGTCGCGGACGTCGTGACCGCGGGCCTCGGCGCGCTATCGCAGCCGTGAGTCGCCCGCACCCCGGCCGATCGGGGCCGATGCGACGGGAGTCGATGCCGGCGGAGCACCTGCCGCGAGTTCGCGGCCGTCCGCGTACACGCTCGCGCTCGCAGGCAGCGACCCGGGTCGGCCGCTGACCAGTACCGACACCGTCCCGCCGCCACCGATCGTCCGGCCGAGGGCGTCGATCCTGCGGAGCGTCTGCCCCGCGACCGCACGAGCGCTGTCGAACAACGTGACGCCCGCCGGAAGCCGCTCGCCGATCAGGTCGGCCACCAGCGGGTAGTGCGTACACCCGAGGACGACGGCATCGCAGGAAGCCGGGGTGCTCGCGACCGCCGCGTCGACCGCCGCGGAGATCCGGTCTGTGTCGCCGAGGTCGATGGCGTCGGCCAGCCCGTGGCAGGCCACCCCGACCACCTCGCTGCCGTTGCCGAACCGCGCGATCAGGTCCGCCTGGTAGGCGCTGCGCGTCGTCGCCGCGGTCGCCCAGATCGCGACCGACTTGGACACCGCTGCCGCCGGCTTGATCGCCGGGACCGTCCCGATCACCGGGATCGACTCCCCCAGGTGCGCGCGTACCTCGTCCAGTGCGGTGACGCTGGCCGTGTTGCACGGCAGCACGACGACCTCCGCACCGAGGCCGACCGCACGGTCCGCGGCCGCCACGACGCGGTCGACGACCCAGGACGCAGGCTTGGGCCCCCACGGGGCTCCGTCGGGGTCCGTCGACAGCAGCAGATCCAGTTCCGGGCGCAGTCGGCGCAACCACGCCGACGTCGGCAACAGGCCGAGCCCGGAATCGATCAACGCGACCGTCACCGCACTCCTCCCGCCGACTTCACTCGAAGATCGAGGATATCCGCAGCGTCCGGCACACCGCACACGGGTTCAGCCGGAGCGCCGCAGCAGCAGACACCCTGCCGAGAGCGTCCCCCCGAGCGCGACCACGGACGACTCCGGCGGCACATCGAGCTGCGAGGTGCCCGCATCCGCACGCATCTGCAGGACCGCCTCGACGGCCAGGTCGAGATCGGGACGCCGGCCCAGCCCGAGATGGCCGCCGTGCGGGTTCAGCGGCAGTGCGCCGCCGCGGGTGATGGTGTCGGCCGACGCGAGGACTGTGCCCGCCTCTCCGGGGCCGCACAGTCGCAGCGCCTCCAACCAGGTCACGACCCGAAACGAGTACTCGTCGCCGATCAGCAGGACGCCCGGGGGCAGTCCCCCGAGATCGGCGAGGAGCTGCGCCGCGGCGCGTTCCGGCGCAGGCACCGCGGATTGCTCGGGCAGCGGGCTGACCGCGTACGCGGCGCCCCTGCGTGCGACCTCGACCGATCGGCTCCCCGCCGCCGCCGCGGGCCGCAGCACGACGGCCGCGGCGCCACCGACCGTGCGTGCGCGGTCGTGCACGCAGAGCGGGTCGGCGAGCGGCGGCGCCGACAGATAGTCCCGGAGGCTCAGGTCCCGGCCCGCGTTGGCCGCAGCGACCAGTGGGATCCGGGCGAGTTCGGCACGGGTCAACCCGAAACGCTCGATGTACGCACGGACCTGCAGTGCGACGTCGACCGTCGCATCGACTGCGCCGTAGGGGGCGTGCCAACTCGCCCATCCGGAGGCCGTCTCGACGCCGAACCGGTCGGCGCCCGGCGGCGGGTCGGGGATCCCGACCACGTCGACGCACACCAGGGTCCGGACCCGTCCCGCCGCGACCGCGTCGACCGCCTGCACGACGGCGGCACCGACCTCGTCGGCTTCGTGAACACCTGCGCGCCAGTCCAGTTCGAATCCGAACAGGTCCGCGACCGACGGCCCGTCGGTTCCACAGGACAGCAGCCCGTCGACGTCCCGAACCGTGGTACCGGCATCGGTGAGAGCCGCGCGCACCGCTGCGCCCGCGCACGTCAGCGCGTCACCTGGAGCCGCCCGCCCGGCGCCGGAGATCGCGACCGCCGCGCTCACGACGCGGGCCCGCTCACGACACCGCCTCGATCCGATCCTCGAAGAGGTCGGATTCCTCGAGCTCGGCCAGTGGCAGCCAGATCCGGTCGTCTACGTTCTCGAACACCAGTCGAACCGGGGCGCCGACGCGGAGGTCGTCCGGATCGCATTCGACCACGCCGAGCATCAGTCGCGGTCCCTCGACCAGATCGACGATCCCCACGAGCCTGCCCGCTGTGCGTGGGCCGGGAACGCCTGCCCACGACGTCAGCGCACCCTTCCCGCCGACCGGTTCGAACTCCAGCCGCCCGGACCAGCAGTGCCTGCAGTTCGGGACCGGCGGGAACGACCAGCGCCTGCACTGCAGGCACCGCTGCACCAGCAGGCGACCCGACGCACCGCTCGTCCAGTGCGCCGCGGTCAGCTCCGTCGACTCCGGGAGCACGCGCCGACCGTGCACCATGCACTCACGGTAACCCCGGCGCCCGTCCGGTGAGGCCGATCGAGCAGCCGCCGATCAGACCCCGGCAGCGGTCAGCACCTCGCCGATCGGGACGCGGCCTGCGACCTTTGCACGCATCTTCATCACCGGCCCGGCGAGACCGCCGCCGACGACGGCGACCAGGGCGCCGTCGCGTTCGTAGTAGGCGAGGAACTTGCGTCCGTCGTCGCGGACGACGTGGACGGTGTCGGTACCGGACGGTTCGCCGAGTGCCTGGATCTTCACGTCGTACTGGTCGCTCCAGAAGTACGCCACCTGGGCGGGGGCGTCAGGGGCCACGCCCGTCACGAGGGCGTGTGCGGCAACCTTGGCCTGCTCGCCGACGTTGGTCCAGTGCTCGACACGCCGGTGCTCTCCCTCGGGCTCCTGCCAGGACGCCACGTCGCCGACGACCCACACGTTCGGGTCGCTGGTGCGGCCGGTCGCGTCGGCAAGCACTCCGCCGCCCGCGGTGCGTTCGGCGAGCGCGATGCCCGATCCCTCGACCCAGCCGGTGACGGGGTGCGAGCCGATCCCGACCACGACCAGGTCCGCCGCGATCTCGGAGCCGTCACTCAGCACGGCCCCGGTGACGCGGTCGTCGCCGACGAGCGAGTCCAGTCCGACTCCACTGCGCACGTCGACGCCTTCATCCTTGTGCAGCCGCGCCACGAGTGCACCGACCTGCTCACCGAGCACGGATGCCAACGGCGTCGGCTGGGGCTCGACGAGGACGACGTCCAGACCGCGGGCCCGCATGCTGGCCGCGACCTCGCAGCCGATGAATCCGGCCCCGACGACGAGCGCGTTCCTGCCCGCGACCAGGTCGCCGCGGAGGCCGTGGGCGTCCTCGAGCGTGCGCAGCACGTGCACGCCCGCCAGATCCGGCAGTCCGGGAATGCGGCGCGGGGTGAGCCCGGTGGCGATCACCGCGTGGTCGTAGTCCAGCACCGTGCCGTCGGCGAGGGTGACGGTGCGTGCTGCCGGGTCCAGTGCGGTCGCTGCCGAGCCGAGTCGCAGCTCGACCTGGAGCTCGTCGTAGTACTCCGCGGGCTTGAGGGTCACGTCGTCGGTCTCACCGCGGACGACGTCCTTCGACAGCGGCGGGCGGTCGTAGGGCAGGTGCCGCTCCTCGCCGACGAGGACGATCTCGCCGTCGTGTCCGGCCCTGCGCAGTTCCTCGCAGGTCCGCAAACCGGCCAGTCCCGCCCCGACGATCACGATCCGTCCGACACCCATGACGCAATTCCCCTTCGATGCATTCGCGGTCGCGATCGACCGTGGTGAAAGTCATACCAAATTGGCACTCGATGCAGTAGTGCCACGTCACGAGACGTCGAACCCGGAGACCAGCCACCGCCCGTCCACCAACCGAAGGTCGACCCGTGCGCCGACCTTCGCGGTGACCGGATCCGGCGATGCGTTGCTGCTGGTCACCTGGGTCAGGAAGACGAGAGCCTCGGCCTCGTCACCGTCCACCGTGGACACTCCCGCCGCGGTGACCGTGCCGGTCGACGTGATCCGATCCGTCCGGGCCGACGGAACGACGACGGCGTCGGTGTAGCGGCCGTAGCGCTCACGGAAGTCGCCCGTCAGCTTCTCGGCCGCCGCGTACTGATCGGAGGCGACGGTGTCCGGGGTGTACGTCAGCAGCGCGACGGAGGCGTCCGCAGCGGCCTGCGCCACCTCGTCCCGTGTCCGGGAGTCGACCAGGTCCTCGGCCTGACCCACCCGGGTGAACAGCACCGCCGCAACCACCGCGAGCACCACGACCGCGGCACCGAGAGCCCAGCCGAGGAGCCGATTCCGACGGCCCGTCGTCCCGTTCGGGACGGCGCCCGCCTCCTGCACGTTGTCGCTCCCGGTCACGAGACGTACTCCACCGCGGACGTGCGGTACTCGCCGCCGGACTCCTCCACGGTCATCCGCAGCCGCCACACCCGCGCCTTCTCCTGCGGCTCCACCCGATTGGTGACCGTCGACCGAACCTGGACGAGGACGACGCCACTGCCGCCGTCCCACGTCTCGATCGCGGCATCCGCGTCCTGCGCGACGGTGGTGACCTCGGTGTCCTTCACGACCGAGACGAACGACTCCGCGCTCGACGCGAACTCGTCGTGGAACTGGCCGGTGGCCCCGTCCAGCACCCGCTGGACGTCGCTCTCCGCGCTCGTGTGGTCGACGGTCGCGAGATTCATCGCGGTCTTCGTCGCCGCCGCGACCGCGTCGCGCTGCTCGGCCTCCTCACCGGTCGCCTGACGAAGCTGCCACAGCAGCACGCCGCACACCCCCACCAGAACCAGGCACAGGACGGCCAGCGCCACCACCACACGTCCCGTCCGCGACACCCCGACCCGAGGGGTCTCCACCGCCGGGGGCGAACCGTCCACCCGCGTCTGCGCCATTCCCCGTCCTTCGTCCGACTGCCGTGCGCGCTCCACCGTAGGTGATCCGCCTCACAGACGCCGCGACCCCTCCACACTCACTAGGGTTGAGGGGTGACCACAGCATCCGATTCCGGCGACACCCCCGCCCGCGGCACCGTGCAGTTCGCCTCCGCCGCGTCGACCGAACTGGTCGGCGCGCAGGGCCGCACGATCATCGCCGACGCGGTGGTCGCGAAGATCGCCGGAATCGCCACCCGTGAGATCAGCGGCGTGTTCGATGTCGGAGGCGGCACCGCCCGTGTCGTCGGGGCGCTCCGGGACCGCATCCCCGGCGCCCGCGTCAACCACGGGCAGGGCGTGGCGGTCGAGGTGGGAGAGAAACAGGCCGCGATCGACATCGGCATCGTCGCCGAGTACGGGGTCGCCCTCCACGAACTCGCCGCCGGGATCCGTCGCAACGTGATCGCCGCGGTGGAGCGGATGACCGGACTCGAGGTCACCGAGGTCGACATCACCGTCTTCGACGTCGTCATGTTCGACGAGGCGCAGCAGTCGGGCGAGCCGGACCAGCGACCGAGGGTGCAATGACCGACCAGCCCGCCGCCACCGAGGCCGACCTGATCGCAGCGCGGGTACTCGAGGTTCCGGGTGTCGCCGGGTTGCACGGCGGCGCCTTCGGTGAAGTCGCGACGTACCTGCCGGGACGCCGCGTCCTCGGGGTCCGGCTCACCGACCCGGGCTGCGCCGTCCACATCGTCGTCGGGTACCCGCACAACGTCGTCGACGTCGCCGATGCCGTTCACGGCGCGGTCGCGCCACTGGCTGCCGGACCGGTGGTCGTCACCGTCGAGGACGTCGCGCCCGCGAACCACCCCACGCCGGCGGCCGCCGGAGACCTGGAAGGAACCTCGCGATGAACAGCACGGTCGTCGGACTGCTCGCCGGACTGCTGCTCGCGCTGGCCGGCATCCTCGGCGGGTTCGCCGGATTCGTGTTCGCGGTGATGCTCGGCGCCGTCGGCATGGCGATCGGGGCACATCGCGACGGCCACTTCGACCTCGGTGCGCTGCTGCGGAGCAGGGGCCGTGGCTGACCCGGTCGCGGTCACCGGGGAGGCGCCGTCCGGGGAACCGGGCAGCGCGACGCCGCACAGCGAGGTCGACCTCGAGCGCGGTAGCCGCGGAGAGCTCACGATCAAGGACCGCGCGGTGTCGAAGATCGCCGTCGCGGCGGCACTGTCGGTACCCGGCGTGGTGCGGCACACGGGCCGACTGCTGACGCTGCCCGCACGCGATCTGCCACGCGCGGACGTGACCGCGGGGCCGGACTCCGTCGCGATCACGCTCTACGTCGCCGTGTCGTGGCCCTCCCCCGTCGCCGTCCTGTCCCGTGAGGTGCACGCGACCGTCGCCGAGCGCGTCGAGGTGCTGACGGGTATGCCGCTCGAACACCTGCACGTGGTGGTCGCCGCCACCGTGCCACGGGAGGCCGGTACGTCCGACGTGGACGCCCGGCAGCTTGCCGCGGCGTACGAGCAGGGCGCGACGCCCGTCCCCTCCCGGCCACCTCTGGCGCGACCCGACGCCGCGATCGTCGCGGTGGTCGTGGCGGTCCTGTTGATCGCGCTCGGCATGGTCGCGGGCCGCGAGTTCCTCATCGAGCAGGACGTGATCGCGCCTGCGGCGTGGGTGCGCAACTCGGTGAACTGGTTGGCCGACCTGCATTCCCAGACGTGGATGGTGCCTGCCGCCGTCGCGGCCGGGGTGATCGGGCTCGTCGTGCTCTGCCTGGCGTTGATGCCGCGCACCCGCACGCACGTTCCTGCCGGTGACGGCGGGACCGGGGTCGTGTGGCTGCGCCCGACGGACGTCGCCCGGATGTGCAGTGCCCGGGCAGGCGCCGTCGGCGGCGTCACCGGTGTCCACACGACGGTGGACCGGAAGCGGGCGACGGTGTACGTGACGCCGAGCGGCGAAGTGGCGAGTGACGCTCTCGCACAACAGGTCCGGGACGCAGTCGAGCCGTCCCTGGCCGCGGTGACCTCTCCGACCGAACTGCGGGTCCGGGTCGGAAGGGCGAAGTCGTGAATCGGCGCACGTCGGTCGTCGACCGTCTGGTCGCACTCGCCGCCGGCGCCCTACTGGTCGCGGGCGCGGGGCTGACATTGACCTGGATCGTCGGGGTCGAGTCGGTTCGCTCGTTCGCCCGGCGGTTCGACCGTACGGAGTTCGCGGCGCTCCCGGACCAGTCGTGGTGGCCGACAGCGCTCGGAGTGACCGCGGTGGTCTCTGTCCTCGCCGGCCTGACGCTTCTGCTGCTGAACCTGCGGCGCAGCCGTCCCGAGACCATGCCGGTGATTCCCTCCGGTCCGGCTCCGTCGGGCGGCGACGCCTCGTTGTCGGTGGATCCCGGCCCGCTGGCCGAGGGCCTGGCCGCCGAGCTCGCCGGCCTCGACGGTGTGCGGAGCGTGCGCCGGACCGCCGTCGACGACCGCGGGCTCGCGACGCTGCGGGTCACCGTCGTCGCCGACCCGAGCATCGACGTCGCCGACTTCACGCGCAGCGCAGAGGCGTTCGCGAGGTCGATGGCCACGGCGCTGCCCGGTGCGCCCGTCGCCGCGCAGGTCCTGCTGCACCTGAGCCCGGCGGAACAGTCGACCACGACCGCCGCGGAGCAGGGACCGAGTTCACCCTCGACCGCCGACTGACGTCGGGGTGGGGCGCCGCAGCGCCCCGATCCCGTTGCCTGCCTCTCGATCCGATCCCGCAAACGCCACACGGCGCCCACCCCGAAGGGTGGACGCCGTGTGGGCTGTTCTTGCTTCGATCAGCAAGCAATCACCGGGAAGGTGACATCACTTGGTGATCTTGGTGACGCGACCGGCGCCGACGGTGCGGCCACCCTCACGGATCGCGAACCGCAGGCCCTCGTCCATGGCGACCGGCTGGATCAGCACGACGGACATCTCGGTGTTGTCACCGGGCATGACCATCTCGGTGCCCTCGGGGAGGGTCACGACGCCCGTGACGTCCGTGGTACGGAAGTAGAACTGCGGGCGGTAGTTGTTGAAGAACGGGGTGTGGCGGCCGCCCTCGTCCTTCGACAGGATGTACGCCTGGCCCTCGAACTCCGTGTGCGGGGTGGTGGTGCCCGGCTTCACGATGACCTGGCCGCGCTCGACGTCCTCGCGCTTGATGCCACGGACGAGGAGGCCGACGTTGTCGCCCGCCTGGCCCGAGTCGAGCAGCTTGCGGAACATCTCGATGCCCGTGACCGTGGTCTTGGTGGACGTCGGGCGGATGCCGACGATCTCGACCTCTTCGTTCACGTTGATGATGCCGCGCTCGATACGACCGGTGACGACGGTGCCACGACCCGTGATGGTGAAGACGTCCTCGACGGGCATGAGGAACGGCTTGTCGGTCTCACGGACCGGGTCCGGAATGGAGTCGTCGACGGCCTGCATGAGGTCGAGGACCGACTGGCCCCACTTCTCGTCGCCCTCGAGCGCCTTCAGAGCGGAGACGGGGACAACCGGAGCGTCCTCGTCGAACTCCTGCGAAGCCAGCAGCTCGCGGACCTCCATCTCGACGAGCTCGAGGATTTCCTCGTCGTCGACCATGTCGGCCTTGTTCAGGGCGACGAGGATGTAGGGCACGCCGACCTGGCGGGCGAGCAGCACGTGCTCACGCGTCTGGGGCATCGGGCCGTCGGTGGCGGCGACAACGAGGATCGCGCCGTCCATCTGAGCGGCACCGGTGATCATGTTCTTGATGTAGTCGGCGTGGCCCGGCGCGTCGACGTGCGCGTAGTGGCGCTTGTCGGTCTGGTACTCGACGTGGGAGATGTTGATCGTGATACCACGAGCCTTCTCCTCAGGCGCCTTGTCGATCTGGTCGAAGGCCGAAGCCTCGTTCAGATCCGGGTACTTGTCGTGCAGGACCTTGGTGATGGCCGCGGTCAGCGTCGTCTTGCCGTGGTCAACGTGACCGATGGTCCCGATGTTGACGTGCGGCTTCGTCCGCTCGAACTTCGCCTTCGCCACTTGATGGCCTCCTGTTGTGTTGCTTGCGTAAATCGCAGCAGTGTTGGTTCTTACTTGGTCGTGCTCTGCTGGTGACAAGTCGCCAGCGGTCTTGCTCCCAGCAGTTATTACTCGCCGGTCGCCTTGGCGATGATTTCCTTCGAGACGTTCGCGGGAACCTCTGCGTAGGAATCAAACACCATGGAGAAGTTCGCGCGACCCTGGGTCTTCGACCGCAGGTCGCCGATGTAGCCGAACATCTCCGAGAGCGGAACCAGCGCCTTCACGACACGGGCACCACTGCGTTCCTCCATGGCCTGGATCTGGCCACGGCGGGAGTTGAGGTCGCCGATCACTTCACCCATGTAGTCCTCGGGGGTGGTGACCTCGACGGCCATGAGGGGCTCGAGAATGACCGGGCCGGCCTTGCGGGCAGCTTCCTTGAGCGCCTGCGAACCGGCGACCTTGAAGGCCATTTCCGAGGAGTCGACGTCGTGGTACGCGCCGTCGAGCAGGGTCAGCTTCAGGTTCACCAGCGGGTAGCCGGCGAGCACGCCGTACTGCATGGCGTCCTGAGCTCCGTGGTCCACGGACGGGATGTACTCACGCGGAACGCGGCCACCGGAGACCTTGTTCTCGAACGCGTAGGACTCGCCGTCTTCACCGAGGTAGGGCTCGAGCGCGATGATCACCTTCGCGAACTGACCGGAACCACCGGTCTGCTTCTTGTGGGTGAACTCGTGCTTGTCGACCGTCTTGGTGATGGTCTCGCGGTACGCGACCTGCGGCTTGCCGACGTTGGCCTCGACCTTGAACTCGCGACGCATGCGGTCGACGAGGATGTCGAGGTGGAGCTCGCCCATGCCGCCGATGACGGTCTGGCCGGTCTCCTCGTCGAGCTCGACGGAGAAGGTCGGGTCCTCTTCGGCCAGCTTCTGGATCGCGGTGCCCAGCTTCTCCTGGTCGGACTTGGTCTTGGGCTCGATCGAGACCTGGATGACCGGGTCCGGGAAGCTCATCGACTCGAGGACGATCGGGGCGTCCTGCGCGCACAGGGTGTCACCGGTCGTGGTGTCCTTCAGGCCGATCATCGCGTAGATGTGGCCCGCGACGGCCTCGTCGACCGGGTTCTCCTTGTTGGCGTGCATCTGGAAGAGCTTGCCGATGCGCTCCTTCTTGCCCTTGGTGGCGTTGAGCACCTGGGCGCCCGGATCGATCCGACCCGAGTAGACGCGCACGAAGGTCAGCTTGCCGAAGAACGGGTGCGCCGCGATCTTGAACGCGAGAGCCGAGAACGGCTCTTCCTTGCTCGGCTTGCGGGTGAGGTCTTCTTCCTCGTTGTTGAGGGCGTGACCGTGCACCTCGCCGATGTCGAGCGGGTTCGGCAGGTAGTCGATGACCGCGTCGAGCATGGGCTGAACACCCTTGTTCTTGAACGCGGAGCCACACAGCACCGGGTACAGCTCGGAGTTGACCGTCATCTTGCGGATGGCGCCCTTGATCTCCTCGACCGTGAGCTCCTCGCCGCCGAAGTACTTCTCCATGAGAGCTTCGTCGGACTCGGCAACGGTCTCGAGCAGCTTCTCGCGGTACTCGGCGGCCTTGTCGGCCAGATCCGCGGGGATCTCCTCGATGGTCGGCTCGGCACCGGTCGGCACCACGCCACGCCAGGTGATGGCGCGCATCTCGACGAGGTCGACGACGCCGTCGAAGTCGTCCTCGGCACCGATCGGCAGCTGGAGGACCAGCGGCTTCGCGCCGAGGCGGTCGATGATGGTCTGCACGGTGAAGTAGAAGTCCGCGCCCATCTTGTCCATCTTGTTGACGAAGCAGATGCGCGGAACGTCGTACTTGGCAGCCTGGCGCCAGACCTGCTCGGACTGGGGCTCGACGCCTTCCTTGCCGTCGAAGACGGCAACGGCGCCGTCGAGGACGCGGAGCGAACGCTCGACCTCGACCGTGAAGTCGACGTGGCCGGGCGTGTCGATGATGTTGATCTGGTTCTTGTTCCAGAAACAGGTCACAGCAGCGGAGGTGATGGTGATACCACGCTCCTTCTCCTGCTCCATCCAGT
The DNA here is from genome assembly GCF_042681175.1 of Rhodococcus gannanensis. Taxonomy (NCBI): domain Bacteria; kingdom Bacillati; phylum Actinomycetota; class Actinomycetes; order Mycobacteriales; family Nocardiaceae; genus Rhodococcus; species Rhodococcus gannanensis. Next base: position 255,249 of record NZ_JBHUFB010000020.1, read on the forward strand.
CCGTCGTCGACGCACCGTCGTGGGTCTCACCGATCTTGTAGTTCACACCGGTGTAGAAGAGGATGCGCTCGGTGGTGGTGGTCTTACCGGCATCGATGTGCGCCATGATGCCGATGTTGCGGACCTTGTTCAGGTCGGTCAGCACTTCCTGTGCCACAGGATTCTTCCCCGCTCGTAGCTTGTGTCGGCCCTACCGGACCACGTCTTCTTTTTTGTCGCAGCCGGCCCTGATCGGACCCGACACTGCAGTGACGACGCCCGGGCGGCATCCGTGTGCGGATGCCGCCCGGTGTCGAATCACCAGCGGTAGTGCGCGAACGCCTTGTTGGCTTCAGCCATCTTGTGAGTGTCTTCGCGACGCTTCACGGCTGCACCGAGGCCATTGCTGGCGTCGAGGAGCTCGTTGGCGAGGCGCTCGACCATCGTCTTTTCACGGCGGGCACGCGAGAACGTGACCAGCCAGCGAAGCGCGAGGGTGGTGGAGCGGCCGGGGCGAACCTCGACCGGCACCTGGTAGGTGGCGCCACCGACACGACGGCTGCGGACCTCGAGGGCAGGCTTGACGTTGTCCAGCGCGCGCTTGAGGGTGACGACCGGATCGGTGCCGGTCTTCTCACGCGCCTGCTCGAGCGCGCCGTAGACGATGCGCTCGGCCGTGGACTTCTTGCCGTCCAGCAGGATCTTGTTGACGAGCTGGGTGACCAGCGGGGAACCGTAGACCGGATCCGCGACGAGCGGCCGCTTGGGAGCGGGACCCTTACGAGGCATCAGCCCTTCTCCTTCTTCGCGCCGTAGCGGCTACGCGCCTGCTTGCGGTTCTTGACACCCTGGGTGTCGAGCGAGCCGCGGATGATCTTGTAGCGAACACCCGGGAGGTCCTTCACACGACCGCCGCGGACGAGCACCATCGAGTGCTCCTGCAGGTTGTGGCCCTCACCGGGGATGTACGCGGTGACCTCGACGGAGCTGGTCAGGCGCACACGGGCGACCTTACGCAGCGCGGAGTTCGGCTTCTTCGGGGTCGTGGTGTACACGCGGGTGCACACGCCACGACGCTGCGGGCTGCCCTTCAGTGCAGCGGTCTTCTGCTTGGACGGCTTGTCGTGCCGCCCCTTGCGGACCAACTGGTTGATGGTTGGCATATACCGGCTTTCTTCTTTTTCGTCCGTTCCCCCACGGGGAGAGCGGACTGGTGTGTATTCAGGGATCTAGCAGTTGGAGCAAGAAAACGCTGCTCCTCACCCGTTCCTCGACCACGAGGTCGGGCGTGTCGCATACCCCCACACAGGCAGCCGGATACTCGCCCTCGCGTCATTCACGACGCGACTGCGCGCACGGCTTTACCTCGCTAGGCACACAAATCGGCCCGGATAGTCCGGACACGACCTACAACAATACCCGCCCGCAGACAAGAAGGTCAAAGTGAGCAGCCCGGACGGGCGTCAGGCCTCCTCGACCACCCCGAGGCCCTCCTCGGTGGCACCGACCCCGCCCTCGACGCGTGCGCGATGTGCATCGACCACCGTCTCGAACGCCCGCCGAAGTGCCTCCGCGTATCGCTCGGGATCGGGCATCACGTCGGGATCGACGGCGAAGGTGATCGTCAGCCGGTCGCCGACCGACGCCACGAAGTGATTCAGCCGGGTGCCGTCCGCGACCCCGAGGATCCCGAACGACTCGATCGCCCGGCCACCGAGGAACCGCATGTCGTCGGCCTTGCGCGGGACGTTGGACACCATGGTGTTCCCCAGTGCCACCGTCTCCCCCTCGCCGATCGGCAGACGGGACCGGCGCCAGACCAGCCAGTCGACGTACACGGCGGGCGCGTAGTCGAGTGCCTCGGCGAGCTCGGCGACCGCGGGATTCGAGAACCTGCGCTTCTCGGCCGCCATCGACTCGTGGATCGCGCGCAGCCGCGCCACCGGATCCTCGGTGTCCGTGTTCAGGTCGACCGTCAGCACGACGAAGTTGTTGCCGGACGTCGCGTCACCCGCGTGCGCTGCGGTGTCGGTGGTGCCTGCCGAGTCGAGCGACCCGCGCATCGAGTAGGAGACCTTGCCGCCGAGCGATCCGTTCGGAATCTCACCGTGCTCGCGCAGGTACGACACCATCGCGTCGCCGATCACCGCGACGACGACATCGGTGACGGCGACTCCGGGATGCCGCGACCGCAGCGACCGGATCTCGGCGAGGTCGAGAGTCACCACGTCGAACGAGATGCCGCCACCGTGCCGACGGTTGAACCGCGTCGTGGGCCACCTGAACTGCGGCGTCCGGATCTCCCCGGTCGCCGCGGCCCGGGCGGCCGCCCTGCCCAGCACCTGTGCACGAACCGAGCCGCGCGCGAAACGGACGAGGTTGCCCGGAATCCGCACCAGCGCGCGGGTGAGCGCTCCGGCCGTACCGACGGGTCGATAGCCGTCCCGAGCCGGAAGCGGTTGTGCTGCAAAGAGTTCACGCGCGAACTCGACGGTCGCCATGCCGTCGCCGACGCCGTGGTGCATCTTCAGCACGACGACGCACGCGCCGTCGGGGAATCGGTCCACTCCGGTGATCCCGGTGACGACCAGCAGCTCCCACGGGGGCTTCCCGGCAGGTAGTCGGGTAGTGCATGTCTCCACGATCCGGTCGCGGACGGCGAGCCACCCGGGTGCCCGGGCGGGCTCGACCGTCACGTGGTCACGGAGGTCGAAGTCGGTGGCCGGCGCCCAGTACGGGTACTCGAGGTCGCCGGGTACACGCCGGATCACGCTGCGGAACACCGGGGAGTGCTCGATTCGCGGAGTGAGCCACTCCAGGACGGTGTCCCGGTCCACGGTCGCGCCGGCCGGGTCGAACACGTACCCGTCGATGATTCGCGAGATGTGCGATCCGGACTCCGCCAGCACGTGCGTCGCGTCTGTCGCCGTCAGTCGATGCATGTGTTCCGCCCATGGTGCTGTTCTCCGCCGCGCCGGATGGTCCACCGGGTCGAGAGGACAGCCTAATGCCAACCGTCCGGTTTCACCGGCTCACCAGCACGTGCACCGGCTCCGGGGCCGTCAGCGCGACCTGGCTCCCAGTTGCGCGTCGAGCGACGACGCCCACTGCCGGACCACTTCCGCGCGGCGGGCGGAGTCGTCGGTGAGCAGGTCCGCGAGCCCGAGTCCGCGCGCCAGGTCCAGTGTCGCCTGGACAGCGGCACGCACCGCCGGGTCGCTGCCGTCCACCCCGAGCTGGTCGACGGCCATCCGGTGCGCGGTGCGACCGAACCGGTCCTCGAGCGGCAGCACCCACTCGCGCAGTGCGGGATCCGACGCCGCGGCTGTCCACACCTGCAGGGCCGCCTTGAACAGCGTCCCCGTGTAGTACTCGACGAGCCGCTCGACGACCGCGACCGTACGTCCCTCCCCGACCGGCAGGTCGACGGCCTCCTCCCGCGCCATCTGCATCCGGGTGTCGAACATGTACTCCAGGGCAGCGGTGATGAGGTCCTCCCGGGTGGGGAAGTGGTGCTGCGCCGCTCCGCGGGACACCCCCGCGCGGGTGGCGACGACCCCGACCGTGGTCGCCGCCCACCCGTTCTCCGCGAGACAGTCGATGGTCGCCTCGAGCAGCCGTTGCCGGGTCACCCGACTGCGGTCCTGCTGCGGTTCACGCATCGCTCACACCTGTTCTCTCTCGACCTCGAGCCGTCCCGGCTACGGCGCCGGCGCCCACGACGGCGGGCGGCGCTGCAGGAATGCCGTCATCCCCTCGACCGCCTCAGCCGAGCCGAACAACCGGGCCGACTGTGCGGCCACGTCGGAACCGTACCGGTCGAAGTCGGCGAGCATCCGCGTCGTCGTCAGCCGCTTGGACTCCGCGAGACCCTGCGGCGACGCCGACGCCAACTCCCCCAGCCAGGCCTCGACGGTCGCGTCGACGTCCGCAGCGGCCGAGGTGATCAGCCCGATCGACTCGGCCACCGCAGCGTCGAACTTCTCGCCGGTGAGGAAGTAGCGGCCCGCCGCCCGTGACGTCATCCGCGGCAGCACCGTGAGGGAGATGATCGACGCGGCCAGGCCGAGCCGCGACTCCGTCAGCGCGAAGGTGCTCGACGGGCCCGCCGCCACCAGGTCGCACGCGCCGACCAGCCCCATGCCGCCGGCCCGGACGTGCCCGTCGATCCTCCCGACGATCGGCTTGGGCAGTTCCAGGAACGCCCGCAGCAGTTCGGTCATGGCGGTGGTGCGTTGCGCCGCCAGGGTCGCCGGATCCTCCGAGGCGCCGCTCGCCTCCGACAAGTCGGCTCCGGCGCAGAAGGTGCCCCCGGTGTGTGTGAGCACGACGGCGCGGACGCCGGGGTCCGCCGCGGCATCGGCGAGCCCCTGACGCAGTTCGGAGACCAGCCGCGTCGATATGGCGTTGCGGTTGTGCGGTGAGTCCAGCGTCACGGTGGCGAACCCACCCGCGACCTCGTACCGCACGACCCGGTCGGTCATCAGTACGACCTCGGCAGGCGGAGCGAGTGCTGGGAGACGAAGTTGAGGATCATCTCGCGGCTGACGGGTGCGACCCGGGCGATCCGCGCCGCACCGAGCATGGCCGCCAAGCCGTACTCCTTGGTCAGGCCCGCACCACCGTGTGTCTGGATCGCCTGGTCGAGTGCCTTGATGCTCGCCTCGGCCGCGGCGTACTTGGCCATGTTCGCGGCCTCGGCGGCGCCGAAGTCGTCGCCCGCGTCGTACAGCGACGCCGCCTTCTGCATCATGAGCTTCGCCAGCTCCAGTTCGATCTTGCACTGGGCCAACGGGTGCGCGATGCCCTGGTGGGCGCCGATCGGCGTCTTCCAGACGGTGCGCTCCCTCGCGTACTTCGTGGCCGCCTCGATGGCGTAGCGGCCCATGCCGACGGCCATGGCCGCGCCGAGGATGCGTTCCGGGTTCAGCCCGGCGAACAGCTGCATCAGCGCCGCGTCCTCGGAGCCGACGAGCGCATCGGCGGGCAGTCGCACGTCGTCGAGGAACAGCGTGTACTGGTGGTCGGGTTCGACGATGTCCATCTCCATCGGCGTCCGCACGAAGTTCTCGGCGTCGGTGGGAACGATGAACAGCGCCGGCTTGAGCTTGCCGGACTTGTGGTCCTCGGTGCGGGCGACGATGAGCACCGCGTCCGCCTGATCGACACCCGAGATGAAGATCTTGTTGCCGCGCAGGATCCAGTCCTCGCCGTCGCGGCGGGCAGTCGTGGTGATCTGGTGCGAGTTCGAGCCGGCATCCGGCTCGGTGATGCCGAACGCCATGATCTTGCTGCCGTCGGCCAGCGAGGGCAGCCACTTCTGCTTCTGCTCGTCGGTTCCGTACTTGCCGATGATCGTTCCGCAGATCGCGGGCGAGACGACCACGAGCAGCAGGCCGGCTCCCTGAGCGGCCAGTTCCTCCTGCACGAGGGCGAGTTCGTAGATGCCGGCTCCGCCGCCGCCGTACTCCTCCGGCAGGTTGACACCGAGGAAGCCGAGTTTGCCCGCCTCGTTCCACAGTTCGGTCAGCGGCTCGCCACGCCGCGACCGGGGCAGCACGTAGTCGATGTAGTTGTAGCGCTCGCCGAGCTTGGCGACTGCGGCGCGCAGTTCCTTCTGCTCGTCGGTCTCGATGAAACTCATTGCGTTCACTCCCCTGCTTCGGTGGTGTCGTCGACGATCGCGAGAACGGTGCCGACGTCGACCTGCCGGCCGACTGCGACGTTCAGTTCGGTGAGCACACCGTCCGCGGGGGCGGCGATGGTGTGCTCCATCTTCATGGCCTCCAGCCACAGGATCGGGGTGCCCGCGGTGACGCGGTCCCCGACGGCCGCCCCGAGTCGCACGACCGTGCCGGGCATCGGCGCGATCAGCGATCCGGCCGCCACGACGGTGGACGGGTCCACGAACCGCGGCACGGCGCGGAAGGCACCGGGGCCGGCCGCCGAGTCGACGAACACGGCGTCGCCGTACCGGGCGACGGCGAAGTTCCGGGTCAGCCCTCCGACGGTGAGCACCACGGATTCCGGTGTCGCCGAGACCAGTTCGACGTCCTGGGCGGCGTCGGTGTCGAGGACACCGCCGCGCAGGATCCGGTAGTCGATCTCGTGTGTGGCGGTCGCGCTCTCGAACACCTTGCGCTGCCGCTGCGACGGCACGTTGCGCCAGCCGCTCGGCAGCCCACCGACGACCCTCGCCGACTCCCGGTTGGCTGCGGCCTGAGCAAGAGCGGCCGCGAGAGCGGACACCCGCTCCGACGATTCGGAGGCGACGGGCGCCGCGAGTGCATCGAGCCCGTGCCGGTCGAAGAACGCGGTGTCCGTGGCCCCGGACAGGAACGCGGGATGTCGCAGCACGTTGACGAGGAGGTCGCGGTTGGTGACCAGCCCGTGGATCTTCGCCTGCGCCAGAGCGGTCGCGAGCCGCGCCGCCGCGGCCTGGCGGGTGGGCGCCCAGGCGATCACCTTCGCGAGCATCGGGTCGTAGTGGACGCCGACGACCGAGCCGTCGACGATGCCAGAGTCGAGCCGGAGGCCACGCGGCGCCGACGGCACACCGAATTCGGTGTCGACACCGGGAATCTCGATGCGGTGCACGGTCCCCGACTGCGGCTGCCAGTCCTGCGCCGGGTCCTCCGCGTAGAGACGAACCTCGATCGCATGGCCGTGGGACGCCGGCGACTGCGCGGGCAACGCGCGACCCTGCGCCACCTCGATCTGCAGCTCGACCAGGTCCAGCCCCGTCGTCAGCTCGGTGACCGGGTGCTCGACCTGGAGCCGGGTGTTCATCTCCAGGAAGTAGAAACCGCCGACCTCGTCTGCCAGGAACTCGACGGTCCCGGCTCCCTCGTAGCCGATCGCCGCGGCGGCGTCCACGGCAGCCTGGAACAGCTTGTCGCGCATGCCCGCACCGTCGGCGTCGAGCTTCTCGACCAGCGGCGAGGGGGCTTCCTCGACCACCTTCTGGTGCCTGCGCTGGATGGAGCACTCCCGTTCGCCGACGGCCCAGACGGTGCCGTGGGCGTCCGCCATGACCTGGACCTCGATGTGACGACCGGTTTCGAGGTAGCGCTCGCAGAAGACGGTCGAGTCGCCGAACGCCGACAGCGCCTCGGCGGCCGCGCCCTCGATCTGACCGGGCAGCTCGGCGAGCGTGCGTACGACCCGCATGCCGCGTCCGCCACCGCCCGCGGACGCCTTGACCAGGACGGGGAGATCGGCCTCGGTCACCTCGTCGGGATCGAGTTCGGCGAGGACGGGGACACCGGCCGCGGCCATCATCTTCTTCGACTCGACCTTCGAGCCCATCAGCTCGATCGACTTGACCGGCGGCCCGATCCACGTCAGTCCCGCGTCCTGGACGGACTTCGCGAATTCGGCGTTCTCGGAGAGGAATCCGTAGCCGGGATGGATCGCGTTCGCGCCGGCGGCGAGCGCCGCCGCGATGATCTTCTCGCCCCGCAGGTAGGTGTCGGCGGCGGTGTTGCCGGGCAGCCGGACCGCGACGTCTGCCTCACGCACGTGCGGGGAGTCGGCGTCCGCGTCGGAGTACACGGCGACGGTCGCGATGCCCGCGGCACGGGCGCTGGCGAACACGCGCCGAGCGATCTCGCCACGGTTCGCAACCAGGACGGAGGTGACGGCAGTGTTGGTGACAGTCACGGGGGGCTCACATTCTGAAGACACCGAAGTTCTCGGTGCCTTCGATCGGGGCGGTGGCGATCGCCGAGAGACACATACCCAGCACGGTGCGGGTGTCGCGCGGGTCGATGATGCCGTCGTCGTAGACGCGGCCGGAGAGGAACATCGGCAGCGACTCGGCCTCGATCTGGGCCTCGACCATGGCACGCATGCCCTTGTCGGCTTCCTCGTCGAACGGCAGACCCTTCGCCTCGGCACTCCCGCGGGCGACGATCGAGACGACGCCCGCCAGCTGCGCCGGTCCCATGACGGCGGACTTCGCGCTGGGCCACGCGAACAGGAAACGCGGATCGTAGGCGCGTCCGCACATCCCGTAGTGGCCGGCGCCGTAGGACGCGCCCATCAGGATCGAGATGTGCGGGACCGTCGAGTTCGACACCGCGTTGATCATCATCGCGCCGTGCTTGATGATGCCGCCCTGCTCGTACTCCTTGCCGACCATGTATCCGGTCGTGTTGTGCAGGAAGATCAGTGGGGTGTTCGCGCGGTTGGCGAGCTGGATGAACTGGGTCGCCTTCTGCGCCTCCTCCGAGAACAGCACTCCGCGCGCGTTGGCGAGGATGCCGACCGGATAGCCGTGCAGTTCGGCCCAGCCGGTGACCAGCGAACTGCCGTAGAGCGGTTTGAACTCGTCGAAGTCGGAGCCGTCCACGATGCGCGCGACGACCTCGCGCGGATCGAACGGGACCTTCAGGTCGGCCGGAACGATGCCGAGCAGTTCCTCGGAGTCGAAGAGCGGTTCGATCACCTCGGCGCGGGGCGCCGGGCCCTGCTTGCGCCAGTTGAGGCGCTTGACGATGCTGCGCCCGATCCGGATCGCGTCGTACTCGTCCTGCGCGAAGTAGTCGGCGAGCCCGGACTTGCGGGCGTGCATCTCGGCGCCGCCGAGCGATTCGTCGTCGGACTCCTCACCGGTCGCCATCTTCACCAGCGGCGGCCCACCCAGGAACACCTTCGACTGTTCCTTGATCATCACCACGTGGTCGGACATGCCGGGGATGTACGCACCACCCGCGGTGGAGTTGCCGAACACCAGTGCCACGGTAGGGATTCCGGCCGCCGACGCCCGCGTGAGGTCGCGGAACATCCGGCCGCCCGGGATGAAGACCTCCTTCTGCGTGGGCAGGTCGGCGCCGCCGGACTCGACCAGCGAGATGATCGGAAGCCGGTTCTGCTGCGCGATCTCGTTGATCCGAAAGCTCTTCTTGATCGTCCACGGGTTGCTGGCGCCACCACGGGACGTGGGGTCGTTGGCGACGATCATGCACTCGACGCCCTCGACGACACCGATACCGGTGACGACGTTGGCGCCGACGGGGAAGTCGCTGCCCCACGCCGCGAGCGTGCACAACTCGAGGAACGGCGAGTCCTCGTCGATCAGCAGCTCGATCCGCTCGCGAGCGGGGAGCTTGCCGCGCTTCCGGTGCCTCTCGACGGCCCTCTCACCGCCCCCGGCGAGTGCCTTCTGCAGCTCGCCGTCGATCTCGGCGAGCTTCGTTGTCGTCGACTCGGCGGCGGCGACGTACGCCTCCCCTGCCGTGTCGATCGTCGATCCGATCACTGTCATCGTTGTCCACCCCACTGGGTCATCGGGTTTCGGGTCGTCATGTTCTTGCTTAGGGGCCTGGTCATGCCTGGTAGCCGAGGACCTTCGCGGCCAGGGAGGTCAGGATCTCGGTGGTGCCACCGCCGATTCCAAGGATGCGCATGTCGCGGTACTGACGCTCGACCTCGCTCTCGCGCATGTAGCCGAGACCGCCGAACAGCTGCACCGCCTGGTGCGCCACCCATTCACCGTTCTCGACCGCGGTGTTCTTCGCGAAGCACACCTCGGCAAGAAGGTTCTCGTCGCCTGCGGTGTAGCGGTCCACGACGGAACGGGTGTACACCCGCGCGACGTCGACCTTGCGCGCCATCTCCGACAGCGTGTTCTGCACCGACTGCCTGCTGATCAGCGGGCGACCGAAGGTCTCGCGGTCGCGGCACCAGTCGAGGGTCAGGTCGAGGCAACGCTGTGCGCTGGAGTACGCCTGCGCGGCAAGCGCCACCCGCTCGGTCACGAATGCCTGCGCGATCTGAGCGAATCCGCTGTTCTCGGCACCGACGAGATTCGCGGCCGGAACCCGGCAGTCCACGAACGACAGCTCGGCGGTGTCCGAGGCCAGCCAGCCCATCTTCTCCAGCTTGCGGGACACCGTGAATCCCGGTGTGCCCTTCTCGATCACGAGCAGCGACACGCCGCCTGCGCCGTCTCCGCCCGTGCGGACGGCGGTGACCACGAAGTCGGCGCGGCAGCCCGAGGTGATGAATGTCTTGGCGCCGTTGACGACGTAGTCGTCGCCGTCGCGGACGGCGCGGGTGGTGAGGTGGCCGACGTCGGAGCCTCCGCCCGGCTCGGTGATGGCGAGCGATCCGATCAGGTCACCGGCGAGGGTGGGACGAACCCACTTCTCGATCTGGTCGGGGTCACCCGCCGCCACCAGGTGCGGCAACGCGATGCCGCAGGTGAAGAGCGACGCGAACAGGCCACCCGACGCCCCGGCTTGGTGCATCTCCTCGCACACGACGATCGAGTCGACCGGATCTCCGCCGCCACCACCAACGGATTCGGGGAACGACACCCCGAGCAGGCCGAGTTCGCCCGCACGCCGGTGCAGTTCGCGTGGGATCTCGCCGGACCGCTCCCACTCGTCGAGGTGGGGCAGGATCTCCTTGTCGACGAAGCGCCGCACGGTCTCGCGCAGGTCGCGTCGTTCGGGGGTGTTCCACGCATCGGTCACGAGATCGCCTCCTGGAGTGTGGTGTCGGATGTCGCCGAGTCGAGCAGCGCGGAGGGAATCGCGAGATGCCGCGAGCGCAGCCATTCCCCGAGGCCCTTCGCCTGCGGGTCGAACCGCGCCTGGTACGCGACACCGGGGCCGAGGATTCCTTCGATCACGAAGTTGACCGCGCGCAGCTCGGGCAGCAGTGTCCGGGTGATCGGCAGCTGCTCCGCCTCCGGGAGCATCCGGCGCACCTCGTCCACCGTCAATGCGTTCGCCAGCCACTGCCACTGCTCGTCGGTGCGGACCCAGACGCCGATGTTCGCGTTGCCGCCCTTGTCCCCGCTCCGTGCGGCCGCCAGCGCACCGAGCGGCGCGTCGACCGTGTCGCCGTCCGGTAGCGGCAGCGGCAGAGCGGGATCGCCGACCGGATCGAGGGTCCTGGTCTCCACCGCGGGTGCGATGGCGACGCGCGTGCCGTCGGGCAGGACCGCAGTGTGCGGAACCTCCTCGGCATCCACGTATCCCGGGGTGTAGACCCCGTATGCGGAACCGTTGCCCGGCATGGACAGGAAGTTGCAGCCCGGGTAGCTGGCCAGGGCGAGTTCCACCGCTACGTTCGAGAACGCCCGCCCCACCGTGTTCGGGTCGGGGTCGCGGACCACGCAGCGCAGGATCGCGCTGGCCTGCTCCTGGGTCTCGGCGTTCGGTCGGTCCAGCCGCGCCAGTTCCCACGTCAACTCGGCGGGACGCACCGGAAGCCACGACTCGAGCTGGGTGCGCGCGAGGTCGGCCTTCGCCTCGATGTCGAGTCCGGTGAGCACGAAGGCCATCTCGTTCCGGAATCCGCCCAGGGTGTTGAGCGAGACCTTCAGCTGCGGCGGCGGCGCCTCGCCGCGGACCCCGGAGATCTCGACGCGGTCCGGTCCGTCCTGGCGCAGCGTCGCGCTGTCGAGCCGGGTGGTGACGTCGGGGCCGGCGTAGCGGGCACCCTGGATCTCGTACATCAGCTGGGCGGTGACCGTGTCGACGGTGACCGCCCCGCCGGTGCCCGCGTGCTTGGTGATGACCGAGGAGCCGTCCGCGCGGATCTCGGCGAGCGGGAAGCCCGGCCGGTTCAGGTCGGGGATCTCCGTGAAGAAGGAGAAGTTGCCCCCGGTCGCCTGCGTGCCGCACTCGATCACGTGGCCCGCGACGACGGCCCCGGCCAGGGCGTCGTAGTCGTCTCGGCGCCAACCGAAGTGGTGAGCTGCCGGCCCGACCACGACGGACGCGTCGGTCACCCGTCCGGTGACGACGACGTCGGCTCCCGCGGCGAGGCACTCCGCAATTCCCCAGGCGCCCAGGTAGGCGTTCGCGGTCAGTGGCGTCCCGAGGCCCAGATCCGGCGCGCGGGCGGTGAGATCGTCGCCGGTGACATGCGCGATGCGAGCCTCGATGCCGAGGCGGTCGGCGAGCTCCCCCAGCTTCGCGGACAGCCCGGCCGGGTTGAGCCCACCCGCGTTGACGACGATCCGGACACCGCGCTCCATCGCCAGTCCGAGGCAGTCCTCCATCTGACGCAGGAACGTCTTCGCGTACCCGAGGTCGGCGTCCCTCATGCGGTCCTTGCCGAGGATCAACATCGTGAGCTCGGCGAGGTAGTCACCGGTCAGGTAGTCCAACTCGCCGCCGGTGAGCATCTCGCGCATCGCGGAGATGCGGTCGCCGTAGAAGCCCGAGCAGTTGCCGATACGTACGCTCACGCCTCGTCCTTTCGATCGCGGCCGGCGCCGGGAGGACCGGCGAAGGCCTGGGCGATGGTCAGCCAGTGCGCGGCGTCCTCACCGACCGTGGTGAGGGCGAGATCGTCGCGATGCGCCCGCTGGGTGACCAGGAGACAGAAGTCCAGGGCCGGACCGGTGACCCGCTGCGCGGCGTCGACCGGCCCCCACGTCCAGCCATCGCCCTCGGGACCGGTGAGTTCCACGCGGAACTCCTCGGCCGGCGGCGGCAGCTCGTTGACGGAGTACGCGAAGTCTCGGGTGCGGACACCCAGATGCGCGATCGACCGCAGTCGTGAGGTCGGTGCGAGTCGCACCCCGACCGCGGCCGCGACGTCCTGGCCGTGCGCCCAGGTCTCCATCAACCGGGCCGTGGCCATCGACATCGGGCTCATCGGGGGGCCGTACCAGGGCAGTTTCGTACCGGCGGGGACGGCGAGCAGCGCCTCGGCCAGCGCGGTACGACCGGCCCGCCATCGTGCCAGCAACTCGGTCGGCGGCGTCCGCGCCTCGACCTCGGCGGCCTCGTCGACGAACCCGGCGGGATTGCGCCATGCCTCCGCGAGGGATTCACCGAACCCCGTCGGGTCCTCGACGGAGAGGAGCGCCGCCCGGTCGGTCCAGGCGAGATGCCCGATCTGGTGCGCGATCGTCCAGCCCGCGGCGGCGGTGCCGTGGCGCCAGCCGTCGTCGGCCAGGTCCGCGACGAGCGCGTCGACGGCATCGCCCTCGGCCACGAGATCGTCGATCACTTCACTCAAGTCGGCCATCCGTCCCCTTCCGCCGTGCATCCCGTTCACACCGTGACGTGTCCAGGATCACTCACTCCGACGAAAAAAGCAATCACGACTGCTTGTTATTGCCGAAGACTCCCACGTGAGGGACACGGTCAACCGAATAGTGTTGCACGACAACAGGGATCAAGCGGATCACGACATTGCGCAAAATCACCCGGCCGCACCGTCACTGCTGTACAACGGACGCGCGCCACCCGGCGTGAGGGACACACCGACCGAAGAAGGAGTACATCGTGCTCGACTTGCTCGTCGCGTTTCTCGATCTGCTCGCCAATCCGATCACGATCGGCAGCACCGACATCAGCGTCGGCAGCAGCCTCGGACTGCCCGGGCTGAACATCGGGCTCGGTAGCTGACCCAACACCCACCTCACACCTAGGAGAACCGATGGCTCTGCCCCAGATCCCCGACATCGCCGCGCTCATCGCTGCACTCATCCCGCCGGGCACCCCGATCGAGGTCATCGTCGACCCCTTCCCCGGCAGCAGCCTCGGATTCGGCTCGGTCACCCTCGAGAGCTGACCCGGTTGCCGCGCGCACGATCCGGACACCGCTGACACGGAGTGGAGACGCAACCAACCGTTCACCGGGAAAACATGGTCACGGCCAGATCACGTCGTGTACAAATACCGAGAACGCCGTATGGCGTACAGTCGCACACCCCCTCGGCAAACCAGGAGCGCACATGCTTTCCGCTGATCTCTCTGACCTCTTCGGTGGACTCTCCGTCGTTTTCGACGCACTCGATCGCATCTCCAGCGGTTCCGACGACAGCGGCTCGGCCAGCTAGTTCGAACCCGGACAACGCAGAATGCCACCGGCGGCGCCGGTGGCATTCTGCGTTGTCCGGTCCATATCCGGTGCTCGATACGCACCTGCGACACCACGCGCAGGGAGGGACGGTCCGTATCGATACCGGGCGCCGATTCCAACCCGGAGTCGCGCCGACTTGGGGTAGAACTGTCACGCCCCGAGCCCGGGGATCGACACACACACGACACCTCAGGAGTGATCCATGAGTTCGATCGAGACCATCCTCGGCGACCTACTCGGCAACCTGCTCGCGGCCCAGCCGATCGCGGACAACTTCATCGGCAGCAGCACCCCCGATGTCGGAAGCTCCTGGACGCTGGGTGGCGGCATCCAGCCGTACTAACCTTCATCGGTCCGTGACGTCCGCACGAGGAGCGGAACCAGTCACCACCCCACCGATGGACCCTGACGTGGATCGACCACCCGGCATCGCAATTGGAGGACAACATGGGATTTCTCGACGCCCTCATCCAGGCCGCGCTCGACATCTTGCCTCCGCCCACAACCGAGGGCGGATTCGTCGGATGGACCACCGGCGATTTCGGCAGCAGCACCCCCAGCTTCGGTAGCACCTGGACCCCCGGCGGCATCACGCCACTCTGAGATCCACACCGCTGCGACATTCCGCGAGGGGGCGCGGAGTTCGTCACCGATCCCCCTCGCGGACGCGGAGCACCGACCGGGTACAACAGCAGCCACACCCGTGTCACCCGTCAGACGCTGATCCTCGACGCGCCTCAGGCGCGCACGTCAGACGTGGAGCCGGAACACGACCGTTCGCGTCGTCAGTGCCTCCCGCTGCGATCGTCACCGCCGCGCCCTCCGCCCATTCGACAACCCCAGCCACATCCAGCCCGTACGGGGCTCGCGCGACGTAGGGGCGAAGGCGATCCGCGCCCCGAACCATGAGTTTCCGTGCCCCCGCGATGTTGCCACGCCGTAGATGCGTGAGGCCGACCGCGAGCTGGGCAAGGCCCTGCCACAGCAGTCGCTCGTCCTCCGCTGCCGACTTCCAGGCGTCCTCGAACACCTCGTGAGCGTGAAACGGCATCTCCGCATCGAGGAGCCGCTGCCCCTCGGCGATCGTCTCGGAGGGCGTCCGCACGAGCCCCTCCGGAGCGCGCTCCACACCTGCCGCACCCCGCGGCAAGGGCCGCCCCAACCCGTCCCGCGGCCTGGCGTTGCGCGGCCGGCCGCGGTCGTCACGCTCCCGATCGTCCGCGTCCATGCCACACACCCTATTGCCGTGGAACCCGCACGCGGGACCGCAGTGTATGCGTTACCGTGAGTAACAGGGAAAGATCGGCGCCCGGCCGGTCGTCCACGAGGAGCACCATGGGGCACATCCACCGCACAGCGACGACCACGGCAACGGTCGGCGCCGGTTTCGCCTACGTCGACGACTACCGCAACGTCCCGGACTGGATGTTCGGCGTCACCCGGTTCGAACCGGTCGGAGCGCAGTCGCAGGGCCTCGGCGCGGAGTTCGACGTCACGATGAAGATCGGGCCGAGCGCGCTGCACTCGCGGGTCCGCGTCACCTCGTGGGAGCAGGACCGACTCATCGTCCTCGACTCGATCGACGGCATCGCGAGCTCCTCCACCTGGCGCTTCTCCCCGAGGTCCGGCGGCGGTTCCGAACTGTCGGTCGACTTCGACTACACATTGCCCGGCGGCCTGATCGGGAAGGCACTCGCCAAGGTGGTCGAACCGGTCGTCGGTACGGCGATCGCCCAGACCGAGTCCACGCTGCGCCGCAATGTCGAGGAGCTGACACGGTCCTGAGCTCGGCGAACGGTACTGTCGCGGCAGCGCGAACGGCGTCACCATGGACACACCCACCCGCTGACGCAGGAGGACGCCGTGTCCGTCTCGAATCCCGCGAACTCCGGCTCCGCTTCCGGCGCCGTCGACGCGCTGGCCCAGCGGATACTCGATGCCGGCCTGGGGGCCGTCGACCTGCTGTCGATCCACGTGGGCGACCGCCTCGGGTGGTATCGATCCCTCGCGGCAGACGGTCCCTCGACTGCGACCGAGCTCGCCGACCACACCTCCACCCATGCCCGTTATGCGCGTGAATGGCTCGAACAGCAGGCGGTGACCGGCCTGCTCGAGGTCGACACCAGCGACCCCGACACCCCGCGGTTCTCGCTTCCGCCTGCCGCTGCAGAGGTGCTGACCGACGCCACGAGCCTCTCCTACCTGGCTCCACTGGCCCGAATGTTCGCCGGATCCGCGGGCCAGCTCCCCGCCCTGCTCGACGCCTACCGAACCGGAGGGGGTGTCGGCTGGGCCCAGTTCGGCGCGGACGCGCGGGAGTCGCAGGCCGACATGAATCGGCCGTGGTACGAGCGGGAGCTGGCGGGTGCGCTGGACTCGGTTCCCGATCTCCACGCAGCCCTGCGCACACCCGGCGCCCGGATCGCCGACATCGGATGCGGGGCAGGGTGGTCGACCATCGCGCTGG
This sequence comes from Rhodococcus gannanensis, assembly GCF_042681175.1. Taxonomy (NCBI): domain Bacteria; kingdom Bacillati; phylum Actinomycetota; class Actinomycetes; order Mycobacteriales; family Nocardiaceae; genus Rhodococcus; species Rhodococcus gannanensis. The sequence continues at coordinate 271,531 of NZ_JBHUFB010000020.1, forward strand.
CCCGCGCGTATCCGCAATCGCGCGTCACCGGCTACGACATCGACGAGCCGTCCATCGCCATGGCGGTCGCCAACACGGGCACCGACGTCGCCGAGCGGGTCGACTTCCACGCGGGATCCGCCACCGTCCTGCCACCGTCGGAGTTCGACGTCGTGTTCGCGTTCGAATGCGTGCACGACATGCCCGATCCGGTCGGCGTGCTCGCCGCCGCACGACGATCGTTGCGGCCGGGCGGCGTGGCAGTCGTGATGGACGAGGCCGTTGCGGACACGTTCACCGCTCCCGGCGACGAGACGGAACGGCTGATGTACGGATTCAGCCTCTTCGTCTGCCTCCCTGACGGCATGAGCCACCAGCCGAGTGCGGGAACCGGCACGGTGATGCGCCCGCACACCCTGGAGAGCTATGCGACGGAAGCCGGCTTCACGGGATTCGAGATCCTCCCGATCGAGAACTTCGGACTCTGGCGCTTCTACCGCCTCACCACCACCCCCACCACTGGCTGAACGTGGCCTTCATCTCGTCGAGGAAGACGAAAGCCACGTTCAGCCGATCAGCAGTGGCGTCCGGCCCGTAATCAAGCGAGGGCCCGGGTCAGGCGAGCAGACCCTTGGCGATGTGCGTCACCTGGATCTCGTTGCTGCCCGCGTAGATCATCAGCGACTTCGCGTCGCGCGCCAGCTGCTCGACCTTGTACTCGCGCATGTAGCCGTTACCACCGAACAGCTGGACGGCCTCCATCGCGACCTCGGTCGCCGCGCGCGACGAGTACAGCTTCATCGCGGACGCCTCGGCGAGCGACACCGGCTTGCCTGCCGCAGACCGCTCCAGCGCGTTGAACACCATGTTCTGCACGTTGATTCGCGCGATCTCCATCTCGGCGAGCTTGAGCTGGATGAGCTGGAACTGCGCGATCTCCCGGCCCCACAGCTTGCGGTTCTTCGCATAGTCGACGCAGAGGCGCAGGCACTCGTTGATGATGCCCAGGGACAAGTACGCGATGCCGATGCGCTCGGCGGCGAACGACTCCTTCGCGCTCTCCTTGCCGTCACCCTTCGCCGGGTTCTCCGTCTCTCCGAGCAGCCGGTCCTTCGTGATCCGCACGTTGTCGAAGAACAGCTCACCCGTCGGCGACGAGTTCATGCCCATCTTCTTGAACGGGGCGCCCTGCGTGAACCCCTCCATCCCCTTGTCCAGGACGAACCCGAGCACCTTGCGGTCGCGACGGTCGACGGACGGATCGCCCTCGTCGAGCTTGGCGTAGACGATGACCACGTCGGCGTAGGGACCGTTGGTGATGAACGTCTTCTGCCCGTTGAGGATGTAGTCCTCACCGTCGCGGCGGACGTACGTCTTCATGCCGCCGAAGGCGTCCGATCCGGAGTCGGGCTCGGTGATCGCCCACGCGCCGACCTTCTCCATCGTGACCAGTTCAGGGAGCCAGCGCTTCTTCTGCGCGAGCGTGCCCCGGCTCCGGATCGTGCCTGCGGCGAGCCCGATGCTGACGCCGAGCGATGCGATCAGGCCCAGGCTCACGCCGGCCAGTTCACAGTTGAGGATCGCGCCCATACCGCCGGCGCCCATGCCACCGCCGCCACCGGACGAGGCCGGAACGTCCTCGCCGCGCTCGCGCGCCTCCTCGCGGGCGATGTCCTTCTCCAGGCCCTCGCGCGCCATCTCGGCGATTCCGAAGGTGGTGTACATCTTCCGGATGATGTCGAAGGGAGGCAGTTCTCCACTCTCGAGCTTGTCGACGTGCGGCGTGATCTCCTTGTCGATGAATCCGCGGAGGGCGTCGCGGAACATGAGATCGGTGTCGGACCACTCGTACATAACGTGAACTCCAAGCATTTCGGCGGCAACTCCCGCCAATATAGAACACGTTCTCGTTCTCGCCGCCGACTTGCCCGGGACGGTGCGGCCACTCGCCGGCCTCGGAGCGGATACTGACCGTCATGAGCAGCAAGGAGATCGATCCCCGCTTTCGCCTCCCACTCGCACTCGCCGCGGTCGTCCAGGTCGCGTTGACCGCCGCGGCACTCCTCGACCTGCGCAAGCGCACCGAGGATCAGCTCCGAGGACCGAAACGGCTGTGGACCGTCGCGTCGTTCGTGAACTTCGTCGGGCCGATCGCCTACTTCACCTTCGGACGTCGTAGGCCCTGACAGGGCTCCCCGCCCACGAGACGTGGACAGCCGACGACGGACGGCTGTTCACGCCACACTGCGACGAATGCGGCGCTGGTGACGTCCGCCGCTCAGCCCCCAGGTCGCGTCGCATTCGGAGCTGCCAGGACGACGCCGCTCGATGCTGAAATCGGTGATGGGCAGCCGTTCCAGGAGCGGCGAATCGGCACACGGGTCGCCGTGGTAACCCTGCTCGAGCATGGAATAGGCGGTGTGGTTCACGGCCTGCACCGCGACCTGCAGCGCAGCGAGTGCGGTGCGCTCCGGCCCGAATCGCGCGAGGGTGTGCCCGCCCTGAACGGAGGTTCCGACCACCGCGTAGAAGGCCCAGTCCGTGTCGGACGCGGTTCGGGCCACCGGCTCGACGTCGCCGGAATCCGCGCGGGTCCCGGGAGCCGAATCGACACCGTGGGGCAGCAAGGTTTCCGATCTCGGAGTGGATTCGGTGGCCATGACGCGCCTTCTTCCGTGTGTTGCTACCCACATCGGTTCCGTTGCGTTCGACGTTAACGCCAGGGTGCGACAGGTCGGCGGCGCCACGCCCTACCACGACGCAACGAAACGACCACATACGAACGACGGTGGACCCACTTCCGAGAAGTGGGTCCACCGTCGTTGGATGTGTCGGCGATTCACCGGTGCACGAGGTGCGTCAGTGCATCATCACCGGTGCCGCCTCGCCCTCGGCCGGGGCCACAGGCTTGCGGCGGGGCAGGAAGAACGCCGGGATCAGCGTCAGCAGCAGCAAGACGAGCGCCACCAGGAAGGTGTTCCCGAACGCGTCCGCGGCAGCCGACATGCCCTGCTCGATGACGCCGGGCGGCAGCTGCGCCGCTGCCTCAGGGTTGTGCGCGGCAGCCGAGACCATCTGCGCCTCGGGGCTGGCCTTCATCTGGTTGGTCAGCACCACCGACATCGTCGCGGTACCGATCGAGCCCGCGACCTGCTGGACGATGTTCATCAGCGTCGAGCCCCGCGCCACGGTCTGATCCGTGAGGGTCTGCATCGCAGCCGTCATGATCGGCATCATCGTGCAGCCCATACCGAGGCCCATGACGAAGAGCGCACCGAGCAGCAGGGGGTACGGAGTGTCCGTGCCGAGCTGTGTGAACACACCCATGCCGAGCGACATCAGAGCGACACCGAACATGACGATCTTGCCGGGGCCGATGCGGTCGACGAGGTTGCCTGCGATCGGCATCGTCACCATCGCGCCGATGCCCTGCGGCGCGAGCAGCAGACCCGCCGCGAGCGTGGTCTCGCCGCGCACCTGCAGGAAGTAGCTCGGGAACAGCAGGCCCGCACCCATGAACGCGATCGCGAACAGGCTGGACGTGATGACCGCGATGGTGAGGTTGCGGTTCTGGAACAGGTGCAGGTCGATCAGCGGGTGGTCCGCACGCTTGAGCGCGTGGAAGACGAACGCCAGCACCAGAGCGGCACCGATCGCGCAGGACACCACGACGCGCGTGGTGAGTCCGCCGCCGCCCTCGGAGATCGACGAGACACCGAACAGGAACAGCGCCAGACCGGGCGAGAGCAGCAGCATGCCGACGAAGTCGAACGACTCGGACGGCTGCGGCTTGTCGGAGGGCAGCAGAACGAAGGCCGCCGCCAGCGCGATGATGCCGATCGGCAGGTTGATGAGGAAGATCCAGTGCCAGCTGACGGCCTCGATGAGCCAGCCACCCAGGATCGGGCCGCTGATCGGGCCGAGCAGCATCGGGATGCCGAGCACGGCCATGACACGGCCGACGCGCTGCGGTCCCGCCGCACGGGTCATGATCGTCATGCCGAGCGGCATGAGCATGCCGCCGCCGAGGCCCTGCAGGACGCGGAAGGCGATCAGCGACTCGATGCTCCACGCGACCGAGCACGCCACCGAGCCGGCGACGAACAGCACCAGCGCTGTCATGTAGAGGCGTTTGGTACCGAAGCGGTCCGCGGCCCATCCGGTCGCCGGGATGACCGCGGCGAGCGCGAGGGTGTACGCCGTCATCGTCCACGCGACGGTTGCGTACGTGGCGTCGAACTCCTGCATGAACGTCGGCAGCGCGACGGACACGACGGTGACGTCGAGGATGGACATGATGGCGCCGAGCACCACCACGCCCGCGATCTTGAGGACTGCGGCGTCGATCTTGTCCGACTCCACGGGAGCCGGTGTCGGCGTCGTCATTGGTTCTCCTGACAGTTGTTGCGAGGCACTCGGAGGGATTCGTCCCCGAGTACGGTGTCGAGCGTGTCGTAGAGCCTGGTGCGGACGGTGTCCGGCATCCGGTCGGCGAGCGAGCGAATGCCGTCCCGCTTCGCCTCGAGGTGGCCGGCGACGAGGGTACGTCCCGCCTCCGACAGGGAGACCAGCCGAACCCGGCGGTCGGTCGGGTCCTCGCGTCGATCGGCCAGCCCCTGCTGGAGCAGCTGGTCGACGTTGCGGCCTGCCGCTGCGACCGACAGTCGCAGTCCGTCCGCCAGCTCGTTGATCGCGACCGGCCGGCCACACTGCGCCAGCAGGAACAGCGTTCGGACCTGGGAGAAGGACAGATCGTGGGCGACGAGACGGTCCATCGCCTCGCCCTCGCCCAGCCCCAGGAGGCGGGTCAGGAACTCCTCCAGCACCCGGCACAGGTCGTCGGAGGTCACGTGCACCGCGCAATCCTAACGATGGTGCAAATATTGCTCAATCGAGATTGTTTGTGAGAGTCATCACCGCATGGGGTGAATCCGATCACGACGCACTCCCGTCGGACAACCGAATATCTGCGTACACCCGCCCGTTCCCCGAGAGGGATAGCCTCGCCACATGGCGGAGGCATCGCGGGTCCTGATCCTCATGCGGCACGGCAAGTCCGCGTACCCGGACGACGTGTCGGATCACGAGCGCCCCCTCGCGCCCCGAGGACGCCGCGAGGCCGGCCTGGCAGGCGACTGGATCCGCGCGACGCAGCCACCCGTCGACGCCGTCCTCTGCTCGACGTCGACGCGCACGCGGTTGACGCTCGAGGCCACCGGCGTCGACGCCCCCGTGGAGTTCAGTGACCTGCTCTACGGCGCGACGCCCGCGCAGGTGCTCCACGAGATCGCGGGTACGAAACCCGACGTCTCCACACTGCTCGTCATCGGTCACGACCCCGGCATCCCGGGCGCGGCCATGGCCCTCGACCCGCGGTCACGTCACGCAGACCGCATCTCGGACAAGTTCCCCACCTCGGCGCTGGCGACCCTCGTCATGACGGGCACCTGGGCGGACATCCATCTCGCGGGCGGGGCGCTGACGGCCTTCCACGTACCTCGCTGATCCGAGTCGCCGCGGCAGCCGCGGCCGCTAGTGTTGCGGCCGTCCCGCATTCCGGGCCCGACGAGAGGACAGCGCGTGTCGTTCGACCAACCACTCGCCCCACCACCGACGCGCGGCACCCTGTTCACCCGGTCCCGCCCGTTGCGTGCCGGAGACGTGGCACCCGACAACCGGCTGCGACTCGACGGTATCGCGCGCTATCTGCAGGACATCGGCTCGGACAACGCCGACGCCGCGGGTTTCGCGGAGACCGATCCGGTGTGGATCCTGCGGCGCACTGTCATCGACGTGCGCACCCCGGCCGAGTGGCCCGACCATGTGAGCATGCGCCGCTGGTGTTCCGCGTACTCGACGCGCTGGTCGACCATGCGGGTGGAGATGACGAGCGACAAGGGTGCGCGGATCGAAACCGAGGGCTTCTGGATCCATATCAACCGAGACACCGGCATGCCGTCCCGGATCAGCGACTCCACGCTGGAACTGCTCGGCAGCCACACGGACGTCGACAGGCTGCGCTGGAAGTCGTGGCTGGCCGAGGACCTGCCGGAGGACGGCGTCGACGTCCCGTTCCCGTTGCGGTCGACCGACTTCGACCCGCTCGACCACGTCAACAACGCCGCGTATCTGCATGCGGTGGAGGAACACGCGATCACTCGCCCGGACCTGCTGGCGGCACCGCATCGCGTGGTGATCGAGTACGCCTCCCCCATCACCATCGGGGAACAGCTCACGATCCGGCGTCGCGAGGACGCCGACGGACTGTCGCTGTGGTTCGTGGTGGACGGTGCGAGTCGGGCCGGCGCACGGCTGGCCCGACTCACCGACTGAACGTCAACCCTTGGCGATCGCCACCATCTCGCCGATGTCGAGCAGCTTGACGCGGGGACGACCGGCGGCCTTCCCGAGTTCACGCTCGCGCGCGTCGATCAGCTTCCATCCGGCCCAGTCGACCTCCTCCGGCTGACGCTCCGCCAGCAGCGCCACCAGCGCGTCCCGGTCTCCCTTGGGAGCGCCGAGCCGCTCGGCCGCGAGGTCCTCGAGGATGAGCGCGATCGTGTTGTGCGCGCACTGCCGGTTCGTGCCGATCACGCCGGAGGGCCCGCGCTTGATCCAGCCCGCCGTGTAGGTGCCCGGGACCGGGACGTCGGTGCCGACCTCGGTCACACGTCCGCCGACGTTGGAGATGGTGCCCCGGGAGTCGTCGAACGGCAGGTCCGGGACCGGGACGCCACGGTAGCCGACCGAGCGCAGTACGAGGCCGGCCTCGAGGAGTTCGGTGTCACCTGTGGTGCGCGCGCGCATCACGCCGTCCTCGTCCGCGACCATCTCGTTGCGGGCGACGAGGACACCGGTCGCCTTTCCGTCGCCCCGGATCTCGACAGGCGAGGCGAGGAAACGCAGGACGATGCGCTTCGGGTGCCCCTCGAGGGGTCGGGCCGCGTACTCACGCAGGATGTCCAACTTGAGCTTCTTGGCCGGGTCGGACTCCACCTCGGCCGCGCTGGCCGCGTCGAGCTCGAGCTCGGCGGCGTCGACGACGACATCGACCCCGGGCAGGTACCCGAGTGCGAGCAGCTCGGGGTTGGTGAACGCGGCCTGCGCCGGTCCGCGCCTGCCGAGGAGCACGACCTCCTCGACGGCACTTCCGCGCAGCGCCTCCACTGCGTGCTCTGCCATGTCCGTCTTCGCGAGCCGGTCGGGGTCGAGTACCAGCAGTCGCGCGACGTCGAGCGCGACGTTTCCGTTGCCGACGATCACGGCACGACGACCGGAGAGGTCGAAGTTGCGGCCGGCGTAGTCGGGGTGGCCGTTGTACCAGGCCACGAACTCCGTCGCCGCGAGGCTGCCGTCCAGATCCTCGCCGGGGATGCCGAGGCGTCTGTCGCTCGGCGCACCGACGGCGTAGATCACCGCGTGGTGGTGTTCGAGGAGTTCGGCGTGGCTGATGTGCTTGCCGATCTCGACGTTGAGGTGCAGGCGGAACCCTGGGCGCCGTGACACCTCGGCGAACAGGTCGGTCACCGACTTCGTCTCGGGGTGGTCGGGCGCCACACCGGCGCGCACGAGACCCCACGGCGTCGGGAGTCGGTCGAACATGTCGACCTCGACGCCGGAACGCTTGAAGGCGAGCAGTTCGCGGGCGGCGTAGAACCCCGACGGACCCGATCCGACGATCGCGACGCGGAAGGGTTCCTGGTCGGTCTTCGGGAACTTCAGCGACGGGCCGGGCGCGACCGGCTCGTGATCGCCCATCGCGAAGTAGTCGGCGTTGATCGACGCGTAGCGTTCCATGCCTTCGGGCAGGTCGTCGTCACGGAAGATCGCGTTCACCGGGCAGGCGTCGACGCAGAGGCCGCAGTCGATGCACGTCTCGGCATCGATGTAGAGCATCTCGGTGCGCTGGAACGCCCGCTCGTCCGGTGTCGGATGGATGCAGTCCACCGGGCACACCTCGGTGCAACTGGCGTCGTTGCAACAAGGCTGGGTGATGACGAACGCCACTGTCGGTCTCCTCCAAACTAGAACTTGTTCTCGCAAAGGATACCCGCGTGACATAGAACACGTCACCGAGAACAGGCCATGAGACTACCGACACCTTCCTTACGCATTGTGTCCCGGGTCACTTCCGTTCGCGGCCGGGCGAAACACGACCGAAACAGCACCCGCCATCAGGTGATCCAGAGTTTTGCGACACGTTTGCAGCTTCCCGCGCGATGAGCCACTGGAGCGAAATAAACTTCACCCGCCTCGGCCCGTGCACAACCGGAGAACAAGGCCGACAATCACGGCGGAACGGACAGAGCGAAAGGACCCGCGGTGACCATGGTGAAACGTAAGCCAGGCAAAACATCACCGCCATCCGGCACCCACACCGACGCGCGTCTCGCGCACCCCCACGAGATCGAACAGTGGGACGACCACGTCGCGCGCAACCCGGACGGCGGACACCCCTTTCGCGGCCGAGCGTTTGCGGAGTCGTTGCGCTTGCGGGGTTACGATCCCGATTACCTGTTCGTGGACGACCTCGCCATCACGGCGGCACGGGTGCGGGTGCCGAAGATCGGTACCTACTGGCAGATTCCCGGCCCAGGCGTCACCGATGTCGACGAACTCTGCCGTGTCGTGGACGCACTGATCCCGCTCGCCGATGCGAACGGCGTGTTCACCATTCGCATCGACCCGCTCGTCGAGGACGACCAGGCCACCCGGACGAGACTCCTGGACCTCGGGTATCGGCGAACGCTGACGTGGACGATCGACCACAGCATCGTCCTCGACGTCACCGGCACGGAAGCGGAGGTACAGGGCAGATTCAGTACCCGGGCGCGGCGGTGGATCAAGCGCGCGGCCAGGGACGGTGTGGTCGTTTCCCGGGTCGACGCGACCGAGGAGAACTGCCGACTGAAGTACGACCTGCTCAGCGCGACATCCGAGGCACGCTTCGCCATCCCGAGCCGGCCCGCCGCCACGGCCACCTACCAGCAGGCGCAATCAGCAGGCACCGGCCAACTGTTCTTCGCTCATTTCGAGGGCACCCTGGTCGCCGCGGGATATGCGATGGCACTCGGGGAGAACTCGCTGTACCTGACCGGTGCCTCGGTCCGGAAGGAGGCGGGAAGTTCCGCGGGCAACGGCCTCGGCGCACACGGCGTCGGACACGCGGTGCAGTGGGAGATGATCCGCTGGGCCAGGGAGGTGGGGTGCCTCCGGTACGACATGTACGGAGCGCCGTCGTCGGGGCGTGTCGACGATCCCGGCCATCCGCTGTACGGAGTGGGTCAGTTCAAGCTGAGCTTCAGCAAGGCGGTCACCGACTACATCGGCTGCTGGGATGTACCTGTCGGTGGAACACGATCACGACTGTTCTACGAAGCCGAGCGGGCCACCGTCAGACTCAATCGCTTCGGGATCGTCAGCCGATTCACCGGACACAACGCGCAGAACAACCCGGACCTCGACTGGTTCGGCTGACACGACGCAACGTTCCGGGCCGGCACCTCCGACCCGGAACGAGACGTCAGCCACGCAGCTTGCGCACACCCACGATGACGCCGGCGATCACGAGGATGCTGAGCAGCGCACCCCAGAACCCGAGCGCCCACCACATCACTCCGAACCCGATGACCAGTGGTGCCGCCGTGATCGCGACGATCCCCGGGCTCTCCTTCACCGTCTCCAGCGCCGCCTGCGCCTTCGTCCGGTCCATACCGCCACCAGCCATGATCCACGCCCCTGTCTCGTACCGGACCGATATGCCCGATTCACCGTCCACGATAGACGCGGCGCGGCCGGGGCGGCGCGGCAGTGCCGAGACGGCCGAACGGCCCCGCACTCTCGCGAGTGCGGGGCCGTTCGGTTGGAGCGTGAGCGACTACCGGTAGTCGGTACTGAAGCCGTAGTCGTCCAGCGGAACCGCAGCACCCGTGCCCTGGCCGAAGCCTTCCGGGCTGTAGTACTGGTCGTCGTAGGACGGCACGGCGTACGCCGCGGCGCGCGCCTCCTCGGTCGGCTGCACCTGGATGTTCCGGTACCGGTTGATGCCGGTGCCGGCCGGGATCAGCTTGCCGATGATCACGTTCTCCTTCAGACCGATCAGCTTGTCCGAGCGGCAGTTGATCGCCGCATCGGTCAGCACGCGAGTGGTCTCCTGGAAGGACGCGGCCGACAGCCACGAGTCCGTCGCGAGCGACGCCTTCGTGATACCCATCAGCACCGGGCGACCCGACGCGGGCTCGCCGCCCTCGGCGACGACGCGACGGTTCGACGACTCGAACTCGGCACGCTCGACCAGCGAACCGGGCAGGAACTCCGTCGCACCCGAGTCGATGATCGTGACGCGGCGCAGCATCTGGCGCACGATGACCTCGATGTGCTTGTCGTGGATCGACACACCCTGGCTCCGGTACACCTCCTGGACCTCGTTGACGAGGTGGATCTGCACCTGACGGGGGCCCATGACACGCAGCACCTCGTGCGGATCGGCAGCACCCTCCATGAGCTGCTGACCGACCTCGACGTGGTCACCGTCCGCCAGCAGGCGCTCGGTGCCGTCGTCGTGCTTGAACACGCGCAGACGCTGACGCTTGGACAGCTTGTCGTACACGACCTCTTCGCCGCCGTCGTCCGGGACGATGGTGATCTTGTAGAAGCGGTCGCCGTCCTCGAGCTGAACCCGGCCGGTGACGTCCGCGATCGGGGCCTTGCCCTTCGGGACACGGGCCTCGAACAGCTCCTGGACACGCGGCAGACCACCGGTGATGTCGGCCGCGCCGGCCGCACCACCCTGGTGGAAGGTACGCATGGTCAGCTGGGTACCGGGCTCACCGATCGACTGCGCGGCGACGATACCGACGGCCTCGCCGATGTCGACGAGCTTGCCGGTGGCCATCGAGCGGCCGTAGCAGGTCGCGCAGACGCCGGTTCCGGTGGTGCAGGTGAGCACGGAGCGCACCTTCACCTCGGTGATGCCTGCCGCGAGCAGCGCGTCGAGAGCCGGGTCGCCCAGGTCGTGGCCACGCTCGACGATGACGTTGCCGTCCGCGTCGACCGCGTCCGCGGCGAGGGTGCGGGCGTACGTCGAGGTCTCGACGTGCGCGTCGCGGATGACCGAGCCGTCGGGCTGACGCTCCGAGATCGTGGTGATGATGCCACGCTCGGTGCCACAGTCGACCTCGCGGACGATGACGTCCTGCGAGACGTCCACCAGACGACGCGTGAGGTAACCCGAGTCGGCGGTACGGAGAGCCGTGTCCGCCAGACCCTTACGGGCACCGTGCGTGTTGATGAAGTATTCGAGAACCGTCAGGCCCTCCTTGAAGGAGGACTTGATCGGACGCGGGATGAACTCACCCTTCGGGTTCGTGACCAGGCCCTTCATACCCGCGAGCGAGCGAACCTGGGTCATGTTGCCCGCCGCGCCCGACTTCACGATCATCGGGATCGGGTTGTCGTCCGGGAAGTGCGCCTCCATGGCCTTGCCGACCTCGTCGGTTGCCTCGGACCAGATCTTGACCAGGGCGCTGTTGCGCTCGGCGTGGTTCAGAGCGCCACGCTGGTACTTCTTCTCGATCTGATCGGCCTGGGCCTCGAAGGTCTCCATGATCTGCGGCTTCTCCGGCGGCACGAGCACGTCGGAGATCGACACGGTGACGCCGGATCGCGTGGCCCAGTAGAAGCCCGCATCCTTCATCTTGTCGACGGTCTGCGCGACCACGATCATCGGGTACCGCTCGGCGAGATCGTTGATGATCGTCGCCTGACGCTTCTTCGGCATCTGCTCGTTCACGAACGGGTAGTCCGCGGGGAGCAGCTCGTTGAAGAGCACCCGGCCCAGCGTGGTCTCGGCGACCCAGCCTTCGCCGTAGTTCCAGCCCTCGTCACCGAAGAGCTCGGCCTCGACCTCGGCGGACGGACGCTGCGTGGTCAGCCGCACCTTGATCTTCGACTGCACGGTCAGGACGCCACGGTCGACGGCCATCTGCGCCTCGGCAGGCGAGGAGTACACGCCCTGCTCGGCGCTGTCGGCGGTGGCCGGAGCCAGCTCGCCGGTCGCGCCCTCTTCGAGACGGGTCAGGTGGAACAGACCGGTGACCATGTCCAGACGCGGCATGGCGAGCGGACGACCGGACGCCGGCGACAGGATGTTGTTCGAGGACAGCATCAGGATGCGGGCCTCGGCCTGCGCCTCCGCGGACAGCGGCAGGTGCACGGCCATCTGGTCACCGTCGAAGTCGGCGTTGAACGCCTCACAGACGAGCGGGTGCAGCTGGATGGCCTTGCCCTCGACGAGCTGCGGCTCGAACGCCTGGATACCGAGGCGGTGCAGCGTGGGGGCGCGGTTGAGCAGCACGGGGTGCTCGGCGATGACCTCTTCGAGGACGTCCCACACCTGAGCACGCTGACGCTCAACCATCCGCTTCGCGGACTTGATGTTCTGCGCGTGGTTCAGGTCGACCAGGCGCTTCATCACGAACGGCTTGAACAGCTCGAGCGCCATCAGCTTCGGCAGACCGCACTGGTGCAGCTTGAGCTGCGGGCCGACGACGATGACCGAACGGCCCGAGTAGTCGACGCGCTTGCCGAGCAGGTTCTGACGGAAACGACCCTGCTTGCCCTTGAGCAGGTCGCTCAGGGACTTCAGCGGGCGGTTGCCCGGTCCGGTGACCGGACGGCCGCGACGGCCGTTGTCGAACAGCGCGTCCACGGACTCCTGCAGCATCCGCTTCTCGTTGTTGACGATGATCTCGGGGGCGCCGAGGTCGATCAGTCGCTTGAGGCGGTTGTTGCGGTTGATGACGCGGCGGTACAGGTCGTTCAGGTCGGAGGTCGCGAAGCGGCCACCGTCGAGCTGCACCATCGGACGGAGCTCCGGCGGGATGACCGGGACTGCGTCGAGGACCATGCCCATCGGCGAGTTGCCGGACTGCTGGAACGCCGCGACGACCTTGAGTCGCTTGAGCGCACGCAGCTTCTTCTGGCCCTTGCCGCTGCGGATCGTCTCGCGGAGGCTCTCGGCCTCGGCGTCGATGTCGAAGTTCTCCATCAGCTTCTGGATGGACTCCGCGCCCATCGCGCCGGTGAAGTACTCGCCGTAGCGGTCGACGAGCTCACGGTAGATGCTCTCGTCGATGATCAGCTGCTTGACGGCCAGCTTGGTGAAGGTGGTCCAGATCTCCTCGAGCCGGTCCAGCTCACGCTGGGCGCGGTCGCGGAGCTGACGCATCTCACGCTCGCCGCCGTCCTTGACCTTGCGGCGGACGTCGGACTTGGCGCCCTCGGCCTCGAGCTCGGCGATGTCGGCCTCGAGCTTCTGCGCGCGAGCCTCGAGGTCTGCGTCACGCTGGTCGGCGACGGTCTTCTTCTCGACCTCCATCTCCGCCTCGAGCGTGGACAGCTCGTTGTGACGCAGCTCGTCGTCGACGCCGACGATCACGTACGCGGCGAAGTAGATGATCTTCTCGAGATCCTTCGGCGCCAGGTCGAGCAGGTAGCCGAGACGGCTCGGCACACCCTTGAAGTACCAGATGTGGGTGACGGGGGCGGCGAGCTCGATGTGGCCCATCCGCTCGCGGCGCACCTTGGCACGGGTCACCTCGACGCCGCAGCGCTCACAGATGATGCCCTTGAAGCGGACGCGCTTGTACTTGCCGCAGTAGCACTCCCAGTCCCGGGTGGGGCCGAAGATCTTCTCGCAGAAGAGGCCGTCCTTCTCGGGCTTGAGCGTGCGGTAGTTGATGGTCTCCGGCTTCTTGACCTCGCCGAAGGACCACTGCCGGATGTCCTCCGCGGTGGCGAGACCGATACGGAGTTCATCGAAGAAGTTGACGTCGAGCACGTAACTTCCTTTCCCCTGTTCGGGTTTGAATTGCTGCTAGTTCGCTATCGCTGCCGGGTCCCCGGCGGGGAGACTCACGTCTCCCCGCCGGGGTCGGCTCCTAGTTCGCGAGGTCGTCGACCGTCGCGGCTTCGTTCCGGGACAGGTTGATGCCCAGGTTCGCGGCCGCCCGCTCCAGATCCTCGTCGTCGCCGTCGCGCATCTCGATGGCAGCGCCGTCACTCGACAGCACCTCCACGTTGAGGCACAGCGACTGGAGCTCCTTGAGGAGAACCTTGAACGACTCGGGGATGCCGGGCTCGGGGATGTTCTCGCCCTTGACGATCGCCTCGTACACCTTCACGCGACCCACCACGTCATCGGACTTGATGGTGAGCAGCTCCTGCAGGGTGTATGCGGCGCCATACGCCTGCATCGCCCAGCACTCCATCTCACCGAAGCGCTGGCCACCGAACTGGGCCTTACCACCGAGCGGCTGCTGGGTGATCATCGAGTACGGGCCGGTCGAACGCGCGTGGATCTTGTCGTCGACCAGGTGGTGCAGCTTGATGATGTACATGTAGCCGACCGAGACCGGGTACGGGAACGGCTCGCCGGAACGACCGTCGAACAGCGTCGCCTTGCCGTCCGAGCCGACCATCTGCTCGCCGTCACGGTTGGGCAGCGTCGCGCCCAGCAGACCGGTGAGCTCGTCCTCCTTGGCACCGTCGAACACCGGCGTCGCGATGTTCGAGTCGGCCGGGGCGGACAGCATCTCCTCGGGCAGGCTCGCGGCCCACTCCGGTCGGGTGCCGTCGCCCGCGATCTGCACGTTCCAGCCGGTCTTGCCGATCCAGCCGAGGTGCGTCTCGAGAACCTGACCGATGTTCATACGACGCGGAACACCGTGGGTGTTCAGGATGATGTCGACCGGCGTGCCGTCCGAGAGGAACGGCATGTCCTCCTGCGGGAGGATCTTGCCGATGACGCCCTTGTTGCCGTGGCGGCCGGCGAGCTTGTCGCCGTCCTGGATCTTGCGCTTCTGGGCAACGTAGACGCGGACCAGCTCGTTGACACCGGGAGGCAGATCGTCGTCGTCCTCGCGCGAGAACACGCGGACGCCGATGACCTTGCCGGTCTCACCGTGGGGCACCTTGAGGGACGTGTCGCGAACCTCGCGCGCCTTCTCACCGAAGATGGCGCGGAGCAGCCGCTCCTCGGGGGTCAGCTCGGTCTCGCCCTTCGGGGTGACCTTGCCGACGAGGATGTCGCCGTCGCGAACCTCGGCACCGATGCGCACGATGCCGCGCTCGTCGAGGTCGGCGAGGACCTCGTCGGAGACGTTCGGGATGTCCCGGGTGATCTCCTCGGCACCGAGCTTGGTGTCGCGGGCGTCGATCTCGTGCTCCTCGATGTGGATCGAGGTCAGCACGTCCTCTTCCACGAGGCGCTGCGACAGGATGATCGCGTCCTCGTAGTTGTGGCCCTCCCACGGCATGATCGCCACGAGCAGGTTCTTGCCGAGCGCCATCTCGCCGTTCTCGGTGCAGGGACCGTCGGCCAGGACCTGACCGGCCTCGACCCGCTGACCCTCGTCCACGATCGGACGCTGGTTGGAGCAGGTGCCCTGGTTCGAGCGGGCGAACTTGTTCAGGCGGTAGGTCTTGCGGCTTCCGTCGTCGGCCATGACCGTGACGTAGTCGGCGGAGACCTCTTCGATGACACCGGTCTTCTCGGTGACGATGACGTCGCCGGCGTCGACTGCGGCACGCAGCTCCATACCGGTGCCGACCAGCGGCGACTCGGAACGGACCAGCGGCACGGCCTGACGCTGCATGTTCGCGCCCATCAGCGCGCGGTTGGCGTCGTCGTGCTCGAGGAACGGGATCATCGCGGTCGCGACCGAGACCATCTGCCGCGGCGAGACGTCCATGTAGTCGACGTCGGTGGACGAGACGAACTCGACCTCGCCGCCCTTACGGCGAACCAGGATCCGGTCCTCCGCGAAGTGGCCGGACGAATCTACGGCCGAGTTGGCCTGGGCGACGACGTGGCGATCCTCCTCGTCGGCGGTCAGGTAGTGCACCTCGTCCGTGACCTGACCGTCCACGACCTTGCGGTACGGGGTCTCGATGAAGCCGAACGGGTTGACCCGCGCGTACACCGAGAGCGAACCGATCAGACCGATGTTCGGACCCTCGGGGGTCTCGATCGGGCACATACGGCCGTAGTGCGAGGAGTGGACGTCGCGGACCTCGAGGCCGGCGCGCTCACGGGACAGACCGCCGGGGCCGAGCGCCGAGAGACGACGCTTGTGGGTCAGACCCGACAGCGGGTTGTTCTGGTCCATGAACTGCGACAGCTGGGAGGTTCCGAAGAACTCCTTGATCGCGGCGACGACCGGGCGGATGTTGATCAGGGTCTGCGGCGTGATCGCCTCGACGTCCTGGGTGGTCATCCGCTCGCGGACCACGCGCTCCATGCGGGACAGGCCCACGCGGATCTGGTTCTGGATCAGCTCGCCCACGGTGCGCAGACGACGGTTGCCGAAGTGGTCGATGTCGTCGACCTCGACGGGAACCTCGACGCCGCCGGGGACGGTCATGTTCTGGTCGCCGGCGTGCAGGCGGACCAGGTACTCGACCGTCGCGACGATGTCTTCCTCGGTGAGGGTCGACGCGGTGATCGGCTGGCCCGCGTTCAGGCCCAGCTTCTTGTTGATCTTGTAGCGACCCACGCGAGCGAGGTCGTAGCGCTTCTCCTTGAAGAACAGGTTCTCCAGCAGGGTCTGCGCGGACTCCTTGGTCGGAGGCTCGCCCGGACGCAGCTTGCGGTAGATGTCGAGGAGCGCCTCGTCGGTGCCCGCGGCGTTGTCCTTCTCGAGCGTGGACATCATGATCTCGGAGAAACCGAAGCGCTCCGTGATCTGCTCGGTGGTCCAGCCGAGCGCCTTGAGCAGCACGGTGACCGGCTGACGGCGCTTGCGGTCGATGCGAACGCCGACGGTGTCGCGCTTGTCGACGTCGAACTCGAGCCAGGCACCACGACCCGGGATCACCTTGACGCTGTGCAGCGTCTTCTCGGTGGCCTTGTCGATGCTCTCGTCGAAGTAGACGCCGGGCGAGCGGACGAGCTGGGACACCACGACACGCTCGGTGCCGTTGATGATGAAGGTGCCCTTGTCGGTCATCATCGGGAAGTCACCCATGAAGACCGTCTGGCTCTTGATCTCGCCGGTGTTGTTGTTGATGAACTCGGCAGTGACGAACAGCGGAGCCGCGTACGTCATGTCCTTGTCCTTGCACTCCTCGACGGAGGCCTTGACCTCGTCGAAGCGCGGATCGGAGAAGGACAGGGACATCGAGCCCGAGAAGTCCTCGATTGGGGACAGTTCGGCGAGGATGTCCTCCAGGCCGCCGGTCGCACCCTCGTCTCCGCGAGCCTTGACTCGCTCACGGTATTCGGGCGAGCCGATCAACCATTCGAAGGAATCGGTCTGAAGATCAAGTAGACCCGGGACTTCGAGAGGTTCGCGAATCTTCGCGAACGACACCCTCTTCGGGGCTCCGGGGATTCCGGCCTTGGTCTGGCTAGAGACTGCCAAGATGCGTCCTTCCAGCACCTCACGCGGGCCGCTCACTTGCGTGCGACCGCCGCTGTATCTGCTTCTTCTGTGGGGCGAATTCGCTGGTCACGACCCGAACGAAACCCGTCACCACCACGCAGGAAGCAAAAAACTTCGATGCGGCAGGGCAAAGAGGTGGACAGGAGGCAGCCAGCGCAACGTCCAACAGTACCGGAAATCCGCGCAGAATACAAACAGGCGCGTCAAGAAACCTGAGATTCGATCACCGAAGTGAGATCACGGGTTCAAGAGACGGTTCGAAAACCATGTGCCCGATGCTCCGTACCTGTGCGGTACCCGCGCCCGATGCCTCCATTTGCGCCGGCGCGTGACCATCCGGACTCACGATCTCTCGCAGGTCTCGCCAATAGAGTGACGCGTCACGCGCCCGGCGTCAAGACCGAACCGCACTATTCGTCGCCCACACCCGGTCGGCTCGCTGCCGACACCCTGGTCAGCGGTCCCGGATGTCCGCCAGCAACCACTCGCCGTCCACCCGCGTCATGGTCACGGACAGCGGTCCGGAGGCACTGCCCTGGGCGGCGCCGTCGTTGGTGGCGCTGACGTTCATGGTCGCCACCAACTCGGCGTGGTCGTCGCTCAGCAGCTTCACCCCGATGTCCGTGACCTCGGCGTTCGTCTTCGTCTTCGTCTGAATCACCGCGTCACGGGTCACCTGGGCGGTCTGGTCGAACTGCGACCGCATGTCGTCCGAGAGGACGCCACGGGCGGCGTCGAAGTCCTGGTCGACGGTCTCGAACCCGTACGTGTAGAGGGTCTGGATCGCGTCGCGGGCCGCCGCGGTCACCTGCATCGTCTCGGCGTCGTCGACCCAGGCACGATTGTCGACCTCCCCGCCGGGACGCAGCCACGCGATCACGGCGAAGACCGCGAGCGCGACGGCGACGGCGCCCACCACCGCCACCCTGCGCCAGCCTGCAGCGACGGTCGCCGCATCCTCGGCGGCATCCCCCTCGTCCGGCTCCTGCGGTCGTGGCCGCAGCGAACTCGCGCGGTACACGGGACGCGCACGGGACTGCGGTTCCTCCGACGCGGTCGTGTCGGACGACTCGCCCGCGGTCGCGTCGGAGGGTCCCTCCGACACCGACACTGCGGCGTCGGACGAAGTCGGGGCGTCCTCGACTGCGTCGGCCCCGCGGTCGGGAGCAGGTCGATCCGTTCCCTCGTCGGTGGTCGACGCGGCAGGCGCCGGCGTCGCGTCGATCGCCGGTGTCGGCTCACGCAGCTCGGGCTCACGCCGGTCGGTGTCGGCCGGCGCGACGTGGTCGCCGCGGGGCGTCTGCCTGCCCGCGATCTTGGGCGTACGCCCCTTCGACGGGGTGGGGTTGGTGTTACGACGTTGAGGGGGCACTGCTGGAACTCCTGACGAACACGGTGGACGGACGGTGGTCGCGGCGTGTCAGCCGCCGTCACCCGCATCCGGTGCGGGCGCCTCGGCGCCGCCGGTGGCCGGCGCCGGTGCTGGAACCGCGGGCGTACCCGCATCCATGGCCTGCGGCGTGCCGATCGGCTCGACCTTCGAGCCCTTCCACTGGTCGTCCACCTCGGTGAGCCCGATGCGCATGGTCAGCTTGATCTTGTTCGGATCCCGATCGGGCCATGTCGTGGTGGACGTGAGCACGACCAGCGCGGTCGCCGTCCCCTCGTCCCGGCTGAAGTCGGTCAGCGTCGCATCCAGGACCTGCGCCTCGCTCTTGGCACCTGTCTGGCGGATCTGCTCGGCCAGCGCGTCGCGCGTCTCGTTCAGCGAGGCGACCATGTCGTCGCCGGTGATCGACGACTCCATGTTCGCGAACGTTCCGTCCAGGTCCTCCGGGTTCACCGTGTTGAGGTTGACCGCCACCTGACGGGCGCCGGTCAGCGCGTCGTCGCGGGCGGTCGCGGTCGGCTTCTCGACGATCAGGGCGTGCGCCCAGCCGTACCCGAACCAGGCCGCGAATCCGAGCGCCACGACGGCGAGCAGGCTCACCGCCACCAACGCAGGCTTGAGCAGTGTCGTGTTACGCATCACAGATCCACCCTACTTGAAAGTAACTTCCGCCCCCGGCGGGCCGTCCGAACCGGCCCGTGAGCACCTCACTTCGGGGTGATGCCCATCAACGCCGCCAGCTGCGTCGCGACCGGGTTCAGGTTCAGCGCCTCCGGGGCCACCTTCGGCTTGTCGTCCCACGGCTGCGGAGTCATCGGGTCCGCGTAGACGACGCGATTCGCCGACCGGACACCGGTGATGCTGCCGAGCGGCGTCGTGCAGTTCGCGTTCGTGTTCAGCGGGAACTCGTCCTCGGTCGGGTCGAAGTCCGGGTTCTCCCGCTTCATCTGGTCGAGGATCTCGTACGTGCCCTCGTACCCCAGCGTGCACGGCGGCGGCTGGTTCACCTCGAGGATCAGCCCCTGACCCAGGGTCCCGTCCCCCGACGCGGCGGTGCCCGCACCCGCGGCCAGTGCCGGCAGGAACGTCAACAGGGTGTTCAGCGCGATCGCGCGCGGTCCGAGAGCCGCGGTCACCAGTGCCAGGTTGTTCAGATCGGTGGTCAGGGAGGGACCCGCCACGTCGATCAGCGAGCCGACCTCCTTGCTCGCCGCGGTGCCCGTCTCGATCAACCGGCGGAGATCCGGGTCGCTGGTGCGCAACTGCGCAGAGATCCGATTGAGGTCGGCACTGAACTGCCGGATCGCCGACGACTGCTCCGACTGGGTGTCCAGCACCACCCGACTGTCGCGGATCAGCTGCAACGTCTGCGGGAGGTGCTCGATGCCTGCTTCGCTGAGCGAGTTCACCGAGTCGACGAGCACCTGGAGATCGTCACCACGACCGTCGAAGGCACGACCGAGCTCGGTGACGGTGGTGTTCAGCGAGTCCAGCGGAACCGAGCGCACCAGCGAGTTCGCGCTCGCCAGCACCTGCTCGACCGGTACCGGGATCGTGGTGTCCTGCCGTGTGATGACCGAGCCGTCCTCGAGGTACGGCCCCTCGTCCGACGTCGGCTGCAGATCGACGTACTGCTCGCCGATCGCCGAACGGTTCGCGACCACCGCCCGCGCCGACGCGGGAATCGACGGGCCGCCACTGTCGAGCTCCAGGTCGACCTCGACTCCGTCGTCGGTCAGGTGCAACTCTCCGACGCGACCGACCGGGACACCCCGATAGGTGACCTCGGCGTTGGTGAAGATGCCACCGGAGTCCGCGAAGTCGGCGGTCACCCGGTACTGCCCGAACCCGAGCAGATTGTCGAGCCGGACGTACGTCGCGCCGACGTACAACAGACCCACAGCCGCCACCAGGACGAACACGACCAACTGGACCCGAACCAGTCTCGACCTCATCGGCCACCCACCCCCAACGAGTCGAGCAGCCCGCTGAGCGGGTTCTGCGGCGCGGAATCCTGCACCTCACCGGCGATCGGCTCGGTGCCCGGCGCCGGCGGCTGACCCGCGGGCGGTGCGGGCGCGGGCACGATCGGCGGCAGCGGCAGCAACGACACCGTCGGCCAGCCCGGACGCGGTCCGTTGCCGTTGTAGTACGGATTCGACGGGTCGACGTTCGGGACGTAACCGTTGTAGCCGGGCGGCGGCGGAACGTACACCGGGTCGGGCTGTCCCACGCCCAACGCGTCCAACTGCTGACCGAGCCGCAGGTCGAGGGTCAGGAACAGGTTCATCGAGTTTCCGTGGATGACCTTCTCCGCGCCGTCCGGGAACGGGAACGTCGGAATGAGCGGCAGCGACGTCACCAGGTCCTCGCTCGAATCGGCCAGCGCCTGCAGCGTCGGCCGCAAGGCCCGCAGATCCGCGATCAGGTCGTCCCGCGAGCGTGTCAGCACGTCCGCTCCGACGTCGCCGAGCCGGTCGAGCTGGCCGAGCATCTGCACGAACTGCGGCCGCTGCTCGTTGAGGACCTGCACCGCAGGCGGGATCTCCGCGAGGATCGCGTCGATCTGATCCGTCTGCTCGGCGACCCGGCCCGAGAGCGCGTCGAGGCCGTCGAGTGCACGCGTGATCTCGTCCTTCTGCCGCTCCAGCCCACCGATCAGGGTGTTCGCCTGGTCGAGCAGGGAGCGAACCCGGTCCTCGCGGCCGTCGAACGCCACCGTCAGCTCGTGGATGATCGGCTGCAACTGCGCGACACCACCACCGTTGAGCAGCAGCGACAGCGCACCGAGCACCTGCTCGATGTCGGTGGCGTGCCGGGTGCGGTCCACCGGAATCGTCGCACCGTCCTCGAGACGCCCCGAGGACGGCTCGAACTCCGGAGCCTCCAACTCGATGTACTTCTCACCGAGCAGGCTCGTCTGCTGCACGCTCGCGACGGCATTCGCAGGCAGGTCGACGGAGGAGTCCACGACGACGTCGACGTCGGCGGTCCAGCCGTCGTCGGGGACGCCGATCGTCTCCACCCGCCCGACCGCGACACCGTCGACCTTGACTGTCGACTGCGGCACGAGGTCGAGAACGTCGTCGAACTGCACCGTCAGGTGCATCGGGTCGTCACCGATCGCGGCGCCGCCCGGGAGCGGGACGCTGTAGATGCCCGACCCACACCCGGTGACGACCAGAGCCGTCGCACAGGCACCCACGCCGAGCGCGAGACCCCTGGCCGCCGCCCACCGCTGCGTCATCGACCGCCTCACTGGCCACCCCCCGCAGCGTCGTCCTGCTCCGCCAGCCCCGGTGCCTGCGAATTGCCGAGCCGCGGCGAAACGGTGCCCGGCACCGTGCCCGGCTGCGCCGGACGCTGCAGGTTGTCACCGCTGAGAATGCCGAACGGAAGGTTCAGCGTCGGGGTCTTCACCCCGGCCGTCATCTGGTCCATGATCACGTTGCAGTTCTCGATGACCGGACGCATCTGCCGGCTCAACGCCTCGAATTCGGGGTCGCCCGGCATCAGTTTGCCGAGGTCGATCAGCTTGCAGAGGGCACCGTACGGGTCCTGGGTTTCCGGCAGCACGAGCCGTGACGCCAGGGTCCCGGATTCGGCGTCGTACGAGTTGACGACGTTGCTGATCGCGAGCGGCAGCACCGTCAAGGCGTCGACGAGGTCCTGCCTGTTGTCCGCGAGGGTCTGCGTCACCTGGACCAGTCGCTCCGCGTTGCTCGCGACGAGGTCCTTGTTGTCCTGAACGAAGACCGCGACGTCGCCGAGCGCGACGGACAGCTGGTTGAGTGCCGCCCCGAGGTTCTCCCGCTCCCCGTCGAGGAATCCGCTGAGGTCGGCGAGCTGCGTGTTGAACTGCCGGACCTGCTCGTCGTTCGCGGCGAGCGCGCTCACGAAGGTCTGCAGGTTGTCGACCGTGTCGAACAGGTCGCCGCGGCTGTAGTTCAGCGTCGCCGCGGCCCGGGACAGCTCCGTGATCGTGTTGCCGAGGGCCTCGCCGTTGCCGTCGAGATTCGCCGCGGCCGTGTCGACCAGGTTCGTGAGCGCGCCGTCCTTGTTCGCTCCGTTCGGACCGAGCGCGTCGGACAGGTCCTCGATGCTCGCGTACAGCTGGTCCACCTCGACGGGTGTCGCGGTCCGCTCCCTGGGGATGGTCGCGCCGGACTCCATCACGGGGCCACCGGAGTACGCGGGGGCGAGCTGGATGTAGCGGTCCGCCACCACCGACGGGGTGACCTGCGCAGCCTTCGCATCGGCGGGAACGTCGACACCGCGGTCGACCCTCATCACCACGCGGACCTCGTCGCCGAGCGGTGTCACCTCGTTGACCTCACCGACCTTGACCCCGAGCACGCGGACGTCCGAGCCCGAGTAGATGCCCACCGACTTGTCGAAGTAGGCGGTGATCGTCGTGGTTCCGGCCCGGGCGTAGATCCACCAGCCGCCGACCGCGACGACGAGTACCGCGATCACGACGCCGATCGTGGTGAGGACCTGGGCTCGACTGAACTTCGGCATCCGCCCCGTTGTCACGCCCGTCATCAGTTGTCTCCCAGTGTGCGCACCGGATCCCGGTAGCCCGGAATCAAGGGCAGCCCCGGCGGCGTCAGGTTGACCACGACCTGGTCGAACCAGCGGCCGTTGCCGACGATGTTCGCGTACAACCGCGTGAACGGCGCGTACAGCTTCATCGCCTGGTTCAGGTTCTCGTTGTTGTCCTGCAGGATCTGCACCACACCGCGCAGTTGTTCCAGAGCCGGCCCGATCTGCGCCTCGTTGTCCCGCACCAGCCCGGTGAGCTGCTGCGACAGGCGCTGCGTGCCGGTCAGCAGTTGTGAGATCGACTGCTGGCGGGCGTTGAGCTCACCGAGAAGCAGTCCGGCGCTGGAGATCAGCTCGGTGAATTCGGTGTTGCGATCCGCCAGCACGGTCGACGTCTTCGCCGTCGCGGCGAACAGCTTGGTCAGCTCGGCGTCCCGGCTCTCGATCGTCTGGGACAGCCGCGCGACACCGTCGAGGGAGGCGCGGATGTCCGCCGGGGTGCCCTCGAAGGCCTCCGACAGGGTCTGCATGCTCTGCGCCAGCTGCGGAGTGTCGATCTTGTCGATCGTCGACGCGGCGCTGGAGAAGGCGTCGATGACGTCGTAGGGCGACGTCGTCCGGTCCAGTGGGATGGTCGCGCTCGGCGAGAGCGCCTCGTCGCCACGGGGATCGAGGGCGAGGTACTTCTGCCCGAGGATCGTCTTGATCTGGATCGACGCGGTGGTCTGGTCACCGACCCAGGCGTCCTTGACCTTGAACGCGACCTCGACGCGATCGCCCTCGAGCGAGACGTCGGTGACCTTGCCGACCTTCACACCGGCGATCCGGACCTCGTTGTCGGGTTTGAGACCGGCGGCCTCGCTGAACTCGGCACGATACGTCGATCCCGCACCGATGATCGGCAGGTCCTCGAGGAAGAACGCCGACATCGTCGCCAGCAGGACGATGACGATGCCGAGTGCTCCGGTTTGCGCAGGGCTGCGCCGCGGCTCGCTCACTGACCGGCTCCGTTCGCCGAGCAGCGCGGGGCCGCGTTCGTGTACAGCGGCTGGTTCACCGTCGGCAGGCCGGTCGGCAGGTTCAGGTACGGCGAGTCACCCGGCCCGGCGACGACGTCGATGCCACAGAGGTAGAACTGGAACCAGGACCCGAAACTTGCGATGCGGCTGAGCTTCTCGAGCTTGACGGGCAGGTTGGCCAGGACCGCGTTCACCTGGTCGCTCTGCTCGTTCAGCGTGCTCGCGAGAGTGTTCAGCGCCGACACCGAACCCTGGATCGACGGCCGCGTCGGCTCGAGGACGTCCGCGGCGGTGTCGGTGAGGACGGCGAGGGACGTGACGGCGTCGCCGACCACGCCACGGTCGTTCGCGAGCCCGGTCACCAGCTGCTGCGTGTTCACGATCAGCGAGCTCAGTTCCTCGTCGTGCTCGTTCACGGTCGCGAGGACCACGTTGAGATTGTCGATCACGTCCCCGATCACCCGGTCCTTGTCCGCGATCGTGTTCGTCAGGGATGCAGTGTTGCGCACGAGCTCCGAGATGGTCCCGCCCTCCCCCTGGAAGACCTGGATGATCTGGTACGACAGCTTGTTCACGTCGTCGGCGCTGAGCGTCTGGAACAGCGGCCGGAACCCGTTGAACAGGGTCGTGAGGTTGACCGCCGGCTTGGTGTGGGCGAGATCGATCGTCTGCCCCTCGGTCATCTTGACGCCCTGCGGCCCCTCACCCTGCTCGAGAGCGATGTAGCGCTGCCCCACCAGGTTCCGGTAGCGGATGGTGGCCGTGGATCCGACCGGCAGCCAGTCGCGGTCCGTCAGGGAGAACTCGACCTTCGCCTCCCTGTCGTTGACGATCGAGATCTTGTCGACCTGCCCGACGCGGACACCGGCGATGCGCACCTCGTCACCCTTGTTGAGCGAGGTGACGTCGGAGAAGACCGCATTGAACCGGGTGCCGCCACCGCCACCGGTGTTGGCGATGGTGAACGCCAGCAGCGCGGTCGCCGTGATCGTCACGACGGCGAAGATCACGAGCTTCGTCAGCGGACCCGCGAGCCCCCGCAACTGTGCCTTCATCGGACGCTCACCTCCGCCCCGCGTAGCGCCGGCGCTCCCAGCAGGGTCGTCCAGCCGGGCACCTCCTCGGGCGACGTACCCGTGCCCGTCCCGTAGATCACTGCCAGCGTGTCCTGTTCGTACGTCGATCCTGTGTAGCTCGCGGGCGTTACCCCGGGAACGGGTGCGTACTGCGGCGCCGCGGGCGACGGCACGTACGAGGGGCCGGGATTACGCGAGGGCACCTGATAGGCGCCGTCGTTGTATGACCCGCCGGGGTACTGCGGGAAGTTCTCCCCCGGACCGGCGGGTGTGTAGCACTTGGCACCACGGTTGTCGAAGAGTCGCGGCTCGTCCTGGTTCGGCAGGTAACGGCCCTTCGGGTTGACGAACACCGTCGCCGCCCGCGCGCCCGGGTGGTCCTGCAGGCTGCCGTCCGGGTTCAGGCCGAGAATGCCGTTGGCGCGCTCCACGATCGGCACGAACTGCGCGAACATGCAGCCGAAGGTCGGCGACGCCGCTGCCAGCACCTCGAGCGTCTCCCGCGAATCGGCGGTGATCGAGATCAGCGAGTCACGGTTGGCCTCGAGGAAGTCGGCCGTCGTGCCCGCGGTCGCGGTGGCCGCGGACATCAGCGCGCGGATCTGGTTCTGCTGCTGGACGACGGTCGCACCGGTGGTCCGCAGATTGTCGAGCGCACTCACGAGCTCGGGCGCGGCCTCGGAGTATGTCTGCGAGAAGTCGGCGAGCCCGCGCAGGGACTGCTCGAGGTTGGGCAGCTCCGTGTTCACGCCCGCGAAGATCGTCTCGAGACGTTCCAGGCTCGAGCCGATCTCGTCGCCGCGGCCCGTGAGGGCCTGGTTCAGCGCGCCGAGGGTGTTGGCGAGATCCTGCGGGGGAACCGCCTGCAGCAACGGCAGCAGTCCGTCGAGCAGCTCCCCGACCTCGATCGCGTTGCCACTGGTGTCCTGGTAGAGGGTGTCGCCGTCGGAGATCGGCGGCGCGGTGTCGCCCTCCGGAACGATCAGCGCCACGTAGCGCTCACCGAACAACGTCTTCGGCAGCAGCCGGGCCGTCGCGTTGGACGGGATGAGTTCGGCCTTGTCCGGAGAGATCGCAAGTTGGGAGGTGACCTCGCCGTCCTTCGTGGACGTCGAGCGCACCTCACCGACGATCAGCCCGCGGACCTTCACGTCCGCGTGCGAGGGCAGCGAGTTCCCGACCGTGTCGGTGACGAGAGCGACGTTGACGGACTTGGTGAACGACTTGTTGTAGACCCCGATCGTGAACGCCAGGAACAGCGCGAGGACGAGGAAGAACACCACGCCGAGCAGTCGGCGTCGCAGCGCCGAGATGTCGGTGCTCATCCCGCCACCCGCACAGTCGTCGTGGTACCCCAGATCGCGAGACTGAGGAAGA
The DNA here is from genome assembly GCF_042681175.1 of Rhodococcus gannanensis. Taxonomy (NCBI): domain Bacteria; kingdom Bacillati; phylum Actinomycetota; class Actinomycetes; order Mycobacteriales; family Nocardiaceae; genus Rhodococcus; species Rhodococcus gannanensis. The sequence goes on from NZ_JBHUFB010000020.1 coordinate 298,361, forward strand.
AGTCGAGCACCGCGACGGTGACGATCGCGGTGCGCACCGCACGTCCCACCGCGACGCCGACGCCGGCGGGACCGCCGGACGCGGTGTAGCCGTAGTAGCAGTGGATCATGATGAGTACGAATGCGAAGACCAGCACCTTGCCGAACGACCACAGCACGTCGGCCGGTGGCAGGAACAGGTTGAAGTAGTGGTCGTACGACCCCGTGGACTGGCCGTTGAAGACCGTGCTGATGATCCTCGACGCAAAGTACGACGCCAGCAGACCGACGATGTACAGCGGGATCACCGCGACGAATCCGGCGACCATGCGGGTCGTGACGAGGAACGGCACCGACGGCACCGCCATCACCTCGAGCGCATCGATCTCCTCGGAGATCCGCATGGCACCGAGCTGCGCCGTGAAGCCACAGCCAACCGTCGCGGACAGCGCCAGCGCCGCCACGATGGGCGCGATCTCGCGCGTGTTGACGTATGCGGACAGGAAGCCCGTGAGCACCGAGCTGCCGAGCTGGTCGAGCGCCGCGTACCCCTGGAGTCCGACGACGACGCCGGTGAAGCCGGACATCATCACGATCACGCCGATCGTGCCACCGATGACGGCGAGCGCGCCGCTGCCGAAGGTGACCTCGGCAAGTAGTCGCAGCACCTCACGCCCGTAGTGGGTGATCGTCCGCGGAATCCAACCGATGGCGCGGGCGTAGAACGACATCTGGTCGCCCGCGCGGTCGAGCATGTGCAGCGGCGCCCTGCCCGCCCGCCGGGCGAGCATCGCGGTTCGGTCGCCGCGGCCCTTGGCGATGGTCATCGACTCATGCCCCCTTCGCCGGAACGATCTGCAGGTACACCATGGTCAGGATCAGGTTCGCGAAGAAGAGCAGCAGGAACGTGATGACGACGGTCTGGTTCACCGCCTCGCCCACACCCTTCGGGCCGGGGTTGGGGTGCAGGCCCTTGTACGCCGCGACCACGCCGGCGATGACGCCGAAGATCGCCGCCTTGGCTTCCGCCACGTAGAGGTCGGGAAGCTGGGCGAGCGCCGAGAACGACGCGAGGTACGCGCCCGGTGTCCCGCCCTGAAGGATCACGTTGAAGAAGTAGCCGCCGGCGATGCCGACAACCGAGACGAGACCGTTGAGCAGCAGCGCGACGAGCACCATCGCGAGAACCCGGGGGACGACGAGCCGGTGCACCGGGTCGATACCGAGCACCTCCATCGCGTCGATCTCCTCGCGAATCGTGCGCGAGCCGAGATCGGCCGTCACCGCGGAGCCGGCGGCGCCCGCGATCAGCAGGGCCGTCACGATCGGACTGCCCTGCTGGATCACGGCAAGCACGCTGGCTGCGCCGGTGAATGCCTCCGCACCGAGCTGCTTGATCAGCGAACCCGTCTGGAGCGATACGACAGCGCCGAACGGAATCGCGACGAGCGCCGTCGGCAGGATGGTCACGCTGGCGATGAACCAGGCCTGCTCGATGAACTCACGAAACTGGAACGGCTTGCGGAAGGTGTTCCTGACGACATCGACGAACAGCTGGACGATCAGGCCGGCCTGGGTCAGCGCCGCTGACAGTGGACTCAGCAGCGCGCTCTTCGGTCCCCCCACCCGCGGCTACCCGTGACCCCAGGACGAATCCGCTGCGGCGTCGCTGTAGGCAGGGATCACCTGCGTGGCGTCGTCGGCGTCACCGAAGCTCTCGATGATGCTCGCCTGCGCCTCGGGCGGCAGCGTGTGCAGGATGGACCGGACGCGGTCCTGCCTGCGGTGGACGGCCTGCCGGACGGGCATCCCCGGGGTCGCCTGCATCTGCGGGACGACACCGGACACCTCCTGCGAACCGTCGTGGTGACCGGCCTCCTTCATGGCCAACTCGGCGGCCATCTGGGAGTCGTCCTTCTCCTCCGACATGCCGATCGGGCCGATCTTGCTGCCGTTGAGGAACTGCTTGACGACGGGCTCCTCGCTGGTGAGCAGCACTTCGCGGGGCCCGAACATGACCAGCTGCTTGCGGAAGAGCATGCCCAGGTTGTCCGGGACGGTACGGGCCAGGTTGATGTTGTGCGTCACGATCAGGATCGTCGCGTCGATCTGCGCGTTGATGTCGATCAGCAGCTGGCTCAGGTAGGTCGTGCGGACCGGGTCGAGGCCCGAGTCGGGCTCGTCGACGAGGATGATCTCCGGATCGAGCACGAGCGCGCGGGCCAGACCCGCTCGCTTGCGCATACCGCCGGAGATCTCACCGGGCAGCTTGTTCTCCGCGCCGAGCAGACCGTTGAGCTCGAGCTTCTCCATCACGATCTTGCGGATGTCGGACTCGGACTTCTTGGTGTGCTCCCGCAGCGGGAAGGCGACGTTGTCGTACAGGTTCATCGAGCCGAACAGCGCGCCGTCCTGGAAGAGGACACCGAACATCTGTCGGATCTCGTAGAGCTCCTTCGATGAGCACTGGAGGATGTCCGTGCCGTCGATGACGATCGATCCCTGCTCGGGCCGCAGCAGGCCGATCAGCGACTTGAGGAATACGGACTTGCCGGTACCGGACGGGCCCAGCAGCGCGCTGACCTCCCCCGCAGGCAGCGTCAGGGTGACGTCCTGCCAGATCTTCTGCGAACCGAACGACTTTGTCAGCCCCTCGACCGCTACCTCAACTCCCACCACTAACCTCCACGCTGCTCGACAGGTACCCCCACTGTGGGTTGCGTCACTGTATCGCATCAGTGTGGTACCCGTGACCACCGATCCTACTCACGAGTAAGAAAGGAGTGCAAGAGCCGAACGGATACCGGCGGAACTTTGTTCACCATTCGAACGGATGAAAACGGACAAGTCCCGCAGACACGCGGTCGGCACACGAAAAGGGCCGCTCCCCCAACGGGGAACGGCCCTATTCCGATCAAAGCTGACGCCGAGGCGTCACGCGACACACGTCTTACTTGACGGTGATCTTCGCGCCGGCAGCCTCGAGCTTCTCCTTGGCGGCCTCGGCGGCCTCCTTGGCGACCTTCTCCAGGATCGGCTTCGGAGCACCCTCGACGAGGTCCTTCGCCTCCTTCAGGCCCAGACCGGAGACGACCTCACGGACGACCTTGATGACCTGGATCTTCTTGTCGCCGGCACCCTCGAGGATGACGTCGAACTCGTCCTGCTCCTCAGCGGCGTCGGCGGCAGCGGCCGGGGCGCCGGCAGCGGCAACGGCGACCGGAGCGGCAGCGGTGACCTCGAAGGTCTCCTCGAATGCCTTCACGAACTCCGAGAGCTCGAGGAGGGTGAGCTCCTTGAACTGGTCCAGCAACTCTTCGGTGGTGAGCTTCGCCATGATGGCGTCCTTCCTGTAAGTCCCATGTCGCTGATCCGCGACGAGGTGGGAGGGGTGGTGGTACGTGATACGCAAGACCTCGCGCCAATTGGCCCGACGTCTCGTTGCGGATCAGCTTTCGGCGGCGGAACCTTCCGCTGCCTTCTTGTCCTGCAGCGCGGCGGCCAGACGGGCCACCTGCGACGCGGGAGCGTTGAACAGGCCTGCGGCCTTCGCCAAGTTGCCCTTCATCGCGCCGGCAAGCTTGGCCAGCAAGATCTCGCGGGACTCGAGGTCCGCGATCTTGTTGACCTCGTCCACGGACAGCGCAGCGCCGTCCATGTAGCCGCCCTTGATGACAAGCGCCTTGTTGTCCTTCGCGAAGTTCTTCAGTGCCTTCGCGGCGTCGACCGGCTCGCCCTTGATGAATGCAATGGCGGTCGGTCCGACGAACAGGTCGTCAAGGCCCTCGACGCCCGCCTCAGCGGCGGCACGCTTGACCAGGGTGTTCTTGGCGACGGAGTAGGTTGCGCCTTCTCCGAGGGCGCGACGCAGCTGCGTCAGACTCGTCACCGACAGACCACGGTATTCCGTGATGACGGCGGCGGTCGAACCCTTGAACTGCTCGGTGATCTCCGCAACCGCGGTGACCTTCTCGGTCTTTGCCATACTTCGCCTCCTCTCGTGACATCGTGTTGGTGCGTCCTGCCGGACGGTGTGAAACATCCGGCGGAAGGACCCGCAACACGACAAACGCCCCGGTGCAGGGCACACGGGGCGTAAATGAGGAGCGATGGCACGGCTCACGCCGAAACGATCTCTCCCCTACCTCGTCCTCCTGCGTGGGCCGCCGGACTTGCTCCGGACCTTCAACCGATCTCGCTACAACAGCTTCTCAACTGACTGCAGCGCACACCGGTGACCAACGGTCTTTGGTAGAACTTCTTGGGGTGAACTCGAACTAGTCGAACTCTTCGAAAAGAGTACGCGACACCGGTCGCGACACCAAATCGTGTCCTTGGCATCCCGCCGTGACCTCACCGACCAGACCACCGCACGCCCCACCGGCGGCGGGCCCAGCCGCAGCGGTGACCGGGTTGCCGGCCGCGGGGTCGATGTGTGGCCGTACGGCAGACGGCGAGTCGGCCGACCCACGACATGCCGAAGGGCCGGCCGGGAGCGAACTCCCGACCGGCCCTTTCGTTGTATTCAGCGCGAACTTACGCCTCTGCATCCTCGAGGAGGTTGCGGGTACGGTTCGGATCCACCGGGATGCCCGGTCCGGTGGTGGTCGAAACCGTGACCTTCTTGACGTAGCGACCCTTGGCCGACGACGGCTTCGCACGCAGGATCTCGTCCAGCGCGGCGCCGTAGTTCTCGACCAGCTTGGCGTCGTCGAAGGACGCCTTGCCGATCACGAAGTGCAGGTTGGCCTGCTTGTCGACGCGGAAGTTGATCTTGCCGCCCTTGATGTCCGCAACGGCCTTCGCCACGTCGGTGGTGACGGTGCCCGTCTTCGGGTTCGGCATCAGGCCACGCGGTCCGAGGACGCGGGCGATGCGGCCGACCTTGGCCATCTGGTCCGGGGTGGCGATCGCGGCGTCGAAGTCCAGCCAGCCGCCCTGGATCCGCTCGATCAGGTCCTCGGCGCCGACGGCGTCCGCGCCTGCGGCCTCGGCCTCGGCGGCCTTCTCGCCGGCGGCGAACACGATGACACGGGCGGTCTTACCGGTGCCGTGCGGGAGGTTGACGGTGCCGCGAACCATCTGGTCCGCCTTGCGGGGATCGACGCCGAGACGAACGGCGACCTCGACGGTCGCGTCCATCTTCGACGAGGAGGTCTCCTTCGCGAGCTTCGCAGCCTGCAGCGGGCTGTAGAGCTTGGTGGGGTCGACCTTCTCGGCGGCGGCGAGGTACGCCTTGCTGCGCTTTGCCATGTTTCTGTCCTTACTTCTCACCGCGGCACGTGCCGTCCGGCGGTGAACGATTCGGTTGTGGTTGCGGACCTGGCCGGTCCTCCCACGCGTTCTGGTTCTGTTCGACTGTCAGCCGAAGCAGGAGTGGATCAACTCCACGGAGCCCGATGCGGGCTTCGCTCAGCCCTCGACGACGATGCCCATGGAACGGGCGGTGCCGGCGATGATCTTCGCGGCGGCGTCGATGTCGTTGGCGTTGAGGTCTTCCTGCTTGGTCTTCGCGATCTCGCGCACCTGATCCATGGTCACGGTCGCGACCTTGGTCTTGTGCGGCTCGCCGGAGCCCTTCTGGACGCCTGCGGCCTTGAGCAGCAGCTTGGCGGCCGGCGGGGTCTTCAACTTGAAGTCGAAGGTCCGGTCCTCGTAGACGGAGATCTCCACGGGGATCACGTTGCCACGCTGCGACTCGGTCGCCGCGTTGTAGGCCTTGCAGAACTCCATGATGTTCACGCCGTGCTGACCGAGCGCGGGACCCACCGGCGGGGCAGGGTTCGCCTGACCGGCCTGGATCTGAAGCTTGATCAGCCCAGCGAGCTTCTTCTTCTTGGGGGGCATCTTCGTTCCTAATTCTTGCGGGTGTGTTTCTTGCTGCAATGCAAGTGTGTGGGCCGCACCGTCTGGCTGACCGCGGCCGGGCCGTTCGTACTAGATCTTCGAGACCTGGTTGAAGGACAGCTCGACCGGCGTCTCGCGGCCGAAGATCGACACCAGAACCTTGAGCTTCTGCTGTTCGGCGTTGACCTCGCTGATGCTGGCGGGCAGCGTCGCGAACGGGCCGTCCATGACGGTGACCGACTCGCCGACCTCGAAGTCGACCTCGATCAGCGGCTTGGCCGCCGTCTCGGCCGAGGTGTCGCCTGCGACTGCGGCCGCGGCAGCAGCGGGCTTCTTCGCGCCCTGCTGCGGCATCAGGAACTTGACGACCTCGTTGATGGTCAGCGGCGACGGGCGCGACGTGGCGCCGACGAATCCTGTGACACCGGGGGTGTTGCGCACGGCACCCCACGACTCGTCGTTGAGCTCCATACGGACGAGGATGTAGCCCGGCAGAACCTTCCGGTTGACCTGCTTGCGCTGGCCGTTCTTGATCTCGGTGACCTCTTCGGTCGGAACCTCGACCTGGAAGATGTAGTCGCCGACGTCGAGGTTCTGGACGCGGGTCTCGAGGTTGGCCTTCACCTTGTTCTCGTACCCGGCGTACGAGTGGATGACGTACCAGTCACCGGGGGCGCGACGGAGCGCGGCCTTCATCTCGGCGACGGGATCGACGGGCTCCTCGGCGACGTCGCCGGCCTCGTCGGAGACCTCGGCCTCGGCTGCCTCTGCCTCGACTGCCTCGTCGGCAATCACGCCGTCAGCGGACTCCGCAGCGACCGCGTCATCGGCAACGGGCTCTCCGGCCACGGCCTCAATTGCGTCGTTATCGGGGGTGCTCACTGGCGCGCTCGCTTCCTCTCATTGCGGGTGGTTGTTCGGGATCAGCCGAACAACCAGGTGACGCCCTTGATGAACGCCAAGTCCAATCCACTGATGTACGCCACCATGAACGCCACGAAGACGAGCACGACCGTGGTGTAGGTGACCATCTGCTTGCGGTTCGGCCAGATCACCTTGCGCAGCTCGGCGACGACCTCGCGCAGGAACCGACGCAGGCGCTTGAAGATGTTCTCCTTGCGCGGCTTCTCCGCCTTCTTCGCCGGCGCGGCGGTCGCGGAGGATGCTCCAGCGGTGGCGGCGACCGTGGTCGCCGCGGACGTGTCCGCGGCCGCGCTGGAACGGCGGCCCGGACGCTTGCCAGTCGGTCGAGAGGATGCGGCGCTCGCGGCGACGTCGTCGGTGTCCGAGGACCCCGTCGAGTTCTCGGCCTTTCCGCGATCGTCGCTCACCGTCGTTCCTCTCAGTTGCTGACATCCGGGGCAGGGGCGACAGGACTTGAACCTGCAACCTGCGGTTTTGGAGACCGCTGCTCTGCCAATTGAGCTACGCCCCTTTGGTTGGGCGATCACGACTACGTCGTTCCCGACTCAACCAACTCTGTGACCACACAACATGCGCGCCACCCCGGTCGGCTCGACGCCGTAGGGCAGCGCGCAGCGCTGAACGATCCCAGAAATCTCAGTGTACTGCACGGTGGTCAATCAAACCCAATCGGCCTGCGATCAGCCGAGTCGGACGGTTGCGGCAGCTCGACCGAAGATCTTCTTGCCGTCCACCTTCGCCACGATGGCAATCACCGCGGTGCGGTCCGCCTCGTCAACCGAGCGTACCTTACCGGAAAGCTCGATCTCGGCGCCCTTGCCGTCGTTGGGTACGTAGACAGGGCTGGTGAAACGGACGTTGTACTCGAGTACCGCTCCCGGATCTCCGAGCCAGGACGTGATGTACCCGGCTCCGACACCCATCGTCAGCATGCCGTGCGCGACGGCCATTGGCAAACCCACTGATCGGGCGACCGTGTCGTCCCAGTGGATCGGATTCGGGTCCCCCGCGACGCCGGCGTACTGCACCAGATCGGCGCGCGTCAGCGTCACCACCGACTCGGGCAGCTCCTGCCCGGCCGCCACGTCCTCGAAACGCCTGAGCGCCATCACTCACCCTCCTCGACGTGCCGGCCCATCAGCGTGGTGTACGTGGTGAGCACCGGCTCGCCTGCCTCGTCCGTGATGTCGTTGCGGGTGACGATGATGTCGCTGCCACCCATCACACGGAAGGAATCGACGAACACGTCGCAGTAGAGCCGGTCCCCGACCTTCATCGGACGGTGGAACACCAGACGCTGATCGGTGTGCAGGATGTTGCTCAGGTCGAGTTCGAGACCGAGCGACTCGAAGAACTCCTCCTGGGCGAGGAACCCGAACACCGAGATGAAGGTGAGCGGCGCCACGAGCGAGTCGTGGCCGAGTTCCGCGGCGGCGGCCTCGTCGAGGTGCGAGGCATGGTCGTCCTTGACCGCGCGCGCGTACTCGCGCACCTTCTCGCGGCCGACCTCGTAGTAGTCGCTGAACCTGTGATGCAGGCCAACGAGATCAGCGTTCAGTTTCACCGAAACGGGACCCTATCTGCAGTGGACGCACCTGCGAGTGAACACAGCGATGGGCCGGCCACGGACGACTCCGTACCGGCCCTTGCGTCGCGGCCAAAAAAAAATCGCGCGCCCCGCACTTGCGGGGCACGCGATCGATGCTACTTGGATTCCCGGTGCGCCTGGTGGGTTCCGCAGTTCGGGCAGAACTTCTTCAGCTCGAGGCGATCGGGATCGTTGCGCCGGTTCTTCTTGGTGATGTAGTTCCGGTGCTTGCATACCTCGCAGGCCAAGGTGATCTTGGGACGAATGTCTGTGGAGGAGGCCACGGGTACGCCTTCTTTCGGAGAAACTGTCGGTCACTCTGATCTTCGGTTCGACCAGAGTCTGGTCAGGTTTGTAGCGATGGCCGGACTTGAACCGGCGACACAACGATTATGAGTCGTTTGCTCTACCGACTGAGCTACACCGCCTCGATGCATCGGTCCCACTGTACGTGGCACCCATCCAGCGAGCCCCCTAACGGAATCGAACCGTTGACCTTTTCCTTACCATGGAAACGCTCTGCCGACTGAGCTAAGGGGGCGTGCTCCGCTGCGCATTGTCCGCGCTTCGAAGCCTCCAGAAGGTTACACAGTCTGTGTCCGGAGTTCCAAACCGGCTGGTCAGGACCCATATTCAGACTGTCTAACCACCAGGCCCCAGCGAGCTCGCACTCGCTGGGACCCAGGTGTGGCAGGTGTAGGATTCGAACCTACGTAGGCGTAAGCCGACGGATTTACAGTCCGCTCCCATTGGCCGCTCGGGCAACCTGCCTGGTGTCATCCAGGATTCCTCGGTCCCCCTTTCGGGCGTCCCGGTTCTCCCTGGCGCTTGAGAAGAATACAACCACCGGGGCGGGTGAACGCAAACCGGGTGGTTATCGTGGGTTCCGAACCCCCGAGAGCCCCGACGGGGACCGACGAACGTAGGGAGATTGACGTGGCGGACTCGTCCTTCGACGTGGTGAGCAAGGTCGACCGACAGGAAGTGGACAACGCTCTGCACCAGGCCGAGAAGGAGCTGAACACGCGCTTCGACTTCCGGGGAACCGGTGCGAGCATCGAGTGGTCCGGCGAGGAGGCCATCACGCTGACCGCCGAGACGGAGGAACGCCTCAAGGCCGCCCTCGACGTGTTCAAGGAGAAGCTGATCCGCCGCGACATCTCCCTCAAGGCGTTCGATGCCGGCGAGCCGGCGCAGTCCGGCAAGATCTACAAGCTCACCGGTTCCCTCGTGCAGGGCATCTCCACCGAGAACGCGAAGAAGATCTCGAAGAAGATCCGCGACGAGGGTCCGAAGGGGGTCAAGGCGCAGATCCAGGGCGAAGAGCTGCGGGTCAGCTCCAAGAAGCGCGACGACCTGCAGGCCGTGATCTCTCTGCTCAAGGGCGAGGACTTCGGTATCGCCCTGCAGTTCGTCAACTACCGCTAGTCGCCCTCGCGACACGACGCCGGGCCGCCCGATCGGGCGGCCCGGCGTCGTTGGTCGTAGGTCAGCTCGCGACCACCGGCAGGACCAACTGCTGTCCCACGTCACCGGCAACGGTGACCTGTCGGGGCACCAGTCCGCCACGGAAGTTCGAGTCACTGCCCGACAGCACGAGGCGCACGCTGTGCCCGACGTCGAAGCGGTGGACGATCGCAGGCAGGGTGACCCGCACCGGGGCATTCGGCTCGACGATCCTGACCGGTGCGACGTGGCCGTTGATCAGCGTCGCGGAGCCGTCCGGTGCGACGTCGTACAGCTTGGCGAAGACGACGACGGCGTCCGCGTTCCCGGCCACCGGCGTCGGAGTCGAGATCCTCAGCGTTGCGGTCGGCGCACCGACGACGTCGACCGGCGCATCAAGCGCGGCGCCCGTCCACTCCACGAAACTGCCGGTCGGCTGGTTCTCCGGCCGAGGACCGGGCGCCACCTGGATGTTCGACGGGGTCGAGCCCTGAACGACTCCCCCGGCGGGCGTGGAGAACGTCTGCTCCCCCGACCGAACGGCGGCGACGTCGGTCACGAGTCGCGCGTCCGCGGACAGGTACATCACCCGGTCGGTGCCCACGTCCGGTGTGTCGGCCGTTGCGTAACTGTCGGCGCTGTCCACATTCGAGCCCACCCAGTCCTGGTGATACGCGAAGGTCGGGCCGCCGGCGCCGCCGGAGCCGTCGAGGTGGCGATCGAACCAGTCCAGGTACCGCGCCGTCGTGTACTGCGTGTCCGGGTTCGGCCGGGTCGACCCGCCCGCGAGCAGGCTCGCGTCGCCCCCGGAGGAGTGACCGCGCTGCTGCCAGATCATCTCGACCTCGACGCCGCGTCGCTGTAGCGCCTCGAACGTCGCGGTCGCCTCGTTGAGGTTGAACAGCGTGTCCTCCGCGCCCTGGATCAGCAGTGTCGGCGTGTGGATTCGATCGACGTAGGACGCCACCGACGCGGAACGCAGGAAGTCGACGGCCTGTGGATCGGGGAACCCCTGGGTGTACGAGGTGACGAGGGCGCCGCAGGTCGCATCGGCGAAATTCGGGCAGCCGAGGAGTTTGGTCGGGTCGGTCCGGTAGCCCGCGGCGCCGGGGGCCGTCACACCCGCTGCACTGAAGATCGACGCCCACGACGTCTTGGTCGCGCCGGGAACCTCGCTGGACACGCCGACCGTCGCCCCGCTGCTGTTCGGTGCCAGCGAGTAGGTGAGGTCGTTCCACGTGATCATCGGCACGATCGCGTCGATCCGCGGGTCGACCGCGGCCGCGGCGAACTGGATCGCGCCGCCGTAGGAGCCGCCGACCATCCCGACCCGCGGATCGTTCGGCAGCGCCCAGCCGTCCTGGGCGACGGTGTCGCGCACCACGCTGTCCAGGCCGGGCACCGGACGGGTGTGGGCGGCGTCCTCGAACGCGATGCCGTCGGCACCGCCGAGGAAGCTGACGAGGTCCTGCGCGGCCTGACCGTCAGGGTCGGGACTGTCGATCGTGACCTTGCACCCGGTACCACCGAATCCGAGGCCGGAGTAGGCGAGCACCACGTAGCCGCGCCCGGCGAGGAACTCGGCGGTCGGTGCCTGCGCGTTCTTGGTCTGGCCGAACCCGTGCGTGGTCAGAACGGCGGGCGCGGGATCCTCCGCCGACACCCCGTCCGGTACGTAGAGATCCGCCTCGACGTTGCAGTGCCTGCTGCCATCGGGACCGACCGTCGCGTCGAGAAACAGGCTCGACTTGGTGAAGCCCGCGGGATCCGCGTGCGCCGCGCCGGCGGGGAGCAGCGCCGCACCCGCGATCACCACGAGTGCTCCGAACAGCGTCGTTGTCGTTCTCATTGACCGCCCATTCCACGGGGAACTCACGTACCGGTCGGTAAACCTACGGCAGTGGCTGGCGCGTGTCTGCTGATCCCGCTCTCGTGTCGGCGCCGACGCCAACGCAGCGAGGCGGCGAACGAACGCCGGGGCACCGACGAGGGATCGGGAGGGACGCCCCTACTCCGGGAGGCGTCGGCCCGCGAGATTCTCGAGGCGGGCGATTCGGTCCGCCATCGGCGGGTGGGTGGAGAACATCCGGCTCATCTTGTCGCCCGCCCGGAACGGGTTGGCGATCATCATGTGCGACTGCGCGGCGAGCTTCGGCTCGGGCGGCAGCGGCGCCGCCTGGGTGCCCCGTTCCAGTTTGCGCAGCGCCGAGGCGAGCGCCAGCGGGTCCCCGGTCAGCTCGGCGCCGGACTGGTCGGCCTGGTACTCCCGGGAGCGCGAGACGGCGAGTTTCACCACGGTGGCCGCGATCGGGCCGAGCAGCGACACCAGGAGCAACGCCAGCGGATTCGGCCTGCCCTCCCCGCGGCCACCGAACATGCTCGCGTACATCGCCATGTTCGCGAGCCCCGAGATCACCGCAGCCATCGCGCCTGCGACGGACGAGATGAGGATGTCCCGGTTGTACACGTGCGACAGTTCGTGACCGAGCACGGCGCGGAGCTCGCGCTCGTCGAGGATCTGCAGGATGCCGCTCGTGCAGCACACCGCCGCGTTGCGCGGGTTGCGTCCCGTCGCGAAGGCGTTGGGTGCCGCCGTCGGGCTGATGTAGAGGCGTGGCATCGGCTGATGCGCGGCCGTCGCCAGTTCTCGGACGATCCGGTAGATGACCGGAGCCTCGACCTCGGTGATCGGCTGCGCGTGCATCGCCCGCAGGGCCAACTTGTCGCTGTTGAAGTACGCGTAGGCGTTGGCGCCGACCGCGAGGACGATCGAGAACAGGAGGATCGTCCGGTTACCGAAGAGCGAACCGATGAACACGATCAGTGCTGACATGACGACGAGCAGCCCGAAGGTCTTGATCCCGTTCGAATACCGATGCACAGCGGCGCCTTCCCGACTCGATCCCGATCGGCGGGCCGTGCCTGCCGACCCGCCACCAGGTCAACGAGTACCCCCGCAGTGGGAGTTCCTCGACTGCAGACGTTACGTCAGCCGACGCGCGCGACCGTGTATTCGACGAGCCGCTTGAGGGCCTCGTTCGCCGGCCCCTGCGGGAGCTCCGCGAGCTGGGTGCGGGCCAGCTCGACGTACTCCTCGAGCTTGGCCTTCGCCGCGGTCATGCCGGGTGAACGCTCGAGCAGTTCGAGGGCCTCGGCCACCTCGGCGTCGTCGGTGACGGGCCCGTCCAGGAGCACCCGGAGTCGGTCCGCGTCCGGTCCCTCCTCGCGGATCGCATACAACACCGGGAGGGTGTGCACGCCCTCCCGGAGGTCGGTGCCCGGCGTTTTTCCGGACTGTTCGGACGCCGAGGAGATGTCGATGATGTCGTCCACGATCTGGAAGGCGGTCCCGACAGCGTCGCCGAGGCGCTCGAGGCGCTCGACGTCGGCCGCGGAGGCACCCGAGAAGGTGCCACCGAAACGCCCGCACGCCGCGATCAGCGAACCGGTCTTCTCCCACACGACCTTGAGGTAGTGGTCGACCGGGTCCTGCTCCTCCTTGGCCCCGATGGTCTCGCGCATCTGGCCGGTGACCAGCGCGGCGAACGTCTCGGCGATGATCCGCACGGCGTCGGGGCCGAGCGTCGACACCAGACGGGAGGCGTGCGCGAACAGGTAGTCGCCGGCCAGGATCGCGATGCTGTTCCCCCACCGCGAGTTCGCGCTCGGCGCACCCCGCCGCATGGACGCCTCGTCCATCACGTCGTCGTGGTACAGCGTCGCCAGATGGACAAGCTCCACCACCGTCGCGGCCGTGACGACCGACGGGTCCGTGCCGTTCGGACCCAGCTGCGCCGTCAGCAGGGTGAACAGGGGCCGGAACCGCTTCCCGCCCGCCTTCGCCAAGTGCAGCGCGGCCTCGGTGAGGAAGTCCTCGCCGTCGGAGAGCTCCCCGACCAGCAGCGACTCGACGTCGGCCAGTCCGGTCCGCATCACGCCTGCCAGCGCCTGGTCCCCCAGGTCCACACCGGCGACGACGGTGTTCGTCACTTCGCTCGTGCTCACGATCCCAGTACCCATCCTGTTCTCCGGGATGCCCAACCGGACCCCTCACCAACCTGCCGTGAGTGCCCACGGTAGTTAACCCGTCGGCCGCACGGCGTACCGGGCTGTCGCCGGGCCCGGCGTGGCGCCTGCGAAGATACTGCCGTGGTGTCCCCGCCAGTCGAACCCGATCCGTCCGCACGTCTCGCTCCCGCGCGCGTCACCGCCCCGGAACGCACCGAGGTGCTCGTCGTCGGCGCAGGTCCGGCGGGATCGTCGGCGGCGACGTGGGCGGCCCGCGCCGGGCGCGACGTCGTCCTCGCCGACGCCGCGGTGTTCCCCCGCGACAAGACGTGCGGTGACGGGCTGACGCCCCGGGCGATCGCCGAACTCGAACATCTCGGCCTCGGTGGGTGGCTGGCCGGCGGCCCGGTGAACCGAGGTCTGCGCCTGACCGGGTTCGGTCGGGAACTGCAGTTGCCCTGGCCTGGGGGCTCGCTGCCCGCGACCGGGAGCGCGGTGCCGCGGACCGAACTCGACGACCGGATCCGCCGGGTCGCGGTGGATGCGGGCGCGACGATGGTGCAGGGCGCCAAGGCCGTGGGCGTCGAGGTGGACGCGGGCCGGGTACGCGCAGTCACCTTCGCGACCGCGGACGGTCCCCGCACCGTGCGATGCGAGCACCTGATCGTGGCGGACGGCGTCCGGTCGACACTCGGCAAGCAACTGGGCAGGCAGTGGCACCGCGACACCGCCTACGGTGTCGCGGCCCGCGCGTACGTCGACTCCGGCCGGAGCGACGACGAGTGGATCACCTCCCACCTCGAACTGCGCGACCCGGCGGGCGCGGTGCAGGCGGGCTACGGCTGGGTGTTCCCGCTGGGGTCGGGCCGCGTCAACATCGGAGTCGGCACGCTCGCGACATCGGCGCGACCGGCGCCCGGCGCCCTGCGGCCGTTGATCGACCTGTACGCGAACGCCCGCCGAGAGGAGTGGCTGCTCGACGGCGAGGTGCGCTCGGTGGCGTCGGCGCTGCTCCCGATGGGCGGCGCGGTCTCCGGAGTGGCCGGCCGCAACTGGGCGCTGATCGGAGATGCGGCGGCGTGCGTGAACCCGCTCAACGGCGAAGGCATCGACTACGGCCTCGAGACCGGGCGGATGGTGTCGGACGTGCTCGGCGCAGGCGACCTGACGGACCTGTGGCCGCAGGTTCTGCGTGGTCAGTACGGCCGGGCGTTCTCGATCGCCCGGAGACTGGCGGGGCTTCTGACCGTGCCGCGGGTGCTGCCCGTCAGTGGCCCGGTGGCGATGCGGTCGCGGTTGCTGATGACGGTCGCGGTGCGGGTGATGGGGAATCTGGTGACCGACGCGGACGCCGATCTGACCGCCCGCGCGTGGCGGGCGGCCGGACGCTCGTCGTTGCGCCTCGACCCGAGGCCGCCGTTCAGCTGAGGGCGAAGACCGGGAAACGCCCGACCAGGGGCTCGCGCTCGAACACGACCCGGGCACCGCGCGGTTCCGCGCCGCAGGACTCGATCGACGCGTAGATCCACGGACCCTCGTCGAGTTCCACGATCGCGATGGTCAGCGGCGCGAGATCCTTGTCGCCGCCCCCGGACGAGGCGGGGTCGAGCCGCGTCCACGACACGACCGTGCCGCGGCCCGTGGCGGGCACCCAGTCGAGGCCGCCGTCGCAGTCGCGGCAGACCCACGTTTCGGGCGCGAACAGGGTCGCGCAGCAGGCGCAGGATCGGAGCATGAAGCCGCCGGTGCGCAGCGGCAGGGTTCCGAAATCGACGCTCATGCCGACACCAGCTCCCCAGCACGGGTGAAGACCCGCTGCACTGTGTCCGCGAATCGGGCGGGGTCGCCGATCGGCCAGCAGTGCTTGCCTCGGACCATGACCACGTTCGGGTCGCCCAGCGCCGCGCGCATGGAGGCGAAGCTCGCCTCCGGGATGACGGTGTCGTCGGTACCCCACAGCAGCGTCACGGGCAGTTGCCGCCCGGCCAGCGCCTCCAGTTCGGGGCGCAGGTCGGCGGTGCGGGCGAGGTGCCCGGCCCGCCAGACCGCCATGGGGTCGCGGATGACGTTCGGGAGCGCCGCTCCGGCGATGGCCCCGACGACCTGGCCGACGGAGCGGGAGCCGAGGGCATCGGCGGGCAGGCTGAGCATCCAGTCCCAGATGGGCCGCTCGTGAATGGGCCGGTCGATGCCGTCGGACAGCCAGCGCGCGCCCCCGACGGAGTTGACGAGCACGAGCTCGTCGACGTGGTCCGGGTGGTCGTGCGCGGCGCGGACTCCGACACCGCCTCCGAACGAGTGACCGACGACGGTGACCGGGCCGCGGATGCCGACGGCGTCGACGAAACGGCCGACCCACGTCGCGTAGCCGTCGATGGTCCGCTCCCCGACCGGTAGTTCCGGCGTGCCACCGAAGCCGGGCATTGCGGGGGCGTACACCCGCATCCCGCGGTGTGCGAGCTCACGGAGCGCGTTCCGGTAGGTGGCGGGGCCGAGTCCCCAGCCGTGCAGGAACAGGACCGGCCTGCCGTGACCCCCGACCGCGTAGTCGACCGGCGCACGCCCGATCCGCACCTGGCGCCAGCGCACGTCGTGGCGCGGGCGTAGGACTGCGACCTGCGGCGATGAGGGGGCGGACTCGTACATCGGTTACCTCGGCTTCACAACGGCACAGCGACGATCGACGGGTTGTTGAGACCTTCATCACAGTGCCGCGTCGCATCCGAGTGCACGACGGTCGAATGACGGGGATGGGTACCTGTTTTGGACACCACGTACGTGTTGTGTCTACAAATACTTGGTCATCCGTCACAACCCCGGAGGGCTCACGCGTCGTCGGGAGTCACGCTCGTCTGGTGCGCCTGCTGCTCGACCACCCAGGCCGCGATCTGCGCTCGTGAGCTGAATCCGAGCTTCGACAGCACGTGCTCGACGTGACCCTGAGCCGTCCGCTGCGAGATCACCAGCTTCGCGGCGATGGCCTTGTTCGTCAGGCCCTGCGCAACCAGGTCCGCGACCTGCTGTTCGCGGCGCGTCAACGCAACCACCTCGGTCGCCGGTGTGGCCGGAGCCTGCTGCTCGCCCAGCGCGTAGGCGAAGGCCTCCTCGCCGGACAGGTTCCGCCCCTGCCGGAACGCCGACTCGAACACCGAATCGGCGAGAGCGTCCCGGGTGCGTTTCTCGGCTTCCTCGTGGTGCACGAGGACGTTGGGAACGAGGACCGTGGGGCTGCCCACCGCCTGCGAACGGGTCTGGGCGGCACCCATCAGAACCGCTGCACGCCGGTACCGCCCGTCGGCCGCCGCGATCCAGGCAAGAACCTCGATGCACGAACTGGCGCCGAGAGGGTCGTCCACGACACGGGCAAGCCGCAGCCCCTGTTCCAGGAGATCCGTGGCGCTCGCCGGGTCGTCGGACCACCGGTTCATCGCGAGAGCGAGGAGCGAGTACTCACGCAGCGCGGACTCACCATTTTCCTCGGTGATTTCGAGGATCTCCTCGTGATGTGCGATCGCCCGGTCCTCGTCGCCGCTCACGCCGGTGGCGACGGCCACCCCCACAAGCGCCGTCGTCAAACGGAAGAGGTCCGTCGTACGGCGGTAGCGGGCGATGACGTCGGTGAACTCCGGAATCGCCTCGACGAGGCGGCCGGCGAACAGCGCGACCGAGGCCGACGCGAGGCACAGGATCCGGTCGGCGTCGTCGTCCCCGAGGAAGTCGGCGAGCGCGCGACCACGGGCCACGAGCGCCTCGGCACGAGCCAGGTCGCCCTGGGTACCTGCGAGCACGCTGTCGACGGCGATCGCCCTGATCCGGTGCAGCTCGGCGCTGTCCGGTTCACCCTCGATGAGCCGGTCCAGCCAGTGCCGTCCCTCGCTCGACATGCCACGGCACAACCAGTACGGGTACAGCGCGACCGCCGCCCGAAGCCCCGCGTCGATCTCGCCCGGCTCCGTCACACAGAAGGTCAGCGCGTCTCGCAGGTTGGGCTGTTCGTGATCGAGCCGCCGGATCAACTCGACCTGGCGTGGCCCGATCCACTCGTCCTCCGCGGACTTCGCCAGAGCGCCGTACCAGTCCCGGTGCCTGCGTTGCTGCTCGGTGAGCTCCCCCGCCTCGATCAACATCTCCCGGCCGTACTCGCGGAGCGTCTCGAGCATCCGGTAGCGCACACCGGGCCCGGCGTCCTCGCGGATCAGGATCGACTTGTCCACGAGCGAGGCGACGCCGTCGAGCAGTTCGAGCGAGGACACTCCGCCACCGCAGACACCCTCCGCGGCGTCGAGTTCGAAACCGCCCGCGAAGACGGAGAGCCGACGCCAGAGCGCCTGCTCCTCCGGGGTGCACAGTTCGTGACTCCAGTCGATGCTCATCCGCAGCGACTGCTGCCGGGTCGGTGCCCCGCGGCTGCCCTTCGTGAGCAGTTCGTAGCGATCGGTGAGCCGCTCGAGTATCTGCTCGGCCGACATGGCCCGCAGCCGAACCGCGGCCAGTTCGATCGGCAACGGCAGACCGTCGAGCCGGTGGCAGATCGCGGCGACCGCGACCCGGTTCTCGTCCGTCAGTTCGAAGCCCGGCACCGCCGACCTGGCCCGCTCCGCGAACAGCGTGACCGCCTCGTAGCGCGGCATCCCCTGCAGTTGGGGAGTGTGCTCGGGGTCCGGGACGGTCAACGACGGCACCCGCAGGATCGACTCGCCGCCGATCGCGAGCGGCTCCCGGCTGGTCGCGAGGATCCGCAGGTCCGGGCACACCCGCAGCAGCGACTCCGCGAGCCGGGCAGCAGCGTCGATCAGGTGCTCACAGTTGTCCAGGACCACCAGCGCGCTGCGGGGGGCGAGGTGATCGGCGAGCAGCGTCAGTGGCGGCAGCCCCGGCTGCTCACGAAGTCCGAGTGCGGCCGCGACGGTCTCGGCGACCAGTTCCTGGTCGTGCAGTTCGCCGAGTTCGACGAACCAGACGCCACCGGCGAACGCGCGGCGGGAGTCCTCCGCGACCCGCAGCGCGAGCCTGGTCTTCCCGACTCCGCCGATGCCCGTCAGCGTGACCAGACGCGATGTCGACAGCGCGTGCCTCGCCTCGGTGAGCTCCCGGCGCCGACCCACGAAACTGGTCAGCTCCTGCGGAAGATTTCCGCTGGTCGCACGACCGGTGGACTCCTTCATGCTCGCGTCCTCCTGTTGTGTCGCCCGAAGCGCCCCGACTGCGCTTCGGGTGTTACCGGCGGGCTCGGTGCAGTGCGACGATCCCACCGGTCAGGTTGCGCCACTGTACGTCTCGCCAGCCTGCCGCCTCAATCGAGAGGGCCAACTCCTCCTGCGTCGGCCACGCCCGGATGGATTCGGCGAGGTAGACGTACGCGTCCGGGTTGGAGCTGACGGCCTGCGCGACCCGCGGCAGCGCCCGCATCAGGTACTCCATGTAGACGGTGCGGAACGGCCCGAACGTCGGAGTCGAGAACTCGCTGACGACCAGCCGGCCGCCCGGCTTGGTGACCCTCGCAATCTCCCGGAGTCCGGCTTCGAAGTCGGAGACGTTCCGCAGTCCGAAGGAGATCGTCGCCGCGTCGAAGACGCCGTCCGCGTAGGGCAGCGCCATCGCGTCGCCGGCGACCATGGGGACCTGCCGCGACACCCCGGCCTTGAGCATGCCCTTGGAGAAGTCGGTCGCGACGACCCATGCGCCGGAGCGTCCGAGTTCGACGGTCGAGACACCGGTGCCCGCCGCGAGGTCGAGAACCCGTTCGCCGGGCTTGAGATCGAGTGCGGCGCGGGTCGCCTTCCGCCAGCCCCGGTCCTGCCCGAACGACAGGACCGTGTTCGTCAGGTCGTAGCGCCGGGCGACGCCGTCGAACATCGAGGCGACCTCGTGCGGGTCCTTCTCCAGCGACGCCCTGCTGCCGTTCGATGCCACCGAGCCGTTCTGTGCTGCCACACCGCAACCGTACAGGCGGCCTCGGTCAGGCCGTCCGGCGCGCCGGTGCCGACGCCTGCCCGATGACCTGGTCGTAGTGCCCGAGCAGTTCTGTGCACACGGCGGGCCAGGTGCGGTGCAGGACGGATCGGCGGGCCGCGATCCCGAACCGGGCCCGCAGCAGCGGGTCGCGCAGGGCCGCGACCGCCTTCGGGAGGTCCTCGACGAAGTGCGCCACGGGGAGCCGGTAGCCGTTCCGGCAGTGGTCGATCAGGTCTCGTGGGCCGCCCGCGTCGGGTCCGACGACGGGGACGCCACTGGCCAGCGCCTCCTGGACGGCCTGGCAGAAGGTCTCGTGCTCGCCGGGGTGGACGAAGACGTCGAGGCTCGCGTAGGCGCGGGCGAGGTCGGCGCCGCCGAGGTGCCCGGTGAACACCGCGGACGGCAGGTCGCGGACGAGGCGTGCGCGGTCCGGACCGTCTCCGACGATCACCAGCTGGACTGACGGGTCGTCGGCGAGCGCGGCGAGCCGCTCGACGTGCTTCTCCGGCGCGAGCCTGCCGACGTATCCGACGACGAGGCGGGTGTGGGTGGGGTCCCAGCTCGCACGCAGCGTCACGTCCCGCCGGCTCGGCGCGAACCGGAGGGTGTCGACGCCCCGGCCCCAACGGTGCACCCGAGGGACCCCGCGGGCGACCAGCTCCTCGGCGGCTGCCGTCGACGGCGCGAGGGTGCGGGCGGCGCTCCGGTGCAGGGCGCGGGTCCAGCGCCACGCCGCGCGGCTCGTGTGTCCGAGTCCGTAGCTCCGGGCGAAGCCCGCGACGTCGGTCTGGTAAACGGCGACGGCGGGCACCCCGAGTCGGTGCGCGGCGGCGAGCCCGCCCGCGCCGAGGACGAACGGGGACGCGAGGTGCACGACGTCGGGATCGAAGTCACGCAGCGTGCTCAGCATCGACGGTTGCGGTATCCCGACGGGCAACGAACTGACGCGGGGCACCATGATCGCGGGCACCCGGTGCACGGGGACGCCGTCGTGGTCGGTTGCGGCGGGCGGGCCGGGACTGTTGCGCCCGCCGGGGACACCGGGTGCGACGATCAGCGCGGAGTGGCCGGCCTGGCGGAGATGCTCGACCACCCGGACGACGGAGTGGCTGACTCCGTTCACGTTCGGCAGGAACGATTCGGCGACGACGGCAATTCGCACGACTCCAGTGTGGGTGCGGCACGCGACCTGCCGGGGCGCACCGGGTGACCGCGTCGCGAACTCCGGACGACGAGTTCCCTACGCGGCGCCGCCCGGGACGGTCCGCCTGCGCACGATCCACAGGGTCGGCAGCGCGACCAGCCAGGTCACGACGATGACCGACCCCGCGGGGACCACCGCCACCCGCACGTCACGGCCTGCCACCCGCACCAGGTCGGGGTCGGCGCGGGCGTACTCGACGTCGATGCGCTGACCGGCGGTGAGGTTGGTGGGGTACAGGACTCCGAGCCGCGGATTGTGGGTGACGCCGTCGGGGGTGACGAAGCTGACCGCCGAGCGGAGCGCGCCCGCGGAGAGCACCTCGGCGGTGGCGACGCCCTTGTCGGAGTTGATGGTGTGATCGTTGCGCCACGCGGCGAGGACGAGCAGGACGGCGAGGACGGAGATCGACGCCGCGGCGATCAGGACTCCCCGGGTGACCCGGCGCGCAGTCGTCTCCGTCACAGTTGCGCCCGAACCGAGGCGTGCAGTTCCCGCAGACCCGACCGCTCGGTGGTGACCTCGAGGACGCGAATGCCCCGCGCGAACGGCTGCGCCAGTTCGGCCGCGAGTTGCTCGGGCGTCACCCGGTGGTGCTCGATGCGATAGGCGGCGCACAATGCCGACAGGTCCATCCCGTGCGGCGTGCCGAAGATCCGCTCGAAGACACCGGCGTACTGCGGGTCGCCCTGTTCGAGGAGCTCGAAGATGCCGCCGCCGTCGTCGTTGGCGACGACGACGGTGAGGTCCTTCGGCCTGGGCTCGCCGGTCCCGATGAGCAGGCCGGACGCGTCGTGCAGGAAGGTCAGGTCGCCCATCAGCGCAATCGTGCGCCCGCCGCCGGCCGCGTCGGCGGCGAGGGCCGCGCCGACCGCCGTCGAGACGGTGCCGTCGATGCCCGCGACGCCGCGGTTCGACAGCACCTTCACCTCGGCACGCGGGTGGCCGACGAGGGCCGCATCGCGCACGGGGTTGGACGCGCCGAGCAGGAGCTGGTCGCCGTCGGCGAGCGCGTCGGTCACGACGGCGGCGACGTGCAGTCCGGTCGGCGTGGTGTGCGCGGCGAGCTGCTCGCGGACAGCCTTGTCGGCGTGCGCGGTCAGTTGCCGGCAGCGCTCGATCCACGCCGTGGCCGGCTCGCCGCTGACGACGGCGCGGGTGCCGGTGGCGAGGACGTTCCCGGAGACGTCGGGCCAGCGCGGGCCGGTGGTCAGCGCGTACACCGACACCCTCGGGTCGGCGAGCAGCGCCGACACCGGGCGGTGCAGCGTCGGCCGACCGGTGACGATCGCCTGCCGCGGGTTCAGCTGGGACAGGGCGAGTGGGTGAAGCGGAAACCCGTGCAGGGGTGCCGTCGGTTCGGCGACCGTCGGCAGTCCCGCCAGTTCCGGGCGGTGAGCGGCGCCGTGCCCGGAGATGACGACGGTGTCCGGCGTGAGGTCGATCTCGAGCGGCACGTCCAGCGTCGCGTGCCGGGTGGTCGTCCACGCCGACCCGTCGGGCCTGCCCTCCGGCGCCGGACCCTGGGGGTGGACGTCGGGGACGAGGGGTTCGCGCAGCGGGATGTCGAAGTGGACGGGCCCGGCATTGCCGGAGCGGGTACCGCGGGCCGCGGCGAGAACCCGGCACACAGCCGATCGCCACTGGCTGTTCTGGTCCGCTCGGTCCTCCGCGAGCCCGAGGCTGACGGTCGCGCGGACCTGGGTGCCGAACAGCCCGAGCTGCTCGACGGTCTGGTTGGCGCCGGTGCCGAGCATCTCGTAGGGCCGGTTCGCGGACAGCACGACGAGCGGGACACGGGCGTAATTCGCCTCGAGGACGGCGGGGCCGAGGTTGGCGACCGCGGTGCCGGAGGTCATGACGACGGGCACCGGCCGGCCCGCGGCGACGGCGAGACCGACCGCGAGGAATCCGGCGGTGCGTTCGTCGATCCGGAGGTGCAGGCGGATCCGTCCGGCGGCGTCCGCGGACTGCAACGCGAAGGCGAGCGGGGCGTTGCGCGAGCCCGGGCACAGCACGACGTCCCGGACCCCGCCTCGGATCAGTTCGTCGACGACTGCGGCGGCCTGGGCGGTGGACGGATTCACGGTGTCCAGGGTGTCAGACGTTTCTGCGGGGGCGCCGGTCGGCTGGCACGATGTGCCGATGCGCACCGTCTTCTCCGCCGCGGACGTTTCCGGGAACCGGATGTACGCGCTGCTCACCGCGTCGGTGGTGCCGCGGCCGATCGCGTGGGTCTCGACCCGGGCTGCGGACGGCACCGCGAATCTCGCGCCCTACAGCTTCTTCACGGTCGCGTCGGTGTCTCCGGCCGTCGTCCAGTTCACGTCGGTGACCCGCAAGGACAGCCTCCGCAACATCGAGGAGACGGGCGAGTTCGTGGTGAACCTCGCGTCGGCGCCGCTGATCGAGAGGGTGAACGCGTCGTCGGCGGTGTTCCCGCCCGACGTCGACGAGCTCGCGGCGGTCGGGCTCACGGCGGAGCCGAGTGCGACGGTCGCGCCGCCGCGGGTCGCCGAGTCGCCGGTGGCGATCGAGTGCGGTCTGTACCGGGTCGTCGAGGTCGGGAACAGTTTCGTGGTCATGGGTGAGGTGCGCGCGGTCGCGGTGCGTCCCGACTGTCTCGCCGAGGACGGCCTGCCGGAGTTCGCGGCGATCGCCCCGCTGAGCCGCCTCGGCCGCACCGAATGGGGGCTTCCGCCCGAGGTTCGGGAACTTCCCCGTCCGGGACGACCCGAATGACTTAGGATTGCCTGAGCTAATTTCGAGACAGAGGATTGCGTTCATGGCCAAGCGCAGCAAGTACGTCAAGCCCGAGCACCGCGAGTTCCTTCACGCACGGGTACTGGGCAGCAAGCAGATCAGCCCGCACTTCGTCCGGGTCACCGTCGGCGGCCCGGACCTGCACTCGTATGCGTCACTCGGCTTCGACCAGTGGTTCCGGCTGTTCCTGCGTACGCCCGAGCAGTCCGAACTGCGGCTCCCCACATCGACGAGCAAGCTCTGGTACGCGCAGTACCTGGCGATGTCGAAGGCCACGCGGCCGGTGATCCGCAACTACACGGTCCGCTCGTTCCGGACCGCGGAGGCCGCACTGCACGGCGACACCCCGGAGATCGACATCGACTTCGTGTGCCACGGCAGCGCCGACGCCGGCGATGCCGGACCGGCGTCGACCTGGGCGCAGTCCGTATCCCCCGGCGAGGACGTCGCCCTGCTGGACGAGGGCCTGATCCACAACCCGTTGCCGGAGGCCCGGCAGCTGCTGCTCGTCGGCGACGAGAGCGCACTGCCCGCGATCGCGGGCATCCTCGAATCGTCCCCGGACGACGCCCGTGGCGACGCGTTCGTCGAGGTCCCCGACGCCGACGACATCCAGGAGATCCGGGTGCCCGACGGCATGACGCTGCACTGGCTGCCGCGGCGCGATCCGCACGACCGCCCGGGGACGCTGGCGTTGGAGACGGTGCGGGCCGCCGGGCTCGACCTGCCGGACTACGCGTTCGTCGCGGGCGAGCAGGCACTGGCGTCGGGCGTGCGCCGATTCCTGGTGACCGACCTCGGAATGCCGAAGACGGAGGTCGCGTTCACCGGTTTCTGGCGTCACGGCCACGCGGCGGGCTAGGGCGAAAACGACGATGCGCACTTCCGGTGGACGACCACCGGAAGTGCGCATCCGTGCGTGTGACGACTACGCGGCGTGCTTCTCCACGAGCGCGCCGAGACGCGGCAATGCGGCCTCGACGTGCTTCTGCGCGGACGGGCGCAGCGAGGAGTAGACCTTCTTGACGGCCGACTTGCTGGTGCCCTCGATCTTCTCGTCGGTGACGCCGAGCAGCGCGTTCGCGACCTCTTCGCCGCGCGCAGCGAGGTAGTCACCGAAGCCGGCGCCGCCGGACGCCCGGAAGTCGCCCCAGAACGGCTCGAGGCGCGCGACGAAGCTCGGCAGCAGTCCCTCGACCGCGTCGGGAACGATCGACGGCCCAACCTTCTTGACGGCGCCGTAGCCGCCCTTCAGGGCCAGACCCGAAGCGCCGGACTTGTCCGAAACCTCGGCGTCGATGAGCTCCTGCACGTCGGCGACGACGGCGGGCAGCCGCGCCGGGTCGAGCAGAGCGTCGTTCAGTGCTGCAACCACTTTCAATGCCTCCGATGTTGCGTGAAATGTCGAGCGCCGACCTTATACGACGAGCAGCCCACATGGTCACTCCAGTAACCGTCGACCACTTCAGCCACTTCTGCCCCCAGCCGGACAATTCATCACCAGCAATTTCCCAGTGACCTCACAGGAAGGCGCGGCAGCGGTCCAGCCGATCCAGCCACCAGGACGTCCGTTCCGGAGACGCGGCCAGACCGGCGAGCCGGTCCGGGTCCGGCGTCACCGCAGCGACATCGAGCACCCCGCCGACCATGGCTCGCGGCGTCGCGACGTCCTCCGCCAGCAGGCCACCGGTACCCAGTCCACATGCGAGGTCGAGTTCCGGGAGCGCGGCCGCAGCGGACAGTCCGGCTCCGATCCCGACGGCGGTGTCCAGTGCGCTGGACACAACGACCTTCGCCCCGTACCCGGCGAGCTCCTCGGCCAACGCGACCAGTGCCCGCATACCGCCGAGCGGTGCCACCTTGACCACCGCGACATCGGCGGCCCCGGCGCGCACGACCCGCAGCGGATCGTCCGCGCGGCGAATGCTCTCGTCCGCCGCGATGGGCACACCGGTTCCCCGCTCGGCCAGTCGGTTCCGCAGTTCGACGAGTTCGTCCACCGTTGCGCACGGCTGCTCGGCGTACTGCAACGGGGCGTCCTCCGTCAGTGCCGTGAGTGCGCGCACCGCCTCGCCGACGGTCCAGCCGCCGTTGGCGTCCACGCGGACGTGGTCGACGTGCTCGCGGACGGCGGCGACCCGGGCGAGGTCGTCGGACAGCGACTGTCCCTTCTCGGCAACCTTGACCTTCGCCGTGCGGGCACCGGGAAAGCGGGCGAGGATCTCCGGCACCTGCTCGGCCCCGACCGCGGGGACGGTGGCGTTGACGGGGATCGACGACCGGCGGGGTGCCGGTGGCCCCTCCCACGCGCTCTCGATCGCCGACCGCAGCCAGGCGGCGGCCTCGACGTCCCCGTACTCGGGGAAGGGCGCGAACTCGCCCCAGCCCGCGGGACCTCGCAGCAGCAGCGCCTCGCGAACGGTGATGCCGCGGAAGCGAACCCGCATCGGAAGGGCGACGACGGTCGCGGCGGCGCGCAGCTCGTCGGCGCTCGGCACGGCCTCGGGGTTCACGGTTGCCCCGGGAGCAGCACGACCATCAGCGCCTCCGCGTCGGCGAGGAGGGTGCCGTCCTCGTCGGTGAGGCGGGCCGAGACGAACGTCTTGCGCCCGTCGACCCGGTCCACCTTCCCTTCCACCTTCAGCGGCGTGTCGAGGGGGGTGATCTTGCGGTAGTTGACGTGCAGGTAGGCGGTTCGACTGATCGGACGCCCGTAGGCGTGCGTGACGGAACCGAACAGGTCGTCGAAGAGCAGTGGGAGGACGCCGCCGTGCGCGGCTCCGTTGCCGCCCATGTGGTACCGGCGGAACACCCCTGTTGCCCGGACGCCCTCGGCGCCGAGTCGCTCGGCCGTCCACGGCAGCATCAGCAGGCTGCCGCGCCCGGGCAGTTCCAGGGACCGGCCGGCCGGGTACTGCCCCTCCGGAGCGGTGTACGGCGCGAGCAGTGCGGCGAGCGCTTCCGCCTGCTCGGCCGCCTTCTCCACGACCTCCGGCGGCGCCGCGGTCGAGACGGCGAGGTCCTGGACGACGCGCAGCGCCTCGACGAGCCGTCCGAAGTGCGGGCCACCGTTGTCCGGGTCGTGGCGGTACACCGGGAACCCGCCGTGCTTCTCGTAGTCGCCGTCCCGTTCGGTCTGCTCGCTCATGTCCTGCACGGTAATCCCCGGCCACGCCGCCGCGCGTCCGGCCCGATCGGGTCGGCCTATCCTTGGTGATCGTGACCTTCAATCCCCAGCTGTGGCGTCCCGTCCCCGGGTTCGAGAACCTGACCGACATCACCTACCACCGGCACGTCACCGAGGGTGTCGTGCGGGTGGCGTTCGACCGGCCCGAGGTGCGAAACGCGTTCCGCCCGCACACGGTCGACGAGCTGTACCAGGCGCTCGACCACGCCCGGATGACCTCGGACGTCGGTTGCGTGCTGCTGACGGGCAACGGCCCCAGCCCGAAGGACGGCGGCTGGGCGTTCTGCTCGGGTGGCGATCAGCGCATCCGCGGCCGCAGCGGCTACCAGTATGCGGACGGCGAGACCGCGGACACCGTGGACAAGGCCCGCGCCGGGCGTCTGCACATCCTCGAGGTGCAGCGGCTGATCCGGTTCATGCCGAAGGTCGTCATCGCCCTCGTGAACGGCTGGGCCGCGGGCGGCGGGCACAGCCTGCACGTCACCTGCGATCTCACCCTCGCGTCCCGCGAGCACGCCCGGTTCAAGCAGACCGACGCCGACGTGGGCAGCTTCGACGGCGGATACGGCAGCGCCTACCTCGCGAAGATGGTGGGCCAGAAGTTCGCCCGCGAGATCTTCTTCCTCGGCGACACCTACACCGCCGAGGAGATGCACCACATGGGTGCGGTGAACCGGGTCGTCGACCACGCCGAGCTCGAGGACGTCGCGATCGAATGGGCTACGAAGATCAACGGCAAGTCGCCGCAGGCGCAGCGGATGCTCAAGTACGCCTTCAACCTGCAGGACGACGGCCTGGTCGGCCAGCAGCTGTTCGCCGGCGAGGCCACCCGGATGGCGTACATGACCGACGAGGCCGTCGAGGGCCGGGACTCGTTCCTGGAGAAGCGGGACCCGGACTGGTCCCCGTACCCTTGGTATTTCTGATCGGAGCGCCTCGCCGTGGCGAGGAGCGAGCGGGTTCGCCCAGCCGCCTGGTCGATGATCAGTCGGCCGGCGGACCGAAGTAGGCGACGTACTGCAGCGCCAGCTCGAGGTGCCGGGGCCGGTCCGCGAGCTGGCAGCCGAGCAGTTCCTCCGCCTTGGCAAGGCGATAGCGCACGGTGTTGCCGTGCACGTAGAGCCGCTCCGCCGTGGCTTCGACGTTCATCCGGTTCGCGAGGTAGGTCAGCACTGTCTCGCGAACCGGCGCGAGATTCTTGTCGGCCACACAGATCGGGCCGACCTCCCGCCGCACCATCCTCTTCAGTGCCGGGAGGTCGGCCATTGCCATGCACAGCAATTCGACGTCGCGGTAGTCGACGAACGGCGGCGCCGAAGTCGCGTCCATCGCGAGCCGTTGCGCCGACCGCGCCTCGAGGTGACTGACGCGGAAACCGTCGGCCCCTGGACCGGGTCGGCCGACTGCCACCGCGACGGTCTCGAATCGCTTCTCGGCCAGGGCGGCCATCGTTGCCGGCGGTGGCGGCGACACAGTGGCCACCCAACAGCGAAGGTCGCGGCTACCGCTGAGCTGCGTCAGCAGGGTCCCGCCGTCGAAGGTTCGGGCGAGCTCCTCCGCGGCGGACTGCAGCATCGACGCGGTCCTCTCGTCCACCTCACCGGACCAGACGAGGAACGCGGTCTGGTGCAGGTGCAGCGGGTGACCGAGCGTGGTGCTCGCGTGAGCGAGATCGATCGGCTTTGCCGCGAGGATCTCGTCCACCAGTTCGGCCCGCCGTGCCGCCGAGCCCGCGAGTTCACGCTCCCGTTCCACGTAGAACGTCTCGATCAAGGCCTCCACGGACTCGTCCATCCACCTGTCCGCCCTTCGCCACACGGTACGAAGGACCTCCTCTGGCAGGTTGTCCTCGGCGGACAGCCTGTCGATCGCCTCCGACAGATAGGCGAACACACCGTGGTGCGCGCTCAGGTAGACACGGAGCAGCACCCGCACCTCCATCCCACGGCGAGCCAACGACCGGGCGAGGTCTGACGCCTGGGCAGGCACGAAGAGATTGTGATCTGCCCGTCCGAGTGAACTCAGGAACGCCAGCCACTGATGCCGGGTGCTGCGGTGGAGATCCTCGACCAGCACGGCGTCGGCCGCCACGGCGGGCAACGCGGCGAGGATCGCGGCGTCCACCACGGCAACGAAGCGTTCGACGGCCTCTTCACGCATCGACGACTGGACGAAGTGCCCGAGCCAGTCCCCCACAACTGTCGAATCTCCCACCGGCGTCTCCTTCGTGGGCTCTTCGAGTCGGCTGGGCACGAGCGGCCTGCACTGCAGGAGTGGGACGTGCTCGCGAGGCGTACCGCCACCGTACCTCCAGGGCGTCGCACCTCCGCCGCAGCGCACGGGCCCTGCCCGCGCGTCTTGTAGGGAAGTCCAGATGTGACGCACAACTCTGGATGCGCCTCCCAAGCGCACACGTCACACCCGGTGCAATTCTTCACGGGTTGCCAGACCGAGGAGGACACAGTGAGGTACGACTACATCGTCGTCGGAGCAGGTTCCGCGGGAGCCGTTGTCGCAGCGCGACTCTCCGAGAATCCGGACGTACACGTCCTCCTCCTCGAGGCCGGCGGCAAGGGTAGGCATCCGAACATCCAGATTCCCGCGGCGTTCGCGAAGCAGTTCACGACCGGCCACGACTGGAACTACCGCACCGAGCCGGAACCGCACCTCTTCGGCAGGGAGATCTACCATCCCCGCGGCAGGATGCTCGGTGGATGCAGCGGGCAGAACGCGATGATCTACATCCGCGGCAATCGCAGCGACTACGACGCCTGGGCGGACGGCGGAGCGAAGGGCTGGTCCTACGACGAGGTGCTGCCGTATTTCACGAAGGCGGAGGCCAACTCCCGTGGCGGCGACCGGTTCCACGGCGCCGACGGCCCGCTGCACGTCGAGGACCCGCGGTCGCCCAACGAACTGAGTCGCACCATCGTCGACGCGATGACCGCGACCGGAATCCCGCTCAACGACGACTTCAACGGCGCCGAACAGGTCGGTGCCGGCCTCTACCAGGTAACGCAGCACCGTGGCCGTCGCTGGACCACGAACGACGGCTACCTGATGCCTGCTCGCAAGCGCCCCAACCTCACGGTCTGGACCGGGGCGACGGTGCATCGGATCCAGATCGACAACGGCCGGGCGGTCGGCATCGTGGTCGAGAAGGACGGGCGGATTCGGTCGGTCCGCGCCGATTCGGAGGTCGTCGTCTCGGCGGGTGCATTCGCGACCCCGCAGCTGCTGATGCTGTCCGGCATCGGTCCGGCCGATCACCTCCGAGAGCACGGCGTCGACGTCCTCGTCGACAACGCGAACGTGGGTGGTCACCTGATGGACCACCCGATGTACATGGTCAACCACGAGACGTCGGCCGAAGGAACCCTCGCCGGGGCGGAGAAGCCGCTGCAGCTCGCCAACTATCTGGTGCGCCGCCGCGGCCTGCTGACGTCCAACATCGGTGAAGCCGGAGCGTTCTTCCACACCCGGTCGGGCGACGGTGCACCGGACATGCAGTTCATCGCCGCGCCCGGCTACTTCTGGAACAATGGATTCGACTCGCACGACAATCCGGCCTTTGCCATCGGATGCTCACTGGTCGGATCGCAGAGCACCGGCCGAGTCCGCCTCCGCTCGGCCGACCCCACCGACAAGGCGGCCGTCGTGTTCAACTACTTCGCCGATCCGGCCGACATGGAAGCAATGGTCACGGCCGTCGAACGGGCGCGTGAGGTCGCCGCGTCCGAACCCCTCGCAGCGCTTGTGGGCAAGGAGTTGCACCCCGGCCCGGTGGTCGGCACCCGAACCGACCTCGAGACCGAGATCCGCCGCAACGTCGCGCACACCTATCACCCGTCGTGCACCGCACGCATCGGCTCGGAGTCCGACGGCGTCGTCGACTCCGAACTCCGGGTCCACGGGGTCTCGGGCCTCCGCGTCGCCGACGCCTCGGTGTTCCCACGAATCCCGCACGGCAACACCCACGCCCCGGCCGTCATGGTCGGTGAGAAGGCTGCCGATCTGATCAAGGAGACACGATGACCGCCGAACACGCCACCCCACTCGCGGCCCGGGTCGACGAGGTCGTCGAGCGACTCACCCAAGGCGAGAAGAGCTGGGCCGCAACCTCGTTGGAGAAGCGCGGCGAGATGCTCGACGTGCTGGTCGAGCTGACCGACCGGCACGCCGACGAATGGGTTCGGGTGGCGTCCACGATCAAGCACCTGCCCGCGGACAGCCCGCTGGTCGGCGAGGAGTGGATCTCGGGACCGTGGGCAACCGCCTCGGCACTCCAGTCTCTGCGTCAGACGATCGGACGGATGGCGGCCGGCGAGGGTGCCACGTCCGGATTCCACGCGCGCGCGGTGCCCGGAGGACGCGTCGCGATGCGGGTTCTGCCGCACTCGACATACGACCGCTTGCTGCTCAACGGCTTCTCGGCCGAGGTGTGGCTCGAGCCGGGCGTCGGCGAGAAGGAGGCCCGCGACACAGCTGGACTCGGACTGCGGGACCCCGCACGAACCAACGGGGTCACCCTGGTGCTCGGTGCGGGCAACATCTTCTCGATCGCCCCGCTCGACACGATCTACCAGCTGTACGCGGAGAACCGGGTCGTCGCGCTGAAGCTCAACCCGATCTCGGAACCGCTGCTGCCCGTCTTCGAGGCGATCTTCGCGCCCTTCATCGAACTCGGCGTCGTCGAGATCCTGACCGGCGGCGCCGACATCGGCGGCTTGCTTGCCCACCACCCCGGCGTCGCGGCAGTTCACATGACCGGCAGCGAGAACACCCACGACGCGATCGTGTGGGGTGTGGGCGAGGACCGCGCCCGAAACAAGTCTGCGGACACCCCACTTCTCACCAAGCCGATCACGAGTGAACTCGGTGGAGTGGCGCCGGTCATCGTCGTACCGGGCGCATGGTCGAAGGCCGATCTGACGTTCCAGGCCCGTCACGTCGCGACGCAACGCCTTCACAACTCCGGTTCGAACTGCATTGCAGCCCAGGTCGTGATCGTCAGCTCGGACTGGCCCCAGAAGGACGAGTTCCTCGAACTGGTGAAGGAGGCACTCGCCGACGCGCCACCGCGGCCCTCCTGGTATCCGGGTTCGGCCGACCGGGTCGCCTCCGCACGGGCCACCCACCCCGAATGCGCACACCACGTCGGCGGCACACCCGACCGCACTCTGTTGACCCTGGATCTCCAACGACCCGAGGACCCTGCCTTCTCCGACGAGTACTTCGCTCCCGTGCTGGGTGTCGCCGAGTTGCCGGCGACCGGCGCCGACTTCCTGCGGGCAGCGGTGACAGCGGCCAACGAGAAGCTGCGGGGAACACTGGGCGCCAACATCATCGTCCACCCACGAACCGTCGATCAGGTCGGCGAGGAGTTCGAGGAGATCGTCGCCGACCTGCGTTACGGCACGATCGGCATCAACGCGTGGACCGGCGTCGGGTACCTGACAGCGAACGCGACCTGGGGAGCGTTTCCCGGTCACCGTCTGGACGACGTCCAGAGCGGCATCGGAGTGGTGCACAACGCGCTACTGCTCGAGCGTCCCGAACGCACCGTCGTCCGGGGCCCGTTCCGGCCGACGCCCCGCTCGATCCTGCACGGCGAGTGGACCCTCTCGCCCAAGCCGCCATGGTTCGTGGACAACCGCACGGCTGACGTCACGGGCCGGCGACTGGCCCGGCTCGCCGCCTCGCCGTCCTTCGCCAAACTGCCCGGCATCTTCGCTTCGGCCTTGCGCGGCTGAACGCCGGGACACGGCACGTTTCCGTGACGACCCGATCGTCCGCGGATCCCCCGGGTTGCGTGCCGGTCGGGCACACTGACGGCATGACCGAAGACCGCGCACCGGAACGACGGGACGGCCCCGCCACCGAGCACACTCGGCCCGGCGGAGTCACCGACGCCGAGGTCGCGGCGGTGGGCAAGCTGTCCGAGGCGCTGGAGACGGTGGAGCGGGCACGCGGCCACCTCTACTCGTTCCACCAGCTCGTCGGGCATGCCGACCGGCAGTTGGGTGAGGCGGTGGCGGCGCTGCGCGCGGCCGGGCACGCGGAGCTCGCCGACGGGATCGACACCGATCTCGTGGGACGCAACGTGCTGCCCGGGCGGTGGACGTTCCAGGCGGTCGAGGAATTCGACGACGGCTACTGGTCGGCGTTCCGGTCGTGGGAGAAGCAGGGCCGGGACACCGTCCTCGACGGCCGTCGCCATGTCTACGAGGCCGAGATGAAGGAGGCGCGCCGCACCCACGGCCGCGCCGGGCACGAGTCGCGACCCGCCGAGGAGGGCTGACCGCAGTGGAGATCCTGAGCAGTCGAATCATTCTGCGCCCCAAGGACTACGAGACCACGCTCACCTTCTGGCGGGACGCGTTGGGGCTGGCGATCGCCCGTGAGTACCCGGGCGGCACCGTGTTCTTCGCGGGACAGAACCTGATCGAGATCGCCGGGCACGGCGGCTCCGACGTCGAGTCGGTGTTCGAGGGCGCGATCTGGCTGCAGGTCCGCGACATCGAGGACGCCCGCGCCGAGCTGGAGTCGGAGGGCGTGCGCATAGTCCGGGAGCCGCGGCAGGAGCCGTGGGGACTGCACGAGATGTGGGTCGCCGACCCCGACGGGGTGCAGGTGGTGCTGGTGCAGATCCCCGCCGACCACCCCATCCGCCGCGACCCCCGCCGTAGCGAGGCATGAACGGTTCCGTTCAGTCGATCGGATCGACTGAACGGAACCGTCATGCAGACGGGGTGGGTTCCTTCGGTACGGGTGCGGGTGCGGGCTTCTTCGCGGCGAGGGCGGGCCTGGCCAGTACCTCGACGGCCAGCAGGGCGAGCACCGCGACGAGGATCGTGACGATGACGACGGTGCCGGACGGGTAGCGCCAGAACACGAGGGTGGCGATCGCGATGCCGACGATCGCGATCCGCAGCGGGATCCGGAACGTCGCCGCGTACTTCTCCACCGCCCGCGGCTCGCGGTCCGTCGCGGGCGAGCGCAGCCGGTCCATCGTGCGACCGTAGGCACCACGGATCGCGGTCGCGGAGGACGACGAACCCGTGAGGTAGCCGACGACCGCGATGAGCACGCCGACCACGAACACGGCCCGCAGGGTGGTGCGCAGCGGCTGGACGATCGTGTCGAACAGGACGCCTGCGGCCGCGTTCTCGAGCACGTCCGGCGGGATGGCGTCGAGGTAGAGGGTGCGGCCGATGCTGGTCGCCACCGCAAGGAGTGCCATCGCGAACGCCAGCGCAACGCCGACCAGGCACACGGCGCGGCGCCGGCCGCCACGCGGCGCCATCCAGATCGCCAGCAGCGCGAACAACAGCGTCACCCACGGCAGGATCGCGCTGGCCTTGTCGAGCCAGTTCACCAGGCGCTGCGCCTTGACCAGGTCCGCGGACTCGAAGATGACGAACGTGGCGTTGACGTCGGGGATCTTGTCGACGAACTGGAATCCGCGGTCGACGAGGTCCGTCTTGACGGTTTCGATGATCGCGGCGAGCGAGATGCTGACCTGGCCGCGTTCGTCGATGGCGACGCTGCCGCTCTCGCTTCCGGTGGCGACGGCGACGAGTTCCTCGTGCGCCTGCCGGTTCGCCTCGATCCACATGGTCTGGAACTGTTCGGAGGACACGAGCTTCGTCGCGGCCTCGTTGACGAACGAGCGGGCCTGCCCGGCGATCACCGGGGCGAGCCCGACGACAGTGCTCGGTACGCGCGGCGCGACCTCGGTGAGGGCGCCGAGCGCGTCGGCGGTGAGCTGCTCGACGTCGACGCGGGTCATGATCTCGTCGGTGATCGTGCTGGCGAGCGCGGTCTGCAGTGCGGGTTCCGATGCGAGCGGGGTGACGGTCTGTACGTAGCGGTCGGTG
Source organism: Rhodococcus gannanensis (assembly GCF_042681175.1). NCBI lineage: Bacteria > Bacillati > Actinomycetota > Actinomycetes > Mycobacteriales > Nocardiaceae > Rhodococcus > Rhodococcus gannanensis. Next base: position 333,138 of record NZ_JBHUFB010000020.1, read on the forward strand.
TCGAGGATCTGGCTACGCGCGAAGCGGGCCGTGACGCCCGCCATGGCGAACACCGCCACCAGCACGAGCAGGACGCCGGCGGCGATCCACCGCAACGTGGGATGCCCCGACCGGCCGACTGTCTGCGGTTGCGGCGCAGCGTCCGGTGCGGGTGCGCGCTGGGCTCGCAGCTCGTCGACCTCGGCGCGCAGCCGGAGCAGTTCGGCACGTTCGTCCGTCGACAACGGTGCCGATGCTCCGTCGTCCGTCCCGGAATCAGCCATGTCCACCCCTCGAAAGTCACGCGCGGGCCAGTGCCACCAGCCCATCACGCTGCGTGCCCGCGCGGATCATCCGTGGAGGGTGAGAGCCACGTGGATCACCCCGCGGATTCCCGCGGCGGGCGGGTCAGCAGTGCGGCGACCAGGAAACACAGCGCGCCGACGAAGGTGCCGAGGTTCGCGACGCCTGCGTTGCGCAGGTCTCCGGTGCTCGGGTCGACGAACGCCGCGACCGCGGACACACCGAACGCGACGGAGCCGGCCATGTTCAGCCAGGTGCTGATCCAGTTCCTGGCGCGTGGGTCCCACAGCCGATCGGTCTCGGTGGTCGCGACGACGGCGAGCGCGCTCGACACGAGGAAGGCGATCGAGCCGTACATGTCGGGTCGCCACACCCACCGGTCCGTCTCCTCGACGGTGAGTGAATGCACGAGTGCGACACCGGTACTCACGTTGAACAGCAGGGTGCCGGCGAACTGGATCGCGGCCGAGTACCAGTCGCTGCGCTCGACGCGGTGCGCGCCGTGGCGCGGCGGGCGACGGCCGCTGAGGGCCAGCTGGATGAACGCGGCGGTGGTGAAGAACAGGGACCCGACGAAGTAGGTGGTGTTGTCGAGTTGGACGTCGACCGCGTTCGCGTACCCAGGCAGCGCGCCGACCGCGAACAGTGTCGAGCCGATCGCGAAGCCCCAGGATTCCCGGCGCAGTCGCAGCGCCCGGGTACGCACCATGCCCGCGACTGTGCCGCACCGGGCAGCGACAGTCCTCACCCACCGAGGATGAGGACGGCCTGTCCGCGTTGACGGTCCCGCCGGCCGGAGGCACGATCAGGCGACTGTCCAGGGTGGAGGCGAGGCCGGTATGACGATCAGGCGGCGCGGATCGGTTCGGGAGCGGTCGTGGTGAGCGCGGACACCAAGCAGTACACCGGGTCGGGTCTGGTGCTGGCGGTGCTCGGTGCCGGTCAGTTCCTGATGACCCTCGACAGTTCGGTGATGAACGTGTCGATGGCGCAGGTCGCCTCCGACCTCGACACCACCATCACGGGCATCCAGACCGCAATCACCCTGTACACGTTGGTGATGGCGACGCTGATGATCACCGGCGGCAAGATCGGCACGATCCTCGGGCGGCGCCGCGCCTTCGGCATCGGGCTGGTGATCTACGGACTCGGTTCGTCGACGACCGCGCTGGCGCCGAATCTCACCGTCCTGCTGATCGGATGGTCGCTGCTCGAGGGCATCGGTGCGGCACTGATCATGCCCGCGATCGTGGCGCTGGTGGCGGCGAACTTCGCACCCGAGCGGCGCCCGGCGGCATACGGGCTGATCGCGGCGGCGGGTGCGATGGCCGTGGCCGCAGGTCCGCTGATCGGCGGTGCGGTGACGACCTTCGCGTCGTGGCGGTACGTGTTCGCCGGCGAGGTCGTGATCGTCGTCCTGATCCTGCTGGTGCTACGGAAGATCACGGACGTGCCGCCCGAGAAGGTGCATCTGGACGTGCCGGGCGCGGTGCTGTCGGCGCTGGGTCTCGGCCTGATCGTGTTCGGTGTACTGCGGTCCAGCGAATGGGGTTGGCTTCGCGTGCGGCCCGACGGCCCGGCGATCTTCGGTCTGTCCCCGGTCTTCTGGCTGATCCTCGGCGGCCTGCTGGTGCTGTGGTCGTTCGTGCGCTGGCAGACGCACGTGACGCGTACCGGCGGGCAGCCGCTCCTGGACCTGACACTGCTGCGGAACCGCCGGCTCACCGGTGGACTGACGATGTTCATGATGCAGTTCATGATTCAGGCCGGCGTGTTCTTCGCCGTCCCCCTGTTCCTGTCCGTCGTGCTCGAGTTGAGCGCCCTCGGCACCGGGGTTCGGCTGCTGCCGCTGTCGTTGGCACTGCTGGTCGCGGCCGTCGGGATCCCGAAGGTGTGGCCGCACGCCAGCCCGCGACGTGTGGTCCGTCTCGGTCTGCTGTCCATGCTGATCGGCATCCTGATCCTGGCCGCAGGTATGGACCCGGGCGCGAACGCGGGTGTGGTCGCGATCCCGATGCTGCTCATGGGCATCGGCCTCGGCGCTCTGTCCTCACAGCTCGGGGCGGTGACGGTGTCCTCGGCCCCGGACGAGAAGAGTCCCGAAGTGGGCGGACTGCAGAACACCGCCACCAATCTCGGCGCCTCCCTCGGCACCGCCCTGATCGGGTCGGCTCTGATCGTGACGCTGAGCAGTTCGGCGTTGACAGGCATCCTGGAGAACCCTGCGGTGCCGCCTGCGGTCCAGCAGCAGGCGACCACGGAGATGAGTTCCGGCGTGGCGTTCGTGTCCGACAGCCAGCTCACCACCGCGCTCGCCGAGACGGACCTGGACCCCGCTGCGCAGCAGGCGATCGTCGACGTCAACGCGGATGCTCGGCTCGAAGCGCTGCAGGCGGCGTTCGCGCTGGCCGCCCTGCTCACTGCCGGAGCCCTCTTCGCCAGCGGTCGCATCAGGAGATGACGACCGGGGTCGGGTGTGGACGCCGGACCGCGAAGCGGGTGGAATGACGGAGTGACTCAGCAGTGGATTCCCGCGGTGTTCATGCGCGGCGGTACCAGCAAGGGCGTCTTCTTCCGGGAGGACGCGCTCCCAGCACCGGGCCCCGACCGGGATGCGCTGTACCTGTCGGTGATGGGCAGCCCCGACCCGTACGGCCGTCAACTGGACGGCATGGGCGGTGGGGTGTCGTCGCTGTCGAAGGTGGTGTCGGTGCGACCGTCGGACCGGCCCGACGCCGACGTCGAGTACACGTTCTCCCAGGTGTCCGTCGGCACCGCCGTCGTCGACCATTCGACGAACTGCGGCAACCTGTCGTCTGCGGTGGCACCGTTCGCGCTGGACGAGGGACTCCTCGGTGCGGTGGACGACGGTCCCCTCGAGGTGCGGATCTTCAACACCAACACCGGGGCCCTGCTGCGTGCCGCGCTGGAGGTTCGCGGCGGAATGGCCGCGGTGGACGGCGATCTCGCGATCCCCGGCGTCGCCGGGACCGGTTCGCCCATTCGGCTCGACTACCTGGCACCGGGCGGCACGAAGACCGGGCGGGTCCTGCCCGTAGGCGCACCGACGACCCGACTGCGCGTCCCGGCCGGGGAGTTCACCGTGTCCTGCGTGGACGTCTCGGCGGCAACGGTGTTCGTGGACGCGGCGCAGCTCGGGCTCGCCGGTTCCGAGACACCCACTCAGCTCGCCGCGGATTCCACGACGCTGGGCGTCCTGGAGCAGTTGCGGCGCGCCGGCGCGGTGGCGATGGGGCTCGCGACGGACGTCGCCGACGTTCCGCCCGCCGGCCCGAAGATCGCGGTCGTCGCCGCTCCTGCCGACTACCGGACCATCAGCGGAGACGAGGTCACCGGGGCGTCGTATGACCTGTCGGCTCGGATGATCTCCATGGAGCAGCCGCACGGAGCGATACCCGGAACGGGTGCGCTCTGCCTGGCCGCGGCCGTGCAGATCCCGGGCACCCTCCCGAATCTCGTGGGCTCGGCGGGCGTCGGGGCGACCGCGATCGGCACGCCGTCCGGAGTGCTGTCGGTGACGGCGGAGGTCACCTCCGGCGACGGCGAGCCGCAGGTGGCGAGCGCCTCGCTCTTCCGCACCGCACGCACCCTCATGCGCGGCTCGGTGGCCGTCCGCGGCTGACACCCTCGGTGGTATCCACGACGACCGGGGATGTGCGGCGCTGCGACGACGCGGACCCACGACCGCCTCCAGCCCTGAGACACCGGAAGCCACGGCCCCGGAGATCGACGCGAATCGGCCACGGCGACCCATCCTGTGCGGATGGGCCGCCGTGGCCGACAGTGTTCGCAATCGGGTACCGCGGCATCGTCGTTCGTCACCG
>NZ_JBHUFB010000020.1:337344-413566 GCF_042681175.1 Rhodococcus gannanensis
CACGACTCCGAGCGAGCGCACAGCCGCCGAGATCAACGAGAGCGCAGGGCGCTCGCGATCAGCTCCGACTGCTCCTGCGCCTCGTACGACTGGCGCAGCAGCCACAGTCGCAGCACCCGGGCGATCGAGCCGGCCAGGTACAGCGCCGCACCGATGACGGTGAGAGCGAGCATCGCGGTCGCCAGAATCTGGTACGAGGCGATGTTGCGCAGGTCGTCCAGCGTCAGCGACGCGAAGTACAGGACGAACGCGGCGACGGCGCCGACGATCATCAGGGCGAGGCCCGCGATACGGGCCTTCGAGTCGCCGCCGGTGGCGCCGTCCGCCTTCAGCTTCAGGTCGGCAACGTCCTTCTTGAACTGGTCCCGACGGTCCTCCGCGAGTGCGGTCATCGTCATCCTCCTAGATAGCTGGTAGAGAGTTCACTGTCGATGTCGGCAGGGTTGCCGGTCTTGACCACCCGGCCCTGCAGCATGAGTGCCGCCGACGTCGCGATCGGCAGCACTGCACGGGCGAACTGTTCCGCGACGAGGATCGACAACCCCTCCGCGGCGAGACCTCCGACGATGTCGTACATCTCGGTGACCACGCGGGGCGCGAGCCCCATCGACAGTTCGTCGAGCAGCAGCACCGTGGGGGCGGTGCCGAGCGCCCGGGAGAGCGCCAGCATCTGCTGCTCACCGCCGGACATCGACCCGGCGAGCTGACTGCGACGCTTCCCGAGGATCGGGAACCGCTCGTAGGCAACCTCTTCGAGATCCTTCAGCGACGTCCCGGTCCCGGTCGCCACCCACAGGTTCTCGCGGACGGTGAGGTTCGCGAACACGCCTCGCCCCTCCGGGATGGTGCACACCCCGAGCTTGGCGAGGGTCGCCGCGTCCACCCCGTTCACGCACCGGCCTGCGAGCCGGAACTCGCCGCCGGTGACCGGCAGGATGCCGGAGCAGATCTTCAAGGTGGAGGTCTTGCCGCCGCCGTTCGGTCCGAGCAACGCGACGACGGCGCCGGGCTGCACGGTCAGGTCGACACCGTGCAGCACCTCGATCGGTCCGTACCCGGCACGCACTCCCGACAGTTCCAGGATCGGGTCCTGGTGGGCGGCAGTGCTGTTCGACATCTCGTCGACGGGCGCGCTCATGCGACCTCCTCCGTTCCGATGTAGGCAGCCACGACCGCCGGGTTGTCGCGGATCTCCGCAGGCGTGCCGGAGGCGATCAGCGATCCGTAGTCGAGGACGTGGATGTGTGAGCACACCCGCATCACGAGCGGGAGGTCGTGTTCGACGAGGCAGATGCCCAGCCCCTCGCCGGCGAGCCGGAGCAGGAGTTCGGCGAACGCCTCGGTCTCCTGTTCGGTCTGGCCGGACGCAGGTTCGTCGAGCAGCAGCACCCGGGGCCCGGTCATCAGGGCCCGTGCCACCTCGACGACCCGCGCGCGGCCGGTCGGGATGTCGGACACGTCCTGGTGCGCGACGTCCGTCAGCCCGGTGAGTTCGAGCAGCCGGTCCGTCTCCGCCTCCAGGTCCCGCCGGCGGCCGCCACCGCCGGTGCCGTGGATGTCCCCCGCCACCCGCAGGTTGTCCCGCACCGACAGCGACAGGAACAGTTCCAGGCGCTGGAAGGTCCGGGCCAGCCCGAGCCGGGCCCGCTTGTAGGGGGCCTTGCGGGTGACGTCGACGCCGTCGATCAGGATCCGCCCGGACGTCGGCTTCTGCAGGCCGGTGATCGTGTTGAACAGCGTGGTCTTGCCGGCACCGTTCGGTCCGATGAGCCCGGTGACTGTGCCCGCGCCGAACGCGACGCTCACGTCGTTCACCGCCACGTTCCCACCGAATCGGACGGTGACACCGCGGGTTTCGAGCAGTGGGGTCGCATCAGACATGTGCGGTCAGCTCCTTCTCGGGCGTCGACTCGGGTGCCTGCGCCGTGGCCTCGTCGCTGGTGCGTACCGGGAGCGGGGGCAGTCCCAGCTCGCGGTCCACCCGGGCGATGGTCTCGGCGCTGTACGGCTCGTCGACGCCGACCCGCTCGGGGTCGACCGGACGACGGCGAGCCGCCTCCTCCTCGCCGAGCACGGCCGTCGGCATGAGCATCTCGCCGACCACGGGCAGCGCGAACACCGTCACGATGGTGATGGTCGCGAACCACCAGTTGTCGAGGATGCCGGTCAGCGCCAGGACGTACGCCACCGCGACGACGGCGGCGCCGCCGACGAGCACCGGCCGGGCGTCGCGGAGCTTGCGGTAGCCCTCCACGACCTGGTGCACGGTGCCGGACGGGTTGTGTCCCACACCGATACCGATGAGCGCGGGGCTCACCGCGGCGAGGTTGCCGAGCAACAGGAACAGGCCCTCGAGGTCCGGTTGCGTCTTGGCGAGGTTGTTGAATGACACCATGATGATCGAGAAGCCGACGCCGGCCATCACGCCACCGAAGAACGCACCACTGACGTAGCCGATGCCGGCGACGACGGTGAGCATCAACAGCGAGAGGCTGATGACGATCGTGAAGGACTCGCCCGACACCGATCCCAGCGCGGAGGACATCAGCACGCCGCCCAGACCCGCGATGCCCGCGGACAGCACGAACACGCTGAGCTTGAGCCGAACGAGGTTCTGGCCGAGCATCGCCGACGCCGCCGGGCTGTCCTTCATCGCGGTGAGCCTGCGGCCGTAACCGCTGTTGCGCAGCGCGATCACGCCGACACCGAGGATCGCGAACAGGACGGTGGCCGTCATCAGGAACGCCGTCGGGTCCGCGAGGTCGAGGGGGCCGACCTGCAGCGGCGGGATGACGAGGGTGCCGCCGGTGAAGATGGAGAACTTCACCCCGAACAGTTCGTGCTCGGTGGTGTCCCGGAGCACCATGTTCGACAGGAACACGCCGAACGCCATCGTCGCGAGGGCGAGGTACAGCCCCCGCAGGCGCAGCGCGGGCAGCGCCACCAGCCCACCGACGAGTGCCGCCACGATCACGCCGAGGACAACGCCGACGAGTGTGAGTCGTTGCGCCAGGCCCGATCCCGTGATGCCGAAGTGGAACACGATGATCGTGGCGATCGCACCGAAGGACAGCGGCGCGAGGTTCATCTCGCCCGCGTAACCGGTGAGCAGTGTGAGCGAGAGCGCGACGATCGCGAAGCAGACACCGATGGTGAGGGTCGTGACCGCGGACTCCACCATCAACTGCCGGATCAGGAACACGATCACGACGAGCGCGACCGCCCAGCCGACGGCCTTGCGGACCGACGGCACGTGGTACCGCTCGCGGGTCCGGACGGCGGCGCCACGGAGCCGGTCCTGCGGCAGCACGATCAGCACCACGAACAGTGCGATCATCGGCAGCGACACCCGCAGGTTCGACGACCACGTCCACGAGGTGGGCGCGTAGCCGAGCAGGTAGGTGCCCGCCAGTCCGAGGACGAGTGCACCGACGAAAGTGCGGGGGATGCTGCGGAGCCGGCCGAACATCGCCGCCGCGAAGGCGTCGATCACCAGCAGCGTCAGCAGGTTCGCCTCGAGGGTGCCACCGCTGATCGGGGTGACGAGGATGCCGGCGAGGACGGCCAGCATCGAGCTGAGCGCCCACGAGAAACCGGCGATGCGCTCCGGGTTGTGCCCGCTGAGCCGCAGGAGGTCCGGGTCGTCGACGACGCCGCGCATCGTCGTGCCCATTCGGGTGCGGGTGAAGAGCAGACGCAGGCCGACGGCGATCGCGGCCGCGGCGATCAGGCAGAGCAATTCGTGCACGTGCACGGTGGCGCCGAGGACGGTGAACTTGCTGTCGTCACCGAAGAACATCGGCAGGGTGCGTGGCTCCTCGGCGTGCCAGAACCACTGGGACAGGAAAAGCATCCCGAGCATGATCGACACGGTGACCACGATCTTGGTCACCTCAGCGGTGTCCCGCAGGCCGCGCATGATCAGGAAGTAGAGGCCGAGGCCCATGAGGGGACCGAAGATTCCGAGCACCACGACGAGGGCGATCGGCGTCGGCAGACCCCACCCGACGCTGAGCTGCCAGTAGACGAAGGCGCCGAGCATCGCCTGGGCGCCGTGGGCGAAGTTGAAGATTCCCGAGGTGTTGTACGTGAGCACCAGCCCGGAGGCGGCGATCGCGTACACCGATCCGAGCACGAGGCCCAGGATCGTGAAGGTCACGAATGTGTCCATGTGATGAACCCCTGGTCGAAGGACGGGGGCGGGTGGAGAACCGCCCGCCCCCGTCGCGGTCCGCGAGTCGTCAGACCTGCGGCTTGATCACGTTCGGTCCGAGGTACTTGGTGGAGACGCGATCCGGGCCCAGGTCGGTGCCCCAGGTGGAGGGATCGGTCTTGATCAGGTACTTCGCGTCGCACTTGAACTCGGCGGCCTCGGAGGGGAAGACCTGGCTGTAGTCCGCGCCCTTGAGGTCGACCATCAGGCCGCACTGCGCAGGCATGTTCTTGCCGGGGTCGGTCACGGCGTGCAGTCCGCCGCCGTCCCACTCGTGGATCTTCGACAGTTCGTCGATCATGCACTGACGCGTCAGGTCGGAGCCGCACTCCTTGGCCGCGGTGGCCCACAGCAGGAAGGACGAGGTGGACTGCATGCCGAGCAGCGCGGTCTTGCCGCCCTCGCCCTCGACGAGCTCCTTGTACTTCGCGACCGCAGGCACCTTGTCGGCGTTCTCGAGCATCTGGAAGATCATGTTGGCGTTCAGGTTGTCCAGCAGGCCGGACTGGGCGTTGAACGACTGGGCCGACGCGCCGTACCAGGTGGCCTCACCGAAGATGATCGGGTCGATGCCGACCTGGTCGATGGCCTTGAAGAAGTTGAACTCGTTGGGCACCGGCGAACGCGAGGTCCACAGACCCTTGACGCCGCACTGCTTGTACTTCTCCGCGAACGGGACGTAGCTGGGCTCGCCCTGGTAGTTGATCGTGACGCCGCAGTCCTTGAGCGTGAAGCCGGCGGCCTCCGCGATCGACCGGGTCTTGGCGAGCGACGTGATGATCGTCGGCATGGTCGAGCCGACCAGGTCGAAGTCGTTCAGCATGTCGGGGTGCATCTCGGCCATCTGGAACCAGGCGGCGCCGTTGGCGTAGTCGACCGGGAACGGGACGCCCTGGTAGGTCATCGGACCGTTGGCTGCATCCGGAGAGACGGTGAAGCCGGGCACGGCGGCCATGTTGCAGGCGACGCGGGTCTGCTCGGCGGTCTGGTCCATCGCGAAGCCGTGGCCGACCATCATGAACTCGGAGCGGCACGCCTCCTGCATGACCGTGTTCGCGTTGGTCATCGCGGCGTCGTAGTCGGTGCCCACGATCGTGCGGCCGTTGATGCCGCCCTGCTCGTTGCACCAGTCGATCATCGCGGCGACGGCGTCGGACATCTCCTTGTTCAGACCGGGGCTCTGCGCGTACCCGCGGTCGTCGCCGTATCCGATCTTGATCTCGGTGTCGCTGACGCCCTGGTCGGTGCTGCCCTTGGCATCGCCCTCACCGCACGGCGAGTCGAGGGTGCCGAAGGCGGTGTCCGAGGACGTCGAGGTGCCTGCGGAACCGGAGCCGGCTGCGGGGACCCCGTCGTCACCGCCCCGTTCGGTGGCACAGGCCGACACCAGTGCGGTGGACAGGGCTAGCGCCGCGACGAGTTTCGCGGTCTTGCGTGTTTTCACGAGCGGGGTCTCCGTTTCCTCGGGAGGGGGCGAGAAATCCGAGTGCACAGAAAAGTGGGCTGCGTCACTCGATGCGGGGACGCTAGCCATCGGGTAACGGGCGATTCGGGTGGTTCCCGGTGAGTGAGACCGCACTGTGAGTCGGGCCACAGCCGCCGGGCTGTGAGCCTCCGCACGCCCGCCGCACCCGCGTCGGGCGGAACTCACCTGGGACCACGCCGGAAGGCGCAGGACACGGGCGTGGCCGGGCCTCTCGCGACACCCCCGAGCCTCTGACCGGTGAACTCGACTTTTATGTGCTGTTAACGGAGGATGAAGGCTTGTGAACGCGGAACTCATCGTTCTTCTCGTCGTTGTCGTCACAGCCCTAGGGTTCGACTTCACCAACGGCTTCCACGACACCGGGAACGCGATGGCCACATCCATTGCCACCGGCGCACTTCGACCAAAGGTCGCAGTGGCGCTGTCCGCGATCCTCAACCTGGTCGGCGCCTTCCTGTCAGTGGAGGTCGCCGCGACGGTCGCCAAGGGCGTCGTCAATCTCAACTCCGTCAGCGGCGACGATCTGCTCCTGATCGTGTTCGCCGGACTCGTCGGCGGCATCCTGTGGAATCTGCTCACGTGGCTGTTCGGCATCCCGTCCAGCTCCTCGCACGCGCTGTTCGGCGGACTGATCGGCGCCGCCCTCGCGGGCATCGGCGTCAACGGCGTCGAGTGGGCCGGTGTGCTGAGCAAGGTGATCATCCCCGCGCTGCTGGCCCCCGTGGTCGCAGCGCTCGTCGCCGCCTGCGGGACCTGGCTGATCTACCGCATCACCTCGAGGGTCGACGAGGGCACCAAGGAAAAGGGCTTCCGGCTCGGACAGGTCGGATCCGCGTCGCTCGTCTCACTTGCGCACGGCACCAACGACGCCCAGAAGACGATGGGCGTGATCTTCCTGGCGCTGGTCGCGCACGGCACCATCACCGAGGACGCGGCGATGCCGTTCTGGGTGAAGTTCAGCTGCGCCGTCGCCATCGCGCTCGGCACCTACCTCGGCGGCTGGCGCGTCATCCGCACCCTCGGCAAGGGGCTGGTCGAGATCGCCGCACCGCAGGGCATGGCGGCCGAATCGTCGTCCGCGGCGATCATTCTGACGTCCAGCCACCTCGGACTTCCGCTCTCGACCACCCACGTCGCGACCGGCTCGATCATGGGCAGCGGCGTCGGCAGGCGCGGCGCCGAGGTGCGCTGGTCGGTGGCGGGCCGGATGGCCGTCGCGTGGCTGATCACGTTGCCGTCGGCGGCGCTGGCCGGAGCGTTGTGCTGGGGTCTGGCACACCTCATCGGCGGTCTCGCCGGGGTTCTGGTGGTGTTCGCGCTGCTGCTGTCGCTGTCCACCCTGATGTACCTGCGTTCGCGTCGGCAGCCGATCGACCACAGCAACGTCAACGCCGAGTGGTCCGGCCGTCTCGAGCCGGGCGCAGCCGAGGCCGAGCACTTCGACGAGTCGGTGTTCACCGACCTCGCCGCGCTCGACGCCTCGCTGATCGACATCGACGACATCCCCGCCCCACCCGGCCACGCCTCGGACGAGTCCGGCACCACCGTGCCGAACGTGCCACGCTGACCCGGTCCGGACGCCCGCGCGCTCGCGCCAATCGGACATCCACCGTCCCGTACGGGACGCCCAGGAAGCGAAGACCATGGACCTGTTGACCAAAACCGCCGAATCGCTGTGGCAGGTGATCGCCGTCGGCCTGCTGCTCGGCGCCGGGCTGCCCGCCCTGTTCGCGTTCGGCCTGCGCCTGATCGGCTCCGTCGAGTCGGGTGCGACCGCCGGATCCGACGTCGCCGTGGCGGGTACCCGGAACCGCCTCGCGGTGTTCGCCGGCTGGGCGTGCTTCGCGATCGTGGTGATCGCGATCGTCACGGGCATCCTGTTCATCATGGCGGACTTCCTCGACCACACCTTCGGCATCAACCTGTTCTGACGACGCCCTGGACCATCGGAGAGGAGGACCACTCGTGAACACCGAACACCCGTCGGGCGACGACAAGCCGCACTTCCCCGTGGCTCTCGTCCGCTGGCTGCGGGACGGCTACCCCGACGGCATCCCGCCGAAGGACCACATCCCTCTGGTCGCCGTGCTCGCACGGCGACTCACCTCGGACCAGATCAAGGCGGTCGCGGTGGCCCTCGCCGAGGAGGCACTCACCGAGGAGACCGGGCGCGGCGAGGACCCGTCCATCGAGCGGGACGAGATCGGCGAGGCGATCACGCAGGTTGCGCACACCGAACCGTCCGCCGAGGACATCGCTCGCGTCGAGGCCGTGCTCACGTCGGCCGGTTGGTCCCTCACCGACGAGGTCGACCCCGACGAACAGGACCCGCTGTGAGCGTGTCTCCACTGCTGTCGTCGATCCTCGGATGGCTGCGGGCCGGCTACCCCAACGGCGTGCCCGAACAGGACTACATCCCGCTGATCGCGCTGTTGCGCCGCCGGCTCTCCGACGACGAGGTGCGCGCCGTGACCGACGCGCTGACGTCCGCACAGTCCCCGATCGGCCGGGTCGACATCGGCGTGCTGATCACGAAGGTCACCGACGAGATGCCGCACGAGACGGACATCGCGCGGGTGCGCGCCCGCCTCGTCGCCGGCGGATGGCCCCTCGTCGACCCGTCGGACACGCCGCGCGACTGAGCGTGGACGCCACTCTGGAAGCATCGACGGCATGAGTTCGGTCCTGCGCACCCTTCCCGTCCCGGCCGGCGCCGGGGTGTCCGCGATCCTGCCGGATCTGGCACAGATGCTGTCCGGTGAGGGTTCCGCGCTGCTCCCGGTGCCCGCCGGAGACGAACGCGAGACCGCTCGCCTGTGTACGGCACTGTCTCCGGGCCAGCCGATCGACGACGAGATCGCGCTGGTGGTCGCGACATCCGGGAGCACCGGCGTCCCCAAGGGCGCCGAGCTGACCGCCTCGGCGCTGCGCGCGAGCGCCGCCGCCACCCACGAACGCCTCGGCGGGCCGGGTGCGTGGCTGCTGGCGCTGCCCGCACACCACATCGCCGGCCTGCAGGTCTTGCTGCGCGGTCTGGCGGCAGGCACGACCCCCGTGATCGTCGACGTCGCAGGCGGCTTCGACCCCGCAGCGCTGTCTGCCGCGGTCGCCGAGATGTCGGGTCCCCGCCGCTACACCTCGCTGGTTCCCACCCAGCTGATCAAGGCCCTCGACCATCCGCCGGCGGTGGCGGCGCTGGCCGACCTCGACGCGGTGCTGCTCGGCGGTGCCGCGACTCCCGCACCGGTGCTGGCCCGGGCGGTGGATGCCGGGATCACCGTCGTCCGCACCTACGGGATGAGCGAGACCTGCGGTGGCTGTGTGTACGACGGTGTACCCCTGGACGGGGTGCGATTGCGGATCGACGCGGACTCGCGGGTGCTGCTCGGCGGTCCGGTGCTCGCGTCCGGATACCGGGGCCGCCCCGAGCATCCCGCGTTCGCCGAGCCGGGGTGGTTCCGGACCGACGACGCCGGCGTCGTCGAGGACGGGGTACTGCGCATCCTGGGCCGGCTGGACGAGGCGATCAGCACCGGCGGGCTGACCGTCGTGCCGCAGGTCGTCGAGGCCGTACTCGTCACCCACCCCGACGTCGCACAGGTGGCGGTGTTCGGCGTCGAGGACCCCCGCCTCGGTCAGCGGGTGGTCGCGGCGGTGGTTCCGGTCGCGGGCACGCGGCCCGGCCTCGACGACCTGCGCGAGCACCTCTCGGGCGCACTGGATTCCACGGCCGCCCCGCGGGAGATCCACCTTCTCGACTCGCTGCCGGTGCGTGGTCCCGGCAAGGTGGACCGCCGCGCCCTGTCTGCCCGGTTCACACCCGGTCGCTGACCGGAGCGGCTCAGTGCCGCGCGATACCGCGGAGCACGGTGGCGACCAGGGAGTCGACGAGCCTGTCGTCGGGTTCGGTGGCGCCCGGGACGTCGCCGGACAGCAGCCCTCGAAGGACCCTGTCGTGCCAGGCGCCGCTGATCAGGGTGACGGCGGCGGGTACGTCGGCGAATGCGGCGAGCCGGCCCAGTTCCTGCTCGCTGCGCAGGTAGTCCGCGAGGACCTCCCGCAGCGGAACCGATGCCTTCGGCAAGGATGCGTACGCGGACAACACCTTCGGCTGCGAGAGCAGGCCGGCGAAGGCGGGCACGGTCGCGGCGTGCAGTGCGAACCCCCGACGCACCAGCACACGCAGATTCGCCTCGACCGACCCCGAGCCGGGCTCCGGCGCCGGGCGACCCGAGTCGGCAGCGCGCACGTGCGCGTCGAGGCCGAGCGCGAGCAGTTCCTCCTTGCCCGCGAAGTGGTTGTAGAGCACGCCGTCGGCGACTCGGGCCTCGCGGGCGATGTCGCGGACGGTCAGGCCGGCGGTGCCACGTTCGGCGACGAGCCGGCGAGCGGCCTCGATCAGGTGGTCGCGCAGGCTGGTGTCGTCGCCGCGCAGGGCGGCCGCGGTTCTCGGAGACATCGGGGTTGATCGTAGGGATAGGAGACGGACCCCTCACACGAGCCACCCCTTCGTCCACACCCATTGTGAACAGGTGTTCATGAATGCTCGTTCACAGATGCCGGCGAGCTCTCACCCGCCCCGTGCGGGACGGCGGAACGTGCGAACGCCGGGGGTCGCGGACGGTCGCCACTCCCGGCGCACTGCGACGACAGTCGCGCGCCAGGCGGACGCAAGCGGCATGCAAGCGGGTCCCCGCAGGGTGGTGACAACACACCCACTCGAAGGGAGTACCCATGACCGACTCGTACCCTCCCGCCATCGAGGCGGACGGCCTCGTCAAACGATTCGGAGAGTTCACCGCCGTCGACGGGGTCGACCTCGTCGTCCCCACCGGATCCGTCTACGGAGTCCTCGGCCCCAACGGCGCGGGCAAGACCACCACCATCCGGATGCTCGCCACCCTCCTCCGCCCGGACGCCGGCCACGCCCGCATCTTCGGCCACGACGTCGTCGCCGAGCCCACCGCAGTGCGCTCCCTGGTCGGCGTGACCGGCCAGTACGCGTCCGTCGACGAGGATCTCACCGCCACCGAGAACCTGATGATCTTCTCCCGCCTGCTCGGGCTGAACCGGGCGGCCGCCCGCCGCAAGACGGCCGAACTGCTGGAGGAGTTCGCGCTCACCGAGGCGGCGGACCGCGCGCTGAAGAACTTCTCCGGCGGTATGCGGCGGCGCCTCGACCTCGCGGCATCGCTCATCGCCCGGCCCCCGCTGCTCTTCCTCGACGAACCGACCACCGGTCTCGACCCGCGCACCCGCGCGCAGATGTGGGACACCATTCGTCGTCTCGTCGCCGACGGCTCGACGGTCCTGCTCACCACCCAGTACCTCGACGAGGCCGACCAGCTCGCCGACCGGATCGCCGTCATCGACCGCGGCCGCGTCGTCGCCGACGGCACCGCGGACGAACTGAAGGCGTCGGTGGGGACGTCGTCGCTGCAGATCGCACTCGTCGACCGCGCCGACCTCGACACCACCCGCGCCCTGCTCGCCGAGGCGCTCGGCGTGGAGGTAGTCGTCAGTCCCGAGGCCGCTCGGCTCACCGCACCGCTCCAGGACACGTCCGTGACACCGGAGCTGCTGATCCGATTGCGTGACAACGGCATCGCCGTCGACGAGATCACCGTCAGCAAGCCCAGCCTGGACGAGGTCTTCCTCACCATCACCGGCCACGGCGCCGACGACACCACCGACACCGAGAGGAGCGCCGCGTGACCACCGCAGTCGCCACCGCACCCCGCACCGCCACCCCGGTTCCGGCCGCCCGGACCATCGGGCTCCGCGACACCGTGACCCAGTCGCTCACCATGGCCTACCGCGGCCTGATGAAGGTCAAGCACAACCCCGAGCTGCTGTTCGACGTGGTGATCCAGCCGGTGATCTTCACCGTGATGTTCACCTACATCTTCGGCGGCGCCATCTCCGGCGACGTCGCGTCCTACCTGCCGATCATCATCCCCGGCATCCTTGTCCAGACGGTGATCACGGCGTCCATCGTCACCGGCACGCAGCTGCGGGAGGACATGGACAAGGGCGTCTTCGACAGGTTCAAATCCCTACCCATCGCACGGATCTCGCCTCTCGCAGGTGCGCTGCTGTCCGACGTCGTGCGCTACGCCATCGCCACCACCATCACCTTCGCCGTTGGCTACGCGATGGGCTTCCGCCCCGGCGGCGGCATCGTCGGAGTACTCGGCGCGGCCGTCCTGGTGATCCTGTGCGCGTTCGCGATCAGCTGGATCTTCGCGCTCATGGGTGTCCTGATGAGCAAGGCGTCCAGTGTGCAGGGCACCTCGATGCTGGTGCTGTTTCCGCTGACTTTCATGTCCAACGCGTTCGTGCCCGCGGACACCATGCCGGGCTGGATGCAGGCGTTCGTGAACGTCAACCCGGTCTCGCACCTGGTGACCGCCGTCCGCGACCTGGTCAACGACGGGCACGTCGGCATGCCCCTGGTGTGGTCGCTCGTCGGGGCCGCGGCCGTCGTCGCGATCTTCGCCCCGCTCACCGTCCGCACCTACATGCGGAAGGCCTAGCCCTGTGCGCACTTTTGGTAGTTGGGGCTACCGGAAGTGCGCACGGGCGCGCAGCGCCTCCAATATCTCTTCCCGGGCCGTGGTCCGCGGCACTCGCGCAGCCTCCGCGAGTGCCGCGTCCACCCGTTCCGACCCGAGCTCGGCCCTGGCCCGGTCCAGGTGCAGCGAGAGCTGCATCGACGGGAAATCCTGCCGCGGTGCGACTCTCGTGGCCAGCGCCAGCAGACGAAGCCCCGACTCGTCGCCGAGTGCGACGTCGTGGCTGCCGATCGCGCAGGCCACGGCACCGGTCTGCGGCAGGTCGGCGTGGCCACCCGGTCCGAGGTCGCCGAGGACACGGGTCAGGAACCTGTCGACGGTGGCGGTGATCTCGCCGGGCCGCCCAGCCAGCACATGCGCGTCGACGACCGCCGCCAGCACCATCGACGCGAACGGATCGGCGGCACCCGGCTCCCCCGACATCCCCGCCAGTTCCAGGGCGTGCCGGTAGCCGCGCAGGCCCGCGTCGACGTCGCCGGAGGCGAGGTCCAGTTCCGCGCGACTCACTGCGACCGACGCCTGCCCGCCGCGCGCCGGCCCGATCGGCACCTCCTCGACCATCGCCAACAGCGGTGCGGCCCGATCGAGTTCGCGACGCGCCTCGTCGAGCCGTCCGAGTCCGACGAGGCAGCCCGCGGTGTAGCTGTACAGGGTCACCGACTCGTCGAACGCGTGCAGCCCACGCATCATCTCGGCGGCCTCGCGGTAGTGCTCGAGCGCTGCCTCGTACCGGGCCGTCTGCGCCTCGAGGCTGCCGAGGTGCTGGCAGACACTGGCCGTCGTCCACGTTTCCCCCGCCTCCCTCGCCAGCCGCAGCGCCGCCCGCGCGTCGACGGCGGATCCGCGTAGGTCGCCCATGTTCTCGCGCAGGTTCGCCCGGGACAGCAGCGCGATCGTCCGGACCGGGCCGTCACCGTCATGCACCGCTCTCGAGAGCATCCGCGCCAGCCCGTACCCGCCGACGCGACTCGCGACCAGCGAGGCGCCCAGCGCCACGACCGGGTCGAGATCGTCACGGGTGCGGACGATGTCTCGCAGCCGCACCCGCGCGCCGGCGAGGGTGCGGACGTCGCCGGAGAATGCGGAGTGCGCGCCGATCAGCAGGTACGACACGGCCAGCGCGTTGCCCGGCGCATCCGCCGACGACGCGCGCAGGTCCAGCGTCCGCAGCCGCGTCGACCACACCGAGACCTCGGAGTGCGCACCGCGCAACGACCACGACGCCGCCAGCACCGGGAACACCGACAACGCGGTCGGGACTTCCCGCGCGGCGAGCGCCTGTCGCAGTGCCGCGACGAGGTTGTCGTGCTCTGCCTCCACCCGGTGCGTGACGGCGAGCTGATCGCCGTCGAGGAATCCGCGCAGCGCTCCGAGTGCGAATTCCGCTGCCCAGGTGCGCATCCGGGCGGCGACCTCGTCGCGCTCCGCGGCGTCTGCGAGCGCGAGCTGCTCCTCGCCGAACTCGCGGACCGTCTCCAGCATGTGGTAGCGGAGGTCGCTGCCGTTCTCCACGACGGTGAGCAGCGACTGGTTCACCAGCCCCTCGATCGCGGCGACGACGTCGTCCACGTCGCCCCACTCCCCCACGGCGATCGCGGCGTCGAGCGTGAATCCGCCGGGGAACCGGCACAGTCGGCACAGCGCAGCCCGCTGCGGGAGGTCGAGGAGGTTCCAACTCCAGTCGATGACGGCGTGCAGCGTCCGATGCCGCTGCGGCGACGTCCGGTCTCCGGCGCGCAGCAGCGCGAACCTGTCGGCGAGCCGCGTGTTGATGTCCTCCACGGTCATCGTCCGGACCCGCGCGGCGGCCAGTTCGATCGCGAGCGGCAGACCGTCCAGGGTGCGGCACAGTCGCGCCACCTCGGCGTCGTCCAACTGCACGGACGGCCGCACCGAGCGCGCCCTCACGCGGAACAGTTCCGTTGCGGGAGAGCTCTTCTCGTCGACCGCGAGCGGCGGGAGCGGGTACACCGCCTCGGCGGTGATCGCCATCGGGGCGCGACTGGTGGCGAGCACCGTCAGCTGGTCGGTCGCCGCCACCAGATCGGCGACCACCTCGGCGACGTCGTCGATCAGGTGCTCGCAGTTGTCGAGGATCAGCAACGATGGCCGTGAGCCCAGCGCGTCCCGCAGCCGGCTGCGGGCGTCGTGGACCCGCACCCGGGTGAGGTCGGTGCCCGGCGCGAGCTCCACCTCACCGACACCGAGCGTCGCACTGATCGCGGCGACCACGTCCGCGCCGCTGCGCAATGCGGCGAGCTCGACCAGGGTGACCGCGCGTGTCCCGGAGGCGCGGCGGCCCAGTTCGTGTGCCAGCCGGGTCTTCCCGGTTCCGCCGGGACCGAGCACGGTGACCACCCGGCCGGAGGCCAGCAGGTGCTCGACCGCCGAGAGGTCGCCGTCCCGCCCGATCAGGGGGTTCGGAGCGGCTCGTAACCCGATCGCGGAGCCCACAGGACCCGGCAGGCTCGGCGCGTCCGATTCGATCACCACCGGCTGGGGAACCGCCGCGGTACCCGTCAGCAGGGCGGTGTTCACCGCGACCAGTTGCGGCGACGGGTCCGCACCCAGTTCCTGCGCGAGACGCGCCCGCAGGTCCGCGAACACAGCAAGGGCCTCACCGGTGAGCCCCGCCTCGGCCAGCGCCAGCATGAGCTGCCCGTGCGCCTGCTCGTCGAGCGGGCGCCGCGCCGCCACGGACCGGGCCAGCGGAAGCGCCTGCCGCGCTTGACCGCCCGCCACCAGCGCCGCCAGCTCCACCGCGTCGAGGGCGTCGGCGCGTGCGGCGGCCTCGGCTTCGAGGCCCTCGGCGAGCTCGCCCGCAGGCAGGTCGCCGCCCGGATCACCGCGCCAGAGCGACCGCGCCCGTCGGGCGGTGTCGACGGCGCTCCGGTGGTCGCCGTCCGCGTGCGACTGTTGCGCCTGCTGTTCGAGCGCCCGCACCAGCGTCAGGTCCACCTGC
Organism: Rhodococcus gannanensis; assembly: GCF_042681175.1. Taxonomy (NCBI): domain Bacteria; kingdom Bacillati; phylum Actinomycetota; class Actinomycetes; order Mycobacteriales; family Nocardiaceae; genus Rhodococcus; species Rhodococcus gannanensis. The sequence continues at coordinate 352,581 of NZ_JBHUFB010000020.1, forward strand.
GCGCGGGTCAGGGTCAGCCGGTAGCCGGCGGGACCGCTCTCGACAGCGCCGTCGGGGAGGACGCCGCGCAGGCGCGAGATCTGGGTGTGCAGTGCGTTCGCAGGCGAACGGGGCGGATCGTCGCCCCACACGTCCTCGATCAGCGCGGCAGCACTGCGGAAGCTACCGGGGCGGCGGGCGAGGGCGACGAGCAGGCTGCGGGCACGCGAGCCCGCGACGACGGCGAGGTCGCCGCCGCGCCGCGTCACCACGGGACCGAGCAGTCCCACCACGACTCCCGCGGGCGCGTCCTGAGCGAGGTCGATCGAATCGGGTTGCACCGGCGCTCATGCTAGTCCCGCGGCACGGCCGCCGGTTCGACCGCCGGTCGCGGGCTGCGCCGGCCCCTGGTGCAAGGATCGGAGCATGGCTTCAGTTTCCGAGTGGATCGAAGGCGCGCGTCCGCGCACGCTGCCGAACGCGATCGCCCCCGTCCTCGTCGGCACCGGTGCGGCCGCGTCGATCGACGGGGCGGTCTGGTGGAAGGCACTGCTCGCCCTCGTCGTCGCGGTCGCACTCATCGTCGGGGTGAACTACGCCAACGACTACTCCGACGGCATCCGCGGCACCGACGACGAGCGCGTCGGTCCGGTACGGCTCGTCGGGTCGCGTCTCGCCTCGCCTGCGGCGGTCAAGCGGGCCGCGTTCGCGTGCTTCGGGGTCGCGGCCGTCGCCGGTCTGGCGCTGGCGATCGCATCGGCATGGTGGCTGATCCTCGTCGGCGCCGGATGCATCCTCGGCGCCTGGTACTACACCGGAGGGAAGAAGCCCTACGGCTATGCCGGCCTCGGCGAGATCGCGGTGTTCGTCTTCTTCGGGCTCGTCGCCGTCCTCGGCACGCAGTTCGTCCAGGCCGACCGCGTCGACTGGGCGGGCCTGGTGTCCGCGATCGCGATCGGGTCGTTCTCGTCGGCGGTCCTGGTCGCGAACAACCTCCGCGACATCCCCACCGACACGGAGTCCGGCAAGGTCACCTTGGCCGTCCGGCTCGGCGACTCCCGCACCCGGATCCTGCACCTGGTCCTGGTGGCGGTGCCGTTCGTGATGACGCTGGTGCTCGTCGCCCGCACCCCGTGGGCGCTGCTCGGCCTGCTCGCGCTGCCACTCGCCGCCAAGGCGAACGCCCCGGTCCGGTCGGGTGCGCAGGGCATGGCCCTGATCCCCGCCCTCGCCGCGACGGGCGCGGCCATGCTCGTCTGGGGCGCTGCCTCCGGTCTCGCACTCTGGATCGGCTGACCTACAGCGCGGAACACACGAAGGGCGCCAGTCCGGCGTAGACGTTGTCGAGCGGGTTCGCGTCCGGGGCGCTCCCGTACGTCACCGCGCCCACCGGGTTGAGCACGAGCGCATTGGCGAACGTGTCGTCGTCGAACGTCACCGACGCGCCCGGTTCCAGGACCGGAACGGTGTTGTCCGCCGTGAACGACGGCAGCACCGCGACGCGGGCGACGACGTCCCGGACGGGCGCTCCGCCGACGTTGGCGACGGTGGTGAAGACGTGCGCGGTCGTCCGCCAGTCCGCCGGGCCGGTGCCCGTGGTCCGGCACCCGTACCCGACCTCGATCCTGAGGTCCGAGGTGCCGGTACTCCCCTGTGCCGCCGCGGGCGCGACGCCCGCCACCGTCAGGGCGAGCCCCGCCACCGCCACCAGTGACACACGTCCGATTCTCGTCACCACGACCTCCGATCCCGTCGATGTTGTATCGGAGGTCGGCCACCACTCGTTTCGAGCGCGCTCAGTCCTTGGCGCTGGGTACCAGCGCGGTGAGGACGAAGTTGACCACCGAGATGATCAGCGCACCCCAGACCGCGGTCCAGAATCCGTCGACCGAGATCCCGAGGCTGGTGGACTCGGTGATCCACGCGGTGAGCATCAGCATCAGGGCGTTGATGACCACCGTGAACAGGCCGAGGGTGAGGATGAGCAACGGCAGCGACAGCAGTTGCACGATCGGTTTGACGAAGGCGTTCACCACGGTGAACACGAGGGCGACGAACCCGATCACGAGCCACTGGTTCCCGTCCTCGCGGGTGGCGATGTCGATCCCCGTCACCCATTCGGACGCCAGCCAGATGGCGATCGCGTTGATCACCAGACGCAACACAAATCCCATGGCGCCCATGCTGGCACAGCGCTAGACATAAGAGGTGATTCGCCCTGCCAACGCTGTGGACCTGACGTACCTGCCCGGGATCGAGGTCGCCGCGGGCGAGCCGTTCCGGACCCTGGGGATGACCGCCGTCGCCGACGACGACCCACCCACCCGCGCCGAACTCGAACACGCCCTGCACGCGGGGCGGCTGTGGGTCGCGACCGCGTCCGGCCCGACGCCGGTCGGGTACGCGATCGCGGACGTCATCGACGGCTGCGGTCACGTCGAGCAGGTGTCGGTGGATCCGCGTTGGGCAGGCCGCCGGCTGGGGGCCGCTCTGATCGACGCGATCGAGGAGTGGGCACGGGCCCTCGGTTACGACGTGCTGACGCTGACCACGTTCGCGGAGGTGCCGTGGAACGCGCCGTACTACGGGCGCCTCGGGTTCGAGCCGATGGCCGACCGGGACATCGGACCGGAACTGCGCGCGGTCCGCGTCCGGGAGGCAGCACACGGCCTCGACGTCTGGCCACGGATCGCGATGCGTCGTCGCCTTCGGCCGGCCACCGCGGGCTGAGCGCTCAGGCGGCCTGGTCGAGGATGCCGACGACGACGCCGCGCAGCTCGGTGGGCGACACGTGCCGCTCGATCACGGCGGCCACGGTCGGATCGCCGCCGCGCAGCAGCCCGAGTACGAGGTGGTCGGCCCGGATCGACTTGTCCTTGCGAGCAATCGCCTCACGCAACGCGAGCTCCAGCGTCTTCTTCGCGCTCGCGGTGAACGGGAGGTGGCCGGTGCGCCGGGAGAACCAGCCACGCCTGTCGTCCGTCGCACTGTCGAACGCGGCACCGTCGAACGCGTCCGCTCCGAAGTTGGCCTCGACGGACTCGCGGACCGCGTCCAGGTCGATTCCGATGGACCGCAACGCTTCCGCGTCCTGTTCCCCGAGCGGTTCGTCGGCGAGGTCGGCGCGGACGGCGTCGACGGTGAGCCCACGTTCCGCGCAGGCGCGGCCGAGCGGGGTGTCCGCTCCCGCGACGAGGACGCCGAGCAGGACGTGCACCGGCTCGATGCGCGTGGCACTGCGGTCCCGCGCCTCGGACTGCGCTGCGAGGACCGCGGTGCGCGCCTCGTCGGTGAATCGTTCGAACATCTCAGCTCCTTCTCCGATTGTGCTTCTGGTGCACGGCCTGCCTGCTGACCTCGAGTGCGTCGGCGATCGCCTGCCAGGACCAGCCCTGGTCCCGAGCGCTCTGTACCTGCACCGCCTCGAGTCGTTCCAGCAGTCGGCGTAGCGCGAGCACGGCTCGCAGTCCGACCTTCGGGTCGGGGCTGCCTGCCGCTGCCGCGAGATTCGTCGCCTCCGTCATGCCTGTCAATCTAAATTGACAGCGCGTCGATGTCAAGGAAAGTTGACACGGCTACGGTGGTCGGAACCGAACGAGGAACTCACGAGGAGAAACACATGGCACTGTCGAAGACGGCCGTATCCGCGCTCGCCGCAGGCGGACTCGTCGGCGGATACGCCGCGGCCCGGGTGACCGGTGTGCGACCGCTCGGCGGCGTGGTCCTCGCAGGCGTCGGCGCGGTCTGCGCAACCAACTGGGCGCGCACCTCGGGTTCGGCCCGCACCGCCGTGCTCGTCGGCACCTACCTCGGCGCATTCGGCGGCTCGCACCCGCTGGCGAAGAAGATCGGCGCGTGGCCGTCCGTCGGCGCTGTCGCCGCGGGCACCGCCCTCGCCTCCCAGGTCATCAGCAAGGGCTGACGAACGACGGCAGCGGTGCCGCCCGGGTGGGCGGCACCGCTGCCGGTGTCACGAGAACGCGGGCGTCAGGACCCGAACTGCGGCGTGATGTGCGCGACGATCGTCTTGATCGCACCGTTCTCGATCGTGAACGTCTCGTCGATCCGCACGGTCAGCAGCGTCGTGCTGCCGAATCCGGCGTCGAGCAGGAACCGCGCCGCGACCTCGTTGCCCTGCTCGGACAACTCGAGCTCGCGGATGCCCTGGATTACCCGGTACTGCGGCCCGTGGTCGAGATCCCACCGCAGCTGGGCACCGTTGAACCCGGTCTTCAGGCCGGCCTCGACGCGGGTGGCGTCCGGCGCGAACGACACCGCCGACGCGTCGTGCGTGACCAGCGCGTCGATGTAGGCGCGGGCGATGGCCTCCTGTTCGGTGTCGACGCGACTCGGGTCTGCCGACACCGCGGGACCGGCAGCTGCGGGGCCGGCGGTCATGACGAGGGCTGTGGTGACCGCGGTCGCGGCGAGTGCGGCCAGGGCGAAGGTACGGATGCGCATGTCCCGAACCCTAGCGAGAACACGTTCCAGAGGGGAGGGGGAATCGTCGAATCGTCCCGCACCCGTCCACCGGGTGCGGGACGATGGACGCGAAGGATCGCGTTCCGGGGCTCCGCCCGCACGGACGGCACCCCGAGGGACCCGCCACCGCACCGTTGCCGAACTCGATCGGACCGGACGTCATGCCCATCCAGTTTCTCCGCCTCACCGCCGCCGGAACCGCCGTCGCCGCCCTGTTGCTCGGGTTCTCGACCCCCGCACATGCCACGCCTGCCGAGGGCGTCACCGCCGAGACCCTCGCCGAACTCGAGCTGGCACCCGAGCTGGTGCCGCCCCCACCGGCCGGCCATCCACCACTCCCGGACGAGGTCGAGGGCACGCTCCGGCGCATCGAGATCGCGCCCGGCGGCAGCACCGGGTGGCACCACCACAACGGCCACGTCCAGGGCCTGATCGTCTCCGGAACCCTCACCCGAGTGTTCCCCGACTGCACCCGGGCCGACTCCCCCGCCGGCTCGTGGGTCACCGAGCAACCCGGCGGCGACCACGTCGGGCTCAACCTTGGCACCACTCCGCTGATCATGCTCGTCACCTATGTCCTCCCGGACGACGAGCCGTTCGCCGAGGACGGCCCCGCGCACTGCGAGTGACCCGTCCGCCCCGCCGCTCGGGATTGTCGGAGCCGGGCCGTACGTTGCACCGAGCACACGTACGGACGAGCGGAGACGACCATGACGACGAGCGGGGCGCGACGATGAGTATGGAGTCGGTCGCCTGGAACTCGATGTACCGCATGATGAACGCCCAGGACGACCGCAGGCCGTTCTCGATGGCGACGGTGCGGCGCATCCTGACGTTCGCGCGGCCGCATCGCCGCGCGATCGCGCTGTTCCTGGTGGTCAGCGTCGCCAGCGCAGCGCTGGCAGTCGCGACTCCGGTGCTGGCGGGACGGGTCGTCGACGCGATCGTCTCGGGCACCGACGCATCCGTCGTGGTGTGGCTGGCGGTGGCCATCGCCGTCATCGCGGTGGTCGAGGCGTCCCTCGGGCTGTACAACCGGTACCTCTCGTCGAACATCGGCGAGGGCCTGATCCTCGACCTGCGCACCACGGTCTTCGATCACGTGCAGAAGATGCCGATCGCGTTCTTCACCCGCACCCGCACCGGCGCCCTCGTCAGCCGCCTGAACAACGACGTGATCGGCGCGCAACGGGCGTTCAGCGACACCCTGTCCGGTGTGGTGGCGAACCTCGTCACTCTCGTGTTGACGCTGGTCGTCATGCTCGGCATCTCATGGCAGATCACCGTCCTGTCGCTGCTGTTGCTTCCGGTGTTCGTGCTGCCCGCCCGCCGGATCGGCGCACGGATGGCAGTGCTGCAGCGGGAGGCGGCGAACCACAACGCCACGATGAGCACTCAGATGACCGAGCGGTTCTCCGCGCCCGGCGCCACCCTGGTCAAGCTGTTCGGCCGGCCCCGCGAGGAGTCGGCGGAGTTCGAGGTCCGCGCGCACCGCGTCCGGGACATCGGCGTCCGGACCGCGATGACGCAGTCCGCGTTCGTCACCTCGCTGACGCTGGTGTCGGCGCTGGCGTTGGCCCTGGTCTACGGGCTCGGCGGCTGGTACGCGCTCCAGGGCACGCTCGAACCGGGTTCCGTCGTGGCGCTGGCACTGCTGCTGACCCGCCTCTACGCGCCGCTCACCGCGCTCGCCTCGGCGCGCGTCGAGGTGATGAGTGCACTCGTCAGTTTCGAGCGGGTCTTCGAGGTGCTCGACCTGAAGCCGTTGATCGCCGAACCCGCCGACCCGAAGCCGCTGCCGGAGGGACCGCTGTCCGTCGAGTTCGACCACGTGCGGTTCGCCTACCCGGCGGCCGACCAGGTGTCGCTGGCGTCGCTGGAGGAGGTGGCGACCCTGGACAGTCGCGGCGGTGTGGAGGTGCTCCATGACGTCTCGTTCCGTGCCGAGCCCGGTCAGATGATCGCGCTGGTCGGATCGTCCGGAGCGGGGAAGTCGACGATCGCGCAGCTGCTGCCGCGCCTCTACGACACCGGATCGGGAGCGGTCCGGTTCGGCGGGGTCGACGTCCGTGACCTGTCGGCCGACGCGATCCGCGGCGCCGTCGGCATGGTGACCCAGGACGGGCACCTCTTCCACGAGTCGATCCGGGCGAACCTGCTGCTGGCCGGGCCCGCCGCGACGGAGGCGGAACTCTGGGAGGTACTTCGACGAGCACGCCTCGACACCCTGATCCGGTCGCTTCCGGACGGGCTGGACACCGTGGTCGGCGAGCGCGGATATCGGCTGTCCGGCGGTGAGCGCCAGCGTCTGACCATCGCGCGACTGCTGCTCGCCCATCCACGGGTGGTGATCCTGGACGAGGCCACCGCGCACCTGGATTCGACGTCGGAGGCGGCGGTGCAGGAGGCCCTCGGCGAGGCGTTGGCCGGCCGGACGTCGGTGGTGATCGCGCACCGGCTGTCGACCATCCGGGCCGCCGACCAGATCCTGGTCGTCGAAGACGGCGGGGTCGTGGAGCGGGGCACCCACACCGAACTGCTCGCCGCGGGCGGACGGTACGGCGAGCTCTACCGGACCCAGTTCGCGGACACCGACGAGCAGTCCGCCGCCGCACGGTGACGCCGGGCGGGCGTCAGCTCGCGGTCCAGCGTCCGGTCGCGGCGAAGGTGTCGAGGACGGCGGTCGGTCCGGTGAGGTCGAAGCCCTGCTCCCGGACCCAGCCGTCGTCGAAGTAGGTGTCGGCGTAGCGTTCGCCGCCGTCGCAGATCAGCGTCACCACGCTGCCCGTGCGGCCGGCGGCGATCATGTCGGCGAGCACCGAGAACGCTCCCCAGAGATTGGTGCCGGTCGAGCCGCCGACACGACGACCGAGGACGGTACTCGCGTGCCGGGCCGCGGCGATGGACGCGGCGTCCGGGACGGTGCACATGCGGTCGACCACCTGTCCGACGAAGGACGGTTCGACGCGCGGCCTGCCGATGCCCTCGATCCGCGACGGCATGCCGGTCTGGTAGTCGCACGAGCCGGTCTCGTAGCCGCCGATGAACGCGGAGTTCTCGGGGTCGACGACGAGGAGCCTGGTCGCGTGACGCCGGTAGCGAATGTAGCGGCCGATCGTCGCGCTGGTGCCGCCGGTGCCCGCGCCGACCACCACCCAGTCGGGGACGGGGTGCCGTTCGAGCCGCATCTGCTCGAAGATGCTCTCGGCGATGTTGTTGTTGCCACGCCAGTCGGTCGCACGCTCGGCGTGCGTGAACTGGTCCATGTAGTGGCCGCCGACCTCGTCGGCGAGCCGCTGGGCCTCCGTGTAGATCTCGGAGGGGCGGTCGACGAGGTGGCAGCGCCCGCCCTGCGCCTCGATGAGCGCGAGCTTTGCGGGACTCGTCTTCCGCGGCACCACGGCGACGAAGTCGAGGCCGAGCAGCTTCGCGAAGTACGCCTCGCTGACCGCGGTGGATCCGGACGACGCCTCGATCACCGTCGTGTCCTCGGTGATCCAGCCGTTGCAGATCGAGTAGAGGAACAGCGACCGGGCCAGGCGGTGCTTGAGGCTGCCGGTGATGTGCGTCGACTCGTCCTTGAGGTAGAGCGCGACGTTCCAGTCCTGGGGCAGCGGGTAGCGCAGCAGGTGGGTGTCGGCGCTGCGCTGGGTGTCCGCGTCGATCAGCCGGACCGCGGTGTCCACCCAGTCCCGCGGGCCGCTGCGATCGACGACGGTCGGGGTCACTTGTCGCCGCGCAACTTCGACCGGAGTTCGTCGCGGTCCTGGCGACGCTGGGCGTCCACGGCGGAGATCTGCTCGTTGACCTGCAAGCGCAGCTTCTTGAACAGCACGAGCGACAGCGGCATCGCGATGATGACGGCGAAGATCGCGGCCACGAGGAGCGGCACCTGGGCGTCGACGAGGGTGCTGACGCCGAGGATGATCGCGGCGATCACCACGACCAGGCCGAGCCGGGCGAGGGTGTAGATCGCGAGGTTGCGGGCGAGCTTGCCCTTGGGGTTGGACGGGGCGGAACCAGGGGTGGGCGTATCAATCACGCTCCCAGGGTACCGACCTCGACTTATGCGGCGCCGACTGCCGGACTTGACCGATTTGCGAATTACCTCCCCTTTACCGAACTTAGACGGTTCGAGTACCCGAGGGGTCGGGTGCCACGATGTGCGCACTGTCGTCCGACTCGCTACACGGAGGGTTTCGATGAGCGTCCCCGCGTTCCACGCCACCCAGGAATCACTGCTGACCCCTGGCCAGGTGGCTGCCCTGTTCCACGTCGATCCCAAGACTGTGACGCGGTGGGCGCACGCCGGACGACTCGGATCGCTCCGCACTCCCGGCGGACATCGCCGCTTCCGCGAGTCCGAGGTCATGGAACTCCTGCGCTCGCTGACCACCGAGGCAACCGTTCGCTGACGCGTCCGCCGACCCGTCGGCACCCACCGCCCACGCGCAGGCGGCTCTAGTCCGGTTCGGGCGGCGTCTCCGCCCCGTCCCGCTCATCGCGGTCCGCCCACTCGAGCAGCGACGCGATGTCGAACACCGCGTCGTCGATCCCGGCATGCAGGTCGCCCAGACGGGCGAACCGCTCGGGCATCGTCGCGACGGTGAAGTCGGCAGGCACCGCGTCGGCCAATTCGTCCCAGCGCAGCGGCGCGGACACCCGGGCCTCGGGGACACCCCGCACCGAGTAGGCGGCGGCCATCGTGTGGTCCCGCGCGTTCTGGTTGTAGTCGACGAACAGCGCGGCCTGATCCCGGTCCTTGCGCCACCAGGTCGTCGTCACGTCGGCGGGAGCGCGGCGTTCGACCTCGCGCGCGAAGGCCAGCGCCGCGCGCCGGACGTCCCCGAAACCGTGTTCCGGCGGTATCCGCACGTAGACGTGCAGTCCGCGGCCGCCCGACGTCTTCGGCCAGCCGACCGCGCCGAGCTCGTCCAGCACCTCGTGCACCACCCCCGCGACGCGCAGGATCCGGTCCCAACCGCAGTCGGGCATCGGATCGAGGTCGATGCGCCACTCGTCCGGCTTCTCCACGTCCCCACGCCTGCTGTTCCAGGGATGGAACTCGACCGTCGACATCTGCACGGCCCAGATCACGTCGGCGAGCTCGGCGACGCACAGTTCGTCGGCGTTCCGGTCGTACCGCGGGAAGTGCACACGGACGGTGTGCAGCCAGTCGGGCGCACCGCGCGGCACCCGCTTCTGGTGCACCTTCCCGCCGTCGAGCCCGTCGGGGAAGCGGTGAAGCATGCACGGCCGGTCGCGCAGGGCTCGGACGATGCCGTCGCCGACCGCGAGGTAGTAGCGGGCGAGATCGAGTTTGGTGGTCCCGAGGTCCGGGAAGTACACGCGATCCGGGTGCGAGATGCGCACGGACCGGTCGCCGACCTCGACGGAGGTGGCGTCGCGGGAGCCGGTGGCGGCCATGCCGCTCAACCTATACCCCGATCTCGGCTCTCGCTGGGCGGGAACTCGTCCTCGAAACGGCCCGAGTTCGTGTAATACTGCAACACGTTCTACCCGTTCGTGTCGTGATCCGGGCGGGTTGCCCCTGCAGATGAGGACGTTGATGAGCGACGCGACCCCCGCGGTGCCGGGCTGGTTCACCACCGGTCCCGCACCGGCCCTGATCGGTACCTCGTGCCGTTCGTGCGGCACGATCTCCTTCCCCCGCGAGACCACCTTCTGCAAGAACCCGGCCTGCTCGGGCGAGGAGTTCGACGACGTCGAGCTGTCGCGCCGCGGCCGGGTGTGGTCCTACACGGACGCCCAGTACCAGCCGCCGGCCCCGTACATCCCCAATTCGGACCCGTACGTGCCGTTCGCGCTGGCCGCCGTCGAACTCCCCGAGGGCCTCGTCGTCCTCGGGCAGGTCGCGGACGGCTTCGGGGTTGCCGACCTCAAGGTCGGCAACGAGGTGGAGCTGGTCGTCGAGACCCTCTACACGGACGAGACGGGTGACCGCACCATCTGGCGCTGGAAGCCGGTCACCAGCACCGCAGCAGAGAACGGAGCCCAGGCATGAGCGGCAAGAACGATGTGGCGATCCTCGGCGTCGGCATGCACCCGTGGGGCAAGTGGGGCCACTCGTTCGTGAAGTACGGCGTCGCCGCGGCCCGCACCGCCCTCGCCGACTCGGGCGTCGACTGGCAGGACGTCGACCTGATCGTCGGCGGCGAGACCGTCCGCAACGGCTACGGCGGCTACGTCGCAGGCGCCACCTTCGCGCAGGCCCTCGGCTGGAACGGCGCCCGCGTCGCGACGTCGTACGCCGCGTGCGCGACCGGCGCCCAGGCTCTGGACACCGCCCGCGCGCGCATCCTGGCCGGACTGTCCGACGTCGCGCTCGTCGTCGGCGCTGACACCACCCCGAAGGGCTTCCTCGCCCCGAACGCCGGTGAGCGCTGGGACGATCCGGACTGGCTGCGGTTCCGCCTGATGGGCATGACCAACCCGGCGTACTTCGCGCTCAACGCACGCCGTCGCATCGACCTCTACGGCGCGACGAGCGAAGACTTCGCCGCGGTGAAGGTCAAGAACGCCCGGCACGGCCTGAGCAACCCGAACGCCCGATACCGCAAGGAGGTCGTCGCGGCCGACGTGCTTGCCTCCCCGGTGGTCGCGGACCCCCTGCACCTCCTCGACATCTGCGCGACCTCCGACGGCGGCGCCGCGATCATCCTGACGTCGATGGAGTACGCCCGCAAGAAGGGCATCGTCGATCCGGTCCGGATCAAGGCGATCTCGACGGTCACCCCGACGTTCCCGCAGACCGTCATGGACATGCCGAACTTCTCGACGGAGTCGGCATCGGCGGTGCCCGCCCCGGAGCGCACGTTCAAGGAGTCGATCGGCGACGCCGCGTACGAGGAGGCAGGCATCTCCCCGGAGGACATCGACGTCGCCGAGGTGTACGACCTGTCGACCGCTCTCGAGCTGGACTGGATCGAGGACCTGTCGCTGTGCAAGCGCGGCGAGGCCGAGCACCTGCTGCGTGCCGGTGACACCTCGATCGGTGGCCGGATCCCGGTCAACCCGTCCGGCGGCCTGGCGTGCTTCGGCGAGGCCGTCCCCGCTCAGGCACTGGCCCAGGTGTGCGAACTGACCTGGCAGCTGCGCGGCCAGGCCGAGGGCCGTCAGGTCGAGGGCGCCCGGATCGGCATCACCGCCAACCAGGGCCTGTTCGGTCACGGCTCGTCCGTCATCGTCTCCGCCTGACCCCTCCCGTTCCCCTACTGAAGGCTCCTTTCACGCGGTCCACCCGCATGAAAGGGGCCTTCAGCCATGTACCCCGGACGCTCCGCTATCGGCTGAACGGCACCTTCACGCGGTCCATCCGCATCAAGGGGGCCTTCAGCCATCTGCACCGCGTCGATGTGCGACTAACCTGGAAGGGAGGAGGTGCGTCGTGATCTATCTGTTGGCGCTCATCGGACTGGTGACGCTCGCCGTACTGTTGTGGAAGGGATTCGGACCCGACCTGCGGTCCCCTGCTCGCGGAGTGGTGGGACCGGACGACGACCCGGAGTTCCTGTGGCAGGTGGACCGGCAGAATCACCGCAAGTCCGGAGAGACACCCGACGGGACCTCGACCGACCCGACGGAGTGAACCCGGTGGCCGGGCACCCGCCCCGGTAGGGGCGGTCAGTCGGACGGCTTGGCCAACGCCTTGAACAACCGGTCCGTCACCTTGACCGCGAGGTCGCCACCGTCTGCGTCCTCGACGAACACCGCGAACGCGAGATCGCCCTTCGAGCCGTAGAACCAGCGGTCGTCGCCACTCGCGCCGGTCGCTCCGATGAGGTCACCCCATCCGGCGAGCAGTCCGGCAGGGCCGCCGTGGACCGTGGACCGCATGATCCCGCGGAGCTGGTCGGTGACCTGGGCCGGCAGCTGCGTGAACTCCTCGCTCGTCGTCGCGGGCTGTCCCGCGGAGATGATCGGGACGGTCGGGGCGCCACGTGCGACAGATGCCGCGACGAGCGCCATCCCGAACGGGCTCACCTCGACGTCGTCGGCGTTCCGGTCCGTGGTTCCCCGCATCAGGTTCGGCCCGTCGCCTGCGAAGGACACCGTCTGCTGGTCGAGATCGGGAATCGTGTAGCGCAGGCCGATACCCAGCTGCTTGGCCGCCTGTTCGACGTCGACTCCCTGCGCCTGCGCCGCGGTGCGCACGAGATCGAACGCCGATCCCGCGGGGTAGGTGCCGGTGAAGGCGACCGACCCGATCTCGCTGGCCTGATTGTTCTGCGCGACCGCGAGGATCGCGCCGGTCGAGGGCTGCATCACGACGATCGAGGACGGCGTTCCGACGCTGACCGCGGCATCGGCGGCCGCCATCTGCATGTGCGGTTCGATGGTGGACCGGATGTCGGGTCCGGGCGGGCCCTGGTAGCCGGTCAGCCGGGTGACCTGGCCGCCGGGGTCGACCGAGTTCACGGCCCAGCCCTGGGTCTTGTCACGGTTCGCCTGCCACACCCCGCGCATCGCGTCGACGACCGGCCCGTACACCCGCCGGTCGATCGTGATCAGTCGCGGAGTGCTCTCGATGACGACGCCGGGAACCGCGCGCAGGTCGTCCTCGAGGACGGCGAAGTCGCCGTCGCGCAGATTGACGGCGGTGATGGGCTCGCCGTTCGAGGCCGCGACCTCCTGCTGCAGTTCCTCGGCGGTGATCAGGGGCGCGACCGGTTCGATCGCCTTCGCTAGCGCGATCGAGCTGGCGATCGGGTCTCCGGTGCGGGTGGGGTCGAGACGGACCGCGTTGATGGTCTGCTCGGTCATCATCGGTTGGCCGGCGATGTCGAAGACGGTCGGCGGGGCGGCGTCGGTGCGGTCGAGGCGGACGGTGCGCCCGTTGCCGACTCCCGGCATGAAGGTCTCGGGGTTCCACGAGACCCGCCAGCCGACGGAGAGGTGGCGAACCCAGCCGTCGACGTTGTAGGTCCAGGTGCGGTCGTTGCCGAGGTCCCACGTGGCGACGGCGTTGAACATGCCGGACTCGACGTCGAGGTCGATGATCTGGTTGACGTCGAAGTGCACGGACTCCGGCTGCAGCGCGTCGAAGGCCTGGGCCATCGTGTCCCTGGCGGCGTTCGGGTACGACGTCAGCGCGGAGGCGGCGTCGAGGTCGCCCTCGTTGAGGGCGTCCATGTAGTTCGCGAGCACCGTGGGCGCGTCGTCGTTCGTCTTCGCGAACACCCCCGACACGACGCCGACGGCAAGCACCAGCACGGCGCAGAGCGCGATCGCGTTCCACAGCCGTAGTCGGCGCACCCGCCCCCTCACCCTCCGCATGGCTCGATCATGCGTTACCGAGTGTGTCCAGTCACGGTCTCACCTGAGATAACCGGTAACAAGTCCGCCACGGTTCCGTGCACGTAGCGTTATCCGCTGCGGGCACCTGCGGGAACGTCACGATTCCCATGCAGAGAGGCGTCAGTTCAGGCCGGCGTAGGAGTGCAAACCGGACACGACCATGTTGATGATGAACAGGTTGAACAGCATCGCGACGAACCCGGCGACGTTGATCCACGCGGCGCGCGTGTCGCGCCACCCGGAGGTCGCGCGGGCGTGCAGGTAGGCCGCGTAGACGACCCAGGTGATGAAGGAGACGGTCTCCTTCGGGTCCCAGCCCCAGAAGCGGCCCCACGCCGCCTCCGCCCAGATCGCACCGAGGATGACGCCCGCGCCGAACAACGGGAACGCGACGATGGTCGTCTTGTAGGCGAGGCGGTCGAGGGTCTGGGCGTCGGGCAGCCGGGCCGCGAGCCTGCCGAGGAGACCGCTCGACTCCTCCCCCTTGGGCTGGCGAATGCGCAGCAGGAACATCAGGCTGGCGACGCCGGAGACGAGGAAGATGCCGCTGCCGACGCTGATGATCGTGACGTGGATGGGCAGCCAGTAGGACCGCAGCGCAGGGACGACCGGCGCCGCGTCGGCGTACAGCACGGTGCCCGCCAGGAACATCAGGATCAGCACCGGGATCAGCAGGAACGCCCACAGTGAGCGGTATGTCTGCTTGCGCAGGGTCACGACGCCGACCGTGGTGGCGGCGGCGACCGCCATGCTGACGAACTCGTACATGTTGCCGAGCGGGAAGCGCTCGGTGGCGAAACCGCGCAGGACGATGGCCGCCCACTGCAGCGCGATGCCGACGACGAGCACCGCCATCGCCATGTTGCCGAGACGCTCGGACAGCGGCTTGGCCTGCGGCTCGGTGACCCGGCCTGGCACCGGCGGGGCACCCGGCGCCGAGCTGCCGACCGCGCCGGCCGTGACCAGCTCCCGCTCCTGGACCGCTCGGGCCCGGGTTGTCGCGTACTGCGCGATGAGCAGCACGAACGCCAGCACGAAGATCGCGAACGCGGATTCGAACGCCAGGTCGCTGTAGTGCGCCAGGGTCTCGTTGATCGGCATGCTTTCTCTCTCCTGCGGGTCAGACCCGGTTGTGCGGTGTGTCGGTCGGTTGCCCGAGGTCCTCGAGCAGCCGGTCGGTGAGCCGGTCGAACTCGTCGCCCCAGCCCGCGTGATCGGTGCGGGCGAGCCCGCCGAGCTCTACTACGGTACGTCGTGGTTGCCCCACCAATGTATCCGACACGGTGTCGGCATCCTTGTCCGCGGGTGCGGGATACACCCGAACCCAGATGCGGCGCCGTTTGACCAGCAACGACACCAGCAGGCCCGCCATCATCGCGATGGCGAACACGAGCACCCAATTCTGCGCCGGATCGTGCGACACCTGCAGGTTCACGAAGTCCGTGGCGCCGTCGAAGCGGACCACCGTGCCGTCGGACAACGTCGTCGATTCGCCCGGGTACAGGTTCACCCGGGCCTCCTTCACCATCCGGCCCTGGTTCACCAGTTCCTTGCTGAGCGAGAAGATCGACTGCGGGTTTCCGGTGTCGAGGCCGGTGTCGCCCTTGTAGACGTCGATCGCGACCGCGGGATCGTTCAGCGCCGGGAAACTCGACGTCAGCAGTTCGCCGTGGAACAGCGCGGTCGGAGCGAACAGGCCCTCGATGCCGATCTGGTTCTTGCGGCGCTCCGCCTCGTCCGAGTACATGCCGCCGGGCGGATCGAACCGCATCGCACCGCTCGACAGGAACGTGGTCGCGTCGTCGGGGCGCCACTGCAGCGTCTCCGTGCGGGTCTCGCCGTTCGGGAAGGTGACGGTGAACGTCGGCGCGTAACCGTGTCCCTGCAGGTAGACGCGGTCGCCCGCGATGCGCAGCGGATGGTTGACCCGCAGCTGGGTCTCGCGCCACGAGTTGGACTCGAGATCCGCACCCGCCTGGTACTCGATGTTCGACGTGAACATCTCGGCCTGACCGTTGTCCAGGTAGTCGGCGGTGAAGTCGTTGACCTTCACGCACAGCGGAGTCATTCCGGTGCCGTCCTCGACGTTGCCCGCGCGGAACGAGTCGAACGCGGCGGGCGAGGTGGTGCAGATACCGGGACCACCGTCGGCGATCACGATCACCTGCCCCTCGTACCCGAACAGCTTGCCGACGGCGATCGCGGCGAGCAGCCCGACGAGCGAGAGGTGGAACACCAGGTTGCCCGCCTCGCGCAGGTAGCCCTTCTCCGCGGACACGGTGACCTCGCCGGGACGGCCGGAGCGCAACTCGTCGCCCGACCGGGTCACGGTCTTCCAGCCCTTCAGGCGGCCCAGTGCACCCGCGACGACCTCGTCCGGGGTCGCATCGACGACCGTGTCGCGGTGATGCGGCAGTCGCGACAGCCTGCGCGGCGCGGCGACCGGCTTCGCCCGCAGCGCGTGGAAGTGCTCCCAGCACCGCGGGAGGATGCAGCCGATCAGCGAGACGAACAGCAGCACGTAGATGGCGGTGAACCAGAAGCTGCCGAACACGTCGAACAGTTCGAGGCGGTCCATCCAGGGACCGAGCGTCGGACGGTTGGCGATGTACTCGTCGACCTTGCCTGCGTTGAGGCTGCGCTGCGGCAACAGCGCGCCGGGGATGGCCGCGATCGCGAGCAGGAACAGCAGGACCAGCGCGGTCCGCATGGACGTCAGTCCGCGCCAGGTGTTGCGCAGGAACGCGACCGCGCGGCCGACGGGCGACTGCCGCTTCGGCGGGGTTCCGGCCTGCTGTGTGCTCTGTTCCATCTCGTCTGCCGTCACGGCGACGTCACCTTCCCGTGCCATCAGATCGGCAACACGACATCGGACACGAATGCATCCCTGACCCAACCCACGAACACGTCCCACGCGCCGGTCACGAGCGCGACACCGACGGCGACGAGCATCACGCCGCCGAAGACCTGGATGGTGCGGGCGTTGCGCCGCAGCCAGCCGACGCCGCGCAGGGCGCTGGCGGACCCGAACGCGAGGATCACGAACGGCAGGCCGAGGCCGACGCAGTACGCGATCATCAGGACCAGTCCGCGGGCGGCGGTGGCACCCTCTGTGCCCGCCGCGACGGTGAGCACACCGGTCAGGGTCGGACCGAGGCAGGGCGTCCAGCCGAGCGCGAAGACGCCGCCGAGCAGCGGAGCCCCGACGAGCCCGGAGATCCGGCGCGGCTCGAACCGCACGTCCCGCTGGAGCGCGGGCACGAGACCGATGAACACCAGTCCCATCGCGATGGTGACGACGCCGCCGATCCGCTGGAACAGCTCGCGGTTCACCGACAGCGCCGACATCGCGCCGAAGACCGTCATCGTCGCAAGCACGAACACAACGGTGAAGCCGGCGACGAACAGCGCAGCCGCACCGGCGACACGCAGCCGCGCGGTCCGGGTGGCGGTCCGCACGGATGCCTGCTCGGCGGTGACGGGCGGAGCGTCCGCACCGACGACGCCGGCCAGGTAGGACAGGTAGCCGGGGACGAGCGGCACCACGCACGGCGAGGCGAACGAGACGAGTCCGGCGAGAATGCAGACCAGGAACGCCAGCACGAGCGGCCCGGTCGCGGCGGTGTTCTGGAAGGTCGCCCCGACGCCCTGCGCGAGAATTACGGTGTTCACTGCTCTGCCGCGATCCTCTCCACCACGGGCTGGAGGTCGTCGGCGAGCAACGCCGTCAGGTACACCGCTGCGACGCGGTGCTGCCGGTCGAGAACGAGGGTGGACGGGATGACGCTGGTCGGGTAGCTGCCGCCGAGCGCGGTGAGGCTGCGCAGCGACGGGTCCCAGATGGACGGGAACGTCACGTTGTTGTTGGTGACGAAGTCCTGGGCCTTGTCACGCTGGGGATCCTTGACGTTGATGCCGAGGAACGCGACACCCTGGTCCTTCGTGCCCTCGTAGACCTTCTCGAGATCGTCGGCCTCGCCGCGGCAGGGGCCGCACCACTGGCCCCACAGGTTCACGACGACGACCTGCCCCTCGAAGTCGGACAGGGACAGCGTCTGCCCCTCCTCCATGAGGTTCTCGCCGGTGAGGTTGCCGATGGTGCCGCGGTCGGCGGGCGGGTCGTAGAAGATCTCGGTCTGGCCGCCGGGCGAGACGAAGTCGAAGGTGCCCCCGGACGCGACGGCATCGTTGCCGGTCGCGCAGGCCGTCGCGGTCGTCCCGACGACCAGCGCGAACAGCAGGGCGGCCAGCCCACGTACGGAGTTCCTGGTCATGCCCCGGTCACCGTGGGATCGGAGGAGCCGGCGGGCTCGGAGTACACGATGTCGACGAGTGTGTCGCCCTCGTAGACGAGGGAGGTCAGCGACGCGAGCGCGCACTGCCGGTTCCGCGGGTCGTGCCAGAGCCGCTCGCCCTGCAGGAACCGGCGCAGCGTCCAGACCGGCAGCTGGTGGCTGACGCAGACGGCCTCGTGCCCGACGGCCGCGACCCGCGCGGTGTTGACGGCCGCGAGCATCCGGTGCGCGATCTGCAGGTACGGCTCACCCCACGACGGCGTGAACGGGTCGCGCAGTTTGTACCAGTGCCGGGGTCGGCGCAGTGCGCCGTCGCCGACGGAGACCTTGAGGCCCTCGAAGTCGTTGGCCGCCTCGATCAGGTTGTCGTCGGTGGCGAGCGTCAGCCCGTGGGCGTCGGCGATCGGGGTGGCCGTCTCCTGCGCGCGCTGGAGCGGCGATGCGACGACGTGCGTGATGTCGTGCCCCGACAGCACCGACGCGACCGTGCGAGCCTGCGCCTGACCTGCCACGGAGAGCCGGTAGCCGGGAAGCCGCCCGTAGAGGATGCCCTTCGGGTTGTGGACCTCGCCGTGCCGCAGGACGTGGACGATCGTGCGGGATTCGGCGGGTTCTGCGGACGGCGTCTGCTGGGGGCTTGTCACGTGGTCTGCTCCGGGTGCGGTGTGCGGGGTGGCGGTTCGGTCAGCTGCTCGGCGTCGCCGCGGCGGCGGCCGCGGCCGCGGCAGGGGCGGCCTCGGCGATGCGGTCGAATGCGGCGTCGTCGAGCGCGGCCGAGACGAACCACGCCTCGAACGCGCTGGGCGGTGCGTACACGCCGCGCGAGAGCAGCGTGTGGAAGAAGGCGGGGTACCGCCAGGTGTCGCTGGCCTTCGCCTCCGCGTAGTTGGTCACGGGTCGGTCGGCGAAGAACACGCTCACCATGGTGCCTGCAAATTGCACCTGGTGCCGCACCCCTGCCGCGTGGAGTGCGTCACCGAGCAGGCGGCCGAGCGTCGCGGCGTTCCGCTCGAGCGCGTCGTACACGTCCTGATCTGCGGCTTTGAGGCTGGCGAGGCCGGCGGCGACCGCGACGGGGTTACCGGAGAGGGTGCCCGCCTGGTAGACGGGACCGGCGGGCGCGAGGTGACCCATGACGTCGGCGCGGCCTCCGAACGCCGCAGCGGGGAGTCCGCCGCTCATCACCTTGCCGAAGGTGGTGAGGTCTCCGGCGACGCCGTCGACGCCGTACCAGCCGGAGCGGCTGACGCGGAAGCCGGTCATGACCTCGTCCATGACGAGCAGGGCGCCGTGCTCGGTGCACAGTCGGCGCAGTCCCTCGTTGAACCCGGGCAGCGGCGCGACAGCACCCATGTTGCCCGCCGCGGCCTCGGTGATGACACACGCGATCTCACCGGGGTTGGCGGCGAACACCTGCTCGACGGCGGCGAGGTCGTTGTAGGGCAGAACGATGGTGTCGGACGACTGGGCACCGGTGACGCCGGGCGAGGTCGGCAGCGCGAAGGTCGCGAGACCGGACCCGGCCTCGGCGAGGAGGGCGTCGACGTGACCGTGGTAGCAGCCGGCGAACTTGACGATCTTGGTGCGGCCGCTGAAGCCGCGGGCCAGGCGGACGGCGCTCATGGTCGCCTCGGTGCCCGAGTTGACCAGCCGGACCTGCTCGACGGAGGTCCGGTCGACGATCAGTTCGGCGAGTTCGATCTCACCTTCGGTGGGAGCTCCGAAGGACAGTCCGCCGAGTGCGGCGCTGCGCACGGCCTCGACGACTGCGGGGTGCGCGTGGCCGAGGATCATCGGACCCCAGGAGCAGACGAGGTCGACGTAGTCCTTGCCGTCGACGTCGGTGAGGGTGCTTCCCTTCGCCGAGGCGATGAAGCGCGGCGTGCCGCCAACGGATCCGAACGCGCGGACAGGGGAGTTCACGCCGCCGGGGATGACCGAGGAGGCCCGGTCGAAGAGTTGTGCAGACCTGGGCGCATCGTGCGAGGTGACAGTCACGGCCTCCAGTGTCCCAGTTCCCGAGATTCCGACAACGACAGGGTGTCGGAGACGCAAACAGGACACCTGTCGCAGCGACACTTGTGTCCGGAACGAGTCGAGGCCCGCGACAGGAGTCGCGGGCCTCGAGACAGAGCGGTGGTCGACCGGTGGTCCACCCGGCGACGATCGGTGGACCGACGATCAGAAGACGGGGCTGGGCGCGTCGATGACGAATCCGTGGCAGACGCCGGTGGGCAGGCACACCTCGTTGACGCGGGCCATGGAGATGCGTGCCCCGTCGACGAGCCGGTAGTAGGAGAAGTTGCGACCGTCGATGCTGTGCGCGAGCACGCCGGGAACCGACGTGAAGTCCTTGTTGGTGTAGAGCAGGTCGTCCTGGGTGAGGACCGGGTTGACGGCGTACTCGGTGTGCGATCCGCCTGCCAGGGGGGTGAACCGTTCGGCGACGGCCGAGGCGGACGGGTCGGCGGACGCGATGGCCGCGGTGGAGGCCAGCACGGCCGCGGATCCGGCGGCGACCGTGGCGATTCGGGCGATTCGAGTGACAGCGCTCATAGTGCATCGATGAAACACGATGCAGACGCCGTCCGCCACCGCTATGGCGTCGAACGGATAACACCGAGGTGTCGGTTCGGACAGGCGGCGGTTCCGGTCACAGATTGCCACGTGTTGCCTGCTCGCGCTCGATGGACTCGAACAGCGCCTTGAAGTTGCCCTTGCCGAAGCCGAGCGAGCCGTGCCGCTCGATGAGTTCGAAGAAGACGGTCGGCCGGTCACCGAGCGGCTTCGTGAAGATCTGCAGGAGGTAGCCGTCCTCGTCCCGGTCGACGAGGATGCCGCGGGACCGGAGTTCGGCGACGGGGACGCGCACCCGCCCGATCCGGGCACGCAGGAGCGGATCGTCGTAGTACGCATCGGGGGTCGCGAGGAACTCGACGCCCTCGGCGCGGAGCGCATCGACGCTCGCGAGGATGTCGTCGGTCGCCAGGGCGAGATGCTGACAGCCGGGCTCGCCGTAGAAGTCGAGGTACTCGTCGATCTGCGAGCGCTTCCGCCCGACTGCCGGTTCGTTGAGCGGGAACTTCACGCGGTGGTTGCCGTTCGCGACGACCTTGCTCATCAGTGCGGAGTACTCGGTGGCGATGTCGTCACCGACGAACTCGGCCATGTTCGTGAACCCCATGACCTCGTTGTAGAACCGCACCCAGTGGTTCATCCGGCCCATCTCGACGTTGCCGACGGCGTGGTCGAGTGCCGCGAAGACGCGCTCGGGCGATCCGGGTCGCCTGGTGCGCACCGACGAGCGGGGCTCGTATCCGGGCAGGTACACGCCGCGGTAGCGGGAGCGGTCGACGAGGGTGTGCCGGGTGCTGCCGTAGGCGGCGAGCGCCGCGATCCGGACGGTGCCGTGATCGTCGGAGAGATCGTGCGGTTCGTCGAGCACAACGGCGCCGTGACGGCGGGCGTGCTCGATGCAGCGGTCGACGTCGAGTACCTCGAGCGCGAGGTCGACGACACCGTCGCCGTGCCGTCGGTGGTGGTCGGCGAGCGGGCTGGCCGGATCGACGGCGCCGCTGAGCACGAACCGCGCCGAACCGGATTCGAGCACGAACGACTTGTGGTCGCGCAGCCCGGTTTCGGGGCCGGAGTACGCGACGAGCGTCATCCCCCACGCGGAGGCGAAGTAGTGAGCGGTCTGGGTTGCGTTGCCGCACACGAATTCGACCGCGTCCATGCCGACGACGGGGAACGGGTCCGCGGCGTCGTCGTGCTCGACGAGCCCGACGAGTCGGCGCAACTGCGTGGCGCGCAGGTGCGCGGCACGTTCGTGGGGAGTCAACCGCGCGGTGGTCATACATCTCACTGTCCGACGCGACCCGCGACTGCGCAATCACTGCAGTTGACGCTGGTCACCCTGTACAGAATGCTGGGCGTTACGCCACTTCGACTGGACATCTTGACCAGGAGACCGCCATGACGCTCGACGACCTCGACGCCGCACTCCTGACGCTCCTGCACGACGAGCCGAGAATCGGGGTCCTGGAGGCCTCGCGCCGGCTCGGGGTGGCGCGCGGGACGGTGCAGTCGCGCCTGGACCGGCTGGAGCGCACGGGTGTGATCGCCGACCGCTCCCCCACCCTCGACGCCGCGGCGCTGGGATTCCCGGTGACCGCCTTCGCGACGCTGGAGATCGCACAGGGCCAGGGGCACGGCTCGGTGATCGAGCACCTGTCCGCGATCCCCGAGATCCTGGAAGCGCACACGACGACCGGCGCGGGCGATCTACTTGTCCGTGTCGTCGCCCGCACGCACGCGGACCTGCAGCGGGTGATCAACGACATCGTCGACGGCAGGCACGTGCTGCGCTCGTCGACGGCGATCGCCCTGGAGACACCCATCCCGCTGCGGCACGTGCAGCTGGTGCGGGCGTAGGCGAGACGCCGCGCCGCGGTCAGCCCACCGGAAGGTGCGGCTCGATCTCGCGCAGGATCGCGGCCTTGGCCTTCGCGCCTGCCATGCGGGCAACCAGGTCGCCGCCGACGAACAGCGCGAGGGTCGGCGTGCCCATCACCTGGTATTCGCCGGTGGTGCCGGGATTCGCTGCGACGTCGAGTTCGACGACACGCAACCGGCCGCGGTGTTCGGCCGCGATCTGGTCGAGCACCGGGGCAACCATGCGGCACGGCCCGCACCGTTCGGCGGTGAAGTCGACGAGAACCGGCAGATCGGATCCGAGGACGTCGGCCGCGAACCCGGCATCGGAGGTGACCTCGAGTGTCATGTGCAGTTCCTTCTTGCTGTCGGGTGAGGTGCTCATCGATCGATCTGAGCGAGAAGTCGTTGACCCGGAACGACTTCCGCTCCGCATTCGCACACCAGCCGCGCCGTAACGCGACCTCCGCACCCGCCGTGCCGGTACGCGACGTCGGCAGCGGCACCCGAGTCGAGATGCCGCTCCCCCCATTCGGTCAGGGCTGCGAGCACGGGGAGCAGGTCGAGGCCGGCGTCGGTGAGCACGTACTCGAGCCGCGCCCGACTGCCGGGCATGCGGTACTCACGGGTGCCGAGCACCCCCGCCGCGACGAGTCGGTGCAGGCGTTCGGACAGCACGGTGCGCGGCGCGCCGGTGGCGTCCCGGAGTTCGTCGAAGCGTCGCAGTCCGAGGGACACCTCGCGCACGACGAGCAGCGCCCAGCGCTCGCCGAGCAGGGTCACCGTGTCCGAAAGCGTGGTCACCAGCTGAGTCTAAATTCCATACCCAGATTCCACAACACGGCGAAGTTCGACAGTCGAGAACTCGAATAATGTTGCGCAGCAACAGAACAGATAGAATCGACCATTGCGCTCGAACTGGTGTTCGAGTAGTGTCGAGTCATGGAACTCGACGCCATCGTCACCGACCCCGCCGGGGTCGAGGCATGGCGCCTGTCCGACGACGCGGTCCTGAACCTCCTGCCGGAACTGTCGGAGCGGATGCGGCAACTCGACGCGCTCCGCGTCCGACTCGCACACGAGGTTCACGAACGCTGCCTGAACAAGAAGGTCGGTGGAGCGTCCACCGCAGACTGGCTCTCCGGCGCCTGCCGTCTCACTCCCGGGCACGCGAGGAAGCTCGTGGCCGCCGCCCACAGCGTCCGGCACCGCCCCGACGTCGCCGACGCGATGACATCCGGGACCACCGACGTCGACCAGGTCCGGGCCATCACCAACCTGCTCGACCAGATCCCCGACCTGCTCCGCGGCACCGAACCCGAACTCGTCGAGGAGTGCACCCGGCAGTGCACCGACTACCTTGTCGCCGCCGCCGAACACGAACACGCCGGGGAGACCACCCGGCGTGCAGCAGCGCTCAGGACGATGCTCGAACGCGACCAGGACGGCCCCGCGCCCGACGACGAGAACCCCGCCCTCAACGAATTTCACGTCACCCAGATGCCCGGCGGGCGAGTCCGACTGAAGGGCACCTTCGACAAGATCACGGGCGAGCAGTTCATGACGGCGGTGTCGTCGCTGTCCAAGCCGACACCCGGTCGGAACAACGCCACCGGGGAACTCGAACCCGATCCCCGCAGTCCGGCACAACGCCGCGCCGACGCGGTCGCCGACATCGTCAGGTTCTACCTGGATTCCGGTGCAGCCCCTCGGGAAGGCGGCGAGCGACCCCACATGACGGTCTTCGTTGACCTGCGGGACCTCGAGAACGCAACGCGAAACACCAACGCCACCAGCCAGAATCCCGTCACACAGCAGTCAGTGCAATCGTCGTTTCTCCGGCGTGGGCCGTCGTGGATGCCGTGGCTCGGACCGATCACCGTCGCCACGGCCGGGACGGTGTCCTGCGATGCGTCGATCACCCCGATCGTGATGGACGAGGACGGCAATCCCCTCGATGTCGGCCACACCACCCGCGTCATCCCGAAACGAATTCGCAAAGCCCTCGAGGCCCGCGACTGCGGCTGCGCGTTTCCGAACTGCGGCCGACCCACGGCCTGGACCGATGGCCACCATATCCACCACTGGTCGAACGGCGGCCCGACTGCACTGAACAACCTAGTGCTGCTGTGCCGTCACCACCACACCCTGATCCACAAGAACGACTGGCAGGTCGTCATCAGCACCGACGACGGCCACCCGTGGTTCATTCCGCCGAGATGGGTGGACCCGGACCGACAACCCATCCCCGCCCACAACCGACAACGCCTCGCCTTCACTGGCTGAGGCGGTCCACAGGCGACGAGCACGTGCTGACCGGCACCGCCGCAGCGGAGCTCGACTGCGTCAGGGCGCCTGGAAACCGGCGTCTGCGAGCACCTTCCGACCCTCGGGGCCCGTGACCAACTCGACGAACGCCTGTGCCGCGGCGGGGTTCTGAGCGTCCGTCAGCGTGGCGATCGGGTAGGTGTTCACGACGGTCGCCGACTCGGGGAAGTCGACGGTCACGACGGCGTCGCCGGCATTCGCGGCGTCGGTCACGTAGACGAGGCCGGCGTCGGCCTGACCCGTGGTGACCTTCCCGAGCACGTCGGTGACGGAGGATTCCTCGCTCACCGGTGCGATGTCGACCCCGCTGGCGTCCTCGATCTTCTTCGTCGCCGCGCCGCACGGCACCTGCGGCGCGCACACGACCACCTGGTTGCCGGGCGCCGCCAGATCGGCGAACGAGGTGATGTTCTTCGGGTTTCCGGGCGGCGTGACGATGGTGAGGGTGTTGGTCGCGAAGTTCACCGGGGCACCGGCGACGAGACCGGCGTCGACGGCCTTCGTCATGTTGGCGGTGTCGGCCGAGGCGAAGACGTCGGCGGGCGCGCCCTGGGTCAGCTGCGCGACCAGGTCCGACGAGCCGGCGAAGTTGAACTCGACGTTCGTGCCCGGATGATCGGCCTCGAACTGTTCGCCCAGCGCCGTGAACGTGGCCTTCAGCGAGGCCGCGGCGAAGACCGTGAGGTCGCCGGTCACCTGCTCGGCGGACGCCGATCCGGTGGTCGAAGTCGTCGTCTCCGATTCCGAGTTCGACGAGCACCCGGCCACGAGGACGGTTGTCGCGGTCAGAGCGAGCAGGGTCGTGCCGAACAGCCTCTTCATCGATCTTCTCCTGAGTTGTCGCGGACGTGCGGGTGGCCGGGCTCCGGTGACACCAATCGACAAACACACACGTCGAGTTCGGGTTGATTCTCACACGCGGACGCAATCGATCAATTACTTCGCAATTGCGTGCGAATGAATCAAATCTCTCCGAGTATGCCTCTTTGTTGTGCGGTCATCCCGAGTGGAACGCGTGATTCCGGCTATGGTCGGCGCAACCACCCCGATCCAGGAGGTTCCGATGCGCCTGTCCACCCGCAATCAGCTCACCGGCAGGGTCACCGAGGTGACCGTCGGCGCCGTGATGGCCACCGTGAAGGTGAGGCTCGACGGCGGCGAGCAGGTCGTCACGGCGTCCATCACCAAGGAGGCAGTCGAGGAACTCGGGCTTGCGCCGGGCGTCGCGGCAACTGTGCTCGTCAAGTCGACCGAGGTCATGCTCGGCGTCGAGTGACCCCGGTGTCTCCCCTCCGGACACTGGTTCCGCAAATGCGGCAGAATCTCCCTGAACTGTCCGTGGACCGGGTCAAATCGGCCCACCGCAACATGTAGAGGAGCGCCATGCCGTCGCTGCGCATCAAGGACGCCGCCGGTCTGCTGGGCGTCAGCGACGACACCGTGCGCCGCTGGATCGACAGCGGAGCACTGCCCGCGTCGAAGGACGCTTCGGGCCGCATGGTCGTCGACGGGAAGGTCCTCGCGGAGTTCGCGGTCGAGCACGCGTCCCCGCCGCCGAACCCGCTCGGGTCGGGCACCTCGGCCCGGAACCGCCTCGTCGGCCTGGTCACGAAGGTCACCACAGACAAGGTGATGGCCGAGGTGCAGATGCAGTGCGGACCCTTCACCGTGGTGTCGCTGATGAGCAGCGCCTCGGTCCGCGAGCTCGGGCTCGAACCCGGCTCGGTGGCCGTGGCGATGGTCAAGGCCACCACCGTCATCGTCGAGACGCCCGAGGGCTCGTCGTGACGCCGCCCGCCCGACCGCATCCGGTCACGCCATGACCCGCGCCACCGCCGAACCGGACGGTCAGGTGCGCATCGGCCTGCCCGGCTGGACGTACCTGCCCGCGGCGGTCGGCGCCGCGTTCCTGATCGTTCCCCTGGTCGCGGTTCTCCTCGAGATCGACTGGGACAACTTCGTCTCCCTCGTCACCTCCGAGTCCGCTCGCATCGCGCTGTTGCTCAGCCTGAAGACCGCGACTGCGAGCACCCTCGCCTGCATCGTCGTCGGCATCCCGATGGCACTCGTGTTGGCGCGGGGCAGGTTTCGCGGACGGTCGACGCTGCGATCGCTGGTACTGCTGCCGCTGGTGATGCCGCCGGTGGTCGGCGGCATAGCCCTGCTCTACACGTTCGGCCGGAACGGGCTGCTCGGCGAGCATCTCGACGCGTTCGGAATCCGGATCGCGTTCTCCACCACCGCGGTGGTGCTCGCGCAGACGTTCGTCTCGCTGCCGTTCCTCGTCGTCAGCCTGGAGGGCGCGCTACGGGTGGCCGGCCGCCGCTACGAGGAGGTCGCGGCGACGCTCGGCGCGCGCCCGACGACGGTGCTGCGCCGGGTGACGTTGCCGCTGGTGCTGCCCGGCCTGGCGTCCGGCGCCGTCCTCGCCTTCGCCCGCGCGCTCGGCGAGTTCGGCGCGACGATCACCTTCGCCGGGTCTCTGCAGGGCGTCACCCGTACCCTGCCGCTGGAGATCTATCTGCAGAGGGAGACCGACCCGCAGGCGGCGGTGGCGCTGTCGCTGCTGCTGATCGTCGTCGCGGCCGTGGTCGTGCTGCTGACCCACCGTGGCCGGGCGGCGGTGCTGTGAGCGCGCTGCGGGTCCGCGCGCGGCTCGCGCACCGGGGTGCCGCGTTCGACGTCGAACTCGGCGACGGGGAGGTGCTTGCGGTCCTCGGCCCGAACGGCGCCGGGAAGTCGACGCTGCTCGGCCTCGTCGCCGGATTGCTCCACCCGGACGAGGGCCTGGTGACGCTGGGCGACCGGACGCTCACCGACACCGCATCCGGCACCTTCGTACCGCCGCACGACCGCGGTGTGGCGTTGCTGTCGCAACAGCCGCTGTTGTTCCCGCACATGACGGCCGCGGCCAACGTCGCGTTCGCGCCACGCAGTCGCGGCCTGTCCCGCGCCGAGGCCAGGTCCGTTGCGGAGCACTGGTTGCGTGAGGTGGATGCCGAGGAGCTCGCGAGCAGGCGGCCGTCGCAGCTGTCGGGTGGGCAGGCGCAGCGCATCGCCATCGCCCGCGCGTTGGCCGCGCAGCCCCGTCTGCTGCTGCTCGACGAACCGATGGCGGCACTCGACGTCGCCGTGGCACCGGCGCTGCGCAGGCTGTTGCGCCGCATCCTGCGGGACGAGGGCCGCACGGCGGTGATCGTCACGCACGACCTGCTCGACGCCCTCGCCCTCGCCGACCGGGTCGCCGTCGTCGAGAGCGGTCACGTCGTCGAGTCCGGCACGGTCCGCGACGTCCTCGCGACCCCGCGCAGCGCGTTCGCCGCGCGGATCGCGGGTGTGAACATCCTCTCGGGCAGCAGGACTACGGAGGACTCGATCGAAACATCCTGGGGTGAGGTCGTTTCCGGTGTCGACGCGTCGGAGGCGACGCCGGTCGGCTCACCCGCGGTTGCCTTGTTCCGGCCCGCCGCAGTCGCCGTGCACACCGAACCGCCGCACGGCAGCCCCCGCAACTGCTTCGCCGTCACCATCGGTGAGCTGGAGCTGCACGGGGCGGCCGTCCGGGTCCGCGCCGAGGAGAACCCGGACGGCAGCACCGGACTCGCGGCGGATGTCACACCCGCCGCGGTCGCGGAGCTCGATCTCGCACCGGGCAGGCGGGTGTTCTTCGTGGTCAAGGCGCAGGAGGTGTCGCTGCATCCCACGCTGACCGCGCCGGTTCAGTAGGTTGGAAACATGGCTACCACGGCAGACCACCTCCGGACCACCCTCGGCGGACGCTGGCACGACGTGCGGGAGAAGGTGCGGCTCGACCTCTCCCGGCCCGAGTTCGCGCCGCATTTCACCCCGGACCTCGCCGCTGCACGGGACACCACACTGTCCCAGATGCGACTGCTCGCCGAGTCGGGTTACGCCGCCGACGGTTTCGCCGTGGCGCACGGCGGCACCGGAAACGTCGGCGCAGCGGTCACGGGGATCGAGATGCTCGCGATGTCGGATCTGTCGCTCATGGTCAAGGCGGGCGTGCAGTGGGGGCTGTTCGGCGGAGCGATCGAAAACCTGGGCACCGCAGCACATCACGAGCGGTATGTCCGGCCCACCATCGACCTCGATCTGCTCGGATGCTTCGCGATGACGGAGACCGGACACGGCAGCGACGTGCAGTCGCTGGAGACGACCGCGACCTACGACGCCGACGCCGGGGAGTTCGTCGTCCACTCCCCCACCCCGTCGTCACGCAAGGACTACATCGGCGGCGCCGCGCAGCACGCACGAATGGCGGCGGTGTTCGCGCAGTTGATCACCGCGGGCCCCGGTGAGGAACCGGAGTCCAAAGGCGTGCACTGCTTCCTGGTCCCGATCCGCGACGACGACGGCGCCGACCTGCCCGGCGTCACCACGTCGGACTGCGGGTACAAGGGCGGGCTGCCCGGTGTCGACAACGGGCGCATCATGTTCGATCAGGTGCGGGTTCCCCGCGAGAGTCTGCTCAACCGCTACGCCGACGTCGCGCCCGACGGCACCTACTCCTCGCCGATCGAGAGCTCGAACCGACGATTCTTCACGATGGTGGGCACCCTCGTCCGCGGCCGGGTGACAGTGGGCGGCGCGGCGGGCGCAGCGGCGCGAGTGGCACTGGACATCGCAACCCGATACGCGTTGCAGCGCAGGCAGTTCGACCGTCCCGAGTCGGAACAGGAAGTGCTGATCATGGACTACCTCGTCCATCAGCGCCGGCTGCTGCCGTTGATCGCCCGCTCGTACGCGCTGCACTTCGCGCAGAACGAGCTCGTCACGCGACTGCACGAGATCCAGACCGCCGACGAGGTCGATCCGCAGGAACAGCGCGAACTGGAGGCCCGCGCGGCCGGCCTGAAGGCGGCCAATACCTGGCACGCGACGCGCGCCATCCAGGAAGCCCGCGAGGCGTGCGGCGGCGCCGGCTACCTCACGGAGAACCGCCTCGTGGCACTGAAGGCGGACAGCGACGTGTTCACCACCTTCGAGGGCGACAACCACGTGCTCACCCAGCTCGTGGCGAAGGAACTGCTCACCGCGTACGCCGACGAGGTGCAGGGGATGAGTCCCGTCGAGTGGATGCGCTTCGCCGCCACCACAGTCTCGGACATCGTGAAGAAGCGCACCGCCGCCCAGCAGATCATCCAGACCATCCTCGACACCCGGCAGGACAACGAGGAGGACGGCAGCCTGTTCAACCGCGGCACCCAGCTGACGATGTTCGCCGACCGCGAGGAGTACCTGCTCTCGACGGCGGCGCGGCGCCTGCAGGGCGCGAGCAAGCGGGAGGACGATCCCTTCGACGCCTTCAACTTCGTGCAGGACCACGTGCTGCGCGCCGCCGAGGCGCACATCGACCGAGTGGTGCTGGAGGCGTTCGTCGCGGGTATCGACTCGTGCGAGGACGAGGCGACCGCCGAACTCCTCGGCGACCTGTGCGACCTCTACGCGCTGTCGATCATCGAGGACGACAAGGCGTGGTTCATCGAGCACCGGCACATCTCGGTGGAGCGGGCGAAGGCCGTCACCCGCGGCGTCAACGAGCGGTGCCGGTCGCTCCGACCGCACACGCTCACCCTCGTCGAGGGATTCGGCGTGCCCGAGGCGGTGCGTGGCGCCGCGATGCTCGACCCCCTTCGATGAACCCGGCGAAATGGGATGCGGCCCGGTCCGCATTCGCGATCGCGTGCACCGTGTTCGCCGTGGTGTGGCTGTGGCCGGCCGTGTCCGGTCCCGACCAGCTGCCCGGCCACGTCGACGCGTCCGGAACCGTCACCCGGTGGGACGGCAAGTGGTCGCTGCTGCTGACACTCGGCGGCATCACGCTGGGGCTCGCGCTGATGTTCGGGTTCGCGAAGCCTGTGCTGTCCCGAGTGCCCGCGAGCGCGATCAACATGCCGAGTCGCGAGCAGCACGCGTACTGGACGGCGCCGGAGCGACGCGGGGAGTTCGACAACCGGATGGCGACGGACCTGATGTGGCTGGGTTCGGCGAC
The DNA here is from genome assembly GCF_042681175.1 of Rhodococcus gannanensis. NCBI lineage: Bacteria > Bacillati > Actinomycetota > Actinomycetes > Mycobacteriales > Nocardiaceae > Rhodococcus > Rhodococcus gannanensis. The sequence continues at coordinate 383,430 of NZ_JBHUFB010000020.1, forward strand.
GATCCTCCTCATGGCGGTGATGCTCGCGGTCGTCGGCGGGGCATCGGGAGATTCCGTCGACATCCTGCCGTTGGTCGCGCCGACGGCCCTGTACACGGTTGCCGTCATCGGGTACACCCTGTACCTGGCCCTGGGACCGCGCTACCGCGTCCCCGCTCCCTGACGGCGCTCCCGAAATCCCCTCGGAACCGAGGTGACGAATCAGAGTAGGGCCAGCACTCGGCACGGACCACCGGTCGCCGCAACGTGTTTCGGCGCACCGACGACCACGGTCGCGCCGACCGGTGGGATCGTGTCGAGGTTCGCAAGCGCCTCGATGCCGTAGCGGCCCGCACCGAGGCAGGCGACGTGGGCGCCGTGGTCACGGCTGCTCGCGTGGTCGAGGCTGAGGGTGTCGACGCCGATCCCGACGATGTCGCGCTCGGCGACGAGGAAGTCCACCGCGTCGGGATCGAAGCCCGGGGCGTGCGGCACGCCCAGTGCGTCGAGGTTCGCGAAGGCACCGGGGACGGCGAGCCGCGCCTCCCAACCCGAGTACATGGCGACGAGCGCGCGGGCGGGGATGCGGCCGTGCGCACTCTCCCAGTCCTGCAGGTCGGCGACGGTGAGGACGGCGTCGGCATCGGCGCCCGCCTTGGCCGCGATGTCGACGACCACGACGGGGGCGACGAAGTCGGCCACCGGCAGCACCTCCGCCGTCGCCCCGCCCACGATCTTGTGCGCCGGGGCATCGAGGTGTGTTCCGGTGTGCTCCCAGTAGGTGAGTTCGTTGACGGCGAATCCGCTCGCGGGGTCGGCTGAGCCCAGCGATCCGGTGTCGACGGAGCCGGAGCCCACCGAGCCGGCGTCCACGGAGCCGATCCCGCCGATCCGCGCGACCGGGCGCATCGCGAACTGCGGATTGCCAGGCCACACCGGGAAATCGGGCGTCAGGGTGTGTGTGAGGTCCACGACCGTGCCCGAGATCGACACCGGTGCCGCAGCCGCGACCCGCGGCGCCGCGAGCGCGCCCAGCGCCGCGAGTCCGGCCGCGCCGAACAGGTCGCGGCGACGTATCCCCGAGCGACGTGAGTCCCGCTCGATCGTCGCCTGCACCTGCGCCATCACGTCGGGTGAGCACATGGCGCCACTCCCATCACTCGTCGGGTCAGGACGCGAGCGTGACGCGCAGGACCTTGTCGCCCGACCCGTTGTCCGTGGTGAGCAACAGCGCGCCGTCCGACGCGAGGGTCGCCGACCGCAGCCTGCCGAACTGCCCCTCCAGTGCCACCGACTGCTCGGTGACCGACCGGCCGTCGGCGGCGAGCCGCAGCAGCACCAGCTTCTTCGCCTGCTGGCTGGTGACGACGAGCGTTCCGGCCCACTCCCCCCAGCTCGCGCCGTCGAGGAAGGTGCCACCGGGTGTGGCAATGGTCGGTGCACCCGAACTCCACACAGCCGCAATTGCTCCCGGAACCCGGTCCGGATCGGTCATCGGCACGGACTCGTCGTAGACGAGCGGATTGCGGTCGGGCCGGTAGCCGTAGTTGCCGCCCGCGGTCAGGAGATTCACTTCGTCGTCTGCGCGGGTGCCCTGCTCGATGCCGTAAAGGCGTCCGGTGCCCGGCTGCAGCGCCAACCCCTGGACGTTGCGGTGACCGAGTGTGAACACCGGACTGCCGGGATCCGGGTTGCCGGCGGCAGGTGTCCCGTCGGTGTTGACGTGCAGGACCTTGCCGCCGAGCGACGCCGGATCCTGAGGGACGGTCGGCGACGCCGAGTCGCCCGCACCGATGTACAGGGTGCCGTCGGGATGCGCGAGTACGCGGCAGCCGCCGTGCCTGCCGGTCGGGCCCACCGGCAGTCCTGTGAGCACGTCGGCTCCGCGGGTGAGCTGCGTCCAGTTCTCGTCCACGGTCCAGGACACCACTCGAACGTCGCGTCCGGCACCGCCACCGGAACCCGTCCCGAGCGATCCGGTGTCGAGCGATCCGGCCGGGCCGGCCGGGCCGGGATTCTGGTGTCCCTGGCAGGTGTAGAGGGTGCGGTTGGCCGCGAAGTCGCGGGACAACGCGATGCCCATCAGCCCGGTCTCGCCTGCCACGAACAGATCCGACAGGTCGGCCGTGACCTCTCCGGTGGAGCCGTCGGGCCGCGACACCACGAACCTGCCCGAGCGTTCGCCGGTGAGCACCGCGCCGTCGGGCGCCTGCACCACGTCCCACGGCTTGGACAGCCCGTCCAGGACGGTGGTCACCGAGAGTGCCGGTCCCGGGACGACCGGCGCGGGCTGAGCGCCCGCAGCCTGCGCCGTGCCGACCACCATCACCGCGCCGAGTACCGCGCCGACTCCGAATGCCCTCACAGTCCGAACCCCCGTCACGTAGGCGCCACTCGTTTCGTCTCGCAAATTCTGGCCAACCCTAACGGATGGTGGGCCGGATACCCGTGAGGAATCGACGCCGGCTGGGAACTTCGCACCGCGCCGCGGCATCTGACCCTGTGACGAGTCCCTGCCCTGGAAGGAGAGTCCCCATGACGTCCCGGCCTCCCGTCCCACCACCACGCAGCCCGAACCCGTTGCGGAACCGACGTCGGGCCGATGCCGCCGCAACGGCGGTGCTGTCCGTCGCCGTGTTGGTGCTGGCCTTCTACGCGTTCGTCCTGGCGGCGCTGTTCCAGATGGCGACCGTCAACTGCCGCGACGACTGCAGACTCGGCGCGGTCTACACCGCAACGGTGTTCGCCTGGACCGGGATCGTGGTGGCCCTGGTGACCGCCGGGGCCGGGATCGCACGCTCCCACCGACGCGGTGGGTGGATGTTCCTCTGGCCGATCGCCGCCGCCGTGGTGATCGTCGCGACCTGGATGATCGGGGTTGTCGTGGTGGAGACGGCGGTGAGCTGAGGGGTCTCGTCCCGTCCGAGTACCCGGCGCGGGCCACGGGACCCGGGGGTCACCCCGCCCCGACGAGGTGGTGTTCCCGCAGTCGCACGCGACGCGTTCTCAGCCGGTACCGCCACGAGAATCCCGGCCACAGCGCGTGATTGCGGCCACCGCGGTCGAGATACCAACTGCTGCAACCACCGTCACTCCACACCGAGCGCCGGAGCCGCCCCTGCACCTCAGCGTCCGACGCGGCCTGCACGTCCTCCCGCACGTCGAGCGCCGCGGCACCCACCCGGTCCAGTTCCCGGATCGCGTCGAGGACGTACCGGATCTGCGACTCGATCATGAACACGATCGAATTGTGGCCGAGACCGGTGTTCGGACCCGACAGCAGGAACAGATTCGGCATCCCGGAGACGGTGATCCCGAGATGGGTGCGGACGCCGTCGCGCATCCACCGCTCCTGCAACGTCGTCCCGCCCCGGCCGGTCAACGGCAGCGCGGCCAGCGATCCGGCCACCCGGAAGCCGGTCGCGTACACCAGGACATCGGCGGGCCGGGCGATCCCGTCCGAGGTGACGATGCCGCCGGGCTCGATCCGGTCGATCGGGTCCGTCACCACCGTCGTGGTCTCCCGCGCCATCGCCGGAAGGTAGTCGTCCGAGCGAACGATCCGTTTGCACCCGATGCGGTGATCGGGTGTGAGCACCTGCCGCAGGCCGGGATCGGAGACCTGTGCCTGCAGGTGCCGCATCGCCCGCCTGCGCAGGAGCGCGGACGCCACGGTCGATCCCGCGTACGCCGGTGCCGTGGCCTCCGCGCGCCAGTACCAGGCGAGTCGGGCCAGGCGGGGCAGGCGCGGTGCCGCGGATCCCATCGGGGGCAGTACCCACGCCGGGCTCCGCTGGTAGACGTCGAGTGTCCGTGCGCGGGCCGCGATCGCGGGGACGAGCTGTGCAGCGGAAGCTCCGGTCCCGACCACCGCGACCCGTCTGCCGTCGAGGTCGACGGAATCGTCCCAGTCCGCGGTGTGCAGCGCCGGCCCGGCGAAGGTGTCGGCGCCGGGGATCCGGGGCCTCTTGGGCAGGTTCAGCGCGCCGGTCGCGGCGACCAGGATCCGGGCCTCGAACGTGCGGCCGTCCGCGGTCGTCACCCGCCACCGGGCGGCGTCCTCGTCCCAGTCGCCGCGGACCACCTCGGCGCCGTACTCGATGTGATCGGCGAAGCTGCGTGCAAGCGCGCGCAGGTGGTCCAGGATCTCCGGCTGCCGGGCCCGTGCCGCACTCCAGCCGTCACCCCGCGCGAAGGAGTAGGAGTAGAGCACCGACGGGACGTCGCACGCGGCGCCGGGGTAGGTGTTGTCGCGCCAGACGCCGCCGAGATCCGCCGCCCGCTCCAGGACGAGGAAGTCGTCGATTCCCGCGGCCTGCAGCCCGGCGGCCATCCCGAGTCCGGCGAACCCGGCTCCGATCACCAGCACCCGGGTCGTCATCGTCGCGTCGTTCCACTCCACAGCCACACTTGAACACTGTTCAAGTTACAGGTGTGACTGCAAGTAACTGACAACGCCACCTCGCCGGACGCGAGACCGCCGCCGCCGATCGTGCACCGATTCGTACAGTCCGCGACCTCGGGAAACCCCGACAGTTCGACGAAAGGGAGTCCCCCCACCTGCGACACACTCCGTTGTGGCGGATGTGGCACACATCTCCCCCCGAGAAGACTTGCGCCAAGCACATTCGCCTCGAGGAGTCACATGAGTCGCACCCTGACGTCGGTCGCCGCCGACGGTCCCCTCTCTGCCGGCACCGTCGTCGACCAGCCGTCCTTGAGGTTCTCCACGACGTCCGGAGCCGGGAACACGCTGCAGGCCGAGGTCGTCTGGCCGCACGGTGACGCGCCCCTCCTCGCCGACCTGGTGGAGACCTTCGCCCACCTCGACCTGTGCGTGGCCACCCACGACCTCGTCTCCTCCGACCGCGAGTCCGTCCACCGGTTCACCTTCCGCACCGGAGCGGCCGAGTGGGACGCGGTGACCGAGGCACTGGTGTCGGACGCCTTCGTCGCCGCGACGACCGGTGCCGTCGAGGTGGACGGCTACCTCCGGCTCGTCGCGACCGCCGGCCTGCCGTGGCGCGAGGCCGTGCTCGTCCGCGCACTCGCCCGCTACGCCCGGCAGTCCGGACTCGAGCTGTCCACCACGTCGGTCGTCGACCTGCTCGCCGCGCGACCGGCCTACACGCGGGCGCTCGTGGCACTGTTCCGGGCCCGCTTCGCACCGGTGCCCGGCGACCGGGACGCCGACGTCGCGGCCGCGGAGGACACGCTGACGTCCGCGGTCGCGGCGACGACGACCCTCGACGAGGACCGGCTGCTGCGTGGACTCTGGTCGGTCGTGTCGGCGACGCTGCGCACCAACTGGTTCCGGCCGCACGTGCAGGCGGGCGCCCCGATCGCACTGAAACTCGACCCCTCCCGAGTGTCCCTGCCCGCGTCGGTCGTCCCGTACCGGGAGATCTTCGTCCACGCCCCCGGCGTGGAAGGCAGCCACGTGCGGGGCGGGCCGATCTCGCGCGGCGGCCTGCGCTGGTCCGACCGCCGCGACGACTTCCGGACCGAGGTCCTCGGACTGATGCGCACGCAGGTCGTGAAGAACTCGCTGATCGTGCCGATCGGCGCGAAGGGCGCGTTCGTGGTGCGCGGCACGGCGGACCCGACCGCGGCCGAAGTCGAGGCCGCGTACTCGGCCTTCGTCGGGGCACTCCTCGACGTGACCGACAACGTCGTCGACGGCGTCACCGTGCACCCGCCCGAGACCGTCGTCCACGACGGACCGGACCCCTACCTGGTGGTCGCCGCGGACAAGGGCACCGCCCGGTTCTCGGACCTCGCCAACGGCATCGCCCTCGGTCGCGGCTTCTGGCTCGGTGACGCATTCGCCTCCGGTGGCGCGACGGGCTACGACCACAAGAAGATGGGCATCACCGCCCGCGGCGCCTGGTGCTCGGTGCGCCGTCACCTCGCGGAGGCAGGCATCGACGTCGACACCGACGCCTTCACCGTCGTGGGCGTCGGTGACATGTCGGGCGACGTGTTCGGCAACGGCATGCTGCTGTCCCGGCAGATCCGTCTCGTCGGCGCGTTCGACCACCGGCACGTCTTCCTCGACCCCGACCCGGACACCGAGCACTCGTACCTCGAGCGCGAACGCCTCGCCGGCCTCGAGCGCAGCAGCTGGGACGACTACGACCGCACCGTCATCTCCCCCGGCGGCGGCGTGTGGCCGCGGACGGCGAAGTCGATCCCGCTGTCCCCGCAGGTCCGGCGCCGTCTCGGCGTCGACGCCACCGAACTGGCGCCGCACGAGGTGATCCGTGCCCTGCTGCGCGCCGAGGTGGACCTGCTGTGGAACGGCGGAATCGGGACGTACGTCAAGGCGTCCGTGGAGTCGCACTCCGACGCTGCCGATCCGGCGAGCGACGTGGTCCGGGTCGACGCCGACACGCTGCGCTGCCGGTCGATCGGCGAGGGCGGCAACCTCGGCCTGACGCAACGCGCACGGGTCGAGTACGCACTCGCGGGCGGACGCGTCAACGCCGACTTCATCGACAACGCAGCCGGGGTCGCCACCTCCGACCGCGAGGTGAACCTCAAGATCGCGCTCGACACCGCGGTGCACAAGGGTGCGCTCACCGCCGCGGCGCGCGACGCGCTGCTCGCCGACGTGTCCGACGACATCGCTCGCTCGGTCCTGGACGATTGTGACCGGCAGACACTGGCGATCAGCCTCGCCGAGGCGAACGCCTCGTTCCTGCTCAGCCGCCACGAGCGCCTCATCGAGAACCTCGAGGACGCCACCAGCATCGATCGGGCCGCGGACGTCCTCCCGTCCCGCACCGAGCTGGCCGCGCGCCGGCGCGCGGGCGTCGGCCTCGTCCGCCCCGAGATCGCGGTCCTGCTCGCCCGCTCCAAGAACCTCGTCCGCAGCGAGCTTCTCGACTCCGCCGATCTGGACGATCCGGCGTTCGACGGGCTGCTCGACGAGTACTTCCCGGCACGGATCCGGGAGGTCGTCGGGCCGGACCTGCGCGGGCACCGTGTGGCGCGCGAGATCGTCGCGGTGGTGGTCGCGAACCAGCTGATCGACCGGGTCGGGCCAGGGTTCATCCACAGGCTCGAGGAGCGGGCAGGCGCGACCACGGCCGAGATCGTCACCGCGTACGCGGTGGTCCGGTCCGCGTTCGACGTCGACCGCCTCTGGAACGACGTCCTCGCCATCCCGGACATCGGCAGGCAGACCCGACTCGACCTGCTGTCCGGCGTCCAGGAGCTGATCGAGCGGGCCACGTCGTGGCTGCTGCGGGCACGCCGCGGCGGGCACGGACCGGCAGTGGACGGCGCGCGGCTCGCGGACGCAGTCGCGGGTCTCGGCGCCGCACTGCCCCGGCTGTCCGGGCGGCTCGAATCCGACCTCGCCACCCTCCGGGTGCTGGCACAGGCGCCCGCGCTGGCGGACGCGGCGGAACGCACCGGCCATCACGTGACCCGTGCCGCGCAGGCGTATCGCGAGCTCGGCTCCGGGCTCGGCCTGGACTGGCTGTGCACCGCGATGTCGCCCGACGGTAAGGCCGGGTACTGGGACACGATGGCCGCGGACGTCGTCGCCGACGAACTCCAGGAGCGCTGGCATGCACTCGTCGAGGTGCTGCTGTCCGATCTCGGCGCCGAGGAACCGGTCGCGGAAGCCGTCGACCGGTGGCGCGAATCGAACCCGACCGGCTCCGCACGGCTGACCACGATGATCGGCGAACTCCGCAGCGAGGGCCGGGCGGACGGGGTCCGCGGGTGCGTGGTCAGCGCGGAGCTCGCGCTCGCAGTCCGGACGGCGGTCACGCCTGCCGGGCGATGATCGCCAGCAGCAGCTCCGCACGCACCCGCGCCACGTCGAGGTCGCAGCCGAGCAGGTCCTCGATCCGCGCGATGCGGCTGCGGAGCGTGTGGCGGTGGATGCCGATCGTCGCGGCGGCCGATTCCCAGTGGCCGTTCGCCTCGAGGTAGGCGCGTAGCGACAGCTCCAGGTCGGTGCCGTGCACGCGGTCGTGTTCGACGAGCGGCGTGATCATGGTCCGGGCCAGCGCGTCGAGGACGCGCCGCGACTCCGGGAACGTCAACAGCGCACTGCCGGTGACGGATTCGAACTCGACCGGGCGCCCACCGTAGGCCGCGGCCGACGCGGTGAGCACCGACTGCTGCACCGCGTCGGTCACGTCGTCGACGGACTGCGCGGTGCTCAGTCCGATCCGTACCGACTTCGCCTGCCGGGAACCGAGGTCCTGCAGGAGCCGCTGCGCGACGTCGGGCTCGTCCCGCCCGCGGAGCAGTGCGGTCACCCTGGTGCCGTCGCGCCGGACGAACGTCTGGCGGGCCTCGGCGGCCATGATCGCGTCGACGATCACTGCGACCCGTTCGGCGGCGGACTCGGAGTCGCACAGCACCGTCATCGCCCGCACCCGGCCGTCGCTGTCGGCGGCCTGCCGCACCTGCGTCCGCGCGGGCGCGAGGTCGATCTCGGTGGACAGCAGCAGTCCGATCGCCTCGCTGTTGAGCCGGTTCTGCGCGGCACGCAGCCGGTGCGGCTTCTCGAAGTCCAAGGCCAGCAACGAGTTCGCGTGACCGAGCAGGATCTGTTCCACGTGCCCGAGCGAGCTGTCGCTGATCGCGGCCAGGTAGCCGTGCACGACGTTTCCGCCGGTGATGACCTGCACCGCGACCGTCGCGCCGCTGCTGCTCCGCGCGACACTGCTCGCGACCGATCCCGATCCACTCGCGGCCAGATCCGCGACCTCGGCGACGACGGCGTCGTCGACGCCCTCCGGGTACGCCTCGATGACCCGCATGGACGGATCCATCAGCAGCACGGTCGCCGAACAGGCCACCGACAGCTCGCGAATGGTCGCGTACACGCCGCCCTGGATTGCGGAACGGGTCATCCGGGGCTGTGCTCGCGACGCCCGCAGCATCGACTCGTACCGCAGTTCCGCGAGACGTTCGGTGACCTTCTTCGCCACCGCCACGAACGGCGTCGGCAGGGGCACCTCGATCAGCGGGAGGCCGAACTCGTCGGCCGCCGCGACGAGGTCCTCGGGGACCGACGGGTGGGACAGACCCACACCGAACCCCACCGCCGCGACCCCGCACTCGGCGATCTTCTGCAGGTAGGCGCGGCGGTCCACCGCGGACGAGGGCAACGAGATCCCCGTGGTGAGCAGCAACTCGCCACCCGAGAGCCAGCGGGCCGGGTCGCTCAACTCGGTGGTGACCACGAAGGTCACGTCGGCGTCGAGCCCGGTCGTGCCCGCCAGCAGTTTCAGGGCGAGCTCGGGTTGCGACAGCAACCACCTGACGGGAAGGGCCATCACGCCTCCAGTCACCCGCGGGTGCTCGTTCCACGGACCCACCACGACGAATTGGCGAATCCGACCTGACCTCACTCGACATTCTGGCAGATGTCCGGAGTTGTGAAGCACCGCACATTTAGAGGACCACCACGAGGAGGTTCGTGCGGCGCCGCCGTCCGGATCCCGTCACGGCGGGCCGTCACGTCCACCACGGCGCCGCCCAACCGTTCGAGAGGACCGACCACGATGACGATCGACCTGCTGAAGAACTACATCGACGGCGCATTCGTGGAGTCGTCGTCGAGCGAAACCATCGACCTCGTGAACCCGGTGGACGAGACCGTCGTCGCCCGGACGCCGGTCTCCACCGACGCCGACGTCGACGCCGCCGTCGCCGCGGCCCAGCGGGCCTTCCGCACCTGGGGCCGGACCACCCCCGGCCGGCGCCAGACCGCCCTCCTGGCCCTCGCCGACGCGATCGAGGCGCACACCGACGAGATCGTCGAGGCGCAGTGCCGCAACACCGGCCAGCCCAAGGCCGTCGTCGCCGCCGAAGAGGTCAAGGTCGGCGCCGACCAGCTCCGCTTCTTCGCCGGTGCCGCCCGCCTGCTCGAGGGCAAGTCCGCCGGCGAGTACATGGAGGGCTTCACTTCCTACGTGCGGCGTGAGCCGATCGGCGTGGTCGGGCAGGTCACCCCGTGGAACTACCCGTTCATGATGGCGATCTGGAAGATCGGTCCCGCGCTCGCCGCAGGCAACACCGTGGTCCTCAAGCCGAGTGACACCACCCCGGAGAGCACGCTCGTGCTCGCCCGCCTGTCGCAGGGCATCCTGCCCGACGGCGTCCTCAACGTGATCCTCGGCAACGCCGCCACCGGCGCCTCCCTCGTCGAGCACCCGGCCCTCGGCCTGGTATCGATCACCGGCTCGGTCCGCGCCGGCATCGCGGTCGCGGTGTCCGCCGCCAAGCAGGTCAAGCGCGCCCACCTCGAGCTCGGCGGCAAGGCACCCGCCGTCGTGTTCGCCGACGCCGACATCGACAAGGCGGCGGGCGGCATCGCCGAAGCCGGCATCTTCAACGGCGGCCAGGACTGCACCGCCGCGACGCGCGTGCTGGTGCACGAGTCCGTCCACGACGCGTTCGTCGACGCGCTCGTCGCGAAGGCCGAGGCCCTGGCCCCCGGACTCCCCGACGACCCGGATGCGTTCTACGGCCCCCTCAACAACGCCGCGCACTTCGGGCGGGTGGTCGAGAAGATCGCCTCGCTGCCGAGCCACGCGAAGGTGCGCACCGGCGGCAACCGGATCGGCGACACCGGCTTCTTCTTCGCCCCCACGATCGTCACCGACGTCGCGCAGGACGACGCGATCGTGCAGGAGGAGACGTTCGGGCCGGTGATCACCGTTCAGTCGTTCTCCGACGAGGAGCAGGCGATCGAGATGGCGAACGGCGTCGACTACGGCCTGGCCGCGAGCGTGTGGACCCGGGACCACGGCACCGTCCAGCGCATGTCCGTCGCGCTCGACTCCGGCGCGGTGTGGATCAACTGCCACATCCCGCTGGTCGCCGAGATGCCGCACGGTGGCTTCAAGCAGTCCGGCTACGGCAAGGACCTGTCCGCCTACGGCGTCGAGGACTACACCCGCCTCAAGCACGTGATGAGCTCTCACGACTGACGCCGTACTCACCGATTCACCTTTTCGCACAATAGATTCCGAAGGAAAGACCCGAATGAGCACCATCGAGTACCGCCTGCCCCAGAAGCGCGCCCTCGTCACCCCCCTGCCCGGCCCCAAGTCCGCCGAGCTCACCGAGCGGCGCCGCGCCGCCGTCGCGGCAGGCGTCGGATCCAGCGTCCCGGTCTACGCGGCCGACGCGGATGGCGGCGTGATCGTCGACGTCGACGGCAACTCCCTGATCGACATGGGCTCCGGCATCGCCGTCACCAACGTCGGCGCGTCCGACCCGAAGGTCGCCGCCGCCGTCGCCGCACAGGCCTCCCGGTTCACCCACACCTGCTTCATGGTCACGCCGTACGAGAGCTACATCCAGGTCGCCGAGGAACTCGCCGCGCTGACCCCCGGTGATCACGAGAAGCGCACGGTGCTGTTCAACTCGGGCGCCGAGGCCGTCGAGAACGCGATCAAGGTCGCGCGCCTGGCGACCGGCAGGGACGCGGTCGTCGCCTTCGACCACGCCTATCACGGCCGTACCAACCTGACGATGGCGCTCACTGCCAAGTCGATGCCCTACAAGACCAACTTCGGCCCGTTCGCTCCCGAGGTCTACCGGATGCCGATGTCCTACCCGTTCCGCGACCAGCCGGGCCTGACCGGTGAGCAGGCCGCGCGCCGGGCGATCACCCAGATCGAGAAGCAGATCGGCGCCGAGTCGCTCGCCGCGATCATCATCGAGCCGATCCAGGGCGAGGGCGGCTTCATCGTCCCGGCCGAGGGCTTCCTCCCGACGCTCGTCGAGTGGGCACGCGAGAACGGCGTGGTGTTCATCGCCGACGAGGTGCAGTCCGGCTTCGCCCGTACCGGCGACTGGTTCGCCTGCGACGCCGAGGGCATCGTCCCGGACATCATCACCATGGCCAAGGGCATCGCGGGCGGCATGCCGCTGTCCGCGATCACGGGCCGTGCCGACCTGCTCGACAAGGTGCACCCCGGTGGCCTCGGCGGCACCTACGGCGGCAACCCGGTCGCCTGCGCCGCCGCACTCGCCGCGATCGACAGCATGCGCGAGTACGACCTGCCCGGCCGCGCCCGCCACATCGGTGAGGTCGCCACGACGCGCCTGCTGGCGCTCGCCGAGGAGGTTCCGGCGATCGGAGAGGTCCGCGGTCGCGGCGCCATGCTCGCCGTCGAGCTGGTCGAGCCCGGCACCGGCGAGCCCGATGCCGCACTCACCAAGGACATCGCGGCCCGCGCCCTCGAGCAGGGCGTCATCCTGCTGACCTGCGGCACCTACGGCAACGTCATCCGACTGCTGCCGCCGCTGGTCATCGGTGACGAACTGCTCGACGACGCGCTCACCGTCATCGAGAACGCGATCCGCGCAGCAGTCTGACCCCACGTCCGCCTCTTCCGAACAGGACCGATCATGAACAGCATCGACAGCCTCCTCGCCTCCGTCCCGACCCGGCTCTGGATCGACGGCGCCGCAGCCGATTCCGTCGACGGCGGCACCTTCGAGGTGTTGAACCCGGCGACCGGTGAGCGCATCGCCGAGGTCGCCGATGCGACCGGCAAGGATGCACTCGCGGCCCTGGACGCGGCCTGCCGCGTCCAGGCGGAGTGGGCGGCCACGTCTCCACGGGAGCGGTCCGTCATGCTGCGTCGGGCGTGGGAACTGGTCGTGGCGCGTACCGAGGACCTCGCGCTGCTCATGACGCTCGAGATGGGCAAGACGCTGCCCGAGGCCCGCGGCGAGGTCGTCTACGGCAGCGAGTTCCTGCGCTGGTTCAGCGAGGAGGCGGTGCGGATCCAGGGCCGGTTCACGCAGGCGCCCTCCGGCAACGGCCGGATCCTCGTGACCAAGGAGCCGGTCGGCCCGTGCCTGGCCGTCACCCCGTGGAACTTCCCGCTGGCGATGGGCACCCGGAAGATCGGTCCCGCGCTCGCCGCGGGCTGCACGATCATCGTCAAGCCCGCGGAGGACACCCCGCTGACGATGCTGCTGCTGGCCGAGATCTTCGCCGAGGCCGGGCTGCCCGCGGGTGTGCTCTCGGTGCTCCCGACCGCCAACGCGGCCGCCGTCACCGCGCCGCTGCTGGCGGACCCGCGACTGCGGAAGGTGACCTTCACGGGTTCCACCCGGGTCGGCAAGCTGCTCATCGAGCAGTCCGCCGACCAGGTTCTCCGCACGTCCATGGAGCTCGGCGGCAACGCCCCGTTCATCGTCTTCGAGGACGCTGACATCGACAGTGCCGTCGAGGGCGCCATGGCGGCGAAGATGCGCAACGGCGGCGAAGCGTGCACCGCGGCGAACCGTTTCCTCGTGCACAACGACGTGCGTGAGGAGTTCACTGCGGCGCTCACCGCGCGGATCGCGGCGACCAAGGTCGGCCCCGGCCACCTCGACGACTCGCAGCTCGGCCCGCTGGTGAACGAGAAGCAGCGCAACTCGGTCGCGTCCCTCGTCGACGAGGCGATCGCGGCGGGTGCCCGCGTGCGGACCGGCGGCAGCGTCGTCGACGGACCCGGCTGGTTCTACCAGCCCACCGTGCTCGACGAGGTTCCCGCGGACGCCCGAATCGTCCGCGAGGAGATCTTCGGACCGGTCGCGGTGATCCGCGGCTTCGACACCGAGGACGAGGCGATCGCGGCCGCGAACGCCACCGAGTACGGCCTGGCCGCGTACTTCTACACCCGCGACCTGGACCGCGCGATGCGGGTGTCGTCGGCGCTCGACTCCGGGATGGTCGGCGTCAACCGTGGGGTGATCTCCGATCCGGCCGCACCGTTCGGCGGGGTCAAGCAGTCGGGCCTCGGGAGCGAGGGCGGTGTCGAGGGCATCGAGGAGTACCTCGTGACCAAGTACATCGCGCTGTCGTCCTGAGCAGCCCGCACGCCTGAATCCCCCACTACCCGAACGGAGTTGTCATGCGCCTGGTGGTCGGCTATCTCGCCACTCCCAGCGGTGCGGACGGACTGGCCCTCGGTGTGCGCCTCGCGCGCAGCCTGAAAGCCGGACTCGACATCTGCATGGTCGTCCCGCCGGACCGGCCGGTGCCCACCCGGGTGCCGACCGACCCCGGCTACGACAGCGTGCTGGTGCAGCAGGCGAACCGCTGGCTCGCCGAGGCTCGCGTCGCGGTCCCCGGTGACGTCGACGTCGAGGTGCACGTGTGCTTCGACGACTCGTTCGCCCAGGGTCTGATCGCCGAGGCGCAGCGGCTCGGCGCGCAGGCCATCGTCGTCGGCGCGGCCGGTGACGGCGTGATCGGACGGCACGGCATCGGCACCGTCGCGAGCAGCCTGCTGCACTCGTCGCACGTGCCGATCGCGCTCGCGCCACGCGGAACCCGCACGCACGATGTCGCGCAGGTCCGCGAGGTCACCTGCGCGATCGGCGACCGCGAGGGCGCGGACGTGCTGCTGCGCACCGCAACTCGCGCGTGTGAACGCATGGACACGCCGCTCCGACTGGTGTCCCTGGTCGCCGTGGACCGGCACCCGGGCAGCGCCGACGACCATCGCGCCGCCCACGACGCCGCCGTGGCCCACACCCGGACGGTGCTGGACCGGTCACGAGAACTGATCGACGACGGCAGCATCCGCGTGACATCCGAACTCGCAGAGGGCGACTCCGTCGAATCGGCCGTCGGCACCCTGACGTGGCACGAGGGCGACATCGTCCTCGTCGGCTCGAGCCGGCTCGCACAGCAACACCGACTGTTCCTCGGGTCGACGGCATCGAAGATGCTGCGCGTCCTGCCCGTTCCCATGGTCGTCGTCCCGAAGTCGGCCGACCACCTCGACACCTAGATCCGTCTCGCTCACTCGCACCCGCGAAGGGCCCCAATCTGGAGCACCCCCATGGCAGCTGAATCACCGACACCGGTCGTATCCGGTGGACAACTCGACAAGGGCTTGGCCACCAACAAGATCGGAACGCTCAGTGGAGCGGTTCTCGGAATCTCGTGCGTCGCACCCGGTTACACACTCACCGCGAGCATCGGCCTGATCGTCGCGGCGGTGGGCCTGAAGATGCCCGCCATCCTCATCGCCGGGTTCGTCCCGATGTTCCTCACGGCGTACGCCTATCGGGAGCTCAATCGCGACACGCCGGACTGCGGCGCCTCGTTCACGTGGTCGACGAAGGCGTTCGGTCCGTACGTCGGGTGGATGTGCGGCTGGGGCATGGTCGTGGCGACGATCATCGTGCTGTCGAATCTCGCGGCGATCGCCGTGCAGTTCTTCTATCTGTTCATAGCGAGGTTGTTCGACGCACCGGACATCGCGGACCTGGCATCGAACAAGGTGGTGAACATCGCGACCACCCTGGTGTTCCTGGCGATAGCCACCTGGATCTCGGGCCGCGGCATCACCACCAGCGAGCGGGTGCAGTACGTCCTCGTCGGTTTCCAGATGGCGGTCCTGTTGGCCTTCGTCGTCGTCGCGTTCACGCATGTCGCCTCGGGTGACGCCCCCGCGAACCTGTCGTTCGACCTGGACTGGTTCAACCCGTTCACCGGCCTGACGATCGCCGCCTTCGCGGTCGGCCTCACCGGCTCGATCTTCGCGTTCTGGGGCTGGGACACCTGCCTGACCCTGGGCGAGGAGTGCAAGGACCCCGAGCGCACCCCCGGCCGCGCCGGCCTGCTCAGCGTACTGTCGATCCTCGTCACCTACCTCCTGGTCGCGGTCGCGGCGATGATGTACGCGGGCGTCGGCGAGTCCGGACTCGGACTGGGCAACCCGGAGAACTCGGAGAACGTCTTCGGCTCCCTCGCCGAGCCGGTCCTGGGCCACTGGGGCGGCATGCTCCTGTTCCTCGCGATCCTCGCGTCCTCCGCGGCGAGCCTGCAGACCACGTTCCTCCCGGCGGCGCGCACCATGCTCGCCATGGGTGCGTACCGCGCGTTCCCCCGGCGCCTGGCGAAGATCAACCCGCGCTTCCTGGTGCCCACCTACGCGACCGTCGTCGCAGGCGTGCTGACCGGCGCGTTCTACACGATCGTCACGATCCTGTCCGAGCACACCCTGCTCGACACGATCGCCGCACTCGGCATCATGATCTGCTGGTACTACGGCATCACCGCGTTCGCGTGCGTCTGGTACTTCCGACACGAGCTGTTCAGCAGTGTCCGCAACTTCGTGTTCAAGCTCCTGTTCCCCCTGCTGGGCGGAATCATGCTGCTGGTGGTGTTCGTCATTTCGGTCGGCGAGAGCATGAACCCCGAGAACGGCAGCGGAACCGCGATCGGCGGCATCGGCCTCGTCTTCTACATGGGATTCGGCCTGCTCATCCTCGGTGTCGTGCTGATGTTCGTGATGAAGGCCCGGGATCCCGAGTTCTTCCGCGGTGAGGTGCTCAACCGGTCGACGCCCGCACTCGGCGACGACCTCGTGTCTGCAGGCCGAGACCTCTCCTGACACGCCGTTCCGGCCCGTCGACCGGCCACAGAATCGACGAATCGGCGCGCCGTCCCGCTGGGGCGGCGCGCCGAGAATTGACAAACGACCACTTCGAGATGTCGCCATCCGTTTCCGATCGAGGAGTTCCCTTGCCCACAATCACTCGTGACGTCGTCGTCGTCGGCGCCGGACCGTCCGGCCTCACCGCCGCAACCGAGATGAAGAAGGCCGGACTGACCGTCGCCGTCCTCGAGGCCCGCGACCGCGTCGGCGGCCGCACCTGGACCGGCCACATCGACGGAGCCATGCTCGAGATCGGTGGTCAGTGGGTCTCCCCCGACCAGACCGCGCTGTACGAGACGCTGGAGACCCTCGGCCTCGAGACCTACCCGCGCTACCGCGAGGGCGACTCGGTGTACATCGCACCGAGCGGTGAGCGGACCGTCTACTCCGGTGACAGCTTCCCGGTGTCCGAGGCGACGCAGGCCGAGATGGACCGGCTCGTCGCGATCCTCGACGAGCTTGCCGCCGCCATCGGCGCCGAGGAGCCGTGGGCCCACCCCCGCGCCCGTGAGCTCGACACCGTGTCGTTCGCGCGGTGGCTCGCCGACCAGTCCGACGACGAGGAGGCCCGGAACAACATCGGTCTGTTCGTCGCGGGCGGAATGCTGACCAAGCCCGCGCACGCCTTCTCGGCGCTGCAGGCCGTGATGATGGCGGCGTCGGCCGGCTCGTTCAGCAACCTCGTGGACGAGGACTTCATCCTCGACCGCCGCGTCGTCGGCGGCATGCAGCAGGTCTCCCTTCGCCTCGCGGAGCAGCTCGGCGACGACGTGCACCTGAACGCCCCGGTGCGCATGGTGCGCTGGAACGAGGACGGCGTGACGGTCGAGGCCGACGGCGGCATCGAGGTCCAGGCGAAGCGCGTCGTGCTCGCGGTCCCGCCGAACCTGTACAGCCGCATGTCGTTCGATCCGCCGCTGCCGCGCCGCCAGCACCAGATGCACATGCACCAGTCCCTCGGCCTGGTCATCAAGGTGCACGCCGTGTACGAGACCCCGTTCTGGCGTGAGGAGGGCCTGTCCGGCACCGGCTTCAGCGCCGCGTCGCTCGTGCAGGAGGTGTACGACAACACCAACCACGGGGACACCCGCGGCACCCTGGTCGCGTTCGTGACGGACGAGAAGGCCGACGCGATGTTCGAGCTGTCCGAGGAGGAGCGCAAGAGCCGCATCCTCGAGTCGATCGCCCGCTTCCTCGGCCCGGCTGCGACGAACCCCGTCGTCTACTACGAGTCGGACTGGGGCTCCGAGGAGTGGACCCGCGGCGCGTACGCGTCCAGCTTCGACCTCGGTGGCCTGCACCGCTACGGCCGCGACCAGCGCACCCCGGTCGGACCGATCCACTTCTCGTGCTCGGACATCGCCGGCGCCGGCTACCAGCACGTCGACGGCGCGATCCGGATGGGCCGCCGTACCGCGGCCGCGATCGTCCAGGCCGCACAGCCCGCCTGATCCCTAGGGATGCACTGACAGGGTGCCGTCCGACCACCTCGATCGGACGGCACCCTTTCCCGCGCGTCGTGGGCGGCTACGACTTGACGAGGCGGGCGATGGCGGCGGACGCCTCCTTCACCTTCGCGTCCGCTTCGGGGCCACCCTGCCTGGCCGCCTCCACGACGCAGTGCGAGAGGTGCTCGTCGAGCAGTTTCAGGGAGACCGACTGCAGCGCGCTCGTCACCGCCGAGACCTGGGTGAGGATGTCGATGCAGTACCGGTCGTCCTCGACCATGCGCGAGATGCCGGCGACCTGGCCCTCGATCCGGCGGAGCCGCTTGAGGAGGGCGTCCTTCTCGGGCGTGTATCCGTTCATGATCAAAGAATACCCCCGGTGGGTATGATCTGTCTGTGCGGGAGGACACTCCTCCCGGCGAGCGTCAGAGCCGGCGCCGCCAGATGTCCAGCACGGCCAGGCCCGCCACCGCCACCGCCGCGCACGCCCCGCCGATCCACGGCCCCGACCAGTGCGTCCCGGTGAAGTCCGGGGCCCCCTCGACGATCGGCGCGAAGTCGGTACTCGTCGTCCCCTGGTTCCAGCACCAGGCCGCGAGGACGACGGCAACGACGGCCACCCCCGCCATCAGCACGTCACGACGCCGACCCGTCACCGATCGCTCCCCTCGTCGTCCGAGCGCCCGGCGCGGCCGACCGCGCTCTCCAGCACCGACCGCAGGCGGTCGCCGTCGCGGGCCCATGCCCGCACCGTGCCCCCGTCGACCAGTCGCAGACCGATCGGGGTCCGGCGCCGAGGCACACCGGACAGCTCACCCAGCACCCGTGCCGTCTCCCACGGCTGCAGATCCTCGTCCATCGGGTCCGCGGGTGGCAGCACCTCCGCGACGTCGGCGAGTTCCAGCGACTCCGACCCACACCGCAGCCGCGTCGCCGTCACCTCGACGCTCGCGTGCCTGCGCGCCGCGAGCACCTGCAGTGCCACGAACCCGGCGAGAACCGCGGCGAAGAGCGCCAACCCCAGCAGGTGCACCCCGGCGCCGACGAAGATGTCGGCGACCAGCACGACGACGCAGAGCGCCGGGCCGAGCGCGACCGCGTTCCACTTGGCGCCCGGCTCCGCGAACGCGACCTCCCCCGGCTCCCCCCGATCGGTCACGCGCGCACCTCAGTCACGGACGAACCAGTCCCGCACCGACGGCCGGTACACCAGCACCCCCGCGACCACCATCAGCAGTGCGCACAACAGCATCTGCGGCTGACCCACCCCGACCGCCACCGACAGCACCTGGATCACGGCGTACACGCCGGACAGCGCGACCTCGGCGCGCCGGAACCCGGCATGCCCGGCCCGGACCGGTCCCGCGAGAGCGCCGGTGCCGAGTCCGACGGCGATCCCGAGCACTCCGGTTCCCCGCAGCAGCGTCACCAACGAATCGGCGACGTCCGGCTCCGCGCCGGCCTCGACGAAGCTGGTCCGCAGGGTGTCACCCGACGCGGTCAGCGCAAGCAGTCCGAACAGCACCAGTAGCCCCGCCGCGACGAGCCACAGCCAGTACGCGACGTCGACGAGACGCGGCCGGACCGCCGGCTGCTCACTCACCGGGAACCTTGAAGGCAGGGAGGAAGTACCGGTTCGACTCGGCACGGTGCAGCAGCACGATCGCCCCGACCGAGAGCACGGCCTGCAGGATGCCTGCGGCCCCGGAGACGATCGCCGCGCCACCGCCGCCGACGAGACCGAACAGGCTCGGGAGCGCGAAGACCACCATGAGCGCACCGATCATCGTCACGAGCATCCGCGCCCAGTTCCGTCCGGCCCGCATCTTGAACACGAACAGCAGGTACAGAGCCGTCACGCCGAGACCGAGCAACGCCGTCACGCCGAGCCCGGCGATCACCACGGTCTCCACGGTGTCGCGCCCGACCTCCAGCGACGGATCCTGAACGGCGATGTCGGCGAGCAACTGGTCCACGAACGTCGCGCGGTCGGCGTACACCGCGACCAGCGTCGCGATCATGTTGACGATGCCGAGAACGGCGACGCCGCACAGCAACTGGAACGCCGTGACCACGTCGACCGGCACCGCCTGCGGCTCGCTCGGCTGCTGACCCGGCGGCGGGGAACTCGGCCACTGCTGATTCTGCGGACCCCACGGCCCCTGGGGCGCCGGGCCCTGAGGCGGCCACGGGTTCTGCGGGGGTACCGGATCCTGTGGCGACGTCACAGCCGGCCCGCCACTTCCGCCGCCCAGTAGGTCAGGACGATGTCGGCGCCGGCGCGGCGGATGCTCAGGAGCGATTCGAGGATCGCCGCGTCCCTGTCGATCCAGCCGTTCTGCGCGGCGGCCGTGATCATCGAGTACTCACCCGAGATCTGGTAGGCGGCAACCGGAACCGTCGACAGGTCCGCGACCTCCCGCAGCACGTCGAGGTAGCTCATCGCGGGCTTGACCATCACGATGTCGGCGCCCTCGTCGAGGTCGAGTTCGACCTCCCGCACCGACTCGCGACGGTTGGCCGGGTCCTGCTGGTACGTGCGACGGTCGCCCTCCAACGAGGATCCGACCGCTTCCCGGAAGGGTCCGTAGAACGCCGAGGCGTACTTCGCGGAGTAGGCGAGCAGCCCGGTGTTGGTGTACCCGGCATCGTCGAGTCCCTCGCGGATCGCGGCGACCTGGCCGTCCATCATTCCGCTGGGACCGAGCAGGTGCGCACCCGATTCCGCCTGTGCCACAGCCATGTCCACGTACCGACTCAGGGTGGCGTCGTTGTCGACGATTCCGCCCTCGGTGAGGACTCCGCAGTGACCGTGCGAGGTGAACTCGTCGAGGCAGGTGTCCGCCATCAGGACCGTGGCATCGCCGAGTTCGTCGCGCAGCGCCCGCAGCCCGCGGTTGAGGATGCCGTCGGGGTCGGTGGCGCCGGAGCCGTTCGGGTCCTTGTCCTCCGGCCGCGGCACACCGAACAGCATCAGCCCGCCGACCCCGGCCTCGACGGCCTCGGTCGCCGCGGCGCGCAGGGAATCCAGGGTGTGCTGGTACACCCCCGGCATGGACGAGATCTCCCTGGGCGTTTCGATGCCGTCCGCGACGAACATCGGCAGCACCAGATGCCTCGGTTCGAGTGAGGTTTCGGCGACAAGCCGGCGAAGCGCCGGGGTGCCGCGCAGTCGCCGGGGTCGTACGGCCGGGAACAACGTGGGGCCCTCCTTCGTCGGGCATGTGCGCGTTTCCGGTAGCCCCAGCTACCGGAAACGCGCACAGGCACGTAGCGCTATCGCCTGCGGGACTTCTTGCGCGGCGGCGGCAGCGCGCCCTCGGCGCGCAGCCGGGCCGCGTGCTCTGCGAGTGCCTCGACGAGGGGGCCGACCTGAGCCGACTCCGGCTGCACGTCCACGCGCAGACCGAACTCGATGGCCGTCTCCGCCGTCTTCGGGCCGATGCACGCGACGATGGTGCGCGCGTGCGGCTTCCCGGCGATACCGACCAGGTTCCGGACCGTCGACGAGGAGGTGAAGCACACCGCGTCGAAGCCGCCGGTCTTGATCATCTCGCGGGTCTCGGCCGGCGGCGGCGCCGCCCGCACCGTCCGGTACGCCGTCACGTCGTCGATCTCCCAGCCGCGCTGACGCAGCCCCTCGGCGAGGGTCTCCGTCGCAATGTCCGCGCGCGGCAACAGAACTCGGTTGACCGGGTCGAAAACGTCGTCGTACGGGGCGAACTCGGCGAGCAGGCCCTCCGACGACTGCTCACCCGACGGCACCAGCTCCGGGTTGATGCCGAAGCTGCGGACCTTGTCGGCGGTGGCCTGGCCCACGCATGCGATCTTCACGCCCGAGAAGGCGCGGGCGTCGAGCCCGAACTCCTCGAACTTCTCCCACACCGCGCGCACCGCGTTCGTGGAGGTGAACACCACCCACTGGTAGCGACCGTCGACGAGACCCTTGACGGCGCGCTCCATCTGCGCGGGACTGCGCGGCGGCTCGACCGCGATGGTCGGGACCTCGATCGGGATCGCGCCGTGGGTGACGAGGCGGTCGCTCATCTCGCCTGCCTGGTCCTTGGTGCGCGGTACCAGCACGGTCCAGCCGTACAGGGCACGCGACTCCCACCACGACATCTTGCTGCGGTGCGTGACGACCTTGCCGACGGTGACGATCAGCGAACCCACCAGCTCGGACCCGGCCTCGTTGAGCGTGGCCAGTGTCGCCTCGACGGTGCGCTGCTGGCGCGTCGTGCCACGGACGGTGATCGCGACCGGCGTCTGCGGGGCGAGCCCGTGCTCGACGAGGGCACTCGCGGTCTCCGCGAGATGCGCGGCACCGGCGTGCAGGACGAGCGGTCCCGGCGCGGCGGCGACCGACGCCCAGTCCACCTCGCCGCGGACGTCGACCTCGGTGTGGGTGGCACCGAGCGCCATGCCCGCGTAGCTCGGCACCGCGGCACCGGACGGCAGGCCCGGCAGGATCTCGAAGACGACCTGGGTACGCGCCACCGCGTTGACCTCGGCGATGACGGAGTCGGTGGTCAGCGGGTCCCCGGAGACCAGGCGCACGACGTCCTGCCCGGCCTTCGCCTCGGCGACCAGTGTCTTCGCGACCTCCGCGGGCTCACCGAGCGCGGGCCGCACCTCCGAGACCGGGTTCTCCGGATCCTCGTCGACGACGGCGGACCGCAGCGCGGTCCCGACCAGCGCGGTGACGCCGCGGTCGACGTCGGGATCGGTGAACGCCAGCGTGGCGTTGGCCAGCACGTCGCGGGCGCGGACGGTGAGCAGGGCCGGATCTCCAGGGCCCGATCCCACGAACAGGATCCGTCCGGGGGTGCTCTTTCGGACTCGGCTCATCGGTTGTTCTCCAGTGCGTTCAAAAAACAGGTGTTCAGGGGTACTTCGTTCGGGGATACCGCGTGCCGGCGCAGTGGCGGCGGACACGCGCGACGTTTCGACCGCGCACAGGGCGGCCGCCACGGGTCAGTCATCACCGCCCCCTTTGTCCTTCGCGTCGGCGCCGTCCTCGGCCTCGGCCGCCGACATCAACTCCCGGGCACCGAGTTCGAGGAGCTCGCGCGCGACGGCGCGGCCCAGTTCCTCGGCGCGGTCCGGCGCCCCGACGGCCGATGCCCGGATCGAGTCCGATCCGTCGACCGAAGCCGCGCACCCGCGCACCGAGAGCTCGTCGACGATCCTGCCGTCGTCGTCCAGCGACTCGACGACCTCGGCGAGCGCGCCGATCGGCGCCGTGCAGCCGGCCTCGAGTTCGGCGAGCAGCGCCCGCTCGGCGACGACCGCGGCGCGGGTGCCTGCGTCGTCCAGGCCCGAGAGCAGCGCGATCAGCTCCGGATCGTCCGACCGGCACTCGACGGCGAGGGCGCCCTGCGACGGCGCGGGCAGCATCTGCACCGGTTCCAGCGTCTCGGTGATCTCGTCGGCGCGGCCGATCCGGGACAGTCCGGCACGGGCGATGACGATGCCGTCCAGTTCGCCGGACGCGACCTTGCCGAGCCGGGTGTCGATGTTCCCTCGCAGCGGCTGGATGTCCAGACCGAGACCGAGTGCGCGCAGCTGGGCGCGACGACGCGGCGCCGACGTCCCGATCCGAGCGCCCGGGGGCAGCTCGCCGAGCACCATCCCGTCGCGGGCGACGAGCGCGTCGCGAGGATCCTCACGCGGCGGCACGGCGGCGATCACCAGGTCGTCGGGCTGCGCCGTCGGCAGGTCCTTGTACGAGTGCACCGCGACGTCCACCTCCCCGGCGAGCAGTGCCTCGCGCAGTTCCGCGACAAACACGCCGACCCCGATGCGCTGCACCGGTCCGGCGGTGACGTCGCCCTTCGTGGTGATGATCACCAGTTCGGCGGGCTGCCCGGCGGCGATGAGAGCGTCCCGGACCGTGCCCGACTGGGTGGTCGCGAGGAGGCTGCCGCGGGTGCCGATGCGCAGCGTGCGGCGGGTCGTGTCGGCGCCGGTCACCGATGGGGCTGCCGCGTTCATTCCTGCATCCCCTTCGTCCAGACGTCCTCCGCCGACATTCCGGCGGTGAATCCGTCGGTCTTCTCCACGGCCCGCATCTCCATCGGTGTCGCGACCGCCTCGGCGCTGCCGGGCGCGAGTTCGAACAGTTCCCGCAGCGCCGCCGCGTAGGTGTCGCCACCGGGGGTGGTCGCGAGCTGCTTGACCCGGACCGTCGGCGCGTGCAGGAGCTTGTCGACGACGCGGCGCACGGTGCGTGCGACTTCGTCGCGCTGCGGGTCGTCGAGACCCGGGAGCCGCGAGTCGAGGCGCAGCAGCTCGCTCTCGACGACCTCGGCCGCGCGCTGTCGCAGCGCGGTCACCGTCGGCGTCACCTCGGCGAGCCGCTGACCGGTCAGGTAGGTCGCGAGTTCGGCGGCGACGATCTCGCGGGCCGCGTCGGCGTCCGCGGCGGCCGCACCGGCCGCCGGGTCCGACTTCATCGTCTCGATGTCGAGCAGGGTCACGCCGGGCAGTCCCGCGACGGCGGGCTCGACGTCCCGGGGCAGGCCCAGGTCGCAGATCACCAGCGGGCGCTGCGCGGCATTGCGTGCCGCGAGGGCCAGGTGGGCGTCGGCGAGGGTGACGACAGCGCCGACGGCGCCGGTACAGGCGACCATCACGTCGGCCTCCGACAGCGCGGACGCCAGGTCGGACAGGTCCACGGTTGCGGCGTCGACGCCCGCGGCGCGCACGGTGTCCGCGAGACGCTCGGCACGCTCACGGGTCCGGTTGGCGACGATGACCCGGCCGATACCGGCTCGGGTGAGGTAAGCGACGGACAGCCCGCCCATCGAGCCCGCGCCCACGACGACCGCGGTCCGTCCGGCGAGACCGTTCTCCGCGTCGGGCGACGCCAGCACCGCCGACGCGCGGTCGAGCGCCACCGACACGACCGACGACCCGGCGCGGTCGATGCCCGTCTCGGTGTGCACGCGCTTGCCGACCCGCAACGCCTGCTGGGCCAGCTCGTGCAGCGCCCGTCCGGCGGCACGCTGCGTGTCCGACACCGCGTAGGCGGTCCGGATCTGGCCGAGGATCTGCTGCTCCCCCACGACCATCGAGTCGAGCCCGCTGGCCACCGCGAACAGATGCTCGGCGGCTGCCTCGCTGTACCGGACGTAGGTGTGCTTGGTGAGGTCCGAGAAGTCGAGACCGGAGTGGTTGGAGAGCATCTCGCCGACTGCGGCGAGGGCACCGTGGAACGCGTCGACGACGGCGTAGACCTCGACCCGGTTGCACGTCGACACGATCATCGACTCCGAGATGTGCGGGGACTCCAGCAGCGTGTCGATCAGCTTGGGCCGGTCCGTGTCGGCCACCGCGACTCGCTCGAGCACGGAGACAGGAGCACTCCGATGCGAAATCCCTACGAGGAGAACACTCACGGCGCGATCACCGATCCATTCTTTGTCGAACCCAGAGCTGTCGAGGTCGAGCGGGGCGCGCGAGGCGACCCACCTCCGATGCCGACGGCCGCGGGTGCGGCGTCCGCCTCGGTCTTGCGTGCGCTTCGGAAGGACAGCACCTGCATCTCCGCCGCGAGGTCGACCCGCCGCACCTCGACGTGGTCGGGCACCTCCAGCGGCATCGCGGCGAAACTGAGGATGCACCGGACCCCGGCGCCGACGAGGTCGTCGCACACCTGCTGCGCGACGTCGTCGGGGGTGGCGACGACACCGATCGTCGCGTCGAGCTCGCGGCAGGCGCTCACGAGGTCCGTCGCGTCCCGCACGGACAGGCCGTCGATGTCGGTGCCGACGCGGTCGGGGCTCCGGTCGAACAACCCGACCATCGTGAAGCCGCGCCGGCCGAAGCCGCCGTAACGGGCCAGTGCCTCGCCGAGCTTCCCGACACCGACGAGGACCACGCGATGGCCCTGGTCGAGTCCGAGCCCGGCCTCGATGCGGGCCCGCAGCCGCGTCACGTCGTAGCCGACGCCGCGGACGCCGTTGGGTCCGAGGAAGGAGAGGTCCTTGCGGAGTTTCGCGGATCCGACGCCGGACGCCGTCGCGAGTTCCTCGCTGGAGACGATGTGGATGCCGTCGTCGGCCATCACGCCGAGTACCCGCAGGTAGGTCGCGAGCCGCGTCACCGTCGCCTGCGGAAGGTCCCGAACCTCCCGGGCGGAGTTCGTGGGGTCACCGGACGACACGTCAGCTCCGGCGACGCCACGGGCGGACAACCCGAGCGGCTGGTGCTGTTCTGTCACGTCGGTGGCTCCTCGTCCGGCACATGCACATGGCCGGAGTTCACGTTGATCCGGGGGGATGTGCCACCACGGTAACCGCTTGTGAAGCCATGCACAAAGTTGCTCAAACCGTCGCGACCTGCACAGTGACCAGGACGTGAGGCGAGCGAACCGCCGTCAGATTGTCAAATCCGACCGGAGCCGGACCTCGTCGACCTCCCAGTAGCTGTGCTCGCGGCCGTCGAGCAGTACGACCGGCAACCGGTCGCCGTACTCCGCCCGCAGTTCGGGATCGACGGCCGCCGCCTCGTCGACGTCGACGGTTTCCAGTGGGACCCCGAATTCCGCACACAGCGGAAGCAGTTGTTCGCGAGCCGTCACACACGAACCGCACCCCGCCCGAGTCAGCAGTGTGATGGTGTGCGGAGAGGTCGTCATGACGACCACCTTGCCACCGGCCGCGGGCCGTACCACAGCCGCCACCCGAGACAGATGTCACACCGCGCCGGACTCCCGCGGTCCGGCCGGTGTCGCCGCGATCCGAACGATAGGGTTGACCGGACAGCCAACCACTGGAGGTGCGAGTGCCTGGGCTGACAGGGCCGACCGGTGCCGGTAGAGGCACCAGCTGGTCGGGTACCAGCTGGGACCGGGTACGACGCCGGGGACGAAAGCTGGGACCGACCGACGCGCAGGTGCGCGCGAGCATCGCCGGCGAGGCGAGCGCCGACGCCGCACTCGCGCTGCACGAGGCCGAGTCCGCCGTCCCGCCGGGAGACACCGGCACAGACGCCCTCACCGTCCCGCGCGATCTCACCGCGGCCGCGTTCTTCGACGTCGACAACACCATGGTCCAGGGCGCGTCGATCATCCACTTCGCCCGCGGCCTCGCCGCCCGGAACTACATCTCCGTCTCCGACATGGCCCAGTTCGGGTGGCAGCAGCTGAAGTTCCGCGTCACCGGCAAGGAGAACAGCGAGGACGTCGCCTCCGGCAAGGAGAAGGCCCTCGCCTTCATCGCCGGCCGCGAGACCGCCGAGTTCACCCGCCTCGGTGAGGAGATCTACGACGAGCTGATCGCCGACAAGGTCTGGCAGGGCACCCGGGCGCTGGCCCAGATGCACCTCGACGCGGGCCAGCAGGTGTGGCTCGTGACGGCGACGCCCGTCGAACTCGCCCAGGTCATCGCGAAGCGTCTCGGCCTGACCGGCGCCCTCGGCACCGTCGTCGAGTCCGAGGACGGCCGGTTCACGGGCCGGCTCGTCGGCGACATCCTGCACGGCGCGGGCAAGGCGCACGCGGTGCGCACCCTCGCGATTCGGGAGGGTCTCAACCTCAAGCGCTGCTCCGCCTACTCCGACAGCCACAACGACGTGCCGATGCTGTCGCTCGTCGGGACGGCGGTCGCCGTCAATCCGGACGCCGACCTCAAGGAGGTCGCACGCAACCGGGGCTGGGAGATCCGCGACTTCCGGACGGGCCGCAAGGCCGCGAAGATCGGCGTCCCCACCGCGCTGGCGCTGGGGGCCGCAGGTGGCGCGATCGCCGCCGTCGTCGGCCGTCGCAAGTCCTGAGCCCGCGGGCCCGGCGGCGCCGCACCCAGGTGTGGCGACCCGTCAGCCCATGAAGACGTTGCGGCGCTGCGCGAGCAGGCGGTACAGGGTCTGCTGGATGGTCTCGCGGACGTGGTCGGTGAGCTCGAACATCACCATCGGGTCCTCGGCGTCCGCGACGTCGTAGGTGTCGGTGCGGATCGGCTCGCCGAACTCGATGTACCACTTGGACGGCAGCGGGATCATGCCGAGCGGCCCGAAGTGCGGGAACAGCGGCGTCACCGGGAAGTACGGAAGCCCGAGCAACCGGGCCAGCGACTTGAGCTCGCCGATCTTCGGGTAGATCTCCTCGGACCCGACGATCGAGCACGGCACGATCGGCACGCCCGCGCGCAGCGCCGCCGACACGAAGCCACCCCGGCCGAACCGCTGCAGCTTGTACCGCTCGCTGAACGGCTTGCCGATGCCCTTGAACCCCTCGGGGAACACCGCTGCCACCTCCCCGCCCCGGAGCAGGCGCTCCGCGTCGGGGTTGCAGGCGAGGGTGTGTCCGGCCTTCCGCGCCACCGTGCCGACGACCGGCATCTCGAACGCCATGTCCGCCGCGAGCATCCGCAGGGGACGATGCGCGGGATGGTGATCGAACATCGCCACCGACGTCATCAGGCCGTCGATCGGGATGACGCCCGCGTGGTTGGCGACGACGAGCGCGCCGCCCTCGTTCGGCACGTTCTCGATACCGCGGACCTCGACCCGGAACCAGGATTCGAACACCGGGCGCAGGAGCGGCAACCACACGTTCTCGGCGAAGTGCGGGTCGTAGCCGAAGTCGTCGACCTGGTAGTCGCCGGTGATGCGGCGGCGGAGGAAGTCCGCTGTCGCGACGACCTGGTCGGCCAGCAGGTTCCGCGCGGCGTCACGCACCTGATCGGCAACGGAACCCGACGCGGAGGGCTGCGCGGCCGGTGCCGACGTCTGCGGGAACAGCAGTGTCGGATCGGACCGCTCGAGCCGGACACCCCGACCTCCCCCGCGGGGGGCACGGGCCGACTCACCGCGCAGCGGAATGACTTTCGCGACCTCACTCATCGAACGGCCTCCCCCACGCCTGCCATGTCCTGGATTCGGGACTCCACCGACCTCAGCCACTCCTTGCTCACCACGGGCCGGATGGCTGCACCGCGAACCATGTCGTCGAGCGCCTGCACCGTCGTCCACCGGGGTTCGAAGCCCAGTTCCGTGCGCATCCGGGTGGTGTCGAGCCCACAGCCGAAGTGGTAGTACTCGAGCTGTTCTCGGGTGAAGCCCCGCAGCCCGGAACCGGGCACGACCCGGCCGAGCGAACTGATCAGCTGCACCGGAACAGGGACCGGGACGCCACCCGCCCGCCGGATCGCCTGCGAGAGCATCACCACCCCGTCGCCCGCGATGTTGAAGGTTCCCGCCGGCCCGGCGACCGTCGCCCGCTCCAGCGCGGCGAGGGCGTCCTCCTCGTGGACCAGCTGCATTCGGGCGTCGCGGCCCAGGATCGTCGGGACGACAGGCGACTGCAGGTACCGGGACACCGAGCCGTGCCGGTTCGGGCCGATCAGCGGAGCCATCCGAAGCACGGAGACCGCGATCTCGGGGCGCCGCCGGCCCAGTCCGCGCGCGTAGCCCTCGATCTCGATGCTGTCCCGGGCGAATCCGCCGCGTGGGGGCCTGCGCGCGCTCATCTCCTCGCTGAACTTCGCCGGGTCCTTCGGGCTGCACCCGTACACAGCGGCGGTCGAGCGGACCACGACCTTGCGGACGTCCGGGGACTTCTGGCAGACCGCGAACAAC
Organism: Rhodococcus gannanensis; assembly: GCF_042681175.1. Lineage (NCBI taxonomy): Bacteria > Bacillati > Actinomycetota > Actinomycetes > Mycobacteriales > Nocardiaceae > Rhodococcus > Rhodococcus gannanensis. Next base: position 412,873 of record NZ_JBHUFB010000020.1, read on the forward strand.
TGCATCGCGCCGAGGACGTTCATGTCCTTCATCGCGGTCCGGCTGCCCGACTTCGGCGGCTTGACCATGGTCGCGGCGTGTACGACCGTGTCGACCTTGGCGCCGCGGAGCACCTTGCCGATGAGCGGATTGCGAATGTCCGCGCGGACGAACTCGGCGCGGCCCATGCGACGAAGCATGTCCTTCGACGGCGCCCGCGAGTCGACGGCGATCACCCGCTCGACCGTGGGGTCCTGGGCGAGTTTCGCGACCAGGTACCCACCGAGGAATCGGCTGGCGCCCGTCACCAGCACCACCGAGGGGGGCTGTACCCCGCGATCACCTGCCACGACCACCCCTGCCTGTGCCTGTCCGACACCGTTCGCGCTGCCATTGGCTTCCGGTGGACACCCACCCGATGAGACATGTCCGGTTGGTCACCGATTGGTATCCGTCGGTAACCGAACGGTCACCAACGAGCGTAGCCGCTTTTCGGGGCGCCCCTCAAAAACTTAACGAGCTTGCAACTGCCCATACACCAGGTGTTTTGCGCTTCCAGAAGGTCTCTTTGGTCTGGTCGGACGACCGACTGACGAAATGCCCGAATTGCCCGCCCTCCGACCGGTTCGGATCCGGCACCCCGACAACGAGCCCCACGGAAACGTCGAAGCCCGCCACCGTGACGGTGGCGGGCTTCGACGGGGCGCGCGGCCCC
>NZ_JBHUFB010000020.1:413645-465413 GCF_042681175.1 Rhodococcus gannanensis
ACGGGCGAGCAGTCCCGGATACTCGGGCGACTTACTTGCCGAGTTTCCGACGCTGGACGCGAGTCCTACGAAGCAGCTTGCGGTGCTTCTTCTTCGACATGCGCTTGCGGCGCTTCTTGATCACTGAACCCACGGGAGTTCCTCACGTTCTTCTCTAGCGTTCCTGCGCACGCCGGTGACGTACGTCCGTTCTGGCCTGTACAGCCGGTGGCGACACCATCGGAGTCACCGCCTGCCGACACACACCAACCTGGCGCTGTGGCCTCGTATCCGCTAGCCCAGCGCCTGACGACACCCGGCTGGCTGGCACGACGAAACAACATCGTACCGGGAACAGTCGGGTGGTCGGAAACCGACCTCAGCCGGCGTCGAAGTACGACGTTTCCAGATAGTCGTGCACGGCCTTGGCGTGCACGCGGAACGACCGGCCGACCCGGACGGCAGGCAGTTCGCCGCCGTGGACCAGTCGGTAGACAGTCATTTTCGACACACGCATCAACGCGGCCACCTCGGCGACCGTGAGGAACTGCGTGCCGCCGAGGACAGGCTGGCTTTCCGGACCCGCACCCTTCGGCTTGTTTGTAGACACCATCGATTGCATACCTCCGGCACGTGTCGCGCCGCCGGCTTCCCCTCCGGCGGAACAGACACGCACGTGCTGCAGTCGAGCTTAACGGGACAGGTGGGATTACTGCGACGGGTGTGAGATATCGAATCTCATTCCGGAGCTGCGCCGAGGGCCGCGGAACGGTCCCTCGCAGCGAGGAGTGCCTCGTTGAACGCGGTGCGAAGCCCCCCGCGCTCGAGCTCACGGATCGCGGCGGCCGTCGTCCCTCCCGGCGAGGTCACGTCGGCTCGGAGCTCGTTGGCCGTGCTCCCCGACTCCGCCAGCATCGCCGACGAACCGACCAGCGTCTGCACGACCAACTCGGTCGCGGTGGCCCGCGTCAGACCGAGCCCGACGCCGGACTCGATCATGGCCTCGGCCACCAGGAACACGTACGCCGGACCCGACCCCGACACCGCGGTGACGGCGTCGAGCTGGGCTTCGGGGACGGTGACGACCTGGCCGACGGCACCGAGGATCCCGCGCACCGTGTCGAGGTGCTCGGCGGTCGCGTACCGACCGGCCGCGATCGCGGAGACGCCCTCACCGACGAGCATCGGCGTGTTGGGCATGACCCGCACAACCGGGAATCCGGCGGGGAGCTTGCTCTCGAACCGGGCCGTCGGGATCCCGGCGGCCAGGCTCACGATCAGTTGTTCGAGATCACCGTCGAGGTCGACCTTGCCGAGCTCGACCATGACGGCGTCGACGTCGGCGGGCTTGACCGCGATCACCACGACGTGGGCACCGTCCGCGGCGTCCGCGACGGTAGTGGCCCGGATCCCGTACCGGCCGGCCAGCTCCTGCGCGCGCGGCGGGTACTGCTCGGCGACGACCAGGTCCTTGGCCGCGTGCCCTGCCTTCGCCAGTCCGGCGATCAGCGCTTCGCCGATCCTGCCGCCACCGATCACTGCGATTCTCGTCATGACCGAGAGCCTGCCATGCACCGTCGGAGCGAACGGTGCCAGCCCTTCGGGAGCCGGTGTCAGCCCTTCGGGATCATGGCGAGCTGCCGACTCTGCACGATCACCTGACCGGAGGAGTCGAGCACGAGGTGGTCCTCCTCGAACCAGGTGTCGCCGAGAACCTGGGCGCTCGCCATCACGCGCATCCAGCCGGGCTCCGGCAGTCGCCGCAGGTAGGTCGTCAGCTGGACCGTGGGTGCCCAGCCGAACATGCCTCGGTTCATCGTGACGGGTGCACTGATGTCGCCGAGCATGATCGCGAACAACGCCGCGGTGTCCGTGTCCGCCTCGTCCTCCGCCATCGGCCGTGCCCACATGCGATTGACGGGATCGCCCAGTTCACCGGTCAGGAATCGGGCCGCGGTCGGATCGACCCGCAGGTCGCATCCCTTGGCCACGTGGACGATCTCCGCCATCGGGTGACCGTCGGTGATCACCGACGAGTCCGCGGCGGGCTCCGCGGGCAGGGCGTCGAGGGCGAGCGGCTCGCGGTGCCGGGGCTCGGCCACGTCGGGCCTGCCCAGGGTCACGGCGGCGGACACGGCCAGCCGATCGTCCTGCCACAGTTCGACGTCGACGAGGCACACCTGCCTGCCCTGCTTGCGGATCGTCGTGGTCAGGCGGACGTCGCCCGGATCCGGAGCGGACAGGTAGTTGGCGCTGACCGCCACCGGCTGCAGCTCGCGCGCACCGCCCTCGGCCCGCACGACGTCGCGCGCGGCCGCCGCGCAGGCGGCCATCATGCATCCGCCGTGCACCTTGGGCCCGATCGTCCAGATCGGGTCGATGTGCGCGGAGAAGGCACCGTCACCGAGCGGAGTCAGGGTGGTCAGTTCGGTGAACGGCCGGGTCGAACGGAGGGTCTTGAGTTCGGTCATGCGGTGTCCTTCTTCGAGTTCTCTTCCCGGTGCTTCGCCGAGATGTCCTGGTGTGCGAGTCGGCGCATGGCGGCGATCACCGGCTCGTAGATCGCAGTTCCGAGCACCGAGTACTCGACCGCCGCCTGCGCCGACTCCGTCGGAATGAGTGCGAAGTCGATCTCGGCGATGCCGCGAACGTGTCTGCCGTAGGCGTCGAGACGTTCGTCGGTCATCGGGATACCGACGCTCTCGACGGCCTCGAGGGCGCGCTCGAGCTGCTCGACGGCCGGATAGGACGGGTCGTAGACCTGGCCGAGGTGTTCGAGGGCACGCCGGGCCCTGGGGTGATCGGCCGACCTCGGTGCATCGGAGTACGGCGGGAGGGCCGCGATCGCGCGACCGATCGTGTCGTGCAGGTCGTCGCCCGGATGCTCGACGAGGGCGGTGATGAGCCGGATCTTCTGGATCGGGAGTCCGGCCCCGGCGAGCGCCTTGATGAGAGCGAGTCGGTGCAGGTGCTCGTCGCCGTAGTCGGCCTGCGTGGCGCTGGTGGTGACGCCCGGCATCAGGACGCCTTCACGCAGGTAGTACTTGACGGTGGCGAGTGGGACGCCGGAGCGCTGTACCAGCTCGGACACCCGCATCACATGCCTCCGTCGCCGACTCTTGACCCTGATCACTGGATACCAATACTATCCAATCATTGGATATCTTCTCTATCCAATGATTCGAGAGTACTTCGCCCACCGGAGGTAACCGCCATGGACCCCGTTCTCGCTCTCGTCACCGGCATCACCCTGCTCACCGTCGTCGGCATCGCGTTCGGCGGAACCTTCATGCTTCGCGTCGTGTCCGGCGGGCAACCCGCGAATGCGCTCCAGAAGACCATGTTCCGCGCCGGCCACGCCCACGCCGGGGTACTGGTGACACTCGGCCTCGTCGTCGCGCTGCTCACCCAGGCCGCGGGCGTCGGTGACGCGTGGTCGATCGCCGGGTCCGTCCTGGTGCTCTCCGCGGCGATCTTCGTCCCCGCCGGGTTCTTCCTGTCCGTGCTGGGCACCGACCCGGCCGGACCGAACGGGTGGATCCGCTCGGTGTGGATCGGCTTCGGCGTGCTCGTGACCGGCCTCGTCGTCTCGGGTATCGCGACGATCGCCGCGGCCGTCGCGGCTCTCTGAACTCGCTAACGCGCGAGATGCTCGCGGGCGAACGCGAGTGACTGCGCGAGCATCGAACGCCTCTCGGCGCGCGTGCGTGCGGTCTGCGTGTTGATCTCGAGTACCGCGTGCCCGGAGAAGGGGGATTCGGCCAGCGACCGGCACATCTCCGCGCACGGTTGCGAGCCGTGACCGGGGATGAGGTGCTCGTCGGCCGAGGCGCCCCGCCCGTCGGCGAGGTGCAGGTGCGTCAGGCCGCCGCCCATCCGCTCGGCGAGCGCGAAGGCGTCCATCCCGGCGGTCGCCGTGTGCGAGAGATCGAGCGTGTAGTGCTGGTGCCCGACGTCGGTCGGGTCGTACGACGGCGCGAACGCCGACACGCCCGGCCCGGGTCCGCCGCGGCGCTCCAGCCGTTCCGCGGATCTCTCCTTCGCGCCCCAGAACCTGTCGGCCCGCATCGGGAACATGTTCTCGACAGCGACCACGACGTGTCCGCTGGCCTCTTCGAGTTCCCCGACCTGGTCGGCGAACCCGTCGGCGTAGCGGCGCTGCCACCGGAACGGCGGATGCACGACCACGGTGCGGGCACCGAGGTCCTCCGCCGCGTGCACGGAGCGTTCCAGCTTGGCCACCGGGTCCGCTCCCCAGACACGCTGCGAGATCAGCAGGCACGGGGCGTGCACCGCGAGCACGGGAACCGAGTACTTGCGGACCAGCCGGGTCACCGCGGCGACGTCCTGACTCACCGATTCGGCCCACACCATCAGTTCGACGCCGTCGTAGCCGAGGTCTGCGGCGTACTCGAACGCCGCCTCGGTGTTCTCCGGATACACCGAGGCGGTGGACAGCCCGACGAGGATCCGACCCGATCCACGTGCCCCGGCGAACGTCTCTCCCGTTCCCCCTGTGGTCACGTCAGCTCGAGCTGAGAACGAATACGAGCGGACCGATCGTGACGAAGACACCGACGATCACGGCGATCAACAGGCTCAGCAGATCCTCGGTCTGCCGCAGGATCCGCACGACCGCAACCAGCCCGGCGATCACCAGCACCGCGAGGACCAGCGACACCCACGGCAACGACTCCCACAGCTTCTCGAAGCCCTTGAACAGCAGTGCACCCGCGACGATCGCGACGACAGCCTGTCCCGCGAGGACTGCCCACTGCTTGACCGCGTTGCCCCCGGCGACCTGCTCGCGCGCCGTCGCCGGCTCGGCGTCGGCCTCGGTCTCGTCCGCCGGCTCGTCGTCGTGCGACGGGCCGTCGACGATCCGCGGGAACTCGCCGGTCGTGTGGACTTGGGCCCGCGCCTCCTCGAGCGATTCGTTGCGCGAGCTGCGGGCCTGACGAAGCAGGTCGGCCTCGAGGCTGGGACCGGTGAACAGCGCGGGTTCGCGGACCGCGTCGAGACGGTCCGAATCCGGAGCCGACGCGGGCGACTTCCCCTTGGGGACCTTCGGGGCAGGCGCGGTGGCGGGCGGCTCGGGCCGGTTCGTCACCGCGGGCACGATCGCCGTCTGCTCGGCGGCGGCCTCGTCCTGTCGAGCGGGCATCGACATCGGCGCGATCTCGGTGGGTGCCGCGGCCGCACTCTGCGCGGCGCGGTCGGCGGCAGCCTTGCGCTCCGCCTCGGCCCGACGGTCGGCTTCCGCCTTGCGCTCCGCCTCGGCCCGACGGTCGGCTTCCGCCTTGCGGTCCGCCTCGGCCCGACGGTCGGCCTCGGCCTTGCGGTCGGTCTCGGCCTTGCGATCGACACCGGCCTTGCGATCCGCGTCGGCCTTGCGGTCGGCATCCGCCTTGGCCAGCACCGCCCGGCGCAGCGCCGGGATCGACTGGGTGTGGTCGACGACGGGATCCGCGGCCGGGTCGAGAAGCGAGGACGGGAACGACTCCGACGCCGACGACACCGCGGCGACCTCGGCCGCGGCCACCGGCGCGGGCGTTTCCGCGACCGGCTCGGGTGCGGCGCTCACCGACGCCGACGGCCACGCCAGGGCGGCCTCCATCACCGGTGCGGCCACCGGCTCGACCACGTCGTCGGGATCCGGTGCGGCGCGCCGGTTCCGGGTGGGTGCGTCGCTGACGACGGGAAGCTCGCCCGTGAGTTCCGCGACGCTGATGCCACCCTCGGCCCCGCGCCTGCGGCGGCCGCCGCGCGACTGCACCTGCTGGCCGTTGCGGGCAAGCAGTTCGGCGACCGAGATCTGCCCGGTGTCCTCTGCGTTCACGGTCCTCCCGGTGTTCTCCGTCATCGCGCCACCACCAGTTCCCCACCCATTTCCGTGTCCAGTTTGCGAAGGATCAGGCCCTCGCGGAGCGCCCAGGGACAGATCTCGAGTTCCTCGACCGCCAGCGCCCGCATCGTCGCCTCCGCGATCAACGCGCCCGCCACGATCTGCTGCGACCGGTCCGCGCTCACGCCCTCCAGTTCGGCGCGGTCCGCCGTCGTCATCCGCGAGATGAACGCGATCAACTGACGCAGACCTGCGGCCGTCAGCGTCCGGCGCACCCGCGGGCCTGCCGTGGAGGGCGCGGCACCGGTGAGGCGGGCGAGCGAGCGGAAGGTCTTCGACGTCCCGACGACCCGGTCGGGGGCGCCTGCCGCGCGTAGCGCCTTCGCGGGCTCGACGAGTTCGGCGTCGAGCCAGTCGCGCAACACCGCGACGCGCCGCTTGCCCGGCGGATCCGACTGCAGCCAGTCGCGGGTGAGGCGACCGGCGCCCAACTGGAGCGAGTACGCGACGTCGGGGTCCTCGTCCGCGCCCGAGCTCAGCTCGAGCGATCCGCCGCCGATGTCGAAGTTCATGATCCGGCCGGCGCTCCACCCGAACCAGCGGCGCACGGCGAGAAAGGTCAGACGGGCCTCGTCGACCCCCGACAGCACCTCGAGGTTGACGCCGGTCTCCTCTCGGACGCGGGCCAGGACCGCGTCGGAGTTCGTCGCGTCGCGGACGGCGGACGTCGCGAACGCCATCAGTTCGCCGCACCCCGAGGTGGCCGCGATCGAGGCGAAGTCGCCGACTGCGGCGACCAGGCGATTCGCCCCGGTCTCCGTGATGTCGCCGCTGTCGTCCGTGTTCTCGGCGAGCCGCAGAGTCGACTTCGTCGAACTCATCGGCGTGGGATGCGCACCCCTGTGCGCATCCACCACGAGAAGGTGGACGGTGTTGCTTCCGACGTCGAGTACCCCTAACCGCACGTGACCACGGTACTGGGTCTAACGTCGGGCACTGTGACAGCAGGCAGTACCGCGCCCTCCGTGAACATGACACCGACCCCCGAAGTGGGTCTCGACTTCCCGCGCGAATGGATCGAGTTCGTCGATCCCGCGAACCCCGAGCACGTCGTCGTCGCCGACCTGACCTGGCTGCTCTCGCGCTGGACCTGCGTTTTCGGCACCCCTGCATGCCAGGGCACCGTCGAGGGCAGGCCCGACGACGGCTGCTGCTCGCACGGCGCGTTCCTCTCCGACGACGAGGACCGCGAGAAGCTGGACCGTTGCGTGAAGATGCTCACGCCCGCGGACTGGCAGTTCATGGACAAGGGTCTCGGCAAGAAGGGGTACGTCGAGGAGGACGACCTGGAGGACGAGCCCGCGCTGCGGACACGTCGCTACAAGGGCGCGTGCATCTTCCTGAACCGCCCGGGGTTCGAGGGCGGGCTGGGCTGCGCCTTCCACATCATGGCGGTGCGCAAGGGCATCGAGCCGCTCGAGGTCAAGCCGGACGTCTGCTGGCAGCTGCCGATCCGCCGTACGCAGGAGTGGGTGGACCGGCCCGACGGCGAGCAGATCCTGAAGACGACGATCACCGAGTACGACCGACGCGGCTGGGGCGAGGGCGGAGCCGACCTGCACTGGTACTGCTCCGGATCGCCGGACGCGCACGTCGGCAAGCGGCCGGTGTGGCAGAGCTACGGACCCGAGTTGACCGAACTCCTCGGAGCGCCCGCCTACGAGGAACTGGTCCGGCACTGCCGCAGGCGCGCCGGACTCGGCCTGATCGCGGTGCATCCCGCGACGGCGGCTGCCCGCGAGGCCAAAGCGGCCAGCCGCTCCACCTGGGCGGCGACCGACTGACGACACGGGGCGAGTCTCCCTACGCGGGCAGGTCCAGAGCGCGGGCGAGGACCGGCCAGGAGGAGCGCAGGTCGTCCTGCCAGTAGCCCCAGGAGTGGGTTCCGGTCGGTTCCAGGTCGACGGTGGCCGGGATGCCGAGATCGGCGAACCGCTGCGCGACCTGTTGCGTGCACAGGTTGGCGGCGGCCTCGATCACTCCGCCGATCACGATCTGGTTCGTCAGCTGTGGTGACCCGTTCGGCCACATCACGCCGGGCTGTTCGTAGTGCCCGGGCAGTCCGCTGCCGCTCGACAGGTACAGCTCGAGACCACGCAGTTTCTCGGCGTTGACGTAGGGGTCCTGGTCGAGCCATTCCGGATCACCGACCGGGCCCCACATGTTGGTGGCGTCCCCACCGCCGCGCGCGATGATGCCCCGGATCGCCGCCTGCCCCACGGGATCGCCTGCCCGGGCGCACCCGCTGTAGGAGGCCACGCCGCGATAGAGACCGGGTGCATGGATGGCCAGGTTGAACACCGACAGGGCGGACATCGACAAACCGCCGATCGCGTTGACGCCGTTGGTGCCGAGCGCCTCGTCGACGACGGGCGGCAACTCACGGGTCAGGAAGGATTCCCATTGGTTGCGGCCGAGCTTCGGATCGTCGTGCCGCCAATCCGTGTAGAAGGCGCCGTAGCCGCCGATCGGGATGACCACGTTGACGTTCTTGTCGGCGAAGAAGTCGACGATGTCCGTCTGCTTCATCCAGTTGGCGCCGTCCACGCCGGCGCCGGCCCCGTTGAGCAGGTACAGGGTCGGCCGCGGTTCGCTGGTGTCCGTCGGACGCAGGACCTGTAGTTCGACGACCTTGTCCATGGAGGGCGAGTACACGAAGACGCTCCACCGTCGGTCACCGAGTTCGTCGATGTGGTCGAGGCGACCAACGGCTGCCTCGGCGGCGCCGTCCTGCGTCGGCACGGTGGTCGCGTGCTCCGGCACGGTGCCGGCAGCGGTGGCCACGGAGAGGCCGAGTGTCACCGCCGCGGTGATGACGGGGAGCAGCGTTCTTCGTAACCACATGGTCGATGTCGTCTCTCGTCGAGGTGCGGGCCTGAGCCGAGCCTCCGTACGAGCCTGCACGGGGGCGGCCTGGCGATGCTTCCGTTCAACACACTCACAGGTCAAGACCGACACGCCGACGACACGAACGGCGCTGTGTCCTCGGCAGTACTGCCGAGGACACAGCGCCGTTGTCCGATCACACGTCCGCGGAGACGGTCGCTCCGTGCTCGGCGAGCGTGCCGACGACGATCTCCGGGTCGGCGGCGACCGCGTCGAGCACCCCGACGAACCGGTCCGCGATGGCCGCGACCGTCGACTTCTCGTACAGGTCGGTCGCAAAGGTGAACGACCCCTGCAGTGACAGGGCCTCCTCACCGGCCTGGGGCGTGAACGTCAGGTGCAGCTCGTTCTTCGCGATTCGACCTTCCATCGCCAGCGTCTCGACCTCGAGGCCGGGCAGCGAGAGACTGGTCGCCGCCAGGTTCTGGTAGGACAGCGCCACCTGCGTGAGCGGATTCCACGACGTCGAACGAACCGGATCGACGATCTCGACGAGCCGCTCGAACTGGATGTCCGCGTGCGCGTGCGCGCCGAGGACGGTCTCGCGGCTCTGTACGAGGAGTCGGCTGAACGGCGCATCGCGCTCGATGCGCGAGCGCAGCACCAGCCAGTTGACGAACATGCCGACAAGGTTGTCGAGCTCCTGCTCCCCACGACCCGCGGTCGGCGTGCCGATGGTGATGTCGTCGGTGCCGGACATCCCCGCGAGCATCGTGGTGAACGCGGCGTGCACGACCGTGTACATCGTGACACCGTGCTGTCGCGCCACCTGCTGCAGTCGCTGGTGAGTCGTGGCGCCGACCTCGAACCACACCTTGTCGCCGCGGGGCGTGAGCACCTCGGGCCGGTCGTGGTCGGTCGGCAGGACGAGTCGATCGGGCATGCCCGCGAGCGTCTCCCGCCAGTAGTCGATCTGCCGAGCCGCGAGCGACTCCGGGTCCGACTCCTCACCGAGCAGGTCACGCTGCCAGACGGCGAAGTCCGCGAACTGAATCGGCAGCGGAATCCAGGCGGGGGCCTGGCCGGCGCTGCGCGCGATGAAGGCCATCATCATGTCCCGCGCCATCGGACCGACGGAGAACCCGTCCGCCGAGATGTGGTGCACGGCCATGACCAGTACGTGATCGTTCTCCCCCACCTCGAGGAGCACCGTCCGCACCGGCACGGCTGCGGAAACGTCGAAGCCTTCCGACACGATCGCGTAGACGGTCTCGTGCAGGTCCGCCTCGGCCACCGGGCGCGGCGTCAGGTCCACCGGGACCTGATCCGCGGGCACGACGACCTGGTGCGGAACACCGTCCGTCGCCGGATACCAGGTGCGGAGCGCTTCCTGACGCTCGATGACGTCGACCATCGCGGATTGCAGTGCGGCGAGGTCGATCGCCCCGGTCAACCGGATCGCAACCGGCAGGATGTTCGTGGACGCGGCCGTGTTGCGCTGGTTCGCAACCCACATGCGGCCCTGTGCCGGCGTGAGCGGAACGAGCTCCGGGCGCGGCCGGGCGACGAGCGCGGGCCGGTCCGACGCCGGGCCCGCGGCGTCGACGTACGCGGCCAGTCCGTGCGGCGTCGACGTCTCGAACAGTGCACGGATACCGACGGCCGTACCCGCGGCCGAATTGATCCGCGCGATGGCCTGCGTCGCGATGAGCGAGTTGCCGCCGACCGCGAAGAAGTCGTCGTCGATGCCGACCCTCTCGAGCCCGAGCAGTTCCTCGAAGACCTCCACGACGATGCGTTCGGTGTCGGTCTCGGGTGCGCGGTATTCCGCAGCCAGGGAAGCGAACTCGGGAACCGGGAGGCTCCGCCTGTCCACCTTGCCTGCGGGGGTCATCGGCAGCGCATCCAGCACCATCACCGCGGCGGGCACCAGCGACCGCGGCAGGTGACGACCCGCTTCCGCGAGCACCTCGGTCACGTCGACCGTCGCATCCGCGACCGGCACCACGTACCCGACGAGCTGGTCGCCCGCCGCACCGGCGCGGTGCACCGTTGCCGCCGCGACCGCAACGGTCTCGTGCCGCGCCAGCGCCGCCTCGATCTCGCCCAGCTCGACCCGCAGACCACGGACCTTCACCTGCGCGTCGGCCCGGCCGATGTAGTCCAGCTGTCCGTCGGCGCCGAGGCGCACCAGGTCGCCGGTGCGGTACATCCGGGAACCGGTGTCCCCGAACGGATTCGCGACGAACCGATCCGAGGTCAGACCGCTGCGACGGTGGTAGCCGCGAGCAAGCCCGTGACCGGCCACGTACAGCTCACCGATCACGCCGAGCGGTACCGGATGCAGACGCGTGTCGAGGATCATCATCTCGGCGCCCTGGATGGGCGGGCCGATGGTGATCCGGTCCCCCGCCGACAGGGGCGGGGTCAGGGTGACGATGATCGTCGTCTCCGTCGGTCCGTAGCCGTTGACGAATCGACGGCCAGGCGCGAACTGCTCCACCAGTGCGGGCGGGCACACGTCACCGCCCACGCCGACCATCTCGAGATCCGGCAGACGAGACGAATCCACGGTGCCCAGTGCCGCGGGCGCGGTCATGACGTGGGTGACCCGCTCCCGCGCCATCAGCTCCGTCAGCTCGTCACCGCCGATCACGGACGGCGGCGCGACCACCATGGTCGCGCCCGCGGTGAACGCCTGGAGCATCTCGCTGAGCGACGCGTCGAAACTCGCCGACGACAACCGCAGCACCCGAGACGACGCCGTCACCGCCATCTCGGGACGGGCCTCCGCGGACAGGATGGACAATCCGGCGTGGGTGACCACGACGCCCTTCGGCATACCCGTCGATCCCGACGTGTAGATCACGTAGGCCGCGTGATCCATCCGCAGGGGGGTCAGGCGGTCGGCATCGGTCACCGCCGCCGAGGACACCCCGTCGCCGGCCACGTCGAGCGTGAGCCATTCGCACCCGCCGGGCAGCGACGCCAGACCGGCGGCGTCCGTGAATCCGAGCGCCACCGCCGAGTCACCGATCATGTGCGCGATCCGGTCCGCCGGGTACGACGGGTCGACGGGCACGTACACGGCACCGGCCTTGGCCACCGCCCACAACGCGACGATCGACTCCATCGACCGCGGCAGCGCGACGGCCACCGCGTGCTCCGGACCCGCGCCACGCGCGATCAGCGCACGGGCCAACCGGTTCGACCGCTCGTCGAGCTCGCGGTAGGTCAGTTCGCCACCGTCGAACACCACCGCGACGTCCCCGGTGTCGACACCTGCGGTGAGCAGATCCGGCAGCAGCACCGGCACCAGCGCCGGCTCGCCGAACGGCACCAGATCCCTCTCGTCGGCGCCGAGCAGGTCGACGTCGCCGACCGGAGCCTGCGGTGCGTCGAGCACCGATACGAGGAGCCGGACGAACCGGTCCGCGATCCTCTCCGCGGTGCTGCGGTCGAACAGGTCGGTCGCGTAGGTGATCGCCGCAGGCAGCGCGCCGTCGGCGTCCTCCGTCTCCGACACGGACAGGCCCAGATCGAACTTGGCGACGACCGCATCCGATTCGAGCGGCGTCAGCGTCAGTCCGGGCAGTTCCACCGGCGCCGAGGCGAAGTTCTCGAAGGAGAGCATCACCTGGAACAGCGGTGTGAACGACGTCGATCGCGGCGGCGCCATCACCTCCACCAGCCGTTCGAACGGCAGGTCGGCGTTCGAGAAGGCCGCCAGGTCACCGTCGCGAACCGTACCCAGGAACTCCTGGAACGAGCCGGCCGGATCGACGTCGGTCCGCAGGACCAGGGTGCCGACGAACATGCCGACCAGGTCGTCGAGCGCCTCCTGGCCACGTCCGGCGACGGGTGTGCCGACCACGACGTCCCTGCTTGCCGAGATCCGGCTCAGCAGGACCGCCAGCGCCGCGTGCACGACCATGAACACCGTGACACCGCGCTCGGCGGCGTACTCCCGCAGTCGGGCCGTCACATCGGCACCGAGGGTGAAGTGCACGCGGTCGCCCTTGCCGGAGCGGACCGCCGGCCGCGGCCGGTCGGTGGGCAGTTCGATCACCTCGGGAATCCCGCGCAGCGTGGTACGCCAGAACTCGATCTGCTTCGAGGCGAGCGACTGCGGGTCGCTCTCCGACCCCAGCACCTCGCGCTGCCACAGCGCGAAGTCCGCGTACTGCACCGCCAGCGGATTCCACAGCGGCGCGGACCCGTGCCGCCGCGACTCGTAGGCGACGACGATGTCCCGGGCCAGCGGGCGGGAGGAGAAGCCGTCGGCGGCGATGTGGTGCACCGAGATCAGCAGGACGTGCTCGGCAGTGTCCGGGGTGACGGCTCCGCCGTCGGCGTCGACGCGCAGCAGCCGGCCGCGGATCGGGACGGCTGAGGTCACGTCGAACCCGGCGCCCAGCACGGACAACGCCGCCATGGTGACCGCGTCCTCCGCCACCGCGGCGGGTTCGAGGTCGAGATCGACCTCGTCGGCGGGCAGCACCACCTGGTGCGGTCCGTCCTCCGAGTCGGGGAAGACGGTGCGGAGCGACTCGTGCCGTTCGAGCACGTCGCGGACCGCGGCCCGCAGGGCGGCCACGTCCAGGTCGCCGCTCAGTCGGACCGCGAACGGAATGTTGTAGGCGGCCGAGGCGGTGTCGAGGCGGTTGAGGAACCACATCCGGGACTGCGCCGCCGACAACGGGATCCGGTCGGGGCGAGGTTGCGCGACGAGCGCGGGGAGCGCCGACCCGGCCGAGCCCTCGACGCGCACCGCGAGAGCCGCCACCGTGGACGCCTCGAAGAGGTCACGCACGCCGATGCCGGAGCGCATCGCCTCGTTGACCCGGGCGACGACCCTCGTCGCGGACAGCGAGTTGCCGCCGATCGCGAAGAACTCGTCGTCCGCGCCCACCCGGTCGACGCCGAGGACCTCGGCGAACACGCGGGCGACGACGGCCTCGATCTCCGTCGACGGCTCCCGGTACTCCGCTGCCCGCGACGCGAACTCGGGCACCGGCAGCCTGCGCCGGTCGATCTTGCCTGCGGGCGTCATCGGCAGCGCGTCGAGGGCGACCACGGCCGCAGGCACCAGCGACCGCGGCAGGTGCCTGCCCGCCTCGGCGAGCACCTCGGTCACGTCGACCGTGGCCTCGGCGACCGGCACGACGTATCCGACGAGCTGGTCGCCCGCCGCCCCCGTGCGGTGGACGGTCGCCGCCGCCACCGCGACGTCGGTGTGCCGTGCCAGCGCCGCCTCGATCTCGCCGAGCTCGACCCGCAGACCACGGACCTTCACCTGCGCGTCGGCCCGGCCGATGTAGTCCAGCTGTCCGTCGGCGCCGAGGCGCACCAGGTCGCCGGTGCGGTACATCCGGGAACCGTTGTCCCCGAACGGATTCGCGACGAACCGGTCGGCGGTCAGACCGCTGCGGCGATGGTAGCCACGCGCCAGGGACGGTCCCGCCACGTACAGCTCACCCACGACGCCGAGTGGCACCGGATGCAGACGGCTGTCGAGGATCATCACCTCGACGCCCTGGATCGGCGGCCCGATGGTGATCCGGTCCCCGACCGACAGCGGCGGCGTCAGCGTGACGATGATCGTCGTCTCCGTCGGGCCGTAGCCGTTCAGGAATCGGCGACCGGGCGCGAACTGCTCCACCAGCGCGGGCGGGCACACGTCGCCGCCGACGCCGACCATCTCCAGGTCCGGCAGACGCGACGAATCGACGGTGCTCAGCGCCGCGGGCGCGGTCATGACATGGGTGACCCGCTCCCGCGCCATCAGTTCCGTGAGTTCGTCACCGCCGATCACGGACGGCGGCGCCACGACCATGGTCGCGCCCGCGTTGAACGACTGGATCATCTCGCTGAGGGACGCGTCGAAACTCGCCGACGACAGTCGCAGCACCCGAGACGACGCCGTCACCGCGATCTCCGGACGTGCCTGCGCGGCGAACGAGGAGAGCCCGGAATGGGTGACCACGACGCCCTTCGGCATGCCCGTCGAACCCGATGTGTAGATCACGTAGGCCGCATGATCGGGACGCAGAACGCTCAGGCGATCCGCGTCCGTCACCGGCCCGGACGCGAGATCGTCCCGATCGGCGTCGTCGAGGGTCATCCACTTCACCCCGGCGGGAAGTGTGGCGAGTCCGTCCCGGTCCGTGAAGCCGAGCGCGACGTCCGAGTCGGCGATCATGTGCGCGATCCGGTCCGCCGGGTACGACGGGTCGACGGGCACGTAGACCGCGCCCGACTTCGCCACGGCCCACAGGGCGACGAGCGATTCCATCGACCGCGGTAGCGCTACGGCGACCGCGCGCTCCGGACCCGCACCACGACCGATCAGCGCCCGCGCCAACCGGTTCGACCGCTCGTCCAGCTCGCGGTACAACAGCTCGCCGCCGTCGAACACCACCGCGACGTCCCCGGCATCGACACCGGCGGTGAGCAGATCCGGCAGCAGTGCGGCCGGCAGCGCGGGCACACGCAACGGCACCGCGTCGTACTCGTCGGCACCGAGCATCTCGATGTCACCGACGACGACGCCCGGGTTCGCGGCGACTGCGTGGAGCAGCCGCGCGAAACGCTCGGCGAAGGCGTGGACGGTGTTCTCGTCGAACAGTGCCGTCGAGTAGGTGAACACGGCATCGAGGCCGAGCGGGGCGCCGGATTCGTCGTAGCGGTCCCGCAGCGTCAGCTGGAGGTCGACCGGCGACAACGTGATTCCGGGTTCGACCGGCTCGATCTGCAGGCCCGGGAGTTCCAGGCTGCCCGCGCGGTGGTTCTGCAGGGCGAAGCCGACCTGGAACAGCGGGTGCCGCGCGGACGACCGGACCGGGTCGAGCGCCTCGACCAGCTTCTCGAACGGAACGTCCGAGTTGGCAAAGGCCCCGAGGTCCTGGTCGCGGACGTGCGCGAGCAGGTCCGTGAACGAGCCGTCGGCGCGGACTCCGGTGCGCAACACCAGGGTTCCCACGAACATGCCGACGATGTCGTCGAGCTCGGCATGGCCACGACCCGCGACCGGGGTACCGACGGACACGTCGTCGGTGGTCGCCGTGCGGGCGAGGAACGCCGCGAACGCCGCGTGCAGGACCATGAACAGCGTCGCCCGGTGTTCCGCCCCCAGGCTCGTGAGAGCGAGATGGACCTCGGCGCCGAAGCCGAACTCGACGGTGCCGCCGGCCTGTGAGATCGTCGCGGGCCGCGGCCGGTCGGTGGGCAGTTCGAGCAGGTCCGGTTGCGCGGAGAGTGCGTCACGCCAGTAGGCGATCTGCCGCGACATCGTGGACTCGGGATCACTCTCCGATCCGAGTACCTCGCGCTGCCACAGCGTGAAATCGGCGTACTGGACGGGCAGGGGCTCCCAGCCGGGAGCCTGACCTGCACTGCGAGCCGCGTACGCGAGCATCAGATCACGGACCATCGGTCCCGTGGAGAAGCCGTCACCGCTGATGTGGTGGATCACGAACGCCAGCACGTGCACGGGCGCCGACTGTCCTGTCGACTCGACGCGGAAAACGGCTCCGCGCAACGGGATTTCCGCTGCGACGTCGAACCCGGTGGCGAGCACGCGGGTCAGGTCACCGAGGAGCGCGTCCTCGGTGGTCGCCGTCGCGCCGAGCTCCAGCCGCACTTCCTCGGCAGGGAGGATCACCTGGACAGGGCCGTCCTCGGTGTCGGGGTAGATCGTCCGCAGCGACTCGTGACGTGCCAGCACGTCACGGACCGCGGACCGCAGCGCGTCGAGGTCGACGTCACCGGTCAGCCGCAGCGCATACGGAATGTTCTGCGCCGCCGAGGTCACGTCGACGCGATTCAGGAACCAGATCCGGGACTGCGCCAGCGACAACGGGATCCGGTCGGGACGCGGACCCGCGACCAGCGGGGGCAGGGCGCTCGCGCGCTCCGATGCGTCGGCTCGGGCGGCGAGCGCCGCGACACCGGGCGCCTCGAAGACGTCTCGGATCCTGATGGTGGATGCCAGCGCGGCGTTCACCCGCGCCACCAGCTGGGTGGCGACCAGCGAGTTGCCACCGAGCGCGAAGAAGTCGTCGTCCGCGCCCACCCGGTCGACGCCGAGCAGTTCGGCGACGATGTCCGCGACGGCAGTCTCCGACGGCGTCGACGGTGCGCGGAATTCCCGCGCCGTGAACACGGGCTCGGGAAGCGCCCGGCGGTCGAGCTTTCCGGTGGGTCCGAGTGGCAGGGCGTCCAGCACGGTCAGCGCGGACGGCACCATGTACGACGCGAGCGACGCCGCGACCGTGGACCGCAGGCGCTCGGTGTCGACGGCCTCGCCGAGCGCGGGGACCACGTAGGCCACGAGGTGCTCGCCCGTGGCGACCTTCGCGACAACGGCGACGGCCTGGCCGACGGCCGGGTCGGCGAGCAACGCCGCCTCGACCTCGCCGAGCTCGATCCGCTGACCGCGCAGCTTCACCTGGAAGTCGGTGCGGCCCAGGTACTCGAGCTCACCTCCGGCTCCCCAGCGGACCAGGTCGCCGGTCCGGTACATCCGCTCCCCCGGCTCGCCGAACGGGTCGGCGACGAACCGGTCGGCGGTCAGGTCGGCGCGGCCCAGATATCCCCGCGCCAGCTGGACGCCCGCGAGGTACAACTCGCCGGGGACGCCGACGGGCACCGCGTGCAACCGGCCGTCGAGCACGTGGGCCCTCGTGTTCCACAGGGGCGCACCGATCGGCACGGCGCCGGTGTCGTCGCCGGTGACCCGGTGGAAGGTGACGTCGACCGCGGCCTCCGCAGGACCGTAGAGGTTGTGCAGTTCCGCGCCGGGCAGGGCCCGGCGCACCCGGACCGCGACGTCGGCGGGCAGTGCCTCGCCGCCCGAGAAGACGCGCCGCAGGCTGGTGCAGCGGTCCAGACCGGTGCCCGCCTCGGACACGAACAGCGCGAGCATGGACGGCACGAAGTGCACCGTCGTCACGGACTCCGTGACGACAAGATCGACGAGATACGCGGGATCGCGATGCCCGTCCGGCCGCGCGACGACGACGCGCGACCCGGACAGCAACGGCCAGAAGCACTCCCACACCGACACGTCGAAGGTCACCGGCGTCTTCTGCAGCACGACGTCCGACCCGTCCAGTGCGTACACGTCCTGACGCCAGAGCATCTGGTTCACGATCGACCGGTGGGTGACCGTGACGCCCTTGGGTTTTCCGGTCGAACCCGACGTGTACACGACGTAGGCGGCGTTGTCCGCGCGCAGCGGCGCGAGGCGATCGGCGTCGGTGACGGGTGCGTCCGAGTGGCCGCCGAGGTCGATCGCGTCGACACGGACGACCGGTACCGCACCGGGGTCCACGTCCCCGACGGTGAGCACACACACCGGGCCCGCGTCGGACAGCACGTCCGCGGTGCGGGCGGCCGGCTGATCCGGGTCGACGACGAGGTACGCCGCACCCGTCTTGACGACCGCGTGTGCCGCCACCAGGAGTTCGACGGAGCGGCGCATGGCCACTGCGACGACGGTGTCGGGGCCCGCGCCCTCCGCGACGAGCCGGCGGGCAAGCCTGTTCGCGCGCGCGTCGAACTCGCGGTAGGTCAGGGACCGGCCGTCGAAGGTCACGGCGAGCGCGTCGGGAGTCCGCGACACCTGCGCCGCAACGAGATCCGTGAGCGTCGCCTCCGAGATCGGGGCATCGGTGTCGTTCCACCGGGCGATGCTGTCCGCCTCGTCACCGAGCAGGTCGACGTCACCGACGACCGACTCCGGCGACGCGACGAGCGCGTCGAGGACCCGGACGAAGCGGGCGGCAAGGGTCTCCACCGTCTCGGGGTCGAACAGGTCCGTGGCGTAGGTGATCGCCGCGGGCAGTGTGCCGTCGGCGTTCGCGTCCTCGGAGACGGTCACCGAGAGATCGAACTTGGCGACCGCGACCTCGGATTCGAGGGGTGTGAGCGTCAGCCCGGGCAGCTCGACCGGTGCCGAACCGAAGTTCTCGAACGAGAGCATCACCTGGAACAGCGGGGTGAACGCGGTCGACCGGGTCGGGGCGAGCACCTCCACGAGCCGCTCGAACGGCAGGTCGACGTGCCCGAGCGCGGCCAGGTCGGCGTCGCGGACGTCGGCGAGAGCCTTCTCGAACGTCGCCCCGGAATCCACCTGCGTACGCAGCACCAGGGTGTTCACGAACATGCCGATCAGGTCGTCCAGCGCCCGCTCGCCGCGACCGGCGACCGGGGTTCCGACCGCGATGTCCCCCGAGCCGCCGAGACGGCTCAGCAGCACCGCGAGGGCGGTGTGCACGACCATGAACGCGGTCACGCCGCGGGCGGCGGCGAACTCGCGCATCCGTGCGGCGAGCGCGGCGTCGATCGGGAACTCGACGCGGGCGCCGCGGCCCGACCGGACCGCCGGCCTGGGCCGGTCGGTCGGCAGCTGGTGTACGTCGGGGAGTCCGGCGAGGGCGCCGCGCCAGAACTCGATCTCCTGTGCGGCCCGGGACTGCGGATCGTCCTCGGCGCCGAGCAGGTCCCGCTGCCACAGGGTGTAGTCGCCGTACTGGACGTCCAACGGTGCCCACATCGGCTCGGCACCCCGGCGCCGGGACTCGTAGGCGACGACGACGTCGCGGGCCAGCGGTCCGACGGAGAAGCCGTCGGCGGCGATGTGGTGCACCGCCATGAGCAGGACATGCTCGGCAGCATCGCCAGTGACGGCCCCGCCGTCGGTGTCCCGGGTGACGGCTGCGCCGTCGGCGTCGACGCGCAGCAGGCGGCCTCGGACCGGGACATCGGCGGTGACGTCGAAGCCGGTGCCGAGCACGGCGAGCGCCTCGGCGGCGACGGCGTCCTTCGACACGGACACCGGCGTCAGGTCGAGTGCGACCCGCTGCGCGGGCAACACCACCTGGTGCGGCCCGTCCGCCGAATCGGGGTACACCGTGCGCAGCGTTTCGTGACGCTCGACGACGTCACGCACCGCGGCCTGCAACGCGTCGACGTCGAGATCGCCGGTCAGACGAAGTGCCAGCGGAATGTTGTACGCCGCCGATTCGGTGTCGAACCTGTTGAGGAACCACATCCTGGACTGTGCGGTCGAGAGCGGGATCCGGTCCGGGCGGGGCCCCGCGGCGAGCACGGGACGACCCTCGCCGGGAACCTGCGCAGCGAGCGCCGACGCGAGCGCGTGCACGACGGGCGCGTCGAACAGGACGCGCACGGCGACGGAGGTCCCGCGGGCCTCGCCGAGCCTGGCGACGACCCGCGTCGCGGACAGGGAGTTGCCGCCGAGTGCGAAGAAGTCGTCGTCTGCGCCGACGCGTTCGAGCCCGAGCACCTCGGCGAACACCGCGGCGACGAGACGCTCGGTTTCTGTCACGGGCTCGCGGTATTCCGCTGCGAGGGAGGCGAACTCGGGCTCCGGTAGGCTGCGCCGGTCCACCTTGCCCGCAGGCGTGGTCGGGATCTCGGCGAGGACCACCAGTGCGGCGGGAACCAGGTTGCGCGGCAGGTGGGTCGACGCGACGGCCAGCACCTCCGCGGCGTCGATCACGGCCCCCTCGACGGGGAGAACGTAGCCGACGAGCTGGTCGCCGGCCGTCGGATGGCGGTGCACGGACGCGACCGCGTCCGCCACGGCGACGTGCTGGGTCAGTGCCGACTCGACCTCCCCGAGTTCGACGCGCAGGCCGCGGATCTTGACCTGGGCGTCGGCGCGGCCGACGTAGTCGAGACGCCCCTGGGCGTCGCGCCGCACGAGATCGCCCGAGCGGTACATCCGCGAGCCGGGGCCGCCGTTCGGGTTCGCCACGAAACGCTCCGAGGTGAACCCGGTCCGCCGGTGGTAGCCGCGGGCGAGACCGGGGCCCGCCAGGTACAGCTCACCCACGACACCCAGGGGAACCGGTCGGAGGCGGGCGTCGAGGACCATCGCCTGCACACCCTGGATGGGCGCGCCGATGGTGATCTCGTCCCGGCTCGTGAGGTGCTCGGTGAGAGTGACCACGATGGTGGTCTCGGTCGGCCCGTACCCGTTGACGAAGGCGCGTCCGGGCGCGAGCTGGTCGACCAGGTGCGGCGGGCAGACGTCACCACCGACGCCGACGAACTCCAGGTCCGGCAGCATCGTCGGGTCGACCGTGCCGAGCGCGGCAGGTGCGGCCATCACATGGGTGACCCGCTCGCGGCGCAGTAGTTCGGTGAGTTCGTCGCCGCCGATCACGGCGGGCGGAGCCACCACCATCGCGGCGCCCGCGCTGAACGAGAAGATCTGCTCGAAGAGCGAGGCGTCGAAACTCGACGACGAGAGCCGCAGCACTCGTGACGCGGCACTCGGCAGGAAGTCCGGGCGGGCGTCCGCACCGAACATCGCCAGACCGGTGTGGGAGACCACCACACCCTTGGGCAGGCCGGTCGAACCGGAGGTGTAGATGATGTAGGCGGCGTGATCCGGGAGCAACGGGGTGCGTCGGTCGGCGTCGGTCACCGTCTCCGCGGACATCACGGCGCACGCGGCGTCGAGTTCGGGGTCGTCGAGCGCCAGCCAGTGCACCTCGGCCGGGAGCTCGTCGCGGTGGGCGAGGCCCGTGAGGCCCAGTGCCACACCGGAGTCGGACAGCATGTGCGCGATCCGGTCCGCCGGGTAGGTCGGGTCGACGGGCACGAAGACCGCGCCGGACTTCGCCACCGCCCAGAGCGCGACGATCGCGTCCACCGACCGCGGCAACGACACCGCAACCGCACGCTCCGGACCCGCGCCACGCTCGATCAGCAGGCGCGCCAACCGATTCGAGCGCTCGTCCAGCTCACGGTACGTCAGCTCACCGCCGTCGAACACCACGGCGGTCCCGTCGGCGGACGTCCGGACGCCTGCGGTCAGCAGGTCCGGCAGCAGTGCCTGCGGCAGCGCCGGAATCGCCTCCGGGGTGACCAGTTCGCGCTCGGCGCCGTCGAGGAGGTCGATGTCGCCGACCACCACGGCCGGGTCCGCGACGACGGACTCGAGCACCCGGAGGAAGCGTTCGCCGAACACCGCCACCGAGGACCGGTCGAACAGGTCCGTCGCATAGGTCAACGACACGGTCGCACCACTGCGCCCGCTCCGTTCGTAGACGGTGACCTGCAGGTCGTTCTTCGCCGGGACGAACTCGAGGTCGACGACCTCGATGTGCAGGCCGGGCAGGTCGAGGCTGCTCACGTCCTGGTGCTCGGTCGACAGGCTGACCTGCGCGATCGGCGCGTACGCCTGCGATCGAGACGGCCGCAGCACGTCGATCAGCCGCTCGAACGGTAGATCCGCGTTGCCGAAGGCCTCCAGGTCGGTCTCCCGGACCGCCGCCAGCAGGTCCGTGAAGCTCGTCGCCGGATCGACCTCGGTGCGCAGCGCGAGGGTGTTGACGAACATGCCTGCGAGATCACCGAGATCCCGCTCGACACGTCCGGCGATCGGGGTGCCCAGCACGATGTCGGTGCCGGCGCTCAGCCGCGCCAGCACGACCGCCAGCGCGGCGTGCAGCACCATGAACCGGGTCGTCCCGCGGTCACGGGCGAGTGCGTCGATCCGCCCGAGGAGTTCCTCCGGGCAGTCGACCTCGACGACGTCACCGCGCATGGACGCCACGTCGGGACGTGGCCGGTCGAGCGGGAGTTCGAGCACTTCGGGTGCGCCACGCAGCTGTTCGCGCCAGTACTCCGCCTGCTGCGACGCCCGACTCTCCGGGTCGCCGTCGGCGCCGAGCACGGCGTGCTGCCAGAGGCTGAAGTCGGCGTACTGCACGGGCAGCGGCGCCCAGCCGGGCGCGACGCCCGCGGCGCGTGCCGTGTAGGACAGCACCAGATCCCGAGCGAGCGGCGGCACCGAGGCGCCGTCGGCGGCGATGTGGTGCACCACGAGCACCAGCACGTGCTCGTCACCGCATCGGAAGATGCTGCCACGCAGCGGAACCGACGTGGTCACGTCGAAACCGCGCGCAAGTTCGGCGAAGATCGCGGCACGCAGCGCCTGCTCGTCGTCGACGACGACCGGGTCCGGCAGCACCGCACCCCGTGTGACATCCCCCGTCGCTGCGCTCGCCCCGGCGACGGGCAGGATCAGCTGGTACGGACCGGACTCGGCGTCCGGGTACACGGTGCGCAGCACCTCGTGGCGCTCCACCAGATCGGAGACCGCCGCCTGCAGTGCGGCGACGTCGAGCTCACCCGACAGTCGCAGCACCAGGGGGATGTTGTAGGCCACCGACTCGGGGTCGTAGCGGTTGAGGATCCACATGCGGGCCTGCGCGGGAGAGAGCGGGATGCGCTCCGGCCGGGGGCCCGCCACCAGGGCGGGCCGGTTCGACGCCTCTGCCGACTCGACCACGAGGGCGAGCGCCGCGACGGTGGGTGCGTCGAACACCTCTCGCACCGGGATCGCCGTGTCGAAGGCGGCGTTGACGTGCGCGACGACGCGGGTGGCGGTCAGCGAGTTGCCACCGATGTCGAAGAAGTTGTCGTCGGCACCGACCTGCGGGACGCCGAGCACCTCTCCGAAGATGTCGGCGACGATCGTCTCCGCCACCGTGCGCGGGGCGACGTACTCGCGCGGCGCGTACACCGGTTCCGGCAGCGCGGCGCGGTCCACCTTGCCCGCGGGCGTGGTGGGGATCGCGTCGAGAACCATCGCCGTCGCAGGCACGAGCGCCCGCGGCAGGTGCTCCGCCGCGGCCGCGAGCACGTCGGCGACGTCCACGGTGACACCGGGCACGGGGACCACGTAGCCGACGATCTGGTCGCCGCGTGCACCGTCGCGGTGCACGGAGGCGGCGGCGGTCGCCACGTCGGAGTGCCGGGCGAGAGCTGCCTCGATCTCCCCGAGCTCGACACGCAGGCCGCGGATCTTGACCTGGGCATCGGCGCGGCCGAGGTAATCGTAGTTGCCTGCCGGGTTCCGGCGCACGAGGTCGCCGGTGCGGTACATGCGGTCGCCCGGAGCACCGAAGGGGTTGGCCACGAACCGATCCGAGGTCTGTCCCGGGCGTCCGCGGTAACCGCGGGCAAGCCCGGGACCGGCGATGTACAGCTCGCCGGTCACCCCGTGCGGCACGGGCCGCATCCGGGGGTCGAGGACCATCGCCAGGGCGCCCTGGATCGGTGCGCCGATGGTGATGTCGGCCGCGGTCGCGAGGTGGTCGGTGAACGTGACCACGATGGTGGTCTCGGTCGGGCCGTAGGCGTTGAGGAAGCGGCGACCGGGCGCGAACTTCTCCACCAGGTCGGGCGGGCACGCCTCGCCTCCGACGGCGACCAGCTCGACGGTCGGCCAGCGTGCCGGGTCGACGGTGCCGAGTGCGGCCGGGGCACTGAGCACGTGGGTGACGGAACGGTCCGCGACGAACGCGGTCAGTTCCTCTCCGGCGATGACCTCCGGTGGGGCGATCACGAGGGTGGCGCCCGCACTGAAGGCGAGCAGCTGCTCGAACACCGACGCGTCGAAGCTGGACGAGGCGAGCCGCAGGATCCGCGAGTCCGGTCCGGCGAGCATGTCGGCGCGGGCGGTGGCGGTGAACGCAGGCAGTCCGGTGTGCGTGACGACGACGCCCTTGGGCAGGCCCGTCGATCCGGAGGTGTAGATCATGTACGCGACGTGCTCGGGGCACAGCGGCGTGGTCCGCTCGTCGTCGGTGACGGGGGTGGCGGGCAGCGCGGCGATCGCGGCGGCGACGTCGTCGCCGTCGATCGCGAGCCATTCCACCCCGCCCGGCAGCCGGCCGAGGTGCGTCCGGTCGGTGAGACCGAACACCACCCCCGAGTCGGTGACCATGTGCTCGATCCGCTCGGCAGGGTAGCCCGGGTCGACGGGCACGAACGCGGCACCGGAGCGGGCGACCGCCCACATCGCGACGACCGCGTCCACCGTACGCGGGAACGACAGCGCCACCGTCGACTCGGGGCCGACGCCCCGCTCGATCAGCATGCGTGCCAACCGGTTCGAGCGCTCGTCGAGCTCGGAGTAGGTCAGTTGCCCACCCTCGAATTCCACCGCGAGCGAGTCCGCACCGGCCTCGACACCGGCGGCGAGGAGGTCGGCGATGGTGGCGGCAGGCACGGCCGGACCGCCGGAGTGCACGGCGACCGCGTCCCGCTCGCCCGCGGCGAACAGGTCCACGTCGCCGACCACGACGGACGGGTCCGAGAGCACGGCGTCGAGGAGTCGGGTGAACCGGTCCGCGATCGCGTGCACCGATTCGCCGTCGAACAGGTCGCGGGCGTAGGACCAGGTGAACCGGGCGCCGGACTCGGCGTCCGGGGCGAAGGCGACGGCGAGGTCGAACTTCGCGACCTCGAAGTCCATCGGCTCCAACGAGACAGTCAGGTCGGGCAGTTCGATTCGCGGTGCGGGACCGTCCTCGACCGCGAGCATCACCTGGAAGAGGGGGTGGTGGGCCGTGGAGCGCGCACCGGGCACGGCGTCGACGATCCGTTCGAACGGCACGTCGGAATGCGCGAAGGCATCGAGATCCGCCTGCCGGGCGGCATCGAGCACCTGCCGGAACGTCATGCCCGGCTCGACCTGGGTGCGGAGCGCGAGCGTGTTGACGAACATGCCGACCAGGTCGTCGAGCGCCGCCGCACCGCGACCACCGACCGGGGTCCCGATGGCGATGTCGGTGCTCGCGGTCAGCCGCGCCAGCAGCACCGCGAGCGCGGAGTGCAGGACCATGAACGGAGTCGACCGGGTCTCGCGCGCGAGCTCGCGCAACGCGGCGAGGGTGGCCTCGCCGACCTCGGCGTGCACTGTTCCACCGCGATACGACGGCACCGGCGGGTGGGGGCGGTCCGTCGGCAGCTCCAGCCGCTCGGGGAGTCCGGCGAGTGCGCGGGCCCAGTAGGTGATCTGCTGGGCCGCAGTCGAATCGGCGTCCTCCTCGTCACCGAGTGCGGCCAGCTTCCACAGCACGTAGTCGGCGTACTGCACGGCCAGCGGAGTCCACTGCGGTGCGCGACCGGCGCAGCGGGCGGTGTAGGCCACCATCAGGTCGCGGGCGAGCGGCTGCATGGACCAGCCGTCGGCGGCGATGTGGTGCACGACGAGGACCAGAACGTACTCGTCGGCGGCAACCCTCAGCACCGCGGCACGCAACGGGACATCGGAGGTGACGTCGAATCCCTCGGCGACGAGCCGGGCGACGGCGCCGTACAGGTCCGCGGGGTCGACGTCGACCGGGGACAGGTCGGGGCCCGCGTAGTCGACCGGAAGGATCAACTGCTGCGGGCCGTCCGCAGAGTCGGGGTAGACGGTGCGCAGTACCTCGTGCCGCGCGATCAGGTCGGTCATCGCCGCGTGCAACGCGTCGACGTCGAGCGTCCCGGACAATCGCAGCGCGGCCGCGATGTTGTAGGCACCCGAGGCGGAGTCGAGCCGGTTGAGCACCCACATCCGGGACTGTGCCGGGGAGAGCGGCAGCCGGGACGGGCGCTCCCCCGCCACCGGACCGATGTCGGCGACACCCGTCGGGGCGGCGTCGAGCATCTCGGCGAGGGCACGCACGGTCGGCGCCTCGAACAGTTCCCGGACGCCGATCCCGGCGCCGGTCTCGGCGTTGATCCGAGCGACGGCGCGGGTGGCGGTCAGCGAGTTGCCGCCGAGGTCGAAGTAGCTGTCCGTGACGCTGACCGCGTCCACGCCGAGGAGCTCCGCGAACACCATCGCGACCGCGATCTCCGCGGACGTCTCGGGCGCGAGGAACTCCGTCGACGCCCGCTCCGGCTCCGGCAGCGCACGGCGGTCGAGCTTGCCGTTCGCGCTGAGCGGCATCGAGTCCAGGACCACGAACGCAGCCGGAACCATGTAGGGCGGCAGCTCCGCAGCGGCGAACGCACCCAGGTCTGCCGGGTCGAGGACGGCCTCACCGGTCGCGGCGACGTACGCGACGAGACGCTCGCCTCCGCCCGAGCCTCGCACCAGGACCGCGGCCTGCGCGACATCGGGATGGCGCAACAGGGCCGATTCGATCTCGCCGAGCTCGATGCGCAGACCGCGCAGCTTGACCTGGAAATCGGTGCGGCCCAGGTACTCCACCTCACCGGCGGTGTTCCACGTGACCAGATCGCCGGTCCGGTAGAGCCGGCGGCCGTGGCCGAACGGGTCCGCGACGAACCGGTCCGCGGTGAGATCGGGTCGGCCGATGTATCCGCGTGCGAGCTGGACACCGGCCAGGTACAGCTCACCGGGAACGCCCGGCGGCACCGGGTTCAGCCGGGCGTCGAGCACGTACACCCGGGTGTTCCAGACCGGCGCGCCGATCGGAACCGGACCGGACGCAGCCGGATCGGTGTGATGGAAGGTGACGTCGACGGCCGCCTCGGTGGGGCCGTAGAGATTGTGCAGCGGTGCCGCGAAGTTCTGGTACCAGCGCGTGACGGAGGTGCGAGGCAGCGCCTCACCACTCGCGAACACCTGACGCAGCGAGGTGCACGCGGCGACGTCGGCCTGCTCGAGGAAGATGTCGAGCATGGACGGCACGAAGTGCGCCGTGGTGACGGCGTGCTCGCGGATGATCGCGGACAGGTACAGCGGATCGCGGTGCCCGTCCGGTGCCGCCACCACGAGTGCGGCGCCGGTCAGCAGCGGCCAGAACAGTTCCCACACCGACACGTCGAAGGTCGCGGGTGTCTTCTGCAGCACGACGTCCCGGTCGTCGATCGGGTAGGCGTGCTGCATCCACAGCAACCGGTTCACGATCGCGGCATGCGAGACCGCGACGCCCTTCGGCCGACCGGTCGACCCGGAGGTGAAGATCGCGTACGCGGTGTTGTCCGGGCGCAGCGGTACGAGGCGATCGGCATCGGTGAGCGGGGTCTCCGCGTACCCGGACAGGTCGAGCCGGTCCACGATGACTACGTCGGTCCCGGGCAGCGCATCGGCGTCGGTCGTCGTGGTGAGCACCAGCGCAGGCGCGGCGATGGCCAGCACGTGACCGTTCCGCTCCGCCGGATGGTCCGGGTCGAGAGGCACGTAGGCGCCACCCGCGCGCACGATCGCGTGCAATGTGACGATCTGGTCGAGGGACCGCCGCATCGCGACGCAGACCATCGATTCGGGGCCGACACCGCTCGACACCAGGTGCCGGGCAAGACGATTCACACGCGCATCGAACTCGGCGAACGTCAGCGAGGTGTCGCCGGAGACGAGCGCGACAGCGGACGGCGTCCGTGCCGCCTGCCGGTCGAGCAGATCGACCAGCGTGACGTTCTCGACCTCCCGTGCGGTCGCGTTCGACCGCACCAGTGTCGCCTCCCGCTCCGCCTCGGACAGCAGATCGAGATCGCCGACCGGCACGGAGGCATCGGCGGCCAACGCGGTCAGCACGCGAGCGAGCCGGGCGGCCAGCGTCGCCGCCCGGTCCGTGGTGACCGCCTCCGTCGAGTACTTCAGCGTGAGCTTCAGTTCCGGCTCGAGCAGCGTGATGAGTGCGACCGGGTAGTGCGTGGCGTCGACGAGATCGATGCCCTGCACCCGCATCCCGACGATGTCGGTGTTCTCGTCGAGACCGGCGCGATCGATGGGATAGGACTCGAAGACCATGAGGGTGTCGAAGACGGAACCGGGACCGAGGGTGGCCTGCAACTCACCGAGTCCGACGTGATGGTGATCGAACAGACGCACCTGCTCGTCCTGCAGACGCGAGAGCAGCGCACCACCACTTTCGGACTGGTCGAGCCGGACCCGGACCGGCACGGTGTTGATGAACAGGCCGAGCATCTCCTCGACGCCCGTGAGTTCGGGCGGACGCCCGGAGACGGTCGCGCCGAAGACGACGTCGTCGCGGGACAGCAAGCGCGACAACATGATTCCCCAGGCCGCCTGGATGACGGTGTTGACCGTCACGCCGTGGTGGCGAGCCAGAGCGGCGATGGAATCGGCGAGCTGCGGCGTGATCGGGGCGTCCACGCCCGCGGGTATCGCGGACAACGCGCGGCCCGCGGACTCGGGGGCGACGAGGGTCGGCTCGTCGAGGCCCTCCAGCGCCTTCGTCCAGCTCGCGAAGGCACCCGCGCGGTCCTGCCCCGCGAGCCAGTTCAGGTAGCTCCGGTAGGCCCGGGCGGGCGTCGGAATCGGGGTGTCCATCGCGTACAGGAGGAGCAGATCCTTGACGTGCAACGGCATGGACCAGCCGTCGAGAAGGATGTGATGGTTCGTGACCATCAGGGTCGCGGTGCCGTCCGGCTTCCAGGCGAGCAGCCAGCGCATCAGCGGCGGCGCGATCATGTCGAACGGTGTAGTCCGCTCGGCGAACGCGAGCTCGGCGAGCTCGGCGTCGTCAGCGACCCGCACCTCCCGCCACGGGGCGGTCAAGCCCGTCATCACCAGCTGTGCGGGCACACCGTCCGCGTCGTACACGAACGCCGAGCGCAGGTTCTCGTGGCGCTCCAGGAATCGCTGCGCGGCGCGGTGCATCCGGGCCGCGTCGATCGACCCACCCAGTCGAAGCACCAACTGTCCGGTGTACACGTCCATGGTTGCCGAGGTCAGGCCTGCGTGGAAGAGCAGGCCCGCCTGCAGCGGCGAGAGGGACCAGATGTCCTGCACGCCCGGGAACCGGGCCTCCCAGGACTCGATGGTGGACTGGTCGACGGACACGAGCGGGGTGTCGCTGGGGGTGAGACCACCGGCGTCGGGGCGGCGCGCGTGCGTGGCGAGCGCGGTCAGCGCGTCGCGCCACAGCGCGGCGAGTTCGGTGACCTCGGCGGCGGTCAGCACACCGGACGGGAAGTCGAAGGTCGCCGTCAGTGTGCCGCCGGTCTCGGAGCCGGCGACGGGCTCGACCATGGCGTTGATGTCGATCGCCACACGCGCGGGCATCCCGGCGCCGCTGCCCGCGCTGAGGTCGAGGGCACCCGACTCGGGCACCCAGGGCAGGTCCTTGCCGACCTCGCCGGTGGTCATTCGGCCGAGGTAGTTGAAGCTGATCTGCGGGTGCGGAGCGGCCGCCAGCTCGTCGGCGGTGTCCGCGCGCAGGTGGCGCAGCAGACCGTAGCCCGTCCCGTTGCCGGGCAGGGCGCGCAACTGTTCCTTGACTGACTTGACGGCCGCACCGGCGGAGGGCCCGCCCGCGAAGGCGTCGTCGAAGTCGACGCCGCCGACGTCGAGGCGCGCGGGGTGCGAGGTGGTGAACCAGCCGACGGTGCGCGAGAGGTCGGCGCCCGGGACGAGTTCCTCGTCGCGGCCGTGTCCCTCGAGGGTCAGCAGGACCGAGCGCTCGTCGACACCGTGGCGCTGCCGCCAGGCGGCGACGGCGAGCGCGAGGGCGGCGAGCAGGCCGTCCGCGACGCCGCCGCGGTAGGCGGCGGGCAGCGTGGTGAGCAGCGCCTCGGTGACGTGGGCGGGCACCTCGACGTTCACACGCTGCGAGGTCGCGCCGATGTCCAGCACGGGATCGAGGCGCCGGCGACCGATGAGCGGGTCCGGGCCGTCGAGAACTCCGCGCCACTCGTCGAGCTCGTCGAGAGTCTGTGCAGTGGAGGCAGTCTCGGCGAGACCGTGGGTCCAGCGGCGGAACGAGGTACCGACCGGTTCGAGCGCGGGGTCGCCACCGGAGAGAATCTGCATCCAGGCGGAAGCGAAGTCCGGGACGATGATTCGCCACGACACGCCGTCGATGACGAGGTGATGCGCGACGACGAGCAGGCGTCCGGGGGCGCCCTCCGAGTCGAGCCACACGATCTGCAGCATCACACCGGCGGCGGCGTCCAGCCGGTCCACGGCGGCAGCGCAGCTCGCGGTGAGTGCGGCTTCGAAGTCGTCGCTGCCCGGCCGAGCGGGTACCGGCACTCGGGTGATGACATCCTGCGGCGCAATCGAACCCGCCGGGCGAACGATCAGCTCGCCGACCGGGTCGAGCACCGAACGCAGCGCGTCGTGGTGGTCGACGACGGCGGCGACGGTGCGCGCGAGAGTCTCCTCGTCGAGGCCGTCCGGTGCGGTGAGCACCAGCGCCTGATAGAAGCGGTCGACGTTGCCGCCCTGCTCGAGCACCTCGGTGGCGTGCGGGGTGAGCGGCATCGCGCCGATCCCGCCGCCGGGCAGTTCGGCGAGAGTGACCGCCTCTGCTTCCTCGGTGGCGATCTCGGCGAGCGCAGCAACAGTCTTGCGCTCGAACACATCTCGGGGGGTGAACCGGACACCGTCCGCCTTCGCGCGGGCGACCAGCTGGATGGCGATGATGCTGTCACCGCCGAGCGCGAAGAACGAGTCGTCGACACCGACCCGGTCCAGGCCGAGCACCGTGGCGACGGCGGCCGCGATGACCGCTTCGACAGGATTCGACGGTGCCCGGTACGCGGTGGCACGAACACCCGGATCGACGAGGGCCTTGCGATCCACCTTGCCCGAGGCCGTCAACGGGACCTCGGTGAGCTCCACGATGTCCGAGGGCACCATGTGGGTGGGCAGGAATTTGCCGGCGGATGCCGTCAGGGCTCCCGCGTCGAAGGTGTGCCCGCCGGCGAGGTACACGTAGGACACGAGCACGGTGGAATCGCCGCGCTGGTGCGCGACGGTGACAGCGAAGTCGACGGACTCGTGGCCGGACAGGACCGCGTCGATCTCTCCGAGTTCGATCCGGAGGCCGCGCAGCTTCACCTGGAAGTCGGTGCGCCCCACGTAGTCCAGGGCACCGTCGCGGTTCCACCGCACCAGGTCGCCGGTGCGGTACAGGCGATCACCGGGCTCGCCGAACGGGTTGGCGACGAACCGCTGGGAGGTGAGGTCGAACCGGCCGCCGTAGCCGCGGCCGACGCCGACACCGCCGATGTACAGCTCGCCCTCGACGCCGATCGGCACGATGTTCAGCCGCCGGTCGAGAACGAACAGGTCCACGTTGGGCAGCGGATGCCCGATCGGCACACCGGCCACGTCGTCCGCCGTCGCGGCCTGGAAGGACACCACGTCCGACGCTTCGGTCGGGCCGTAGCTGTTGACCACGCGCACACCGGATTCCATG
Organism: Rhodococcus gannanensis; assembly: GCF_042681175.1. Classification (NCBI taxonomy): domain Bacteria; kingdom Bacillati; phylum Actinomycetota; class Actinomycetes; order Mycobacteriales; family Nocardiaceae; genus Rhodococcus; species Rhodococcus gannanensis. Next base: position 445,311 of record NZ_JBHUFB010000020.1, read on the forward strand.
AGCCCGGCCAACCGTCCGACGTTGATCGGCTCACCACCGAGGAACACCACGTCGAGCGCGGCGAGCACGCCCGCCGTGTCGCCGTCGACGACCGCGCCGAATGCGCTGGGCGACATGTTCGCCACCCGGACACCGCCACCCGCGACGATCGCCAGGATCTCCTCGGGATCGAAACCGTCCGCGGCGAGGTGAATCGACCGGCCGCCCGCCAGCGCCGCCCACACGTTCTTCTGGGTCAGGTCGAAGCTCGGCGACGACGCGATCAACAGGCCACCCTCGGCGGGCAACTCGCTTTCGTACCAGGCCAGCGTGTTCTCGATGCCCGCCATCGGCACCAGCGTCGGCTTCGGCTTGCCCGTCGAACCCGACGTCGAAATGACGTAACCCAGGCGACGGCCGGCGTTGTCCTCGCGCCAGCGGTCGACGAGCCGCGTCACTGCACGTCCGGCCCCGGCATCGGGTGCAATCACCGGAACGGTCAGTCCCTGCCCGCCCTCGCCGACCACACACCGCGCGGCGGTGTCGACGACGATCGACTGGACGCGTTCGACCGGATACGAAGGGTCGATCGGCGCATACGCCGCCCCCGCCTTCCACGCCGCGACCATCGCCACCACCCACGACACCGACCGCGGCAACATCACCCCGACCACGTCGTCGGCACCGACACCGCGGTCGATCAGCTCCGCAGCCAGCTCCGACGACCGCCGATCCAGCTCCACATACGAGACCGACTCACCGCCGCAGACCACCGCAGGCACATCCGGAACAGCATCGACCTGCGCAGCGAACCGCCCGATCAGCGACGTCGCGGGCGCAGACACACGAGCACCACGCGACCAGCCGAGGACGCGCTCACGCTCCTGCGCTCCGAGGAGTTCGATGTCGGTGACCGGGGTGGTGGCGTCGGCATGGACGACCTGGTCCAGGACCTGGAGGAACCGGTCGTGGTGGGCCTGCAGCTCGTCCTCGGTGTAGCAGTGCGGGTTCGCCTCGAAATCGACGCGGGTGCTGCGCCCGACAATGCTCGGATAGATGTTGATCGACAGATCCTCGACGGGGCCGGTCGACAGAACGTTGAACTTGCCGGTCTCCTTGCCGAGTGTGATCTCGGTGTGGAAGTTCATGATGTTGATCGCCGGGCCGAAGAACCCGCGCCCGCCGTCGACATCGCCGATGTCGCGGCGAATGTCCTCGTGCCGGTACCGCTGATGACGCAGCGCACCGGTCATCTCCAGGCCGACCTGCGCGACGAGCTCGCCGACGGTCGTCTCCGGGGTGACCGAGATGCGCAGCGGAACGACATTGGAGACCATGCCGCCGGAACGCCGGAGCACCGCGGTGGTACGAGCGGAGACGGGCAGGCTCAGCACGATGTCGGTCGCGCCGGTCATCTCGGCGAGGTACACGGCCATCGCGGCGACGGTGATCGCGGTGTCCGCGGAGCTGTGCCGGGCGACCGCGTCGTCGAGGGCGGTGAGGATCCGGTCGGGCAGTGCGCCGCCGACCACACGAGAGCTCACCTCGAGGCGGCCGGTCCGGTTGGACAGGGTCAGCGGTGCAGACAGATCGGCGGCGCGCGACATCCAGTACTCGCGGTCCGACCGGAACCGGGTGGACTCGCGGTACTTGTCCTCGGCCTCGTTGACGGCGAGCAGGTCGCTCGCCACCGACGGGCTCGGCTCCCGCCCGAGCACGGCGGCGGTGTACACCTCGGCGATGCGGGACATGAAGGTGACCGCGCCGAAGCCGTCGAGCGCGATGTGGTGGATGGCGAAGTACCAGTAGAAGTGCCGGTCCCCGAGCTGGAGCACCGCGCCGCGGATCATCCGGTCGGTGAGCAGGTCCATCGGAGCGGAGTAGTCCTGCCGCATCCACTCCACGGCGGCCGCGTGGGGGTCGGCCTCTCCACGCAGGTCCCGGTAGGGCATCTCGTCGTCGAGCGACTCGTCGACGAGCTGACGCGGCTCGGAGTCGACCTCGACGATGCGGAGCAGCGGGGTCCCGAACTCGCGGGCGACGCTCGGGCCGACCCGGCGCAGGACGTCGATGTCGAAGTCACCCTCGATCTCGATGTACTGCGCGATCGTGACGGGAACGTCGGGGATCAGGTGCTGCGCGAACCACATGCCGCGCTGTGCCGCCGAGAGCGGGAACGGCTCCCCGCAGCGCCCTGCGGGAACGACGGCGGTGGAGCCTGGTGCGGCGGAGTCCACGGCGGGGGCCGGGATCCGGGCAGCAAGAGACTCCGATGACTTCGACACACTGACCCCTTCGTACGACACGCTCCGACGCAGAGCTTGGGGCGCGCGTTGACGAAGCGGAACTGTTCCAGGTTACCGGCCGGGACGTGGGGCCCGGACGGCAGCCTGAAGGACGTTTCGCGCCGACAATACAACGACCATCCTTACGATGTTCACAATTCGATCTCAATGTGGATGGTCTGCAAAAAACACCTCTTGCCAGGGGCTTTTACTGTTCGTTCCGCCCCGGGAACGGGACAGAATAAGGTATAACCCCTCGCTAGTTCTCCAGTTTGTAGCCCAGTCCCCGGACGGTCACCAGGTGCTCGGGCTTGGCCGGGTTCAGTTCGATCTTCGACCGCAGTCGCTTGACGTGAACGTCCAGCGTCTTGGTGTCTCCGACGTAGTCGGCGCCCCACACCCGGTCGATCAGCTGACCACGGGTGAGGACTCGTCCGGAGTTGCGCAGCAGATACTCGAGGAGGTCGAACTCCTTCAGCGGGAGGGTGACGGGCTCTCCGTTGACGTGGACGGTGTGCCGGTCGACGTCCATTCGCACCGGCCCGGCCTCGAGCACTCCGTCGGCGACCTGATCGGTCTCCGCGTCGCCGCCCCGGCGCAGCACGGCGCGGATCCGGGCGATCAGCTCGCGCGCCGAGTAGGGCTTGGTGACGTAGTCGTCGGCGCCGAGCTCGAGGCCGACGACCTTGTCGATCTCGCTGTCGCGAGCGGTCACCATGATGACGGGAACCCCGGACCGTGCCCGCAACTGCTTGCAGACGTCGGTGCCGCTCATTCCCGGCAGCATGAGGTCGAGGAGCACGATGTCCGCGCCACTGCGATCGAACTCCGCGAGGGCGGACGGGCCGTCCCCGACGACGGTCGCCTCGAAACCCTCCTTGCGCAGCAGAAACGCGAGCGGGTCGGCGAGCGATTCCTCGTCCTCCACGATCAGCACATTCGTCACCGGTTGGCCTCCGAGTTCGTGGCGACCGGGGTCGGCCGCTCAGGTTGTGTGGTCTTGCGGGTGGGTACGGGCGTGGCCGGTGCGTCACCGGCCGTGGGTGAGTCGGCCGACTCGTCGTCGGCCTCCTCCACGTGTGCGGGGATGGCGAGGGTGAACGTGGAGCCGGTGCCGAGCTTGCTCCACAGGGTGATCGATCCGTTGTGGTTGGCGGCCACGTGCTTGGCGATCGCGAGACCGAGCCCGGTCCCGCCCGTGGACCGCGAGCGGGCCTTGTCGACCCGGAAGAAGCGCTCGAACACCCGCTCCTGGTTCTCCTTGGCGATCCCGATACCGCGGTCGGTGACGGAGATCGCGACGTCGTCGCCACGCAACGCGCGGCTCACCGACACCGGGGACCCGGCGGGCGAGTACGCGATGGCGTTCTCGACGAGGTTCGACAGCGCGGTGACGAGCAGGGTTCGGTCCCCCAGCACCTCGAGCCCACTCGGCCTGTCGGTGGTGACCACGATGCCCGCGGTCTCCGCGGTGAGGGTGCTTCGCCGGATGGCCTCGTCGATCACCTCGTCGACGGCGATCGGCTCGAGGTCGGGCAGTTTCTCGGCGCCCTGCAACCGGGACAGGGCGATCAGTTCGCCGACCATGTTGCCGAGCCGTCTGGACTCGCTGAGGACGCGCTCACCGAAGTGCCGGACCGATTCGGGGTCGTCCGCGGATTCGAGCAACGCCTCCGCCAGCAGGCTCATCGCCCCGACCGGAGTCTTGAGCTCGTGGCTGACGTTGGCGACGAAGTCGCGCCGGGTGGCCTCCATCCGGGCCACTTCGGAGTCGTCGTCGGCGAAGAGGACGACGAACCGCCGATCCTCCTGGCTGAGCAGCTGGGCGTAACCGCGGACGGCAATGCGTCCGCGCCCGCGGACGGGGGTCTTCGCGCTCAGGTCCACCTCGACGGGCCGGCCCGTGTCGAGGACCTCGTTGGCGGCCGCCCAGGCCCTGGCCTCGATGGCCCGGTCCACCACCAGGCCCAGTTCCTCGGCGCGAGGGTTGAACAGGACGACGTCGTGGAATCGGTCGACGACGGCGATGCCGCTCTGACTGGCGAGGACGATCAGGTCGAGAACCTGGGACATCGTCAGGCCTGCCTGCTCGGCCTCGATCCGGGTGTGGCGGGCCTTGAGCCGCGGCACCAGCACCCCTCCGACGACGTAGCCGAGCACCGCCGCGAGAACCACGAGCGACGCAACGACCAGAACAACGATCACGAGGGAATCGTACGACTGAGGAATCGACTCTCCGAGCCGGGACCGGGCGTTTCGTCGCACGTCACAGCGCGTCGACCTGCCGTTTCACAGCCGTTCACCTGACGTTCGACCCGAGTCGGCGAGACACGCCGCGGACCCGGGTCGAACACCATGGCGATCGCTACTTCGCGCCCTGGTTGGCGACCGCGGCGGCGCCTGCGGCAGCCGCCTCGGGATCGAGGTACGTGCCGCCCGGGTTGAGCGGCACGAGGTTCTCGTCCAGGTCGTACCGGAGCGGGATGCCGGTGGGAATGTTCAGACCGGCGATGTCCTCGTCGGAGATGCCGTCGAGGTGCTTGACCAGCGCCCGGAGCGAGTTGCCGTGCGCGGCGACGAGCACGTTCCTCCCGGCGAGCAGCTCCTTCGAGATCGTGTCCTCCCAGTACGGGATCAGCCGCTTGACGACGTCGAGCAGGCACTCGGTCAGCGGCGCGTCGTCGAGCGCGGCGTAGCGCGGGTCGCCGTCCTGGCTGTACTCACTACCTGCCTCGATCGGCGGCGGCGGGGTGTCGTAGCTCCGGCGCCACAGCATGAACTGTTCCTCGCCGAACTCGGCCTTCGTCTGCGCCTTGTTCTTGCCCTGCAACGCGCCGTAGTGACGCTCGTTGAGGCGCCAGTCACGGACCACGGGAATCCAGTGCCGGTCCGCGGCGTCGAGCGCGATGTTGGCGGTGTTGATGGCCCTGCGCAGCAGGGAGGTGTACAGCACGTCGGGCAGCAGGTCGTGCTCCTTGAGGAGCTGGCCTGCACGCTTGCCCTCGGCGACGCCCTTGTCAGTGAGCTGGACGTCCACCCATCCGGTGAACAGGTTCAACGCGTTCCATTCGCTCTCACCGTGGCGGAGCAGCACAAGGGTTCCGATACTCATGCGCCCATCCTGGCACGGGTCGCGCCCCTGCTCGCAGGGCGGACTGCATCGACCCGGCGGCAATACCCCGAAAACGACCCGCGTCCACCACCGGTCGGCTATACCTCAGTGAGACTGACAACACATATTGTCACCAATGTGCTCTACGGCACAGTCGCAAACATCGACGATCGGGGGGTCACATGGGCGACATCGCCACTCCACTGACAACGAACGTTTCCCGCCGTGCGGTGCTCGCCGGACTCGGCGGCCTGGGCGCGGCAGGCGTACTGGCCGCCACGAGCGCGCACACGGTCCGCGCGACGCCCGCCGTGCCGTCGAACGGCAGGAGCGTCGCCGTCTTCGGAGGCGGCATGGCCGGCCTGACCGTCGCCCACGAACTCGCCGAGCGCGGGTTCCAGGTCACCGTCTACGAGCCGACCGCCCTCGGCGGGAAGGCCCGCAGCATCAGCGCGGCGGGCACCGGGACGGGCGGTCGCCTCGACCTGCCCGGCGAGCACGGATTCCGGTTCTTCCCCGGCTTCTACCAGAACATTCCGGACACGATGCACCGCATTCCGTTCGGCGCGAACCCGCACGGAGTGTTCGACAACCTGGTCTCCACGGGCGGTTTCCGGATGGCCCTGCCGGGCAACGAGGACCTCTCGTTCCCGACGCCGTTCTCCCCCGGCACCCGCTGGGAGATGTACAACTTCGACGCCATCCGCAACACACTGACCGCCGGGTTCTCACTCGGCACGTCGATCCCGCCGAACGAGCTTGCCGTCTTCGTGGAGAAGATGGTCATGTTCCTCACCTCCAGCCTCGAACGCCGCAACACCGAATGGGACAACGTCACCTGGTCGCAGACCCTCGAAGCCGAGGGCAAGAGCAAGGCCTACCGCGAATTCGTCGTCTCCGCGTTGACCCGCTCGCTGGTCGCGGCCAGACCCGACCAGGCGTCGACCCGGACCATCGGCCAGGTCGGCCAGGCATTCCTCCTCAACGGCGCCGGAGTCGTCCCCGCCTACGGGCACCTGGACCGAATCCTCAACGGCCCGACCAACGACGTCTGGATCAACCCCTGGGCGGACCTGCTGCGCGGGATGGGCGTCCGCTTCGAGATGGGCAAGAAGCTCACCGACCTCGAGGTCGGGGGTGGCCGCATCACCGGTGCACAGGTGGCCGACGGCTCCGGCGCCCGGTCGTCGGTGCAGGCCGACTATTACGTCTCCGCGATGCCCGTCGAGCGCGTCGTCGAGGTCCTCACCCCGCAGCTGATCGCGGCGGACCCACGACTCGAACTGTTGCGCACCCTGGTCGTCGACTGGATGGTCGGCATCCAGTACTTCATGCGGACCAAGAACGAACTGTCCGACGGCCACGTCGCCTTCCTCGGCTCCCCGTGGGCACTCACCTCCATCAACCAGGCCCAGTTCTGGCCCGGCGACTTCGCGTCGAAGTACGGCGACGGAACGGTGCACGACGTGCTGTCGATCGACATCTCCGACTGGGACACGCCCGGCATCCTCTACGGCAAGACCGCCAAGCAGTGCACCCGCGAGGAGATCGCCGCCGAGACCTGGGCCCAGATGAAGGCGTCCGTCAACGACGGCAGCCGGCCGATGCTGCGGGACGAAGACGTCGCGCAGTGGTTCCTCGACCCCGGTGTGCAGTGGAACGCGGCGCTGGGCACCAACACCAACGAGACGCCGCTGCTCGTGAACACGGTCGGTTCGTATCCGAACCGACCGGAGGCGCGGACCGCGATCCCCAACTTCTTCCTCTCGGGTGACTACGTCCGCACCGACATCGACCTCGCCACCATGGAATCGGCGAACGAGTCCGGCCGCGCCGCAGCGAACGCCCTGCTGGAGGAGGCGGGATCGACCGCTCCCCGAGCCCGGGAGTACAAGCTGGTCGAGCCGGCCGAGTTGGCGCCTCTGCGCGCGATCGACGCCGAGCGCCACCGGGCCGGGCTGCCGCACATGCTCGACATCTAGCGAGCCCGAGGGCCGGTGCGCACACTGTGAAGGTGGGCGCACCGGCTCCGGACCGTTGGATCCTGCACGTCGACCTCGACCAGTTCATCGCGGCCGTCGAGGTGCTGCGCCGACCCGAACTGAGCGGACGGCCCGTCGTCGTGGGCGGCCGCGGCGATCCCACGGAGCGCGGAGTGGTGTCGACGGCCTCGTACGAGGCGCGGGAGTTCGGCGTCGGGTCCGGGATGCCCCTGAAGGTGGCGGCCCGCAAACTGCGCGACGTCCAGGACGCGGTGTTCCTGCCCGTCGACGCCGAGGCCTACACCGCCGCATCGGATGTCGTGATGGCGACGCTTCGTGGGATCGGGTCGACTTGGGCGAGCGGAGCGACGAGGGGTGTCACTGGGGCGAGCGGAGCGACGGGGGGTGTCGCCGTCCAGGTCCTCGGTTGGGACGAGGCGTTCCTCCAGGTGCACACCGCCGACCCCGAGGCGTTCGCCCGGGGCGTGCAGGCGGCGGTCCTGGAGGCGACGGCGCTGCACTGCTCGGTGGGGATCGGGGACAACACCCTGCGCGCGAAGATCGCCACCGACTTCGGAAAACCACGTGGAACATTCCGGTTGACCGCCGCGAACTGGTTCGAGGTGATGGGCGACCGGGACACGTCCGCGCTGTGGGGAATCGGGTCGAAGACCGCGAAGAAGCTTGCCGCACTGGACATTCACACCGTCGACGACCTCGCGGGCACCGACGACGCGACCCTGGCGGCCGCCTTCGGCCCCACCACAGGGCCGTGGTTGCGCAGGCTCGGACTCGGATGGGGCCGCACAGAGGTCGATCCCGAGCCCTACGTGCCACGCGGGCACGGCCGCGAGACGACCTTCCAGGAGGACCTCACCGAGCGCGCCGACGTCGAGGCCGAGATTCGCACCCTCGCAGCCCGGGTCACCGAGGACGTCCGGAGGGAGGGGCGTCCCGCGGTCCGGGTGACGCTGAAGGTTCGTTACGTTCCGTTCGACACGCACACCACGACGCGGGCGCTGCCCGAGCCGACCTTCGACGCCGCTGCGATCGCGGATGCTGCCGCAGCTCTCGTCGACCGGTTCGACCGGACCCGCGCGGTCCGCCTCCTCGGCGTCCGCCTGGACATGACGCCCCCGGATTCCGCCGTCAGCTCCCCTGGATCGCCTCCGGCTTCTCGGTGATGATCTGGACGAGATTCCCGCAGGTGTCGTCGAGGACGGCGATCACGGCGGTGCCGATGTCGGTGGGCGGCTGGGTGAACGTCACCCCGCGGTCGACGAGCCTGGCGTGCTCGGATTCGACGTCGTCGACCGCGAACTGCGCCAGGGGAATTCCGTCCTCCATCATGGCGTCGCGGTAGGGCTTCACCGCGGGGTGCCGTGCGGGTTCCAGCAGCAACTGCGGACCGGCGGGCGAGTCGGGTGACACGACGGTCAGCCACGCGTCCTCCCCGAGCGGGATGTCGTGGTGCACGACGAAGCCGAGCACGTCGGTGTAGAAGGCGAGCGCCGCGCGCTGGTCGTCGACGAACAGCGTCGTCAGGTTGATCCTCATGGTCGGGTCTCCTCTCGGACGGGCCATCGCCGCGCGATCTCCGCGAGCGGTTCCCGGTTGAAGTAGTGGAACTTGGATCGGCCGCGCTTCTCCGTCACGACCAGCCCCGCGGCCTCGAGCACGCCCAGGTGCTGCGAGATCGCCTGTCTCGTCAACGTCAGTCCGTGACGCATCGCCAGCAGCGAGCAGATCTCGAACAGCGTCTGACCGTCACGCGTCGCCAACTCGTCGAGCACGGCCCGCCTGGTTTCGTCGGCGAGTGCACGGTAGAGGTCGGACACGACCCCACTATAGGCAAGCTCTCACTTGCCTATCAACCGCCCCGTGGCGCGGCCCTGCGCCCGCTGGAAGATCGCATACGAACCCGGTAGTCCGACAAGGCTTTCGCCACCCGGCCATCAGCCGATCCAGCACCTAGTCTTGCGCCATGAACACACCGAAGCACGTGCCCGCGCCACCGGAGACCACCGGCCGTCACCTCTCCTACCTCGGCTTCGCGGGTGTGGTCGTCGCGTACCTCGCGATCATCAAGGTCAGCGGCATGCTGATCGGTGGCTGGGCCGACGAGGACGACATCCTCACCACCCGCGGGCTGGTCTTCACGATGCTGATCCCACTCGGACTCGCCCTCGTCTTCACCTACGGCGTCGTCGCCGCACTCGGCTGGTGGCGGCCGGTGATGCGCGACGATCGCCCGGTGAACCGGTGGGTGTGGCTCGTGCCCGCTGTTCTCCTCGTCGCAATCCTGCTGGGAATCAACTACAGCGCATTGTCCGAGAAGGGCTGGCTGTTCGTCGTCTGCCTTCTGATCGCCACACAGTTCGTCGGCTGGGGCGAGGAGGGCATGTTCCGCGGTATCGGCGTGACGGTGCTGCGCAGGCACGGGCTCCGGGAGGGACAGGTCGCCCTGTGGTCCAGCCTGATCTTCGGCGCGGTGCACCTGTCGAACGCGTTCACCGGCGGCGGTGCCGGCTCGATCGCCCAGGCAGCCATCGTCAGCCTTGCGGGATACTTCTTCTACCTCACGCGCCGCGTGTCGGGCAGCAACGCGGTCAACTCGGTCACGCACGGACTGTTCGACTTCTCACTGATCAGTGGCACCGTCATCCTGCTCGACCAGGAGGGATATCTGGGCAGTTTCGCACCACTGTTGGCCTACCCGATCCTCGCGATCATCCTGCTCGTCAAGCGTCGGAGCATCGAAACTGCCGACCACACCGGCGACATACCGGTCGCACCCGCTTCCTGACGCGGTCGGGATTACCGACGGATTGCCGACCACCTGGGCCAAAGCCCTGACCTCCGCGAATGGCCCGCGCCGCGCGGTTCGCTGTGGTCGAATGTCCTCGACCGGGGGGCCGGTGGGGCGCCACGTGGAGAGTGGCGTCGACGAAAGGAGACCGATCGATGATTGCCGGGGCGAACGATGCGCGGCGGATCACCGCATTGGCCGACCACGGAAACGGGCTGCGCGGCCTGCGATGATCACGGAGCCGAAGCCCGCCACGGATGGGCGCGCGGGCACCGGACACGAGAACACCGACCGCATCCTCCGGATGTTCGCCCGGTTCATCACCGTCGGCTACGTCGCCTACCTCGTATTTCTCCTACCGTCGATCGCGTCGATGGCACCCCGACTCGATCCGTGGTGGACACCGGCCGCCGTCGTGTCCGTCTTCGGTTCGGGCATCGTCATCGGGCTGATGTCGTTCCTGCGCGACACCCGCGCGATCCGTGTCGCGGCAGGCGCCGCGGCGGTCACGTTCCTGCTCGCGGCACTGTCCTGGCCGCTCGCCTGGGTGGGTCCGTCGGTGCCGGGAGGTGAGGGGGTGTGGCTCGCCGGGTTCCCCGGACTGGCCAGCATCGCCGCCGTGATCGCGTGGCCGACGACGGTCGCCTTCGGACACATGGTCGTCGGGTGCATCACCGTTCAGCTGATCAACTACGGCGTCCGCGACGACCTCGCCTCCACGATGCTGGTCTCCGAGATCGCGTTCGCCATCGTGTTCTGCACCCTGTTCGTCGGCGGCGCCGCGATGGCGATGCGTACCGGACGGATCCTCGACTCCACCACCGAGCAGACCCACGCCGCCGCGGCGACCGCAGCGGCCCGACACGCCCGCGCCGTCGAGCAGGACCGGTTCGCGGCGCTGATCCACGACGGTGTGATGGCGACCCTGCTGACCGCGTCACGCCGCGCCCCGAAAGCCGCCGGTCTCGCCGCGAGAACGCTCCACGAGCTCGATGCGATCGCGAGCGGTGTCCGCTCCGACCAGTCGTTCTCCGCCGCGGCGACTCTCGCCTACCTGAGGGCCGCCGCGTCCGAAGCCGACCACGATGTGGTCTTCGAGGCAACCACCGCCGACGCCGGCGACCTGCTGGTCCCGGCCGACGTCGCCCGGACCGTCGCGGCGGCGCTCGCCGAGGCACTGCGCAACAGTCGCAGGCACGCCGGTCCGGACGCCACGAGCACCGTCCACGTGTGGGTGACCGAACACGACATCGACATCCGGGTCACCGACGACGGCGCAGGATTCGACAGGACGTCGGTGGCTCCACATCGACTCGGCGTGACCGTCAGCATTCTCGGGCGGATGCGGCAACTCCCCGGTGGGACGGCGTGGATCGACTCGTCTCCCGGGCGCGGTACCACCGTCCGTCTCGGCTGGGCCGCCGCATGACAGGTCACGACGGAGACGTGCGGGAGCTCCTCGGCTTCCGCACCGGTGCCGCGCGGGTGCTCGTCGTCGCCTACGTGCTGACCTTCCTGCTCCTCGCGCTGGTGACCGCCCCGGGCCGGGACGCGTGGTGGGCCGAGCTGTTGGCGTGGGTGGTGGTCAGTGTCGGTGCTGTCACGGTCGTCTTCCACCCTTCGGACCCACTTCCCCTGAAGGTCGGTGTCGCACTGACGCTCACTGGTCCGATGGCCGTGAACCTCGTGCTCGCCGTTGTCCCGGTCCCGATCGACACACTGCTGCTGACGTGGCCGCTCGGCGCATCCACCGCCGTCTACACGTACATGTGTGTACGCGGCCGCACCGGCTGGGCCTGGCTCGGGATGACCCTCACCCTGGCGAGCTGTGTGCTGTGGGCGCACCGCACCGGTCAGGGCGCCGGGTACGGGCTCGCCATGTCCGTACTCAACCTGGCACCCCTGGTGATGTCGACGTTCTTCGCGTGGACCATCCGGCCCGCCGCCCGCAACATCTACGCTCTGCGTGCGCAGAAAACCGTCGAGGTCGCGGCCGACGCCGCCGACCTCGCGGTCCTCGAAGAACGGGACCGTCAGGTCCGGCGTCTCGACGAACTGGCCCGGCCGTTGCTCGAGCACATCGCCTCGGGCGCGGAACTGTCCGACGCGACCTGCACCGACTGCCGACTGCTCGAGGCGTACCTGCGTGACACCCTCCGGGCACCGATCCTGTCCGAGCCGGTCGTGGTGACGGCCGCGCGCGCGGCGCGGGCCCGCGGCGTGGAGGTGATCCTGCTCGACGACCACGGCATGGACGACGCGGCGGTCGAGACCCGCGACAACGTACTCGGGTCGGTCGCGGTCCTCCTCGACGCCGCGTCGAGCGGCACGCTCACCGTGCGGGTGTTGCCCCCGCGGCGTGCCGCGCTCGTCACGGTCCTGCACGACGACGACCACGACGTGCGGCGGATCGAGCTCGGCCACGACGGCTCACCGCTGGTCCTGTCCGCCCGCCCCGCATGACGACGGAGTGCGGGCCCGGGAGGAAATTCCCGCGCCCGCAGTCGTTTTCGCCCTATCCGGTGTACTTGTAGAAGCCTTCGCCGGTGGCGACGCCGAGCTTGCCCTTGTCGATGTAGTTCTCCTTGATGTGCCGCGCGAACCGCTGCTGCGTCTCGTCGCCTGCCGCGGAGATGTTGTACGCGGTGGTCAGACCCACGATGTCGTAGATCTGGAACGGCCCGAGCGGGGCTCCGGTCCCGATGCGCCAGGTCTTGTCCACGGTCTCGGGGTCGGCGATACCGTCGACGAGCAGCTCGCCGGCAGCGGAGAGGAACGGCACCAGCAGCGAGTTGAGGACGTAGCCGGCCTTCTCCTTCCGGATCTCGATCGGGACCATGCCGATCGCGGTCGCGAAGTCGACCACACGCTGGTACACCTCGGGGTCGGTGCTGGCGGTGCCCATCACCTCGGCGGTGTTCTGCGCCCAGACGTGGTTCGCGAAGTGCAGCGCGAGGAACTTCTCGGGGCGCCCGGTGAAGTCCTTCAGGTCGCTCGGGAGCAGGGTCGAGGAGTTGGTCGCGAAGATCGTCTTCGCGGGGGCCACCTCGCCCAGCCGGGTGTAGGTGTCGCGCTTGATGTCGAGGTTCTCCGGGACGGCCTCGACGACCAGGTCGGCGTCCCGTACGGCGTCGCCGAGGTCGGAGGAGTAGGAGATCCGCGTCAGCGCGTCGTCGGCCTTGCCGTCGGCGGCACCGGCCACTTCGGCCTTGTAGGTTTCCGCGAGGCCCGCGAACCGGACCTTGGCCTTGTCGAGAATCTCGTCGCTGATGTCGTAGGCGACGACGTCGACGCCGTGATAGGCGCTCTGGTAAGCGATCTGGGATCCGAGGACGCCGGTCCCCAGCACGGTGACCTTGGTGATGGCAGTCATCTGATTCTTCCTTTCCCTGACTCGTGGTCAGTGGCTCCCGCGGCGGGCGTGGTGGCCCGCCACGATCAGTTCGATCTGGCGCCGCAGCGCGTCGGACGCGACACCGGGTGTGCGGGGTCGGACGACGGGCGCCGCGATCTCCATGTGCAGCACCGCGAAGACGGCGCGGGCGGCTGCGGTCGCGTCATCGTCGACGGGTCGGTCGCCGACGAGTACGCCGGCGATCAGTTCCTCGAGCCGGGCGACGATCGCCAGTCCCGCGACCCGGAACGGCGCGTCGGGCGGCCCGAAGAGCAGTTCCCGCTGGTAGGCGACGAGATTTTCGTCGTCGCCTCGACCGGAGCGGATAACGGGTGCGATCAGCGCGAGCACTCGCTGCACGGGGTCGCCGATGCTCTCGGAGTCGGACGCGCCCTGAGTGACGGCGGCCGCGAACTCCTCGTTGCGGACCATCAGCAGCAGCTCGGCCTTGGTCGACGCGTATCGGAACAAGGTTCCTGCCGCGATGTCGGCACGATCGGCGACCTGTTGCGTGGTCACGGCCTCGTAGCCGCGTTCGGCGAACAACTCGCGGGCCGCCTGGGCGATGCGGGCGTGCTTCGCAGCCTTGCCCCGCTCACGGCGCCCGGTTGCGCCTTCGTCCACCGGACTCACCTCCGCGCCACAATCGAACTTCACTCATAAATGAGTGTACTCCGGTTTTTCGGCATCGGCCACGCGGCCCCCACGGACACCCCGGTTCACCCGGGACGCCGGAGGAGTGGAGTCAGTCGGGCAGACCGTCGGCAGAGTCCGCGGCCTGCGGAGCGTCGAGCGGCCACGGCCGATCGCCGTCACCCTCGACGAGGTGCCGGAACGGCTCGAGGTTCTTCAGCGACTCACCCCGGGATACGCGCCAATCCCATTCCCGCCGAATCGAACTCGCGAACCCGAGTTCGAGGAGGACGTTGAAGTCGCCGTCCGCCGCCTCGAGCACCTGGCCGAGCACGCGGTCGAGTTCGTCACCGGTGACGGCGTGCGTGCTGATCCGGCCGACGAGGTAGATGTCCCCGATCTTGTCGATCGTGTAGTGCACGCCGTAGATCCGGCGGTTGCGCCGGAGCAGGTACTTGTAGACGCCCTCGAAGTTCTCGTCGGGCTTGCGGCACACGAACGCCTCGACCCGGACTCCGTGGTTGCCGACCGTGAGCAGGCAACTCGTCTTCAGCTTGTGTTCGCCGGGCAGTTCGACCACGAACTGGTGCGCCGCCGGCCGGGAGAAATCGAGTTCCCGCTCCGTGAGCGCCGCCTCGATCGTCGCCGCCGTCTCGGTGATGGTCGCGGTCATGCCCTGACTCCTCCCAGTCTGCGCAGCTTCCACATGCCCCGGCCACCACGCCGCGGCGCGAGTTCCGGGTTGCGCCTGTATCCCGCGACGGCCCGGCGGTAGCTGTCGAGCAATCCGTCGGCCGTGTGCTCCCACGAGAAGTTGGCCGCGTGGACGGGCGCGTTGCGGGCCAGCTTCGCGCGCAGGTCGTCGTCGACGAGGATGGTGCGCAACGAATCGGCCCAGTCCCGTGCGTCATGGCCGGTGACGAGCAGCCCGCTGTGCCCGCCGCTCACCGCGACACCCAGTCCGCCGACGTCCGCCGCGACCACCGGCGTGCCGCTGGCCTGCGCCTCGAGCGCGACGAGGCCGAAGGATTCGGAGTAACTCGGCACCGCGACGACGTCCGACGCCCGGTACACCTGCACCAGCCGGTCCGGCTGCTGCGGCGGCAGGAACGTCACCCGGGCCGAGATCCCCAGCTCCGCGGCCAGTTCGATGAGGGAGTCGGGCCGCTCCAGCCCGGTCCCCGAGGGCCCACCGACGACGAGCACCCGCAGCGGCATCCCGGGCTCACGCTCATGCAGCTCGGCCGCCGCCTTGAGCAGGACGTCGGGTGCCTTGAGCGGCTGGATCCGCCCGACGAAGGTGACGACGAGTTCGTGTGGGTCGACCCCCAGCTCGGCGCGGGCGGCGGCGCGGTCACCGGGCCGGTAGCGGGTCAGGTCCGCACCTGGCGCGACCACGTCGATGCGGTCGCGGGCGGCGCCGTAGATGTCGACGAGCTGCGACGCTTCGTCGGCGGTGTTCGTGATCAGGCGGTCCGCTTCCGCGACCACCTGCTGCTCACCGATCTGCCGGGCCGCCGGCTCCGGGGTGTCCCCCTCCGCCAACGACGCGTTCTTCACCGCGGCGAGGGTGTGCGCGGTGTGTACCAGCGGCACTCCCCAGCGGTCGCGGGCGAGCCAGCCGACCTGGCCGGACAGCCAGTAGTGCGAGTGGATCAGGTCGTAGTGCCCGGGCTCGTGGTGTGCTTCCTCCCGCAGCACGCCCGCCGTGAACGCACACAACTGCGTCGGCAGGTCGTGCTTGTCCAGGCCCTCGAAGGGCCCGGCGACGACATTGCGCACCAGAACTCCCGGCGCGGCCTCGACGACCGGCGCGTCGGCGGAGGACGTCGCGCGGGTGAAGATCTCCACCTCGACGCCACGCCGCGCCAGCTCGATCGCACTCTGCAGGACGTACACGTTCATTCCGCCCGCGTCGCCTGTTCCCGGCTGGGCCAGGGGCGAGGTGTGGACCGACAGGACGGCAACCCGTCGCAGTCGATGGTTCTGTGCTGGCGTCACCCCTCCATCTTGCCCTCCACTCCGGAACCGACCCCGTTCGGGCGGAGTTGTCACACATCCGGCGGCTGATGTGTCTCAGGTACGAGGGATCGACACAGGGGTCGATCGGGAACGGAGGAACAGCCATGACCAGCACACGCATCGTCGTCGTCGGCGCCGGATACGCGGGTGTGACGGCCGCGAACCGGATCCGGGCCCGCGCGGGCTCCGACGTCACGGTCACGATGGTCAACCCGATCCCGGAGTTCGTCGAACGCATCCGGCTGCACCAGCACGCCGCGGGAGCGGACCCCGCGACCCGACCGCTGTCCGAGATGCTGCACCGCGACGTCGAGGTGGTTGTCGGGTCGGCCGCGACGATCGGGGACGGCGAGGTGGTCCTCGCGGACGGGGCGGACGTCGGTTTCGATCACCTCGTGTACGCCGTCGGCAGCGGTCCCGGCGGCGACGTCCCGGGGATCGAGAACGCGCACAGTGTGTCGTCCCTCGACGGGTCGATCGGGTTGCGCAACGCCCTCGACGCCGCGCGGCCGGATGCCGTGGTCACCGTGATCGGCGGCGGACTGACCGGTATCGAGACGGCCGCGGAGATCGCGGAACGCCGGCCCGGCATGGCGGTACGACTGCTGTCGTCCGGTGTTGTCGCGCCGGGCCTCTCCGACGGCGGACGCGACGCCGTGCTCCGGTCGCTGGACCGCCTCGGCGTCGAGGTCCGCGAGCACACCCCGGTCACCCGGATCGCGCCCGGCGAGGTGACCGTCGCGGGCGGCAGCACCGCCGCGACCGACGTCGTCGTGTGGGCGGGCCGGTTCGTCGTACCCGACCTGGCCCGGCGCAGCGGCCTCCCCGTCGACGAACAGGGACGACTGCGCACCGACGAGACATTGACTGCTGTCGGGCGTCCGGACGTGATCGGCGTCGGTGACGCCGTCGCCCCTCCGGACCGGGTGGCACACCACCTGCGGATGAGCTGCCAGGCCGCGATCCCGCTCGGCGTGCACGGCGCCGACACCGTGCTGGCACGACTGAAGGGCCGCGAGCCGAAGCCGCTCTCGATCGGGATGACCCTGCAGTGTGTGAGCCTGGGTCGGGGCGACGGTGTCGTGCAAGTGGTGCACCGCGACGACAGCCCGCGGCGCCTGGTTCTCCGGGGACGCCGTGGCTCCTGGGTGAAGGAGCAGATCTGCCGGGGCACCGTGGGGTTGATCGCGAAGTACGCAGGTTCCTACCGTGGGATGCCGGGACCGAGGTCGCAATCGGAGAGGGTGGGGGTGTCCGCGTGACCGCGGAATTGTTCACGGAGTATCGGCCGCTGCTGTTCACCATCGCCTACGAGATCCTCGGCAGCGCGTCGGATGCCGAGGACGCGCTGCAGGAGAGCTACCTCCGCTGGGCGGCGGCCGACCAGGAGCAGGTCGACAATCCGCGGGCCTATCTCGCGCAGATCGTGACCCGGCAGTCGCTGAACCAGCTGCGGGCGGCCCGGAACCGCCGCGAGGAGTACGGTCGGCAGCTGGCTGCCGGAGCCGATCCGCACCGAACCGGACGCCGCCGAGGACGTGGTGCTCGCGGAGTCGGTGTCGATGGCGATGCTGCTGGTGCTCGAGACACTCGGCCCGGACGAGCGGGCCGTGTTCGTGCTTCCGAGGTGTTCGGCTTCAGTCACCGCGAGGTTGCTGCGTCGATCGGCAAGTCGGAGGCCGCCGTTCGCCAGATCGCACACCGGGCCAAGTCCCACGTGCACGCCCGGAGGCGGCGGTTCGCACCGCCCACCGAGGAGGCACAGGCGGTGGTCGGGAAGTTCCTGACCGCCGCGGTGACCGGCGACGTGCAGGCCCTGATGGATCTGATGGCGCCGGACGTCGTGGAGATCTCCGACGGCGGCGGGAAGGTCAGCGCCGCTCGGCGACCGATCGTCGGACGCGAGCACGTGGCGCGGTTCATGACCGGGCTCACGCGGTTGGCGCCGGCCGGGTTGCGGTTCGAACCGGCGGTGTTCAACAACGTGCCGTCGATGCTCGTGCACACCGACGACGGTCTCGACCTCGTCGCGATGTTCGAGCTGACCTCCTCGGAAAGCGCTCCAGCAGGGGTGATCTCGGGGATCTACCTGGTTCGCAATCCCGACAAGCTGGAGGCGGTGGACCGGGCGCGCACACTGTCGCGCTGAACCGGGCTCCCGAACAGCAGGTGACCGAGTGCGAGTCCGATCCGGCCGCGCTCGGTCACCGGGTGGTGTCACGACTGCCGTGGTCGTGTCCGCCGTTCGCACACATTTGTGTGCATCTTTTTCGAGTTTGCTCACGCGTGGCTGGCGATACACCTATCTTGTCCAGGAACCTCGCCGACTCGGACACCAGTCCAAGTCCGAGGCACAGTCCTGAGCAACGAAAGGTTCGACGAAGTTGAGCAAGAAGAACGCGCGTCGGCTCGTCGCCGGCGCGAGCACGGCAGCCTTGGCGGTGGGATTCGCCGCGTCCTTCGGCGTGGGGGCGGCGTCGGCCGCGCCCGTGAGCCAGTCCACGACCTCCGGTTCGTGGACGTTCAACCGAACCATCAGCAACGGCACCCCTGCCCCGGGCGAGACGATCACCGTCACCAACAACATTCGGTGGAACGGCGGCCTCGCCCCGACCATCAGTGCGCTCAGGGACATTCACCCCGCGTGCCTGACGTATGTCGCCAACTCCTCACGAGTCGAGGGCAGCGGGGTGGGCACCACCACCCCCGACACGACGACGGTGAGCATGAACGGCTCCTGGATTCGCAGCGCGGTCAACAGGGACATCAGCTACAGCGTCCAGTACACCGTCGGCGCGAACTGCGCCCGTGACGCCGCCCTGACCACCGGCGCCGCCGTCAACGCCAACCAGGGCCTGAGCACGACGAGCGCCACCGCCGGACCGTCCGTCACGATCGCCAAGACCGCCTCGACCACCACCGTCGCGGTGTCCCCGGCCCCGCAGGCCGGCGCGGCCTCGACCCTGACGGCCACCGTCACCGGCGGCGCAACCGGCACCGTCGAGTTCGCGAACAACGGCACCGTCCTGGGCACCGGAGCCGTCAACAACGGCATCGCCACGTACTCCTGGACGCCGGGCTCCGCCCAGCCGTACTCGATCACCGCGAAGTACCTCGGCGACGCGACCTTTGCGCAGTCGACCTCGGCCCCGCAGACCGGCACCGTGACCCCGGCACCGACCGCACCCGGCGCGCCGACCAACCTGGTCGCCACCCCGGCCACCGTCACGGTCGGTGGAACTGTCAGCGTCTCGGGCAAGGCCGAGGCCGGCTCGAACGTCACCGTGACCGCCGGCGGCAAGACCTGCACCACCGTCGCAGATGGTGCAGGCAACTTCGCCTGCGACATCGTCACCGACACCGCAGGCGCACTGACCGTGACTGCCGTCGCCGCCAACAACATCGGCACGGGCCCCGCCTCGGCACCGATCACCGTCGACGTGACCACCACGGCCACCACCACGGATCTCGCGGTGTCCCCGGCCCCGCAGGTCGACGCCCCCACCACGCTGACGGCCACCGTCACCGGCGGCGCCACCGGCACCGTCGAGTTCGCCGACAACGGCACCGTCCTCGGCACCGGAACGATCGACAACGGCACCGCCACCTACATCTGGACCCCGAGTGCCGCGCAGCCGTACTCGATCACCGCGAAGTACCTCGGCGACGCCACCCACGCGCAGTCGACCTCGGCCCCGCAGACCGGCACCGTGACCCCGGCGCCGACCGCACCCGGCGCACCGACCGACCTGGTCGCCACCCCGGCCACCGTCACCGCAGGCGGCACCGTCACCATCACCGGCAAGGCCGACGCCGGCACCGACGTCACCGTCACCGCCGGCAGCAAGACCTGCACCACCGTCGCCGACAACAACGGCAACTTCGCC
>NZ_JBHUFB010000020.1:465701-593347 GCF_042681175.1 Rhodococcus gannanensis
CACCCCGGCACCGACCGCACCCGGCGCACCCACCAACCTGGTCGCCACCCCGGCCACCGTCACCGCAGGCAGCACCGTCACCATCACCGGCAAGGCCGACGCAGGCACCGACGTCACCGTCACCGCCGGCAGCAAGACCTGCACCACCGTCGCCGACAACAACGGCAACTTCGCCTGCGACATCACCACCGACACCGCAGGCGCCCTCACCGTGACCGCGGTCGCCGCCAACAACATCGGCACCAGCCCCGCCTCCGCACCGATCACCGTCGACGTGACCGAGGTTCCGTCCGGCAGCGCTGTGATCACCGTGGCCCCGGCCTCGCTGGTCGCGGGGACCGAGGCGACGATCACGGTCACCGGCGCCGATGCGGGTGCTCCCGTAACGGTCAAGGTCGGCACCACGACGGTGTGCACCACCACCGTCGCGGAGAACGGCACCGCGACCTGCCAGTGGATCCCGGCCGAGGGTGGCCAGACGCTGACCGCCGAGGTCGTGGTCGACGGCAACGCGATGACCGTCACCAAGGACGTCACCGTCGCGCCTGCGGGCACCCCGGGTGACGGCGACGGCGCCGGATCGGTCGCCAGCCTGTTCGCGTCGTAATCCGGACCTGACCGCACACTGAAACAACAGGGGAAGGGCCCCACCGGAGAAATCCGGTGGGGCCCTTCCCCCGTGTGCGCCAGGCGGAGGTCAGCCCAGTCCGTCGACGAACGCGCTCACCTCGGCAACGAACCGCTCCGGGTCCTCCACGAACGGTCCGTGGTCGACGCCGTCCCAGATGGATGCGGTGGCGTTCGGAATCAGTTCTGCTGCATGCCGTCCCGCGGACACGTCGACGACGCGATCCACGGTGCCGTGGATGACGAGCGCCGGGACGTCGAGGGCGGCGAGGACGTCGTCGTGCGCGACCTCACGACCGAACAGGGCGGCACGCACCCGCGGCGGCGTCGACAGGCTCGCACCGAACAGTGCCTGCGACTGTGCGCCGACGCCCTCGGTCTCACCGGTCAGCGCGTTCCCGAAGCTGCCGAGTGCCTTGATTGCCTCGCGCGGGTTCTCCGACAGCGCGCCCGGCATGGCCTCGCGCATCGACGACCCGACCCGACCGCCCTTCTGCCCGCGCCCGATGCTCGTGATCGCGCCGACGAGGACGATCCCGGCGACCGCATCGGTGCCGCATTCGGCCAGGTAGTCGGCGATCACGAGCCCGCCGTACGACCAGCCGACGAGAACGGCGTCATGCTCGACGCCCTCCGCGGCGAGGATCGCGGCGACGTCGCCGGCCCAGATCTTCGAGTCGTCGTAGCCCGACTCCGGTGCGCCCGAGTACCCGTGTCCACGCAGGTCGACGGCGATCACCCGGTATCGCGCGGCGAGCGCGTCGAGGACGCCCGCGCCCCAGCAGTTCATCGACTGCGCCCAGCCGTGCAGCAGCACCAGGGGCTGCCCACCCTCGGGTCCGGTGACGCGGTAGACGAGCGAGGTGCCGTCGATGCCGAATGCTTCGCGAAGTGCCATGCCGCCACCGTAGGCGCTGCGCTCCCCCTGCCGAAGCCCGGCCCGGGGACCGTCCGGTCACGGATGCCGCGGTGACCGTGCGCGCAGCATCCCCTCCCAGGCGTCGACGTACATCTCGAGCTCGCTCGGTGTCGGTGCCGTCCCGGTGCGGTCGTAGCGGGCCAGGGTGCGCAGTGCGCTCTCGTAGACCATCCGGATGCGGACGCCGCGCACGTGTTCGGGGATTCCGGGCAGCGCCGCGCGGAGCGCCTCGTCGACGATGTGCGCGCTCGCTGTCAGCGACGGGTCCGCCGTGGCGAACGCGTCGGCCAGGATGCCTGCGTCGAGCAGCCGGTCGAGCAGGCCGACGTAGTGAAATCCGTTCTCCAGACACGACACCAGTGGTCGCAGCAGCGCCCACAGGGCGTCCCGTGTCGAGAGCCCGCCCGGCACCGCCGTCATGAGCGCGGTGCGCTCCGCGCTGATGGCCGGGAGTCGATGTTCGAAGATCGCCCGCAGCAGGTCCTCCTTGGTGCCGAAGTAGTAGCGGATCACCGACGCGTTGCCCTGCCGCGCCGCACCGCGGATGTCGGCGAGGGTGACGCCCTCGTAGCCGCTGGCGGCGAACAGCCGCTCCGCCGTCTCGATCAGCAGTACGCGGGTCTGCTCGCCGGAGATGTAGCGGCCGCGCCGCGCCGTTGGGAGGGTCACCATGACGCCTTCCCTATCGGACCCGAGTGCTCTCGGTCAACGAATTCACGCAGCCCGATCCGATCGGTTCCCGAATTAACACCACCCGCTTACTTTCGTCGTCATCAGCGCATCGGAGCGGCACCGACCCGGTTCCACCCGACCCACATTCATCCGAGGAGAAGCCTTGACCACCACCGAGATTCGACCGGACACTGCCGAGGGCATCTACGCCGCAGGCGGCATCACGGTCAGCAAGCTGGGCGAGAACATCGGCGCCCTGATCGAGGGCGTCCAGACGGGCGGCGACATCTCCGCCGAGACCGCGTACGCGATCCGCTACGCCCTCGCCGCGCACAAGGTCGTCGTTTTCCGCGGACAGCACCACCTCACCGACGAGATCCAGTACGACTTCGCCCGCACCCTCGGTTCGCCGACGACCACCCACCCGACGCTGACGTCCGCGGACAACCGCACCCTGGTCATCGAAGGCGCCGCCAACAGCTGGCACACCGACGTCACCTTCATCGACCGCATCCCGAAGGCGTCGATCCTGCGTGCGGTCAACATTCCGCCCTACGGCGGCGCCACCACCTGGGCGTCCACCACCGCCGCCTACGACCAGCTTCCCGCCCCGCTGAAGGCGCTCGTCGACAACCTCTGGGCCGTGCACAGCAACGAGTACGACTACGCGGGAGTGCACGCGGACCGGGCCGCCTCCGCTGCCCGCGACGAGCGGATGAAGGAGTTCACCCGCCTGGTCTTCGAGACCGAGCACCCCGTCGT
The DNA here is from genome assembly GCF_042681175.1 of Rhodococcus gannanensis. NCBI lineage: Bacteria > Bacillati > Actinomycetota > Actinomycetes > Mycobacteriales > Nocardiaceae > Rhodococcus > Rhodococcus gannanensis. Next base: position 468,682 of record NZ_JBHUFB010000020.1, read on the forward strand.
CCGCGTGCACCCCGAGACCGGCGAGAAGAGCCTGCTCGTCGGGCATTTCGTGAAGAACTTCGTCGGTCTCAAGAACGACGAGTCCGCGGCACTCTTCCAGCTGCTGCAGAACCGGATCACCCGCCTGGAGAACACCCTGCGCTGGGCGTGGACCCCCGGCGACCTCGTCATCTGGGACAACCGCGCCACCCAGCACTACGGCATCGCCGACTACGGGACGCACAAGCGCAGCGTGCACCGGGTGACCCTCGCCGGCGACGTTCCGGTCTCGGTGGACGGTGCCACCAGCCGCATCCGCACCGGCGACGCCTCGCACTTCTCCGTCGTCGACGTCCCGGACCGCTTCCCCGGCTTCGCGTCCTGACCCCCGTTCACCGACCGGCGCTCGCGCGCACTCTGCCGGAGTGCGCGCGAGCGCCTACCGTTGTGTCCATGCCGAGCCTGCTCGCCGCATACCGCCGGACGGGAGCCGACCTCCCGTTGGGTGATCCGCGCCGCGCGCACGACGTCGCGATGGAGGGCTACTTCTGGCGCTTCACCCGCCCGGACGGCGCCGTGGTGGTGGCGCTGTGCGGCGTGAACCGCTCCCCCACCGGGCACTGGGCGACACTCGGCCTGATCGCGCACCCGAGCGGTTTCGTCCGCACCGTCGCGCACCCCGTCGCGGGTGCCGACGAGGTCGTGTTCGGCGCGACCGCCGGCGACGCATTCACGGCCGATCCCCGTCACGTACGGATGGACCTCGGGCCGGACGCCCTCCTCGACGTCACCGTCGCCGACCCGACACCCTGGCCGCATCGGACGTTCGGCGGTTCCAGCGTCTTTCACGCCGTCCCGGCACTGAATCAGTACTGGCATCCGTGGCTGCTCGGCGGCCGCGCAGTCGGGTCCACAGTCGTCGGCGACGAGCGAATCGACCTGACCGGTTCCCAGGTGTACGCCGAGAAGAACTGGGGCAAGGGCGGATTCCCCGACTCCTGGTGGTGGGGGCAGGCGCACGGGTTCGACGATCCGGACGCCTGCGTCGCCTTCGCGGGCGGCGAGGTGACGGCCGGACCGCTCCGCGCGGAGGTCACCTCACTGATCGTCCGACTGCCCGGCGGCCGAGTACTGCGACTGTGTCCGCCGGTGGCGCTGGTCCGCGCGACGGTCACCGACGAGACCTGGTCCCTGCGTGCGCGCAGCGCACGGTGGAGCGTCGAGGTCGATGCGAGCGGGCCGCTCGGGAACGCGCACGTTCTGCCTGTGCCGCTGCCGGCCGAACGCCGCAACATCGCAGGCGCGATCGAACACCTCGGCGGACGGATGGAGGTGCGGGTCCGCCGCGACGGCCGCGAGTGGTGGGCCGGGACGAGCGTCGTCGCCGGGCTCGAGCACGGCGGTCTGGACCGTGCGCAGGCCGAAGTCGTCCGGCGGGGCGAGCATCCTGACGCAGTGGATGCCCGCCCCTTCACCTCCTGACTGCCGCCGCCTGTGCGCCTTCTTGGTAGTGGGAGCTACCAGAAGTGCGCACAGAGACGTCACCCCTTGAAGTTCGGGCCCTGTTTCATGGACCGGATCAGGCGTGAGACCTGCTTCCTCGGCCGCTCCAGCTCGGCGCGCAGGCGGGCGTCCGTCCGGGCCGCGGCATGTGCGTTCTCCCGCTGCAACCGGTGGTAGCTGTCGAGGCGACGGCTGGTCAGGCGCCCCTCTTCGACAGCCGCCAGGACGGCGCAGCCCGGCTCCGCGACGTGCGCGCAGTCGGCGAAACGACACTCCTCGGCGAGGTCGGTGATCTCGGCGAAGGTCTGGCCCAGACCCTCCTCGACGTCGTGTAGTCCCACGCCGCGCAGGCCGGGGGTGTCCAGCAGGACGCCGCCGTGAGGCAGGGGCAGGAGCTCACGCCACACGGTGGTGTGCCTGCCCTTGCCGTCGCTCGCCCGCACCGCGCCGGTCTCGAGGAGGTCCTCGCCCAGCAGACGGTTGCCCAGTGTGGACTTGCCCGCACCCGACGGACCGAGAAGGACGACCGTCCCGGACACGGCGGCGACGAGGTCGTCCAGTCCGTCACCCGTGGCGGCGCTGGTGACCAGGACCTGCGCCCCCGGCGCCACCGCGACCACCTCGGCCGCCGCCGAGCCGGGGTCGGCGCACCGGTCGGCCTTGGTGAGCACCACCACCGGTACGGCACCGCTTTCCCAGGCGAGAGCCAGCATCCGCTCGATCCGCCCGTGCCGGACCGGGTCCGCGAGGGACACGACCACCGCGACGGTATCGACGTTCGCGGCCAGGACCTGGCTGTCCGAACTGCGCGACGCGCTGGAACGAACGACGGCGGTCCGCCGCTCCAGGACCTCCACGACGGCGGCGGAGTCGGTCGCGGTGGCCGGCCGGACCGCCACCCAGTCACCGGTGCACGGCGTCAGTCGGTCCTCGGCGCACGACCGTGGATCGACCACCGCCCGCACCGTTCCGGATTCGGTGACGACCTGGCACCGGCCACGTTCGGCACGCACGATCCGGCCGGGAATCAGCCCGGACGCCCGGTGGTCGGTGAAGGAACGATCGCGCTCGTCGTCCCAGCCGAAGTCGGTGAGAGTCGTTGTGTTTTCAGGAGAAACGTGCTCGGAAGCAGGGTTGTGAAACATGTCGGAGACCTTTGTGAAGGGGTCCCGTGCGACGCACGCTCCACCGAGGACTCCGGAGAGTCCGAGAACGGTCGGCGTTGATCAGGACGAGACCCGGGAGAGGGGGATGAATCGGGCGCTGCACACGGCAGCCGTCGCCACGACAGTCATCGACCCACCTCGTTCGGTCTCGAGAGCATGACCCCGATGGTCACCACTGAAACCACGCTAACAGCCTCGGCAACCGATTTTCCGGCCGTCGCGGCGGACCGTTGCCCGGCTGGATCCCGCGCCCGAGATGCACCGGCAGAGGCCCGCTCCTACCGTGGAGGCATGTGCCGGCTGTTCGCTATGTCCAGTGCTCCGGACCGGGTGCGCGCCACGTTCTGGCTGCTCGACGCCTCCGACAGCCTCGCCGTGCAGAGCAGGCGCGAACCGGACGGCACCGGCCTCGGCACCTTCACCGCGAGCGGTGAGCCCCTGATCGAGAAGCAGCCGACGGCCGCCTACCGGGATCCGGCGTTCGCGACGGAGGCCCGCGAACGGGAGTCGACGACCTTCGTCGCGCACATCCGCTACGCGTCGACCGGCGGACTCACCGACGCCAACACCCACCCGTTCACCCAACGCGGTCGGATCTTCGCACACAACGGCGTCCTCGAGGACCTGCCGAAGCTGGACGCCGAGCTCGGGCCGTACCGCTCACTCGTCCACGGCGACACCGACTCCGAACGCCTGTTCGCGCTGATCACGAAGTACGTCGAGGCCCGCGGCGACGTCACCGCAGGCATCGGCGACGCACTCCGGTGGGTGGCCGACGAGGTGCCGGTGCTCGCCGCGAACCTGGTGCTGACCACCGCGACCGAGATGTGGGCGGTGCGCTACCCCGACACCCACGAACTGTTCGTCCTCGAACGCGGGCGCGACAACGGCCGCCACCTGGAACACGCGAGCGCGGCAGGCACCGTCCGCGTCCGGTCCGGGGACCTCGCGGCGGCACCCGCCGTCGTCGTGGCCAGCGAACCGATGGACGAGAACCCCGGCTGGACTCCCCTGGCATCGGGCGAACTGCTGCACGTCGCGGAAGACCTGACCGTCACCCGCGAGACCGTCGTCGACCACCCTCCCGCGCGCCCGCTGACCATGGCGGACCTGAGCGCGACCGCCGCAGCGTCGCAGGCGGGCCGCTGAAACCTCGGCCGTCACCGCAGCCGTCTCAGCCGACCGCTCGAGAATCGTCGGCTCAGCCGACCGCCGACAGCGCCACCGACTCCCCCTCGCGACGCCGACGCTGCACCTCGGGATCCGGCGCGGGTACCGCCGCCAGCAGTCCGCGCGTGTACTCGTCGCGGGGACGGCCGAACACATCCGCGGTGGGACCGCTCTCGACGACCGCGCCGTGGCGGAGCACCGCCACCCGATCGGCGACCTGGTGCACCACCGCGAGGTCGTGGCTGATGAACAGGCACGCGAAGCGGTACTCCTCCCGCAGGTCGGCGAACAACTCCAGCACCTCCGCCTGCACCGACACGTCGAGGGCGCTGGTGGGTTCGTCGGCGACGAGCAGTCGCGGCGCGAGGGCCAGGGCCCGTGCCAGCGCGACCCGCTGTCGCTGTCCACCGGACAGTTCCGACGGCCGACGGTCGGCGAACGCCCGCGGCAGCCGCACCGAGTCGAGCAGCTCCTCGACGCGGGCCCGCAGCAACGCGCCGGAGGCCGCGCGGTGCACCACGAGGGGCTCTCCGATCGAGTCGGCGATGCTCCGCCGCGGGTCGAGTGACGCCGCCGGGTCCTGGTGCACGAGCGCCATGCCGCGGCGCAGGGCGCGCAGGTCGCGCGCGGACACCGTCGTCAGGTCGGTGCCGTCGAAGGCGACCGTGCCGGACGTGGCCTTCACGACACCGAGCGCGGTACGACCGAGAGTGGTCTTGCCGGAACCGGATTCGCCGACCAGGCCGAGCACCTCGCCCGCCGCGACGTCGAGGCTCACCGAGTGCAGCGCATGGAACTCCTTGTTGCCCAGCCGGGCCGGGTAGACCACGTCGAGCTCGCGGATCGCGAGGACCGGCGCCCCTTCCGACGCCTCGGCCACCGGAACATCGCCCTCACCGTCGGGAAGGCGCGGCACCGCAGCCAGCAGTTGCTTCGTGTACCGCTCCCGCGGCGCGGCGAACAGGTCGTGGACGCCGCGCTCCTCGACGAGCTTTCCGTGGCGCAGCACGACGACCCGCTCGGCGATGTCCGCGACCACGCCCATGTTGTGGGTGATCAGCAGGATCGCGGTGCCCCGCTCGTCACGCAGCGTTCGGAGCAGCGTCAGGATCTCCGCCTGCACCGTCACGTCGAGGGCGGTCGTCGGCTCGTCCGCGATGAGCAGGTCCGGGTTCCCGGACAGCGCCAGGGCGATCACCACCCGCTGCTTCTGCCCGCCGGACAGCTGGTGCGGATACCAGTCGACGCGCAGTTCCGGGTCGGGAATCTCCACCAGCCGCAACAGCTCCACGGCGCGAGCGCGAGCGTCGGCGCGGGAGATCCTGCCGTGCGCCCGGAGCGCCTGCGCGATCTGCCAGCCCACCTTCTGCACCGGGTTCAGCGCCGTCTGCGGCTCCTGGAAGACCATCGCGGCTCGCGTCCCGCGCAGTCGCGCGAGCTCGGGTTCCGCGGCGCCGACGATCTGGTCGCCGCCGAGCCGAACGGACCCGGTGGCCGCGGCACCGTCGGGGAGCAGTCCCAGCACGGCCTTCGCGGTCATCGACTTGCCGGACCCCGATTCGCCGACCAGCGCGACGATCTCGCCGGCCGCGACGGCCAGGTCGAGCTCGGTGACCACCGGTTCGGCGTCCGGGCCGAACCGAATGGTGAGGTTCTCGATGTCGAGGATCTTCTCGGTCATCGTCGTGTACTCCTGTCGGGCGGTGCGTCCGCTGCCTTCCCCGTGGGCGCAATGTCACATTCGGTGCGTCCAACGCGCACGATGTGACATTCGCCCACCGTCGGGAGTGGTCGGGGCGGACATGGGGTGGGATCAGGTGCGGCGGGCGGACCCGAGGGCCTGGGCGATCAGCAGGAAGCCGAGCACCAGCGCCGCGATGACGACGAGCGGGCCGATCGCGAACATGGGGTTGGCGTCGAGGTTGGGGACGGCGTCGGCGACGATCGACCCGAGCGACGGCTCCGGTGGCCGCACCCCGATGCCGATGAAGCTCATCGCGGACTCGACGAACACCGCGACCGACATCGACAGCGCCAGCTGCACCGCCAGCGGTTCGGACGCGTTGGGCAGCACGTGGGTCCGCAGCGTCCACCAGCGGGACGCACCGATCACCTCGGCGGCCTCCACGTACGGCAGCTCCCGGATCCGGAGCACCTGGGTGCGGACGGTACGGCCGAACATCGGGATCTCGGCGACGACGATGACGATGCCGACGGTCAGCGCGCCCGGTCCGACGATCGCGGCCAGCGCGATCGCCAGGATCAGCGCCGGAAATGCGAGCACCACGTCGAACAGTCGCTGGGCGACGACGTCCGCCGCCGGGTGCAGCGTGGAGACCAGGCCGAGCAGCGACCCGACGAGCGCGCCGATCGGCACCGCGATCAGGATGATCTGCAGGTTGATCCGAATACCGTGCAGGACGCGGGAGTACACGTCCCGGTTGACCTCGTCGGTGCCGAACCAGTGCTCCGCGCTCGGCCCGAGGAGGTTGGCGCCCGGGATCTGGAGGTTCGGGTCGAACGGCGCGAGCCAGTGCGCCAACAGCCCGGCGAGCGTGACGCCCGCGACCAGCAGCACACCGACGAGTCCCTGCCCGCGAGTAAGCGCGGTGACCACCGGCCGTCGCCGGCGGGGCGGGTCGGGAAGCGCCCGACCCGGTGCGATGACCTCGGCGAGGGCACCGGTTTCCGTTCCGGTCACGCTCACGACTGTCCTCCGATCCGGATCCGCGGATCCAGGTACGCGTGTGCGACGTCCGTCGCGAGTTGGACGATCACGAACACCGACACCGCGATCAGCAGCAGCACCTGCACCACGGGGTAGTCGCGACGGCTGATGCCCTGCTCGATCAGTTGCCCGATGCCGGGCCACGCGAAGATGGCCTCGACGAGGACGGCGCCGCCGAGCAGCTGACCGGTCTGCAGTCCGAGGATGGTGAGCATCGTCGGCAGTGCGTTGCGGAGTGCGCTGCGCGTCACCAGGTTCCACCGGGACACCCCGAGCGCCCGGGCCGTGAGGATGTACGGCTGCCGCATCTCGGTGCGCAGCGCCTCGGTGAGGAACCGGGTGAGCGCGGCCGCGACCGGTAGGCCGAGGCAGACGGTCGGCAGCGCCAGGTACTGCACGGAGATGTCGGGCCTGGCCCAGAACCCGTCCGGTGGGACGCCGCCGGCCGGGAGCAGTGGCAGCAGCACCGCGAACAGCAGGACGAGCAACACCCCCGTGACGAAAGTCGGCAGCGCGACTGCGAGCGTGTTGAACGCGCCGACCAGTCCGGTCAGCCACCGGGTCGGCCAGACCACGACCGCGACCGACAGCACCAGACTGACCACGAGCGCCAGCACGAGGGCCGCCGCGGTGAGGACCACCGTGTTCAGCAGGGCGTCCCCGACGAGATCGGCGATCTGGCCGCCGAGGACGTACGACCGACCGAGGTCGAACGTCAGCACTCCCCCGATCCAGGCGATGTACTGGGCCGGGATCGAGCGGTCGAGTCCCAGTGAGTGCCGCACGGCAGCAATCGATTCCGGTGACGCATCCGGTCCCGCGAGCGTGGTCGCCGGATCGCCCGGGACGAGCCGGAGGACGAAGAAGATCAGCAACGAGGCCAGCACGAGGACCGCGACTGCGGACGGCACCCGATGCACGAGATAACGCACCACGGCGGTCTCCTTTCTCGGGTCAGGCCAGGTAGGTGTTCGTGAGCTGGATCTCGGACCGCTTCGTCCACCCGACGTCCTGCACGGCCGCCGCGGCGGCGTACTGGTTGTAGATGACGCCGACCTCGATCAGGAAGAGGTTCTCGAGCAACTGGTCGCTGACCGCGCCGTACGCGTCGACCGCCTGGTCGCTGAAGCCGTCCGGCACCTGCCAGGCCGCGTCCGCCGCGGCAACGTACGCGGGGCTGTCGAAGCGAGACGCGTTCTTGCGGGCGTTGAACGGGTACGCACTGACCGTCAGCGTCGACGGGACGTACTGCGCCCAGGAGTGGAACGTCACCCACAGCCCCGGGAACTGCGCACCGATGAGGTTCTTGACGAAGGACGCGTACTCCTGAGGATCGAGCGTCGTCGGAATCCCGATCTCGGCGAGGTTCGCCTGGACGATCTGCGCCGTCGCCTCGTAGAACGGGTTGCCCGCGCCGTAGGAGAGTGTCAGGTTCGGCACCGCGACACCGGATTCCGCGAGGACCTGCTTGGCCTTCGCGACATCCCTCTTGTACGTGGCGTTGCGGGACTCGTCGTAGGCCGGCGACGACTTCGGCCACGGCAGGTTCACCGGGTATCCCGAGCTGCGGAACACCTCGCTCACGATGCGATCCCGGTCCAGTGCGTGCGCGATCGCCTTCCGGACCCGCACGTCGGACAACGCGGGATTGGTGACGTTGGTTCCCACGTACACGCCGAGCTCTGCACCTTCGAGCGGAATTGCCTGGTATCCGGCCGTCTTCCCGATCGTCTCGATGTCGCGGTAGTTGAGGCCGTTGACGATCTGCACCTGACCGGACTTCAGCGAGCTCAACAGCGCCTGGGCGTCGGGGATGATCGACACCTCGACACGGTCGAGGTACGGCCGCTCCGGGATCCAGTAGTTCTCGTTTCGCTCGAACGTCAGCGACGTACTCGGCACCCGAGCGGTCAGCTTGAAGGGACCGGTGCCGATGAACGCCTCGCCCGCCGTCAGCTTGTCGATGGTCTCGCTGTCGAGGATCGGGACGGTGTCGAGCAGGTCGAAGACGTTGCCCAGCGGATGCGCGAACGTCAGGACCAGACGGTGCGGGTCGGAGGTGTCGAAGCCGGTGATCGCGGCGGCGGTGCTCCGCAGCTGCGCGGTCCACTTGGGGTCCGCGTAGGTGCGGATCGAGAACTCGGCGTCCTTCGAGGTGAAGGGGCGCCCGCTGTGGAAGGTGACGTCGTCACGCAGGTCGAGAGCGAGCGAGAGACCGTCGGGAGCGAGTGTCCACCCGGTCGCCAGTCGCGGCTGCGGCTCGACCTTGTCGTGCGGGTACGAGATCAGGCTGTCGTAGGCGAGGCCGATGACCGTCGTCGCGCCGGACGTGTTCGTCAGGAACGTCGCCGGCAGGACGTCCTCGCCGATTCCGGCCTTGAGGGTGCCTCCGCGCACCGGTTCCGCCGCCCCGGTTGCGGCGGCGCTCTGCTCTCCGACCGCGGACGAGCAGGCACCGAGCAGGCCGGTCCCGAGTACCGCGACAGCGGTCAGTCCGGCGCCGCGGAAGAAGGTGCGCCGGTCGAGGGCCACGTGAAGAGATGTCTTGCTCACTGAACGGAAGTCCTTCGAATAGAGGTGAGTGGATCGGAGTGGAGGGAGCTGAGCGAGACGACTCCCGCGGCGAACTCCTGGACTCGGTTACCGAATCCGGTGATGCGAATGTCCTTGCGCGCCAGCCGCGACGTCTTCGAGAACGCCTCCGCGACGTGCGGTACGCCCGCCGGGTACTCGGTGAACGCCTGACCGCCGAGGATGACGCGGTCCGGGTTGAACAGGTCGTGCAGCATCGCCGCGGTCCGGCCGAGCACGCGAGCCCGTTCGACCAGCAACTCGTGCGCGGCGAGGGAACCGGCCGCCGCGGCGCGGTAGACGCCCGCGATGCCGCCGTCGCGCGAGTCGACGATGCCCGCGTCGACGGCCGCATCGGTGACGGCGCGATCGCTGACGGTCGCCTCGAGGCAACCCCGGGCACCGCACACGCAGACGGCGTCCGAGCCGGTGGGAAGGTGGGCGATCGAGCCGGGTCCGCTCGAGGGCGTGTGCACGCGGCCGTCGAGTGTCAGTGCGACTCCGGCTGTTTCGCGGGTGTAGAAGTACAGGCTGGTGCCGGTGGCGGCACCGTCGCCGGGCCGTTGCGGCGCCAGCAGCAGTTCGGACGCGGCCATCGCCTCGACGTGCCCGGCAACGGAGACCGGCAGTCCCAGCCCCCCGCCGATGACATCGCCGACCGGGGCGTCGGACCAACCCAGCCTCGGGTGATCGACGCGTCCCGAGGCGGCGTCGACCCGGCCACCGAGCGCGACCCCCACCCACAGCGGGCGCCGCCGGTGCCAACGCCCGAGGAACAACCGCGCACTACGGGTGATCTGCGCCAGCGCGAGTTCCTGCGGACCGGGCGGGGTCGGGATCTCGACGGCGCCGAGGATGCGTCCCCGCAGGTCGCTGGCGACGATTCCGGTGACCGCTGCTCCGATGTGGACACCGACCGTGAGGTACGGCTCGTGGTTGACCTCGAACGGCACCCGCGGCCGGCCGACGACACCGGATGCGGTGAGATCCGCTCGTTCCCGGAGCAAGCCCTCCCCGAGCAGTGCCGCGACCTGACGGTTGACGGTGGCCGTGCTCAGCCCGGTGGCCTTCGCGGCGATGTCACGGGAGATGGGTCCCTGTGCGCACGCCACCCGGAACACCGCCGCGGCGGGCACGTCGGAGATCCGCAGCTGCGGGGGCACGACCAGGGCGGACGCGGCGGGGCGGCGAGCGGCCCCGCGCACGGCGCGGCGAGCGGTCGAACGGGGGGACGTCGAGGTCAGGGCGGTGATGGTCACACGGGTTCCTTGCGCTTCGTCCCTGGCGGGACATGCCTACACGGTGGAGGAACGCTGCCGGAAGATGGGTCCGAGCCGTCGCCCGCGAGGGCACCCCGGAGTCAGGGGGTGCGGAACGGGGTCGACACCGACGCGTCCGACTCCCGACGGGAGACGGACGTGCGGAGGAGAGGCAGCGCGATCAGCTACAGATACCGCGGAGGGAACAACAGAGTTCCCGCGCAAGAGGCAGGCGAGAGCCCAGTGCGGCGGTCACATACGTGACCCGCATCGGGGTGGGCCGGCCGGAAGTCATGGCGACAACGTAGCACCCACGCCAATGTCCGGACAAGCGGGGAGATTCCCACGAATTCTCCTGGGGCGGAGGGGAAATAGGTATCGCATTTCCCGAGATTCACGGGGAAATGTTTCCCGCGGAACGGGGGTAAACGAATCACGGTGACCGAAAACCTGGGCACCGCGCCGCCGGGCCGGTTGCATGATTCCGCAGCGACAGCCCCATCGCGACGACGAAAGGTCTTCCATGTCCATCGATTTCGCAGCCGGTACGAGCGAGACCGGCACGCCGACGGTCACCAGGCTCGGCGCCCACATCGGCGCCCGTATCGACGGCGTCACCCTCGGCGGCGACCTGGACCCGGCCGGCGTGGCCCTGATCCGCAAGGCCCTCCTCGAGCACAAGGTGATCTTCTTCCGCGGCCAGCACCACCTGACCGAGGAGACGCAGTACGAGTTCGCACGGCTGATCGGCGAGCCGACCACCGCGCACCCGACCGTCACCTCCAAGGGCGAGAAGATCCTGCCGATCGACTCCGAGTACGGCCGCGCCAACAGCTGGCACACCGATGTCACCTTCGTCGACCGCATCCCGAAGGCGTCCATCCTGCGCGCGGAGGTGCTCCCCTCCTACGGCGGCTCGACGACGTGGGCGTCGACGACCGCCGCGTACGAGTCGCTGCCGGAGCCGCTCAAGGCCCTGGTGGAGAACCTGTGGGCCACCCACACGAACGTCTACGACTACACCTCGCAGACGACCGCGGAGCTGAACGCGAACACCGAGGAATACCGTCGCGAGTTCCAGTCGACGTACTACGAGACGCAGCATCCCGTGGTCCGCGTGCACCCGGAGACCGGCGAACGGACCCTGCTGCTCGGCCACTTCGTCAAGAACTTCGTCGGCCTCGGCACCACCGAGTCCCAGGCACTGTTCCAGCTGCTGCAGGCCCGCGTCACCAAGCTCGAGCACACCACCCGCTGGAACTGGGAAGCGGGCGACGTCGCGATCTGGGACAACCGCGCCACCCAGCACTACGCGATCGACGACTACGACGGCCAGCGCAGGCGTCTGACCCGGATCACCCTCGCCGGCGACGTGCCGGTCGACATTCACGGCGAACGCAGCCGCATCGTCTCCGGCGACGCCTCGCACTTCTCGTCCGTCGACAACCCCGCGCTGATCGAGGCCTGATGACCGTCCCTCCGCACGCCCGAGGATACGAGGGCTTCGCCGGCCACGTCGGCCGCACGGTCGACGACTCGACGCCTTCCTGGAGCGAAACAATCTCGGCCGCACCGGGATCCCCGAACATCGTCGTCGTCGTCATCGACGACATGGGGTACAGCGACATCGGCCCGTTCGGCTCCGAGATCGACACCCCCAACCTGGACCGCCTGGCCGCCTCCGGCGTGCGGTTGACGAACTACCACACCACCCCGCTGTGCTCACCGTCGCGCGCGGCGCTGCTCACCGGGGTGAATCCGCACCGCGCCGGCTACGGCTTCGTCGCCAACGCCGACCCCGGCTTCCCCGGGCTGCGGCTGGAGCTGTCCGACGACACCCAGACGCTCCCCGAGATCCTGCGCGCGGGCGGCTACGCGACGTACGCGGTCGGCAAGTGGCACCTGGTGCGGGACGCGAACATCCGCCCCGGAGCGGACCGCGACTCGTGGCCCACACAACGCGGGTTCGACCGCTACTACGGGTCGCTGGAAGGCCTGAACTCCTTCTTCCATCCCAACCAGCTGGTGTCGGACAACTCCGCCGTCGACGTCGACGAGTACCCGGAGGGCTACTACCTCACCGACGATCTCACCGACAAGGCCGTGACGTACCTGAAGGACCTGCGGGCCCACGAACCCGACAAGCCGTTCTTCCTGTACTTCGCGCACGTCGCGATGCACGGTCCGCTGCAGGCGAAGGACTCGGACGTCGACAAGTACCGCGGCAGGTACGCGCAGGGCTGGGACACGGTGCGGGAGAACCGCTTCGCGTCGCAGCTCGCGCAGGGCCTGTTCCCCCCGGGAACCCAGGCGGCACCGAGCAACTCCGAACCGGGCTACGACGTCCCCGCGTGGGATTCGCTGACCGACGACCAGCGGCGGCGCTTCGCGCGGTACATGGAGGTGTACGCGGCGATGGTCGACTCGGTCGACCAGTCCGTCGGCCGCGTCCTCGACACGATCGAAGAACTCGGCGAACTCGACAACACCATCGTCGTGTTCACCTCCGACAACGGCGGCACCGCCGAGGGCGGCGCCGAAGGCACCCGCAGCTACTTCGCGGAGTTCGCGCACGTCCCGGACCCGGACTGGGAGCGGGACGTCCCGCACGACGAGTCGCTGATCGGGTCGGCGAAGCTCGGCGTGCACTACCCGCGTGGCTGGGGACAGGCGTCGAACACGCCGTTCCGCTTCTACAAGGGACAGTCGTTCGCGGGTGGCGTCCGGGTGCCGTTCGTGCTGTCGTGGCCGGCGGGTCTGCGCAGGGAGTCCGGGGACAACGGCGTCCGGGACCAGTTCGCGTACGTCACCGACCTCGCCCCGACGCTGCTCACCCTCGCCGGTGTGGACGTACCCACCGAGCGCAAGGGCCTGCCCGTCAAGACCTTCGACGGCGTGGACGCTTCGGCACTGCTCCGCGACCCGGCAGCGGTGAGCGCGCACACCGAGCAGTACACCGAGATGGTCGGCAACCGCGGCTTCTACCGGGACGGCTGGAAACTGCTGGCGCTCCATCCCGGCGCGAACGTCGATGCCCCGCAGTGGCAGCTGTTCGACGTGCGCACCGACCCGACCGAGATCCGCGACGTCGCGGATCTGCATCCGGAGAAGGTCGCGGAACTCGCTGCCGCCTGGGACGATTCGGCCTGGGCGAACACGGTCTTCCCGCTCGTCACGCCGACTGCGTTGTTCACCCGCAGGCCCGCCGAACAGGCACTGGCCCGCCCGGTGCGCATCCTGCCCGGCACGCCAACGCTTGAGCGGTACCGGTCGTCGAAGCTGATCGCGTTCCGGGACTTCGACATTCGTGTCGACCTGGACGGTTTCGAACCCGGCGCGGAAGGTGTCCTCGTCGCGCACGGCGATCCGCAGGGCGGCTACCTGCTGTACGTCGAGGACGGGCACCTGATGTTCGGCGTCAACAGCTACGGCCGGTACACCGCCGTCGACGCCGGACCGCTGCCGCCGGGCGCCCGGGTCGTCGAGGTGTCCACGGTCGTGGCCCCACGACTGCGGTGGGACTTCACGATCCGCGTCGACGGCGAGGACGTCGCGCAGTTGCTCGGGCAGGTGCAGCTCGTCGGCATGGCGCCGTGGACCGGCATCTCGGTCGGCGTCGACGCCCGCGGACCGGTGTCGTGGGAACTGCGTGAACGCCGTGGGCCGTTCCGGTACACGGGCCGCCTGAGGTCGGTGACCTACTCCCCCGGCCCCGTCGGCGTCCCACCCGCCGCGGTTCGGGCGATCGAACGCGAAGCCGAGTTCGCCGCCGATTAGGCGCCTGCGGCACCCTGTGCGCGTTTTTGGTAGTGGGAGCTACCAGAAACGCGCACGGGCGCCGGAGGCGCATAGGCTGAGGACATGACCATTTCGCCTGATGCACTAGTCGCCGTCGTCACCGGAGCGAGCTCGGGAATCGGCGAGGCGACCGCCCGGACACTGGCCGCGCAGGGCTTCCACGTCGTCGTCGGTGCCCGTCGCCTCGACCGCCTCGAACGCCTGGCCAACGACATCGGCGGCACGGCCCTCGAACTCGACGTCACCGACGAGGACTCCGTCGACGCGTTCGCCGCCGTCGTGCCACGGGTCGACGTGCTGGTCAACAACGCAGGCGGCGCCAAGGGGCTGGCGTCCGTCCTCGACGCCGACCTCGACGACTGGCGGTGGATGTGGGAGACCAACGTCCTCGGCACCCTGCGCGTCACCCGCGCCCTGCTGCCCAAGCTGATCGACTCCGGCGACGGGCTGATCGTCACCATCACCTCGGTCGCGGCACTCGAGGCCTACGACAACGGATCCGGCTACACCTCCGCGAAGCATGCCCAGGCCGTGCTGCACCGGACGTTGCGCGGCGAACTGCTCGGACTGCCCGTGCGGCTCACCGAGATCGCACCGGGCGCCGTCGAGACGGAGTTCTCGCTCGTCCGGTTCGACGGCGACGAGGACCGCGCCGCGAAGGTGTACGAGGGCATCACGCCGCTGGTCGCGGCGGACGTCGCCGAGGTGATCGGGTTCGTCGCGTCCCGGCCGTCGCACGTGAATCTCGACCAGATCGTCATGAAACCTCGCGACCAGGCGTCCGCCGGCCGCTTCTCGCGCCGATAGCCGTGCGGCGCGAACTGACACCGGGCGACCTCCTCGACGGTCACGGCCGGCTCGCCCAGCCCGGCTGGGCACGCTCCGAGGTGCGCCGGTACGACCGCAGCGCCGTCGCGGCGAACCGGCTCCGGATCAAGGAGTGGGACTACTACTGCGTCCTCACGCCCGATCACGGGCTGGCGCTGACCGTCGCGGACAACGGGTACATGGGCCTGCTGGGGGTGTCCTGGCTGGACTTCGCGGCTCGCACCGAGACCACCGAGAACGTCATGACACCGTTCCCGCTGGGTCGCCTTCGACTGCCGGCGAGCGCCGACACCGGCGACGTCCGCGCCGAGCACCGCGGACTGCTGCTCGAGTACCGGCACACCGCCGCGGGCCGCATCCTCACCGTCGACCATCCCCGCTTCGGAAACGGCCGCGGTTTGCGGGGCGAACTCGTCCTCGCGCAGCCGGCGATGGACCGGATGGTGATCGCGACCCCGTTCCCGGATGCGCCGAAGGCGTTCTACTACAACCAGAAGATCAACTGCCTGCCCGCGAGCGGCGAGATCACCGTCGGCGAGGACACCGTCCGATTCGAACCCGACTCCGCCTTCGGCGTCTTCGACTGGGGCCGCGGCGTCTGGACGTACGACAACACCTGGTACTGGGGATCGGCGTCCGGCGTCGTCGACGGGAAGCCGTTCGGGTTCAACATCGGCCACGGGTTCGGCGACACCTCCGCGGCCACCGAGAACATCGTGTTCTCGGGCGGGGTCGGCCACAAACTAGACGAGGTGACGTTCCACCTGCCCGCCGGCACCTACGACGGTGCCGACTGGACCTTCACGAGCAACGATCGACGCTTCGAGATGACGTTCACGCCGATTCTCGACCGCGCCGCCACGACCGACCTGAAGATCCTCGCGTCCGTCCAGCACCAGGTGTTCGGCCGCTACTCGGGGCACGTCGTCCTCGACGACGGCAGCCGCGTCGAGATTCACGACCTGCTCGGATTCGCCGAGCAGGTCCGCAACAAGTGGTAGCGCCGATCGCCTGAAGGCGGCCCCGTCAATCGGCTGAACGTGGCGTTCATGCGCCCCATCCGCATGAACGCCACATTCAGCCACCAGTCGCAGTGGGCCCGTCAGCGGGTGGGGAGGGCGGCGGGTGTGCCGCCGTCGCCCGACGCGGTGGTGCCGGCGTCCGAGTCGGGCAGCGCCGACATCGACTGCCACGTCGACCAGTCGATCGCCCAGTCGTAGATGTCGCCGTCGGCGGCGGACAGGTCGAGTCGAGTGCCGGTGACCTCGACCGGGTCGCCGTACATCGCCGTCCCGAAGTACTCCTCCGCATCGGACAACGACAGGTTGATGCAACCGTTGGTGACGTTCGCCGACCCCTGTACGCCGGTGGTCGCCGGGTTCGCGTGGATGAACTCGCCGTTGTTCGAGATCCGGACCGCCCAGCGCTCCCGGACGTTCTCGTAGTACGGCGGGTTCGACATCAGGAAGTCCTCGTGCTTCTCGGTGACGACGTGGACGCCGCTGCGCGTGACGTTGCGGTCCTCGTTGCCCTCGCCGTAGCTGACGGGAATGTCCATGATCGTGGCGCCGTCGCGGATCACCTTCATCCGGTGGCTGGTGGCGTCGGCCTTGACGATCTGGCTGCGCCCGACGGTGAAGTCGAGGGTGAAGTCGGACTCGCCGTAGGCACCGTCGCCGTAGTCCACGCCGTACAGATTCCCCGCGACGTGCACGGTCGTGCCCGGCGTCCAGTAGTCCCGGGGACGCCAGTGCACGCGGGAGCCGCCGTCGTCGGGCAGCCAGGCCCACGACCCGACCGTCTGCGGGGTGGTGGTGACGGTCAGGGCCTTCTCGACCGCGGCCTTGTCGGCGACCGGCGCATCGAACTTGAGGATGATCGGTGCGGCGATGCCGACCTCCTGCCCGTCGGCGATGTAGGTGGTGACCGAGGTGACCGAATCCGGGTCGACGGTGGTGAACGTGCCGTCCACGGGCGAGGTGTCCCCGGACGCGCCGACCGCGGTCCCGGACCATGTGTACGTGGCGCCGTAGCCGAGCGGCTCGGTGATCGTGTAGCTACTCCGATCCGCCGACAGCGTGCCCTGCACGACCTTGCCGGACGGACTGGTGAGGGCGACGTCCTGCAGGGTGCCGCCGGACGCGGTCACGCTGACGGGATCTCGAGGGGAGACGTCCGTCGATCCGACGGCCGGCTCCTGGGTGACGGAGACGTCGGGATCCTGCTCCGACTGCGAGACCGGCGTTGCGGTGCCGCCCGTGGAGCAGCCCGCAACCAGCGCGATCAGCGCGGTCAGCAGCGCGGCGAGGACGAGCGCCGCCCGACCGCGTGTCTTGTTTGTCTGTTTACCCTGTACAGCCACGCACTCCACGGTACCGACGCCACACGTGTGCTCGGCGTCACAAGCTGGGGATACCCCGACCGACGGGGCTCAGACGGCGCAGCCGACCGTCACCGGCTCCGGCTCGAGTCGCACCCCGAACACGTCCTGCACCCCGGCGCGGACCTCGCGCGCGAGGGCCAGCACATCCCCGGCGACCGCGGAGCCACGGTTGGTCAGCGCCAACGTGTGCTTCGTCGACAACCGGGCCGCGGAACCCGGACCGGGATGGCCTTTCTCGAATCCCGCGCGCTCGATCAACCAGCCCGCCGACAGCTTCGTGCCGCCGTCCGCCGGGAATCGGGGCACGGGTGCGTCGCCCACCCGCGCCGAGATCGCGGCCAGCACTTCGGGGAGCCGCTCGTCCGGAACGACGGGATTCGTGAAGAACGACCCGGCGCTCCAGGTGTCGTGGTCGGTGTCGTCGAGGACCATTCCCTTGCCCGCGCGCAGTCGCAGGACCGTCTCACGCACCTGCGCCGCGGGCTGCCGCTCCCCTTCCTCCGCGCCGAGCGCGGCGGCGAGTTCGCGGTAGCGCAGGGGCGCGCTCAGGCCGTCCTCGGTGGCGTCGAACTCGACGGCGAGGACGACGGCGGTGTCTGTGTGTTTGAGAGTGCTGGTGCGGTAGCCGAGCCCGAGTTCGTCGGGCAGCGCCCAGCGCACCTCACCGCTCGCGCGATCGAGGAGCTGAACCCGCCGCAGCAGCGACGACACCTCGACGCCGTAGGCGCCGACGTTCTGCACCGGCGTCGCACCGGCGGATCCCGGAATGCCGGACAGGCATTCGAGGCCGCCGAGCCCGGCCGCCACCGACCGCGCGACGACCTCGTCCCAGACCGCGCCCGCCTCGGCGGCGACGACCGAACCGTCGAAGCGGATCGTGTCGTTCGCGACCCGGACCACGACAGCGTCCACGCCGGCGTCGTCAACGAGCAGGTTCGAGCCGCCCCCGAGGATCAGCAAGGGCACGTCGGCCGCATCGAGAGCGCGGACGACGGAGACGAGGGTGTCGGTGGAGCGGCAGGTCAGCATCGCGTGCGCCGGTCCACCGACCCGCAGCGTCGTCAGCCGCGACATCGGCGCGTCCACGTCCAGTTCGGCGCCGTATTCGGCCGCCACGTCCTTCGCTACCCGCACGAGTTCACACGGTAGCGTGCCGAACATGGCACGCCGCATCCCGCATTCGGTCGGTTATCCACAGTCGGTCACCAGCGTGCACGCCGCGCTGACCGACGAACGGTACTGGCGTGAGCGGATCGCCGAGGTCGGCGGCGACAACGCGCGCCTCGACACGCTCGAGATCGGCGACGGCACGGTGTCCGTCGAGATGGAGCAGGCGATCCCCGCCGAGCACCTGCCGTCGATGGTGACCAAGATCCGGCCGGGTGACCTGCAGATCGTCCGCACCGAATCGTGGGGGCCGCTGGTCGGCGAACGCGCCACCGGCGCGGTCACCGCGCGGGTGACCGGGATGCCGGGCGAACTGACCGGCACCGTGACCCTGTCCGCCTCCGGGACCGGGTCGATCGTCGAGCTCGACGGCGAGGTGCTGGTGCCGCTGCCGCTGATCGGCGGGCGGATCGAGGCGGTCATCGCAGAGCGGATCACGGAGATCTTCAACCACGAGGACGAGTTCACCGCGCGCTGGCTCAGCAGCCGTGGGTGACGGCGCGAACATGTAATCTGCCCCACTATGTCACGCCGAATCGAACTCACCCTGACCTACAACGCACCCGCGGCGGCCGTCCACAGCGCGCTGACCAACCGCGACTTCTGGCTGCAGCGTGTCGAGAAGAGCGCCGAGAACGGTGTCGTCCTCGACCACCTCGACGGCGGCGAGGGCACCATCGACGTCGCGATCAGCCAGGCCCTCGACAAGAGCGCGCTGCCCGGAATGGTCTCCAAGGCCGTCAAGGGCGATCTGGTGCTCACCCGCGGCGAAGCCTGGGGTCCGTTCGAGAACGGCCAGGCCACCGGCACCTTCACCGTCTCGACCACCGGCCTGCCGATCACCGCGAACGGCACCGCCGTACTCGCCGACGCCGGCCAGCAGTCGACGCTGACGCTTCAGGGCGAGGTCGAGGTCGCTATCAAGCTCATCGGCGGCGCGATCGAGGGCATGGTCGCCGACCAGGTCATCGGCCCCCTCCTGCAGCGCGACCAGACGGCCACCGAGGAGTGGGTCGCGGCGAACGCCTGATCCGACACGCCCGACGGATCGGGGCCGGCTGCGCCCGGGTGGGCGCAGCCGGCCCGATCCGTTGTGGCCGAGACGTGCCGAGCCGGTAGCCTGCCGGTCATGGCTCGACGCATCGACTACTCCGCTCGCTACACGCATTCGACGGCGGAGGTGTACGCCGCGCTGTCCAACCGGGACTACTGGGAGGCGCGGATGATCGAGCTCCGGAAGTTCTCGGACAACGAGGTCGAGTCCTTCGAGGTGACCGACGACGGCATCGACCTGGTCTTCAATCACCTCATTCCCCGCAGCGCGCTGCCCGACGCCGCGCAGTCCGTGATGAAGAAGGACATGGTCATCACCCGCCGCGAGCACTACAGCGCGTTCGAAGAAACCGTGACCGGTACGTACAGCGCCTCGATCCCCGCGGGACCGGGCAGCCTCACCGGCACCATGTCGCTGTTCGCCACCGATTCCGGGTCCACGCTCCGGACGTCCTCGGAGGCGAAGGTGTTCATCCCGTTCATCGGCGGCAAGCTCGAGCAGATGATGCTCGTCAACGTCGTCGACCTGCTGCGCACCGAGGCGCGGGTCACCGCGGACTGGCTCGCGGAGCAGTAGCCTCGCCGGGACGTCCGACATGAACCGACCCCCGGCATGAACCGCGCAGCCAGACCCGACGGCGTCATCACGCGCGGGACCACCGGAATCAACCGGCTGCGGCGCAGCGACCGCTGGCTGATGCACCGCCCACAGGTCGTCGACCTCCTCCGCTCCGCTGCCGACCCGCTGGTCGTCGACCTCGGCTACGGCGCGCGCCCCGACACCACGTTCGAGCTGGCCGACCGGTTGCGGACCGTACGGCCGGACCTGCGGGTGGTCGGCCTCGAGATCGACCCCGACCGCGTCGTCCCGGGCCGCGACGGCGTCAGCTTCGCCCGCGGTGGATTCGAACTCGCGGGGCTTCGTCCGGTTCTGGTGCGGGCCTTCAACGTTCTGCGCCAGTATCCGGAGGACGCGGTCGACGGGGCCTGGGCGAAGATCCGGTCGGCGCTCGCACCGGACGGACTGTTCGTGGACGGCACCTGCGACGAACGCGGTCGGCGCTGCGCGTGGGTACTTCTGGACGCGCAGGGTCCACTGTCGCTGACGCTGGCGTGGGATCCGTTCGACGTGGACCGGCCCGGTGACGTGGCCGAGCGCCTGCCGAAGGCGCTGATTCACCGCAACGTCCCCGGGGAGGGCGTGCACGCACTGCTGCTGGCCGCCGACCGGGCGTGGGCGACCGCGGCCCCGCACGCCGCGTTCGGCCCGCGGGTGCGGTGGCGGGCCACCCTGGACCTCCTGCGGGCGGAGGGGATTCCGGTCGAGGTGTCGCGGCGCCGACTACGGGACAACGTGCTGACGGTGCCCTGGTCGCTGGTCGCGCCGATCGCCGACTGACCGGCCCGATTCAGGTCACCCGAGCGACCGTCACGCCCAGGCCGACAGCGCTCGACGGAGTCTCTGCCGGACGCGCGGCGTGCTGCCGTCCGAACCGGCCTCGACCTCTGCTCGGCCGAGCCGCCCGATCGCGAGGCCGTCGCCGACCACCTCGTCGAGCACCCACTGCGACACACCGCCCTCGGCGAGGTCGAGGACGGTGCGGAGCGGGGTGGTGATCCGGAACGCCCCGGTGTGTTCGGTGTCGCCGAGCTCGAGGTCGTTGTGGTGCACCGCGACACGGTCGAGCCGCAGGTGCGCCTCCTCGGCCGCGGTCACGTGCAGGAAGCTCGGATGCAGGTGACCGAGCCCGTGGAGTTCCGCGGCGCTCTGGTGCGAGACGACCGCTCCGTTGAGGCGGACGCAGCAGCGGGCCACCTCGTCGAGGTCGCCGGCTCGCCACGGGGCGAGCCGGAACAGGCCGGGGTCGGGCTGGGACCAACTGCCGGAGACGACGGCGTCCGCCATCTCCTCGGCCGAGTATCCGCACGATCGCGCCTGACCGGCGGTGAAGTAGCCGTCCTGCACCCCGGCGCGCTCGCGGAGAGCGCGTTCCCGTAGCTCGGTCTCACGGATCTCGTCCATTCCGACAGAGTACGGCCAAACTGTGTCATACGTCACATATGCGTCCGCGTGGCGAATTCCACACACTTTCATCGGGTTCGTTCTCAGAACCGACTCAGGAATCTGGGGAAGAATCCGTCCAATGGCTTCCACCGCATCCGCCCCCACCGCGAGCGCTCGACCGAAGCGCAGTCGCGCCCTGATCGTCATCGTGGTCGTGATCGTCGCCCTCGCCGCCGTGCTGATCGGTGGCGAGTTCTACGTCCGCAACAATGTGAAACAGTGCATGGCGGACCAGTTCGAAAGCCAGCTCGGATCCCAGGTGGACGTCGGGCTCAGTGCGAAGCCCGTGCTGTTGCAGGCCATCGACAAGAACGTCCCGCACATCACCATCGACAGCGACGACTCCAGCTTCGGACCCGCGAAGGACATGAAGGTCCACGCGCGCGTCGACGACATCGACCTCACCAGCAGCGACACCTCCGGCGGCACGATCGGCAGCTCCTCCGCCGACATCGACTGGTCGTCCGACGGGATCGCGGCCACGATCGCGGCCCAGCCGTTCGGCACCCTGGTCACCGGCGTGACCACCGATCCGACCGCGGGAACGATCAGGTTCGCGGTGCTCGGCAATCTCGCCGAGCTGACGGTGCAGCCGACGATCTCGAACGGCGTCGTGAACGTGGAGACCGTCGGCGCGGAACTGTTCGGGCTGGGCCTGCCCACCGATCTGGTCAGCGGCGTCGTCGACATCCTGACCAGCAGCCTGCAGACCTTCCCGCTCGGCATGACCGCGCAGTCACTGACCGTCACCGACACCGGCCTCCAGCTGTCGCTGTCCGGCGGCGCGTTCACCCTGCCCGCCCCCGAGCCCGGCGCACAGCCCGTCGAGGGCTGCTCGGTCCTGATTTGACGTCCTCCCCGGCCTGAAGGCCAGAGATTCCTACCAGCGCCGGCGGCGCTCTCGGTGGGTTCCTGTTTCATCGAGTCATGCTCCCCGCCCAAGCGGGAAGACTTACCGTCTCTCCGCAGGCGTTTCGCCTCTCCGCCCGTCCGGCGGCGAGGATGTTTCGTGCAGCATTCAGGTCGCGGTCGTGCACCACCCCACACGAGCAGGACCATTCCCGCACCGACAACGGTTTCGGCCCATCGACCCGCCCGCACACCGAGCAGGTCTGCGAGGCCGGGAACCACCGGTCCACCTTGACGAAGTCCCGCCCATACCGGGTGGCCTTCTCCTCAAGCAGCCGGGTGAACAACCCCCGGCCGTCAGTCGGGGAACCCGTCGAGTACCGCGCGGGTCCCCGAAAGCCCGAGCCGCGTGGCGCCTGACTCGATCATCTCGCGGGCGGCGTCCGCGGTGCGGATGCCGCCGCTGGCCTTGATCCCCAGCCGGCCGCCGACGGTCTGCGCCATCAGCCGGACCGCCGACGTCGTGGCACCGCCGGCCGGATGGAACCCGGTGGACGTCTTGACGAAGTCCGCGCCCGCCCGCTCCGCCGCGAGGCAGCACTCGACGATCGCCTCGTCGCCGAGCGCCGCGGTTTCGAGGATCACCTTGAGGACGGTCGCGTCCGCCAAGCCGCCACGCACGGTCAGGATGTCGGCGAGCACCGCGTTGAAGTCGCCTGCCACGGCGGCACCGACGTCGATCACCATGTCGACCTCGTCGGCGCCCTGCTGCTCCGCGAGCCGCGCCTCGGATCCCTTGACCAGCGAATGGTGTTTGCCGGACGGGAATCCCGCGACGACGGCGACCTTCTGCGCACCGGCCCGCAGCGGCAGCATCGACGGGGACACGCAGACCGCGTAGACGCCGAGCTCGGCGGCCTCCGCGATCAGCGCGGCGACGTCGGCGGGTGTCGCCTCGGGCTTGAGGAGGGTGTGATCGACCATCGCGGCGACCGCTGCGCGGGTGAGGGTGTCGGGCATGGGTCGAGCTTGGCACAGCGCGCCGCCTGCCCGGCGGAGGAGACACGGGCGGACAATCCGGTTGCCGAGACCGCGGCGGTGCGTCGACACTGACGGCCATGCTGATCCGCCGCGAACGCCCCGCCGACGCCGATGCCGTCGCCACCGTGCACCGTCTCGCCTTCGCGCACGAGACACCGCCCGGGGCCACCGAACCGGTGGAGGTGGCACTGGTGACCGCGCTGCGCGACTCGGACGCCTGGATCCCGGCCCTGTCGCTGGTCGCCGAGGACGCGACGGGACGCGTCGTCGGGCACGTCTGCCTGACCCGGGCGAGCGTCGGCCCTCACCCGGTCCTCGCGCTCGGCCCGATCGGGGTGCTTCCCGACCGCCAGCACGCCGGCGTCGGGGCCGCGCTGATGCACGCCTGCCTCGGCGGTGCCGACGCCCTCGGCGAGACGCTCGTCGGACTGCTCGGCCACCTCGACTACTACCCGCGCTTCGGGTTCGTCCCCGGCGCCACGCTGTCGATCGACCCGGGAATCGCGGAGTGGGTCAGCCACTTCCAGGTGCGCCCCCTCTCCGCCCACACGGCGGAGGTACAGGGCGAATTCCGCTACGCGCAACCGTTCTACGAGCTCTGACGACCGCTGCGGTAAACAGTGCGCGCCCTCCGGGGCTACCCTTACGGCATGAGCGACTCCGCCGACGTGGCGGCACGGCACACAGCGGTTCTCACGGGCGCCGCCGAGGATCCCGGCGGTGCCACCGAGGCTCTCGGCCAGGTGTTCGACGCCGGTGCCCGGGAGTTCGACAGACTGACCCCGACGGTGTGGGGGCCGGCCGGTCAGTCGCTCGCGTTCCAGTTGCGGTTGCGGCCCGGTGACACGGTGCTCGACGTGTGCTGCGGCGCGGGAGCGTCGGCGATTCCGGCCGCCGCCGCGGTGGGACCGACGGGCCTCGTCCACGCCGTCGACGTCGCCGACGACCTGCTCGAACTCGGCAGGGTGACAGCCTCCGACCGCGCCCTGCGCAACATCGACTTCGTGCGAGCCGACGCGACGCGCTGGGAGCCGCCGAGCGACGTCCCACTCGGTCGGTACGACGTGCTGTCCTGCTCCTACGGCATCTTCTTCCTGCCGCACCCGAACATGGCGACGGCGCGACTGCTGCGACTGCTGCGTCCGGTCTCCCGAGTGGGGGTGACGGTGTGGCGACGCGGCGCGCTCGAGGACGTCACCGGCGCCTACTTCGAGGCCGTCGCCCGGCACGTGCCGGACGCGTCGCGCCCGATCCGCCCGTCCGCCCTGGCGGACCTCGACACCCCGGACGCGCTGCGCGCCTGGCTGTCCCGGTTCGGCGCGGCGTCCGTCGAGGTCAACGAACTGTCGAACCTGATTCCCCTGTCACCGGAGTTCGCCTGGGACCTGGTACTCGGCAGCGCGCTGCGGGCGCCACTGATGTCGCTGACAGACGACGTGGTGGAGGCGGTGCGGCTCGAGTACCTCGCGCTGCTCACCGAACGGGACGTCGAGGTCGTGGACGCGGGAACGCTGGTGGCGACGGCCGTGGTGGTGCGGTAGCCGACCGGTAGCGGTTTCCCGCGGTCCGGGCTCCGGCGCTCGATGCACCTGACAGACTGTCGGACATGAGTACGCCCTCCCGTGACGACGACCGTCGCTATGTCCTCACCCTCGGCACCCCCGACCGGACCGGCATCGTGGCCCGCATCTCGACCTTCCTCGCCGAGGTCGGCGGTTCCATCGTCGAGGCCGCCTACCACGCCGATCAGGACTCGGGCTGGTTCTTCACGCGGCAGGCGGTGCGGGCCTCCTCGATCGGGCTGAGCCTGGAGGAGCTGCGGGACCGGTTCGCGTCGGTCGCGGCCGAGCTGGGCCCGGAGACGGACTGGACGCTGCACGACACCGGCATGCGCAAGCGCATCGTCCTGCTGGTCAGCAAGGAGGGCCACTGCCTGCACGACCTGCTGGGCCGGGTGGCGGGCGGTGAGCTGGCCGTGGACGTCGCCGCGGTGATCGGCAATCATCCCGATCTCGAAGAGGTCACCCGCAGGCACGGCATCGACTTCCACTACGTGTCGTTCCCGAAGGATCCCGCCGAGCGCGGGCCCGCCTTCGAGCAGGTGCGCAAACTCGTCGACGTGCACGATCCGCACGCGGTGGTGCTGGCCCGGTTCATGCAGGTGCTGCCGCCGGAACTGTGCGAGCACTGGGCGGGGCGCGCGATCAACATCCACCACAGCTTCCTGCCGTCGTTCGTCGGAGCACGCCCCTACCACCAGGCGTTCACCCGCGGTGTGAAGCTGATCGGCGCCACCTGCCACTACGTGACCGCAGAGCTGGACGCCGGCCCGATCATCGAGCAGGACGTGATCCGGGTCGACCACTCCGACGAGGTGCGTGACATGGTCCGGCTCGGCCGCGACATAGAGAAGCTGGTCCTGGCCCGTGGACTGCGCTGGCATCTCGAGGACCGCGTCCTCGTCCACGGGCGCAAGACCGTCGTCTTCAGCTGACCCGGAGGTCCTGCCGGTCCGGACACGGACCGGCAAGGTTCACAAACTCCGCAGTCGCCGGATCTCGGCGTTGACCTCGGCTGCCGCTTCGATGGTCGACATGTGCCCGATCCCGGGCAGCCGGATCAGCCGGGCGAGGTGGTCGTGCGCGTCGAGCCGGTCTGCCATCCGCACCGAGTGCACGGGCGGGGTGAGCCGGTCGGCGTCCCCGACGACGACGGTGGTCGGCACGACGAGGTTGTCGAGCGCCTCGGCGACGTTCAGCTCGCTGAGGGCGCGGCCCCAGCCGGCACGGGTCGCGGGTGCGCACTGGTGGACGATCGTGGAGGTGAACGCCACCTCCTCGCGGGTGGATCCCGGCGCCAGCGCGACGTACTGCAGCGCTCGACGAGTCAACGGCGTCTCCACCATCGGTACCGCGGCGCCGAGCACGGCACGCGCGACGGGAATCGGCAGCGGCGGGATGCCGATGCGCTTCGGGATGACCGCGAGCTCGGAGACGAGCCGATCGGCGCCGGTGCTCGCGAGCATGACCGCGCTGACCTTCTCCGCCACGCGATCCGGGTGCCTCAGTGCCCACGACATCACGGACATCCCGCCCATGCTGTGACCGACGACGACGGCCTTGGTGCCGTCGGGGACGGTCGCCGACAGGACCGCGTCGAGGTCGTCACCGAGCATCGCCGGTGTCGGGGCCGCGGCGCCCAGCTCACTGCGGCCGTGGCCGCGCTGGTCGTACGCGATCACTCGGTAGTTCTCGGCGAACTCGTTGATCTGCGGGAACCACATCATCGTCGAGCACGTCCAGCCGTGCGCGAAGACGATGGGCGGCGCGGTCGGGTCGCCGTAGGCGAGGACGTGGATGCGGTGCCCGTCCGCGGACACGACGGACAGCTCCTCGGGATGCGAAACCGGGTCGGCGAGAGCGGGATTCGGACCGGCTGCGAGGAGACCGGCCACGGACTTGCGGCGGCGGAGTGCCGTCGCGGCACCGGCGACCGCGGCAACCGCGACCGTTCCCAGGAGGATGCGTCGTGACGATGAGCGCACTGATGGACCTTTCGAGATGGTGGAACGGGACGTCAGATGATGTGGGCGCGGCGCAGCAGCACCGTGGACGGGCCGCCGATCAGGCCGATCCCGTCGAGGAACTCGATGGTCTTCGCGCAGCCCTGGCGGAGCATGTCGTGGTAGTGCCGGTTCGATGCCGCGGCGGCGCGCGCCTGCTTCGGGTCGAGTCCGGCCGCCGCGTACACCTTCGGGTTGACCAGGCTGGTCACGACGAAGTACGCGGTGACGCCGAGGGCGAGGCGGATACGCGCCCGGGTGAAGGCGGAGGCGTTCGCGACCCGGCGCGTCGCCTCCTCGCGCGCGAACTTGATGTGCCGCGCCTCCTCCGTGACGTGGATCCGGCTGACCGTGCGGGTGATCGGCTGGACGCGTTCGTCCCGCATGAAGTCGCGCTGCATCATGTCGAGGATCTCCTCGGCGAACAGCGTGCCGCCGTACGCGAGTGATCCGGTCGCGGTCGCCTTGAACAGCCGTGCGGACTGCCTGATCCACGGTCGCGGCTGGTACGACGGGATCCCGAACTTGGTCGCGGATCGCGCGAACATCACCGAGTGCCTGCACTCGTCGGCGATCTCGGTGAGCGCGAACTGGAAGTGCGCGGAGGCCGGGTCGTGGCTGTAGACGTCACGCAGGAGCATCTGCATGAGGATCATCTCGAACCAGATCCCGGTGCCCGCGATGCTGGCGGCCTCGTGTTTGGTGAGGGTGATCCGCTGCTCCTCGGTCATCGACTCCCAGAGGTCGGTGCCGTAGAGACTGCACCACTCGGGGGTCATGCCGTAGAGGTCGGGCGGTATCGGCGCGTCCCAGTCGACCTCGACGAGCGGGTCGTACGATTTGCGGGCGGCGGAGGCGAGCAGGCGCGAGGCCGTTTCCTGACGGGTCCCGACCCGTTCCCGAGGGGGCCG
Organism: Rhodococcus gannanensis; assembly: GCF_042681175.1. Classification (NCBI taxonomy): domain Bacteria; kingdom Bacillati; phylum Actinomycetota; class Actinomycetes; order Mycobacteriales; family Nocardiaceae; genus Rhodococcus; species Rhodococcus gannanensis. The sequence continues at coordinate 496,715 of NZ_JBHUFB010000020.1, forward strand.
GCCGGTGTGGTCGATCGACATGACGCCGCTCCTCGCCGAGTGCCTGCGGGTGGGCGCGGACGATGTCCGGACCCACGCGAACACCTCAACAATGCGTCGTTCGGATACCCATTGTCAACGGTATCTGTGACTTTGATTCTCAGTCACTGGTCACCAGCGTGGACCACGCTGGATCTCGTCCACCCGGGGTCGCACGTCGACCAGGTACACACCGATGGCGACCACCGCCACCAGGCCGAACAGCTGCACGACATCGAACAGGAACACCACCAGCACCGCGACCGCGAGGATGCCGACCCAGATGGGCTTGCTCAGCTTGTCCACGGCGGTGAAGGCGTCCGCACGCTGCCGGGCCGCGTGGAACAGCGCAAAGGCTCCCGCGGCGAGGGCGAGCAACTGAAGCGCGCGCAGGATCAGGTCGGTCAGGGAGTAGGCGGTGCTCACCGGTCCATCCTAACGAGCATCCGCGCGCAGGATCGGCTGCGACGCCGACACGTCGGCCCCCGGGCAGCGGACTGCACGGGGGCCGACGGGCAACGATCGGACTCTCAGGCGCCGGTCGACTTGGGGGCCGCCTTCTTGGCGGGCGCCTTCGTCGCGGCCGTCTTGGTGGCCGGCTTCGCGGCGCTCTTGGCCGGGGCAGTCTTCGCCGGAGCGCTCTTGGCCGGAGCCTTCTTGGCGGGCGCCTTGGCCGCGGGCTTGGCCGGGGCCGGCTTCGCCGGAGCGGTCACCTTCGGAGCGGCAGCGGCAACCTTGGTCGCGGCGGTCTCCGTGGTCGCCTCGGCCTTCTCACCGGCACCGACGAACCGGCTCGCGACCTGCTCGCCGGCGTCCGACACGGCATCGGAGACCTCGTCGGCGACGTCGCTGATCTTCTCGGCGGCGCGACCCGCGAGCTTTGCGGCCTGCTCGCCGACGGCGCGCGTCTGGCGCGCCACGGTCCCGAGAGCCTCCTCGGTCAGCGTCGCGGCGTCGCCGAGGACCGACTCGGCGCGGTCGAAGCCCTCCTCGAGCGCGGGCTGCTTGCGGATCCGCTCGACGGTCTCCTCACCGCGCTCGGCGAGCGAGGTGTAGATGTCGGCGGCGACCTTCAGGTACGCCTCCGCCACCTTGCGGAGCTCCTCGGCGGTGAACTTCTCGCGGAGGTCGGCGAGTTCCTCGGGCAGCTCGGCGGGCAGGCCGGCGAGCCGCTCCCGCAGCGACTCGACGCCCTCGGTCAGGTCGCCGGTCAGCTTGTCGAGACGCTCACGCGCAGCATCGACCGTGATGTCGCCGGAGAGCTTGTCGAAACGCTCGCGAGCGGCGTCGACGGTGAGGTCGTCACCGGCGGCGACGGCACGCTCGCGGACCTGGGCGACGATGTCGGCGACGGCCTGCACGACGACGTCACCGGCCCCGACCGCGGCGAAGATCGGCGTCTTGACGGTGTCGAAACCCTTGAGATCAGTCATGTGGATTCTCCTGTTTCCTCGGGTTGGGATTCCGTTCTCGGCGCGTTCTCACGTCGGAACGATTCGTAGATTTCGAGGAGCACCTGTTTCTGGCGCTCCGTGAGGTCGGTGTCGGCGAGCAGCGCGTCCCGCACCGGGCCTCCGACCCGCTGCTCGAGCAGACCTGCCCGCACGAGCAGCACCTCCGAAGACATGCGGAGGCCCTTGGCGATCTGGCCGAGCACCTCGGCGGACGGCTTGCGCAATCCGCGCTCGATCTGGCTGAGGTACGGATTGCTGACCCCCGCCAGCTGCGACAGTTGACGCAGGGACACCTCCGCGGCTTCACGTTGCGACTTGATGAAGCTGCCGATGTCCTGCGCGGCGGACGTGACCACCCGTGCCGCAACGTCGCCGGCACTGTCTCCGGTCGACCGGGTGTCCTCACTCAAAGCCCGCTCCCTACCCCTGTGTGCGACATCCACGCTACGACAGGGTGCTAACTATTGCAAGCACCCTGTTAGCACCGACGGGCGTCAGCCGAACAGCAGATGCGAGATCGTGTAGATCACCAGGCCGGCGAGCGCACCGACCACCGTGCCGTTGATCCGGATGAACTGCAGGTCCCGGCCGACCTGGAGTTCGATCTTGCGGCTCGCCTCCTCGGCGTCCCACCGCTCGACCGTCTCGGTGATGATCCCGGTGATCTCACCCCGGTAGTTGACGCTGACGTAGCGCACCGCGGTGTCCAGCCAGCCGTCGACCTTCGCCCGGAGTTCCGCGTCGTCGCGCAACCGCTCACCGAGCCGCATCACGGTGTCCCGCGTCCGCGACCGGAGCGCACTGTTCGGGTCGTCCGCCGATTCGAGGATCATCCGCTTGGCGACCTTCCACGCGGCCTCCGCGGCCCCGGTCACCTCCTTGCGGCCCATCAGCTCGGACTTGATCTTCTCCGCCTTCGCCATCGTCGCGGGATCGTGCTGCAGGTCCTGCGCGAAGTCGATCAGGAACCGGTTCGCCGCCAGCCGTACCTCGTGCTCGGGGTCGGACCGGACCTTCCACGTGAAATCGACGAGTTCCCGGTGGATCCGCTCGCCGAGGAGCAGGTCCACGAACTTCGGCGACCAGGACGGGCTGTCCCGGTCGATGATCCGGTCGATGGTCTCTTGGCTGCCGAGCGCCCACTGGTGGGCGCGCTCGGCGAGCATGTCCAGCAGCGGCAGCTGACGGTTCTCCGCGAGCAGCTCGGCGAGCACCTTGCCGATCGGCGGGCCCCACGCCGGTTCCGCGATCCGGCGCACGATCGTGTTGTCGATGATCTGCTGCACGTCCTCGTCCCGCAGCACCTCGACGAACCCGCGGAGCACCGTCGCCGTCTCCGCCGCAACCCGCTCGGCGTGCGCGGGATCGGCGAGCCACGTCCCCAGCCGCAGGGGCACCTGTGCTGCCCGCACCTTCTGCGACACCACCTCGGGAGCGAGGAAGTTCTCCCCCACGAAGCTGCCGAGGCTGGACCCGAGCTGGTCCTTTTTCCTCTTGATGATCGCGGTGTGCGGGATCTTCAGTCCCAGCGGATGCCGGAACAGCGCGGTCACCGCGAACCAGTCGGCGAGCGCACCGACCATCGCGGCCTCGGACGCCGCGCGGACGTACCCGACCCATGCGCCCGCACCGACGGACTCCTGCCATCGCGCCAGCAGGAAGACGATCGTCGCGAAAACGAGAAATCCGGTCGCGATCGCCTTCATTCGGCGCAAGTCGCGCCGCTTGACGGCGTCGTCGACACCCAGCAACTGCATCACCCGCTCAATTGTGCCGAATCCTCGCGCGGTACCGGGTTGCGCCGGGTCGTGGACACGCCTTCCACCCGCACCGGCGATCACATCGAGCAGGGCCGCCCACCGTAAGCTGACCTGAGGATCGATCTGGAACGGATGTGGCGAGAACAGTGCCGAAGAAGACAGCGACCGACCTCGACACCAACGAGGTCGACGACAACACGGGCGTCACCACGCCCGGCGCGAAGCCCGACAAGACCGACGGCCGCAAACGGCGATGGCGCGAGCACAAGATCGCCCGCCGGGAGGAACTGGTGGACGGCACTCTGGCCGCCATCCGCATCCGCGGTCGGGATGTCGGCATGGACGAGATCGCCTCCGAGATCGGCGTGTCGAAGACCGTCCTGTACCGGTACTTCAACGACAAGAGCGATCTGACCAGCGCCACCATGACGCGCTGGGTCGAGACGGTGCTCGCGCCGCGGATGTACGCCGCGATCGGCGCCGACATGGACGAGTACGAGCTGACGCGGGTGGCCATCACCGCCTACGTCGAGACCGTGTCCGAGGACACCGAGGTCTACCTCTACGTGATGGCGAACAGCTCGGGCGCCAACCGCGACGTGGTCGCCGAGTCGGAACGCATGATCGCGGAGGCGCTCTCGGCGGTCCTCGGGCTGAAGCTGCGCCAGATGGAGATGGATTCGGGCGGCGCCCTGCCGTGGGCGTACGGGATCGTCGGTGCCGTCCAGTTGGCCACGCACTGGTGGATCTCGAACAGGTCGATGACCGCGAACGACCTGATCGACTATCTGACGATGATGACCTGGGGCGGAGTCACCGGCATCGCGGCCGTCGCAGCGTCGCCGGCCCGGTTCAAGTCGATGCCGCACCCGCTGCTGCCCGACCGGCCGGAAGCGCTGTAGGGCGTGTCTTCCGATCCCGCTCGGATGCACCTGGCGAATCAATCGTCGTCCGGGAAGGCGGAGGAGAAGCCGATACCGGGGTTGTATCGGCGCCGACGACAACGCAGCCGGGCGGCGATTGAACGCCAGGGGCGCCGCAAGGGGATTGGGAGACACGCCCTGATCCCGTCGAACCCGCTCCCCTCGTGGGAGAGTCACGACCATGGGCAAGAGTGAAGGCTGGCTGATCCCCGCCGCGCAGGCATTGCGCGTCACCCCCACCACCCGCGTCGGCGAACTCGACACCGGCGGCACCCCCGGCTTCGCGGGAGACAAGGCCCTCGGTGCCCGACTGCTCGAGGAGCGCGGTGCGGTGCTGTCGGGGCTGCAGGAGAAGCTGTTCGCGTGCGCCCGCACGACCGACGAGAACCGGTCCGTGCTGCTGGTCCTGCAGGGCATGGACACCGCGGGCAAGGGCGGAGTGGTCCGGCACGTGATCGGCCACGTCGACCCGCAGGGCGTCGACCACGCCTCGTTCGGGGTCCCGACGCCCGAGGAGAAACGACACCACTACCTGTGGCGGATCCGCCGGGAACTGCCCCGGAAGGGCCAGCTCGGGGTCTTCGACCGCTCGCACTACGAGGACGTCCTCGTGGTGCGGGTGCACGACCTGGTCCCCCGCGCCGAGTGGGAGGCCCGCTACGACGAGATCAACGCCTTCGAGCGTGACCTCGTCGATTCCGGGACGACCCTCGTGAAGGTGGCGATGTTCGTCTCGCTCGACGAACAGAAGGCGCGCCTCGCCGAGCGCCTCGACCGTCCCGACAAGTACTGGAAGTACAACCCGGGCGACATCACCGAACGCGGCTTCTGGCCCAGGTACCAGGAGGCGTACCAGGCGATGCTCGATCGGACGTCGACCGAGCACGCGCCGTGGTTCGTGGTCCCGTCGGACCGGAAGTGGTTCACCCGGCTGGCGGTGACGGAACTGCTGATCGACGCGCTCGAACGCTTCGGCCTGACATGGCCGCCCGCCGACTTCGACGTCGAGGCGGAGAAACTACGACTGGCGCGGTCCTGACGTTCAGGGCTTGACCGGCCAGGCGCTGCCGCCGGGCAGCGGGAACCGCGGTGTGTGCCTGCGCTGCCGGTGGTCGTGCCGCACGGTGCCGCCGACCAGGGCGAGGGCCACCGCCACCGCGACCATGAAGGTCACCGCGGCCACGACCGCCCACCCCGCGAAGCCGGACGCCGCCGCGACGACGGCCAGCGCGAACGCGATGATCGCGAGCAGGCCGAGTGCGTAGCCGAACCACTCGGCGAACAGATGAAGCTTCATGGTGCACTCCTCTCGGTAGAGGAAACGGCTGTGGTGTTCGACGCTACGCCCGCCGAACCGGGAGCGACAAGGGTCGCGGGTCCACGTGTGCAGCTCAGAATCGACCGATCACCTCGGGATGCTGGGTGAACTTCCCGACCAGGGCCGCGCAGAAGCTGGGCAGGTCGATGGGGCTACGGCTCGTCACCAGGTTCCGGTCGACGACGACCTTCTCGTTCACGAAGAACCCGCCCGCGTTGACGATGTCGGTGCGCAGGCTCGGCCAGGCGGTGAGTGTGCGCCCGGTGACCACTCCCGCCTCGACGAGGGTCCACGGTGCGTGTCCGATCGCCGCAACCGGCTTGCCGATGTGCATGGCGTGCCGAACGAAGGCGACCGCGTGGTCGTCGGTCCGCAGCCGGTCCGGGCACAACGTCCCGCCGGGCAGGATCAACCCGTCGTAGCTGTCGAGGTCCGCGCGTCCCACGAGCAGATCCACCGGGAACCGGTCCGCAGTCACGATGTCGGAGCGGTAGGCCTGCACTTCGCCGGGCGCGATGGACAGCAACTCCGTCGTGCCGCCGGCGGCCTCGACCGCGCGCCTCGACTCGACGAGTTCGTCCTGCTCGACGCCGTCGGCGGCGAGAACCGCCACCCGGTGCCCGTCCAGTTGACCCCGCATCGCCTCGACCCTTCACCAGACGTGATCTGCGTCACCTCCATTATGCGCCTGGCGTGCGGGCCGGTGTGGTGGTGCACGCTCGCGCACCACCACCCTCCTAGAACGTCGCGGCGTCGATGACGAAGCGGTAGCGGACGTCACTGCGCAACACCCGCTCGTACGCCTCGTTGATCCGATCCGCGGAGATGAGTTCGATCTCCGAGACGATCCCGTGTTCGGCGCAGAAGTCGAGCATCTCCTGGGTTTCGCGCAGGCCGCCGACGTTGGATCCCGCGAGGCTGCGACGGTTGCCCGCCAGCGAGAACCCGCGCACCGAGATCGGCTTCTCCGGCAGTCCGAGCAGGACCATGGTGCCGTCGAGCGCGAGCGTCCCCAGGTAGGCGTCGATGTCGAGATTGACCGAGACGGTGTTGAGGACCAGGTCGAAGGTGCTGCGCAACTGCTTGAACACGGCCGGGTCGGCGGTCGCGTGGTAGTGGTCGGCACCGAACCGCAGCCCGTCCTCCTGCTTGGACAGCGACTGGCTCAGCACGGTGACCTCCGCGCCCATCGCGTGCGCGATCTTCACCCCGACGTGCCCGAGTCCGCCCATCCCGACGATGGCGACCTTCTTGCCGGGACCGGCGTTCCAGTGCCGCAGCGGCGAGTAGAGCGTGATGCCCGCGCACAACAACGGGGTGGCTGCGGCGAGGTCCAGCCCTTCCGGGATGGAGACGACGAAGCTCTCCGTGACGACGATGTGCGTCGAGTAGCCGCCCTGGGTGACCTTTCCGTCCTTCCCGACGGAGTTGTAGGTGGCGGTGACCCGGTTGGCGCAGTACTGCTCCTCCCCGGCCTCACACGGCCCGCAGACTCCGCAGGAGTCGACGAAGCACCCGACTCCGACGCGGTCCCCGACCTTGTGCCGGGTCACGTCGGCGCCGACCTCGGTGACGATGCCGGCGATCTCGTGGCCGGGCACCACCGGGTACCGGGTTCCGCCCCACTCGTTTCGGGCGGTGTGGATGTCGGAGTGGCAGATGCCCGCGTACTTGATCTCGATCAGGACGTCGAGCGGGCCGAGGTCCCGTCGCTCGATGGTCGTCTTCTCCAGTGGTGCGTCGGCGGCGGTCGCGGCATAGGCGGAAACGGTGAGCATGCCCATATGTCTATCCCCGGCGCCGAACCGACCGCAACGGCGGGCCGCAGCGCCGACACCCGATTCCGCAATTCCTGACCAGGAACACATGGGATTCGCTAACATCACGCAAATTTTGGACATATGTCCAACACATTCGACCCGAGGAGTTCGGCGATGCGAGTGTCGTACAGGGCTGCAGTCGTCGCGACGGTCGGGGCGCTCGTCGCCCTCCCGATCGTCAGCCTTCCCCCCGTCACCGGTGCCGACGAGGCCCCGACCGCGGCGGTCTCGGTCCACGTCGACGGCCGCCACTTCGTCGACGAGTTCGACCGCACCGTCCTGCTCCACGGGGTCAACACCGTCGACAAGTCCGCCCCGTACCTGGATCCCGACGAGACGCTCACACCGGCGGACGCGGATCTGCTCGTCGGACACGGATTCAACACCGTCCGCCTCGGCACCTCCTTCGACGCCCTGATGCCGGAACGCGGACGCATCGACGACGCGTACCTCGACCGGCTCGCCGCGGTCGTCGACACGCTCACCTCGCGCGGCATCCAGGTGCTGCTCGACAACCACCAGGACGGCCTCTCGAAGGTATGGGGCGGCAACGGTTTTCCCGCCTGGGCGATCGAGGCGCGGCCCGGCGCGAACGAGCCCAATCCCGGGTTCCCGTTGTACAACCTGATGCCGAGCATGAACCGGGGCTGGGACGAGGTGTGGAACAACACCCATGGCGCCCTCGACCACCTGGGTGACGCGCTCGCCGCCCTCGCCGCCAGGATGAACGGGAAGCCAGGGGTGCTCGGCATCGAGGTGATGAACGAGCCGTGGCCCGGATCCCCGTTCCCGACCTGTTTCCCGAACGGCTGCCCCGACTTCGACCGCACGTACCAGGCGGCGATGCAGAAACTCACCGACGCGATCCGGACCGAGAGCCCGACCATGCCGGTGTTCTGGGAACCGAACGTCACGTGGAACCAGCTGATGCCGTCGAACCTCGCGAACCCGCCTGAGACACCCGCGCTCACCGACCCGAACATCGTGTTCGCGCCGCACGACTACTGCATCCCCAGCCAGCTCGCCATCTACCTCGGACTGCCCGAGGACCTACGGGTCCTGTGCACCGCGACGCAGAACAACACCTGGCGGAACATCGACGCGATCACCGGACGCGCCGGCATCCCGACCGTGGTCACCGAATTCGGCGACGGTGACCCGACGGTGCTCGGCAACACCCTTCGACGCGCCGACGAGCGCTTCATCGGCTGGCAGTACTGGCACTTCTACGCGAACCGCGGGACCGATCCGTTCCTCGGAGAGGTGGGGCGGCAACTCGTCCGCACCTATCCGCAGGCGACCGCGGGCACGCCCGGCACCCTGCAGTTCAACCCCGACGGCGGCGACTTCCGCTACACGTACACGGCGCGGCCGTCGCCTGAGCCCACCGAGATCTACGTCTCGGAACGGCACTACCCGGACGGGTACGTGGTGACGGCGGACGGCGGCGACGTCACCTCGGCACCCGGCGCCCGCGTCGTCACGGTCGAGGCCGACCCGGGGGCGCAGGTGACCGTCTCCATCCACGGAACCGGATCCGACGGCACGAACCTCCCGGCCGAGACAGGCAGCGGCAGCAGCGGCTCCTGACCGACACCCGGACACGAGAAGGCCCCGAACCGAAAACGGTTCGGGGCCTTCCCATCCCGGACGACGGTGCAGTCCGGGCCCCTCGAGACGTTCCCTCCGCGGCCGCGACCACTCACGGGCCGCGAACGGAACGCACGTCTGTGGCGTCAGCCGGTCCGGGCCGCCCGCCTCCGCAGGCGCCGCGCGGCGGCAACCAGGTTCCGTAGCGACGGTTCGAGCTGCCAGTAGTGGCGGGTCTTGAGGCCACCGTCCGGGTTCGCCCACAGCCGGTCGAGGTCGACCGATTCGGCAGCCTTGGTGAGCAGTTCGTCGAACTCGTCGATGTCGGGAATCCGCGCCGAACGGGACTCGTACACACCGGGTCCCACGCCATGGGTGAGCTTGCGCTCGGTGATCGCGTCGAGCACCCAGTCGATGGACCGGGTCGCCACGATCGCCGTCACGTCGCAGTCGAGGCGCTCGATGGCGTCGACCACCTCGGTCCTGCTGGTGTACGACAGGTGCGTGTGGATCTGGGTGTCCGGCTTCGCGCCGCCGGTCGCCAGCGTGAACGCCTCGACCGCCCACCCCAGGTACTCCAGGCGCCCTCCGGCACGCAGCGGCAGCAGCTCACGGATCGCGGGCTCGTCGACCTGGATGATCGCGATTCCCGCCTTCTCGAGGTCCGCGATCTCGTCGCGGACCGCGAGCGCCAGCTGGTCGGCGGTCTCGTGCAGCGGCTGGTCCTGGCGCACGAACGAGCGCGCCACCATCGTCACCGGACCGGTGAGCATGCCCTTGACCGGCTTGTCGGTCAGCGACTGCGCGTACCCGATCCAGTCCACGGTCATCGGCCCCCGGCGCTTGACGTCGCCGTAGAGGATCGGCGGGCGAACACACCGCGAACCGTATGCCTGCACCCACCCCGCGCGAGTGGACGCGAATCCGTCCATCAGCTCGGCGAAGTACTGGATCATGTCGTTGCGTTCGTGCTCACCGTGCACGAGGACGTCGAGCCCGATGTCTTCCTGCAGGCGAATCGTCCGCTCGATCTCCTCCTGGACCTGCTTGACGTAGTCCGGGTAGTCGAGCCGGCCCTCCCCGAGTTCGTAGCGCGCCTGCCGGATCTCACTGGACTGTGGGAAGGAGCCGAGAGTCGTCGCGGGCACCAGCGGCAGGTCCAGGCGGGCCTGCTGTGCGGCGCGGCGCTCCTCGTACGGCGCCCTGACCCGATCCGCGGGCCGGATCGCGTTGAGCCTGGCCCGAACCTCGTGCTTCTGCTTGAAGTGCACCGACGTCGGCTTCTTGCGCCAGCGTTCGGAGGGGCCCTCGGTCAGGGCCTTCGCCAGTGACACGACCTCTCCGACCTTCTGCTTGGCGAAGGCAAGGCGGTCCGCGACGTCGCCGTCGAGGTCCCATTCGGCGAGCACGTCGTAGGGCACGTGCATCAGCGAGCACGACGTCGACACGACGAGGTCCGGGATGACGTCCGCGAGCTGCGACAGGTACGTCAGCGTGACGACGTTGTCCGCCCGCCAGACGTTGCGGCCGTTGACCACACCCGCGTAGAGCCGCTTGCGCTTGAGGCCGGGGATCCGGGCCAGCTCGTCGGCGGACATCCGGCCGTACACCAGGTCCAGGCCGATGGCCTCGATCTGGGTGGCCGCGAGGATCGGCAGCGCCTCCCCGAGGTTGCCGTACGGCCCGGTGACCAGGATGCGCGGCCGCAGCGGCGCCCGGGACAGCGTCCGGTACGCCCGATCCAGAGCGACGAGCTCGTCGGCGGTGCGGTCCTGCGTGAACATCGGTTCGTCGAGCTGGACACAGGTCGCGCCCGCCTTCGCGAGCAGCTCGAACAGCTCCTCGTACTGCGGGAGCAGCCGGTCGAGCAGGTCGAGGGTCGAGAAGCCCTCGGCCGCATCGGGACCCACCTTGGACAGCAGTAGCAGCGAGACGGGCCCCAGCACCACCGGACGCAGTTCGATACCGCGCGCCTTGGCGCGTTCGAACTCGTCCATCAGGGCGTCGGCGTGCAGCGCGAACGGCGTCCGCTCGTCCAGCTCCGGTTGGCGGTAGTGGTAGTTGCTGTCGATGTACCGGACCAGTTCCAGAGGCGGGAAGTCGGGCCGGCCGCGGGCCATCGTGAAGTAGAAGTCGAGTTCGTCGAGCTCACCCTGCAGGGGCACGAAGCGGGACGGGACGGCCCCGAACAGCAGCGCGTTGTCGAGGACGTGGTCGTAGTAGGAGAACGTGTTGCCCGGGACCTGGGTCAGACCGGTCGCGGCGAGCTCACTCCACGTCTGCTCCTGAAGCTCTCGTGCCACTGCCACGAGTTCCGCCTGGGGACACTGTCCGTGCCAGTACGCCTCGAGCGCCCGCTTGAGTTCACGCCGGGGCCCGATCCGCGGATACCCGAGGACGCTGGAACCGTAACCAGCTGCGCTGCTCGACATTCGAGTCGACCCCTTCCTTCTGCGCTGGGACACCCCTTGCCGCGGGCGCAAATGTCACATCGTGCTCACGGGACGCACACGATGTGACAGTGCGCCCGCGGCGGACAGGGCTCGTTCCGGGCTAGCTGGCCTTCTTGGCGACGCGGCCGTTGTCGGCGTACTCGTAGAAGCCGCGGCCGACCTTCTTACCGACGAGACCGGCCTCGACCATGCGCAGGAGCAGGGGCGGTGCGGAGTACAGGGGCTCCTTGAACTCCTCGTACATCGAGTCGGCGATCGACTTCACGGTGTCGAGACCGACGAGGTCGGTGAGCGCCAGCGGGCCCATCGGGTGTGCGAGACCGAGGACGGTCGCCTTGTCGATGTCCTCCTTGGTCGCGAAACCGGATTCGACCATGCGGATGGCGGAGAGCAGGTAGGGCACGAGCAGCGCGTTGACGACGAAGCCGGAGCGGTCGGCGGATCGCACGACCTGCTTGCCGAGGACCTCGCCGGCGAACTGCTCGGCGCGCTCGGTGACCGCGGCGCTCGTCTTGAGGGTGGTGACCAGCTCGACCAGAGGGAGCACAGGCACCGGATTGAAGAAGTGCAGACCGATGACGCGCTCGGGACGGCTGGTGGTGATGCCGAGCTTCATGATCGGGATGGAGGAGGTGTTGGACGCGAGGACCGCGTCGGGATCGGTGACGATCTGGTCCAGTTCGGCGAAGATTGCGCTCTTGACCTTCTCGTCCTCGACGACGGCCTCGACGACGAGCTGCCGGTCTGCGAAGTCGCCCAGGTCGGAGGTGAAACGGAGGCGCCAGGCGGCCTGCTCGCGCTCACGTTCGGTGATCTTTCCACTGCTCACGCCGCGGTCGAGCGAGCGCATGATGCGCGCGCGTCCGGCTGCCGCAAGCTCGCGGGTCTGCTCGTACACCAGGACGTCGACATGCGCGCGGGCACACACCTCAGCGATTCCGGCGCCCATCTGTCCGGCGCCGATCACGCCGACGCGCTGGATCTTCTCGCTGGTCACGTCAGCTCCTCATCGTGTGGTGGATCGTCATGCAGATATCTGTGCATCGCGGTTGTCCATCCCCGCCGCGGGATCCGGGCTGTTGGTCCCGCGGCGGGGTGAACGATGAGTCGTCACCCCTGCGACGGCGCCGGGGAAGCGCCGCCGCGGGCGACTGGGGTGGCAGTTCCTAGTGGAACTGGCCCTCCTCGGTGGAGCCCTTCAGAGCAGCCGTCGAGGTGTTGGGGTCGACAGTGGTGGCGATGCTGTCGAAGTAGCCGGCGCCGACCTCACGCTGGTGCTTGATGGCGGTGAAGCCACGCTCCTCGGCGGCCTTGAACTCGCGCTCCTGCAGGTCGACGAAGGCGGTCATGCCGTTGCGGGCGTAGCCGTGGGCCAGGTCGAACATGCCGTAGTTGAGCGAGTGGAAGCCGGCGAGGGTGATGAACTGGAACTTGAAGCCCATCGCGCCGAGCTCACGCTGGAACTTCGCGATGGTCGCGTCGTCCAGGTGCGCCTTCCAGTTGAAGGACGGGGAGCAGTTGTAGGCCAGCAGCTGGTCCGGGAACTCGCTGCGAACCGACTCGGCGAACTTCTTCGCGACCTCGAGGTCCGGAACACCGGTCTCCATCCAGATGAGGTCGGAGTACGGGGCGTAGGCCTTCGCGCGGGCGATGCAGGGCTCGATGCCGTTCTTGACGCCGTAGAAGCCCTCGGCGGTACGGGTGCCGTCCAGGAACTCACGGTCGCGCTCGTCGACGTCGGAGGTCAGCAGGGTGGCGGCCTCGGCGTCGGTGCGGGCGATGACGACGGTCGGGACGTCCGCGACGTCGGCCGCGAGGCGAGCCGAGGTCAGGGTGCGGATGTGCTGCTGGGTCGGGATGAGCACCTTGCCACCGAGGTGGCCGCACTTCTTCTCCGACGCGAGCTGGTCCTCCCAGTGCGAACCGGCGACGCCGGCCGCGATCATGGCCTTCTGCAACTCGTAGACGTTGAGGGCGCCACCGAAGCCGGCTTCGCCGTCGGCGACGATCGGAGCGAGCCAGTTGTCGACGGAGGTGTCACCCTCGACCTTGGCGATCTCGTCGGCGCGCAGCAGCGCGTTGTTGATGCGGCGGACGACCTGCGGAACCGAGTTGGCCGGGTAGAGGCTCTGGTCCGGGTAGGTGTGGCCGGAGAGGTTCGCGTCACCGGCGACCTGCCAGCCGGAGAGGTAGATGGCCTTCAGGCCGGCGCGCACCTGCTGCACGGCCTGGTTGCCGGTGAGGGCGCCGAGGGAGTTGATGTAGTCCTCGTTGTTGACGAGGTCCCACAGGATCTCCGAGCCGCGGCGAGCGAGGGTGGCTTCCTCGACGACGGTGCCCTGCAGCTTGACAACCTGCTCGGCGGTGTAGTTGCGGGTGATGCCCTTCCAACGCGGGTTGGTGTCCCAATCCTGCTGGATCTGCTCTGCGGTCTTCGGGGTGCCGGTGGTCGACATCAAGACTCCACTCTCTTCGGATCAACTGGCCTTTCGGGGAGCTCGTCCAGTACGTCCGTACGGCTTCGCATCCTTGCCAGGCCCTTGCTGTGTACGCATCAAGGGTGTCATAGGCAAAATCTGGCGTCTACCTGTAGCTAATGCCAAGCTTCGCTAGATTCTCCCCCCAAGTTGCAAAGATTGCGAAGAACTATTGGGCCACCACGCGCCGGCTACAGCGACGGAAGTTACCCGCGGGTACGGTGTTTCCGCAGGCAGATGCCCCACCCCGGGCCGCGACCACGGGGGCGGCGCACGGTTCGCAACGAGGCCTTCCCAGCCGTGGCCATCACGGCCGGGACACCCCGTTTGTGAGGGCAATCACGGAACCCGACCCTTCGCCGGGCGATGCGGTCGACCCGGCCGGACTGCTCGCTGCAGACGCCCTCGGTCTCCTGCGTCCGCCGTCTCCACACCGTTGCCAAACCCGCGCCGACGGCGAAATCGTCGCAGCGCGATCGCCCCCGGCTACCGTGCCCGGTATGCGCGTGCGACTCGGTAGACCCGACATCTCCACGTACCGGAACCGGTTCGACGTCCCCGCTGCGGGGGCGGAGCCTGCCGTCACGTTTCTCGGTGTCTCGACCCTGCTCGTCGAGGACGGCGGGTCGGCGATCATGACCGACGGCTACTTCAGCCGCCCGTCGCTGGCCCGGGTGGCCCTCGGCCGGATCGCACCCGACCCGACGCGCATCGACGCGGCCCTCGGCAGGGTCGGTGTCACGGCCCTCGACGCGGTGATCCCGGTGCACACCCACTTCGATCACGCGCTGGACTCCGCGGCGGTCGCCGAGCGCACCGGCGCCGTTCTCGTGGGCGGCGGTTCCGCCACGCAGGTCGGCCTCGGTCACGGCCTTCCCTCGGACCGGTTGGTGGCCGCGACGCCCGGCGCCCCGATGCGGTTCGGCGGTTTCGAGGTGACGCTGATCGAGTCGCACCACTGTCCACCCGATCGGTACCCCGGCACGATCACCGCGCCCGTCGTGCCACCGGTCCGCGCGTCCACCTTCCGTTGCGGCGAGGCGTGGTCGACACTGGTCCGCCACACCGGGTCCGGCCGGTCGCTCCTCGTCCAGGGCAGCGCCGGATACGTTCCCGGCGCACTCGACGGCACCAACGCCGATGTCGCCTATCTCGGAGTCGGGCAGCTCGGTATCCAGTCCGACGACTACATCGAGGCGTACTGGACCGAGACCGTCGCGACCGTCGGCGCGCGACGAGCGGTCCTCGTCCACTGGGACGACTTCTTCCGACCGCTCACGCAGCCGCTGCGCGCACTCCCCTACGCCGGCGACGACCTCGACCGCACCATGTCGGTGCTCGTCCGGCTCGCCGACCGCGACGGCGTGACGCTCTCCTTCCCCACCGTCTTCGCCCGCGAGAACCCCTGGGCGTGAGTTCCGCGACAGTGAGACGAGGACGCCCGTTTGCGCCGCGGCTGGACGGTCACCCGGGCACACTCGGAGTGTGCTCGCACGGACCCGGCAGCCGGCATCCGCGACACACCGACCCCTGGGGGACTCACATGCTCGACCGGCTTCGCACCGCGGCAACCACTGTCGCGACCGTTGCACTGATCTCCCTCGGCGCCGCTGCACTCCCGTCCGCGGGTGCGGCGGCGAGTTCCTCAGGGTCGGCAGCGACGGCGGAACCGGAGCAGGGCACCCTCGCCGGCGTCAACGACTGGACGTGCGCGCCGACGCCGCAGCACCCCCGTCCTGTCGTGCTCGTGCACGGCGTCGGTGCGAGCATGCAGAAGACGTGGGGCGGACCCGGCGAGCTGTGGGGGGACCCGCCCGAGACGCAACACCGGGGTCCGCTCGTCGAGCAGCTCGCTGCCGACGGCTACTGCGTCTTCGCGCTGAACCACGGTGCCACCCAGGTGCTGCAGTCCGACCTGACGTGGGTGACAGGGTGGGGAACCGGAGACATCGAGGACTCCGCCCGTGAACTCGCCGGGTTCGTCGACGACGTCCTCGAGCGGACCGGGGCCGCACAGGTCGACATCGTCGGGCATTCGATGGGCGGTACGGTCGCCCGCCAGTACCTCCGGTTCGAGGGGGGCGTGACCCCGGATGGCAGCACGGTCCACACGCTCGTCCTGCTCGGGCCGACGACACACGGAACGACGTTCGGTGGCACCTATCCCACGGCTCTCGCCGCCGCAACCGCCCCGAAAGCCGTGCGGCAGCAGGTCCCCGGGTCGTCCTTCCTGACGAAGCTCAACGCGGGCCAGGAGACGTTCCCCGGCGTCGACTACACCGTCATCGCGACCACCAAGGACGAGTCGATCACCCCCTACCAGAGTTCGTTCCTCGTCGCCGCTCCCGGAACGTCGGTCCGGAACGTGTACGTGCAGGACGTCTGCCAGGACCCCGACCTCGCAGTCGGGCACGCCCGGGACTTCGGAGAACCCGGTGCGGACGGTCCCGGTCTGATCGACCATCCGGTCCCACTGTTCCTCGTCCGCCAAGCCCTCGATCCGGCGCTGACCGGAGGACCGCCCTGCTGACGCGCCCCGGCTCGGGGTCGCGGAACGGCGGCGGCTCCCGGGAAGCGGTCCAACGGTCACCGCGCCTAGGTCGGTGCGACGGATCGTGAGCGTGCACGGAACCGCTGCGCCGCCCGGTGCGTCCAACAGACGTGCGAGAGTGCACCGTGCGCCGCAGCGCCCCGGGGTGTTGCGGCGGAACGCGCACACTCGACGATCCCGAGACCGAAAGAGAGCAATGAGCACGCACCTCCCGATTCGACGCCTGTTCGCCACTGCCCTGCTCGCCACCGCGGTCGCCGCCGCGGCCACGGGCTGCGGTGACGACACCTCCGGCACCGCGCAGTCCGCCGAATCGGCGCCCGTCGCCGAACTGTCGGCGTCCTCCTCCCCTGCCGAGAAGCTCGAGGCGGCGGTGACCCGAACGCTGACGGCGGGACCGATCCGCGTCTCCACCACCGCGGGCGGCATGACGACCGAAAGCCAGCTCGACTACACCCAGCGCGTCACCTACACCGAGATGGGTGACGAGTCGTCCCCGGTGCAGGGCGTTCTCATGCGGGGCAACGTCGTGTTCGTGCTGCCCGGTCAGGGCGCCGAGGGGGCGAAGCCGGGGACCTGGTACCGGGTTTCCGACAGCAACGGCATGTCGGGGATGCTCGACAAGACCTTCGACTCCGACTTCGTCAAGAAGCTGGTGCTCAGCTCCAAGGAGATCGTCGACAGCGGCCGGGAGGACGTGGCCGGCACCTCGACGACGCACTTCGTCGTGACGCCCGATCCCGAGGTGATGATCGACCTCGCTCTGGAGGCCCTCCCCGAGGAGATGAAGTCGTCGGGCGTCGATCTCCGTGCGGCGATGCGGCCCCAGGTCCCGACGGCGGTGCACTACTGGATCGCCGACGACGGCTACCTGGTGAAGGAGGACGACGGCACGCAGGTGAAGACGTACCACTCGTTCGGTGAGCCGCTCGACCTGCCCGAGTTCGACGAGGACACGGTCGAGGTGCTGCCCGGCGCGTGACGTCCGAGGGTGGGTGCCGATGGTGCACACACCTTTTCGTCGCCGCACACCCCCGTGTTCTTTGCCAGGGTGTGTCTCACGATCACCCTGGCAAAGAACGGTTCCACGCGCAGAGCCCCTGTGCACCACCGACAAGGTGTGTGCACAGGGGTTCTGTGCGTCAGATGCTGCGCATGACCGCCCGGATACCGACCCAGAGTCCGACCGCGCAGGTGGCGATCGCGGCGACGATCCCCCATGCGACGTCGGCGTCCCACATGACACCGGTGAACAGTGCCCGCTCGGCGTCGACGATGTAGGTGAGCGGATTTCCCTTCGACAGCGCCTGCATCCAGCCCGGGCCGGATTCCAGCGGCAGCATCATACCGGCGAGCAGCAGCAACGGGAAGATCACCGACTGCTGCACACCCCAGAACACCCACTCACGACCCTTGGCCGCCAATCCGAGTGCGTACGACAGCGCACCCAGTCCGATGCCGAATACGCCGAGGATCAACAGTCCGACGAGGACGTGCAGCGGGTAGAAGGTGAGCCCGAACGGAATGGCGACGACGGTGATGAGCAAGGCCTGGACGACGAGCGGCGCGAACTCCTTGAGCGCACGGCCGACGAGGATCGACGAACGGTCCAACGGTGTTGCGAGAATCCGCTCGTAGGCGCCGGTCATCAACTCGTACAACAGGTTTCCGCCGACCATTCCGGTGCCGAAGATCGCGATCATCACCAGCACGCCGGGCAGGAACCACTGCAGAGCCGACTCGCCCTCGATGCCCCCGGCACCGAGCATTCCGTCGAGCAGCGGGCCGAAGAGTCCGAGGAACACCAGCGGCTGCAGCAGGGAGAAGATCAGCGAGAAGGGATCCCGCAGGACGACGAGGATCTCGCGGGTGAACACGGCTCCGGTGTCGTGCAGCCACTTTCCGACGCGGGAGCGGTCGGCGACGGGATAGGGCGTCGTCTCGGTTCGGGTGATGACGTCGGTCATGCCGCCTCCTCGCGCAGGGACCTGCCGGTCAGGTTCAGGAACACGTCGTCGAGCGACGCGGGTTTGACGTCGGTGGACGCGACCGCGACCCCGGCCGAGTCGAGGGTGCGCAGCAGCGGCGGAACGAGTTCCGGACCGTTGTGGGTGGTGAGCGCGAGCCGGACCGAGCCGCCGTCGGTGACGGATTCGGTGACTCCGGTGACCGCGGAGGGCAGCACCGAACGGGCCGCGGCCACACCTTCGCCCGAGGACAGTTCGACGGTGACGACGTCGTCCGCGTAGTCGCGTTTGAGCACCGCGGGCGTGGCGTCCGCGATGACGGTGCCGTGGTCGATGAGCACGATCCGTTCGGCCATCGCATCGGCCTCGTCGAGGTAGTGAGTGGTCAGGAGCAGGGTCATCTCGTTCTGCTCCCGCAGCCGCAGCACGTGGTCCCACAGGTTGGCGCGGGCGTGCGGGTCGAGCCCGGTGGTCGGCTCGTCGAGGAACAGCAGTCGCGGGTGGTTCATCAGCCCCATCGCGACGTCGAGGCGCCGTCGCTGGCCACCGGACAACGACTGCACCGTGCGTTTCTCGAGACCGGTCAGCTCGAGGGCCTCGAGCAGTTCCGCCGAACGGGCTCGGGCGACGTCGGCGGGCACGGAGTAGAACCGCGCCTGGTTGCGCAGCTCGTCGCCCACCCGGTACGAGTAGCCGCCGGCATTGCCCTGCCCGACGTAGCCGATGCGGGCCCGGACCTGCGCCGGCTCGCGCACCACGTCGCACCCCGCGACCTCCGCGGTCCCGGAGGTGGGACTCAGCACCGAGGTGAGCATGCGCATGGTGGTCGACTTCCCCGCCCCGTTGGGGCCGAGGAAGGCGACGAGTTCGCCCTGTTTCACCTCGAGGTCCACACCCTTGACCGCCTCGACGGTCTCTTTCTTGCGACGAAAGGTCTTCGTGAGCCCCCTCGCCCGAATCGCGTTTTCCGTACGGTGTACCGATTCAGCCATGCGATTTACGGTACGCTGCACGAGAAATCTGCGCAACGGCAATTTCCCAGGAAGGTTCCTTAACGCTTCCCCTGCCCGAAAGCAGGAGATTCCACGCTCAGACCGCAACCCGACCATCCCCGGAGGGAGGTGACCACATTGACTGACATCCTCAACACGTGTGCAGCCGCGCTCTGCCACAGCCAGGACCACCCCGGCAGCGTTCCGATCCCGACCCGCAGCGAACCCGCAGACCTCACATCGGAAGACTCGTTCACCGAGCCCGAGGCGCTGCTTGGCTCTCGCGAAACACCCCGAACACGTCATGCTCGTGTACGCGGGCCGAACCAACACCACCCTCCGGCCGGCCCGCACACCACGCTCGATCAACTCCCGCTTCGCCGCTCCGATCGCAGCATCGGCGGCCTTCCGCGCCGTGGTCGACTTGGCCAGGAACTTCGGTGTGAAGTCCTCCACCGCGATCAGAGCGTGGCTGTCGACAACCCGCTTCGCCCACACTCGCGAATCGTGTGCGGTTTGCCGGGCGGCCTTCTTCTGCAGCCTCGCAGCCTGGCGTTTCGCCCGCCCGTACCCCTTGGACTGCGGACCCCGACTACCGCTGTGGCGACGGGCCATCGTCCGTTGTGCCTTCGCGACCTCCGCCGCGCACCGTTTCCGGTGGCCGAGATGCGGCAAGTCGAAGGCTGCGTCGGTGGTGGTGGCCGTCGTGGATACACCCCAGTCGACACCGATCCCACCCGCCGCATCAGGGGCGGGTGGGGCATCGCGGCGGACGACGAACGATGCATACCAATGCCCCAACGAATCACGGGTGATGCGGACACTCGACGGTTCGGACGGCAACTCCCGCGACCACACCACCGGAACGGAAATGCCTTTCGGCAGAATCAGCCGACTGTCGTGGATCCGGAATCCGCGTCGCGTGAACTCCAATGTCAGGGGTGCCTTCTTACGGGCCTTGAACGTCGGCCGGCCACGACCCTTCACCGTGAACGACTGCTGCAGCGACTGAGCGTATGTCCGCAGGGTTTGTTGCTGCGCGACCTGAGAACCATCCTTCAACCACATGTTGCGCGATCGCGCGTCGGTCAACAGTCGAGACAGGCTTCCGAACGTCGGCCGTGCCCCCGAATTCTGCAGGTGGACCGCCTCATTCCACAGGAACCTGCACCGATCCCATTCCGCGACCAGGGCACGCTCCACCTGAGCGCCGGGCCGCAACCGGAACGTGTACCGCACCACTTCCCCCATGCACGGCAACGTAATCGAGACCACCGACAGAAGGGAGGACGGCGCTTCCTCTCTCCGTGAGCGAGGGAGTATCCGCGCCAAACACCCGATGACCGACTCGACCCCCGAGACGCCCGCGGCGGACAACCAGCGCTTCGCCCGACTGTGGGAGGAGCCGGCCCCGCCGTCCACCCGCGGCCGGCCCGCCCGCGTGAACCGAGGGCAGGTGGTGGACGCCGCCGTCGGTGTCGCCGACGAACACGGAATCGACGCGGTGTCGATGCGGTCGGTGGCCCGGGCGCTCGGAGTCGGAGCGATGACGCTCTACTCTCACGTCCCCAGCCGCGACCACCTCGTCGATGCGATGGTCGACCGCGCCTACGCGGACTTCGCCCTCCCCGACCGCGATCTCGCATGGCGTCCCGCACTGGAGGCGTACGCCCACGGCTACTTCTCGCTGCTGCGCGCGCACCCCTGGCTGACCTCGATCAACAGCTGGCGAATGCCACTGGCTCCGAATGTGTTCGATGCGGACGAGGCGGGCTTCCGGATCCTCGTCGACACCGGACTCACCGCGGGCCAGGTCGTCGAGACGATCGCGATCGTCAACCAGACCGTGTCCGGGTTCGCCCGGTCCGCCGCCGCCGAGGACGCCGACCAGCGCAGTCAGGGCACCGATTACGAGACCTACTGGGCGGCGCAGACCGACTTCTGGCAGAACACCTTCCAGCCGAGCCTGTACCCGACGATGACCAGGCTGTGGACCGTCGGCGCGTTCGACAACGGCGCCACCCCGTTCGAACTGCGTATCGGCGCCCTGCTCGACACCATCGAACTGCTCATCGAGAAGTCCTCGGGCGATCCCATCCCGTCGTTCGACGACTGCATGGCCGTGCCGTGGCCCGATACCGACTGCCCACCTCCGGTCGACGGCCAGGCCTGACCCGACGCGTCCTCGACGGCGCAGCTAAGAGTGCGAAGGCCTGATTGCGAAGGTGTGGTGCACGCGCCTAACCTGGTGCAATGGCCAAGACCTTCGTCGGGGCTCGCCTCCGGCAGCTGCGCACCGAACGCGGGATGAGCCAGGCCGCGCTGGCCAAGACACTCGAGATCTCGGCGAGCTATCTGAACCAGATCGAGCACGACGCGCGGCCTCTCACGGTCCCGGTCCTGCTCCGCATCACCGAGATGTTCGGCGTCGACACGTCCTTCTTCTCCTCCCAGGACGACACCCGCCTCATCGCCGAGCTCCGGGAGGTCGCCCTCGACCAGGAGATCGGGTTCGAGGCGGACCCACAGGAACTCGCCGAGATGGTGTCCGCGCATCCGACACTCGCCCGCGCGGTCGTCAACATGCACCGCCGCTACCGCAACACCACCGCGCAGCTGGCCGCGGCGACGGAGGACCGGTACAGCGACGGCAGCGGATCCGGCTCCATCACGATGCCGCACGAAGAGGTACGCGACTACTTCTACCAACGCCAGAACTACCTGCACGAACTCGACACGGCCGCGGAGGATCTCACCGCCCGGATGCGGTTCCACCGGGGCGACGTCGCCGGCGAGATCGCGAAACGGCTGCAGAACGTCCACGACGTCCAGATCGTGCAGCGTATCGACCTCGGCGAAGGGGTCCTGCACCGATACGACCCGGACCAGCGGGTGCTGGAGATCTCGCCTCACCTCTCGGGTGGGCAGCGGGTCTTCAAGTACGCCGCCGAACTCGCCTACCTCGAATACGGCGACCTCATCGAGAAACTCGTCGACGAGGGCAGCTTCACCTCCGATTCCTCCCGGTCCCTTGCGAAGCTGGGCCTGGCGAACTACTTCGCGGCCGCGACCGTGCTCCCCTACGGGCAGTTCCACGATGTGGCAGAGGACTTCCGCTACGACGTCGAGCGGCTCTCGGCGTTCTTCTCCCAGTCGTACGAGACGATCTGCCATCGCCTGTCCACCCTGCAACGACCCAAGCTGCGCGGGGTGCCGTTCTCGTTCGTCCGCGTCGACCGGGCCGGGAACATGTCGAAACGGCAGTCCGCCACCGGTTTCCACTTCTCGTCCAGCGGCGGCACCTGCCCGCTGTGGAACGTGTACGAGACGTTCGCGTATCCGGGCAAGCTGATGACGCAGATCGCGCAGATGCCGGACGGTCGCAACTACCTGTGGGTCGCACGCACCGTCGAGCGTCGGGCGGCCCGGTACGGCCAGCCGGGCAAGACCTTCGCGATCGGCCTCGGCTGCGAGCTACGGCACGCCCACCGCACCGTCTACGCGGACGGCCTCAACATCGGATCCGACGCCGCCGCAACGCCCATCGGCTCAGGCTGCCGGGTGTGCGAGCGGACGAACTGCCCGCAGCGGGCGTTTCCGCCGCTCGGCAAGGAACTCGACATCAACGAGCACCGCAGTTCCGTCTCTCCGTATCAGATCGCGGAGTCGTGACCGCCTCGACCGAGGTCAGGGTGCCCGCAGGCATCCACGTCCGGCGGCCCGACGACGCCGGATAGCCGGTCCAGGCGAGCACCTGCACGGCATCGTCCGGGTCGACGGCTGTCAGGGCGAGGGTGTCTGGGTCCTCCAGGTACGCGACGCAGACGGCCTCCGGCACCGATCCGAGGCACACCCACTCGTCCCAGCCCCCGGCGAGATCTCGGCGCCGGTGCCGGACCGCCCCGGTCCCCGTGACCGCCACGACCGCGACGCCGTGTAAGGGGTGACCGACCGCGCTGACGGCGGCGACGCCGGGTTCCAGCGACTCCCAGGTCCCGTCGGGCGCGCCGTCGAACACGCGGTGACGCAGCGTCCCGTCGGCGCCGACGACCAGCACGTGCACCCCGTCCGGCGTGGGCACCGCCGCCACCGACCGAGGGTCGTGCTGTCCCAGCGGAACCCACTCGGCGGGAGCGCCGGGGCGCGCCCCGCAGGCCACGAGGTCCCCGGCCGCGGTCGTCGCCACGACCACCAGTCCGTCCGCGCCGACGCAGGCGAGCACGCCGTCCCGGAACGGTCCACCGAGCGGGGTGGACTCTCGGTCGCCCTGGACCGCGAGCGAACCGTCGGGCCACTGTCGCACCGTGACCGGCCCGGCCGGGGTGTCGACGTCGACGTGACTCGCGACCGGAACACCGGACGACGTCGCGTCGGTCCGGGTCCGCAGGTGCAGGGCGCGGTACTCCGCCGGGTCGGCCACCCACTCACCGGTCCCCGCGCGGACCGTGCCCACGTATCGGGCCGCGGCGCCTTCCGTCGCGATGCGCAGCGTGCAGTCGGCGCCGGGCCGATCGAAGCGCACCTCGTGTACGGAACCGGGGTCGGTCCAGGCGAACCGGGCCCGCTCCCCGGGCGCGGTTGCCTCCGCCCAGCAGGAGATCGGCAGTGCTGTGCGCCAACGCAAGTGGATCGAGTCACGGTGAACCGTGACCCGACTCATCCGGATCCGCTCGCTCGGCGTCACGGGGACGGCCGCCGATTCGAGGGCGGTGGTGAGGACCAGCGTGGCGAGCACCTGCCCCAGGGCGGAGCGCAGTGTGAAGGTCTGGGTCTGGTTGAGGGTCACCGTCGAGACCGCCGATCCCGTCCGCCCGAATCCGCACACGGACTCCGCGCCCCCGTCGACCCGGAGAGTCAGCCGACCCGACGCGAGCGTGCCGGTGTCCCACGTGACGGTCACAGGAACGGTCGAGTCGACCCCGCTCGGCGTGAAGACCACAGGGTTCCGCGCCGGCGGCAGCAGGGACAGCAGCGCCATCGGCTCCCTCCTGGCAGACAGGCTCCCCACCCTACCGACGGCCCCACCGATTTACCGGCAGCCGCGACGCGGAGTCGCCTCGCGCGTCGGAGATGCCTGTTATTTTGCGTACGACGCCGACATCGGGGGGACACCATGGCACGCCAGCTCGACGAACTCCTGGCCGGACGCCGGGTGCTCGTCACCGGCGCGGCGCGCGGCATCGGTGCCGCACTCGCCACACGCCTGCACCGCCGCGGTGCCCGGGTCGCACTACTCGGACTGGACCCGGAACTGCTCGAACAGGTCGCCGTGACGTGCGGCCGTGCCCCGTGGCGGCACTGCGACGTGCGCGACCCGGACGCCCTCGAGTCCGCGGTCGGCGAGCTGGTCGACGGGCTCGGCGGACTGGACGTGGTGGTCGCGAACGCGGGGGTCGGTGCGCAGCTGCCGATGGTCGGGGGAGATCCGGAGGTCATGCGGCAGACGGTCGAGGTGAACCTCATGGGCACCTATCACACGCTGCGGATCGCCGGTGAGCACCTGGGGCATTCGAACGGGTATGCGCTCGTGGTCGCGTCCGGCGCGGCGGGTGTGTCGCTGCCGCTGCTCGGCGCGTACAGTGCCACCTCCGCGGCGACCGAGGCCCTCGCCAACACGCTACGGGTGGAGATGCGGCACCTCGGCACCCGCGTCGGCGTCGGATACCTCGGCGAGATCGACACCGAGATGGTGAGCATCGGGTTCGACAGCGCCGCCGCGGACAAGATCCGGTGGTCGGGCATGTTCACGTCGCTCTCGCCCACCGAGACCGCAGTCGCGGCGCTGGAGAAGGGGATCGCGTTGCGCCGCAGGAGGATCTACGCACCGGCCTGGGTGGGTGGCGTGATGCACCTGCGCGCGCCCGCGCAACGGATCGTCGACCTGCGCCCACAGCCGACGATGGCCGCGGCCCTCGCGATCGCGCGGACCGAGAGGGCCCGGTTCACCACAACCCTGACCGGCCGAAAGGAACCGACCTCATGACACCCCGCATCCCGCCCGGCCGGCTACGGCGACTCGGCCCCGTGAACTGGACGGTGTGGCGGGTGGTCTCGCTGGTGTCGCGCACCCCCGACGCCCAGTTGTTCAGCACCCTCGGGCGGGCCGGTGGCACGTACCGCGGCTGGCTGCACTTCGCGGCGACCGTGCTCATGCCGGGCGGCCGGATCTCCCGTCACGAGACCGAACTCGTGATCCTCCGGGTCGCGCACCTGCGCGGCTGCGACTACGAGATGGACCACCACATCCGGCTCAGCCGCCGCGCGGGCGTCACGCCGGAGATCCTGGCCAGGGCCCTCATCGGCGCGGAGGCCGACGGCTGGAGCGACCGACACCGCGCCATGCTGGCAGCGGTCGACGAACTGATCACCGGCAAGGACCTGAGCGACGCCGCCTGGTCCGCGCTGGCGAAGCACCTGAACGACCGCGGGATGATCGAGTTCGTCCTCCTGGTCGGCCAGTACGACATGCTCGCCACCACCATCGGCACCCTCCGCATCGAGCGCGACACCTTCGCCTGACCCCCGCCGCCCCCGGCTGAACGTGGCGTTCGTTCGGCCTGACGAGACGAATGTGCCGTTCAGCCACACCGGCCCCGCTGCCGCCGCCCCCGGCTGAACGTGGCGTTCGTTCGGTCTGACGGCACGAACGCCACGTTCAGCCAGTGGGCGCGGGCTACAGGGCAGCGCGGAGGACGTCGACGACGGGGGTGGACGGACGACCGATCAGCTTCTGCAGGTGGCCGCTGTCCGTGTCGAGGGCTCCGATCTCGATACCCGCGTCGGAACTCGCGAGCATCTGCACGTAAACGGCAGGCATCCCCGCCGATTCGAGCGCCGCCGCATACTGCTCGACCGAGAGGTTCTGGTAGACAACGGTCTTGCCGCTCGCATCAGAGATCCGGGCTGCGAGTTCGGTGAGCGTGAGGCGCTCGTCGCCGCCGAGTTCGTACACCCGGCCCTCGTGTCCATCACCGAGCAGGACCTCGGCCGCGGCCTCGGCGAAGTCGCGCCGGGAGGCGCCCGCGACCCGTCCGTCACCGGCGGCACCGGCGAGGACGCCACGCTGGACCGTTCCGGCCAGGTCGGTGGTGTAGTTCTCCCAGTACCAGCCGTTGCGCAGGAACGCGTGCGCGAGACCGGACCCGGCGAGCAGGTTCTCGGTCTCCCGATGCTCGGGAGCCAGCGACAGCGGGCTGGACTGCGCGTCGAGCAGGGACGTGTACGCGACGAATCCGACGCCGGCAGTAGTGGCGGCGGCGATGACGTTCGTGTGCTGTGGGAGACGCTGCCCGACCTCGCTGCTCGAGATCAGCAGCAGCCGGTCGACTCCGGCGAGCGCGGCGTCGAGAGCGGCCCGGTCGCCGTAGTCGGCGACGCGGACCTGCACCCCGCGCGCGGCGATGTCGGCTGCCTTGTCGGCATCGCGGACGATCGCGACGACCTCGGCGGGCTGTGCGCCGCGCGCGAGCAGCGCATCGACGGTGAGCCGGCCGAGCTGTCCGGTGGCTCCGGTGACGGCGATGGTCATGATTTCTCCTCGATCGGATGGAGCGCGACGGTTCGCCGCATCACGATCCATCATGCACTTACTTTTCGTAAGTGCCAACTATCCAGTCAGCGCTTACGGCAGAGACGGTAGTACCCTGGATGTCATGAGCACGGCTGACCAGCAGGAATCCGACAACGTCGAGACGTTGGCGGCCGACGTGTTCGCTCGCGACTGTCTGTCCCGCCCGGTGCTGCAGTCGGTGATGAGCCGCTGGGGAACGCTCGCGCTCGTCGCTCTCCTCGACGAACCGCACCGGTTCGCCGCGCTGCGCAGGCGCGTCGACGGCGTCAGCGAACGGATGCTGTCGCAGACCCTGCACCAACTCGAGCGGGACGGATTCGTGCACCGCGACGTCCAGGCGACCATCCCACCGAAGGTCGAGTACAGCCTCACCGCGCGCGGTGAGGAGGTCGCCGGACACATGCGCGCGATCGCCGAGACGATCGAGAACCAGATCGCGGAAATCCGCAGCGACCAGAAGAAGTACGACTCCACTCGCTGATCCACCCGCCGGCCACAGCAGTTCCACCCCGACCGTGGCTGAGCCGCGCCACACCTTCTACGCAGCATCTACGCCGGTCCACAGGTGGCTGACTCTACCTGGCCAGTGGTCTTCGCCCGGCAGACCAGGGAACGCACCGTGCGCCGATGCGTGTGCCCATGGTGATCCAGCATCTCCACACCGGACACCCGAGGCAGGCCACCCGGACCCGTGTGTCACATCTTCGAGCCGGTCGGTGTCCACAGGTACACGGGCCGAGCGAAAGGTGATCGAGATGACGCACGTTGTCGTGGTTGGTGCGGGATATGCCGGTGCGATGGCGTCCAACCGCGTCGCGGCAGCCGGAATCGACGGTGTCGTGGTGACGGTGATCAACCCGCACCGCGAGTTCGTCGAACGGATCCGCCTGCATCAGCACCTGGCAGGAACCGGTACCGCCACGCGCCCGTTGACCGAGGTCCTGCACCCCAGCGTCCGGCTCCGCGTCGCGGCCGTGGAGTCGATCGGGGAGAGGTCCGTAGCCCTGGACGACGGCAGCTCGATGTCGTTCGACTTCCTGGTGTACGCGGCGGGTAGTGGAGCAGCGCCCACCGGCGTCGGGGCGGACGCCGTGGGCCGACTCGACGCCGCCGCGCGGCTCGCCACACGCCTGCGCGCATTGCCGGCCGGTGCGCGAGTGCTCGTCGTCGGCGGCGGCCTCACCGGAATCGAGACGACTGCGGAGATCGCCGAACGGTTCCCCTACCTGCGGACACATCTGGTGACAAACAGATTGGCGGCCACCGTTCCTGCCGCAGGCCGTCGCGTCGTCGAACGCACGCTCACCAGCCTCGACGTCGCGGTGCACGACGGACTGACGGTGACCGAGGTCCATTCCGACGGCGTTTCTGTGGCGGGCGCAAGTGCGATCGGAGCGGACTGCACGATCTGGGCGGGCTCGTTCACCGTTCCCGATCTCGCCCGCCGCAGCGAACTCCCCGTCGACGTCCAGGGCAGGTTGCTCACCGACGAAACCCTCGTGTGCGTCGGGAATCCGCGCATCGTGGGCGTCGGCGACGCCACCGCACCACCTGCAACGGTGGCCGGGCACGTTCGGATGAGCTGCCAGTCCGCAATCCCGACAGGAGCGCACGGCGCGGATACGCTGATCGCACTGCTGGACGACAGAACTCCGCGGGCGTTGTCGGTCGGTTACGTCGGGCAGGCTGTGAGTCTGGGCCGGAGTCACGGCCTGATCCAGCCCACCGGCCGCGACGACCGTCCATGCCTGCCCGCGATCCGCGGCCGCGCCGCCGCGACGATCAAGGAGGCTGTGTGCCGCTCGACCGTCATGCTGATCAGCCGGGCACCGCGCCACTACCGGTGGATGCCGGGACCACCACGTCTCACGGCCGAGGAACACCGGGTGACGCCGTGACGACGGCACAGGTCTTCGCCGAGAACCGGGCGCTGCTGTTCACCGTCGCGTACGAGATCCTCGGGAGCGCCGCCGACGCCGAGGACGTCGTCCAGGACAGCTACCTGCGCTGGCAGGACGTCGATCCGACCACCGTCGAACATCCGCGCGCCTACCTTGTCCAGGTCGTCACCCGACTGGCCCTCAACCACCTGCGCGGCGCGCAGCGACGGCGCGAGGACTACATCGGCAACTGGCTGCCCGAACCCGTGTCCACCGCACCCGATGCTGCGGACGACGCCGTCCTCGCCGAGTCCGTGTCGATCGCGATGTTGCTCGTGCTCGAAACCCTCAAACCCCACGAGCGGGCCGTCTTCGTGCTCGACGAGGTGTTCGGCTACTCCCACCGGGAAATCGCCGAGATGGTCGGCAAGAGCGCAGGTGCCGTCCGACAGATCGCGCACCGTGCCCGCAACCACGTCCATGCCCGGCGTCCACGCTTCGTGCCCGACCCCGAGACGAGCTCGGCGATCGTCGTGCAGTTCCTCCACGCTGCCGCGACCGGCGACGTGAGGCAGCTGATGAGCCTGATGGCTCCGGGCGTCGTCGAGATCACCGACGGCGGAGGCAAGGTCACCGCGGCACGAATACCTGTCGTCGGCGCCGAACGCGTCGCGACGTACGTCATCGGCCTGGCCCGTAAGTCGATGGCCGGATTCGGCGTCAGCCTGACGACGTGCAATGCACTTCCTGCCGTGTTGTTCACGAACGACGGGCGTGTCGACTCCGTACTTGTGTTCGACATCGACGGCGGCCTCATCCGCTCTCTCTACGCCGTTCGCAATCCCGACAAACTCGGTCACATCACGAACGTGAAGACCCTGACCCGAACAGGAGCACCATGAAAGCGCTCATCGTGTGCACTTCCGTCTCGCACGGAAACACCAGGAAGATCGCGGAAGCCATGGGCGAGGTGCTCGCGGCACCAGTCCTGACACCCGACCAGGTCGATCCCGCCGCCGTGTCCGGCCATGATCTCGTAGGTTTCGGCTCCGGCATATTCCGCATGTCGTTCCATCCTGACCTGCGCGAATTCGTGCGGATGCTACCGCAGCAGCCCGCGGGATCGGCGTTCGTGTTCTCCACCAGTGGTCTTCCCGAACCGCAGTTCCCCGGATACACCCGCGCCCTCACACGACTGCTCGAGGAGCGTGGCCGGACCGTCATCGACACCTTCTCGTGCCGTGCGTTCGACACCTACCTGCCGTTCAAGGTCGTCGGGGGCATCAGGAAGGGTCGCCCGGACGCCGGCGATCTGCGCGCGGCGCAGGCCTTCGCCGAGGGACTGCGTGCGCGGATCGACGTCCCGTCCTGAGCGTGCCGTCACCGCAGAGTCGGATCACCACATCCGGTTGGGACGACATGCAGAAACCGCGCCGGAACCGCGGTGCGTTGATGTCGACCCGGATTCGTCGGGGCAGCGACCTGTACCGCGAGATACTCGGACGACGAGACACACAGTGCTCACGCCGTACCGGGTAAATCAAGCCGGTGTGAGGTTGCCGACGACGATCCGTCCTCCGCTTACGAAGGGGACCGCGATCCGGCTAGCGTGGCCTCTTTCGGCCGCGACACTCGTCCGTGCCCCCGATCGGCAGGAAATCCCACCATGACCGTTGAGGTTCAGGACACCTCACGCCCGTACACGTCGAGCGACAATCCCAACCACGAGCGCCGCTGGCTGGTGCTGTGCATCGTCGCGCTGGCGCAGCTGACCGTCGTCCTCGACGCGACGATCGTCTCGATCGCCCTCCCCCAGGCCCAGGCGACCCTCGGCATCAGCGACGGCGACCGCCACTGGGCCGTCACCGCCTACGCGCTCGCGTTCGGCGCCCTGCTCCTGCTCGGCGGGCGCATCGCCGACTTCTGGGGCCGCAAGCGCTCCTTCATGGTCGGCATGGTCGGGTTCGCGGTCGCGTCCGCCGTCGGCGGTCTCGCCCAGAACGGCCTCCAACTGTTCGCCGCTCGCGCCGGTCAGGGTGTGTTCGCCGCGCTGCTCGCCCCCGCCGCACTCGCGATCCTGACCACGACGTTCCGCGAAGGCGCCGAGCGGGCAAGGGCATTCGCGGTGTACGGCGCCATCTCCGGTGGCGGCGCGGCCGTGGGCCTGTTGCTCGGCGGCTTCCTGACGCAGTACGTGGACTGGCGGTGGTGTCTGCTCGTGAACATCCCCGTCGCGCTGTTCGCGCTCGCGGTGACGGCACCGATCGTGCGAGAGAGCAAGGCGCACGGCGATACTCGCTACGACGTGCCCGGCACGATCCTCGTCGCGATCGGACTCGGCGGGCTCGTGTTCGGGTTCACCCAGGCCGAGAAGCACGGCTGGGCATCGACGGAGACGATCTCGTTCATCGTCGTCGGGCTTCTTGCGCTGGCCGCCTTCGTCGTCGTCGAGCAGCGGTCGTCGCATCCGCTGCTGCCGCTGTACGTCCCGTGGGACCGCAACCGCGCACCGGGACTCGTCGGCTCGATGATGGTCGGCGCCGCACTGATCGGCGGAACGCTGTACCTGACCTTCTACCTGCAGATCGTGCTCGGCATGAGCCCGTTCGTCTCCGGAGCGGCGTCGCTACCGCTGACGGCCGCGATCACCGTCGCCGCCGGCATCGCCGCCCAGCTGATGACCCGCGTCGGGCCGAAGGTACCGATGACGATCGGTCCGGTCGTCGCGGCGCTGGGTCTGATCCTCCTCACCCGGATCGACGTCGGCAGCTCCTACGTGGCGGCGGTCCTACCCGGTCTGATCGTCCTGGGCCTGGGCCTGGGCCTGGTGCTCGTCCCCGCGCAGAACATCGCACTCGTCGGGGTCGAGGACCACGATGCCGGTGCCGCAAGCGCGCTCGTCAACGCGACGATGCAGATCGGCGGAGCCCTGGGTACTGCGCTGTTCACGACGATCTACGTGTCCGCGAAGTCGTCGTTCGCCGGCACGAACCCGGACGCGCACCCGTTCGCCGTCGAGGTCGCCGGCTACACGGACGTGTTCCTCTGGGCGGCGGCGCTCCTGGCCGTCGTCTGCCCGATCGTCCTCGCCCTCGTCCGGGCACGGAAGGCCGACATGCCGGCCGAGGGCGCCGTCGGCATGCACTGACAGCGGTGCGGCTGAAAGCGCCGTTCATGCCGCTGAACGAGGCGAACGCCACTTTCAGCCGGAACGGGGGCTCCACCCCGGAGCGGCTGAAGGTGGCGTTCGTGCGATCTGAGCGCACGAACACCACCTTCAGCCAATGGGAGGGTGCGGCGGGTCAGGGGTTGAGGTAGGCCAGCCAGCCGCCGTGTTCGGTGATGTCGGTGGCGCCGTCGACGGCGTCGTGGGTGCAGCCGAACCCGACGACGGTGCGCCCGTCCGACAGTTCAACGCTCGTCAGCGCCATCGGCGCGGGCAGCGCCGCGAGGAACAACCCCAGTCCCGCGGCGGAGACCCGGAACACCTCACCGACGATCGGCGCCCCGCGCCCGGGACCGCGACGCACCAGGCCCGGCTTCGGCGGGACGGTGTCCAGCGCGTACAGCCGGTAGGCGTCGGTGGTGTGGACGGTCTCCACGTAGCGGGCGCCGAGGTCCTGCAGCTGGAAGTTCAGCGCCTGACCACGCAGGTGCGCACCGAACACCGCCAGGTCCACCCCCGCGTCGACCAGCAGCGGGGCGTCCACGCCGCCGAGCCGGGCACCGAGATCGACCGCGACCTGGTCCGCGAACGCGGGGACCACGAACATGACGCCGAACGGGTGGCCATCCGACGTCGGGCTGCCCGGGACCGCGACCGACGCCATGTCCAGCAGGTTGCAGAAGTTGGTGAAGGTGCCCATCCGCCGGTTGATGCCGATCGGGTCCGCCTGCACCGCCGCGATCGTCGGGTGCTCGGTGGTGGTCGGCAGCAACAGTGCGTCGCAGCCGTCGAGGGTGATCGCCGCCGCGGACTTCGCCCGAGCCAGCGCGTCGAGGTTCGACACCAGCTCGTGAGCGAGCGGCGCCTTCGCCCCGGCGACGATCGCCGCGACGGTGGGATCCGCTCCGGCGGGAGAGGATTCGAGGAACTCCCCGACCGCGGCGTACCGCTCGGCGACGACGGCGCCGTCGTACAGCAGCTTGGCCGCGTCGAGCAGGCCGGAGATGTCGACGATCCGGGTCGTGACGCCGGTGGCCTCCAAGTCGGCGACGGTCGCGTCGAACGCGGCCCGGTACTCGGGGCACACGTCCTCAAGGTCCTCGGGGCGTGGCACCGCGACCACCGGCGCGGCCGGCGCGGCGAGCCGGACGTCGGTCGGCCACGGACGGCTGCGCGGGTCCCGCGGGTCCGGTCCGGTCATCACCCGCGCCGCCGCGACGGCGGCGTCGAGGTCGTCGGCGAACACGGTGAGGCAGTCGTAGTCGACGCACGCCGGGACGACACCGTGGGTGGGGATCACGCCGAGCGACAGCTTGAGCCCGACGATGCCCGCGAACGCGGCGGGCACCCGGCCCGACCCGGCGGTGTCGGTGCCGATGCCGATGTCGGCGATGCCGAGCGCGACGGCGACCGCGGAGCCGGAGCTCGAGCCCCCGGACACCCGCTCGGGATCCCAGGATCCGCGGACTGCGCCGTACGGGCTGCGGGTGCCGACCAGACCGGTCGCGAACTGGTCGAGGTTGGTCTTGCCCAACACGACCGCGCCCTGCTCGATCAGCCGGGCCACACCGCTCGCCGTCTCCGTCGCCGGGTACGCGAACTCGGGACACCCCGCGGTCGTCGGGAGGCCGGCGACGTCGACGTTGTCCTTCACCGCGAGGAGCAGGCCCGCCAGCGGCAGGTTCTCGCCTGCCGCGAGGCGGTCCTCGACGGCGCGCGCGTCGGCGAGGACGTCGGCTTCGCTGCGCAGCAGGATCCACACCTCGGGCCGGTCGGCCTCGGCGATGCGACGGTAGGCCCGCGCGACACGGTCGGTCGGCGACAGCGCGGCGTCCAGTTCAGCGACGTTGCTGACTGCATTCATGATCAAGCGACTCCCATCACCACGAGCGGGGTTCCCGGCTGCACCTTTGCACCCGGTTCGACGAGCACTTCGAGCACGGTTCCCGCAGAGTTGAACGGTACCGACATCTCCAGTTTCATCGCCTCGAGGATCACGGCGTCACCGCCGGCCTCGACGATGTCACCCGGTTCGACCGCGACCCGCCACACCGTCCCGACCATCGGCGCCTCGACGACGACGGCACCCGGCGGCACCACCAGGTCGGTGGTCTCCGGCTCCGGCGGGGCGGCCTCGACGCGGTCGAACTCGCCCGCGGCGCGCCACGCCTCCTTCTCCGTCTCGAACGCGGCGCCCTGCTTGGTGTTGAACTCGGCGATCGACTCGGCGTTGTCCTCGAGGAAACGCAGGTGGTCGGCAAGTGCGAAGGTGCCCTCGGTGATCTCCGCGTTGAACCGGCCCGCAGCGGCCTCGGCCCGGAACTCGGCCAGCTGTTCGGGGGTGACGGGTTCCCAGACGATGCGGTCGAAGAACCGGAACAGCCACGGCTTGCCGTCCTCGAACGGCCCCTGCTGACGGTAGCCGGACCAGATCGGGACCGTCCGGCCGATCAGCTGGTAGCCGCCCGGCGACTCCATTCCGTAGACACAGAGGTACTTTCCGCCGATGCCGACGGCGTCCGACGGTGTCCAGGTACGGGCCGGGTTGTACTTGGTCGTCACCAGACGGTGCCGCGGATCGAGCGGAACGGCCAGTGGCGCACCGAGATACACGTCCCCGAGGCCGAGAACCAGGTACTCGGCGTCGAAGACGGCGTCCCGAACCTGGTCGACGGAGTCGAGGCCGTTGATACGACGGATGAACTCGGTGTTCGACGGCAGCCACGGCGCGGCGTCGCGGACGCCCGCCCGGTAGCGGTCGATGGCCTCGGCGATCGACGGGTCGTCGAACGAGAGGGGCAGTCGGATGGTGCGGCTCGGCACGACGAGGTCGCTGGTCGCGGGGAGCAGGTCCTCGATGTCCTGGAGGACGTCGAGCAGCGCCCGCGCGGGCAGCACGTCGGGGTCGAAGTGCAGGTGCAGGGAACGCACACCGGGGGTGACGTCGATCAGTCCGGGCAGTGCCCGCTCGGCCAGCGCGACCGACAGGGCGTGCACCCGCATGCGCAGGCCGAGGTCGAGCTCCATCTCGCCGTACTCGACGAGCAGGTTGTCGTCACCGCCACGCAGGTAGACCACGGCCGGACGACCGAGAATCTCGTCGCGGCGTGCGAGGACGCCGCCGTCGGAGCTCGTCGCGTGTGCCGCCGACGGCGGCAGGTGCGCGGCGCGAACGGAATTCGACGCGCGGAGCATGTCGGCGCCGTCCTCGGTGACGGGCACGAACCGCACCTGGTCGCCGGGCCGGATCTGGCCGAGCTTCCAGCGGTGCGCGCTGGTGACGGTCAACGGGCAGGCGAAACCGCCGAGGCTCGGGCCGTCCGGGCCGAGCAGGATCGGGGTGTCGCCCGAGACGTTCAGTGCGCCGACGCTGTACGGGTTGTCGTGCAGATTGGACGGGTGCAGGCCGGCCTCGCCGCCGTCGCTCCGCGACCACGTCGGCTTCGGGCCGTCGAGCCGGATGCCGGTCCGGTTGGCGTGTGCGGCCGCAGTCCAGGTGGTGTCGTAGAACTGCACCATGTCGGAGTCGGTGAAGTACGACGGCGCCGGCTGCGGTCCCTCGCCGACGGCGAGGTGCCAGGTGTGTCCGAACACCGGACGGTCCTGCGCCGGAACGGTTGCAGGTTCGGTGAGCCCGTCGCCCTGGGCGAGGGCGAGGACGTCGCCGGTCGCGAGCGCACGGCCGGTGACGCCGCCGAAGCCGCCGAGCGTGAACGTGGACGCGCTGCCGAGGTAGCGGGGGGCGTCGACGCCGCCGCGGACCGCGACGTAGGTACGCAACCCTTCACCGACGGGGCTCCCGACGTCGAGGACGCCGCCCGCGGGCACCTCGACGGGCTCCCACATCGGGACCGCGTCACCGTTGACGGTGACCGGGGCGGGCGCCCCGCCGACACAGACGACGGTTGCCTCGGCGAACTCCAGCTGCGGCCCCTGCAGGGTGCATTCGAGCCCGACGGCGTCGGGCGCGTTGCCGACGGCCGTGTTCACCAGGGTGAAGGACAGATCGTCCATCGGGCCCGACGGCGGAATGCCGACCTCCCAGTACCCGAGGCGACCGGGGTGGTCCTGGAGTGTGGTCATCGTTCCCGCCCGCAGCACGTCCACCCGCGGTCCCCCGACCACCAGGTCGGCGAGGGTGCCGGTGGTCTGCCCGCCGTCGAGCACCACCGGGAGGGCCGTGATCGCCCGCAGCTGAGGCAGATTCGTGGCGATGCCGTAGATCGCGGTCTCGTCGAGCGCGGCACCGAGCGCGGCGAACGCGCCGACGCGGGTGGTGCTCGCGGTGACGATCTTCGCGATCATCGGGTCGTAGTGCTCGCTGACGGTGGTTCCGGTGTCCACCCAGGTCTCCACCCGGGTGTGTGCGGGGAACTCGACGCTGGTGAGCAGGCCGGCGGACGGGCGGTAGTCGCGCCCGGGATCCTCCGCGTAGACGCGGGCCTCGACGGCGTGCCCGGTGATCTCCGGTCCGCTGTCGGGAAGCTCGTCCAGCATCGACCGGTCCCCGCCGGCGAGGCGCAGCATCCACGCGACCAGGTCGACGCCCGTGACCTCCTCTGTGACGGGGTGCTCGACCTGCAGGCGGGTGTTCATCTCCAGGAAGGACGCCTCGCCGCGATCGACGTCGTACACGAACTCGACGGTGCCTGCGGACCGGTAGTCGACCGAGGACGCGAGCGCGCGCGAGGACGAGAGGATCTGTTCGACAACGGAATCCGAGAGTCCGAAGGCCGGCGCCTCCTCGACGACCTTCTGGTTGCGACGCTGCAGCGAGCAGTCGCGGGTGCCGAGGCTGAGGGTGCGGCCCGCGCCGTCACCGAACACCTGGACCTCCACGTGCCGGGCATGGGCGACGAACCGTTCCAGGAAGACACCCGAGGACGAGAAGTTCGCCGCGGCAAGTCGCAGCACACGGTCGTAGGCACCGCGCAGGTCCGCCTCGTCGAAGCACGCCTGCATGCCGATGCCGCCACCGCCACCGACCGCCTTGAGCATCACCGGGTACCCGACCTCCGCCGCGGCGGCCAGGGCAGCCTCGACGCTCTCGAGCATCCCGCTGCCCGCGACCAGCGGAACCCCGACCGCGCGGGCCGCCTCCCGGGCCGAGTGCTTGTTGCCGAACACCCGCAACTGCTCGGGGGTCGGTCCGACGAAGGCGATCCCGGCGGCTTCGGCGGCGGACGCGAACGCGTCGTTCTCCGACAGGAAGCCGTAGCCGGGGTGAATCGCGCCCGCACCCGACGCGAGCGCCGCCTCGATCACCGCGTCCGCACGCAGGTACGACTCCTGGGCCGGCGCCGGACCGAGCCGGACCGCCACGTCCGCGAGTTCGACGTGCGCCGCGGCCGCGTCGGCATCGGAGTACACCGCCACCGTCTTGAGCCCGAGTATGTGGGCGGAACGCATGATCCGGCAGGCGATCTCACCTCGATTGGCGACGAGCAGGGTGTCGAACGAGAGGGCGTTCATGTCACGGCCTTTCAGTGAAGAGGGTCGGTGCTGTCGTGCGGAGCGACCGGGTCGTCAGTCGCGGACGGCGTTGGCCATCCGCGCCATCGCCAGTGCCTGCTGGGCGCGTTCGATCACGACCGCTCGGGATTCGTCGATGTGCGCGAGGAGCGCGTCGTGGGCCCGCTGGAGGTGTCCGTCGAGGACGAGTTCGGCGACCGCGATGTGTTCGTCGACGGTCGCACGCATCCGGTCGGGGGTGAGGTAGTCGAACATCCGGACCGGCCGGACCTTCGCGTTGACGCTTGCGAGCGCGTCGACGAGGGCGCGATTGCCGGACGACGCGAGCAGTGCGGTGTGGAACTGCTCGTCGAGGACGACGAATCCGGCGTCCGGGTCGGGCATTTCGCTGCGAAACCCGTACCATCGCTGCACCTCGGGGCCGAGGATCTGCGGGTCGTGCAGTTCGCCGCTGCCCTGCAGGATCCGCAGGATCCCCCGCATCTCCAGAGTGATCCGCAGCTCGTAGAGGTCGGCGAGCTCCGCGAGTCGCGGCCGGTACGGGAAGAGTCCGTTCTCGTCGCGCTCGACGAGTCCGTCCGCCTGCAACCGCGCCAGCGCCTCCCGGACCGGGGTCCGCGACACCCCGTACAGTTCGGCGAGTCGCTCCTCGCCGAGCCGGTCGCCGGGGCCGATGCTCCCGGTCATCAGATCGCGGCGCAGTCGCAGGTACACCTGCTCGCGTAGCGATCCGCGGGCGGCCCGGCCCGGGCCGCCGGCGTCCTCGTGTCCGTTCGCCGTCATGGTCAGATGGCCATCGCCGCGCGGACGGCGTCGGCCGAGTCGGCGCCTCCGGTTCCCGTGGAGGTGACGTGACCTGCGGCGAGCACGCTGTAATGCTCTGCGGCCTGCAGCGCGAAGCCGATGTGCTGCTCGACGAGCAGGACGCTGAGGTCGCCCCGCCTGGTGAGATCGATGATCGTGCGCTCGATCTCGGCGACGACGTTCGGCTGGATGCCCTCGGTCGGCTCGTCGAGGATCAGCACCTTCGGTTCGGTGATGAGGGCGCGCGCGATCGCGAGCTGCTGCCGCTGGCCACCCGACAGCAGGCCGGCGCGACGGTCGAGCAGGTCCTTCAGCGCCGGGAACAGGTCCAGCGCCTCGGCGATCAGCGCCTTGCCGCGCTTGCGTCCGTCGGCAACCACCTGCAGGTTCTCCGAAGTGGTCAGCTGACCGAACGACTGCTGCCCCTGTGGCACGTACGCGAGCCCCCTGGCGACGCGGGCACTGGGCCGCATCGAGGTGATGTCCTCACCGCCGAGCAGGATCGTCCCCGACGTCGCCTTGATCAGCCCGACCGCGGCGCGCAGCAGCGTTGTCTTGCCCGCGCCGTTGTGTCCCATGACGGCGGCGACGCCGCCCTCGGGCACGGTGAGCGAGACCCCGTGCACGACCTCGGTGCGGCCGTAGCCGGCGTGAATGTCAACGAGTTCGAGCATCGTCATCCCTCCTTCGCGTGATCGGTACCGGGTCCTGCGGCGGACTCGTCCACCTGGCCGGTGCCGAGATAGACGGCCTGCACCTTCGGATCGGCCTGCACCTGGGCGACGGTGCCCTCGGAGAGCACCTTCCCGGCGGCGAGGACGGTGACCGAGGTGGCGAACGCACGCATGAAGTCCATGTCGTGTTCGACGACGACGACCGTGCGTTCACCGCCGATGCGGCGCAGCAGGTTTCCGGTCTCCTCGCGTTCCTCGAGGCTCATGCCCGCGACCGGCTCGTCGAGGAGCAGCACGTCGGCGTTCTGCACCAGGAGCATGCCGATCTCGAGCCACTGCTTCTGCCCGTGCGCGAGGATCCCCGCGGGGGTGTCCCGCTGCCGGGTCAGGCCGATGGTCTCGAGGGCCTCCTCGATCTGCGGCAGCACCTCCTTGCGGCGGCGCAGCAGCGTCAGGGCCGATCGGCCCGCGCCCGCGGCGATGTCGAGGTTCTGCAGCACCGACAGGTCCTCGAAGACGCTGGCCGTCTGGAAGGTCCGGCCGACACCGAGCCGGGCGATGTGGTGAACCTTCTTGCCGACGAGTTCGACTCCGGACTTGGTAGCGGAGCCGGTGGCCGGGACCAGTCCGGTGATCGCGTCGACGAGGGTGGTCTTGCCTGCGCCGTTGGGACCGATGAGGAATCGCAGGTCACCCTGCAGGAGGGTCAGGTCGACGTTGTCGACGGCCTTGAAGCCGTCGAAGCTGACCGACAGGCCCCGCACCTCCAGGTACTCGCTGGACATGCCCGCGTTGCCGCCGAGCTCGGGCGCCTTGACCGTGTCCTGTGTTGCTGCTGCGTGCGTCGATCCGGTCATCAGGACACCTTCACGGGTTCGGGCGCCGCGGTGGGCGCGGGTGCGTCGGGCTCTGATTCGGGCTTGGTCTTGCGCCTCCGCAGCAGTGCCACCAGCCCGGCGACACCGGCCGGGAAGAAGCCGACGACCACGATGAACAGCAGGCCCTGTGCGTAGATCCAGCCGGAGGGGAACGACTCGGAGAAGGCGGACTGTGCCCAGGCGACGCCGATCGCACCGAGGACCGGGCCGAGCAGGGTGGCGCGGCCGCCGATGGCGACACCGATCAGGAAGGCAAGGGACGGAACGATTCCCACGTCCGCCGGGGAGATGATCCCGACGATCGGCACGAACAGCGCCCCGGCGATACCGGCGAGGAACGCGGCGGCCACGTAGGCCACCAGCTTGATGTTGGCAGGGTCGTAGCCGAGGAACCGGACGCGTTCCTCCTGGTCCCGGACCGCGACGAGCAGTTCGCCGTAGCGGGAGTTCATCAGCTGCCGGATCCCGGCGACGGACAGCAGCAGCACCGCCGCCGCGATGAAGAACAGCATCCGCTTGTTGGCGGGGTCGGCGAGGTTGAAGCCGAAGAACGTGCGGAACCTGTTGAGGCCGTTGCTGCCACCGATGGTCTGCTGACCGACGAGCAGGATCGCGAAGGCCGCGGCCAGTGCCTGGGACAGGATCGCGAAGTACGCGCCCTTGACGCGACGCTTGAACACGCCGAGCCCGAGCAGGAACGCCACCAGCGCGGGAAGCGTCAGGACCGCGAGGATCGCGACGATCGGCGACGCGAACGGCTGCCAGTAGCCGGGCAGTTCACGGATGCCCGCGATCTGCATGAAGTCGGGGACGTCGTCGCCGCGCAGTTCCGCGTCGGCGATCTTGAGGTGCATGGCCATCGCGTAGGCGCCGATGCCGAAGAAGACACCCTGGCCGAGGGTCAGCATTCCGCCTCGGCCCCAGGCGAGTCCGATGCCGGCGGCGACGATGGCGAAGCAGAGGAACTTGCCGAGCAGGCCGAGCCGGAAGTCGGACAGGACGGCGGGTGCCACCCCGAAGAGGATGACTGCGGCGAGCGCGAACCCGCCCCACACACGGACTTTGGGATTGGTCAGGACGCTCACACCAAACTCCTCGTCTTGACGGCGAACAGGCCCTGGGGACGGATCTGCAGGAAGACCACGATGATCACGAACACGATCACCTTCGCGATCGACGCGGTGGTCGAGTACTCGATGAAGGAATTGAGGATGCCCAGCGCGAACGCGGCGATCACCGCGCCCTTCATCTGGCCGAGTCCGCCGACCACGACCACCAGGAACGCGTCGATCAGGTAACTCTGCCCGATGGTCGGGCTGGTCGATCCGATCAGTGTCAGCGCGACGCCGGCGACACCGGCGAGACCGGAGCCGATGAAGAACGTGGTGACATCGGTACGGCGGGAGGAGATTCCACTGGTCTCGGCGAGGTCGCGGTTCTGCACAACGGCGCGGATCCGCCGGCCCATCGACGACCGCTTGAGCGCGGTCGCCAGGACCGTCACCGCGACCACCGCGAGCACCATGATGAAGATGCGGGTCTTCGGCACCACGGCACCGAAGATCTCGACGCCACCCGAGAGCCACGACGGTGCAACGACGTTCACCGCCGGCGCGCCGAAGATGTCCCGGGCGAGCTGCTGCAGGATCAGTCCGACACCGAACGTCACCAGCAGCGTGTCGAGCGGACGGTGGTACATCCGCTTGACGAGAAGGGTTTCGAGGGCGACACCCATCACGCCGCCGACGACGAAGCCGACCACCAGCGAGACGAACAGTGACCCGGTTGCGCTCGAGATCACCTGCTGCACCACGTAGGCCGTGTAGCTGCCGGCCATGATGAACTCGCCGTGGGCCATGTTGATCACGCCCATCTGACCGAAGGTCAGGGAGAGTCCCAACGCGGCGAGCAACAGGATGGAGCCGATGCTCAATCCGGTGAAGAGCTGTCCGATCACGACATCCATGAAAGATGCACTGCCTCTCTACTGGTCGGCTTCGTCGTCGAGTACTGCTGCTACTGCTTGCTCAGGCCCTCGGCCCACGGGTAGGTCTCGAGGTACGGGTCGGGCTCGATCGGCTGGCCGGAATCCCACACCGTGTAGATCAGGCCGTCGCTGCGGATCTCGCCGATGCGGGCGGTCTTGGTGATGTGGTGGTTGTCGCCGTCGATGGTGACCAGACCTTCAGGGGCCTCGAAGGTGACGCCGTCAGCGTTAGCCTGAATGTCCGCGACCGCGAAGGAATCCGCCTTCTCGACGGTGTTCTTCCACAGGTACACCGAGGTGTAGGCGGCTTCCATCGGGTCGGACGTCGGCTTGTTCTGGCCGAACTTCGCCTTGTACGCCTCGACGAACGTCTTGTTCACCGGGGTGTCGATGGTCTGGTAGTAGTTCCACGCGGTCAGCTGCCCCTCGATGTTCTGGACGCCGATACCGCCGACCTCCTCCTCGGCGATGGAGACCGAGACGACCGGCATGTCCTGCGGGGTCAGGCCGACGTTCTTGTACTCGCGGAAGAACGCGACGTTGGAGTCGCCGTTGAGTGTGTTGAACACGGCGTCGGCGTCGGCGGTGCGGACCTTGTTGACGATGGTCGAGAAGTCGGTGGAGCCGAGCGGGGTGTAGTCCTCGCCCTTGATCTCGATGCCGTTGGCCGCGGCGTACGCCTTGATGATGCGGTTCGCGGTCTGCGGGAAGACGTAGTCGGAACCGACCAGGTAGAGGGACTTGACGCCCTTCTCCTTGAGGTAGTCCAGCGCCGGGATGATCTGCTGGTTCGTGGTGGCGCCGGTGTAGAAGATGTTCGGCGAGTCCTCGAGGCCCTCGTACTGAACGGGGTAGTACAGCAGCGAGTTCCGGTCCTCGAACACCGGCAGCATGGCCTTGCGGGACGAGGACGTCCAGCCACCGAAGACGGCGGCGACGCAGTCGCTGCTGATCAGCTTCTCCGCCTTCTCGGCGAAGACGGTGGGCTCGGAGGCGCCGTCCTCGCCGACCAGTTCGATCTGCTTGCCGAGGACGCCGCCTGCGGCGTTGATCTCCTCGACGGCGAGGGCGATGGAGTCGCGGACCGTGACCTCGGAGATGGCCATCGTGCCGGACAGGGAGTTGAGCGAGCCGACCTTGATGGTGTCACCGGAGGTGTCCACGCAGGACGCGGCGGCCGAGTCGCCGGACGCGGTGTCGGATGCCTTGCTACCGCAACCGGTCAGCACGAGGCCGAGCGCGGCGACGGCGGCGGGCGCGGCGAGCGCGCGCTTCGAGATGTGACGCATGTACGGGCCTTTCGGTCGAGAACGTGCGAAGGGGTGGACGTGCTGGTGAACCCTGTATCCGAACCGCGTATACAGCGGGGTATTCGCGACGAGTGCAGACAGTAGGCGGCCTGTATTGCGCCAGAATGTCTGTTGGTCACCAGTTGATTTCGCATATTTCGACCGTGTGAACATGCGCTCACGCACCCGGACGATGCCGAGTGCGGGCACGAAAAAGGGCGCCCGACCGCAATGGTCGGGCGCCCTGAGACGCTTCGCGCTCGTGCGCGCTGTGCGGGTCCAGAGACCCGTCAACCGCGCACGAGCGGCAGAGCCGCCTAGAAGTTGATCATGTGGCCGGCGAGGCCGTGGATGGCCTCCTGCAGCGCCTCCGACAGCGTCGGGTGCGTGTGCACGTTGCGGGCCAGCTCGTTGACCGTGAGGTCCCACTTCTGTGCGAGGGTCAGCTCGGGCAGCAGCTCGGAGACGTCGGGGCCGATGAGGTGGCCGCCGATGAGCTCGCCGTGGGTCTTGTCCGCGATCAGCTTCACGAAGCCGGTCGGATCGCCGAGACCGTGCGCCTTGCCGTTCGCCATGAACGGGAAGGTCGCGACCTTCACGTCGTAGCCCTCCGCCTTCGCCTGCTCCTCGGTGAGACCGAAGCTGGCGACCTGCGGCTGGCAGAACGTGGCACGCGGCATCATCCGGTAGTCGCCGAGCTCGAGGGTCTCGGCGCCGCCGATGGTCTCGGCAGCCACGACGCCCTGCGCCTCGGCGACGTGCGCGAGCTGCAGCTTGGCGGTGACGTCACCGATCGCGTAGATGCCGGCGACGTTGGTGCGCATCCGCTCGTCGA
Organism: Rhodococcus gannanensis; assembly: GCF_042681175.1. NCBI lineage: Bacteria > Bacillati > Actinomycetota > Actinomycetes > Mycobacteriales > Nocardiaceae > Rhodococcus > Rhodococcus gannanensis. The sequence continues at coordinate 540,593 of NZ_JBHUFB010000020.1, forward strand.
TCGCGATCGCGCCGCGGTCGGTGAGAGCGACACCGGTGTTCTCCAGTCCGTAGCCGGTCACGTTCGGCGCGAAGCCGACGGACTGCAGGACCTTGTCGACGACCACGGTCTCGACCGAGCCGGACTTGTTGTCCTTGATCGCGACGGTGACCTTGGTGCCGTCGTCCTCGATGGTCTGGACGGCAGCGCCGGTCTTGATGGTGACGCCGAGCTTCTTGTACTGCTTGGCGATCTCCTTGGAGACGTCCGCGTCCTCGTTGGGCAGCGCACGGTCGAGGAACTCGACGATGGTGACGTCGACCCCGTAGTTCTTCAGGACGTAGCCGAACTCCATGCCGATCGCACCGGCGCCGACGATGAGGATCGAGCCCGGGAGATCGCGGGTGAGGATCTGCTCCTCGTAGGTGACGACGTTCTGGCTGAGCGAGGTGCCGGGCAGCAGCTTCGTGGTGCTGCCGGTGGCGATGATGACGTTGTCGAAGGTGACCGAGTCGGAGCCGCCCTTGGTGAGCGCGACGTCGATCGAGTTCGGACCGGTGAAGGTGCCGCGACCGTCGTACTCGGTGATCTTGTTCTTCTTCATCAGGAAGTGGACGCCCTTGACGCGTCCGTCCGCGACCTGACGGCTGCGATCGAAGGCGGCGCCGAAGTCGAACGTCGCCTCCCCCGAGATGCCGAAGGTCTTCGCTTCCTTCGTGAAGATGTGGGCGAGTTCCGCGTTCCGCAGCAGCGCCTTGGACGGGATGCAGCCGACGTTGAGGCAGACACCGCCCCAGTACTTCTCTTCGATGATGGCGGTTTTCAGGCCCAGCTGCGCCGCGCGGATGGCTGCGACGTACCCACCGGGACCGGCACCGAGGACAACGACGTCATAGTGTGAGGTCACGAGCCATCAGCCTAGTCCTGCACCGTTTCGATGTCCCGCGGGTGGGTCCGGTTACCATCCGGTAGACGTCCCGGTCCAGGCCACTTCCCGTCGTGCGAACGACGGACAGGCATTGCGCATGTCATCCGAACGGGGTAAATCGCCCCCAGAACCTGGCCCCACGGAGCGAAGGCGACGACAATCGACCGTGTGGTCGTGGGCCCGTCAGGACCGGGTCCACGACCACACCCCGTCAGCGCGATCCGGGGTCGCGTGAACACCAGGCAAACCGGACCGGCGGGCGCCGATCGAGGGGACTGTGGCCGTCGCGACAATGGCCGTCGAACCAACAGTTCGGTAGAAAGGGAAACGACCATGGTTGCCGGGGAATGTTCCGGCACGTTCCCGCCCGCCCACGAACGAAGGGTTCGCCGATGCGCGTCCGGACCTCCTCACGCCGCGTGTGCGCTGCAGCAGCAGCGTTCGTCATGCTCCCCCTGCTGGCCGCACCGGCGTACGCCCAGACCGGCACCACGCCCGCGGTCGTGACCGGCGACTCGCCCTACCTGGACAGCGTCGAGGACACCGGCAGCCGCCTGGTCACCGCGAACGTGTACTCGGCGGCGATGGACCGGGTCATCCCCGTCGAGGTCATCCGCCCGGCCGACACCAGCGCACCCCGCCCCACCCTCTACCTGCTCAACGGTGCGGGCGGCGGCGAGGACTCCGCGACCTGGCAGCGACGCACGGACATCATGGACTTCTTCGCGGACAAGAACGTGAATGTCGTCACTCCGATCGGCGGAGCGTTCAGCTACTACACCGACTGGGAGAAGGACGACCCGGAACTCGGCCGCAACAAGTGGCAGACGTTCATCACCCAGGAGCTGCCGCCGATCATCGACGACACCTTCGGCACCACCGGAGCCAACTCCCTCGCCGGCATCTCCATGGCGGGCACCTCCGTGCTGAACCTGGCGATCGCGGCGCCCGGGCTCTACCGCAGTGTCGGCGCGTACAGCGGCTGCGCCGAGACGTCCACCGAGGTCGGTCAGGCGTACGTCCGGACCGTCGTCGAGTCCCGGGGCGGCGCCGACGCCACCAACATGTGGGGCCCGTTCGACGGCCCGGGCTGGCGCGCGAACGACCCGGTCGTCAACGCGGAGAAGCTGCGCGGCGTGCAACTGTTCGTGTCCGCGTCCTCGGGGCTCCCCGGCGAGCACGACACCCTGACCTCCCCCGGCATCGACGGCCGGCCGAACGTGTGGGCCAACCAGGTGGTCGTCGGCGGCCTGATCGAGGCCGCCGTCAACCAGTGCACCATCCACCTGCAGGACCGGCTGAACCAGCTGCAGATCCCGGCGACCTTCGACTTCCGCCCCGCAGGCACCCACTCGTGGGGCTACTGGCAGGACGACCTGCACGAGTCGTGGCCGATGCTCGCGGCGTCGATCGGCGCCTGACACCCGCACGAACGGGCCCCAGCACCTGACGGTGCAGGGGCCCGTTCGTGCGTCAGGCGGCGCGCAGTTGCCGCTTGAGGATCTTGCCTACGGCGTTCTTCGGGAGGGCGTCGGTGAACACGACGTCCTTGATCGCCTTGTAGGACGCCAGGTGCTCCCGGCAGTGTGCGATCAGCTCCGATGCCGTCGCCGTCGACCCCGGCGCAACCACGACATGCGCGACGGGGACCTCACCCCACCTGGCGTCCGGCCGCGCGACCACGGCGACCTCGTGCACGGCGGGGTGCCGGGCGAGGACCCGTTCGAGCTCGACCGGATAAATGTTCTCCCCACCGCTGATGATCATGTCCTTGAGCCGGTCCTTGAGGTGCAGGAGGTTCCGCTCGTCGACGAGTCCGATGTCGCCGCTGCGGTACCAGCCGTCGACCGTGACGGCGGCCGTGGCGTCCGGGTTGTTCCAGTAGCCGACGAACACCATCGGGCCACGGCACCACACCTCGCCTGCGGTACCGGTGGGCACCTCCCGGCCGGTGTCGGGGTCGACGATCCTGATCTCTCCGAACATCAGGGCGCGGCCCTGCGTCGTCGCCGCGTCCATCCCCATCTCCGGGGTCCAGTAGGTCAGGGCCCCCGAGTACTCGGTGATCCCGTAGACCGCCTGCACCGTGATCCCGGCGCGACCGGCCGCCTCGATCAGGTCGACCGACACCGGGGACCCGCCGCACGTGACGTTGACCAGGCTGGAGGTGTCCACGTCGGTGGCGGCGGCGACGGCGAGCAGCGCCTGAAGCATCACCGGTACCACCATCATCGTGGTGATCCGCTCGGCCGCGATGACGTCCCACACCGCGACCGGGTCGAAGTCGGGGAGGAACACGCACGGCGTGCCCTGCAGGATGTTGGTGACCACGGGATTGAATCCGCCGATGTGGAACATCGGCGCCACCAGCAGGAACCTGTGCCGTCCGTGCCACTCCAGCGTCGCCGCGCAACCCTGCGCGGACCACAGCAGGTTGTCGTGGGAGATCATGGCGCCCTTGGGTTTCCCGGTGGTGCCCGAGGTGTACATGACGACGACCGGATCGGTCGGTTCCGGTTCGGTCGCCGTCGCGAGCGGCTGCCACGGCCGGGTCGTCACCTGGCGGTAGTCCGCGACCGTGTCCTCACCGCCGTCCGGCGCCGACGACACGCGCACGGCCGGGACTCCGTCGAGTGCCGCGACGACCGATGCGAACTCCTCCTCGTACACGAAGGCCCCCGGTGTGGCGTCGCCGAGGACGTACTGCAGTTCCGGCACCGGCAGCCGCCAGTTCAGCACCACCGCGATCGCCCCGAGCCGGGCCGCGGCGAACACGGTGGTGGCGTGGAACTCCCCGTTCCTGGCGAGCAGCGCGATCCGGTCCCCCGCTCCGACCCCCGTGGCGTGCAGGTGGGCGGCCAGGAGGTCGACGCGCCGGTTCACCTCGCCGAACGTGTACCGGTGGTCCGCCCCGACCCACGCCTCCTTGTCGGGGGTCAGATGGGCGCGGTGGGACAGCAACTGTCCGAGTGTGCGTTGCATGGTGCTCCGAGTTTCTCGTGTCCGCGCGGTCAGGAAACCGGAACGGGGACGGTGCGGTCGATGATCGGCGCCAGGTCCAGGCCGGTCGGGAGGGTGCCGTAGACGGTGCCCCAGTCACCGGCGAGCCGGGTCGCGACGAACGCGTCGGCGATCGCCGGGTTCCCGGACCGCACCAGCAGCGACCCCTGCAGCGCCAACGCCAGCCGACCGACGACCACGCGGGACCGGTACTCGAGGTCGGTGAGGTCGGTGAACTGTGCCTTGAGCCCGGCGACGTAGGCGTCGTAACGGGCGTCGACGCCGGTGGCAGCATCGAGTTCGTCGAAGAACACACCGAGTACCTCGGGCTGCTTGCCCAACGCGCGCAACGTGTCCAGGGCGGCAACGTTGCCGCTGCCCTCCCAGATCGACCCGAGTGGCGCCTCACGATAGATCCGTGGCATCCCGGATTCCTCGATGAACCCGTTTCCACCGAGACATTCCAACGCCTCCGCGGCGTGACCCGGTCCACGCTTGCAGACGTAGTACTTGGACACGGCCAGGCCGAGACGACGCAGCAGCGCTGCCCGTTCGTCACCGCGCAGCGCGGCATCCGTCTGCGACGCGAGCCACAGCGCCACGGTCGTCGACGCCTCCGCCTCGACCGCGAGGTCGGCGATCACGTTGCGCATCAACGGCTTGTCGATGAGCGGGCCCCCGAACGCCGAGCGGTGCGCAGCGTGGTGGGCAGCGTGGCCGACAGCCTCCCGCATCAGCGCCGATGCACCGAGGGTGCAGTCCAGCCGGGTCATGTTGACCATCTCGATGATGGTCCGGACGCCGCGTCCCTCGTCGCCGAGCCGCCAGCCGACGGCGTCGTCGTACTCGATCTCGCTGCTCGCGTTGGACCTGTTGCCGAGCTTGTCCTTGAGTCGTTGCAGGGCAATGGAGTTCATCGTGCCGTCGGGCAGCACCCGCGGCAGGACGAAGCAGGTGAGCCCACCCGGCGCCTGCGCGAGGGTGAGCAGGATGTCCGACATCGGCGCCGACGTGAACCACTTGTGCCCGACGATCCGGTAGCTGCCGTCCGGCTGCGGGGTCGCAGTGGTGGTGTTGGCCCGTACGTCGGACCCGCCCTGCTTCTCGGTCATCGACATGCCTGCGATCAGTCCGCCCTTGAGCGCGGTCGGCGCGACGGAGGGGTCGTAGCGGTCGTTGCCGAGGAGCGGTTCGAACTCGGTGGACAGCTTCTCGTCCACGCGCAGCGCAGGCACGGCGGCGTAGGTCATCGAGATCGGGCAGCCGTGGCCGGCGTCGGTGACCTGCCAGGCGGTGAACTTCGCGGCCCGGATCAGATGCGCGTGGTCGCGTCGGTCCCGCCACGGTGCACCGTGCAGACCGAAGCCGACGGCGTGCCGCATCAGGTCGTGGTAGGCGGGGTCGTAGTCGACGCGGTCCACCCTGTTGCCGAAGCGGTCGTGGGTGCGCAGGATCGGCGGGTGCGCTTCCGCGCGGTCGCCGAGTTCCTTCGCGTACGCACTGCCCGCCAGGGTGCCCACCTCGTGAACCTCGGCGAGCGCGTCGGCGGCACCGGCCGCGGTCAGGATCTCGTCGAACAGCGGGTGTCCGGCGGTGTCGTAGTCGACCAGCAGCGGAGGCTGATTGGTCACCTCATGCGTCTTCACGGCTGTCTCTCACTTTCTCGCGCATGCTCAGTTCGGCGAACTGTGCGCGGTAATCGTCGTAGGCCCAACGCAATTCGTCGGCAGGCCAGTTCTCGGGGAGTAGGTCGTCGGGGAGCGCGGGGTCGGTGCGCAGGTGCCGGACCGCGGCGGCAGCGGCCATGAACCGCTCCTTCGACTGCCCCGGGACGACCAGGGCGCCGAGGATCGTCCGCGCCTCGGCAGCCCAGGTGTCGAGGTCCCACAACTGACGCACCAGCGCCACCGAGTCGGCCGGGGCGGTGACGAAGCGGTGCACCTCGGCCAGCGGTGGCAGGTCGTGTCCGGCGAGGTTCGCCGGGCGCATCCACACCCCTTCCCGCAGCTCGGCGTAGCGGTGCTCGGCAAGGGTGCCGCGCAAGGCGCCACGGGCGGCGGCGTCGCGCCCGGACACCACCACGACCACCATGTCCCACCGACCGTCGAACGGGGTGCGCCTCGGATTGACCAGCACCTCCTGCAGCGCCTGCCGTTCCAGGTGCCGTGCGCCGAGCAGGTACGTCGCATCCTCGGACACGAGGTCTTCGGCCGCGACCATCCGGGAGAGCGCTGCCCGCATCGTCGACGGCGCGATCCCGAACAGTTCGCCGGTGCGGGTGATCTCCCGTCCCGGCAGCCGGGCGGGGCGCGCACCGAGCAGCAGACTGAGCACCACCGACCGGGCCGTCATCGGCGGCGCGAGCTCGGTGAGCGTGCGGATCGGCATGTCACTCCTCCGACTGAGTGCTACAAATTTTCAACAGCTGTTCTGAATTTGTAACACCTCCGGGCCGAGATGGGAACCCTCCGGGGCACACCGGGGCCCGCGACTTCCGGATCCGCACGTCAGGGGTATGAATGGACAATGGCTACCGACCCGCAGGATCCCCATCTCTGGCTCGAAGACGTCACCGGCGACGCCGCTCTGGACTGGGTGCGCGCCCGCAACGCCGACACCGTCGCCGAGTACGCGGAGTCGGCCGAGTTCACCGGCCTGAGGGACCGCATCCGCGAGGTCCTCGACACCGATGCCCGGATCCCCTACGTCCGCCGCCGCGGGGCGTGGCTGTACAACTTCTGGCGCGACGCGGAGCACGTGCGCGGCCTGTGGCGGCGCACCACGATGGACTCGTACCGCACCGACTCCCCCGACTGGGAGATCCTCGCCGACCTCGACGAGATCGCGCGCAGCGAGGACGAGAACTGGGTGTGGTCGAGCGCGCAGGTGTTGCGCACCGAGGACGACGCCGACCAGACGCGAGCCCTGGTCAGCCTCTCCCGCGGCGGCGCCGACGCCGTGGTGGTCCGAGAATTCGACCTGGCACGTCGCGAGTTCCTCACCCCCGAGAACGGTGGGTTCTTCCTCCCCGAGGCCAAGTCGGACATCGGCTGGATCGACGCCGACACCGTCTACGTCGGCACCGACACCGGCCCCGGATCGCTCACCGACTCCGGCTACCCGCGCACCGCAGCCCGGTGGCGGCGCGGCACCGCGCTGGACGACGCCGTCACCGTCTTCGAAGGCGACCACGCCGACGTCGCGGCCTCGGTCTGGTACGACCGCACCCCGGGATTCGAGCGCTCGTTCGCCGAACGCGCCGTCGACTTCTTCACCTCGATCCGCTACGAACTCACGCACGACGGCGCACTGACACTGATCGACGCCCCCGGCGACGCCCGCGTCTCCGCGCACCGCGAGTGGCTGCTGATCCGCACCCGGTCACCGTGGGCGGTCGGCGGCACCACCCATCCCGCGGGCGCGCTGCTCGCCGCGCGCTACGCCGACTTCCTCGCCGGCACCCGTGAGCTGACCGTGCTGTTCGCCCCGGACGAGCACACCTCGCTCGAACAGTACGTGTGGACCCGCAATCACCTTCTGCTGGTGACACTCTCGGACGTCCAGACCCGGATGCACGTGCTCACCCCCGGCCCCGGTGGCTGGACCGAGTCCGCGGTCGACGGCGTCCCCGACCTGACGTCGACCGACGTGATCGACGTCGACGCGATCGCCTCCGACGAGTTCTTCCTCAACTCCAGCGGCTACCTCACCCCGTCCACCCTGCTGCACGGCTACGTCGGTGAACCGGTCGAGGCGCTCAAGCAGGCGCCCTCCTTCTTCGACACGGCCGAGCTGACCGTCGCACAACACTTCGCGACATCCGACGACGGAACGCGGGTCCCCTACTTCGTGGTCCGGCGCGACGGCCACACGGATTGCTCCGCGGGCTCCGCTCCTGCCGCGCCGGGGCCGACGCTGCTCTACGGCTACGGCGGCTTCGAGAACTCGATGCTGCCCGCGTACAGCGGAGGCCTCGGCCGGGGCTGGCTCGAACGCGGCGGCACCTACGTCGTCGCGAACATCCGCGGAGGCGGCGAGTACGGCCCGCGCTGGCACACCCAGGCCCTCAAGGCCGGGCGGCACCTGGCGTTCGAGGACTTCGCGGCCGTCGCCCGCGACCTCGTCGAGCGGGGCGTGACCACCGCCGCGCAGCTCGGCGCGCAGGGTGGCAGCAACGGCGGGCTCCTGATGGGCGTGATGCTGACCCGGTACCCGGAGCTGTTCGGCGCCGTCGTCTGCCAGGTGCCGCTGCTCGACATGCGCCGCTACCACCTGCTGCTCGCGGGCGCCTCGTGGATGGCTGAGTACGGGGATCCCGACGACCCCGCCCAGTGGGCGTACATCGGCGAGTACTCGCCGTACCAGAACGTCGACGCGGACCGGACGTATCCGCCGGTCCTGATCACCACCTCCACCCGCGACGACCGGGTGCACCCCGGTCACGCCCGCAAGATGGCGGCGCGTCTCGAGGAACTCGGCCACGAGGTCCACTACTACGAGAACATCGAGGGCGGGCACGGCGGCGCCGCCGACAACGCGCAGCTCGCGTTCAAGTCGGCGCTGGCGTACGAGTTCCTGTGGCAGACCCTGAACTGACGTCGTCGAAGTCGCCGCTCACACGATGACGGCGACGATCACGGCCACGAACACGACGACGATCGCTGCGATCACGAGCAAGGTGGCCGAGCCCGTGGGCGGGAAGCGTTTGCTGGTGCGGGGCTCCGGCGCGGACAGCCCTGACGTCTGCGCGGAGTCGGGTGGCGTGGAACCCGGCCGGACTCCCCCGCCGCTGTCGAGGTCCGGAGTGCGATCCGGATCCGGATCGGGAGGTGGTGCGGTCATGCTCAGACCTTCCGCTTCTTGTCTCGCTTCGTGATCAGCACGAAGGCGACGACGCCGACGAGGATGAGAATTCCGATGATCTCCATAGCGGTGGGGTGCCCACTTCGGGACGATTCATGCATCGGTGCGGGGAAAGCGGTCGCAGGGCCGGCTTGAACGCCGAAGGTGTAAGACTCGCGGCGCCCGGGTACCCGCCGATCCATGAGCACAATCACCGAAACCATCGACGTCGACGTTCCCGTGAGCACCGCCTACGACCAGTGGACACAGTTCGAGATGTTCCCGCAGTTCATGGAGGGAGTCAGCGAGATCAGGCAATTCGACGACACCCACACCCATTGGGTGGTCGAGATAGCCGGCCAACGCAGGGAGTTCGACGCCACGATCTCCGAACAGCACCCCGACGAGAGGGTGGCCTGGCATTCCGACGCCGGGCCGGATCATGCCGGTGTCATCACCTTTCATCGACTCGACGAAGCCCACACACGGGTGACCGCGCAGATGGAGATAGATCCGGACGGCTTCGTCGAGAACGTCGCCGACAAGCTCGGGGTTCTGTCCCATCGCGTCAAGGGCGACATGCGCAGGTTCAAGGACTTCATCGAAACGCGGGGGAGCGAGACCGGCGGATGGCGCGGGAATGTCGAGCGACCCGAACCGTGACGGCCGGGGCCGGCGGCACCGAGTCCTGCCGGAGGATGCCGGCCCGGGCATCCCGCCGAGTCACCGAGCGCTGCGGCCCGCCGACGACGATTGGATTGCTGCTGTCTGGCCCGACCCCAGCCCGCTGACACCGTGGTGGGAGGAAGTTCTTCGCCGCCCCCGAGCGAGTGTCGTGCAGAACACCCGGGAGGTTCGTGACGATGCGGATGCGGCGAAGCGATCCGAACGCGGCAGGCATCCGACGACGCCGGCGCGGTAACGGGTTCTCGTATGAGGCAGCGGACGGAACCACGTCGATCTCCGACGAAGACCGGGCACGCATCGAGGCGCTCGCCGTTCCGCCTGCGTGACGAAAGGTGTGGATCGGCCCTCATGCCAACGGCCACATTCAGGCGGTGGGATCGATGCTGCCGGGCGGCGGCAGTACCTGTACCACGAGCAGTGACGGCAGGAACGCGATGAGGAGAAGTTCGACCGTGTGCTGATACTCGCAGCGCGGCTACCGGAATGGCGCGAGCGGGTGGACGACGACCTGCGACGGCGGGGGCGCGGCCGGGACCGCGTCGCGCTGCGCCTCCTGGACCGCGAAGTCCTACGCATCGGGGGTGAGCAGTACGTCGAGGAGCACGGGTCTCGTGGCGTGGCCACCCTGCTGCGGGAGCACGTGAGAGTCGCGGGCGACGAGATCCGGCTCGACTTCCCGGCCAAGAGCGGAGTCCAGCGCGTACTCGCGATCGAAGACGACGCCGTGGCGACGGCCATCCGTTCCCTGCTGCGCGCCGAGCACGCACGGCGGCGCAGGTGATGCGCGAGGTTGGTGAGGTCCTCGGGAACACTCCGGCGGTTGCTCGGGCGTCGTACGTCGATCCGCGAGTCGTCGCCGCCTACGAGTCGGACCGCACGATCGTGCCCGCACTGACGAGGGCGAGACGTTCGCGCTCCGAGGACGCCGAGCGAGCGGTGATCGAGCGGGCGGTCATCCGCCTGCTCTCGAAACAGTCGCGGCCCAGCGCGGTGCTCTGCTCCAGGGGTGTCAGCCAAGGATGACGACGCGCTGCAGTGCCCGCAGGTCCGCCTCGATCCGCCGGAACAGTTGGTACACGAGGATGAACCCGACGATGCCGCCGAGGCACAGCAGGCGGACCGTCACCTCGACGTGCCCGCTGCCCGCCCGCGCGAAGCTGAGCCCCGCGACGCCCACCAGCGGAACCGAGGCCGCGACCGCGAGATACCGGGTACACAGCACGGCGAGAACCCGCAGGTCGCGGCCGTCACCGCTGCCGATCTCCCCGTGCGCAAGCAGGACTGGGTACAGGCTGCGGACGGCGAAGTAGGTCAGGATGAAGTACGGATACGCGACGGCGACCGCGCCGCACACCGCCAGGGACGCGACCAACTGCGAGAAGGTGGCCCCCTGGATGCCGCCCGCGACGACATGCAGGGTGATCGGGTAGACGATGCCGGCGACCAGCCACATCGCGAAGGCGACGATCACCGAGCGGTGGCCGAGGTCGAGGGTGGCGCGCCGGGCGTTCGCGAGCGTCCGCGCGTCCACCACGCCACCGGCCTGCACGCGCCGCGGCACCGTGATCGCGGGCCGGCACCACCACACGATCAGCAGCGCCGCCAGCGGGAAGGCGATCAGCCCGATCACCAGGTGCACTTGATCGAGGCTCTGCTGCGCGGCCGGTGCCAGCCGGGCGACGATCGTCTCCCTGTTGTAGTAGTAGTTGTACCCGGTGGCCAGCAGGTTGGGGATGCCGATCGACGCGAGGACGATCGGGAGCGCCCATCGCACCGCCGTCGACCGTCTGCTGCCGGGCCGCGGGTCGACGAGTTCGCGGGCGCGGGGATCGAGGCACAGGGCGAACTGCCGCGCCAGCTTGCGTCCGGTCGACCAGCGGCGTTCCGGCTGCGGCTCCAGCGCGGTCAGCAGGACCCGCCGCAATGCGACCGGGCAGTCGTCCGGCAGCCGCGCCGCGACCGACTCCGGCACCCCCGCGCGGCGCCGCGCGAGAGCCGCCGCCGGTGTCTCCTCGTCCGGGAAGGGGCGCTCCCCTGTCAGCAGCTCCCACAGCATCACGCCGAGCGAGTAGATGTCGCTGCGGGTGTCGATCCGGGTGTCCACCGCAACTCCGGACGTCCCCGAGGCCGACACCGCCAGCTGCTCCGGTGACATGTACGCCAGCGACCCCGCAACCACACCCGTCGAGCCCGGGACCGCGACGGTGTCGCCGGAACTGACGTTGAAATCGGCGAGCTTCGGGCTTCCCTCCGCGGTCAGCAGTACGTTCGCCGGCTTGACGTCGCGGTGCAGCACTCCCTGCTCACGGGCGTGCTCCAACGCCTCCGCGAGCCGCAACCCGATCCAGGCGACTGTCTCCGGCCAGGTCAGCGTCGACAGCTCGTCACGAATGCTGGATTCCCCCGGCCCGGCGACCCCCTTGCGGGCCAGTTCGCGGTCGATCGAGTCCAGCACCAGCTGCCCGCTCCGACCTTCCGGTGGCGTGACCCGCGCCAGTCGGGCCACGTCGAGCAACGTACCCCCGGGCACGAACTCCATGAACAGCGCCCGCAGCCTGCGGTCCTCGAGCACCCGCTGGTCGTACACCCGGACGATGCCCGGATGGTCGAGCTGGGCGAGCGTCTGCGGCTCGACCCCGACGTTGCGGGACAGCTTCAGTGCGACCCACCGCCGCATCGCGGTCTGCCGAGCCAGGAACACCCGGGCGAACGCGCCGTGCCCGAGCTCGGCGACCAGGTCGAAGTCGTCGAGCCGTCCCCCGACCCGTAGATCCTCGCCGTCGGGCAGGGCCGACGGGGAGGCGGCGCCGGAACGCGGGTCGTGCTCGAGCAGCCAGACGAAGCGCTCCGCCTGCTCCGGGAACTCGGCGACGTAGTCCTCGGCGCTCACCTTCTCGCCGGCGAGCCGGCGGACCCGGAACTCCTCGTAGATCAGCTCCGGCGGTATCGGTCCCGCGAGGAGTTCCCCGAAGTCGAGGCAGTAGTCGGAGATCCGCTTCGGCGTGCGCACCCGGATCCAGCGGTAGGCGAGATCGACCATGACCAGTTCGATCAGCGCTGCGCGCCGGATCGCGTCGGTGTCGGGCAGGTAGTCGCGCAGGTCGGCGGGCGGGCCGTCGCCCTCCTCCCACTCCGCGACCAGCCGGGCCACGCCGGTGTCGACGACGACCCCGGAGCTGGGTCCGCCGCCCGACCGGGTGGTCCCGTCCGATCCCGTTCCACCCGGCCCGATCAGGGCCGCCACCCCGACTTCCGTGGGCGGGCCGTCCGCATCAGCGGCAGCGTCTCCGCGCGCAGTGGGCGCTGCGTCGTCGGGGAACTCGGGATCCGGGGGCATCGGGCCTCACGTCACTCCCGGTCCCGCAGCCACTCCACGACGCGGTCCACCGTGCTGTCGCAGTTGCGGATCCATCCGTTGTGGCCGAGCGGCTGATCCTGATGCCAGGTGGTCACGTCCGCCTTCGGGAACTTGCGGACCATGTACCGGATCGCCGATTTCGGGGCGAGGTCGTCGGCCTGGACCGAGATGGACAGGACCGGCAGCGTCAGCTCGCCGATCTCCTTCTCGTAGTCGACGTCCGCGCCCACCGGCTCGATCCGGCCGGTCCGGGCGAACCTCGACCAGTCCGAGATCAACACCTTGGACTGCCTGCCGAATCCCCCCACCCGGTCCCCCGGCCAGAACCCCGCCATGTTCGCGGTCACCGACATCGCCGCCGATCCGACGAACAGGCCCGCCCCGCGCACGACGCCGTGCCCGCGGTGGAACGGTGACCCGGACGCCACCAGGATCAGCCCGCCGAGATGCCCGTGGATCCGCGCCGCGTACATCACCCCGATCTGGCCGCCCATACTGTGCCCGAGCAGGTACGGAGTGCTCTCGTCGAACCGCTCCCGCACCACCTCGAACACGGCCGGGTAGTCCACCGATGCCAGCTCCTGATAGCCGTAGGTGCTGTCGGGGCCGGGCCGCGGGCGACTGTCACCCTGCCCGCGCAGCTCCCCGATCGCGGCGTTGAAACCGTGCTCGACCAGCGCCTCCGCGAACTTCTCGTAGTACCCCCCGGGGACGCCGAGTCCCGGAAACATCACCACGACCGGCATCCCGGCACGGCCCTCGAACAACCGGACCGGCAGCTCGGTCCCGTCCGGCATCTGAATCGGAATCGTCTCCACACCTCAATAGTCGCCTCTCCGCGGCCGAGTCGACAGGGTTCGGGGCCGACGGGGTTCGTCGCGCGTCAGTAACTGAACGTCGTCGCGCAGCCGTCACCGATCCAGCGCCACATCGGGATCGTTCCTCCGATCTCCGCGTTCGACACCAGCGTGCCCTGGTCGAGGCGCTTGGCGTCGAAGCAGATCGAACAGACCAGCAGGCGTCCGCCCGCGACCTCGAACCGCTTCGCGAGATCCGGGAGCGACGGGCAACCGTCGCATGCGACGCCCTGCATGACGCCCTCGACGGCGAGCCGGACCGCCTCCTTGGTCAGGAACATCAGCGTCGGACGGCCCTCCTCCGCGGCACCGACCGCGACGAGGAACGCCACGGTCACCTTCTCGGGGTCCTCGAGCCCGGTGGTCAGACTGATCACGGCCTTGTGTGGGTTGCTCGTGTTCTCGTTCATACCGTCGAGCCTGCTCCGCACCGCAGTGGGTGTCATGGGGCATCGGCCCCAATTTTCAGTGGCCGACTCCGGCCGGGTGCCCGGCGAGTCCGTGGTCGATGGCGGCGAGCGAGGCCTGGATGCGGTTGCGGACGCCGAGCTTGCCGTACACGCGTTCCACGTGGTTGCGCACCGTCTTCTCCGAGATGTACAACTCCGCGGCGATGTCGCGGTTCGCGCTGCCCTGCGCGACCATCCGCAGCACCTGCACCTCGCGATCGGTGAGCCCGGCGGGCCACGGGGTGCGACGCGTCGGTCGATGTCCCGCGGCGGCGAGGACCGCGTCCACAGACTCGGGATCGAGCCGGCCCGACCGAGCTTCCCGCCGCAACGACTCCGCCGCCTCGTCTGCCGACATCGCGGGCCGTGCCGGTCGCGGTTCGAGCCGCCGCTGGTAGCCATCCGCCGCCCCGAGGATCCGGGCCGCAGGACCGAGATCGGCTGCGGTGGTGCCGCGTGGGAACCCACTGCCGTCGAGCCGCTCCCGATGGGCCGCCGCGACGGCCACCACGTCCTCGAGGCCGGTGACCCGGCTGAGGATTCGTCCGGTCAGGTACGGGTAGAGCCGGACCCGTTCCCAGTCGGCGGCGGTCAGCGTCCCGGCCTTGTCCCAGATCCGGTTCGACACCCCCATCCGGCCGAGTCCGTGCACGAGACCGGCCCGGAACAGCAGGCGCTGATCGGCCTCGGACATCCCGCGACGACGGGCCGCACCCCGCGCCAGCTCCGCGACGGCGCGGGAGTGGCCGAGCAGGTGCGGGCACTTGAAGTCGACGAACTCCCCCATCGCGGCGAGCAGGGTGTCGAGTTCGTCCGGCGTGAGGCGCCGATCCCGGTCCGGGGCCCGGTCCACCGCCTCCGACCAGACGTCGCACTCGAGCAACCCGTCGGTGATCGCGGCGGCGTCGGCGACGAACGCGTCCACCACCTGTGGACAGAACTGCCGCCCGCTGCGTGCCGTGACGACCTCGACGGCCCGGCCGAGTCCCGCGGTCCGCAGGTGCACCTCGGCGACGTCGGCGACGGCGACCACACGCGACGCCATCGGGATCGCGTCACCGGACGCGCCGGCGGGCAGTCCGCGTCCGTCCCACCGTTCGAAGGCGTAGGAGAGGGTGTCCACGACGCCGTCGCCGAGTCCCGCGCGGGCCGCGAGCACCCGCGCCGACGTGCAGTGCGAGGTGATCAGCGCGGTGACCCGGGAGCGGGCCGTCCACCCCACCGTCACCGCGGTCAGCCCCCGCCGGAAGGCGCCCTGGTCCTCGCCCGCGTGACGCAGGATGAGCCGCAGCATCGGCCAGCCGACCATCTCGATCCCGTAGGTGTCCGCACGGAACGCAATGTCGTCGCCGACGAGCGCGGCGAGTTCGTGGGAGTCCGCGTGGCACCCGATCCAGCCGACGAGGGTGCCGTAGTAGACGGCGGGCCGATCCGACTCGGGGACCCCGACGCGCTCCGCGAGCCGGCAGGCGATCAGCGACGACCGCAGCATGTGCTCCATCGGCTGACCGAGACCGAGGTCGACGGCCAGCGACAGCGCCGCCAGCACCTCGGCTCGTCGCGGTCCGGCCGCGGCGTCGAACGCCCCGTTCGCGTGCACGGGGACATTCTCCCGCAGGTACGGTCCCGCGTGCAGTGCCTGACACAGCGCGACGGCGCCGGCCCCGCGAGTGCGGTACCGGCGCCGTCGTGGGTGCCTTTGTTCAGTTGGCCCGGTTCACCGGGCCGGGTGTCACAGGCCGATGGTGTTGGCGATCCACGGCCACGACTTGTGGAGATCGTCCTGCCAGTAGCCCCACGAGTGGGTGCCGTTCGGACGGAAGTCGAAGGTCGACGGGATGTTCAGCTCGTTCAGACGCTTGAACAGGTTGTTGGTGCACAGCAGGGTCGCACCCTCGATGGCGCCACCGAGCAGGACCTGGTTGGCGAGGGAGTTCACGCTGCCGGCCTTCTGGACGGTGTCGTGCGGGCCGGGCAGGCCGTTGCCGGTGGACATGTAGATCTCGGTGCCGCGCAGCTTCTCCGCGTTGACGACCGGGTCGTTCTCGACCCAGCCGGGGCCGTCGGTCGGACCCCACATGTTCTCGGTGTCGCCGCCGCCACGGGACTCGACGACCACCTTGATGTACGCCTGGCCGGCGGGGGTGCTGGTCTCGGCACAGCCGCTGTAGCCGGCGACGCTCTTGTACAGGCCCGGGGCCGAGATCGCGAGGTTCAGGACGCTCGTGCCGGTCATGGAGATCGCGGCGAGCGAGTTGGTGCCGTTGCCCTTGAACGCCGAGTCGATGATCGGCGGGAGCTCCTGGGTCAGGAAGGTCGTCCACTTGTTGCGGCCGAGCTCCGGGTCGTCCTTCTGCCAGTCGGTGTAGTAGCTGAACGCGCCACCGATCGGGGTGACGACGTTGACGTTCTTGTCGGAGAAGAACGATGCCATGTCGGTACGGCGCTGCCAGGTGGCGGAGTCCTCGCCGCCGCCCGCGCCGTTGAGCAGGTACAGGGTCGGCCGCTCGGCGTTCAGGTCGGCGGGCATCTGGATCTTGACCGGGATGGTCTTGTCCATCGACACCGAGTACACGTACGCCGTGACCTGTCGGCCGGTGCCGTCCACACGCTCGAGGGAGGAGCCGTTCGGGGCGACCGCGCTCGGCGCGGCGTTCGCGACACCGCTGACGCCGAGCAGGGGCAGGACGGTCAGTGCGGCGGTCACGGCCGCGATGCGACCGAACCGGCGGCCGGATCCACGGAACTTGGGCATATCCCCACCTTGTGTGATGTGTCGTGTTGCGCTGTGTGGTGTGTCGGTGCTCGATGCGCGTCCGTTACAGAACTGCGACCCCACTGTGATCTCGTGGGGTCGCGACGATCGGGTGCGCGCTCACAGTGTGTCCGAGACCGGGCCGGTTGTCCAAAGTTTCGCCGAAGTTGTGGACGAATGTCCGACATCGCACGAACTGCGCACATCGCGGACCCGGCGCACCTGCGGCACGAGGCCGACCCACCCGAAGGTGGGCCGGCCTCGCTGGAACCGGGTGGGGCCGATCAGGCCCCGGGGGCCGGACTCAGAAGTCCATGCCGCCCATGCCGCCGGTCGGGTCGCCCACGGGGGCGGCCTTCTCCGGCTTGTCGGCGACGACGGCCTCGGTGGTGAGGAACAGAGCCGCGATGGACGCAGCGTTCTGCAGCGCCGAGCGGGTGACCTTGACCGGGTCGTTGATGCCGGCGGCGAGCAGGTCCTCGTACTCACCGGTGGCGGCGTTCAGGCCGCTGCCTGCGGGCAGGTTGCGAACCTTCTCCGCGACGACGCCGGGCTCGAGGCCGGCGTTGAACGCGATCTGCTTGAGCGGCGCCTCGAGGGCAACCTTGACGATGTTGGCACCGGTGGCCTCGTCGCCCTCGAGCTTCAGGTCGTCCAGGACCGGAGCGGACTGCAGCAGGGCCACGCCACCACCGGCGACGATGCCCTCCTCGACGGCAGCCTTCGCGTTGCGGACGGCGTCCTCGATGCGGTGCTTGCGCTCCTTGAGCTCGACCTCGGTCGCAGCGCCGGCCTTGATGACGGCGACGCCGCCGGCCAGCTTCGCGAGGCGCTCCTGCAGCTTCTCGCGGTCGTAGTCGGAGTCCGACGCCTCGATCTCGGCACGGATCTGGCTGACGCGACCGGCGATGGCCTCGGCGTCGCCTGCACCCTCGACGATGGTGGTCTCGTCCTTGGTGACGACGACCTTGCGGGCCTGGCCGAGCAGCTCGATGCCTGCGGTCTCCAGGGAGAGGCCGACCTCTTCGCTGACGACCTCGCCACCGGTGAGGATGGCGATGTCGGCGAGCTGCGCCTTGCGGCGGTCACCGAAGCCCGGAGCCTTGACGGCGACGGACTTGAAGGTGCCACGGATCTTGTTGACGACCAGGGTCGACAGGGCCTCGCCCTCGACGTCCTCGGCGATGATCAGCAGCGGCTTGCCGGCCTGGATGACCTTCTCGAGCAGCGGCAGCAGGTCCTTGACCGTGGAGATCTTGGAGCTGACGAGCAGGATGTACGGATCCTCGAGGACCGCTTCCTGACGCTCGGCGTCGGTGGCGAAGTAGAGGGAGATGTAGCCCTTGTCGAAGCGCATGCCCTCGGTGAGCTCGAGCTGCAGGCCGAAGGAGTTGGACTCCTCGACGGTGATGACGCCTTCCTTGCCGACCTTGTCCATGGCCTCGGCGATCAGCTCACCGATGGACGCGTCGCCTGCGGAGATACCGGCGGTGGCAGCGATCTGCTCCTTGGTCTCGACCTCCTTGGCAGTGTCGAGCAGCTTGGCGGTGACGGCCTCGACGGCCTTCTCGATGCCGCGCTTCAGACCCAGCGGGTTGGCGCCGGCAGCGACGTTGCGCAGACCCTCACGGACGAGCGCCTGAGCGAGGACGGTGGCGGTGGTGGTGCCGTCGCCAGCGACGTCGTCGGTCTTCTTGGCGACCTCCTTGACCAGCTCGGCGCCGATCTTCTCGTAGGGGTCCTCGAGCTCGATCTCCTTGGCGATGGACACGCCGTCGTTGGTGATCGTGGGGGCGCCCCACTTCTTCTCGAGCACGACGTTGCGACCCTTGGGTCCCAGCGTCACCTTGACGGCGTCGGCGAGGCTGTTCAGGCCACGCTCGAGGCCGCGGCGGGCCTCTTCGTCGAACGCGATGATCTTGGCCATTGCGAAGTGATCCTCCGGATTGGGGGTGACACGCAAGGCGACCGCTCGTCGGGTCGCCTCAGTTGCTCGCAGGGCGACCGCGAGGACGCCCCGTTCACATGGCCAGGCTCGGTGCCCGCGACGGACGACCAGGGGTGTCGATGGTTCCCGGTCTCACCGTCCCGACCTGGCACTCACGAGTTGCGAGTGCCAAGTGCATTTTTAGCACTCACCCGGGGTGAGTGCAAGGTTTCGGCGGTCCGCCGCGGGCACCCGACCTTCACGCGACCAGCACGTCGTCAGCGGATCAGGCAGAAGGCTCCGGTGTTGACGTTGACCGCGAAGGACAGCGGTCCGACGCAGTTGACGCCGCCCGACTCGGCGGTCGCGCCCGAGCCCCAGCCCGCCAGCGCGAGCGTGACGTTGCCGTTGTCGGTGCGGGCGTGCGCGATGCCGCCGCCGATCGCGAACGCGTTCGCCTGACCCGCGACCTTCGACGTGCTGAGCGCGACCCCGAAACCGGTGGCGAAGGTGTTCGCGGTGCCGCCGTTGGCGACGCTCACCGCGGTGCCGCTGTCGATCGCACCCGAGTTCGCGACACCGCCGAGCGTGGCGGTCGCGCCGCAACTGGCCTGGCCGTCGACGCGGATGTCGTTCGCGATCGGCGGCGAGACGCAGTCGACGCGGGTCGCCGATGCGACGCCCGTCCCGGCGACGGCGAGCCCGCCGACGACCGCGAGCCCTGCCGCGATCGACATGCCGGTGCGCGCGAGGCGGCGGGGGGAAGAGGAAACAGAACGGGAACGGAACACGGTGCGCACGAAACTCCTCAGGACAGAGTGAGACTGGACGGTGACCGACAGGACCGTGACGAAGGCAACGGTGAACGACGGTGCCGTCGACCGTACCCAATGACGGGCACCGCGAGCGCGGGCTTCGCCCGCTTCAGCCGACCGCGCCCGGTTCGCCGGCGAGCGCGTCGAGCAACGCGGGCAGATCGGCGACCGAGTCGACGACGTGATCCGGGGTCCCCGGGGCGGCGTCGAGGGCCGCCTGCCGGAACTTCCCGGTCCGCACCAGCACCCCGGTGAACCCAACGTACTGCGCGGCCAGCACGTCGTTGACGACGTCGTCTCCGACCATGATCGCGTTCTCCGGATCGACGCCGACCAGCGCCGCCGCGGCGGTGAAGCCGGTCGGCGCGGGCTTGCCGATTACGGTCACGCGGCCGCCGCCCGCGGCCTCCAGCCCGGGGAGATAGGCGCCGGTGTCGATCTTGACGCCGTCGGCGGTCGCCCAGGACAGCCCGCCCTGCATCGCGACCACGGGCACCCCGCGCTGCATGAGACCGACGACGCGACTGAGGGTGGCGTGGTCGAACTCCGGCCCCGCACCACCGAGGACGACGACCTCGGGATCGTCGGCGTCGAGGCGGACGCCGGACAGGTCCTCGGTGATGTCGCCGTGGTTGACCAGCAGGCACCGGGCGCCGGGGTACGCCGCACGCAGGTACTCGGCGGTCAGCGCGGCCGCGGTGACGATCTCGTCTGGGGTGACGTCCATGCCGCCGTCACGCAGCGCCGCGGCGATCTCGGCGCGGGTCCGCGAGGTGGTGTTGGTGAGGAAGGCCAGCGGGTGGGCGCGGCGGCGGACCGCCTCGAGCGCAGCCGCGGCACCGGGGATCTCCTGCCACGAGGTGACGAGAACCCCGTCGATGTCGAACAGGATGCCGACGGTCACGACATCAGTATGCCCGCGGAGCGCAGGACCCGGCGGCGACGAGTCATCGGATGAAGTGTCCGTGTACGAGGTCGTCGACTTCCCGGGGCGTGAGCAGCCGTTCGAGCCCCTCCGCGGGCCAGGTCTCGCGACGCCGCCAGGTCCGGGCGGTGGGCAGCATCGGAACAGCGTCGGCGTGGTGCGCGGATCGAAGTGCGACGGAAAGTTTCACGATGAGCTCCGGGGATGGTTGTCGGCTCTGGGCCGACCACGGCATGGCTACCCTGTTCATCGCCCGGCACACTCACGCCATTACACCGCCGAGCCTCCCTCTTGACGTACGGTCGCGGCCGGGAAACCATGTGTGACCGTCGGTACCGTATACATTCAGTGAACCGGAGTCTTCTGTGACGAACACCCTCGAAGCCAGCATCGAGATCGACGCCACCCCCGAGGCGGTGTGGAAGGTCGTGTCCGACCTCGAGCGCATGGGCAAGTGGAGCCCGCAGTGCAAGGTGATGAAGGTACTCGGCGGACCCGTCCGGCAGGGCAGCCGGACCGTCAACGTGAACAAGAAGGGCCTGCTCGTGTGGCCCACCACGTCGAAGGTCGTCCGATTCGAACCGAACCGGGCCATCGCGTGGCGCGTGACGGAGAACCACACCATCTGGACCTACGAGCTCACCGCGACCGGCACCGGCACCCGAGTGACCGAGCGGCGTGAGGCCCCCACCGGCACCACGAAGGTCTCCTCGTTCCTCGTCGACAAGTTCATGGGCGGCACCCCGGGCTTCGAGGTCGACATGATCGCGGGCATGAACCTCACCCTGTCCCGGATCAAGAGCGAGACCGAGGCGGCGACCAGCTCGGCCCGCTGACGGCGAGCAGCACCGCTGGCGGTGGTGCCGCGGGGCGGGCGAGGACGGCGGAGCGGGAACCTTCCGATGTGGCCTAACCTTGCAGTGCCCGCGAACGGCACCACCGCGTGCGGGCGCCCCCACCGTCACCGAATCAGATGAGGAACCAGTGGCCCGCCGCCCCACCCCCATCGGCACTCCGCAGCCGACCGGCCTTGCACACGTGATCGACCTGGTCAAGACGACGATCCCACCGCTGCACCCCGCCGGGCTACCCTTCGTTCTCGCGCCACTCGGCGTCGCGGCGCTCGGCAGGCGCCGCCCCTGGATCCGCAACACCGCGCTGCTCGCGTCCGGCGCCTGTGCCGCCTTCTTCCGGCACCCGCACCGCGTCCCGCCGAACCGTGTGAACGTGGCGGTCTCCCCCGCCGACGGCGAGGTCGCGCTCGTCGACTCCGCGGTACCGCCCGCCGAGCTGAACATGGGTGACCAGCCGGTGCCGCGGGTCAGCATCTTCCTGTCCGTCCTCGACGTCCACGTCCAGCGCAGCCCCGTGGCGGGCGAGGTGCTGCAGGTCGTCCACAGGTCCGGCCAGTTCCTGTCCGCGGATCTCGCGGAGGCGAGCGAGGCCAACGAGCGCAACTCGATGCTGCTGCGCACCGACAACGGCCACGAGGTCGCAGTCGTGCAGATCGCCGGCCTGCTCGCGCGCCGCATCGTGTGCGACGCAGGCGTCGGTGACCGGCTGCCGATCGGCGACACCTACGGGCTGATCCGGTTCGGGTCCCGGGTCGACACGTACTTCCCGGCAGGCAGCACTCTCCTGGTGGAGCGCGGACAGCGGGCCGTCGGCGCCGAAACCGTCCTGGCGCAACTGCCGTGAGCCCACGCGAGGTGGTCACGAGCAGGCCGCGACGCGTGGCGTCGAGCGGCCTGCTGCTGCTGCCGAGCACCCTGACGATCCTCGCCCTGTGCAGCGGACTGTCCGCCGTGAAGTTCGCCCTCGGCGGCGAACTGGGGATCGCGCTCGCCATGATCGGTGTCGCGGCGGTCCTCGACTCCCTCGACGGACGAATCGCCCGGCTCCTCGACGCGACCAGCAAGATCGGCGCCGAGCTCGACTCACTGGCGGACGCGATCTCGTTCGGCGTCGCGCCCGCACTGGTGCTGTATGTGACGCTCCTCGACGGCAGCAACGCCGGCTGGATCGTCGCCCTGGTCTACGCGGTGAGCATCGTGCTCCGGCTGGCTCGGTTCAACACCCTCCTCGACGACGACACCGCACCGTCGTACACGACCGAGTTCTTCGTCGGCGTCCCCGCACCCGCGGGCGCGCTCATCGCGC
The DNA here is from genome assembly GCF_042681175.1 of Rhodococcus gannanensis. Taxonomy (NCBI): domain Bacteria; kingdom Bacillati; phylum Actinomycetota; class Actinomycetes; order Mycobacteriales; family Nocardiaceae; genus Rhodococcus; species Rhodococcus gannanensis. The sequence goes on from NZ_JBHUFB010000020.1 coordinate 563,275, forward strand.
TGACCCCGCTCGCGGCGTACGAGCAGTGGGGCGACGGTTGGTGGTCCTCGTTCTGGGCGGTGTCCGCGTGGACCGTGTTCTCCGCGGCACTGATCGTCAGCCGCATCCCCACGCTCGCCATGAAGTCGTTCTCGGTGCCGCGGCGCATGGCGGCGGCACTGCTCGTCGGCGTCGCCCTCACCGGCGCAGCGCTCATCACGTACCCGTACGTGCTGCTGATCGTCCTGGTGGTCGCGTACCTCGCGCACATTCCGTTCGCGGTGCGGTCGAAGCGCTGGGTCGCCGCCCGCCCCGAGGTGTGGGACGTCAAGCCCGCCGAACGCCGCGCGATCCGGCGGGTGACGACGAGCGACAAGCGCTCGTACTCGCGGCTCGGCCTCCGCCGGCCCAGGCCGCGGTGACGCGGGTGGATTCGGGCGCCGGCCGTAACCCCACCTATAGTCGGTAGCAATGCACACGATCGGACGATGGTTGACGGGCGCTGCCCTCGCAGCACTCCTGTCGACCTCCACCGGGGTGGCTCCCGCGGCAGCGGTGACCCGCATGCCGCTTCCGTTCGTCGGATCGAGCGCCGCGCAGTCGGGCACCGACACGGAGGTGACGTTCGACTCGGACGGACTGACCTTCCACGCCAGCCTGCGCACACCGGTCCACTCGCGGCCGGGAGTCGCGGTACTTCTCCTGCCCGGTAGCGGACCCACCGACCGCAACGGCAGCCAGACCGGACTGAAGGCCGACACGATGCGACGCATCGCCGACGACCTCGCCGCGCAGGGCATCACCAGCCTCCGATTCGACAAACTCGGCAGCGGCGCCACCGGCCTCGCCGGACTGTCGCCGGACCGGCTCCCCGAGTACGGGTTCACCTCCCAGGCCGACCACGCTCAGGCCGCCGCGGAGCTGCTCGCCGACCGGACCGGGGTACCCGTCGACCGTCTGGCCGTGGTCGGGCACAGCGAGGGCGCGCTCACCGCACTCGAACTGACCGCCCGCGGCATCGCGCACGGCGGTCTCGCACTACTCGCTCCGCTTCCGATTCGGTACCTCGACCTGCTCACCGCCCAGCTGAACACCCAGCTCGACGCGGCGGTCCGGTCAGGGCAGTTGCCGATCTCCGACGCCGACGCCGCACGCACGACGTTGCGGGAGAGCATCGAGAGCCTGCGCCAGACGGGCCGACTGCCCGCGAATCCGGACCCTCTCCTCGCGAGCATCGGGCTCGTCCACGCGAACGCCCGTTTCCTCGCCGAGGCGGATGCGCTCGACCCACCGGCACTCGCCGCCGCAATCGGTGACGGCACGCACGTTCTGGTGACGTGCTCGGACAAGGATCTGAACATCAGCTGCGATCAGGTGGGCGCACTGCGCGACGCACTCGATCACACCGAACTCCGATTCGCGCACCTGGCGAACGCCAGCCATCTCCTCGACGAACTCGGGCCGTTCCCGCCGAGTCGCATCGACCCGCTGGTGCCGCTGCCGGAATCGACGGAGTTCGCAGGTGTCCTGCACGAGTGGGCACTGGGCCTGACCGGCTGACCGTCAGGTCCACCCGCAGCGCTGATCGGCCGGCACCGCCGGCGGGATCACTACTGTGGTGCGCGTGACCACACCGGAACTCGCGCTCACCGCCCGGCTCAACACGTCCGCCGCCGATGCCCGCCGAGGCGTCGTGCGCCTGCATCCCGAGGCGCTCGCCGCGCTCGGGCTGCGCGAGTGGGACGGTATCGCCGTGATCGGGGCGCGGCGGACCGCCGCCGTGGTCGCGCTCGCCCCGGCGGGCACCCCCACCGGCACCGCCCTCCTCGACGACGTCACCCTGTCCAACGCGGGGATCAAAGAGGATGCGCGCGTGGTCGTTTCACCGGTCACCGTGTACGGAGCCCGTAGCGCGACGCTGAGCGGGTCGACGCTGGCGATGCGATCGATCTCCGAGACCACGCTGCGCCAGGCACTGCTCGGCAAGGTCCTCACCGTCGGTGACACGGTGTCACTGCTCCCCCGCGACCTCGGCCCCGGCGTCTCCACCGTCGCCGCGACACAGTCGCTGTCCCGCACCTTCGGTGTCGCCTGGACGTCGGAACTGCTGACGGTCGCGGCGGTGGACCCCCAGGGCCCGGTCAGCGTGCAGCCGAACTCGGCGGTCGGCTGGGACGGCTCGGCCACCGCGACGGCACCGGCCACGACCCCCGCACCTGTCGCGTCGGGGACGACCGGAGCGGTCCCGTCGCCCGACGAACAGTCCCCGCCCCGGCCGGAACCGGTCGCCGTGCACGACCTCGTCGGGGTCGCGACCCAGGCCGCCCGACTGGGCGAATGGCTCAAGCTCGCACTCGACGAGCCGGCCCTGCTGCACACCCTGGGCGCGTCCGCGCATCTCGGTGTCCTCGTCACCGGACCCGCCGGCGTCGGCAAGGCCACGCTCGCCCGCTCGGTCCTCGCCGGCCGCAACGTCATCGAACTCGACGGTCCCGCCGTCGGCGCCCTGGAGTCGGCGGCGCGACTGCAGCGGGTCACCGGGGCCGTCACCCGGATCCGGCACGACCGCGGCGTCCTGCTGGTCACCGACCTCGACGCACTGCTGCCCGGCGAACCGGAACCGGTGTCGGCTCTGATCCTCGACGAGCTCCGCCGGGCGGTGGACACCCCGGGTGTCGCGTTCGTCGCGACAACCGCGCATCCCGACGCCCTCGACGACCGCGCCCGCGGCCAGGACGTCTGCGACCGCGAGCTGACGATCCCGCTCCCGGACGGCGCCACGCGACGCGGCCTGCTCGAACTGATGCTGCGCCGCGTCCCCACCGACACGCTCGACCTGACCGAGATCGCTTCCCGAGCACCTGGTTTCGTCGCGGCGGATCTCGCCGCGCTGGTGCGCGAGGCGGCCATCCGCGCGGCCTCACGGGCGAGCGCCGAGGGCAGCGAGCCACGCCTGGAGCAGTCGGACCTGCTGGGCGCCCTGGACGTCATCCGGCCGCTGTCCCGTTCGGGCACCGAGGAACTGGCCGTCGGGTCGGTGACCCTCGACGACGTCGGGGACATGGTGGAGACCAAGCAGGCGCTGACCGAGGCGGTGCTGTGGCCGCTGCAGCATCCCGACTCGTTCGCCCGGCTCGGTGTCGACCCGCCGCGCGGTGTCCTGCTGTACGGGCCGCCCGGATGCGGCAAGACGTTCCTGGTTCGGGCCCTTGCCAGTTCCGGCCAGCTGTCGGTGCACGCGGTCAAGGGTGCGGAGCTGATGGACAAGTGGGTCGGCTCGTCCGAGAAGGCCGTGCGTGAACTGTTCCAGCGGGCCCGGGACTCGGCGCCGTCGATGATCTTCCTCGACGAGGTGGACGCGCTGGCACCGCGCCGCGGGCAGTCGTCGGACTCGGGCGTCACCGATCGGGTGGTCGCCTCGCTGCTCACCGAACTCGACGGCGTCGAGCCGCTGCGTGACGTCGTGGTGGTGGGGGCGACGAACCGCCCGGACCTCATCGACCCGGCGCTGCTGCGCCCGGGCCGGTTGGAGAAGCTGGTGTTCGTGCCGCCGCCGGACGCCGACGCGAGGCGCGAGATCCTGCGGACCGCGGGCCGGTCGGTCCCGCTCGCCGAGGACGTCGACCTGGCCGCGCTGGCCGACGATCTCGACGGCTACTCGGCGGCGGACTGCTCGGCGCTGCTGCGGGAGGCGGCGCTCGCCGCGATGCGCCGGGACGTCGACGCCGCCGACGTCACCGCGGCCGACGTCGCGACGGCCCGCGAGTCGGTGCGTCCCTCCCTCGATCCGGCGCAGGTCGCGCATCTGCAGGAATACGCCGACCGCCGGAGCTGACGCGCACTATGGTCACGCCATGGTGATCTCGCGCGGGGCACGCACGCTGGTCGTTCTGATCTGGACTGCGCTTCTCGGCGCCGCGCTGGCGGTGGCGCCACCGGCGACCGCCGATCCCGGGACGACGTGGCTGTGCCGCCCGGGACTGCCGGACGACCCGTGCGGCGGACGGTCGGGCAACCCGGTCGACTGCTTCTACGTCTACCCCACCATTTCGGCGCAGCTGACGACGAACGCGAACTTCGACCGGTCGCCGGAACTGCACGGCATCGCGCGTCTGCAGGCGGAGGCGTTCGGCGAGAGGTGCGACGTGTGGGCGCCGGTGTACCGGCAGGTCACGTTGCGCAGCCTGTTCGCCGGCTCGGCGGAGGAACGGGCCGCCGGGCTCGAACTCGCCTACGACGACGTCGAACGCGCCTGGGACGACTACCTCGCGAACCACAACAACGGTCGCGGCGTCGTCCTGATCGGGCACTCCCAGGGCACCCGGATGCTGCGCACCCTGATCCAGGAGCGCATCGAGGGCACCCCGGTGCAGGCGCAGCTGGTGTCGGCGCTGCTGCTCGGCGGCAACGTGACCGTCCGGGCCGGTGACGTCGTCGGTGGCGACTTCGACTCGGTGCCCGCCTGCACCGATGCCGCGCAGACGGGCTGCGTCGTCGCGTACTCGGCGTACTCGCGGCTGCCCGCGGACATCCGCTACGGGGTGGCGCCGTCCCCGGGTCTGGAGGTGCTGTGCACCAATCCGGCATCGCTGCACGAGAATTCCGCGACCGCGCCGCTTCGGGGCACGGTCGGGAGCAGTGACACCGGGTCGTTCACCGGCCGCTGCACCGGTGGCGCCGCGAACGTGCTGCTGATAGAGGGCCCCGGCGCGCAGCTGTTGCCTGCCGTCCCGAACGAGTCGTGGGGACTGCACCTGCTCGACGTCAACGTCGCGCAGGGCGACCTCGTCGACCTGGTCCGCACCCAGGCCGAGTCCTACCTGCGCTAGCGCCAGGTGGCGAGCAGTTCGGTGGCGCGGGCGGCGAGGTTCGCCTGCAGCAGGGGGCCGAAGCTGACCCGGCCGACGCCGAGGGACGCGAGGTGGGCACGGTTGCCTGCGGCCGGATCGGCGATCGCGTTGACGGGCAGCGGCAGCGCCTCGACGAGTTCGCGGTAGACCTCGTCGCTGTGGAACCCGACCGGGTACAGCGAGTCGGCGCCTGCCTCCGCGCAGAGGGCGAGGCGGGCGACGGCACGGGCGGAGCGGTCCGACTCGTCCCCGATCTGCCGCAGGAAGATGTCGGTGCGGGCGTTGATGACGACGTGCACGCCGACCGCGTCGGCGGCGCGGCGCAGGGCACCGACGAAGTCCGCGTGCTCCTGGGCTTCGCGGAGCCGACCGCCCTCGCCGTGCACGGTGTCCTCGATGTTGAGCCCGACCGCTCCGACCTCGACCAGCCCGTCGATGAGGGCCTGCGGGGTCTGGCCGTACCCGGACTCGATGTCGACCGAGACCGGGAGGTCGACGGCCGCGGTGATCTGGGTGACGCGGGTGAGCAGCTCTCCGAAGGTCATGCCCTCGTTGTCCGGGCGGCCGATCGAGTCGGCGACGGGATGCGAACCAACCGTCAGCGCGGCGAAACCGGCCTGTGCCGCAAGGTTCGCGGACCAGGCGTCCCACACGGTCGGCAGGATCACGGGATCGCCGGGCCGGTGCAGAGCGAGCAGCGTCGTGGCCTTCTCGGTGATCGAAACCATTGTCGGGTGTCCTCGCCTCGTGTGGTGGTGCGGCAATCGTGGCATGCCTGGACGTGCGATCCGGTGCTGCGACGCCCGTGTCTCGGCCGATCCGCGGCGCACGATGTCACGGATGTGTGAACAGTCGTCGCTCGACCGTGCACGACGCGGACGATCGCACTAGCGTCGACAGAGATTGTCCTGCAGCGCACCGGGTCCCGGCAAGTTGGCCCCGGCGCGCTCGTCACAGTGCGAGCGAGGAGCCCGACACAGGATGACCGTTGTCTTCGACACCGCCGAGTTCGAGGCCGGGGACCGCGCCGACGCGACGTGTACCGCCATGCAGGAGAACTCTGCGCCCTCGAACGTGACGCTCGAGGACCCGTCGGTGGTCTCCTCACTGATGGAGGTCTGGTCCTACGGGGACGCCAGCATCTTCCGGTCCCGGATGTCGGGGATGACGCTGCTGCGCACCGGCAAGCAGGCCGTCCGGACACCGTCGCCCTTGATCTCCATCGCGGTGCAGGAGGTCGCCACCGCCCGCTACGAACAGGGCGGGGTCCAGCGACTCGTCGCACCCGGTGAACTGATGGTGGTGGACCTGAACGCGCGCTACGACTACGCCTGGGACACCTTCGGCAGTTCGCGGTGCCTGCACGTGCCCCTGGACCGGCTCGACCTGCCGTCCGACGTGATCCTCGGCGGCGCGGCCCATCCGGAGCGCAGTCCGATCGCCCGGATGATCTCCAACCACATCTCCACCCTGACCGTCGAGGGCGACGCCCTGAGCGCTACCCCGGGCGCTACCGCACTGGGCGAGGCCGCGATCGACCTCGCCCGGGCGCTGTTCGCGACGGCGCACGGCGGCGCGTACGTCCGCACCGCGATGAACGACACCCTGACCACCCGGATCCGCAGTCACGTGCGAGCCCACCTGTTCGACCCGTCGCTGTCGGCGGAGTCGATCGCCGCAGCACACGGGATCTCGACGCGACACCTGTACACCCTGTGCGCGGCTGCGGGTTTCAGCCTCGAGCAGTGGATCATCGAGCAACGACTGCGACGCGCGTACGAGGAACTGGGGACCGCCCGCGCCGCCGCGGTCCCGATCGCGGTGATCGCCCGGCGGTTCGGGTTCTCCGGACACGCCCACTTCACCCGCCGGTTCCGGGCCGCGTACGGGGTGACCCCCTCACAGTGGCGCGACGCGGCCGCCGCGCAGCGGCACGACGACACCACCGCGGCACGGGCGCCGGACGACTGATCGCTTCGCTGTGAGAACAGCGCCGTGCCGTCGCAGCCGGTTCCGGACCGGGTGATCGCACTACCGTCCAGCCGAACCAGGCAGTGGTACCCACACGAAAGGCCCCCGCCATGCCCTCTCCCACGTCCCCGGACACCGTCGTTCTCGTCCACGGCCTGTGGATGACGCCACGCAGCTGGGAGGGCTGGGTCGCGTACTACGAGGCCAAGGGCCTCCGCGTGATCACTCCCGGGTATCCGGGCTTCGACATCGAGGTCGAGGCGCTGCGGGAGAATCCCGACGTCATTGCGCAGTTGACGGTTCCGGAGACCGTGGACCATCTGGCCGGGGTGATCGAGGGTCTCGATCACCCGCCGATCATCATGGGCCACTCGTTCGGCGGCACCCTGACGCAGTTGCTGCTCGCCCGCGGGCTCGGTGCGTCCGGCGTCGTGATCGACTCGGCCCCGACGGAGGGCGTCCACGTCACGCCGCTCTCTCAGGTCAAGTCGCTGTTTCCGGCGCTGAAGAACCCGGCGAACCTGCACCGCGCGGTCGGGTTCACGCCCGAGGAGTTCCACTACGCCTTCGCGAACACCCTCAGCCGCGAGGACTCCGACGCCGTGTGGGAGCGGTACCACATCCCGGCTCCGGGTAACTGGATCTGGGCGTACGGGCTGATCGCCAACTTCAAGCCCGGGCATCAGGAGACGTGGGTGGACTACGCCGCGGACCGGGCACCCCTGCTGTTCATCGCGGGCGGGGAGGACCACATCATGCCCGCGTCTGTGAACAAGTCGAATGCCCATCACTACCGGAAGTCCCCGGCGCTCACGGAGTTCCACGTGTTCGAGGGCCGGTCGCACTGGACGTGCGCGGAACCCGGTTGGGAGGCCGTCGCGGACATGGCACTGGAATGGGCCCTCGCGCACGCGGGCGAACCTGCCGGTGAACCCACCGCTTGACAGCCGGATCGCTCGCCCGGCGCGCCCCGGGACGCGGCGATACCATGGGCGCACTCGATCGAGCGGATGTGACATCGAAGTGCCTCGTGAGCCGACCCCGAACCCGCAGCGCACGTCGCTGCCTCCGGACGGTGTCCCGGTGTCGATCCGGCCGCTGCCCACCGCCGAGCGGTGGGCGCGGGTCCGGACGTGGGACCTGGGGTGCGCCGTGGTGCTCGTCGACGGGGCCGGAACCGGTGTCTCCGTCGGACGTGGCCGCGGCGGTGCCGTACACCGATTGACTGTCGCTGCGGTCAGCCCCGGCGACTGGACGTTCACCCAGTACGGGCACACCGTTACCGCGGTCCGTCCGGGACCCACCCTGATCCTGATCGACCACACCGCACCGCACGACTTCCGGCGGCGCGACGCGGGGACCGCCGTCAGCATCACGCTCGACCACGCCGCGGTCGGGGTACCACCCGACTGCCTGACCGACGCCGCACTGCATCTGCGCGACGACCCCGCGCTGCACGACCTGATCCGGCGCAGCCTCGACGACCTCGTCGACGTCGCCACCCGGACACCGTCCGTGCTCGCCGAACTGGTCGATCCCACGGTCGATCTGGTGCGAGCCCTGATCCTGGGAGCGGCCCGCACTCGACCCGAGGACCCGCGCGCCGAGCTGCTCACCCGCATCCGGCGACACGTGGACGCCAACCTCGGCGACCCGGACCTACGACCCTCCACCATCGCTGCGGCGCACCACATCTCCGTTCGACACCTGCATTCCGTGTGGTCGACGACGGGCACCACCCTCGGCGACCACATCGCGGCACGTCGCCTGCAGGAGGCACGGAAGATGCTGCTGGACAGCAGGAGTCGACACCTGACGATCCTGACCATCGCGCAGCGCCACGGATTCGTCGACCCCACGCACTTCACCCGCCGCTTCCGCGAGGCCTACGGCGTCACGCCGGGGCGCCTGCGCCGCGCCCCGTCACAACGTGCACCCTGAGGACAACACCGCGCGCAGCCGGCCGATTCTCCACGCACTCAACCGACCTACCGTCAACCCAGCCCGGGGGCGTCCCCCGACAGCGGCCCCCGGGCGCCACCGACAGTCCTGTGCCCACCACAGAACGGGAGCCAGCCATGCCCTTCCCGAAACCCATCCTGTCCCGAGCCTCCCGGTTGTTCGCAGTGGCTCTGCTCGCGTTGAGCGCGCTCGGGCTGACGGCGGCGCCGGCATCGGCGCAGACCAAGCCAACCGTCGTCCTGGTGCACGGCGCGTTCGCGGACTCCTCCGGATGGAAGGACGTCGCCGCGAACCTCACCGCGCAGGGATACCCCGTACAGACTTTCGACAATCCGCTGCGAGGCCCGGCGTACGACTCCGGACTGCTCGAACAGCAACTCGCCACGATCGACGGCCCGATCGTCCTCGTCGGCCACTCGTACGGCGGCGTGGTCATCACCAACGCCGACAACCCGAACGTCAAGGCCAACGTCTACATCGCGGCGTTCGCCCCCGACCGCGGAGAGTTCGTGCAGGGCATCCTGAATCCCCTGGTGTTCCCCGGCAGCAAGCTGCTCCCGCCGGCACTGCAACTGAAGATCGTGGACGACCCGCAGGGTATCGGTGGCAAGAACCTCGACGGATTCATCGCCGAGGAGTACTTCCACGACATCTTCGCGCAGGACGTGACCCCGGCCGTCGCCGCGGACATGTTCGCGCACCAGAAGTCGGCGGCGCTGGTGGCGAACCTGGAGCCGAGCGCGACGCCGACGTGGACGACGCGCCCCAACTGGTACCTGGTGTCGTCGCAGGACCAGGTGATCCCGCCGGACGCGCAGCGCATGATGGCGAAGCGGGCACTCGCACACACCACGGAGATCGACGCCTCGCACGCCTCCCTGGTGTCCCGCCCCGACGAGGTGACCGCCGTGATCGTCGAGGCCGCCAACTCCTGAGCCCACTCCCCACCGAACCGCCGGGCCGCCGTGGCTCGGCGGTTCGGCATGTGATGTCCACTAGTTTCGGGCAATGCCCGTTTCGTTTCGCGACTCCCCGACGGTGCTCGCCGCCCTCGCCGCTGCCGTTCTCGCGGCGTTCACGCTGACCGATCCGCCTGGCGGCACCTGGGCGGTGTACACGTCTGAACGCGAGCTCGACCGCTGGCTGAGCGCCCAGCCCACCGGCATCGCGGTCGGTGCGGTGGTCGCGGTTGCCGCGTGTGTGCTCCTGCAACGGGCGGGTTCCGCCCGGGCGGCGTGGGGCGCGGCTGCGGTCGCGACGGTGATCGTGTGGGCGGTGCGATCCTGGGTGCCGGAGGTCGCCGGAATCGACGGTCTCATCGCCCTGCACGTCCTCAAGGCCGTCGCGGCGGGCGTCCTGCTCGGCGCCGCCGTCGCCGCCGCATGGGAGCACCGGCTCGCCCGGCTCGCGGTGGCGCTCGGTGCCGTCGGTGGCTTCCTGTCGGTGTCCGCGTGGGCGTCGGTCGAGACCCAGAGGAGCACGTCGTCGCTCGGCGAACCCGCGGTGTGGCTGCTCGCTGCGACCGTCGTTCTCGCCCTGGTTGCGGTGGCCGCGCCCGGTCCCGCGCCACAGCCAGTCACGGGCGAGCAGGCACGAGTCGCGCTGCTGACCGTCGTTGTTGTCGCCGTCGCGAATCGTCTTCTCACCGCCTGGATCTCGAGCGGCGACACGGAAGGCCGAACCAGGCAGTGGATCGCGATCGCGGTGTCGATCGTCGTGGTTCTGGTGGCGACGGAGGTGTGCGCGCGCCTCGTGGACACCCGTGTCGGGGACGGCGCGATCCTGCTGGCGGTCACCGGCATCGCGGCCGCAGCCATGCCGGTGCTCGTCGACCTGCGCAGCCCGCTCCGGGACTTCCCCGCCTGGTCGGCGGTCGCGGTTGCCGGCGTTGCGGTCGCCGCCGGGTTGGCGATCGCAGCGCGGCGGCCGCTTCCCTTGGTGGGTCTCGGTGTCGCGGCACTGGTCCCGGTCGTAGGCGCGATCTGGCCGGACTTCGGATCGGACGGCGCGTGGCTGCTGGCGAGGCTCGCCGTCGTCGGGGTCGGGGCCGGCTTGGCGATCGGCGGCACCCTCTCCTCGCTCGCGGCCGTCGCCGCGGCCGCGTTGGTGATCCCTTTTGTCTCGACGGTCTTCCACGCTGCGGCGACGGTGGTCATGCCCGCCGCGCAGGTGATCTACAACGGTGCGTACGAGCCTCTGGAGGGCGTCGAGATGTCGCGCGAGTACTCGAACCAACTCGACGAGTACCTCGATTCGTTCCTCGGAATCCCGATCTACGACGACCGCGTCGCGGGCATCGCGCTCGCGCTGGCCGTCGTGTTCTGCGCGTGGGGTGTGCGCGGACTGCGGGCGTCCCGATGAGCACCGTGCGCCGGACCGTCGAACTGCTGACCGCGCTGCTCGTCGGCACGGTCGCAGGCTGGGCGCTCGTCACCCCACCCGCGTCCGGGATCGCCGGTTCGGAAGGGCAGATGAAGGCGCTCGTCACGAGCGGCCAGGTAGCGGCGGCGGTCGGGGTGCTGGCCGCCGCCGCGGTCGCCGGCCGGTTGTCGGGTCGCAGGTCCGCTCGCGGCGCCGGACTGACGACGCTGGTGGGGTTGGGCCTGCTCGTCGCGGTGCAGTACGCGAACGACGGTGCGCTGCAGTTCGAATGGCTGCTTGCCGCGACGTGGGTGTGGGGCATCGCCGCCGGTGTCGCCCTCGGCGGCGCGGCTGCAGCCGCCTCCGACAGGATCGGCACCGTCCTCCTCACCGGTTCCGCGGTCGCCGCCTTCGTGGTGGTCCCCCTCGCCACCGAACTTCTCGGCACGTCACCGGAGCGGGGATGGACCGCCTACAACCCACTGACCGATGTCGTCACCGTCGCCGCGGCACCGATCTGGTGGCTGCTGCTGCCCGCCGTCGTCGCGACTGCGTTCGCGGTCGCGCTCGGCGGCACCCGGACGGCGGGCCGATCCACCCGCGGTCTCGCGGTCACCGCGGCGGTGGTGGCGACGGCGCTGGCGACGAACGCGGCAATCGGTGCGACCCTGGACAATCGGCCGCTTGCCGCGGTCCTGCTGGCAGTGTTCGTCGCGGTCACGATAGCCTCGGCGTTCGCGCTCGACGGGCAGGACGGCACACTGCTCCTGACGACGACGGCCGTTGTCGCGGCCGCGGCGCCGCTGTCCGGTTGGTCGGACACCAGCTGGATCGGCGTCGCCATCCTTGCCGCCGGGCTGGCGGTCGGCGTGGCGGTCGGGGCCCGGTGGCCGAGCGTCGTCGTCGGACTGACGCTGCTCGCCACCGTGTCGGTCGCCGGGTTCCTGCCCGATCTCACCGACGGGATGAACGACGCCGCGCGTTGGCTGATCCTCGCCCCCATCGCCGGTTATGCGGTGGGCTCGTGCGACCCGGTGCGCTCGGGCTCACTGGTTGCCGGGCTGTCGGTGCTGTTCGTGCCGAGCGCGCTGACCGTCGCGGGGCAGGCGGCACCCGGGGTGTTCGCCGACCTGTGGCCGTCGCCGTTTCGATCGCTGTCCCGGGGGATGACGGCGTCGCTTCCGCCGGACCCGCAGTGGCTGACCGTCGCGATGACCGCGGTGGGCCTGGTCACGATCGCCGCGGCCGGGGTGCTGCGTCAGCGCGACGACAGCTGACGGCCGGCACCGCCGACGGCAGCTGCCGGTCTGCGACTCAGCCGCGGGCGGCGATCTTCGCGGCCGCGATCTGCTCGGCCGTCAGCGGCGGCACGGTGAGCGGCGTGCGCGCCGTGCCTTCGGCCCGTAGTCCGTCGAGGACCAGTTCGAGGTAGCGGCGCCACGCGTCCTGCGCGACAGGGGCGGCGAACTCGGCGAACGCCTCGACCATCTTGCCGACGGCGAGCAGGTCGTTCGCGTCGACGTCGGGACGCACCACCCCGGCGTCCTGGGCGCGGGCGAGGAGCTTGCCGACGAGCGGTTCGACGCGTTCGCGGACGCAGGCGATCTGCTCGCGGCCCTCGTCGCAGCCGAAGAACACCTCACCGAGCCCGCGGTTCTTGGCCATCTCCTCGCAGGTGAATGCGATGAAGTTCGCGAGGCCCTGCCACGGATCGTCGACCTCGAGTGCGTCAGCTGCACCGGCCTCCATGTCGGCCATGTGCTGCTCGAAGACGCCGTCGACGAGTTCCTGCTTGCAGGAGAACCGCCGGTAGACGGTGCCGACACCGACCTTCGCCTGCTTGGCGACGTCGTCGAGGGTGATGTCGATGCCCCGCAGGGCGAACAGCTCGGCGGCGGCGGCGAGGATCTTGCGCCGGTTGCGCTCGGCGTCGGCGCGCAGCGGGCGTCCCCCTGTGACAGTGCTCACGAAACTCATTCTCGCATCTCCCGTTTCGCGGCGAATCCGGACCGGAAAACGGACAAATCCGGATGGATCCGACACGACGCTGAAAACTAAGCGGAGACAACTCCTCCACATAGGCGTACGGTTACCTAAGTGGAGCTTACTCCTCCAGTTCTTTCGAAGCCCGTCACGTCATGCCACATCGAGGGGGCACTTCCATGACAACCACCACACTCGACCGGCCCGACGCCGGTCACGACTCGTCCGAGAGGGAGCACCGGCTGCGCTGGCTCGTCCTCGCGGTCATCGCCCTGGCGCAGCTCATGGTCGTCCTCGACGCGACCATCGTGAACATCGCGCTCCCCGCCGCACAGCGCGCGCTCGAGTTCTCCGACGCCGACCGGCAGTGGGTGGTCACCGCCTACGCGCTCGCGTTCGGCAGTCTGCTGCTGCTCGGCGGCCGGCTCAGCGACCTCTTCGGCCGTCGCAACACCTTCGTCATCGGCCTCGTCGGCTTCGCCGCGATGTCCGCGATCGGCGGCGCCGCCGTCAACTTCCCGATGCTGGTCGCCGCTCGCGCCGGCCAGGGCGTTTTCGCCGCGCTGCTCGCACCCGCGGCACTGTCGCTGCTCGCGACCACCTTCACGCGACCCGAGGAACGAGCCCGGGCGTTCGGCATCTTCGGTGCCGTCGCAGGCGCCGGCGGCGCGATCGGCCTACTGCTCGGCGGCGCGCTCACCGAGTGGACGTCGTGGCGCTGGACGTTCTTCGTGAACCTGGCCTTCGCGGCAGTTGCGCTCGTCGGCGCCCTGACCTTGATGGCCGCGCACCGCGCCGAGCATCGGCCGAAGCTCGACATCCCCGGCACCGTCAGCGTCTCCGCGGCGCTGTTCAGCATCGTCTACGGGTTCTCGCACGCCGAGTCGCACGGCTGGTCGAACCCCGCCACCATCGCCTGGCTCGTCGCCGGCGGCGTGCTGCTCGCGGTGTTCGTCGTGATCGAGACCCGCGTCGCACACCCGCTGCTGCCGCTGCGCATCGTCCTCGACCGCATCCGCGGCGGCTCGTACCTGGCGATGTTCCTCACCGGGTCCGGCATGTTCGCGGTGTTCCTGTTCCTGACCTTCTACCTGCAGACGATCCTGATGTACTCCCCGATCGTCACGGGCGTCGCGTTCCTGCCGATGGTCGCGGGCATGGTGATCTCGGCGACCACCTCGACGGGGGTGCTGCTGCCGCGGTTCGGTCCGCGTCCGCTGATCACCGGTGGTCTGCTGCTCGGCGCGGCCGGTCTCGCCGTCCTGGCACAGTTGGAGATCGACAGCAGCTACGCACCGCACATCCTCCCCGGACTGGTCCTGCTCGGCCTCGGCATGGGGATGGTGTTCGCACCCGGCATGCAGGGTGCGATCACCGGAGTCGACCCCGACGACGCCGGCGTCGCCTCCGCCACGGTGAACACGATGCAGCAGGTCGGCGGATCCATCGGCACCGCACTGCTCAGCACCGTCGCCGCGACCGCCGCCGCGGACTACGTCGCGGGCCACGCGGCGGGACCGCAGACCCCGGCACTGGCCGCGGTCGCGAGCTACACCACCACCTTCTGGTGGGCGGCCGCCATCTTCGTCGGCGGCGCGATCGTCTCGGTGTTCCTGCTCCCCGCCGGAAAGCTGCCCGAGTCCGAGGGCGAAGTGCTCGTCGCCGCGCACTGACGGACAGCCGACAGGACCCCGTGACCCGAGTCCGGGTCACGGGGTCCTGTCGGATACCAGCTCTCGGGTCACCCAACCCAATGGCTGAACGCCACCTTCATCTCGCTGATCCGCGTGAAAGCCACTTTCAGCCACGGCCCGTATCGGCTGAAAGCCACATTCATCTCGCTGGTCCGCACGAACGCCACGTTCAGCCGGTGGGCGGGACGGGCTAGTTTCGCGCGAGGAAGCGGTCCATGCAGCGTTCCGCGACGGCGGTGATGGTCAGCGACGGATTGACCAGACCGACCGCGCCCGGGATCAGCGCACCGTCGACGACGTACAAGTTGTCGTAGCCGTGCACGCGGCCGTCGTCGGTGGCCGCCTTGCCCATGACGACGCCGCCCAGACCGTGGTACGTCGACGCACTGCCGAACCCGATGGCCCGCGAGTAGACCGGGGTGCCGTTGGCCGGAAACCCGTGCCGGACGCTCGCCCGGTCGTGGAACTTCCCGGCGAAGCGCATGCCCTGCTGGTCGAGCTCGCCGCCCTCCGGGTGCGGGTAGTTCAACTCCACCCGCCCGGTCGCCGGGTTCCAGTCGATCGAGCCACGCTCATTCGTGAACGCCTGGATGAGGTGCGTGGTGGTGCTGCCGCTCGCGAGCGCCGGAAGCGGCGCCGCCTGCCACGACATCGACACCGAGCCCGCGGGATCCTCGTCGTCGTACATCAGCGCGATACCGGGACCGGCCTGCACCGGGCCGTAGTCGTGGCGGTTGAGCACGCGGGTGGTGAGGAAGTCGCCGTTGTTGCCGAAGCCCTGCCCGACCTCGGGACTCAGTCGCGGCAGCGTCCCGGTCGCGCGGGCGGTGACCAGCAGTTCCGTGGTGTGGTACGAGCCGGCGGCTAGGAACAGGACGTCCGCGGTGAAGGTGTGGGTGGCGAGTTCGTTGCCGTCGACGTCGATCTCACGGGCGGTGACCTCGAAGCCCTTGCGGTCGCCCCGTTCCCGGATGCGGACCGCCTCGTGCAGCGGCACCACGGTGACGTTGCCGGTCGCCTCGGCGCGCGGCAGATAATTGTGGTCGACGCTGTTCTTCGCGCCCGAGTTGATGCCGTACGGACCCTCGGCGATGGCGATGGACTTGCGCTTGGTGCCTGCGAACTCGGCGCGGACCAGGTCCCAGTCGACGCAGAAGTCGTTGTAGACCGGTTCGGTGCCGTAGTCCGCGAGGTCGGCGAGCCACGACCGGGCGCCCTGGTACTCGGGGCGGGCGAGCAGGTCGGTGGGCAGCGGCGACGTGCCGAGTTCCTTCTTCGCCCGCGGGAAGTACACGCGCTCCATCTCGGAGTAGTCGATCGAGGTCGGGAACGCGTACTCGAAGTCACGGCGACGCGGCTGCACCGAGTACGCACCGAACACCAGCGAGCCGCCGCCGACGCCGGCGCCGTGCACGGTGGTGATGCCGTTTCCCTTGATCTCCTCGACGACGCCCGCGTACTTCGGGATCGGCTGGAACTGGGTGAGCGGGTTGATCGGAGGCTTGGTGGAGAACCACGCGGCACGGCCGTCCGGCGCGTCGAAGGTGGCGAAGGTGTTGCCGCCGGGGTCGATGTCCCAGCGCCTTCCCCGCTCGAGCACCGTCGTCTGGTAACCGGCCTGCCCGAGCCGCAGTGCCGCGACGGCGCCACCGAAACCGCTGCCGATCACGAGTGCTGTGCGGCCCTGCGCGGACGCGGTGGGGGCGGCGGCGAACGACCCGAGCGCGGCGGCGCCCAGTCCCAGCGCGGCACCCTTGAGCACTCCGCGTCGCGAGAATCCCGTTGAAGTCACAACCAGTCACCCTAGCGACCGGACCTGCCCCATGGGGCCGCTATGTGTGTGTGCAGTCACATTTTCACGGGATCGTGTCCCAGCGGTCCAGCAGTGCCCGACCACGGGGACTGATCCGGTAGCCGACGTCGAGGCTCTCGGTCAGGCCCAGTTCCTTGAGCCTTCGGACCTTCAGCTTGAACGTGGGCCGGTCCATCCCCACCTCCGGAGCCAGCTCCGTCGACACCACCGCAGGTCGGGCGGCGATCAGTCGCAGCGTCGCCTCGGTCCACGCACCGCTGGCATCCATCCGCGCGAGCCGTCGCCGCAGCCCGGCGACGTCGTCGTCGGAGAGGTCGGCATCCGCGCGCAGCACCGCACGCGGATCGGGGCCCGCGGCACGCAGCGCGATCCGGTACAGCTGCGGACCGTGCGCCTTGCGGTCCACGAACCTCAGCATCGTCGCGGCGTCCTCGAACCCGGCGGCGCGCGCGTCCTCGTCGGTGACGTCGGCGGCGTCGATCTCGTCCACGGCGTCGAACGCGATCACCCCGATCGCGGTCCGCTGCCGTCCACCAGGCCGGACCCGCGGCCGGTCCCAGCGGCGGAACGCGAGCGTGACGGTGCCGGCGGCGATGCCGTCGAGGGACGCTGCGGTGAAGATCATCGCCCGCTCAGTCCACGACACCGAGCTGCTGAAGGTGCTCGAACACCAGCCGGGATCCGGGCGCCGACTCCGGCATCGACGCGTACTCGTCGACGGTGAAGTAGCGCAGCTCCGCGATCTCGCTCGTCGCGACGGGCTCCGCGGTGAGCGTGGCGACGTAACAGGTCATGTGCAGCCGGGTGCCCGGCGGATGACCGAACGCCTCGGCCTCGAACACCCCGAGTGTCTCGAGGGTGCCGTCGACGATGCCGACGTCGAGTTCCTCGCGAATCTCCCTGTGCAGGGCCTGTTCCGGCGTCTCCCCCGGGTCGATCTTGCCGCCCGCCATGTAGAAGGCGGACTTGCCGACGGACCGGGCCTGCAACATCCGGCGGTCCTTGACGTGGGCCAGTGCGACGGTCCTGATCTCGACCATTCGCCAAGGGTAAGCGGCCAGTCCCCCGCAAGCGGGAGGTGCCCCAGCCTGTGCGCGGATTCGGCAGCTCCAACTACCAAAAGTGCGCACAGGGCCGGAGGCCGCCTGCGGCCGAAAAGTTCGTATCCCCTAAACTGGACGTCAGGCGTCCGGATACTCCCGGGCGTATCGACACCCCGCCCACGACACCGACGGAGTGCCCTTGCTCGCAATATTGTTCGCACACGCTCTCGCCGCCGTTCTGGCGCCCGCTGTCGTGCGAACAATGGGCCGCAACGCATTTCTGCCACTGTCGCTGGTCCCCGCCGCATCCCTGGTGTGGGTGATCGCGAACTGGAACACCGAGCAGTCCCTGCACATCACGTGGGCTCCCGGGGTGTCGATGAACATCGACATGCGGTTCGACTCGCTCGCCGCGATCATGTCCGCGTTGATCCTCGGCATCGGCACCCTCGTCCTGATCTACTGCGCCCGCTACTTCCAGGACGGCGACACCCGACTCGGCATCTTCGCCGCCGAGATGGTCGCCTTCTCCGGAGCCATGTTCGGACTGGTCACCAGCGACAACATGCTCATCCTGTACACGTTCTGGGAGTTGACGACGGTCCTGTCGTTCCTGCTCGTCGGCCACTACGCCGAACGCGCGTCGAGCCGTCGAGCCGCCACCCAGGCGCTGCTGGTGACGACCGCGGGCGGCCTGGCGATGCTCGTCGGATTCATCATCCTCGGGCAGGTCGGCGGCAGTTACCAACTGTCCGTGCTGCTGGAGAATCCGCCGGGCGGCTGGCTCGCAGGCGTCGGTGTCGTCCTCGTCCTCACCGGCGCGCTGTCGAAGTCCGCGATCATCCCGATGCACTTCTGGCTTCCCGGCGCGATGGCCGCCCCGACCCCGGTCAGCGCCTACCTGCACGCCGCCGCGATGGTGAAGGCCGGCATCTACCTCATCGCCCGTCTCGCGCCCGGTTTCGCCGACTCCGGGCCGTGGCGCGCGACGGTACTGACACTCGGCCTCGGCACGATGCTGCTCGGCGGCTGGCGCGCGATGCGCGCCTTCGACCTCAAACTGATCCTCGCGTTCGGCACCGTCAGCCAGCTCGGATTCCTGACCGTGCTGGTCGGCACCGGAACCCGCGACGCCGCGCTCGCCGGCATCGCGCTCGTCGTCGCGCACGCGATGTTCAAGGCCGCGTTGTTCATGGTCGTCGGCATCGTCGACCACACCACCGGCACCCGCGACATCCGCAAGCTCGCGCATCTCGGCTCCGCTGCCCCGGTCCTGTGCATCGTCGCCATCGCCGCCGCCGCGAGTATGGCCGGACTGCCACCGTTCTTCGGGTTCGTCGGCAAGGAAGGAGCGCTGGAAGCGATCGCGACGGCGTCGGTGCTGAACCCGACGGTCCGCACACTCGAACTCGTCGGCATCGTCGCCGGCTCGATCCTCACGGTCGCGTACAGCATCCGGTTCGTGTGGGGGGCGTTCGGACGCAAGCAGCTCACGAACCCCAGCGCGGCCGTGCAGAACATGCACCCGATCGGGACGCTGTTCCTGGCCGTGCCCGCGCTGCTGGCGGCGGCAGGCCTGGTCGCCGGACTGATCTCACCGGTCATGGACACCCTGCTCGCCGCGTACGCGGACAGCCTGCCCGGACCGCAGGACTACCACCTGGGACTGTGGCACGGCTTCGGGCTCGCCCTGTGGCTGACGGTGCTGGTGATCGTCGGTGGTGTCGCGGTGTACCTCGCGCACCGCCGGATCAGCCGGCTCCGGTTCGAGCACGCCCCGCTCGGCAACGCGGAACGCATCTACGACGCCACCCTCCGCGGCATGGACACCCTGTCCATCCGGCTGACCGGCACCACCCAGCGCGGTTCACTGCCCCTGACCCAGGCGACGATCCTTCTCACGCTGGTCCTGCTGCCCACGATTCTGCTGGTCCTCGGCACCGACGCCCCGGTGGACCTGCGACTGTGGGAGTCACCGATCCAGTTCGCGGTCGGGCTCATCATGATCGCGGCGGCGCTCGCAGCGACCGTCATGCGCAACCGTCTCGCCTCGGTGATCCTCGTCGGCGTCACCGGCTACGGCTGCGGCGTCATCTTCGCGCTCGACGGCGCCCCCGACCTCGCGCTGACGCAGTTCCTCGTCGAGACGCTGACCCTGGTGATCTTCGTGCTGGTGCTGCGCAAACTGCCCGCCGAGATCGACGAACGCCAGTCCGCCGGTTTCAAGCCTGCACGCGCCGCGCTCGGCGTCGCGGTCGGTGCCGCCGTCACCGCGCTCGGCGCATTCGCGATCAGCGCGCGTTCCGCCGAGCCGATCTCCGTGCACATGCCCGACCTCGCCTATCACATCGGCAACGGCAAGAACGTCGTCAACGTGCTGCTCGTCGACATCCGAGCCTGGGACACCCTCGGCGAGATCTCGGTGCTGCTCGTCGCGGCGACCGGTGTCGCGTCGCTGGTATTCCGCAATCGTCGGTTCGGCACCGCACCCCGGGTGTCGGACGCCCCGTCCTTCGCTCCGACGCCGGAGACCACGTGGCTGCTCGGTGGCGACCTGATCGACCCGCGGCACCGGTCGCTGATCCTCGAGGTCACCACCCGGATGGTGTTCCCGACGATGATGGTGCTGTCGGTGTACTTCTTCTTCTCCGGCCACAACGCCCCCGGCGGCGGGTTCGCGGGCGGCCTGACCGCGGGACTGGCGCTGGTGCTCCGTTATCTCGCGGGCGGGCGGTACGAGCTCGGCGAGACCGTCCCGATCGACGCGGGCAAGATCCTCGGCCTCGGGCTGATCTTCGCTGCGGGCACCGCTCTGACGTCGCTGTTCCTCGGCGCACCCGTGCTGTCGTCCGCGACGATCGAGCTGACGCTGCCGTTGCTCGGCGACATCAAACTCGTGACGGCGCTCTTCTTCGACCTGGGCGTCTACCTCATCGTGGTCGGTCTGGTGCTCGACGTCCTGCGTAGCCTCGGCGCTCGCCTGGACGCCGAGGTCGAGAACGCTCCCACCGGAACCCAGGGGGTGGCCCGATGAGCGTGAACCTCGGATTCCTCCTCGTCATCGGCATCCTCATCTCCTGCGGCGTGTACCTGCTGCTGGAGCGTTCGATCACGAAGATGCTGCTGGGTCTGCTGCTGTTCGGCAACGGGGTGAACCTGCTGATCCTGTCCTCCGGCGGACCACCCGGCAGCGCCCCGATCGTCGGTCGCACCAACGACGTGTACGACTCGATGTCCGATCCCCTCGCGCAGGCGATGATCCTGACCGCGATCGTCATCACGATGGGCATCGCCGCGTTCGTGATGGCACTCGCCTACCGGTCGTACAAGATCAACACCCAGGACGCCGTCGAGGACGACCCCGAGGACACCAAGGTCAAGCGGCTCCGCAGTCCGGCGGAGGCGCCGGACCACGACCGTTCCGACGATCCGATCACCGGCGACTCCACGTTCAGCGGTGACGCCTTCGACGACAAGGGCAACCCGATCCCACTCGAACAACTCACCAACCTCGAGGAACTCGAGGTGTACGAGGACCTGCGCGAAGGCGACTTCGACGAATTCGACGACCACGGCGACGCCGAGCCCGGAGACACCGAACCCGGCAAGGGCGCACCGACCGCACCCGGCGGTGACCGTCGATGACGCTGTCCCCCGATCTCGTGCAGACGCTGACGCCACTGCCGGTGCTCATCCCGATGCTCGCCGCCGCCGTCACCCTGGTCGGTGGCCGCCGACCCCGGTTCCAGCGCGCTGTGACCATCGCCGCGCTCGCCGCCGGGCTGACCGTGTCGGTCGTGCTGCTGTACCTCGCCGACCGGGACGGCATCTCGTCGTTGCAGGTCGGAGGCTGGGAGTCGCCGATCGGCATCACCCTCGTCGTCGACCGGCTGTCGGCGATCATGCTGGTCGTCTCGTACGTCGTCCTGCTCGCCGTCATGGGGTTCGCAGTCGGACAGGGTATTCACGACGGCAACGAGCGGCAGCCGGTGTCGATCTTCCTGCCCACCTACCTGGCACTGGCCGCGGGCATTTCGAACGCGTTCCTCGCCGGCGACCTGTTCAACCTGTTCGTCGGGTTCGAGGTGCTGCTGGCGGCATCGTTCGTGTTGCTCACGCTCGGCGGGAGCGCCGACCGTGTCCGTGCAGGTGTCTCGTACGTGATGGTGTCGATGGTGTCGTCGCTGATCTTCCTGATCGGCATCGCTCTTGCCTACGGCGCCACCGGCACGCTGAACATGGCGCAGATGGCCTTGCGGCTGGACGACGTCCCCAACGGCACGAGGATGGCGATCTACGGCGTCCTGCTCGTCGCGTTCGGCATCAAGGCGGCCGTCTTCCCGCTGTCGACGTGGCTGCCCGACTCCTACCCGACAGCGCCCGCGCCGGTGACCGCTGTGTTCGCGGGCCTGCTCACGAAGGTCGGTGTGTACGCGATCATCCGGGCCCACACCCTGCTGTTTCCCCAGGGCGAGCTCGACGACGTGCTGCTGGTCTGCGGCCTGCTGACCATGATCATCGGCATTCTCGGTGCCATCGCACAGTCCGACATCAAACGTCTGCTGTCGTTCACCCTCGTCAGCCACATCGGCTACATGGTCTTCGGCATCGCGCTGTCCACCCAACAGGGCCTGTCCGGCGCGATCTACTACGTCGCCCACCACATCATCGTTCAGACCACCCTGTTTCTCGTCGTGGGTTTGATCGAGCGTCAGGCCGGGTCGTCGTCGCTTCGTCGTCTCGGCGGTCTCGCCGCCGCCAGCCCTGTGCTCGCGATCGTGTTCCTCGTTCCGGCGCTGAACCTGGGCGGCATCCCGCCGTTCTCCGGGTTCATCGGGAAGATCGCGCTGCTGCAGGCGGGTGCCGCTCATCCCAGCGTGCTGTCGTGGGTGCTCGTCGCAGGCGGCACGATCACCAGCCTGCTGACCCTCTACGTCGTCGCCCGCGTGTGGACGAAGGCGTTCTGGCGGGCCCGCGCCGACGCCCCCGAAGGGGATCTCGCCGACATCAGCCCGTCCGCGCTCATCGACGAGTCCGAAGCGGACATCGCCTATGTCGACCGCGAGGACGTCGGCAAGATGCCCGCACTGATGCTGGTGCCGACGTTCGCACTCGTCGCTGTCGGAATCGCCTTGACGGTGTTCGCGGGCCAGATCATCGCGGTCACCGACCGGGCCGCGACCGACCTGCAGGACCGGTCCATCTACATCGACGCCGTCCTCGGGCCGAACTACTCCGAGCAACCCGCGGGAAACTCCGGGCCGCCCGCCGAGAGCACCGAGCAGGCCACCGCGACGGGAGGTGACCGGTGAGCCGCGCGACGGTACTGAGGATCGGCACGCTGACCTGGCTGGTCTTCGTGTGGGTCCTGCTGTGGGGCAACGTCTCGGTCGCCAACATCGTCGGTGGCCTGCTCGTGGCGATCCTGATCACCGTTCTGCTGCCACTGCCCCGCGTTCCCGTCGGTGGCCGGATCCACGTGTGGTCGATCGTGAAGCTGATCGGTGTGAGCCTCTGGTACGCCGCGCAGTCGAGCGTGCAGGTGGCCTGGCTCTCCGTTCGCCCCGGCCCTCCACCGGTGACCGGCGTGCTGCGCTGCCGGCTCGCCATCAAGTCAGACCTCGTCCTGACGCTCTGCGTCGACGTGCTCAACCTGATCCCGGGCACACTCGTTCTCGAGGTCGACCAGGTGAAGCGGACCGTGTACGTGCACGTCCTCGATCTCGGCACCGACAAGGCCGTGCACCAGTTCCACCGCACGGTGCGCAGGCTCGAGCGGCTGTTCATCGAGGCGTTCGAGCGGCCCGCCGAATGGGCCCCCGACACCGTCGACACCCCCCGAAAGGAACCGTCATGACGACCGTGATCGTGATCGCCGGGGTGATGATGTCGATCGCCGCGGTGCTCACCGCGTACCGACTGCTCGACGGACCCGACACCCTGGACCGGCTCGTCGCCATGGACACCCTCGTGGCGGTGTCCATCTGCGGCCTCGCACTGTGGGCTGCCTACAGCATGGACACCACGCTCGTTCCCGCCATCGTCGCACTGTCCCTCGTCGGGTTCATCGGCTCGGTGTCCGTGGCCCGATTCCGAGTACGGGACGACCAATGAGCACCGTCCTCGATGTCGTCGCCGCGACCGCGATCCTGCTGGGCGCGCTGCTCGCGATGACCGCCGCGATCGGCATCGTGCGCTTCGGCGACACCCTGTCCCGCATGCACCCGGCCACGAAACCCCAGGTGATCGGCCTGGTCCTGGTGCTCGCCGGCTGCGTGATCCGGCTGCGCGGCAACGTCGACATCTGGATGCTCGTCCTCGTCGGACTGTTCACCCTGCTCACCGCCCCGGTGATCGCGCACACCGTCGGCCGGGTCGCCTACCGCGAGCAGCGGGGGCGGGACGGGCTGGGCGTCGTCGGCGACCTGGACCGCGAGCACGAACGCTGAGCCGCCGACCTCAGTCCACCGCGTCGGTCAGCTTCCAGCCCGCGATCGCGCCCTGATGTTCCCAGAACGTCGCGAACCGGCCACCCGCCGCGATCAGCTCGTCCGGTGTGCCGGACTCGATGACCCGGCCGAACTCGAGCACGACGACGCGGTCGACGTGACGGATCCCCGCCTGACGGTGAGCGACGATCACGCGGGTGCGCGGGGCGCTGTCGGAGGAGAGGGCATCGACGACGGCGCGCTCGTTCTCGTTGTCGAGGGCACTGGTTGCCTCGTCGATCAGCAGGACGGGTGCCGGCTTGAGCAGCGCCCGGGCAATGCTCACTCGTTGACGTTCGCCGCCGGACAGCGCACCGCCGCCCTCCCCGACCTCCGTCTCGGCGCCGCGCGGTAACCGTGCGGTGATCTCGTCGACGCGAGCGAGGCGCGACACCTCCTGCACCCGTTCCGCGGACGCATCCGGGTACCCCGCGAGGACGTTCTCGGCGATGCTCCCCTCCATGAGGTAGGGCTGCTGGAACACCATGCTCGCCAGCCTCGATCGGGCCTCGTGGTCCAGCGTCGCGGCGTCGATCCCGTCGAACAGAATCCGCCCGCCGGTGGGCGAGTACAGGCCGGCGATCAGACCGAGGACCGTGCTCTTACCCGAGCCCGACGGACCGATGATCGCGGTCGTCGAACCGGGTTCGAGTACCAGGTCCAGGCCGTCGAGTACGGGGTTCGTGGGATCGCCGTAGTCGTAGGTGACGGCCTCGAACTCGATGCGCGGGGGGCGCAGTTCCGCGGGCGCCGACCCGGCGCCCTCGTGCTCGGTCGGGGAGTCGAGGACGGTGCGGATCCGCGCGAGCGTGGTCCGCGCCGTCTCCAGCCCACCGGACAGTTCGCTGATCGCCGTGAACGGCTCGAGGAAGCGGACCGCGACGACGATCAGCGCCACCGCCTCCGCGACCGACAGGTCACCGCGCACCGTCAGCCAGGCCGCGACTCCGACGAAGGCGAACAGTGCGATCTGCCCCGCGATGCCGAACACGATCCTGCCGGGGATCTGCATGAGCAGCAGCCTGCCCGTGGCACCGTGCTGCCGGGCGAGCGCCTCACCCACTGCGCTTCGTGCGGGCTCGGCCCGACGGGCGACCCGGAGCGCCGGTTGGGTTCGCGCGAACTCGACGATCCGTTCGGTGAACTCGGAGTTCGCTTCGGCGGCGACCTCGTCGGCGCCTCTGCTCATGGCGCTGCTCGACCACAGCGCTGCCGCGAGCAGCGGCACACCGAGCAACGCGACCACCGCCAGTTGCCATGCGACGCCGAACAGAGTGAGGCCGATCGCGGCCGGGAGCAGGAAGGCCGTGATCATCGGGACCATCAGGTAGACGACCACGCCGACCAGATCCGGTCCGGTCGCGGCGATCGCCTGTCGGGCCGTGGCGGTGTTGTCGGCGGTGAACCAGGTCAGCCTGATACGCGTGAGCCGCTCCGCCACCGACCGCTGGGCGGTGTCGAGCAGCCCGAAGCCGAGGACGTAGCCCTGCTTGGACGCCGCGTAGTCGACCACCCAGCCTGCCACGGTGACCGCGGTCAGTCCGCCCATCCAGGCGAGCGCCGCGGCGTGGTTGCCGTCGACGAGTCCGGAGATCAGCGGAACGAGCATCACCACCCCGACTGCGCGCAGCAGCACGGACAACACCGCCGAAGCGGCGAATCGGTTGACCCCCGAGCGGTACTGGTCCGGCAGGAGCGCGAGCAGCGTGCGGATCATCGAGTACCTCCACTTGCGACGCGGTCACCCTCGCCTGCCGAATCCCACAACTCCCGATACCGACCATCCGCGGCATACAACTCGGAGTGGGTGCCCTGCTCGACGATCCGGCCACCGTCGAGGACCACGATCCGGTCGGCGTCGACCACCGTGTGCAACCGATGCGCGATGACCAGGACCGTCCGATCCCGGGCGAGACGACTCAAACTCTCCTGCACCTGGTACTCCGATTCGGGATCGGCGAATGCGGTGGCCTCGTCCAGGACGAGGACCGGCGCGTCGGCCAGCAGTGCCCGCGCGACGGTGAGCCGCTGCCGCTCGCCCCCGGACAGGGCGGCATCCGGGCCGAGCCGGGTGTCGTAGCCGTCCGGCATCCGGCCGATTCGTTCGTCGATGTTCGCCGCACGCGCCGCCGCGATCACCCGATCCCACGTGGCGCCGGGGTCGGCGAGGGCGATGTTCTCGGCGACGGTGCCCTGGACGAGCTGCGTCTGCTGCAGCACGAATCCGAGGTGGCGATACAGCTCGTCCGATCCCATCGCACGAATGTCGCGGCCACCGATGCGGATCGATCCCGAGTCGACATCGTGGAACCTGGCGAGGAGGGCTGCGAGCGTGGACTTTCCGGACCCCGACGGCCCGACGAGCGCCGTCACCGTCCCTGGACGCAGGTCCAGCGAGATGTCGCGGAGCACCGGAACGTCGGGGCGGTAGCCGAAGGTCACCCGATCGAACACCACCTCGTGCGGCGCTTCCCCGGCGACATCGTCCGCGGGCCGCTCCTCGAGTTCCGGTGCCTCGAGCACGTCCTGGATGTCGCGGGCGGCGACCATTCCGGACCGCAGTCCCTGCAGGCCGTATCCGATCCCCATGAGCCGGACCCCGAAGGTGGTGCCCAGCAACAGGAACGGCAACAGATCGACCGGCTGCGCCCAGCCCCACACGACGAACAGCGTTCCGACCGCGGCGATCAGCCACAGGAAGGTCGTGGACCGGGTCACCAGGTCCATCACCGTCTTGGCGCCGGTGAAGGGCCGCTGCCAGTCGTCGAGGAAGGAGAGGTATCCGTCGAGATTGCGCCGGAATCTCGACGCCATGACGCCGCCGAATGTCCGGATCACCGGCTGCGCTTCCAGATATGCCGCCGCTTCACCGTTCATGCGTTCGGCCCAGGTCTGCGCGAGCGCGACCTTTGCACCGGACTGCACCATCATCCGGGCCATCGCCACGGCGTACCAGAGCACCGGCACGAGGAGGAACAACGCGATGCGCCAATCGACCACGAACAGGTAGACGAGCACCGCCACCGGGGCGACGACCGCGGCCGTCGCGTCGAGCACCGCGTGGGTCACCAGGTAGTGCAGTGCGAGGGTGTTGTCCTGTACGAGAGTCTTGATGCTGCCCGCGTTGCGCTGCGCGAACCAGCCGAGCGGCAGGCGAGCGAGTTTCGTCAGCAGGCGGTGCCTGAGGTCGCGGGAGAACCGGCCGTCGACGTGATGCAACCAGAACTGCAGGGCGGTCTCGAGCAGGGCACCGACGCCGAGCAACAGGAGTGCGGTGATGCCCACCGACCACAGCGCCGATGTTTCCGCCCCGTCGAGTAGGCGCCTGCCCAGCTCGACGAGCAACACGTACGGCGCCAACTGGATCAGCGTGACGATCGCCTGCAGTACTCCCGCCGCGATCAGGGTGCCCTTCAGTGGCGCGAGCAGGCGACCCGCCCCCGCGGCGCGCCAGGTTCCGCCCGTCGTCTCGTCGACGGCGGCGACACCGGCGTCCAGCTCTGTGTCGGTGCGGGTGAGGGGAGCCTCGTCGCGGACGGACTCGATGGTCTCGACGACGGGCAGTGCGGTGTCGGGAGCGCGCTCCTTACCCATCGCCTTGCCCTGCGACCAATAGGCGAGCAGATGCGTTTCGGTCTTGGGGAATCCGAATTCCTTGAGACGCTTCCGGAGTTCCTTGAGACTCCCCTGCTCGGGACCCGCCCAGACATACCAGTTCGACCAGTCTCGTGACTCCAGCGCCGTCGCCATCGACGTGGGCCCCGTACGGGAGACCCAGTGGATACGCAGCCGTGGATGCGCGACCAGCGGGAGATCGCGGTCGGCGGGGTCGTGCTGTTCGAGGTAAAGCTCGACCGGGACCTGCACCGGGATCGTCTCGAGCATCGTCCGTATCGCAGGGATCGACGCCGAGTCACCGATCAGCAGGTAGCCCGCGGGCACGGCCTCGGGCACGTCGAAGGGAACCGAACTCGCCGACATCATCTCGATGACGTCTCCGGGCTCGGCCGCCCTCGCCCACCGCGACGCCGGGCCGGCCGGTTCGTGGAGAACGAAGTCGATCGCGAAGTCCCCGGCCTCCGGGTCACCCTCGGCGAAGGTGTATGCACGTTGGTGCTCTTTGCCTTCGCCGTCCGGGAACCAGCCTCTGATCCAGCTGGTCGGGCCGAACACGACGTCGGAGAACACTGTCTCCGAGTGAAAGTGAACCCGGACGCAGTGTTCCGTGACCGCTGCCGTCCGCAGTACCGTCGCCGCGTGGTTGCGGATGCCATACGCGCGCATGACCGCCCCACCGAAGCCGCGAGACGCCATCGACCCCCTCCGATCCCCGCCGCTTACGGGGGCTCACCGCCGCCGCATCGCCGATACAGTCCTCGTGACGAGGGGAAGGTTAGTACAGCCTTACCTCTTGGCGCGAGGGGGTCGCCGGACCGAACCGGGGCGTGACGTCACGCGACAGCGGCGGCGGGCGCTTCCTCACGAACCCGTCCACCCCACCGGCCGAGAATCGAATCGGGCGTGGCGAAGAAGGTGGCGTAGAAGGCAAGGACGACCGCGCCCGCCACCCCGAGGATCAGCGGCACCGACACGACAGGGACCGCGGCGATCGGACCGGCCAGGTAGCGGTAGCTCGCGAGCAGCGCCGCGAACGCGACCGCGCCGCCGACGACGAGGCGGATCCGGAACCTGCCCCAGCCGCGTTCGGGGTCGCGCAGCGCCGACTCGATGGTCAGGCACAGGACCACACCGGCGATCAGGTCGACGAGGTAGTGGTAGCCGAATCCGAGGGTTGCCATCAGCGTGCACACCAGCCAGAACGCGCCACCCCAGCGCAGCCACCACGGGCCGCGGCGGGTGTGCACGAAGATCGACAGCGCCCACGCCGTGTGCAGGCTGGGCATGCAGTTACGCGGGGCGTCGCTGTCGAAGACGAACGCCGACGGGTCGGTGCCGGTCGGGACCACCGTCGGCCAGTAGTCGCCGAGCTGGGCGCCCAGCCCCGCCGTCCCGAAGGCGAAGTCCGGTCCGACGACCGGGAACACCAGGTAGAAGAGGGGCCCGATCAGTCCGATGGCGAGGAACGTCCGCACCAGGTGATGCGACGGCCAGCCGTTGCGGAGCTGGTAGAGCGCGACGGCGATCGCCGCGACGGGCAGTTCGATGTACACCCAGTGCAGTACGCCGTATCCGGCGGGGCCGAGCGCGTCGACGACCTGTCCCATCACCCACGACGGCGAACCGAAGGCCCGGTCGGCGAGCTCGACGTACTCGTCGAGGACGGCGGGGCGGGTCATGATGGTGATCTGCAGCCAGACGTCGCCGATCTTCGTGGCGGCGATGAGCAGCGCACCGAGTCCCGCGCCGAGCAGCGCGCTGCTGCGCTGCGCGCCGGTCCAGCGCCAGGCGGCGACGACGGCGATCCCGGTGAGCACCCAGGTCGGGCCGTTTCCGATCGCGAACGGGCCGTCGGTCAGGAGGCGCCCACCGAGGAAGACGAGGTCGATTCCGAGGGCGGCGGCAACGGCGACTATCCGTTGCCGGTTGGTGAGTCCGACGAGTCCGAGCGCGAGACCGGCCCACGGCACGGACATCGACTTGGGCGTCCCGACGAAGTCGCGGGCGAGCGAGGCGAGTGGGCCTTCGAAGCCCGACCGACCGGCCACCACCTGCAGCAGGACCATCGCCACGGCCACGCCGACAGCCGCGACGAGCGCGATGACCGGGCCTGCGCCCGGGCGCCGCCACGGCGTTGCGGTCGGCGAGTCCTCGATCAGCACCCGTACATAGTAAAGGGTGCGTGAACAGCAGATTGACGACTGCGGTCGCGGAACTGGACGGTTGGATCCGCTGCGTCAGTCCCGCAGTTCGCGGACCAGGGCGTCGACGACTCCGGTGAGGTCGCCGCGACCGGTCGCGGCGACGCGTC
>NZ_JBHUFB010000020.1:593456-607999 GCF_042681175.1 Rhodococcus gannanensis
GGCGAGTTCGCGCTCGCAGCCGAGGTCGCGCGCGACGGGCGCCAGGTCCTCGAGCAGGTCGTACAGGTCGTCGGTGACGAGACGTTCGTTGCTGTCGGCGTCGAGGATCACCTCGGCGTCCAGCCCGTAGCGCGCCGCTCGCCACTTGTTCTCCTGAACGTGCCACGGCGGCATCCCCGGCAGGTCCAGGCCGGCCTCGAGTCGCCGGTCGAAGTGCACGACCAGGCAGTGGATCAGCG
Organism: Rhodococcus gannanensis; assembly: GCF_042681175.1. Classification (NCBI taxonomy): domain Bacteria; kingdom Bacillati; phylum Actinomycetota; class Actinomycetes; order Mycobacteriales; family Nocardiaceae; genus Rhodococcus; species Rhodococcus gannanensis. The sequence goes on from NZ_JBHUFB010000020.1 coordinate 593,696, forward strand.
CGACCAGCGCCTCCAACTCGGCCCACGTGGAGACGCCATCGCACACGCGGACCTCGACGGTCCCCCACTTGGGTGCCGGACGGATGTCCCAGTGCAGGGCGCCGAGCCGTTCGATGACACCGGTCTTCATCTGGTCGTGCACGAAACCTTCGAACTGCTGCCAGGTGTCGAACTGGAACGGCAGACCCGCCGTCGGCAACTGCTGGAACATCAGCGCCCGGTTGCTCGCGTAACCGGTGTCGACGCCCGCCCACATCGGCGACGACGCGGACAGTGCCAACAGGTGCGGATACTTCACGAGCAGCGCGTTGATGATCGGGAATACCTTCTCCGCGGAGGAGACGCCGACGTGCACGTGCACACCCCAGATCAGCATCTGGCGGCCCCACCACTGGGTGCGGTTGATCATCTCGTCGTAGTGCGGGTTACGGGTGACCTGCTGCGCCGACCACTGCGCGAACGGGTGGGTGCCGGCGCACATCAGCTCGACGTTCTCCCGCTCGGCGGCCCGCCGCAGCACCGTCATCGTCTCGCGCAGGTCGTCCATCGCCTCGCCGGTGGTGTCGCAGATCCCCGTGACGAGCTCGACGGTGTTGCGCAGGAACTCCTTGTGCAGGCGCGGCTGCTCGCCGTCCGCCAGTTCGTCCGCCGCGGAGAGAACCTGGGCGGCCGTGTTGGACAGGTCGCGGGTGATCGGGTCGATCAGCGCGACCTCCCATTCGACACCGATGGTCGGCCGCGGGGAACCGGCGAAGGGGACTGCCACAGCGAAATCCAACCACAGCACAGACGCCGACGCCGCGACGGGGAACCGGCCTGTGGCCGGTGTCATCGTCGCGGCGTCGCGTGGTGCTTTCGGGTCCGATGAACCCGCGCGGCTGTTACCTGATCACACCGCAGGCGACGCGGGCGCCGGCGTCGCCGGTGTCGAGCGTGGCCTGGTCGGGCGCGGGCGCGTAGCGCGTCGGGATGTTGGCGAAGTTGTCCGCCCCGGCGTGCACGACGATCGCGGTGCCTTCGCTGTGGTTCTGCAGATCCTCGACCGTGAACGCATCGGTGGTCGTGGTCAGGTTCGCGGTGCCGTCCTCACGGACGAACAGCGACGGCAGGTCGCCGCTCGCGGGATGCCCGGTGTGGCCCTCGACCTGCAGGTGCCCGCCCGCGGACGTGAAGTCGCCTTCGCACGCGCCGACCGAGTGGATGTGCAGGCCGTGGAAGCCCGGCTCGAGGCCGTTCGCCGCGACGGTGACGACGACGGTCTCACCGTTGCCGACGAAGGTGGCGGTGCCCGCGGCCTTGCCGTCGGCACCCTTCAGGACGGTGTTGAGACGACTGGTCGCGCCCTCGCCGCCCTCGGAGCCGTGGCCCTCGGAGCCGTGGTCCGCGGGTGCGGCCATTCCGGTCCACACCGCGGGGGTGGTGCCGGGAACGTCGCTGGCCTCCTGATTCGGCGGGCTGCACGCGGTGAGACCCGCGGCCGCGAGAGCAACCATCGGGGCGACGACGCGCAGGGACACGCGGCCAGACCGGGTCGTCTGTGAATCGCGTCGGGTAAGCAAGGCCATCAAACCGCTCCTTCGAGGTGGGCTGGAAGTGCACTGATCATAGCCAGGCGTTCGAACCGACCTGCCGGTGGTCTACGACGGCCCATAGTTGATCGGGTTGTGAGCTGTGCTACGACGAGGTGACGATGACGATCACGCCGGGCGACGCCGAGGCGATGCCGGAGAACCGCTGCTCGGCGGTGATCCCGAGCTCCGCGGCGATCTCCTGCGCGGCCTTCTTCTCCGTGGCGGACGTCGCGGAGTAGTAGACGGTCGTCTTCGGGACGTTGCCGGTGTTGTAGTTGCCGGTCTCCGCGATCGTCCACCCGTCGGCCTCGAGGGTGCTCGCGGTCTCCGCGGCCAGCCCGCTGATGGTGCTGTTGTTGAACACCCGCACCGCGACCGACGAGCGGTCGACGTCAGTGGCGGACGCCCCCTGCGCGGACAGCGAGGCGGTGGTCGCGGGAGCCGGCGTCGTGGTCGTGGGACGTGTCGAGGCACCGGGCGCGTTGGGGGCCGCCGTCACGGGAGCCACGCTGGGCACGACGTCGGCGGCCTGGGAGTCTGACCCCGAACCGGAGAGACTCATCGCGCCGATTCCGGCGAACGCGATCGCCAGGGCGATCAGGACCATCGCGAGAGCGCGGAGCGGGGGTCCCGACGGTGCCTGTTGCGGGGTACTCACGGCGTCGACCTTACGTGACGTCGAATCCGAGGCGCCTCGCCGCGCGCGCCTTCTGCCTGCTCGCGCGCAGGCGACGCAGCCGCTTGACGAGCATGGGGTCTGCGGCGAGCGCCTCCGGCCGGTCCACGAGGGCGTTGAGCACCTGGTAGTAGCGGGTGGCCGACATCTGGAACAGTTCCTTGATGGCGTCTTCCTTCGCGCCCGCGTACTTCCACCACTGGCGTTCGAAGGACAGGATGTCGTGGTCGCGACGGGTGAGTCCGTCCGCGCCGACCTCGTCGACGTCCTGCTGGTCGGTGGGCTGCGAATTCCGGCTACGCGCGACTGCGCCGTCCATCTCACTCCTCAACGTCGAGCACCCGCCCCGAGCCCGGCCGGGTCTGCCGCTCCCGTCGCCCTGACCGGCACAACCGTCCGGGACGAACGAATTACAACCCTGTACTTCCGCATCATTGAACCACGGGGACCACCCGCGGTCAGGGTTCCGGTCGGGCGCGTCGCAGGTGTAATACACAACGCAGTCGGCGGACGCCGGAGCCGTCTCGACCACGACCGGTCCCCGATGGGCCCATCGGCCACCACTATTCTTGCCGCATGGCAATTCTTCCGATCGTGATCGTGGGCGACCCGGTACTGCACCAGCCGACGCAACCGGTGACGCAGCCCCTGTCCGAGGTCGCCGAACTCGTCGGCGACATGTACGACACGATGGACGCCGCGAACGGTGTCGGCCTCGCCGGCAATCAGGTCGGCGTGGCGCTGCGCCTGTTCGTCTACGACTGCCCGGACTACGACGCCGATCCGAAGAACGGCACCCGCCGACGCGGCGAGGTGATCAACCCGGTGCTCGAGACGTCCGAGATCCCGGAAACCATGCCCGACCCCGACGACGACGAGGAGGGCTGCCTGTCCGTGCCGGGCGAGCAGTTCCCGACCGGACGCGCGAACTGGGCGAAGGTCACCGGCGTCGACCTGAACGGCGACCCCGTCTCGATCGAGGGAACGGGCTTCTTCGCCCGGATGCTGCAGCACGAGGTAGGCCACCTCGACGGCTTCCTCTACACCGACGTGTTGATCGGTCGGCACAAGCGGGCCGCGAAGAAGGCGATCAAGCGGTCCGGCTGGGGCGTCCCCGGCCTGAACTGGACCCCCGGCACCGTCGAGGACCCGTTCGGTCACGATGACTGATGCCCCGTCGCCGGGCGGCAGGCACCACCGGCGTCGACGCGACACCACTGCCGAGACGGCAGCGCTGTGGACAACGATCGTGGGCATGACCCCGGTCGTCACCGAGGATGCGAGCCCGATCGTCGCCGAGGCCGACACTCGGGAGGTGCCGGCGGACACGGTCCGGACCACCGCGGGCACGGCCCCGAGCGCAGCCACGACCACGTCCCCGAGCGCCGCCGCGAGCACTCCTCCGGCGCCGCGGCCGGGCAGTCGCGTCGTCATGCGGTACAAGCTGCCGCCGGGCTACCCGCAGCCCCTCACCGACATCATCGGTGAACTCGTCAGCGTGTCGCCGGTGGTTGTGGTCCGGGCCCAGGACGGCCGGGTGGTTCAGGTGGCTCCGGACCAGGTCGTCGCCCTCAAGGGCCTCGGCGCCCGCCCGGTCGCGACCCGGGAGATCCGCGCGCTCGAACTCGCCGCGGCGGACGGCTGGCCCGGCACCGAGCAGGCGTGGATCAACGGCTGGCTGGTCCGGTCGGCCGACGGGTTCACCCGCCGCGCAAACGCGGCCGCACCCCTCGGGAACGCACAGCGTCTCGGTGACCTGCACTCGGGCGACACCCTGGATCGCCTGCGGGCCTGGTTCGCCGACCGCGGCCGGTCGCTGACGTTGCTGCTGCCGGATCGGCTCGGCGCCGCGCCCGCGGGGTGGTCCTGCTCCCCCGAGGTGCAGGTGATGGCCGCGGACATCGCGAACCTGACGCTTCCCGACGGGGAGTCGATGGTGACGGTGACCGACGAACCGGAACCGCAGTGGCTCTCGACGTACCACTACCGGGGTGCGCCGCTTCCCGACTCCGCCACGTCGGTGCTCACCGCGGTGAGCGAGGGGCAGGTCGCGTTCGGTGCGCTCGGCGGCCCCGAGACCGGCGTCCTCGCGATCGCGCGTGCGGCGGTGACGGAGGCCCCGGACGGCAGGCGCTGGGTGGGGCTGAGCGCCGTCGAGGTGGCGCCGCCGCACCGGCGCCGCGGGCTCGGGATGCTGATCTGCGCGGAGATGATCCGCTGGGGCCGCGACCGCGGGGCCACGCACACGTACGTCCAGGTCGAGGCAGACAACGACGGCGCGATCGCCCTGTACCGAACCCTCGGCCTCGTCGACCACCACCGCTACCGCTACGCCACCGCCCCCACCGGCTGACGGCGAGACGCCCGCCACCCCCCATTGGCTGAAAGCCGCCTTCAGCTCCTCAGACCGAATGAAAGCCACCTTCAGCCGCAAGTACACCCCGCACCCCGACTGGCTGAAGGCCGCGTTCAGCTCGTCAGACCGAACGAAAGCCACGTTCAGCCCGTGACCGGGGCGGCGCAGGCGGGGCGGGTGTCCGGGATTGTCGGGGCGCCGCACTACGCTGCGGGCATGCGATTGGCGACATGGAACGTGAACTCCGTCCGGGCCCGGACGGACCGGATCGTGGACTGGCTGGTCCGCACCGACACGGATGTGCTCGCCATGCAGGAGACCAAGTGCCGGGACGACCAGTTCCCGACCGAGCGGTTCACCGAGCTCGGCTACGAGGTGGCGCACATCGGACTGAGCCAGTGGAACGGTGTTGCCGTCGTGTCCCGGGTCGGGCTCGACGACGTGCAGGTCGGTTTCGAGGGCCAGCCCGGCTTCGCGAAGCAGGTGCCCGACAGCCTCGACGTCGCGACGCCGGTCGTGGAGGCCCGCGCGATCGGCGCGACGTGCGGCGGGGTGCGGGTGTGGAGCCTGTACGTGCCGAACGGCCGCGAGCTGACGGACCCGCACTACGCGTACAAGCTGGAGTGGCTGGCGACGCTCCGGGACGACGCCGCGAAGTGGCTGGCCGACGACCCGAACGCACAGGTCGCGCTGGTCGGCGACTGGAACGTCGCGCCGACGGACGAGGATGTGTGGGACCCGTCGTTGTTCGAGGGCAAGACGCACACCTCGCAGCCGGAGCGAGACGCGTTCGCCGCGTTCGAGGAGATCGGCTTCTCGGAGGTGACGCGGCCGCACACCCCCGGACCGGGCACCTACACGTACTGGGACTACACGCAGCTGCGGTTCCCGAAGCGGCAGGGCATGCGGATCGACTTCCAGTACGCCTCGCCTGCGCTCGCCGCCCGGGTCACCGGCGCGTCGATCGACCGTGAGGAGCGGAAGGGCAAGGGCGCGAGCGATCACGCACCGGTGATCGTCGACCTCGACTGACGGACGGCTACCGGGCCGAGTACTCGGCGTCGGTAACGTGCTCGAGCCAGGTCGTGGTGGTCGCCGGATCGTCCGCGTTCTCGAGCATCGCGAGGTGCTCCATGAAGTCGTCCGGCGTGGCACCGTGCCAGTGTTCCTCCCCGGGCGGGCAGTACACCGTCTCACCGGGGCGCACCTGCACCACGGCACCGCCGCGGGACTGGACGAGCGCGACGCCGGATGTCACGTGCAGTGTCTGACCGCGGGCGTGCGAGTGCCAGGCGGTGCGGGCGCCGGGTGCGAAGCGGACGCGCGCCACCACCATGCGCTGGCCGGCGTCCTGGGGTGTGGCGATCGGATCGACCCAGACGTCGCCGGTGAACTGCTCCGGCGGATTCTTCGTGGTCGCGGGTTTCGACAGCTTCTGCATCAATTGGCCTTTCGTGGTTCGGCGGCCTGAGCGGAATCCCGTTCGGATTCTCGCGGCACGAGCGTCGTGGCCGCCCATGTGGCCAGAAGGGTGAGCCCCTCCTCCGACGGCGATCCGGGCACGGCGGTGTAGACGTTCAGCTGGAGACCGGGATCGGACGGCAGTTCGAGCGCCTCGAAGTCGAGTTCCAGTCGCCCGACAACCGGGTGGTGGAACACCTTGGTCCCGGTCCGATGGAGATGCACGTCGTGCGAGGCCCACATCCGACGGAATTCCTCGCTGCGTGTGGACAATTCACCCACCAACTCGATGAGGTCACGGTCGTGGGGGTTGCGCCCCGCCTCCGATCGCAGGATGGCGACGGCGTCGTGCGCGATCTTCGCCGCCCGGTCACCCCAGAACGACTGGGACGCAGTGGGATCCAGGAAGTGGAAGCGTGCCGTGTTCAGGGGCCGCTTCCCGATGTACTCGGGTGAGTCGTACATCGGTGAGTACAGGGCCCGGCCGAGCAGATTCGTGCCGAGAACGTCGAGACGACCGTTGCGCACCACCGCAGGCGCACTGGTCATGGAATCGAGGATGCGCTGCACGACCGGACGTACGGTCGCACGGGTGGCACGACGGGCCCGGGAGCGCGCTGCTCCGCTCGCGTTCACTGACCGTGCCAGATCGAACAGGTGGGCACGTTCGGCTTCGTCGAGTTGCAGCGCGTCGGCGAGCGCTTCGAGTACCGATTCGGACACGCCACGAAGATTGCCCCGTTCCAGGCGGGTGTAGTAGTCGACGCTCACTCCGGCGAGCATGGCGACCTCTTCACGCCGCAGGCCCGGGACTCGCCGGTTGCCGCCGTACGCGGGCAGGCCGGCCTTGTCGGGGGTGATCCGGGCGCGGCGCGAGGCGAGGAACTCACTCGTTTCGGCCTTCAGATCCATGACTTCGACGGTACGACCGGGCGGTGTCCGATGGGAGGTTCTGGCGTTACCGGGCGCGCCGGCCACTCCCGCAGCAACCACTCCGGTGGTCGGGTGGAACTCGGCGACGGCACCCGTCGAGCTATGACGAACGGGGTACCGGCAGACCCTCCCCCGGCCGATTCTTCGCTCCTAGCGTGAAAGGCATGACCGTGAACCCGCTTCCGAATCTGACGCTGAACAACGGTGTCACGCTTCCCGCTCTCGGCTTCGGCGTCTTCCAGACTCCGCCGGACGAGACGATCGCCGCCGTCGAGACGGCACTGCACACCGGCTACCGGCACATCGACACCGCCGCGGCCTACGGCAACGAACGAGAGGTCGGCGAGGCGATCCGGCGGTCCGGACTCGACCGCGCCGACATCTTCGTGGAGACGAAGGTGTGGATCAGCGACTACGGCTACGACGCGACACTGCACGCCTTCGAGAAGAGTGTCGGCAAGCTGGGCGTCGAGCAACTGGACCTGCTGATCCTGCACCAGCCACTCCCCACCCGCTTCGATCTGACCGTCGAGGCGTACCGGGCGCTGGAGACGTTGCTGGCCGACGGGAAGGTTCGTGCGATCGGTGTCAGCAACTTCATGCCCGACCACCTGACGAAGCTCCTCGAATCGGCGTCCGTCGTTCCCGCTGTGAACCAGGTCGAGGTGCATCCCTACTTCCGCCAGTCCGGTGTGATCGCTGCGGACGACGAGCACGGCATCCTGACGCAGGCGTGGTCACCGATCGGCGGGATCACGTTCTATCGCGACGGCTACCGCGGCAGCACCCTCGACGATCCGACCATCGTCACGATCGCTCGGAAGCACGACGCGACCGCCGCGCAGGTGATGTTGCGGTGGCATCTGCAGCAGGGTCGGTCGGCGATTCCGAAGTCGGTCACCCCGCACCGTATTGCGGAGAACTTCGCCGTCACCGGCTTCGAACTCGACGAGTCGGACCTGGCGGCAGTCGACGCACTCGACACCGGCGTCCGCGGCGGCCCGGAACCCGTCGACCTGACACTCGAGCGGTTCGGCATCGCCATCCCCGAAGCCTGAACCGTTCCCGTTCACCCCGAAGGAAACATCCCTCATGCGAGCAACATTCATGTACGGCGCCGGAGACGTGCGAGTCGAGGACGTCGCCGATCCAGTGATCCTCGAGCCGACCGATGCGATCGTGCGCGTCACGCTGGCCTGCGTCTGCGGGTCCGACCTCCACCCGTACCACTCGATGCCCGCGAGCAGCACTGGTACGCCGATGGGACACGAGTTCATCGGGGTTGTCGAGGAGGTCGGCTCGGCGGTCACGAACCTGAACCCCGGCGACCTGGTGATCTCCCCGTTCGCCTATGCCGACAACACCTGCCCGTTCTGCCGGGAGGGCTTCCACACCGCGTGCCCGCACGGCGGTTTCTACGCCGCCGCCGGGGTCGGCGGAGCGCAGGCGGAACGGATCCGTGTCCCGCAGGCCGCCGGGACCCTCGTCACCATCCCGTCCGACGTCGACGAGAAGCTCCTGCCGTCGCTGCTCACCCTGTCCGACGTCTACCTCACCGGGTACCACGCGGCGCACATGGGCCGGGTCGCGCCGGGAAAGACGGTGACCGTCATCGGCGACGGCGCGGTCGGCCTGTCCGCCGTGCTGTCGGCGAAGCAACTCGGCGCGGAGCGAATCATCCTCATGGGCCGGCACACCACACGCACCGACCTCGGTCGGAAGTTCGGTGCCACCGACGTGGTGTCCGCGCGCGGTGCCGACGGTGTCGCGCACGTGCTCGACCTGACCGGCGGAGACGGCACCCACGTCGTCCTCGAGGCCGTCGGCCACATGCCCGCCTACGAGCAGGCCTATGGCGTCGTCCGATCGGGCGGCGTGATCTCCCGCGTCGGAGTCCCGCAGTACGAGGAGGCACCGGTCGGCTTCGGGTCCCTGTTCGGCAGGAACATCACTCTCAACGGCGGCCCCGCCCCGGTCCGCGCGTACATCGAGGCCGCGATCCCGCAGGTGCTCGGCGGGGAGATCGACCCGGGTCAGGTCTTCGACGCCGAGACCTCCCTCGACGACGTCGCCGAGGCGTACCGACTGATGGATACCCGTGAGGCACTGAAGGTGATCGTGCGTCCGTGACGTTCCGCGTCAGCTCGGGTCGTCGTCGATCAGCGCGAGGTACTCGGTGTGGGTGCCGAGGTAGCGCCGCACGTACGTACACACCGGGTGCAGTCGCCAGCCGCGGACCCGGCACTCCTCGAGGACCTCGTGGACGAGGACGGCGGCCCAGCCGCGGTCGCCGTACTCCTCCTTGACGACGGTGTGCATCAGTGCAACAGCGGTGCCGGGCTCCGGGGGCGCGTCGATGCCGTCGAGTCGGCGGTAGCCGAGGATGCCGACCAGTTCGTCCCCGACCCACAGGTCGAATCTCGAGTGCGCGGGGTTGTCGTCCACCTGGGCCAATGTCGGATCGGCGCGCACGACAGTCGTCTGCGCCGCCTCCGGTTCGTGGCTCCGTCTGAACATGTCGTCCATGCAATCAGCACCGCAGACCGCGCGCGCCTCCTGCGACAAGTTGTCGCCCATCCTTCGTCGAATCGTGGCCGAATCGCCGCCGTCGGTTCGGCGGGTCAGACGGGCACCAGCATGTCGCGGTACTCCGGGTTCGCGGTGACGAAGCGCTGCAGATAGGTGCACACGGGCCGCACCTTCCAGCCGTTCTCGCGGGCGGTGTCGAGCGCGCGCCCCGCCATGAGGGCCGCGAGTCCGCGATGCCCGAAGTCCTCGGTGATCACGGTGTGCAGGAAGGACACGATCGGCGCACCCGAGCGCTTCGACCGGACGGCTCCGCCGTTCGTCTCCATGTCCCAGTAGCCGAGGATGCCCACCAGGTCGCCGTTGAGCCGGAGTTCGAAACGGCTCTGAGCTGCATTGTTGGTCACTTCTACGGTCGCCTTGTCCGTGAACATCCCCTGATACTCCCTACCCCACCCGTGACTCAAATGTGACCTACGCCACTATAGGCGAGACTGGTTCGTGCGGACAGTGAACGACCGAATCCGGGCGCATGATTCGGACCTCGGCGGCCGTGCCCTAGAGTCGGCGAGGACAACTACACACCACGGGGGCTCGCACCAGCGGGCTGAGATGACGGCTAGCCCGACAGGGCGCTCAGGGCCGTCGACCGTCTGAACCTGACCGGGTAATGCCGGCGTAGGGAGCATTCATGAGGGACACCTCTGTCGTCACGTCCGTCACCACCGGACCGATCGAGGGCAGCAGCAAGCAGTACGTCGACACCGACGGGGTGCGGGTGCCGGTCCGGCGCGTGCACCTGAGCACCGGCGACCATCTGGACCTGTACGACACCTCGGGCCCGTACACCGACACCGACGCCGCCATCGACCTCGAGGCCGGACTGCCGCGAACCCGCGCCGCGTGGCCGCGGCCGAACGGCGCCACCACCCAGCTCGGCTGGGCGCGCGCGGGAGTTGTCACCACCGAGATGCGCTGGTGCGCAGCCCGCGAAGGCGTTTCACCGCAGGTGGTGCTGGAGGAGGTCGCCGCCGGGCGCGCCGTCATCCCCGCCAACCGCAATCATCCGGAACTCGAGCCGATGGTGATCGGCAAGCGGTTCGCCGTGAAGATCAACGCGAACATCGGCAACTCCGCGGTCACCTCGTCCATCGCCGAGGAGGTCGAGAAGATGGTGTGGGCGACGCGGTGGGGCGCCGACACCATCATGGACCTGTCCACCGGGCGGAACATCCACGAGACACGGGAGTGGATCCTGCGCAACTCCCCCGTCCCCGTCGGCACCGTTCCGATCTACCAGGCACTCGAGAAGGTCGGCGGCGACCCGACGAAGCTGACGTGGGAGTTGTACCGCGACACCGTGATCGAACAGTGCGAGCAGGGCGTCGACTACATGACGGTGCACGCCGGCGTGCTGTTGCGGTACGTGCCGCTGGCGGCCAAGCGCGTCACCGGGATCGTCTCGCGCGGCGGCTCGATCATGGCGGCCTGGTGCCTGGCGCATCACCGGGAGTCGTTCCTGTACACGAACTTCGACGAACTCTGCGAGATCCTCGCACGCTACGACGTGACCTTCTCGCTCGGTGACGGACTCCGTCCCGGTTCCATCGCGGACGCCAACGACGAGGCCCAGTTCGCAGAGTTGCGCACCCTCGGCGAGCTCACGAAGGTCGCGAAATCGCATGGCGTGCAGGTGATGATCGAGGGACCCGGCCACGTCCCGCTGCACAAGATCGTGGAGAACGTCCGGCTCGAGGAGGAGCTGTGCGAGGAGGCGCCGTTCTACACTCTCGGGCCGCTCGCCACCGACATCGCGCCCGCCTACGACCACATCACCTCGGCCATCGGCGCGGCGATGATCGCCCAGGCCGGGACCGCGATGCTCTGCTACGTCACTCCGAAGGAACACCTGGGCCTGCCCAACCGGGACGACGTGAAAGTCGGCGTCGTCACCTACAAGATCGCCGCGCACGCCGCCGACCTGGCGAAGGGACATCCGCGCGCACAGGAACGCGACGACGCGCTGTCCACCGCACGGTTCGAGTTCCGGTGGCGCGACCAGTTCGCCCTCGCACTCGACCCCGACACCGCCCGCGAGTACCACGACGAGACGATGCCCGCCGAGCCCGCGAAGACCGCACACTTCTGTTCGATGTGCGGTCCCAAGTTCTGTTCCATGCGCATCTCGGCGGACGTGCGCGCCTACGCGGAGGAGCACGGCCTGACCGATGCCGCCGCCGCCGAGGCGGGCATGTCAGCGAAGTCCGAGGAGTTCACCCGTACCGGCGCACAGGTGTACCTGCCTGTCGTTCCGGCCGATCGATAGGCTGTCCTGCTGTGAAGCTGTTGCCCCTGACCCCAGACGGTCAGACCCCCGTTCGCGTCCTCACCATCGCAGGCACCGACTCCGGTGGCGGCGCGGGCATCCAGGCCGATTCCCGCACGATGGCGATGCTCGGCGTCCACGCCTGCGTCGCCGTCGCCGCGGTGACGGTGCAGAACTCGGTGGGTGTCACGGGGTTTCACGAGATTCCGCCGGAGATCGTCGCGGCGCAGGTGCGCAGCGTCGTCGGCGACATCGGGGTGACCGGCGCGAAGACGGGCATGCTCGCGTCGACGGCGATCATCGAGTCCGTGGCCGCGGTGTGCACCGAGGTCGGGATCGGACGGGACCGGCCGGTGCCGCTGGTGGTGGACCCGGTGTGTGCCTCGATGCACGGCGATCCGCTGTTGCACGCGGAGGCGCTCGACGCGGTACGCAACACCCTCATCCCGATCGCGTCGCTGGTCACGCCGAACCTCGACGAGGTTCGGTTGATCACGGGGATCGACGTCGTCGACGACGCGTCCGCGCGGCGAGCGGCGGAGGCGTTGCACGCGCTCGGCGCACAGTGGTCGCTGGTGAAGGGCGGGCACCTGCGCACGTCGACGGCGTCCACAGACCTGCTCTTCGACGGTGACACGTTCCACGAGTTCACCAGCCCGCGCATCGACACCGGCAACGATCACGGCGGCGGCGACACGCTGGCCGCGTCGATCGCGTCCGCGCTCGCGCACGGCCTGTCGATGCCCGAGGCGGTCGCGTTCGGCAAGGAGTGGGTCACCCGGTGCCTCGCGGCCTCGTACGATCTCGGCTCCGGGCACGGGCCGGTGTCGCCGCTCTGGCGTCTGCACGAGCCGACGCCCGAGGACTGACCGGTCGGTCCGGCCCGCGTCGGCTCAGTGTGAGTAGTCCCTGAAGGTCATCACGAATCCGACCGCGACCACGGCTGCCGCCACGACGTACACAGCGATCCGGAACCAGTAGGCCCCGAACGCGTAGTAGTTCACGGCGAAGGCACCGAACATCGCAGCCAGGATCAGGACGATCCCGTAGAACGGTGTGCGCTGTTCCCGATCAACCATGTCTCCAGTGTCCGCGCCCACCCGCACGGGTGGCAATGCCCGGTTCACATCCGTTCGATGGTGTACATCTGCAGTCCGTCCGGCACGCCTCGGGGTGCGGCGGCGAAGAGTCCGCGGCGATACGGATGGATGCGATAGCCCAGTTCGGAGAGGCGGTCGCGGCCGAGGGCGTCGAGGGTCGCCGAGGACACCATCGCCTTGCCGTCGCCGCCGGCCTGCATGACGCGTGCGGCGACGTTGACGTCGACTCCCAGCCAGTCGCCGCCGACCTGCCGCGGGACGCCGGTGTGCACGCCGACCCGCATCCGCTGCCTGCGTCCGGCGCAGTCGACGAGCTCGAGTGCGTCCCGGGCCGCGAACGCCGCGTCGAGCGCACGGTCGGGGCGCGGGAACACGGCCATCATGCCGTCGCCCATACGTTTGACGACCTGTCCGCCGTACTCGGTGACAGGGGGTTCGATCGCCTTCGCCACGGCCCGGAGCAGCTCGACGGCGGCTTCGTCGCCTGCCGCGAGCGCGAAGTCCGAGAAACCGACGAGGTCGGTGAAGACGAGTGTCATCTCGCGGGTGCCGCGGCCCCGTCCCGTGCGTTCGAGCAACGCCTGCCACACCTGCAGCGCCCCGAGTCCCACCTCGCGTGACGCCCCGGGGCGATCGTCGAGCAGCCTGTCGGCGACGCGGGCCACCGCTCGCGCGCCGCCGGGACCCGCAGTCGAGAGGGGATCCCCGAAGCTCGGGTCCCCGGGCAGGGCACGCCGAACCCGCCGCACCGCGTCGACGACGCCCGGCGCACTGTCGAGGGCACGCACCCGGTCCAGGGCGGACGCGACGCGGCCGCGACCGTCACCGTCGTCGGGTTGCTCGATCATCAACAGAGTGTAACCATCGGTCACACACAGTCGCCTCAGTGTCAGGCGCGCTCACGCTCGGCGGCGACGGCAAGGGCCCGCTCGAAGGTCCGGACGAGCACCGCCCGGCGCTCGACCTTGTGACCGTCGGCCGGCTCGAGCTGGTCGATGTAGCCGTCCCACACGCGCAGGTACCGGTCCCGCCAGTCGACCAGCACCGTCGCCGGAGGGAAGGTCGCACCGACACGCCCGCTCTCGGCGATCTCGGTGAGGATCTCGAGCCAGGCCGGCACCATCTCCCCACCCCATTCGTCCGGTTCGAGACGAGAGTCTTCCTCGAACTCGGCGGTGATGTCGTCGACGATGCGGCCGGTCAGCTCACCCAACCCGTCCGCGACGGTGTCGCTGTCGAAGTTGCCTGGTCCCCAGACGCCCACGAATGTCCTCTCCGGTCGTGCCGGTCGCCGGACCCTCCGGCGTGACGAACGGGGTCGGGGGGGGGCGTCGGCACGTACCGACGGCGTCGCC
>NZ_JBHUFB010000020.1:608128-674864 GCF_042681175.1 Rhodococcus gannanensis
CGCGATGAAGTAGACGAGGCTGCCCCACGGACCCCAGTGGAAATCGATGCTGCCCTGGTCGGAGCCGAGGAAATGGTTGGCGTTCGCGAACGGCAGGAACGGCTGGGTCTCGCGGCCGAAGCTGCCGAACAGACCGAAGAGGGATTCGATCAGCAGCGGCCACAGCAGCAGCAGGGTGATCGCGCCCGCCGACTGCCTAACCAGAGACCCGACGCCGACGGCCAGCGCGACGCACAACAGCGCGTAGATCGGGACGCCGTAGAAGGCGCGCCACGCATCGCCGCCGTCGAGTGTCAGGCGGACACCCGCCTCCGCACCCGCCGTCGCCTTCGCGATCGCGTACGCACCGAAGGTGAGCACGAAGGTGAGCAGCGCGCCGAACACGCCGATCAGCCCCGCCTTGGCGAAAAGCACCGTGTCGCGTTTCGGCACCGCCTGGAAGGTGGTGCGGATGATGCCGAACCGGTACTCGCTGGTCACGGCCAGTGCCGCGAGGATCATCAGCACGAGCACACCGAACCCGGTGATGCCGCTCAGTGCGTCGGCGAGGGTCGGGAGGAACGGCTCGACACTCGGGTCCGCGCCCGCAGCGACGTCCTTCTGGTACGCCTCCAGGCCCAGCTTCGACGTCAACCCGATCACGGCGGCGAGCCCGAGCCCGAGGACGATGATTGCGACGGTGCACCACCACGGCGACTTCGTCGAGGTGAGCTTGATTCGTTCGGCTGTCACGACACCCATCAGAGCGCCCCTCCCATCACGTCGGCGTGGTACTGCACGTCGTCCCCGGTCAGTTTCATGAAGGCGTCCTCCAGCGAGCCCCGCTGTGCGGACAGCTCGTGCAGCACGATGCCGTTGTCACCCGCGAGTTGCCCGACCACGTCGGTGGTGGCGCCGGCGACGATCAGCGCCGCCGTGCCCGTGCCTGCGCCGTCCTCCCGGTAGGCGATGCCCTGCGCGGTGAGCGCCTCCTGCAGCGCGCCGAGCTGGGGGCTCCGGACGCGCACCCCGGCCTCCGAGGCGCGGTCGACGAACTCCTGGACGGGCGAGTCGGAGATGAGCCGGCCACGGCCGATCACCACGAGATGCTCTGCGGTCAAGGCCATCTCGGACAGCAGGTGACTCGACACCAGGACCGTGCGACCCTCGGCCGCGAGACGCTGCATGAACTTGCGGATCCAGACGATGCCCTCGGGATCGAGACCGTTGACGGGCTCGTCGAAGAGCAGGACCTTCGGATCGCCGAGCAGTGCGCCCGCCAGCCCGAGCCGCTGCGCCATGCCGAGGGAGAATCCGCCCGCCTTCTTGCCCGCGACCTCGGACAGTCCGACCAGCCGCAGCACCTCGTCGACACGCGAGGCGGGAATCCCGTTCGACGCGGCCATCCACTGCAGGTGCGCCTTGGCGGAGCGGTTCGGGTGCACCCACTTGGCGTCGAGCAGGGCGCCGACGGTGCGCAGGGGCTGCTTCAGGTCGTGGTACGGCTTGCCGTCGATCAACGCGGCACCGGACGTGGGCCGGTCCAGGCCGAGGATCATCCGCATCGTCGTCGACTTGCCCGCGCCGTTCGGTCCGAGGAATCCGGTGACGATTCCGGGCCGAACGGTGAACGTCAGGTCGTCGACCGCGGTGACGTCACCGAACCTCTTGGTCAGTCCCCTCACTTCAATCATGACCGCCAGCATTCCGGAAAATCGGGCATCGCACATCCCCCGGTGGTCGCGTGGCGTGTCATCCCGGAGGATGACACGCGGTGGGGGTTGACCCTGACACCGAGCCGTCGCGTCTGTCGGGGTGGGGCCGATCTCCTTGCGGATCGGCTCGTTTCACGTCCCGGGTCGGCCGCGGACGGGGTCAGCGCACCTGACCGTTCCCGGCCGCCTCGGGCAGGGTCGGGAAACGCTCGGACGGCATCTCGCCCTCGTCGTACACCGTCTGCGGCGGTCCGATCAGTTGCGAGTCCGGGCGCCCGACGATCCGGGTGTCCTTGTCGGTGTAGTCGAATCGGGCGAGCACCCAGCGCATCGCCTCGAGCCGGGCCCGCTTCTTGTCGTTGGACTTGACGATCGTCCACGGCGCATGCGGAGTGTCCGTGTAGAACAGCATGTTCTCCTTGGCCTCGGTGTAGGCGTCCCACTTGTCGAGGCTGGCGAGGTCGGTCGGCGAGAGCTTCCACTGCTTGACGGGGTCGGTGCTGCGGGCGACGAACCGTGCGTGCTGCTCCTCCCGTCCGACGGAGAACCAGAATTTGACCAGGTGAATGCCCGACTGGACGAGCATCCGCTCGAACTCCGGTGCCGAGCGGGTGAATTCGAGGTACTCGGTCGGCGTGCAGTAACCCATGACCCGTTCGACGCCGGCCCGGTTGTACCAGGAGCGGTCCATCAGCACGATCTCGCCGCCCGCAGGCAGGTGCGCGACGTAGCGCTGGAAGTACCACTGCGTACGTTCCCGCTCCGTCGGCTTCTCGAGTGCCATGACGCGAGCGCCGCGGGGGTTGAGGTGTTCGGTGAACCGTTTGATGGCGCCACCCTTGCCTGCCGCGTCACGCCCCTCGAAGATGATGACGATCTTCTCGTCGTTCTCCTTGACCCAGGCCTGCAGCTTGAGCAGCTCGATCTGCAGGGCCCGCTTGCGGTGCTCGTACTGGCGCCGCGTCATCTTCTTGTCGTACGGGTAGCCGTGCCGCCACGGCGCGTCGGGACCGTCGTCGGGACGGGTGCGGCCCGACTTGCGCAGGAGTTCGCCGATCTCGTCGATCTCGGGCGTCACGTCGATGGTCTCGGGTGCGGCCATCCGGAAGTCGCCGTCCCCGTGGTGCCCGTTCGCGTCCTTGCCATGGTGTCCGTGCTGCTCGCTCACCTTTTCGAGCCTACCGCCGCGACGGCGAGCCGTCAGGACTGAACAGTGGCGAGCCGTCAGGGGTGAAACCGTGGTGGGCCGTCAGGAGTCGAGTGCCGGTGACGACGCCTGCGCCCAGAACCGCTTCGGGATACGTCCCGCGTTCCGTGCCAGCCGGCCCGCCGTCACCGCGGACGCCATCGCCGCCGCCATCATGGCGGGGTCCTTCGCCCGCGTCACCGCTGTCGCCAGCAGCACCGCGTCGCAGCCGAGCTCCATCGCGAGGGCGGCATCGCTCGCGGTGCCGATGCCCGCGTCGAGGATCACCGGCACCCCGGCGGCCTCGACGATCATCTCGATGTTGTGCGGGTTGCAGATCCCGAGGCCGGTCCCGATCGGTGCACCCAGCGGCATGACGGCGGCGCATCCGACGTCCTCGAGTCGCTTGGCGAGGACCGGGTCGTCGGTGGTGTAGGGCAGCACGGTGAAGCCGTCGTCGACGAGTTGCTCTGCGGCGGAGACGAGTTCGATGGCGTCGGGCAGCAGTGTCCGGTCGTCGGCGATGACCTCCAGCTTCACCCAGTCCGTCTCCAGCGCCTCCCGCGCGAGCTGTGCGGTGAGCACCGCCTCGGCGGCGCCTCGACAGCCTGCGGTGTTCGGCAGCAGCCCGATCCCGAGCCTGCGCAACAGGTCGAGCACGCCGGTGCCGCCGACGGCGTCGACGCGTCGCATCGCGACGGTGGTCAGCTCGGTGCCGGACGCGACGAGCGCCTCCTCCAGGACGGCGAGGTTGGCGGCGCCGCCGGTGCCCATGACGAGCCGCGACCCGAACTGCCTGCCTGCGATCGTCAACACGTCGTCAGCCACCCTGCACCGCCGTGAGGATCTCGATCTCCCAACCCTTTTCGACCGCTCGGTCCCAGGAGGTCCGAGGGAACACCGCGCCGTCGACAGCGACCGCGATGCCTTTCTCCGGAAGCCCGAGGTGCGCCAGCAGCTGCGACACCGTCAACTCCTCGGTCAGCTGGTGGTCCTCACCGTTGACGGTGATCCCGATGTTCACGCTGCTCGTCATCCCATCCTCACTCGTGTGTCGGGCACTGTCGTGCCCACCTCCGGCAGGGTCACCCCGAAACGGTCGGGGCGGCAGGCCGCTACCTCCGCCAGCGGGCTTCCTGCCAGTTCCGCCACGACGGCGTCCGCCGACAGCGGTGTCAGCAGGATCCCGTTGCGGCCCTGGCCCGCGGCAACCACCACCTTCTCCGACACCCGGCCCAGGATCGGCAGGTTGTCGGGGCTCATGGGCCGGAGTCCGGCGGTGGCCTCGTGCAGTTCGTACTCGCCGAGGCTCGGCATCAGCGACTGCGCGTCGAGGATCAGGTCGCGGACGCCCGCGACGGTGACGGCCGTGTCTTCTCCGGACTCGTGCTGGGTCGCGCCGACGACGAGACCGTCGCCGCGCGGCACCAGGTAGACGGGCCGTCCGTGGACGCTGGCGCGGATCGTGCGCGACGGCGCCGGGGCGACACCGGGCCGGTGCCGCAACCGCAGCACCTCGCCTTTGACCGGGCGGACCGGCAGCCCCGGCCACAGTCGTGCGGACGCGGTCCCGGCCGCGATCACCACCCGGTCGGCGGCGAGTTCGTCCGGATCGGTGACGGCCTCGGCGACGAAGCGGACCCCCGCCGCCTCCCCGGCAGCGCGCAGCGCCCGCACCAGAGCGCGGTTGTCGACGGCGAACTCCGCCTCGGCCGACAGCCCGAGCCGGATGGTGGGAGCCAACCCGGGTTCGGCGGCGCGGATCTGGGCTCGGGTCAGCAGGTCGAGCCGGTACCCGCGACCGTCGAGCCACTCGGCGACCGTCCGCAGGTCCGCGGCGTCGGCGGCGTCCAGCGCCACCGTCATCGAACTCTGGGAGGTGAACAGCGCCTCGCCCGTCAGCCGCTCGAGCTCCGCGCCGAACTCGGGCCACCGGTCGAGCGACGCCGCACCGACGTCGAGGACCGCGTCCTCCCCTGGCCAGCCCTCGGACAGCGGGGCCAGCATGCCGCCGGCGACCCAGGACGCACCGGATCCGACGTGCGGGTCGTACACCGTGGCAGTCCAGCCGGCCTGCGCGGCGCGCCAGGCGACGGACAGTCCGATCACGCCGCCACCGATCACCGCGACGGTTCCACTCATCACTCCACCTCACTCCCTGCGCCGGCATGATCCGGGTCAGGTCTGACGGTCGGGGCCCGCGAGCCCCCTCTCAGCCCCGCGTTCGCCGGGACTCCCGTGTCACTCTGTTGTTCCAGAGACTACCTTTGGACGCGTGCCCACCTCGCATGCCGGTCGACGACCCACCCCACGCGAACGTCTCGCCACCGCCCGCCTGTACCTCTGCACCGACGCCCGTCGCGAGCGGGGTGACCTGGCGAAGTTCGCCGACGCCGCACTGTCCGGTGGCGTCGACGTCATCCAGCTCCGCGACAAGGGCTCGGCCGGCGAGAAGCAGTTCGGCCGGATCGAGGCGAAGGAGGAGCTGGCCGCGCTGGCCGAGCTGGCTGCCGTCTGCCGCAGGCACGGTGCGCTGCTCGCCGTCAACGATCGCGCCGACCTGGCGCTCGCCGCGGGCGCCGACGTCCTGCATCTCGGGCAGGGCGATCTCCCTGTGCACTACGCGCGTGAGGTCGTCGGGCCGGACGTGGTGATCGGCCGGTCCACGGGCAGTCGCGCGCAGGCGCAGCTCGCGGCGATCGAGGAGGGCGTCGACTACTTCGCCACCGGTCCGGTGTGGGCCACGCCGACGAAGCCCGGGCGCGCCGCCGCGAGCCTCGACCTGGTCCGGCAGGTCGCCGAGTCGCAGCCGACGATGCCGTGGTTCGCGATCGGCGGGATCGACGAGGAGCGTCTGCCGGAGGTCCTGGACGCGGGCGCGACCAGGATCGTCGTGGTCCGCGCGATCACCGAGGCCCGCGACCCACAGGCCGCCGCCCGCTCGCTCGCCGACGCCCTGGACCACAACATCGCCGCGAGAAACTGACGCGCACCCTCGTTCCGCGGGCCCGCCCGCATCCCCCGTCGAATGGCTGAAAGCCACGTTCACGCTCTTCAACGAGATGAACGTGACGTTCAGCCATGCCTGGGGCACCACGATTGGCGCCGCGGCTGGGACGCGGCTGACGGGATGAACGCCACGTTCATGCGCTTCAGCGAGATGAACGCCACGTTCAGCCATGGGTGCGGGCCGGGCGGGGGCGGGGTGGAGTGCCCGGGTCAGGCCAGCCAGGACAGGACCGTTGACGGCGACAGCCGCAGCACCGACTCCGGGAGCCGTGACTGCAGGCCCCGGTCGGCGGTGACGACGGCGGTCAGCTCGGCCACGACGTCGGTCAGCGTGGCCGCGGGCGACGTCGCCGACGCCAGCTCGGCGAGGGTGTCGTCGCCGCTGCCCGCCGCGACGTGCACGGGCACCCGGTCGTCCACCGCGACGGCGTCCACGGCCCGGCCCTCCAGCACCGCTTCGACGCGGGGGAGCCAGCCGAAGCCGCCGTCCGGCAGCTCGATGGTTCGGGGCAGGGTGCAGGCGAGGTCGGCGAGGAGCCTGCCGGTGGCGCCGGCGCGGTCGCGCCACCAGCCGTCCGGCCGGGACCCGAGGACGTTCGCGGTGTCGAGCAGCAGCCGGACCGGGGTGGCGCGCAGGCCGGGCCAGCTGGCGGCGAAGCCGGGGTGCAACGGCAGGTCGGTGACCTGGTCCTCGGGCACCCAGCGCAGTTCGGTGCTCTCCCCGTTGGGAACGGTGGTCAGCGTGGTCGCGGCGTCGGCGACGACGGTCGTGTACGTCCACGGACTGCCTGCGGCGCGGGCGGTGACACGTTCGGCGCGGACCTGGACGTGGCCGGCGCCGATTCCCGCCTCCTCGCCCGCCTCGCGGACCGCGGCGTGGGTGGTGGTCTCGTGGGAGTCCCGGGCGCCGCCGGGCAACGCCCAGGTTCCGCCCTGATGGCTCCACGCCGCACGGTGCTGGAGCAGCACCGCCGATCCCCCGCCCGGTGACGGCGCCCGGAGCAGCAGTCCGGCGGCGCCGTGACGCCCCCAGTACCGGCTGCCGTCATCGCTTTCGGCCCAACCGTCCCCGTCACCGCGCATCGACTTCGCTCACCTGCCCCGTGTTCCGACTGCCCGGCACCCGGTCGGAGGACCGGACACGGGACGAATCATGTGCCCTCGAAGATAGTCAGTCGTTCGACGCGAAGCGCGGGTACTGCTTATATGCTGCCCTCTGTCCGGCGTTCGAGCCAGGTGCGAAGGGGATGCGCGGTGGTTGTTCGTGTCGCCCCGTCGACGTGCCCGAGCGGCGTCGGAACGGGGACCGGTTCGGTGCCCGTGCGTGCCGGAGCCCTCGCACGCACCACGCCGCTTCGGATCACCGCACTCGCCGTCGGACTGATCGCGATCGCGATCCTCTCGGGTGTGGTCGCCGCCGTACAGGTGACCGACCGACAGCAGACTCTCGACACCCTGCACGGCGAGGTCGAACCACTCGCCCATGCGGCCCAGGACATCTACAGCGCACTGTCGATCGCGGATGCGGCGGCGACGACGGCTTTCCTCGCGGGCGGCATCGAACCGACGGAGGTCCGCGACCGGTACACGCTCGCCGTCGGTGACGCGTCGGCGGACCTCGTCGACGCCGCGGCGGGCATCGACGACTCCGACACCACCTCCCACGACCTGCTGGCCCGACTGTCGGTGGGGGTGCCGATGTACACGGGCCTCGTCGAGACGGCCCGCGTCAACAACCGGAACGGGCTCCCGGTCGGCTCCGCGTACCTCAGCGAGGCCTCGACGATGATGCAGTCGACGCTGCTGCCCCTGGCCGAGCAGCTGCACTCGGTGCAGTCGGCGCGGGTGGTGCGGATGCAGGCGGAGTTCGCGACGCCGCCCTGGCCGGCGATCGTCCTGCTGATGGTGACGCTCGTGGCCCTGGTGGTCGCGCAACTGTTGCTGGCGCGGTGGACCCGGCGACGGCTCAACGCCGGTCTGATCCTCGCGTCGGTGGCCGTTACGGCATCGCTGGTCTGGCTGGTGGTTGCGGGACTGGTGTCCGCGGCGTCCACCTCCCGCGCCCTCGACGAGGGCGCGCGGCCGCTGTCCGAGCTGACGACGGGCCGCATCGTGACGCAGCAGGCCCGGGCCGACGAGACGCTCGGATTGGTGCGCCGGGACTTCACCGGCCGTTACGACGACCAGTTCCAGCAGCACCTGACCGACCTCGACACCCTCCTCGAGCGAGTGGTGCAGGGCGGAATGCGCGAAGGTGCCGACGAGGTCGCGGTGGCCGACCGCGCCCTCGAGGACTGGGCGGACGCGCACGACCGGCTGATGGCCCTCCTCGACGGCGGCGACTGGGACGGCGCCGTCTCCGTCGCCGTCGGCCCCGCGGGTGAGTCCGCGATCCAGTATGCGACGGCCGACGCGTACCTGACCCATGCAATCGGCGAGACGCGGACCGCGCTTCGCTCCGGCGTCGAGCGTGCGGTGACGACGCTGACCGGACTGGCCACGGGGGCAGTGGGGTTGGCAGCAATCGCCGTCGCAGGTATCGCGGTGGGCCTGTGGCCACGTCTGCGGGAGTACCAGTGACCGGGCGGCTCGCGCTGGCGACCGTCACCCTCGCCCTCGCCGCGGTCCTCGCCGGGTGCGCCGCACCGAGCGACGACGTCGCGCACGCACCGCGGACGCTGCTGGTACCGCCGCCGATGCCGTCGGGGGCGACCATCGCACCGCCCGCACCGTCGACCGCACCCGAGCCGTCGTGCGGCGACCCGACCGCGAGCCTTCGGCCCCTGCCTGCGGACAGCGCCGTCCCGACGCCGTCGGTGGATCGCATCCGTGAACGAGGACGGCTCGTGGTCGGGCTCGACACGAGCAGCAACTTGTTCAGCTTCCGCGATCCGGCCACGGGATCGATCGTGGGATTCGACGTCGAGATCGCCCGCGAGGTGGCCCGCGACCTGTTCGGCGACCCGGACCGGATCGAGTACCACCTGCTCACCTCGGCGGACCGGGTGCAGTCCCTGGTCGACAGGTCCGTCGACATCGTTGTCAAGACGATGACGATCAACTGTGAACGCCGGCAGACCATCGCCTTCTCCACGGTGTACTTCGAGGCCGGACAACGCGTTCTGGCGTTGAAGGGGTCCGGCATCCGAGGTATCGGCGATCTCGGGGGCAGGCGGGTGTGCGCCGTCGCGGGGACGACGAACCTGCATCGTGTACAGGCCCTGGCACCGGATGCGACTGTGCTGTCGGTGCCGGGCTGGGCGGACTGCCTCGTGGTGATGCAGCAGCGCCAGGTGGACGCGGTCACCTCCGACGACGCGATCCTCGCCGGACTGGCCGCGCAGGACCCGAACCTGGAGCTGGTGGGTCCGCGGCTGAGCGTCGAACCGTACGGGATCGGCGTCAACCAGGCCGACACCGACCTCGTGCGGCAGGTGAACGCGACGCTCGACCGGATCCGCGGTGACGGGACGTGGCAGCGCATCCACAACCGTTGGCTCGCACCCCTCGGACCTGCTCCCGCCCCGCCGACACCGCGCTACGAGGACTGACGTGGACGACACCGAATCACCGGGCGAGCCGGCGGCGGCGCAGGACGAGCCGTCGTCCGCCACGCAGGCGGCGACGCCGACGAGCCGGGCCCCGCAGGAGATGTCGGCGCCGGCGGAATCGGCGCGGACCACGGGGCGCCGCAGTCGCTCTCAGCGCTCCCGGACGACGGTCCGGCGCCGGATCGGCGGCGGCCTCGTTGAGGTCCCCGCCGTCTCGTCACCGGACCCGGCCACCGCGGTGATGGCGGATCCCGTTGTGCTCGTGGACAAACGCTACTGCTGGAAGTGCGCGACCCCGGTCGGACGCGGCGGCACGGGCGACACCACCGGCACCTGCCCGTCGTGCGGCGCCGGGTTCGACTTCACCCCGCGGCTCACCAAGGGCGACATCGTCGCCGCCCAGTACGAGGTGCAGGGCTGCATCGCGCACGGCGGCCTCGGCTGGATCTACCTGGCCGTGGACAGGAACGTCAGCGACCGCTGGGTGGTGCTCAAGGGGCTGTTGCACTCCGGCGACTCCGAGGCGCAGGCGGTGGCACTGGCGGAACGGCAGTTCCTGGCCGAGGTCGAGCACCCGAGCATCGTGAAGATCTTCAACTTCGTGGAGCACCCCCAATCCGACGGCAGCACGGTCGGTTTCATCGTCATGGAGTACGTGGGCGGGCACTCGCTGCGCGACCTGTTGCGTACCCGGCCCCACCACGATCGGCTTCCCGTCGAGCAGGCGGCGGCGTACGTGCTGGAGATTCTGCCCGCGCTGGACCACCTGCACTCGATCGGTCTGGCGTACAACGACCTCAAACCCGAGAACATCATGATCACCGACGACCAGGTCAAGCTGATCGACCTCGGCGCGGTGGCCGGGCTGGAGGACTTCGGGTATCTGTTCGGCACACCTGGGTACCAGGCGCCGGAGATCCTGCGCACCGGACCGACCGTCGCCAGCGACATCTACACCATCGGTCGCACCCTGGCCGTGCTCTGCCTGAACCTGCCTTCGGAGAAGGGGCGATACCGGACGGGCATCCCCCTCCCCGAGGACGCGCCGCTGCTGGCCGAGCACGAGTCGCTGTACCGGTTCCTCTTGCGCGCCACCGACCCCGAGCCGGAACGACGGTTCGCGAACACCGCGACCGCCGCGAGTCAGCTGACCGGGGTGCTGCGCGAGGTGCTCGCGAAGCAGACCGGCGAGGAACGGCCGGGACCCTCGGAGGTGTTCAGTCCGGCCCGGACGGTCTTCGGTACCGACTGGGCGGTGCGAGGCACCGACGTCTACGTCGACGGCCGTCGCCACGACGGCGTGATGACCGCCCGCGATGTCGTTGCAGCACTGGCCGTTCCGCTGACCGATCCGTCCGATCCCAGCTCCGGACAGATCGACGCGATGGTCCACGCGGAGCCGGAGCAGACACTCGACGCCATCCGCCGGGCCCGCGCGAAGGGGCTCGACCGGGCCGTCGACGGACATCCGGGATTCACGGTGGAGATCGCGCTCGCCGAGGCCAGGGCTCTCCTCGACCTGGGTGACCCGGAGGCCGCCGGAGGCATCCTCGACGCCGTCGCCCTGCCGAAGGGCGGCAACTGGCGCGTAGACTGGTATCGCGGGATGGTTGCGCTGCTTGACGGCGAGTACGAGTCGGCGATGACGTGCTTCGACGCGACGCTCGCGGCACTGCCCGGCGAGATCGCGCCGAAGCTGGCACTGGCGGCGACGGCGGAACTGATCCTGCAGGACTGGCACACCGACGACCGGGAGCAGTGGCGGGCGTTCGCGGAGAAGTACTACCGGGTCGTGTGGCGCACCGACCACGGATCGGTCAGCGCGGCGTTCGGGCTCTCGCGCCAGCTCGCCGACAGTGGCGACATCGGCGGCGCCGTGGCGGCACTCGACCAGGTCCCCGCCACCTCACGGCTGTTCGCGACCGCTCGGATGACGGCGGCGCTCACCCGACTGTCGGGAGTCCCGATCGCGGAGCTGGACGAGTCGGCACTGCGGGATGCGGCCCGCCGGGTCGAGGCGCTGCCCACCGAGGAGGGGCGCGTGCCGCAGATGCGCGCGACCGTCCTCGGGACAGCCCTCGACTGGGTGCGGTCCGGCCGTACCGCCGACCCCGCGCGCGGCCTGTTCCTCGGCGTCCCGTTCACCGAACCCGGACTGCGCAGCGGCACCGAAGCCGCGCTGCGGACCCTGGCACGCAACGCGAGCGACCCGCGGCACCGCTACGAGCTGGTCGATCTCGCGAACCGGGTCCGCCCCCGCACCTGGTGGTGACATGCCCGCCGGCTACGCGCACGCCCGGGCGAACCGGGCGATCGCGAGTTCCTCGTTGGTGGGGACGACGAGAACGGTCACCGCGGACGAGTCGGTGGAGATGACGCGGGGTTCGCGGCTGCGCCTGGCGTTGCGGTCCGGGTCGATCTCGATGCCGAGCCGTTCCAGCCCGGCGAGGGCGTCGGCCCGCACCGGCACCGAGTTCTCCCCGACACCGGCTGTGAAGGTGATGACGTCCACGCCGCCGAGGTTCAGCAGGTACGCGCCGACGTACTTGCGCAGCCGATGGATGTAGACGTCGTAGGCGAGCGCGGCGTCCTCGTCGCCGTCGTCGATCAGGCGGCGCAGTTCACGAAAGTCGTTGACACCGCACAGTCCCTTGAGGCCGGACCGGCGGTTGAGGAGTTCGTCGATGGCGTCGACGTCCAGTCCGGCGCTGCGCCGCAGGTGCATCACCAGGCCGGGGTCGATGTCGCCGCTGCGGGTCCCCATCACCAGCCCCTCCAGCGGGGTCAGCCCCATCGAGGTGTCGACGGCACGTCCGCCGTCGATGGCGGAGGCCGACGCCCCGTTGCCGAGATGCAGGACGATCTGCTTCAGCGTGCCGGGATCCCGGCCCAGGAACTCGGCCACCCGGCCGGACACGAACTGGTGTGAGGTGCCGTGAAAACCGTAGCGGCGCACGCCGTGTGCCTTCGCGATCTCTGCGTCGACGGCGTAGGTGCGGGCCTCCATCGGCAAGGTGTGGAAGAAGGCGGTGTCGAACACGGCGACGTGCGGGACCGACGGCAGCACCCGCATCGCGCTCTCGATTCCGAGCGCGTTCGCCGGATTGTGCAGCGGCGCCAGCGCGGAGAGCCGGCGGATCTCGGCGAGCACCTCCGGCGTGATCACCGTCGGCTCGTGGAAGACCTCGCCGCCGTGGACGACGCGGTGCCCGACCGCCGCGATGCCCGCCGTCGTCAGGTCGATCCCGGTGGCGGCGAACATGTCGAACGCCAGCCGCAGCCCCTCACCGTGGTCGGGGATCGGCCCCCGGTGCTCCCGGTCGACACCGTCGTGGTGGTGGGTGATCAGCCCGTCCGGCTCCCCGATCCGCTCCACCAGTCCCGCCGCGATCGCCACCCCGCTCTCCGGGTCGACGAGCTGGTACTTCACCGAGGACGAGCCCGAATTGACGACGAGCACGGAGTCTTTCACGACGACTGCTCCTGACCGACGCCCTGCGCCTGGATCGCGGTGATCGCCACCGTGTTGACGATGTCCTGGACGAGCGCGCCCCGGGACAGGTCGTTGACGGGTTTGTTCAGGCCCTGCAGGACCGGTCCGACCGCGACCGCTCCTGCGCTGCGCTGCACCGCCTTGTACGTGTTGTTGCCGGTGTTCAGGTCCGGGAACACGAAGACGGTCGCGCGACCCGCGACCGCCGAGTCGGGAAGTTTCGCGTCAGCGACGGTCGGCTCGATGGCCGCGTCGTACTGGATCGGGCCCTCCACCAACAGATCCGGGCGCCGCTCCCGCACCAGTGCCGTCGCGGTCCGCACCTTGTCCACCTCGACACCCGCGCCGGAGTCACCCGTCGAGTACGACAGCATCGCGATGCGGGGGTCGATGCCGAAGCGGGCCGCGGTCGCCGCCGAGGAGATCGCGATGTCGGCGAGCTGCTCCGCCGTCGGGTCGGGCACGACGGCGCAGTCGCCGTAGGCGAGCACCCGGTCCGCGAGGCACATCAGGAAGATGCTCGACACCGTCGACACCCCAGGCTCGGTCCGGATGATCTCGAACGACGGCCTGATCGTGTGGGCGGTCGTGTGCGCGGCCCCGGACACCATCCCGTCGGCGATCCCGGTGTGCACCATCATCGTTCCGAAGTAGGAGACGTCGCCCATCACCTCACGGGCCCGCTCGTACGTCATCCCCTTGTGCGCGCGGAGCTGGGCGTACTCGACGGCGAACCGCTCGGAGTACTCGCAGTCGAGCGGATCGAGGACGGCCGCGTCGTCGAGATCCACGCCGAGTTCGGCGGCGCGACGTCGGACCGTCGCCTCGTCGCCGAGAAGGGTCAGGTCGGCCACCTTGCGCTGCAGGAGCCGGCCGGCGGCGCGCAGCACCCGGTCGTCGTCGCCCTCGGGGAGGACGATGTGCTTGCGGTCGGCGCGGGCGCGCTCGATCAGCTGGTGCTCGAACATCTGTGGGGTGACGACCTCGGGTCTGTCCACCCGCAGCCAGGCGATCAGGTCCGCCGAGTCGACCCGCTGCTCCATCAGGCCGATCGCGGTGTCCACCTTGCGTTGCGAGCCGACCGCAACCCGCCCGCGCGTGGCCGCCGCGGCCGAGGCGGTGTCGAAGCTGCCGAGGTCGGTCGTGAGGATCGGCAGGCTGGGCCGCAGGCCCGCCATCAGCTTCGCGATCGACGGGTGCGGTTGCAGACCGCCGTTCATGATGATTCCGGCCAGGGACGGGAACCCGTCGGCCTCGTGCGCGTTGACGACGGCGAGCAGCACGTCGGATCGATCCGCGGGCGCGATCACCACCATGCCTTCGGAGAGCCGCTCGAGAATGTGTTCGGCGGTCATACCGCCGACCATCACCTTCATCACCTCTCGCTGGAGCAGTTCGAGGTCGCCGCTGTACAGCTCGCCTCCGATGGCGACCTGCAACTCGGCGACCGTCGGCGCCACCAGCAGCGGCACCTCGGGCAGGGTCCGGACGGGGACGCCGAGCGGGGTCAGCGCCTCGGCCACCGCGTCCATGTCGTCGGGCTCGCAGCGGTTCACGACGATCCCGACGAGATGCGCGTGCTGTGACCGCAGCTCGGCTGCGCACATCTGACCGAGCTGGTACACCTCGTCGGGCGTACGGCGGGCACCCCGCAGCGCCAGCAGCACCGGGGCGTCCAGGTTGACCGCGATACGGGCGTTGAACTCCAGTTCGCTGGGGCTCGCGACGTCGGTGTAGTCGCTGCCGACGATCACCACCGCGTCGCATTCCGCGGCCACCACGTGGTAGCGGGCCACGATCTCGGCGAGCGCCAGCTCGGGGTCCTCGTGTACGTCGTCGTAGGTGACGCCGATGCACTGCTCGTAGCCGAGATCGGCGGTGGTGTGGTCGAGGAGCAGTTCGAGGACGTAGTCGGGTTCGGCGGTGGACCGGGCGATGGGCCGGAACACCCCGACGCGGGCCGTCGACCCGCACAGCATCTGCAGTGCACCGAGCGCGATGGTCGATTTTCCGGTGTCCCCCTCCGGGGAGGCGATGTAGACGCTCGAGACCGACGACGCTGCAGATGCCATGTCGTCAGACTAGTGCGCCCTCGTCGCCGAGGCCCCGCCTCGACTGGGCGTGCACAACCTGGTCGAGGCAGGTGACGGGTGGGCCCCGAGGTCAGCGCCGCGTGCGCAGCGAGTCCGCGAGGCCGTTGCGATCGGCGACGTCGAGCTTCGTGCACGCGCGGTAGATGTGCCCCTCCACGGTGCGTACGGACACCACCAGCCGGTCGGCGATCTCCCGGTTCGACAGGCCGACCGCGACCATCGACGCGATCTCGCGCTCCCGACTGGTCAGCGGCAGCGGCCGAGCGGCCTCGAGCACGGCCGGCGTCGAGGCGTGGTCGGACCGCTGCGCGAGAGCGTTCGCCGTCGCGCCTGCGTCGAGGGAGTCGCGACGCCGGTCGGCGTTCGCGAACGCGACCGCGGCCTGAGCGGCGGCGTCCGCGGCATCGAGGAGTGCGCCCATCTGCTCGAACTCACCCGACACCCTCGACAATTCGTCACCGTCCCCCGCGGAGAACGCTGCGGCCTGCGCCGCGGCGAGGGCGACGAATCTGCCGTCGCACACGTCGGCGAGCTCGGCGAGGCGAGCCGACGTCGTCTTGTCGCCGAGCCGGGTCGCCAGGTGCAGTGCCATCGCCTCGACGGCGAACTGCCCGGCCTCGCGTGCGCACTCGGCGGCGGCCCGTGCCGTGGTGATCGCACGGGAGGTCTCACCACGACCGGCTGCCTCCCACGCCTTGCCGATCTCGAACATCGGCCCGAAGACCGCAACGTGCCTGCCGTAGCGCTCCTGCCCGGCGGCGAGTACCGCGGTGGCGTCTGACACTCGTCCGAGCACCGAATATGCCTGCGCCAGATACGGATACACCGGGAATATCCAGGCGAGGGCGGACCCGGAGTCACCGACGGTCAACGCGGCCAGCGCCTGTTCCAGCCGTCGTGCCGCGTCCGCGAACCGCCCCCGGGCGATGTCCACCGGCGCATGGAGGATGTTCGCCTGACCCCAACTCAGGTACTGCCCGGTCGCGGCGGCCTCGTCGAGGTAGCGCTGCGCGCGCTGCGCCGCGGCGTCGAACTCGCCGGTGAACACCGACGCGAGAACGGGACCCATCGCGGCCGGGTAGCGGGTGAGGCCGTCCACCTGGTTCCGCACGGCGTCGCCGCGGGCGGCCAGGTCCGCGACCCGCTGTCCGCGACCCCCGACCGCCAACGCCATCGACGCCGCGAACATCCCCCACTCCTCGGCCCACGGCACGGTACTCGCTTCCGCCAGAACGCTTTCCGCCTCCGCGAGGCCCTCGTCGAGACGATTCTCGAACACCGCGCAGGTGGCCCCGACGCCGCGCACCACCGCGACGGCGATCGGACTCTGCACCCGCTGCGTCACCTCGTCGAGGACGGCGTGCGCGGCGTCGGCGTCACCGGCGGCCCAGAAGAGGTTCGCGACGCGGGTCGCGCCCCAGCGCACCAGTTCGCTCTCGTCGAGCGAGTCGGGATCGAAACGCGCGAGCGCGGCGTCCGCGTCCGCCGCCCGCCCCTGCCACAGCTGCGACCTGGCCAGTAGATTCGCCGCGCGGAACCCGCCGTCGCGGTCGACCGCGGCCTTCGCCAGCCGCTCACCGAGCGGCACGTTGGAGAACGCGATCGCGTCCTTCGACGCGGTCAGCAACAGGTCGATGTCGGGGGTCTGGTCGCTGTCGAGCGCGAGTTCCGCGAGCCGGATCCGGTCGCTCGGCGTCGTCGGGGGCGTCGCCTGGAGCGCCTCGACGAGGTTGCCGCGCAGTCGCCGCGCCGCTGCACGACCCACGCGGCGCCGGACCACCTCGCTGAACATCGGGTGGCTGTAGTGCACCTCGATCTTCGGGCCGTCCTCGACGATCCGCACCAGGCCGCGCTGTTCCGCCTCCTCGACGGCGTCCTCGCCTGCGAGGTCACCGAGGGTGCCGAGTGCCAGCGGTTGGCAGAAGGTGAGCAGTTCCAGTACCCGGATCACCTCCGGCGACAGCTGGTCGATGCGGTCCTCGAGGAGGGACGCCAGTTCTGAGGTGATCGCCGCCCGGCCCCGAAGCTGCCACACGCCGCGCTGCTCGCGCAGCGTCCCCGCTTCGAGTGCGCCCTCGACGAGGTGATGCAGGAACAGCGCGTTACCGCCGGACGCCTCCCACATCAGTTTCGCGCTCAGCCCTTCCAGGGGGCCGCCCAGCACCGACTCGATGAAGGTGACGCTCTGGTCGCGGGTGAAGGGTCGCAGTTCGAGGCGGGTCAGGTGGCCGTCCTTCCACAGCGACGTCACCGCGTCCGGGGTCGATTCGCCGCTGCGTACCGTAGCGACGATGTGCACCGCCCGGTCGATCGCCAGTTGGTGCAGGAAGGTCGCGGAGAGCTGGTCGAGCAGGTGCGCGTCGTCGACCCCGATCACGACCCGGCCGGACGTGCCGAGCAGCGCTTCGCGCGCCGCGGACATGAACGCCACCGGGTCGCGAGCGGTCGAGGAGCCGACCAGGTGCGCGAACACCCCGAGCGGGATGCTGCGCGCGGACTCCGTGCCCGCGACCCAGCGCACCTCGCCGGGGATCGACTGGGTCGCGACCCGCGCCAGAGTTGTCTTGCCCACGCCGGCATCGCCGGTGAGGACCACACCGCAGGCACCGGTCGCAGAGGTCAGTGCGGCGGTGAGCGTGTCGAACTCGCGCTGCCGCTGAACCAGTGGCCACGGCCGATTCATGGCAGGATCCTATGCCGAAAGGCACTCACGGGCAGCGCAACAGCGGACGGGACGACCCCGCCCGTGGGAACTCGTGGTGTCCGTCGCTGTCAGACCACCGAATCGCGGTCGAGGTTGGAGACATCTGCGCCGGCCGTCTCGAGGCGGGCGAACAACGCCTCGGCACCGTCCCGGGACGCCAGCTCGAGTTCGGCGTCCGTGATCGGAACGGCCTGCAGCCAGGTCGTGACGTCCTCCTCGCGGTCCACGAGGATCTCCAGGTCGGGCCAGATGAACGGGACGACCAGCATCAGGTGCTTGGTGCCGCGACCCGGGTCGGCCTCCTTCACCGCGTTGGGGACGATCGTGTTCGGGGTGACGTGGAAGGAGCCGGACGCGAGCGCGAACGCGCACTGGGCGAGGACGTCGGCGAGGACGCGGTCGTCGGCGCGGCCGACGGTGACGAGCTCGGTTCGGATCGGCCTGCCGTCCTCGGTGGTGACGTTGGTCGGGTACCGGGACAGATCGAGCGTCGCGTACGAGGCGTAGCCGGGGCCGGGGCAGCCGTCCCCGATCGCGACGGCGACCTCGTCGGGCTGCTCGCCGTCGGCCTCCGGGTCGACGGCCGCCCGGAACATCACCACCTGCGGCAGCGCACCGAACACCGCACCGATCCGGCGAGCGGCTTCCCTGACGTCCTCGCTTGCTTCCATGTGCAGTGAGCCTAGCTGCGGCCCGTGTGGGTGCCTTCGCCCGCTGCGCGGCCCGCGGTGGGCAGGATGCCGTTCAGGACCAGGTCCGTGAGCCGGCCGGCGAGACCGTCGGTGTCCTGCACGTCCCGAATGCACAGCGCGAAGATCGCGGCGCCGCCCAGCACGTCGAGCAGGGTGTCGGCGTCGACACCCGCGCGGATCTCGCCGGCCTCGGCCGCCGCGTCGAGCCGCCTGCGGAGTTCGGCGGCGACGCCGGCGAGCTGACGCACGACGAGCGTGTCGCGGAGCGCGCCGTCGGTGCGGAGTTCGCTGATCAGACCGGGTACGCCCGCTCGCGTAGACGGGCTCGCGAACAGTGCGACGGCGCCGTGCACGAGATCGCGCACCTGGTCCGGCATCGCACCGCTGGTCCCGAGTTCGGCGTCGATGTCGGCGTCCCGGTCGGTGTCGAGGACGGGATAGACGGCGTCGTTGACGATGTGGGCTTTCGAGGGCCACCGCCGGTAGATCGCCGGACGGCCGACCCCCGCGCGCGTGGCGATCGCGTCGATGGACGTTCCGGAGTAGCCCCGCTCGACGAGCAACTGCCGCGTCGCCGCCAGCACCGCCTCGTCGATGGCGGGATCGCGTTGCGGGCCGAGCCGGTGTTTCGGCACCCGTTCCTTCGACATTCTTCAAACCCCGTACGCAGTCCCGATCTAGTCGTTACATTCTGTCACGGCTCTAGTGATTACAGGCTGTAACGGCTTTGACGTGGGGCGACCGTCCCACGCTCGCGCACAACCGAACTCGGGCGACGCCCGTCGTCGGGGGACGTCGGCTGTGCACCACGACGGGAGTCGTCATGAACCGTGACACCTCGGTCTCTCCACCCCGGAGGGACTCTCGCGGACCCGCCCGGCCCACGACCCGTGTCACCGCCACCGGGAACGGATCGTGTGCAGGCACCGATCACCGCGTCGTCCGCCCACGTCAGCACGTCACCGGACCGCTCGGCGTCCTACCCCGGCGCCGAAGTTCATCCCACGACAGCGTCACCAACGAGAGAGGTTCCACCATGTCCCGACACACCGTGAAAACCTTTGCCGCCGCACTGCTCGCGGGTGGATTGCTGATAGCGGCACCCACCATGGCAGGCGCCGTGGATCTCGGCTCCCTCGGCACCGGATCGCTGGACACCGGATCGCTGGGTTCGAGTGGCGAGTCGAGTCCGTCGATCCTGGCCTCCGTCAGCAACTTCCGCGACGTCGCGGGTAACGACGGCGACGGATACGCGACGACCGACGGCGGGCACCTGAAGCGCGGTGTGTTCTTCCGCGCCGACGCGCTCGACGGGACGTCGGACGCGGACCTGCAGACCCTCGTGTCACTCGGCGTGGCCGACGTCTACGACTTGCGTGGCGCCAGCGAGATCAGCAACCCGCTCGTCGGCGGCGCCGACAAGATCCCGGCGAGCGCCCAGTACACGCAGATACCCATCGAGTTCGGTGACGTGACCCAGCTGGCCCAGACCATCGGTTCACCGGAGGAGGGCCGCGAGTTCCTGCGCGAGGCGAACCGGGGGTTCGTGACGGATCCGACGCGGCGGGCGGCGTTCGCCCAGTTGCTCACCTCGCTCGCCACCGAGGACGGCGCCCAGCTGTTCCACTGCTCGTCCGGCAAGGACCGCACCGGCTGGACCGCGATGCTGCTGCAGACCATCGCCGGTCTGCCCCAGCAGACGATCATGGACGACTACCTGCTGAGCAACACCTACCTCGAACAGTCGAACAGCAAGACGCTCGCCCTCATCGGCCTGGCACTCGGCCAGAGCGCGGCAACGAATCTCGCCCCGGTGCTGGCGGTCGACGCGAGCTACCTGCAGGCCGGAATCGACCAGGCGGTCGCCGACTACGGCAGCATCCACGGCTATCTCACTGCCGGCCTCGGTCTGAGCGAGGCGACGATCGACGCCCTGAGGGCCAAGCTGGTCGCCTGAGTGCGACTTCGTCGCCTGTGCGCGTTTGCGGTAGCTCCCACCACCACAAACGCGCACAGGGCCGTCAAACCAACGCCCGCAACCGCGGCGCCAGATCCCGCTCGAACAACTCCAGAAAACGCCGCTGATCATGACCCGGCGCATGAAACACGAGATGATTGAGCCCCGCATCGACATACGCCTTCACCTGCTCCACCGCCTCATCCGGATCCGACGCCACAATCCACCGCTTCGCCACCTGCTCGATCGGCAACGCATCCGCCGCCGCCTCCATCTCGATCGGATCCTCGATCGAATGCTTCTGCTCCGCCGACAACGACAACGGCGCCCAAAACCTGGTGTTCTCCAACGCCAACCCCGGATCCGTGTCATACGAGATCTTGATCTCGATCATCCTGTCGATGGTGGCGACATCCCGGCCCGCCTTCTCCGCACCCTCCGCCACCGCCGGCATCAACTTCTCCGTGTAGAGGTCCATCCCCTTACCCGACGTACAGATGAACCCATCCCCCGCCCGGCCCGCATACCTGGCCACCACCGGACCACCCGCCGCGACATACACCGGGATCCCACCCTCCGGCACGTCATAAATCGACGCCCCCACCGTCCGGTAGTACTCCCCCTCGAAATCGACCCGATCCCCCGACCACAACTCCCGCATCAACCGCACCGACTCCCGCAACCGCGCGAACCGCTCCTTGAACTCCGGCCACTCCCCCGAATACCCCGTCGCGATCTCGTTGAGCGCCTCACCCGTCCCCACCCCGAGCATCACCCGCCCCGGATACAAACACCCCATCGTCGCGAACGCCTGCGCAATCACCGCCGGGTTGTACCGAAACGTCGGCGTCAACACCGACGTCCCCAACTCGATCCGCTCCGTCCGCTCCCCCACCGCCGTCATCCACGCAAGAGAAAACGGCGCATGCCCACCCTTGTGCCGCCACGGCTGAAAATGATCCGACACCGTCGCCGAATCCATCCCCCGCGACTCCGCCAACACCGCCAACTCCACCAACTCACGCGGCCCGAACTGCTCCGCCGACGCCTTGTAACCAAGCTTCAGTGCCACGGTTCCTCCTCGAGTAGTGCGCTTCCTCGCGACGCTAATTCAGGTGCGGGCGGCCCGTGGACCCGGGTCTCAGGCAGCCGACACGATCGTCGCGATCGCGGCGACGACCCCGATCGCGCTGATCGCGATCGCGAACACCCACAGGTCGTGCTCCGGCGGCATCGCCGCACCGGATTCGAGAGCCTCCTTGACCTGCAGCCACCGACGCAGTCCGGCGATGGGTGCGGCGATCGCCAGCACGATCAGCACAAGTGCGATGGTGGTACGCACCCAACCGGTGCTGAAGTCGGGGACCACGTGCAGCAGCGCGATACCGCCGGCGAGCAGCCCGAGCGCGGTGCGGATCCACGCGAGGAAGGTGCGTTCGCTGGCGAGGGTGAAGCGCTCGTCGGGGCGGTTCGGCGTGGTGTCGTCGTCCGTGTCGGCCACGCCGTCCATCCTCACACCGGACGGGCCTGCTGTCCGGGCGACACCCGCAGTACTGCCCGGGTTCCGAGCGGTCGCTAACCTAGGGCGGATCGCGGCGCCGACGACCGCGTCCACAGCCGCGGGGGGTGTCCGAATTGTCGACCACGTCCGAATCGACCGGACGCCGTCGGGCCGTCCGCACCGGCGTCGCCACCGTCGGATTGGCGGCACTGGTCGCCTGTGCGCTCGCGGTCCCCACGCTCCTGGAGAGGTCGACGTCCGATCGACTGTCCGTGCTGACGGCAGCGGAACAGCACGCCCTCGACGCGGCGGCCGCGGCGAGCGGCACCGAACAGGACGACGCGGTCGTCGCGACGTCCAGCCGCGCCGGACTGGCGGCCCTCGCGGCGGCGTTCACGCAGGAGGGCAAGCAGTACCTGTACGGCGGCACCGGCCCGGACAGCTGGGACTGCTCCGGCCTGGTGCAGTGGGCGTTCTGGCAGGCCGGGGTCGACCTGCCCCGGTTGAGCTGGGACCAGGCGGAGATCGGCGAGCCTGTCGACGTCACCGACATGGCCCCGGGTGACGTCGTGTCGTTCCGCGAGGAGGCGGATCACATCGGCATCTACGCGGGCGCCGGGATGGTGTTCAACGCCTACGACGTGGACCGGCCGATCGGACTGACGGCGCTGACCGACCTGCCGCCGATCAACACGGTCCGGCGGATCTGAGGGACGACACCGGCACCCGCCACGTCGCAGAACAGCCACGGATCAGTGTGATGCGTGTAACACTTGATCCCGAAGTCGTGATGTTCCAGTCGAACCGTCGCTCGCTCGAGGCCGACCAGGAGGCACGTCCGTGACCGGATCGACAGCAACTCGCGCCCGTTTCCTACGACGATCAATCGTCGCCGCGATCCTCACCGCCGGTGTGGTCGCCCTTCCCGCCGCACCCGCCCTCGCGCAGAGCTCCGGAAGCGCGGGAAGTTCCACCGGATCGGTCGGCGCGGGCAGTTCGGCGATCCCCCTCCCCATCCCGTCCCCGGCCGGCTTGACGGCACTCGCCGCCGCGACCACGCAGACGGGCAAGCCGTACCTGTGGGGTGGAGTCGGCCCCCACGCGTGGGACTGCTCCGGCCTGGTGCAGTGGGCGTTCCGGCAGGCCGGCGTGCAATTGCCCCGTGTCAGCCAGCAGCAGGCGTGGGTCGGCACCCCCATCCCCCTCGCGGCGATGGCACCCGGCGACATCATCACGTTCCGCGCCGCCAACGACCACGTCGGGATCTACGCCGGCTTCGGTCAGGTCTTCAACGCCTATGGTGCGGGCGTCCCGATCGGGCTGACGCCGCTGTCGCAGCTACCGCCGATCAACCAGATCCGGCGCTTCTGATCCGCCCGCCGCGATGAATTTCCGCGGCCGCGCCGGTCTACACAGGTGACACCCATCTCCAGCCCGAAGGGACGGCGCGCCATGCAGAAGTTCACACCGTGTCTGTGGTTCGACTCCGAAGCCGAGGAAGCCGCTCAGTTCTACACGTCCGTCTTCAAGAACTCCTCCATCGGTGAGATCGCCCGATACGGCGAGGGCATGCCGAAGCCGGCGGGCACCGCACTGACCGTCGAGTTCACCATCGACGGGCAGTCGTTCACCGCACTCAACGGCGGGCCGCAGTTCACCTTCAACGAGTCGATCTCCTTCCAGATCGACTGCGCGGACCAGGCGGAGGTCGACGAGTACTGGGATGCGCTCACCGCGGACGGCGGCGAGGAGTCGCAGTGCGGCTGGCTGAAGGACAAGTTCGGGGTGTCGTGGCAGGTCGTCCCCCGGGACCTGAAGTCGGTGATCGGCGGCCCCGATCCCGCCGGTTCGCAGCGCGCGGTCGCCGCGATGATGCAGATGCGCAAACTCGACATCAACGTGCTCAAGCAGGCCTACGAAGGCTGAACCCGGAGCCTCGGGGGCGCACACTGGGAACGTGACCACCTCCGAGCCCACCCCCGGCTGGACGTACCTGATGGACATGGACGGGGTGCTCGTCCGCGAGGAGCACCCCGTGCCGGGTGCGGACGCATTCCTCGACGAACTCCGTGCGTCGGAGACGCCGTTCATCGTGCTGACGAACAACTCGATCCGCACTCCGCGGGACCTGCGGGCACGACTGCTGCAGTCCGGCCTCGACATCCCGGAGGAGTCGATCTGGACGTCGGCGCTGGCCACTGCGACGTTCCTGCGGAACCAGCGTCCCGGCGGCAGCGCGTACGTCGTCGGGGAGTCCGGGCTGACCACCGCGCTGCACGAGATCGGGTACGTGCTGACCGACAACGACCCGGACTACGTGGTGCTCGGCGAGACGCGAACGTACTCGTTCGAGGCGATCACGACGGCGATCCGCCTCGTCGAACGCGGCGCCCGGTTCATCGCGACGAACCCCGACGCGACGGGCCCGTCCCGCGAGGGATCGCTGCCCGCCACCGGATCGGTGGCGGCCCTGATCACCCGCGCGACGGGACGCGAGCCGTACTACGTGGGCAAACCGAACCCGCTCATGATGCGGTCGGCGCTGCGCTCGATCGGTGCGCACTCCGAGCACACGTTGATGATCGGCGACCGGATGGACACCGACGTGGTGTCGGGGCTCGAGGCGGGCCTGCAGACGATCCTGGTCCTGACCGGGATCTCGACCCGAGCGAGCGTGGAACTGTTCCCGTACCGGCCGACGCTCGTGATCGAGTCCGTCGCCGACCTCGTCGGCCGCACCGGTAACCCCTTCACGGCCACCTGACGCCCCTGCCAGTTGGACGCAATGGTCAGGCGGCGCGCAGGCCGAGGCCCCATTCACGGGCCAGCAGTTCGTACGACCGCAGCCGCTCCCGATGGCCGTGGGTCACGGAGGTGACCACGATCTCGTCGGCGCCGGTGACGCGTTGCAGCGACGCGAGCCGCTCCGCGACCGTGCCCGGCGCACCGACGAACTGCGTGACGAGGCGGTCCTCGACGAGCGCGCGCTGGCCGTCGGTGAGCGGCGCGGCGCCACGCGGATCCGGGTAGGGAACCGCGCCCTGACCGGACCTGATGCTGTACGTCCACTGTCCGTAGGTCGACGCGAGTTCCTGTGCCTTCCCGTCTGTTTCGGCGACGACGGCGTCGGCTGACACCACGATGTACGGCTCGGCGAGGACCGCGGACGGTCGGAACGCGGCACGATACGCCTCGACCGCCTCGACGGTGGTTCCGGGGCTGACGTGGTAGTTGGCGCCGAACGGCAGCCCCAGCCGCCCGGCCAGTTCGGCGGACGGCCCGGCGCTCGACCCGAAGATCCAGGTCTGCAACCGCGCATTCTCACCGGGAACCGCGTGCAGGTCGACACCGTCGGGCGTGCGATAGGTCCCGTCGATCAGGGCGAGGATGTCGTCGACCTGCTGTGTGAAGTCCGGTGCCTGCGCGCCGGGCTGTTGCAGGGCGCCGAGTCCCGCCGCCAGTCGCGCCGACGAGAGCAGCCCGACCAACGAGAACGGCGGCGGAATCACCAGGCCGTCCCGAATCACCGTCTCGCGTCGCGGTTCCGGCGTCGGGCCCGACTGCGCGGCGGCCAGTGCCTCGGCGCGGCGCTGCCCTGATCGCCCGAGCCCGAGGTCGATGCGTCCGGGGTGGAGCGCGTCGAGCGTGCCGAACGCCTCGACGACCGCGGCGGCGGTGTGATGGCCCAACTGCACTGCGGCGGATCCGACGCGGATGCTCTCGGTGGCCGCGGCGATCGCCCCGATCAGGACGGCGGGGGACGACGAGGCGACCCCGACGAAGTGGTGCTCGGCGACCCAGTAGCGGCGGTAGCCCCACTGTTCGGCGTGGCGGGCGAGGTCGATGGTGTTGCCCAGCGCGTCGGCAGGTGTGCTGCCCTCGCTGACC
The DNA here is from genome assembly GCF_042681175.1 of Rhodococcus gannanensis. Lineage (NCBI taxonomy): Bacteria > Bacillati > Actinomycetota > Actinomycetes > Mycobacteriales > Nocardiaceae > Rhodococcus > Rhodococcus gannanensis. Next base: position 633,897 of record NZ_JBHUFB010000020.1, read on the forward strand.
GGAGCGAGGTCCAGTACTGACAGTGGCACGCGGGTCATGCGGCGGCCTCCTGACGGGGATCGCGTTCGCCGGCTTCGACCGGGAAGGGAAGGCGGTTCTGGGCGGGCGCGATCGGGCAGGTTGCGGCGTCGGTGAACGCGCAGGGCAGGTTCTCGGCGCGGGTGAAGTCGAGGACCACCGTGCCGTCGTCGGCGGGTGCCGAAAGGTGCAGGATGCGGGCCGCCGGGTAGGTGGTGACGCCGCTGGTCGCGTCGGTGAACAGCACCCGGGTCGGTCCGCTGCCGTCGCCGAACACGACGAGGGTGTGCTCGCTGCCGTCCCGGTCGAACGTCACGGTACCGACGGCATTGTGGTGATGCTCGAGGCCGTCGACGACGGCGCCCGTGGTGACGGTGCGGCCATCGGGATAGGTATCGAACCGTCCCGCGACGACCCATGACGGGTCTGCCTCGTAGACCGGGATCCCGGCGAAGTCCGCGAGAGCGGGTGACTTGGGGTCGTGAATCCGGACGGCGAACCGTCCCGTTCGACGGATGATCTCGGCGATCCGATCGCCGAACTCGATGCGCTCACCCGGCGCGCCCTCGACGGGAGTGACTACGTCGGCGAAGGCCGTTCCGGAATGCACAACCGTGTCACCGTCGACGTGCCACAGTCCGGGTACCTCACCGAGGCCTGTCGGCTGTTCGTCAAGCCAGTGCAGTGCGGTCAGGCTCAGCCACCCGTGCGGATCCGCCAGCGCCGCCTCGCGTGCCGTGCGCCAGTCCTGCCACTCGGCCTGGAATGTGTCGGTTGCGGTCATGACGCGCGAACTCCTTCGGTTACAAGACCGGAATCGTGGGCCGGTCGCGGTGCTCCGAGCCCGAGATGGCTGCGCAGCGTGGTGCCCTCGTAGGCGGTGCGGAAGCTGCCCTTCTCCTGCAGCAGCGGAACCACGGTGTCAACGAACTCGTCGAGCCCCGCGGGCGTCAGGTGCGGGACGAGGATGAAGCCGTCGCTGGCATCGGTCTGCACGTAGGTGTCGATCTCGTCGGCCACCTCCTGTGGGGTTCCGACGAACTGCTGCCGGGCCGTGACCTCGATGATCAGCTCGCGGATGCTGAGCTTCTCGGCCTCCGCCTTCTCCCGCCAGGCCAGCGCGACGGCTCGGGGATCCTTCGCGTGCCGGACGCGACCGCGGGTGATGTCGACGTTGTCCTCCGGTTCGACGTCCGGCAGCGGCCCGTCGGGGTCGTACCCGGAGAGGTCACGCCCCCACACCTGCTCGAGGAACGCGATCGCCGTCTGCGGCCCGACCTGCTGCAGACGGATGTGCCGGGCCCGTTCCTCCGCGTCCTCGGCGGTGTCCCCCAGCACGAACGTTGCGGCGGGCAGGATCCTGAGTTCGTCAGGGCGGCGACCGTACTTGGCGAGCCTGCCCTTGACGTCGGCGTAGAACGCGCGCCCGTCCTCGAGGGTGCCGTGTCCGGTGAAGATCGCGTCGGCCTTCGCGGCACCGAACTCGCGCCCCTCGTCGGAGTCCCCGGCCTGCAACAGGATCGGGTGCCCCTGAGGGCTGCGCGGGACCTCGAAGCGTCCGCGGATGTCGAACTGGGTGGTGCGGATGTCGAACGGATCGATGTCGCCGTCGGCGGCGAAGACGCCGTTCTCCCGGTCCACGATCGGGCCGCCGGGACTCCAGCTGTCCCACAGCCGGCGGGTGGCGTCGATCAGCTCGTTGGCTCGCACGTACCGCTGCGAGTGGTCGAGATAGCCTCCGCGCCGGAAGTTCTCACCGGTGAAGGCATCCGACGAGGTGACCATGTTCCACGCAGCGCGGCCGCCGGACAGGTGGTCGAGTGTCGCGAACTGCTTGGCCAGTTCGTACGGTTCGTTGAACGTCGTGTTGATGGTGCCTGCCAGACCGAGATGCGTGGTCGCGCCTGCGAGGGCTTCGAGCACGGTGAGTGTGTCGGGTCTGCCGACGACGTCGAGGTCGTGGATGCGTCCGCGGTGTTCACGCAGGCGGAGTCCCTCGGCGAGGAAGAAGAAGTCGAACAGTCCCCGTTCGGCGGTGCGGGCGAGATGCAGGAACGAGTCGAAGTCGATCTGGCTCTTCGATTCCGGGTCCGCCCACACGGTCGTGTTGTTGACGCCGGGGAAATGGGCCGCGAGGTGCACCTGCTTGCGTGAGGTGGCGCGTGGCATGGTGATCGATCCCTTCAGTGAGTGGTGGCGTAGCGGCTGACCGGACGCTCGAGGCCGAGCAGTTCACGGACGGTCGCCGCAGTACGTGGTGTCGGCCGCAGTGCGGGGAGCACCCGGGTGGTGAGCAGTTCCAGCGTCGACGCGAGCGCGAGCGGCCGCAGCACGACGCCGTCGACGCCGCTGAGTCCGCGGAGCAGGTCGATCAGACCGTCCGGGTCACCCTGGTGCAGTATCGAATTCGATCGATACTCGACTCCGGACCACTCGTCGAGCCGAGCCCGCTCCACCGCCGCCACCGCGTTCTCGGACGCGAGCAGCACATCGATGTCGAGCAGCACCACCGGTCGCCGGTCGCCTGCCCGCGATCGCACCTCGTCGGCGAGGGCGGCCGCACCGCGGACGTCCGGCGTGGAGATTCGCACGATGTCCGCCCGAGCCGCCGCGAAGGCGAGCGACTGCTCACCGTCGACCGACACCGCGATCGGAGGCGTGCCCTGCGGAGACCGCGGCGTGATGGACGGCCCTTTCACGGAGAAGTGCTCACCGACGAAGTCGATGTAGTGCAGCTTGTCGCGGTCGACGAACCTGCCCGTCGCGACGTCGCGGATCTCCGCGTCGTCCTCCCAGCTGTCCCACAGGCGCACGGCCACCTCGGTGGCCTCCTCCGCCTCGGCCCACAGTGACGTCGAGTCCTGGGCTGCCTTGCGTCCGAACAGCTCTGCCTGCTCCGGTCCGGCGGACACCGCGACCTGCCAGCCCGCACGACCGCGCGTGGTGTGGTCGAGGGATTGAATCGCCTTCGCGACGTGGAACGGCTCGGTGTGCGTGACGGTCGCCGTGGGGATCAACCCGACCCGCGAGGTGACGGCGGACAGGCGGGCGGCGACGCCGACCGCTTCGAGTCGGCCGCGGACCGCGCCGCGAGCGTCGCTCACCCCGAAGGTGTCGGGCAGAAAGGCCAGGTCCGCACCCGCGCGGTCCGCTGCCCCGACCAGCTCGGACCAGTAGCCGCCGGTGAAGATCTCCTCGGCGCGGGAGTCGTCGCGCCGCCACGAAGCGGGGTGCGCGCCGGTGCCTGCGAACTCGACCCCCACCAGAATCTCGGAGTTATCGGACATGTGCGGCCTTTCCCGGGATCGCGTCGAGCAGCGACCTCGTGTACTCGTGCTGTGGGTTGTCGAAAATGTCTGTTGTGGTGCCGAACTCGACGATCTCACCGGAACGCATCACGGCGACGTCGTCGCTGACCTGTCGGACCACCGCCAGGTCGTGGGAGATGAACAGGTAGGCCAGCCCCAATTCCGTCTGCAGCTCGCCGAGAAGATCCAGGATCTGCGCCTGCACCGACACGTCGAGCGCGGAGACTGGCTCGTCGAGTACGAGAAGCTCGGGCTGCAGCGCCAGAGCGCGAGCGATCGCGACGCGTTGCCGTTGCCCACCGGACAGTTCGGCGGGCCTGCGGTCGAGGTGAGCCGCGGACAGCGCCACCTGATCGAGGAGTTCCGCGACCCGTCGCGCCCGGTCGTCCCGGGTACCGATCCCGAAGGCCGCCAGCGGTTCCGCGACGATGTCGCGGATCCGCAGCTTCGGGTTCAATGACGCATACGGGTTCTGGTGCACGATCTGTGCCCGACGCCGCAGGGCCCGCAGTTCCCGGCCACGCAGCGTCGTGATGTCCCGACCGTCGAACGACACCTGCCCCGACGTCGCGGTCTCCAACCGGATCGCGATCCGCGCGGTCGTCGACTTCCCCGATCCCGACTCGCCGACCAGCGACAACGTCCGCCCACGGGAGACCTCGAAGGACACGTTCTCGACCGCGTCGAGCGACGTTCGGCGGTCGATGCGGAACGTCTTCGACACGTTCGCCACCGTGAGCAGCGGTTCCGACGCGCCGTGCGAAGGCCGGACGGGCGCGTCGGCCAGGCTCGGGGCGGCGTCGATCAGTGCCCGCGTGTACTCGTGCTGCGGATCGCTCAGAACCTGGCGCGCCGGTCCGGTTTCGACGACGCGCCCGTGCTGCATGACGACGATGCGGTCGGCGCGATCGGCGGCGACCCCGAGGTCGTGGGTGATGAACAGGACCGCGGTGCCGTTCTCGGCGATCCGGGCCTGCAGATGGTCGAGGATGCGCCGCTGCACGGTGACGTCGAGTGCACTGGTGGGCTCGTCCGCGATCACCAGATCGGGACGGCACGCCAGGGCGATTCCTATGAGGACGCGCTGGCGCTGACCACCCGACAGGTCCTGCGGGTACTGCCTCGCCCGCAACTCGGGATTGTCCAGACCGGCCTCGCCGAGGATGCGCAAGGCCTCGATCCGGGCGGTCCGGCGATCCGCCAAGCCGTGGATACGCAGTACCTCGGCGACCTGCTCCCCGATCCGGACGACCGGGTTCAGCGACGTCGTCGGATCCTGCGGCACCAGGCCGATACGGGCGCCGCGCAGCTTCTCGAGGGCCCTCTCCGGCAACGTGTCCAGACGCCGGCCGTCGAAGGTGACGCTGCCGCCGGTGACCCGACCGCTCCCGGACAGCAGGCCGATGACGGCGTGCGCAGTGGTCGACTTGCCGGATCCGGACTCGCCGACGACGGCGACGACCTCGCCGCGCGACACCGTGAATCCGACACCGTCGACGGCGACCACCGGGTCGCCCTCACTGCCGTACTCGACGCGCAGTCCGTCGACGGCGAGCAGCGGGCCGGCAGGTGTGGGGCTGGACAGGTAGGGGGTCATCTCCTGCTCCGATCGTCGATGGTGTGTCCGATGCGGTGCGCGGCGAGGACGACGGCGATGATGACGAGACCCGGCAGGGTCGTCATCCACCAGGCGGTGGCCAGGTAGTTGCGGCCCTCCGAGATCAGCGATCCCCACTCCGGAGTCGGGGGAATCGCACCGAATCCGAGGAAGCTCAACGACGACACCGCCAGGACGGCCATGCCGAATTCGACTGCCGCCAGGGCAACCACCGGCGCGTAGGCGTTGCGCAGGACGTGCCGGTGGAGCACCGTGTGCCAGCGGACACCGGACGCGAACGCCGCCTCGACGTACTGCGCGCGCCGCACCCTCAACACCTCGGAGCGCATGACACGCGCGAAGTTGGCGACGAGACCGACACCGACCGCGATCGCGACGTTGAGCGTCCCGAATCCGAGTGCGGTCACCAGTGCGAGCGAGAGCAGCAGTGCGGGAATCGAGAGCAGCACGTCGACGATGCGCATGAGCACCGCGTCGACCGCTCCCCCGACGGCACCCGACAGCAGTCCGACGAGTGAGCCGACCACCAGCGCGATCCCGACCGCGACAAGCGTTGCGGTGAGCGAGAGCCCGGCACCGTGCACGACGCGGGTGTACACGTCTCGGCCGATGTTGTCGGTACCGAACCAGTGCGCGAGGCTCGGCCCCTGCAGTTTGTCGGCCGGGACTCCCTGCAGCGGATCACCGGACGCGAAGAAGGAGGGGAACAGAGCGAACCCGACGGCGAGGACCAGCACCACCGCGGACAGCACCAGCGCCCAGTTGCGACGAACCGTGACGAGGACGCCGAGGACGCGCGTCCGCGCCGAATCGACCGGCGCCGGGGCCGGGGCCGGCGCCTCCACCGCGGTTGTTTCCCGGATGAGCATGTCAGACATGAGCTTTCACCTCGTCCTGGGCGGAGGCGGTCACGCGGCCGCCACGGCCCGCACCGACTATCCGCGGATCGATCAGCGGGTACAGCAGGTCGACCGCGAGGTTGACGAGCACGAACACCAGCGAGCTGAAGACGACGACGCCCTGCACCACCGGAATGTCCTGGGCCATCACCGACGTCTGCGTCAGCCGCCCGAGGCCCGCTCGGGAGAACACCGTCTCCACGACCACCGACCCCGCGAGAAGTGTACCGACGAGTACGCCGGCGATGGTGAACGCGGGAATGCTCGACAGCCGCAATGCGTGCCGAGTCTGGATATGCAGCCGCGAGGCACCCTTTGCCCGCGCGGCCTCCACGAACGGCTGACGCAGGGTGGTGTCCAGACTCGCCGCGAGCACCTGCGCGACGACCGCTCCGGTCGGCAGTGCGAGGGTGATCGCCGGGAGCAGCAGGTGGTCGAATCCGCCCTCGCCGAAGGCGGGGAACAGCTTCAGCCGGAACGAGAAGACCTGCAGCAGAATCAGACCCACCCAGAACGTGGGCACGGCGACACCGAGCGGCGGCAATGAGAAGAGCGCGTTGCGCAGCCACCCGATCCGCGTGTAGGTGGCGAGGAACGCGACCGTGGTACCGAACACCACCGCCAGCACCAGAGCGAGCGATGCCAGTGCGAGGGTGCTCGGTACGGCCGCGGCGATCGCCTCCGTCACGGGTTGTCCGGTGGCGATGGAGATGCCGAAGTCACCCCGGACCGCGCCTGTCAGCGAGTTCCAGTACTGCACCCATACCGGCTGATCCAGCCCGTACCGGGCCTGCAGCGCGGCGACTGCGTCGGCGTCGATCGCAGCGCCGCTGGCGGCAGCGGAGTCCACCGCCATGCTTACCGGGTCGGACGGCAGCAGATACAGCACGACGAACGACACGGTGAACGCCGCCCACAGCACACCGATCGCCTGCAGGACACGAGATCCGAGGTAACGGGTCATCGGTTACTCGCTGAGCCAGGCGTCGAAGAACTGCAGCCGCGCCGACGCCTCGAACTTCAGGTCCTGCACGGCACTGGCAGCACCGATGGCCTGGGACAGTTCGACGGTGGGCAGCCACAGTCCGTTGTCGAGGATCAGTTGCTGCGCACGCTCGATCAGTTCACCACGCTGCTGCGGGTCGGTGGTCCGGAGCTGAGCCGCGAGCACCTCGTCGAGTTCCGGGATGGGTCCGCGTGCGTTGAGGTTTCGGCCGTCGAGGCCGAACGCGGTCCGCAGGATGTCGCCGTCCGCGCGGGTGCTGTTGTAGTACGTGGAGTCGTAGTCCTTGGTGCCCTGCCGCGCCGTCTGCTCGGCGGTGGACACGAGGTCGAGGCGCAGGTCGATGCCGACCTGACGCAGCTGCTGCTGCACGAGCTCGAGAATCGCCTGATTGCCTGCGAACACAGAGCTGAACGTCACCGAGAAGCTCAGCGGTGTGCCGTTCTTGGCGCGGATGCCGTCCGGTCCGGGTACCCAGCCCGCATCGTCGAGGATCTTCTTCGCGGCGTCGGGGTCGTAGGTGACGTCGGAGAGGGCGGTGTAGTCGGGAGTACGGGAGGCGAGGGTGCTCGTCGCAGGCTTGAAGTCGGGTCCGAGGACGGTGTCGACGAGTTCCTGTCGATTGATCGCCGGCACGATCGCGGCGCGCACGGCCGGATCGGCGAGAACACCGCGGGTCACGTTGGGCTGGAAACCGAAGGGCACGCCGGGATTCGAGGTGGTGAGGATGCGTCCGCCCGAGCCCTCGATCTGCGGTGCGTCCTGTGGGAGGGCGTCGGAGACGGCGTCGAGCTGGCCCGATGCGAGCGAACCGCTGCGCACCCCGGACTCGGGGACGATCGTGAACTCGATCTTGTCGAGGTAGGCCTCACCGTCGTGCGCGAACACGTCGGAGCCCCACGCGTATCCGGCGCGCTTGGCAAGGGTCGCGGACTTGTCCTGGACATAGCTCTCGTACACGAACGGCCCGGTGCCGGACAGGTCACCCGCGCAGCGCTGCTCGGCGGACTTCGCGACATCCGCGTCGGACAGGAAGCCGAGCTGCACCGTCGACGTGGCCTGGAGGAACTGCGCGTTGGGCGCCGCGAAGTTCACCTGTACGGTCTGCGGGTCCACGACGGTGGAACCGGTGTATCCGGCCAGGTAGCTGGCCGCGAGCGCGGCCTTGGCAGCCGTCAGGGTGCCCAGGATCGCGTCAAAGTTCTTCTTCACGGAGTCCGCTGTGAAGGGCGTCCCGTCGCTGAACGTCACCCCGTCACGCAGGTGGAAGGTGAAGGACGACGCGTCGCTGCTCACGTCCCAGCTCTCGGCGAGCCACGGCGTCAGTGCACCGGTCTCGGGATCCTGGTCGGTGAGCGAGTCCACGACCTGACGCGCCACGTAGATGGTCTGGTTGGATCCCGACTGAGCGGGGTCCGCGCATGTCGGGGCTCCCGAGAGGCCGTAGCGCAAGGTGCCGCCCGACTGGGGTGCACCGGCATCGGACGACGGGCCGGACGTGTCGGACGATCCGCACGCGGTCAGTCCGGCGGTGAGCGCCGCCGACGCGGCGACTGCGATCGCTGCGCGGCGGCGCGCAGCGGGGGTAGTGAACGAGAAGGACACCGAGGCTCCATGATCTGAGGAAGGGGAAGGCTGTTCGAACCCAGAGCGTCAGGAGCGACAGAAGTCCGCGGATACTCGGCACAGGTCGATGTGCAGCCGCGACCATGCGGTCACCAGCCCCTCATCGGTCACGCCACTGCCTCCATCGTTCCCGGCGGTAGCACCCTCACCTGCGAACAGGGGGTTGCTGCGACGTCATCGAGCCGGGTCTCTCGGTCGCTCTGGATGGTCGTTGCACACGCTAGTGACAACGGTGTCCGCCGCGAACCCTTTACGTCATCACGATCGCAACTCTTCTCGATGCCTCCGCCTGGGTGTTTAGGGTCGCTGGCACACGCACGTGCGCACCGGGGCGCGGACACCGCCTGTCGTGGGCCCTCGGTATTCCCTCCCGCAACGACCCTTCGCGAGGATCCCCATGACCGTTCGAACCGAACCCGCGTTCGTCGCCACCACTCCCACGCAACCACTGTTCGAGCCCTTGACCCTGCGCGAGGTCACCTTCGGCAACCGCATCTGGCTGTCTCCGATGTGTCAGTACTCCGCGGTCGACGGTGTCCCCGGGGACTGGCACCTCGCCCATCTCGGGGCACGCGCGGCGGGCGGGTTCGGTCTGGTCGTCGCGGAGGCGACCGCGGTGACGCCGGCGGGACGAATCAGTCCCCAGGACACCGGCCTGTGGAACGACGAGCACACTCGCGCGTGGTCCCGGATCGTCGACTTCGTCCACGCCCGCGGCACCCGTGCCGGAATTCAGCTCACTCACGCCGGACGCAAGGCGTCGATCCACCGCCCCTGGGACGTCGAGCAGGGCAGCATCGCAGAGGCCGACGGCGGGTGGCGGGCGGTCGGCCCCGACACGGCGGCCTTTCCTGGGTTCGCGGCACCGCACGCCCTCACCACCGGTGAGATCGCAGGCATCGTCGGCGCGTTCGGTGAATCCGCGCGCCGGGCCGACCAGGCCGGATTCGACCTGCTCGAGATCCAGGCCGCGCACGGGTTCCTCATCCATTCGTTCCTGTCCCCGCTGAGCAACACTCGCACCGACGGCTACGGGGACACTCCCGAGGGCCGCGTCCGCCTGCTCGCCACGATCGTCGAGGCGGTCCGGGTGTGGTGGCCCGCGCACAAGCCGCTGTCGGTCCGCTTCTCCGCGACCGACTGGCTCGACGGCGGACTCACCCCGGCCGACATCGTCGCGATCACCGAACGGATCGTGCCGCTCGGTGTCGACCTGATCGATGTGTCCAGCGGCGGACTGCTGCCCGCCGACGTTCCACTCGGGCCCGGATACCAGGTGCCGCTCGCGGAACGGATCCGGCGGGACGCCGGGGTCCCCGTCGGCGCGGTCGGGCTGATCGACGACCCGTGGCATGCGGCCCGAATCCTCGACGACGGCAGCGCGGACGTGGTGTTCCTCGGCCGGGCCGCCCTGCGGGATCCGAACTGGCCGCTGCGCGCCGCGAAGGACCTCGGCCAGGGTGACCGCGGCCGACTGTGGCAGCCGCAGACGATCCGCGGCGACTGGGCCTGACCCCATTTTCTTCCGTTCAATACCCCTTCCTCCCAACCCTTTTCAGGACGTGAACTTCATGACACGACGATCGGTGGCCGTCCTGGCCGCCGCACTGGCCACTGCTGCAGCCCTGCTCGCCGGCTGCGGGTCCGATCCGAGTGGCGGCGCAGACGCCGAAGGCCTGACGCCGCGCTCGGGCGGAACCGTCACGGTGGGCATCCTCCCGCCGTGCGGCCTCGACAAGGCGCAGACGTCGGGGTGCAACTTCGCGAATGTCGAAGTCGTGGACAACCTCACCGAGCAACTCCCCGACACCGGCGAGATCGTGCCCTGGCTCGCCGAGTCCTGGGAGGTGTCCGCCGACGGCCGCTCGTACACCTTCCGGCTGAAGGACGGTGTCACGTTCAGCAACGGCGAGACGTTCGACGCCGAGGTGGTCAAGCTGAACTTCGACAACATCATCGACCTGGGCAAGCAGGGCAAGGCCTTCCAGTCGTCCGCCTATCTGCTCGGCTACCAGGGCTCCACCGTCCTCGATCCCCTCACCGTCCGGGTCGATTTCGACCAGCCGAAAGCCGGTTTCCTGCAAGCACTGTCGGAGAAGCCGCTCGGCATCATCGCGCCGGAGACCATCACCACGAAGACGCCGGAGGAACGTTTGGCCGAGGGCGTCATCGGCAGCGGCCCCTTCGTCATCGACGAAGTGGTCCAGGATTCGCGGATCGCCCTGAGCCGTCGCGACGACTACCAGTGGTCGTCGCCGAAGAACGCCCACGAGGGACCGGCCTACCTCGACAGCATCACCTTCCAGGTGCTTCCGGAGGATTCCGTCCGGACCGGCGCGCTGCTCAGCGGCCAGATCCAGGTGTCGACGACGGTGCCCGCCAACGACGTCGACAGCATTCGCGGGCAGGGCTTCGACATCGCCTCCCGCTCGTCCGCGGGCATCGTCTACACGTACTACGCCAACGTGACCGACCCGATCCTGTCCGACCCGGCCGTGCGCCGCGCACTGCAGCTCGGCATCGACCGCGCCGAAGTCCACGACACCGTGTTCAACGAGTTCCAGAAGGTGCCGACCAGCATCCTGTCCACCACCCACCCGAACTACCGGGACCTGTCCGGGAAACTCGGCTACGACAGCACCGAAGCCGAGGAGATCCTCGACGACGCGGGCTGGAAGGCCGGCACGGACGGCATCCGGGAGAAGAACGGCCAGAAGCTGACGTTCGCCATCCAGTTCAGCGCCTCCGGCGACAAGTCACTGCACGAGCTGGTTCAGCTGCAGCTCAAGCGGATCGGCGTCGACCTGCAGCTCGCGCAGGCCAGCGCCTCCGAGGTGACCGCCAACCGGGCGTCCGGGAAATGGCAGCTGCAGTACGGCAACCTGACCCGGCCGGACGCGGACGTGCTGGTCTCGGCATTCGACCCGGACTTCAGCCAGTTCTACAAGACCAGCTACGACCCGGAACTCGAGGAACTGCTTCAGGCCCAGAGCCACGAACTCGACCCCGAGAAGCGAAACGAGCAGGCCGGGAAGATCCAGGAACTGGTCGTCGAGCGCGGCTACGCGCTGCCCGTCACCGAGGGCAGCCAGACCCAGGCCGCGCCTGCCACGGTGCACGGGCTGAGCTTCCAGGCTCCGTGGTGGCCGTCCTACGTCGACGCATGGGTTTCGGAGTAGCGGCGCCGCGCGGCCGGCGGTGGGAGGTCCCCACCGCCGGCCACTTCGGCGCCTACCTCGCGGAGACGGACGGCGTCACCGTCCACGGATTGCGACCGAACCCGATCGACGACGATCCGTCGGAGATCGGGCTCGGTGTGCCGTCGACCCTGGCGTCGCCCTCCCGGCTGACCGAACCGCTGGTGCGACGCGGCTATCTCGAGCATGGCCCGGGTGACACCCGCCGGGGTCTCGGACGGCGCGGCGCAGACACCTATGTGCCCGTCGACTGGGACACGGCAACGGGTTTGGTCGCACGCGAACTCGACCGGGTCCGATCCGAGCACGGAAACGAGGCGATCTACGGCGGGTCCTACGGGTGGGGTTCGGCCGGACGGTTCCATCATCCGCAATCGCAGATCCACCGCTTCCTCAACATGGTCGGGGGCTACACCGCGTCGCGGGAGTCCTACTCGTCCGCGGCGATGCAGGTGATCCTGCGCCGCGTCGCCGGTGGATATCCGGCCGCCCTCGCGTCCAATCCCACCTGGGACGAGGTCGCCGAGCACCGCTCACTGGTGGTGGCGTTCGGCGGGCTCGCGGCGCGCAACGCGCAGGTGAACGGCGGTGGAATCGGCGCCCACCGGAATGTCCTGGCGCAGCGCCGCGCCCGCAACGCCGGATCGGAGTTCGTCTCCCTGTCACCGCTACGCGATGACGCCGACGCGGAGCTCGGCGCCGAGTGGCTGCCGATCGTCCCGGGCTCCGATGTCGCGGTCATGCTGGCTCTCGCGCACACGATCGTCGTCGCGGGCGACCACGACACCGACTTCCTGCGTCGCTGCACGGTCGGCTGGGCGGAGTTCGAGGACTATCTGCTCGGACGCGGCGGCGGCATCGCCAAGTCCGCGGAGTGGGCGGCGCCGCTCTGCGGCCTCGCCCCGCATCGCATCCGCGACCTCGCGCGGCGAATCATCGGACGCCGCACCGTCTTCACCACGTCGTACTCGCTACAGCGCGCCGATCACGGTGAGCAGCCGGTGTGGGCGGCGCTCACCCTGGCAGCGCTCACCGGGACCTTCGGTCTCCCCGGCGGCGGTTTCGGCGCCGCGCTCGGCGCACTGCACGAGCTCGGGCAGCCCCGCCACGGCTTCCGTCCCGCCGCGTTCGATCAGGGTGAGTCCTCGATCTGGTCGGTGATCCCGGTCGCGCGGATCGCCGACATGCTGCTCGGCCCCGGCACCGAGTACGACTACGACGGTGCGCGGCATCGCTACCCCGACATCCGGCTGGTGTACTGGGCGGGCGGAAATCCGTTCCACCATCACCAGGACCTCAATCGGCTGGTCGAGGCGTGGCAACGTCCCGAAACCATCGTCGTACACGAGCATTTCGCCAACTCGCTGGCGCGGCACGCGGACATCGTGCTACCCGCGGCCACGTGGCTCGAACGCAACGACTTCGCCGCGGGGGTCGACTCGTACCTCTCGGCGATCGTCAAGGCGGCCGAACCCCCGCCCGGGGTGCGCACCGACTACGAGATCTTCGCCGCCGTGGCCCGCGACATGGGATTCGAGGAATCCTTCACAGAATCACGCACCGCCGACGAGTGGGTTGTCGAACTCTACGACCGTACCCGCAAGCGTGTCGCCGACGCGGGTGGCGTCCTGCCGGACTGGGACGAATTTGTCGCTGCCGGTGTGATCCCGGCCCCGACGATCGCCCCGGCCACTCCCCCGTACCGGGCCTTCCGAGCCGATCCGGACGCCCATCCCCTGGCCACGCCGTCGGGCCGCATCGAGATATTCTCTGCCACCATCGCCGGGTTCGGCTACGCCGACTGCCCCGGGCACCCGACCTGGCTGCCACCGAAGGAGTGGGGCGGCGCCCCGCTGGTGCAGTGCTTCCCGCTGCATCTGCTGTCGGGTCAGCCGGAACGCCGCCTGCACTCGCAGTACGACAACGGTTCGCACTCGCGGGAAGGCAAGGTCGCCGGCCGCGAACCAGTACTGCTGCATCCCGACGATGCCGAGGCGCGGTCCATCCGGGACGGTGACGTGGTGCGGATCTTCAACGGCCGCGGGCAGACCCTCGCCGGCGCCGTCGTCACCGATGTCATCAGGCGCGGCGTGGTCCGGCTCGCCACCGGAGCCTGGTACGACCCGATCACCCCCGGCGGACTGGACGTGCACGGCAACCCGAACGTCCTGACACCGGACCGCGGTACCTCGAAACTCGCGCAGGGCCCCAGCGCGCACTCGACGCTGGTAGAGATCGAACGGTGGGTCGGCCCTGTTCCGCCGGTCACGGTGTTCGGTCCGATGCCGAGCTGAAGAGTGTTTGCGCAGTGATTGCCGAGTCGCGAGAAACGTCTCTGGCGGCCTAGTCTCACGAGGTAACCACCGCTAACAAATCTGTGCCCGAACGCTCCGGAAACGGGCGCCGCCTGTCGTAGCTCGCCTTCGCGGCGATCGTCGTCGCGTACCTGGTGATCATCCAGATCGGCGGCCTCGCCATCAGCGGGTGGAGCGGCGAGGACGACACACTGACCACCCGCGGCGTCGTGTTCACGATGGTGATTCCCCTCGCCCTCGCCCTGGTGTTCACCTACGGCGTCGTCACGGCGCTGGGCTGGTGGCGTCCGGTGCTCCGCGACGACCGCCCGGTGAACCGGTGGGCCTGGGTCGTGCCCATCGTGCTTCTCGTCGCGATCGTCGTCGGTATCGACTACAGCGCGCTCGGTGAGAAGGGCTGGCTGTTCGTCGTTGCGCTCCTCATCGCCACCCAGTTCGTCGGCTGGGGCGAGGAAGGCATGTTCCGCGGCATCGGCGTGACCGTTCTGAGGCAGCACGGCCTCCGCGAAGGCCAGGTCGCCCTGTGGTCCAGCGTCATCTTCGGTGCGGTTCACCTGACCAACGTCATCGGGCACGGCGCATCCACCATCCCGCAAGCGATCCTGGTCAGCCTCGCGGGCTACTTCTTCTACCTCACCCGTCGCGTGTCGGGGAACAACGCGGTGAACTCGGTCCTGCACGGTCTCTTCGACTTCGCGCTGCTCAGTGGCAGCGCGATTCTGCTCGACCAGGGCGCGTACCTCGGCGTGTTCGCGCCGATCCTGGCGTACCCCGTGCTCGCCATCGTGCTGCTCGTCAGGCGCAAGAAGATCGAGCCGAGCCGTCCTGACGACGATGCGGCCGTCGCCCCGGCCTGAAGCCCTCTCTGGCAGCTTCGGGTCGCCTGTCGGAACCTTCCAGTCCTTCGCGTAGGAATCGACATATTCCTGGCCGGTCCTCGCCCTGATCGGAACTGACAGCCCGCGTCGTGCGTAACAGCCTCCGCTGAGCGCGACGCCAAACCCCTGCGCGAGGATGCATTCCGTCGATCTTGAGAAAGTCTGTCGGTGGGTCGCGGTAGTGTTTCGAACATGAGTTCGATTGACGAGATTTTGGGCGTCGACCAGGTGGAACACCACCTGGCCGCACTCGACGTCGCCGTCGAAGGGCTCCTGGGCAAGCCCCTGACCGGCCTGTCCGACGACCAGGTGGTCGAAGTGATTCAACGGCTGGAGACCTCACTGCGGAAAGCCGCGGCAGTCGGAAACCGCTTGGTCGTCGAAGCCGTCGAACGCTCAATCCCGGGAAACTTGGCCTGCAGGTCGGTGAACGAATTTCTGATCCAAACCCTGCGAATCTCCGGTGCCGACGCAGCCGCACGCGTCAAACGAGCCCGCAAAACCGGTGTCTGGCACAACATCTCCGGCGAGAACTTGGAACCGACCCTGCCGGACACTGCTGCCGCCCTCGCCACCGGCGCAATCGGAACCGACCACGTCCGCGCCATCGCCCAGATCATGCGAAAGATCCCCCACGGCACCGACACCGACCACATCGAGGTTGCCGAGACAATCCTCTCCGACGCCGCTCGCTCCACCACCCCCGAAGACGTCACCACAATCGGACTCCACCTACTCGCGCACCTCGCTGCCGACGGAAACGCCCCGGACGAACGAGACCGCAAACGCATGCGCGGCCTGCGGATCGGCAAGCAAGGCGCAGACCTCATGACGCCGATCTCCGGACTGCTGGACCCTGAAACCCGCGCATTGTTGGAGCCGGTACTCGCGAAACTCGCCCGCCCCGGCATGAACAACCCCGACGACCCCGAATCTCCGTCCGGCGACGTCGAATCACCCGACCTCGACCGGAACGCTCTCGCCAAGGCCGCCGCCCGCGATACCCGCACCGCCGTTCAACGTAACCACGACGCCCTCACGGCGGGTCTCCGCCATTTGCTCTCGTCCGGAGTGTTGGGCAGCCATCGCGGCCTGCCGGTCACCGCGATTATCACCATGAGCGTCCAGCAGATCGAAGAAGAGAACGGGATCGTCACCACCGCCTCCGGGGGCATCCTGCCGATCTCCGATGCCCTGCGGATGGCCGAGAAGGCCCATCCGGTGCTCGCACTCTTCGACCACCGAGGCCGGCCCCTGCACCTCGGCCGCGCCCGACGCCTCGCCTCCGCAGAACAGCGACTCGCGCTCATCGCCTCCTCCGGAGGCTGCACCCGACCCGGCTGCGACGCCCCCGCCTCGATGACCGCCGTTCACCACATCCGCGAATGGCGAGACGGCGGACCCACCGACATCGGCAACCTCGACCTCGCGTGCGATCACTGCCACGCCCTCGTCACCGACAGCCCCGGCGGCTGGAAAACCCACACCTCACCCGACGACCTCGTCCACGCAGGCCGGACCGCGTGGACCGCACCGAAACACATCGACCCCGGACAGAAACCGAGAATCAACCATCGGCACCACCTCGACGAACTGATCGCCGGGGCACTCGAACACGCCCGCGCCCGCCGCGAAGCCGAGGTTCGGGAGCAGAGGGGCGGAGCCTGCGGAGCGACCGGGGGTTGGCACCGGCAGGCCCGGGTCTCAGGCGGTGGTGACAACGACAGCGGCGGTGACCGTGACGGCGATGTCCCGTGACACCGGATCGAGAACGGTCATCGCTCGACGGAGCGACTCCGGCGAGTCCTTGCGCCGAACGCCACCTGTGGTCGCGACGCCGCCTATCTCGTGCCGCCACCACTGCTGTCGATGCCACCGGTCCGGCGCCGCCGACCGTCCACGACTGCCAGCGTCAGTGACACCGCGATCATCGCCGCACACACCGCGAGGCCTGCCGTCGCCGCGCCCGCGAAGTCGTCGGCATCCGCCGTGAGCGCCGACAGGTACAGCCCCGACACCGCTGCCAGGCTCACCGTCGCCGAAAGCCGCTGCGACAGTTGCAGGAACCCGGCTGCCACACCGTGACCTCCAGCCGGCGACGATTCCAGTGTCAGCACGCGATTGGGTGCGTCGACCATGCCGCCCGTCAGCCCGGACACCACGGCCAGCGCCACGAACACGGCGACCGGCGCCCCGCCATGGGCGGCAGCGACGTATCCCCCGATCACCGCCAGTTCGACGAGAACCGCGACAGCCACCGCGCGGCGTCCGAACCGGCCCACGACCCGCCACGCCAGGGACGACGCGACGGCCATCGCGAGCGATCCCGCCGACAGCACCACCGCCGCCTGGAGCGCGGGATATCCGAGCCCCTCGATGAGGTACAGGCTGACGACGGTGTGCAGTGACAGGATCGCCCCGAACCAGAACATTGCGACCAGCGTTCCGAGGACGTAGCCGGGCGACCGCGTCAGCGCCGGAAGCAGGACGGGGTTGCCCGCGCGGGCGGCGAAACCCTTCTCCCACCACAGGAACGCGGCGAAGAACAGGACAGCGCCCGAGACCGCGGCACCGACGAGCAGCGGCGACAGGTCCGCGACCACCGGCAACATCAGCAGGGCGGTGACCGCCGCGAGCAACACGAGCCCACCCGTGTCCACCCCGGGCCGCGTCAGGTTGCGTCGATGATCCGGCGGGAGGTGGCGCGCGGCCAGTATCAGGGTGAGCACCGCGAACGGCACGTTGAGCAGAAGCAGCAGTCGCCACCCTGCCCCGTCGGGGGCGAGGGCGAGGGCGGCGCCGCCGACCAGCGGTCCGCACAGTCCGGCCAACCCACCCGCGGTGCTGTACGCGGCCAGCGCCCGAGCGCGGTCGGCGCCCGTGAATCGCTCGGAGATGATCCCGAGGACCTGTGCCGAGATCAGCCCGGCACCCAGGCCCTGACCGAACCGTGCGAACACCACCGTCCACGCACCGGTCGCGGTCGCCCCGCAGACCCCCATGACGGCGAACAGGGCGATCCCGGCCAGCAGCAGTCGCCGCCGCCCGTAGACGTCACCGAGCCGTCCCGCGGGCACCAGCGCGAGGCCGAACGCCAGCGAGTACGCGGCCAGGATCCACTGCACCTGGGGACCGCTCGCGTCCAGAGCCGAGCGCATGGCGGGCATCCCGATGTTCAGGACGGAGGAATCGAGAAGTGTCGTGAATCCGGCTGCCGCGCACACGAACACCTCGGGTGCGCGCCGGGTCGACGCGGGGTGGGGAGCGAGCGTCACCCGTCGTGGCCGCTTAGCCGACCGCGACGGAATTCGCCGGGATCGGAAGGCCCAGATTGTCGCGCAAGGTCGAGCCGGTGTAGTCGGCGCGCAGGACACCGCGGTCCTGTAGGAGCGGCACGACCTTGTCGACGAACTCGTCGAGACCCGTCGGCACGAGATGCGATCCGATGATGAAGCCGTCGGATCCATCGCTCTGCACGAACGTGTCGATCTTCTCGGCCACCTGCGCGGCGGTACCGACGATCGGTCCGCGCTCGAACTGGTCGGCGACGGTCTCGCGCAACGTCAGCTTCTTCGCTTCCGACACCGCGCGGAGTTTCCGGGCGGTCTCGAATCGGTCCTGGTGGATGAAGGCCCGGCCCTGAATGAACGGGGGTGCCTCAGGGTCGGGATCGATGTCGGGGAGCGGCCCCTCCGGGTCGTACCCCGACAGGTCCCGGTTCCACAGCTGCTCGAGCAGGATCAGCGCGGTCTGTCCGGTGACCTGCTCGTCGCGGATCGCGAGGTACTTCTCTCGGGCCTCGGCTTCACTGTCGCCGACGACGAAGCTTGCGGACGGCAGGATCTTCAGATCCTCGGGGCGGCGACCGGCGGCGACAGCACGTGCCTTGACGTCCTGGTAGTACTCGGCCGCCTCGGGCAGGCTGCCGTACGGGGAGAAGATCGCGTCGGCGTTGGCAGCGGCGAAATCCCGACCCTGCGGCGACACACCCGCCTGCAGCAGCACGGGCCGGCCCTGCGGGCTCCGTGGCACCGTGAACCGGCCCGAGATGTCGAACTGGCTGCCCCGGTAGGCGAACGACCCCGCGTCGGGTCGGCTCAGGAACTTGCCGCTGCCCCGGTCCGCGACGATGTCGCCCTCCTGCCACGAATCCCACAGCTGCCGAACGGCTTCGACTGCCTCCTCGGCACGGACGTACCGCTCGGAGTGCGGAAGGAATCCGCCGCGGCGGAAGTTCCGGCCGGTGAACTCGTCGAACGAGGTGACCACATTCCACGCGGCTCGACCGTCCGACAGCTGGTCGAGGGTCGCGAACTGGCGTGCCAACTCGTAGGGCTCGTTGAAGGTGGCGTTGATCGTGCCCGCGAGACCGAGGTGCTCGGTGACCGCCGCGAGCGAGGCGAGCACCGTGAACGTATCGGGGCGGCCGATGATGTCCTGGTCGAAGACTTGGCCGGCCCGTTCCCGCAACGCGAGGCCTTCGGCGAGGAAGAAGAAGTCGAACTTCCCACGCTCGGCGGTGCGCGCCGTGTGCTCGAAGGAGTCGAAGTCGATCTGGCTGCCCGCCTCCGGATGCCACCACGCGGTGTGATGGTTGACGCCACCGAGGTAGGCGCCGAGGATGACCTGCTTCTTGGATGTGCTCATGTCCTTCTCTCCGGGATCAGACTTCGAGGCTCAGGCCGCGGGGGTCGCGTAACGGTTGGGGACGTCGGTGGGCAGACCGAGCAGGCCGCGCAGAGTGGTCTCCGAGTACTCGGTGCGGAAGAGGCCGCGCCTGTGCAGTTCCGGGACGAGCCCGGTGGTGATGGAGTTGAGGTCGTCGACCACGACGCCGGGACGGAGCCGGAACCCGTCGAAGCCCTGCTCCTGCCACGACTGCAGCAGGTCGGCCAGAGCCGAAGCGCCACCGGTGAACACCGTTGCGTCCGTGACCAGTTCGCGGCCGGCGAGGGCGTCGAGTCGAGCAAGCCGGTCCGCCCCGGACTCCCGGTCGGCGTCGAGGAACACGAGGACATCGGCGTACACGCGCAGCGGCTCGCCCGTGCGACCGACCCGGTCTGCCGCCACCTCGAGGTCGGCGAGGACTTCCTTCCCGTTCGCCTCGGTCGGCGTCACGAACACGAGATCGGCTGCACGGGCGGCCAGTTCGTAGGCGATGTCGCGGTGCGCGAGCGCCGTGACGACCGGCTGACCCTGCGGCGGCCGTGGAGTGATCGACGGCCCCCGCACGCTGAAATACCGGCCCTCGAAGTCGACGTGGTGCAGCTTGTCGCGGTCGATGAACCGTCGGGTCGGCGCGTCGCGTATCTCCGCATCGTCCTCCCAGCTGTCCCACAGCCTGCGCACGGCCTCCGCGACGTCGGCTGACTCGTCGAACAGCTCCGCGACGAACGCGGGCAGCTCGCCCTTCGCGAGCGCTTCCCGGTCCGTCTTGTCGAGGCCGGGAACGTCTCGGCGCCCGAAGTGCGCGGCCTCCTGCGCCGACGACGAGATCTTGATCTGCCAGCCGGCGCGGCCACGCGACGTGTGGTCCAGGGTGGCGAGCGCCTTCGACACGTGGAACGGCTCGGTGTGGGTGGTGGTGATCGTGGGAATCAGGCCCAGGTGCTGGGTCTTCGGCGCGACGCGGGCGGCGATCAGGTGTGCGTCCAGACGTGCTCGCACCTGGTCGACCGCGTCCGGGTCCTCCGCGACGTAGGGATTGCCGGGCACCGTCAGACTGTCCTCGACGGTGACGAAGTCGAGCAGGCCGCGCTGCGCGGTGGCCGCCAGATCGGTCCAGTAGGAGCCCGAGAACAGTTCGTGGGGTCTGGAATTCGGCTCGCGCCACGCCGCGGGGTGCCAGCCGGCGCCGTCGAGGGCGACTCCGATGTGGAGAGGTCGGTTCTGGGTCATCGAGTGCACTCCTGTGAGTTGAGGCCGGGTGGAGTCTGTGTGCTATACAGCGACCGTGCGGTCGCGGTCGGCCCGGCGGGCCACGCTCGGCGACAGTCCGAGGTTCTCCCGCAGGGTCGTGCCCGGGTATCGATCCGGATAGATGCCGCGGTCCTGCAGTTCGGGGACGAGGCGATCGACGATCTCGTCGAGCCCGTCCGGGAATGCCGTCGGGGTCAGGTTCAGCCCGTCGATGGCACCGGCGTGTACGTACTCGGCGAGCCGGTCCGCGACCGAGGCCGGTGTCCCGACGAAGCCCGCCGACGGCGCGAGATGCCGCACCAGCTGCCGGACCGTGAATCCCCGCTCGCGGGACAGGTCGCGCCACTGCTGCGCGATCAGGTGCGGCCGGTCGCGGCTGTTCATCACGCCGTGGCTTCGACTCTGCTTGACGATCGCCGGCGGCTCGTCCGGCAGCGGCCCGTCGAGGTCGAGCTCGGACAGGTCCCGACCCCAGACCTTCTCTACGACGGCACGGGTCCGCCGATCCGTCCACACCTGGCCCCGGAACCACTCGTGACGATCCCGGGCGTCGGCCTGCGTGTCCCCGAGCACAACGGACGTGGCCGGGAAGATCCGGAGGTCGTCGGCGGGCCGCCCGGCCGCGACCAGGCGCCTGCCGAGATCCGTCGCGTAGTCGAGGGCGGCGTCGAAATCGAGGTAGCGGGAGAAGATCCCCTCGGCGTAGCGGGCGGCGAAGTCCCGTCCCTCGTCGGACTCGCCGGCCTGGAAGAACACGGGCTGCCCCTGCGGGCTGCGCGGCCATTCCGGCTGCGCGACCACCCGGTACCAGGTGTCGAACCATTCCACGGCGGGCAGCGGCGACCGGGTACCAGTCGACGGCCATGCGTCCCACAACGCCTGCACCAAGTCGACGTGCTCGCGCGCGTGCGTGTAGCGGTCGGAATGATCCAGGTAGCCGCCCCTGCGGAAGTTGGCTCCCGTCCAGGCACTGTCGGTGGTGACGATGTTCCAGCCCGCCCGGCCACCGGACAACACGTCGAGTGTTCCGATTCGGCGCGCCAGGTCGTACGGCTCGAAGTAGGTGGTGTTCAGTGTGGCGATCAGTCCGATGTGATCGGTGCGGGCGGCGAGGTGCGCGAACAGCACCAGCGCGTCCGGTCGGCCCGTGATCGCGTCGGTGTTGAGAACGCCGAGATGCTCACGCAGCCGCAGGCTCTCGCCGAAGAACACGCCGCTGAAGAGCCCGCGTTCCGCACTCTGCACGAGCCGGGTGAGTGCGTCGAAGTCGTAGTAGATGTCGGTGCGGGACTGTTGCGACCACACGTAGTCGGGTGCGAACGGGAAGAACAGGTTGAAGTGCAGTCGCTGCCTGCGCTGCGCACGCTCACCGGACATGGTGGTCTCCTCGGGCGGCGCGAGCCACCGCGAACACGTTGACGGGACGGGTGAGGCCGAGGGTTCGTCGCAGCGACGCCCCTGGCTGCGGCACGACGAGACGCCGCTCTCGGCGCAGTCGCGGCAGTACCTCTCGTTCGAGGATCGGCAGATCCGTGGCGAGCACGGCAGGGTGGAGCCGCACTCCGTCGACGCGGCCGATCAGTTCCGTCAGGGTGGCGTGCAGTCCCTCGACGGAGCCGACGAAACGCAGCCGCTCACCCGGATGCCACGGAGCCTGAGCATCGAGTTCGGCGAGTCGCCCTGTCGCGGTGTCGTGTTCGGTCTCGAGGACCACTTCGATCTCCGCGAAGACACGATCCTCGCCCGCCCGGCGGGCGGTCCCGGCCCGTGCGGCGATCTCGCGCGTCGTCTGGCCGTCGACGAGATGCACGTCGACCAGATCCGCCGACACCGCCTCGGTGGCGCCGGACGTACCGAGAGGCGCGAACACCACGAGCTGACCCTGCGGCGGCCGCGGCGTGATCGACGGGCCCTTGACGGAGAACAGTTCGCCCTCGAAATCCGCATAGTGCAGCCGATCCGGCTCGAGGAAGTGCCCGGTGACGGGATCGGCGACGAAGACGCCGTCCTCCCAGGTGTCCCACAGTCGCCGGACCGCCGCGACCACCTCGTCGTTCTCCTGTCGCACGGCCTGCGGTGCGGTGACCTCGGCGGACCCGTACGCGTCGGCACGCGCCGCGGTGTCCTGGGTCTCGGCGAGCCACCCGGTTCGGCCGTACGACGCGAAGTCGGCACTGGCGAGCTGGTTGGCGAGGTGGAACGGTTCCGCGTGCAGTGCGCCGACGGCGGGTACCAGCCCGATCGAGGTAGTCACGGCCGCCGCGAACGCCGCCACCTCGACCGGGTCGAGCCTGCCTCGGATCGTGGGGTGGTCGACCCGGGTGGTGGGGTCGGCAAACGTCGCGATCGCGAACCCGGCATGCTCGACGCGGCGGACCAGGTCCGCGATCGCCGGGCCGTCGCTCGGCGCGGTGTCGCCGAACCGCCACGAGGCAGGGTGGGCGCCGGTGCCGTCGAGCTCGACAGCGATCGCGAGGGATGTGGATGTCACGGGCACGGGGGATGCCACCGCCTCGGCGCGGCGTCGTCGACGCCCTCGACTCGCAGTGGGCCCGGGCAGGCAGAAACGTTGATGTCGGCTCACTTCCATCGTTTCCCGGCGGTAGCACCCTGCTCCGCCTTTCGGCGGTGGGTTGCTGCGACGTCGTCGATCCGGGTCTCTCGGTCGCTCTGGATGGTCGTTCCCGACGCTAGTGTTCGACCCGGCCGCCGGCACACCCTTTCCCTCAGCGCGAGCGAAACCCTCAGCGCTGCTTGGGTGCGAGGTTCCGCGTGGCCGGTCCTTCCAACACCCTGCCGTCCGCGGCGAATCGTGATCCGTGCAACGGGCAGTCCCACGACTGTTCCGCGTCGTTCCATCGCACCACTCCGCCGAGGTGAGTGCAGATCGCCGACACACACCGCTCGGAATCGCCGACTCCCGACACCGCGACCGGTGTGCCGAGTGTCGGCCGGACCCGGCCCGCGCCGTCCTCGGGTTCCGTGCGGTCGCGGTCGAGAACAGGGGCCAACCAGCCCGTCGCGAGCTGGACCGCGACCTCACCGTTCCATTTCGCCGCGGTCATCGCACCGGTGAGCAGTCGTGGATTCCACGCGTCGTAGGCCCCCGCCCACTTCTCCGGGTCCGAGTGCCCGCCGGCCAGACACATCGCCGCCGCCACCGCGTTCGTCATCCCCCACTTGTCGAAACCGGTCGCGACGAGGATGCGGCGCTCGCCGGGCAGCAACGACCCGACGTACGGCAGTTCGTCGACGGGATGGAAATCCTGCGCTGACCACCGGTGGGTGCGGCGGCCGCCGGGGAAGTGCTGCGAGGTCCAACTCTCGAGGTCATCGACGCGCTTGCGGGTGGAACCCCCGCGACCGACGACATGACCGTTGCCGCCGACGAGCAGCAGCACACCGTCGGGCGTCGGCACGGTTCGCAGCGATCGCGTCGGCGAGTCCACGGACAGGTACATGCCGGACGGAACGTTCTCGACGTCGGCGAAGGCCGCCGAGTACGACCGGAGCGGATGCAGTCGAGCGAAGAACCCACCGCGATCGAGGATCGGCATACCCGTCGCCAGCACCACTCGCCGGGCGTGGACGGGCCCGTGGTCCGTGTCGACTCGCACGCCGTCACCGGCGCCACGCGCGGACCGGGCGCGCACCCCCTCGACGACGGCGCCGCCCTGCTCGCGGACGTCGGCCACGAGCACCGCCAGCAGCGCCATGGGGTCGACCTGGGCCTGGTTCTCCAATGCCATTGCGCCCGCCACTCGGTACGGCAGCTCAGGGGCGTCACTCCATGTCACGTCGAGGCCCGCCGTGGTCGCGCAGTCGAATTCACGCTGCAGCGTCTCCGCCCCCGACGGTGACAGGGCGTAGTCGTAGGCGGTCTCCCGCTGTACCGGGACACCGCGGTCCGCGCAGTAGCGGAGCAGCCAGTCCTGCCCGGTTCGATTCGCGTCCACGTACTTCCGCACCAGGGCACCGGAGTGCCGGGAACGAATCCGCGAGAGCTTGGTCCCGTGCAGCAGCGAGATCTTGGCGGTCGTGTTGCCGGTGGTCCCGGCACCCACACACCTGGCCTCCAGGACGATCACCGACTCGCCCGCGCGACTGCGCATCAACGCAGTCGTCAGACCCGTGAGCCCGGCTCCGACGACCAGCGTGTCCACCGATGCCTCGGGCCGCCACGGATCGGTGGTGACGGCGCCCGCGATGTCGTGCCACAACGATTCCATGGCGTGGGAATGCCCCTCGCGCCGGATCGGAAACACCCGAGCACACCGAGTGGAACGGCCTGCTCAGGCGACCGGGGCGGTTCCGCGCTCCGGGACGGCCGATCGCAGCGCCGGGGCGACCTCCGCCTGGAACAGCTCCAGGCTCGCCCGCTGCTCCGCCGTCGACAGTCCGCCACGGTCCGCCGTCAGGTGCATGACCTCGTGGCCGAGCCGTTCGTGATAGCGCAGGACCTTCTCCACAACCTGCTGTGGACTGCCGATCAACGCGGAGCTGCGGTCGACGAAATCCTCGATCGTCTCGAACACCACCGGGAGCCCGGTGTCGCGGGCGAAGGCCAGCCGCTGCTCGAACAGTGGGCGATAGCGCTCGACCGCCTCCTGCGAGGTGCGGGCCACGTACAGCCCGGCGGTGCCCGCGCCGACCCGGGCCTTCGCCGGATCGTGCCCGTACGCCTCCCAGCGTTCCCGGTAGTGGTCGATCAGGTCGGCGTACGGCTCGACCGGATTGGTGACGTTGGCCGAGAACACCGGGTCGCCGTACCGCGCAGCCAGATCAACCGACTCACGGCTGGTCGCGCTGCCGTGCCAGATCGTCAGGCGCGGCTGCAGCGGCCGCGGCACCGTCACCGCGTCCACCAGCGGGGGACGGAATCGGGCGTTCCAGGTGACGGTCTCGTTCTCCCACAGCGCGCGGAACAGTTCGTACCCTTCGCGATTGCGGTCCCACTGGTCACCCGGTGTCACGTGAAACAAGTCGGCCTGAGCGGTGCCGTTACCCTTCCCGATCATCAGCTGGAGGCGGCCACCCGACAGGTTGTCGAGGGTCGAGTAGTCCTCGAACGCGCGGACCGGGTCGAGCAGGCTCAGGGTCGTGACGCCCGTCCACAGTTCCAGCGTCGTCGTGCGGGCCGCGATGTTGCTGAGCACGACCGGCGGAGCCGATGCCAGGAAGGGGCGCTCGTGCCGCTCCCCCACCGCGAAACCCTCGAAGCCCAGTTGCTCCGCGAGAACCGCGGTGTCGACTACTTCCCGCAGTCTGGTCGCGGGGTCGAGCACTTCACCCGAGACCGGGTCCGGCTGGTGGGTGATGAGACTCAGGAGCAGGAACTTCACGCGGAGTGCGCCTTTCGGGTCAGGTGTTTCTCGAACGGGTGCGGTCCGATCTCCTCGGACGGCCGGGTCGGGTCGAACAACGCCGTATAGCCGGCAGCCAGATAGAGGGCGACCGCCTCGGGTTGCCGCCAGCCCGTGGTCAGGAAGATGCGGCTGTACCCCCGAGCCGCCGCCTCCGTCTCGAGTTCCGCCAGCACCACCCGGCCGAGACCTCGACGCCGGTGGTCCTTCGACGTCCAGATCCGCTTCAACTCGGCGGTTGTCCCGTCGTACCGACGGAAGGCGCCTCCCGCCACCGGCGTCCCCTCGTCGAGCAGGATCAGCAGGGCCCCGTCCGGTGGCGCGAACTCGGCGCCCGGGTGCGTCGTGAGCGCCTCGAACTGCTCCTCGAACGGTCGCTCGTAGCGGGTGCTGTACTCCCGCGCCAGTTCTGCCAGGAGGGGTGCAGCGAGCGGATCGTCCTGCAGCACTGCGCGGACCTCCAGTTGCCCTGCCGTCATGCGACCACCGGCCGCCGCACCCCGAACCGGAACGGCACCGGCGCCCGGACGTCGCCGGCGACGAGTCCGGCGACCAGTTCTCCGACGGCGGGAGCGAACTTGAATCCGTGCCCGGAGAATCCCGCGGCGACGGTGACGTCCCCGGCGCGGTCGACCACGAACCGACTGTCCGGGGTGCTGGTGTACAGGCAACTGTCGGGCACCGCCGACGCCGCGTCGACTCCGGGCAACCAGGTGGCCGCGTAGTCCACCAGACGCTGCACACCGTCGGGGTCAGGTCGGTGGTCGCGCGTGTCCGGGTGGACCACGGGGCCCGTTCCGTGTTCGCCGACCTTGACACCGGTCTCCGAGCCGAGCCCGTAGACGCCCTCTCCGTCGAGTTCCGCGCCGGGATGGTGGACGAAACTCGGCCAGTCGGCATCCGTCACGGGCGCGAAGTGTGCGGGCTGTTCCTGGGTCGTGCGCAGCGACGGCAGGACCGGCGCCGGCCGCACCGTCGTGTTCGCGAGCAGTGGTCGCGTCCAGGCGCCGGCCGCGAGGACCACGTGCCGGGCGCGGATCACGTCGACATCGGTCACGACCTCGACCCCGGAGGCCAGGCCGTGGATCTCGCGCACCGGTGTCCGGTGCCGAATCTCCACGCCCGCTCGCCGGGCGGCGTCCTGCAGCGCCCACACCGCCCTGTCCGCGTGCAATCGGCCTGCGGCCGGGTGGTGCAGCACCGTCGTGTCGAATCGCATTCCGGGCCAGCGGCTCTCCGCCGCCGGGACGTCGAGGACCTCGTGGTCGATGCCCAGCGCCCCCAGGGTGCTCGCCCGGGTCAGCACCGTCTCGGGGCGGCCGTGGTCGACGGCACCCGTCAATGTCAGCACCGAGGTTCCGGTGACCTCCTCCAAGGAGCGCCACAGTGGCAGGGCGCGACCGGCGAGGAGCGTGTGGAAGTCGTCGTCGTAGGCCTGACGGTAGATTCGGGACGTGCCGTGCGAGGCACCACGCCGATGGTCCGGCTCGAACTGTTCCAGTTGCACCACCGATCGACCGCGGGCGGCGAGCCGCCAGGCGGCGGCGGAGCCGATCACTCCACCCCCGACGACGGCGACGTCCACCGGGTACTCGGTCACACCGGTCACCGCTACTGCTTCTTCGGCAGGCCGGGCGGATTGATCTCGGAGGCGTCGAGCGCTTCGGAACTGATGCCCCACCGCTCCAGCACCTGGGTGTAGGTTCCGTTCTCGATCAGATGGTTCAGCGCGTCGTTGATCGCGCCGATCAGCCCGTTGTCCTTCTTGGTCAGGACCGCGATCTCACCCTGCAGATCGAGTCCGGCGCCGGAGAACGTCCCGACGACCTCGGTCTCACCGGTCTGCAGGGCGTGGAACGACGAGGACGGGTTCGGGCCGACGTAGGCGTCGATCCGGCCCGACCCGAGCGCCAGGTAGTAGTCGGTGGCCTGCTGGTAGTAGAGGATCTCGGCGGGCTCCAGGCCGGCGGCGACGTTCTGCTCGTTCCACTCGACGAGCAGTGCCTCCTGGTTGGTTCCCGACCCGACTCCGATCGTCAGGCCCGCGATGTCCTTCGGGCCCGAGAACGTGATGCCGCTGCCCTTCTTCACCTCGACGGCCAGGCTGTCGAGACGGTAGGTGGCGAAGTCGTACTTCTCCTTGCGCTCCTCCGTGACGGTGACGTTCGAGATGAAAGTGTCCGCTTCGCCGGAGTCGATGCGCACGAAGTTCTGCGCCCAGTCCGCTGCTGTCAGTTCGATGTCGAGCCCCAGGACGTCACCGACGAGATGCGCGATGTCCGTTTCCGATCCGATGAGCGTCTTGTCGTCGTCGGCGTAGAAGCGGAGCGGCGGGACGGTGCCCGCCGACCCGGTGACGATCAGCGTTCCGCGATCGCGGATCGCCTGCGGCACCTTCGCCGCGATGTCCGGCACCTCGTCGGTGCTGATGCGGTTCTGCTCGGGCGTCAGGTTGTACCCGGCCGCGGTCGCGGCATCGGGCTCGGCGGCTTCGCCCGAACTGCACGCGGCACCCGCCAGCAGGGCAACGGCGGTCAGAGCCGAGGCGAACAGCCTCGTGTGGCGGATGGTGGCGGACATCGTTTCCTTCCAGGGCGATTTCTCGGGGGGATTGTTCAGAGCACGCGCGACAGGAAGGCGCGGGTGCGGTCGTGCGTGGGATGATCGAGCACCTGCGCGGGTGCCCCCTGTTCGACGACCACGCCGTCGTCCATGAACACGACCGTGTCGGCGACTTCTCGGGCGAACCCGATCTCGTGGGTGACGATGACGAGGGTCGCGCCCGCCCGGGCGAGGTCGCGGATGACGTCGAGTACCTCGCCGACGAGTTCGGGGTCGAGGGCCGAGGTGGGCTCGTCGAACAGAATGACCTTGGGGCGCAACGCGAGTGCCCGTGCAATCGCCACCCGCTGCTGCTGCCCTCCCGACAGTTGCTTCGGGTACCGGTCGGCCTTGTCGGCGACTCCCACCCGCTCCAGCAGTTGCCGGGCCTCGGCCGTCACCTCGCCGCGGTCACGGCGCTGCGCGGATATCGGCGCCTCCGTGACGTTCTCGAGAACGGTGAGATGCGGGAACAGGTTGAAGTTCTGGAACACGAAGCCGATCTTCGAGCGTTGCCGCAGGATGTCCCGGTCCCGCAGCTCACGCAGGATGTTGCCGCGGCGGCGGTAGCCCACGAGCTCGCCGTCGATTCGGATGGACCCGCGGTCCACCTTCTCCAGGTGGTTCAGGGTGCGCAGCAGGGTCGACTTCCCCGACCCGGAGGGACCGAGGATCACCGTCACCTCGCCCTGCCGGACCGTCAGGTCGACGCCCTTGAGAACCTCCAGCGAACCGAAGGACTTGTGCACCCCACGCACGTCGACGGCATGTACTGCCTGTACATCGGTGGTCGTCACCGCGTGGCTCCTCTCGGCGCGCCGGTACTGGTGTCGCGGATCTCGCGGTACTTCGCCTGCACCTTCTGCCAGGGCGTCAACGGCAACGTGCGGGCCGACCCTCGGGCATAGTGCCTCTCGATGTAGTACTGCGCGACGGACAGGATCGACGTCAGCACGATGTACCAGACGGTCGCGACCATCAGCAGTGGCACCACGCGGCCGTTGCGGCCGAAGATCACCTGTACCTGGTAGAAGAGTTCCGCGATCGCCATCGTCGACACGATCGAGGTTCCCTTGAACAGGCTGATCACCTCGTTGGCCGCGTTCGGCAGGATCGACCGCATCGCCTGCGGCAGAACGATCTTGACGAACTGGCGGGTACGCGGAATCCCGAGAGCGTTCGCCGCCTCGATCTGCCCGTCGTCCACGGAGATGATTCCGGCACGGACGATCTCCGCCGAGTAGGCCGCCTGGTGCAGGGCGAGTCCGACGACCGCCGCTGTGAACCCGGAGATCACACCGGTGACGTTGAACTCGAAGAACCCGGGCCCGAACGGGATACCCAACGTCAAAGTCTGGTACAGGTAGGCGATGTTGAACCAGAACAGCAGCTGCACGATCAGCGGGATCGACCGGAACGCCCAGACGTAGGTCCACGAGATCACCTGCAGCACCGGATTGTTCGACAGTCTGGCCACTGCCAGCAGGACTCCGAGCCCGAACCCGAGAACCGTGCCCCAGAGCGTCAGCTCGATCGTCGTCCACAGGGCCGCGAGAATCGACGGGGCGGTGAAGTACTGCGCGAACGTCGCCCAGTCCCAGCCGGGGTTGACAACGAGGCCGTGCACGAACTGCGCGACGAGCACCAGCGCCGCAATGGCGACCACCCACCGCCAGGGGTGTCGGGTGGGGACGACACGCAGGTCGGCCTCGTCGGCGGCCTCGGCCGGAGCCGGCGGTGCGCTGGTGGCGGGCGCGCTCACGACGGCACCTCGAAGTCGGTCACGGGCAACCCTTCACGATTGGGACCGGGTGGCCGAAGCCACCCCGTCGCGCGTTCCATCGATCCCGGCGGTAGCACCCACACCGTGTGGTGGGGTTGCTGCGACGTCACAGAGCCGGGTCTCTCGGTCGCTCTCGATGGTCAAGCACTCGAGCAGTACTGTCGCGCACTCGGTTCCCTCGGTCACGCTTTGGATTCCGATTGATTCGAATTGACAGGTGGGCCTGCTACCCACCCTGCCGGTTCCGCGCCGCTGTTCCGCGTGCGGGACTGGTCAGCGTAGCGGCAGTGGGCGCCCGGCGACGACGAGGACGACGGCCTCGCACTCGGCCGCGACGGCGGCGTTGAGCCGGCCGAGGACGTCGCGGAAGCGGCGGCCGGAGGCGGTCGCGGGGACGACGCCGCTGCCGACCTCGTTGCTGACGACCACGACCTGCACGTGCGTCCGGCGGAGCGCGAGGACGAGGTCGTCGATGTCGGATCGAACCACGGGCCAGGAACTCTTGTCGGTCCAGGCGCCGTGCAGGTCGATGCGCCGGGCGAGCCAGGTGCCGAGGCAGTCGACGAGAAGTGGGCCGGTCGCCGTGCGCAGTGCGCCGACGAGGTCGTCGGTTTCGAGAGTCCGCCAGGTATCCGGCCGGGACGAACGGTGCGCGGCGATCCGCGCTGCCCACTCGTCGTCGCCGTCGTCCGCGGCCCCGGTCGCGACGCAGGTGACGTCGTCGCGGTCCGCGAGCAGGCGCTGGGCGTGGGTCGACTTGCCGGCCCGTGCGCCGCCGAGCACCAGGGTTCGCTGTGCGGCGGGCACACGGTCCGGCGGCGCCCCGACGGCGATCACAGTCCCGTCCGGGACGACGCGAACTCCCCACGGCCGAAGCCTGTCCGACAGATCGGCGGGATTGTGATGGCCGAGGTGAACGGCGATCACTTCGGTGTCATCGGTTACCGCGCCGAACTCGCGGAGTGCGGCGAGGGCGCGCGGGAACGTCCGCAGGTCGAGGTGGTCGGGTTCGTGTTCTGCGCGATCCCCGAACGTCTCCTCGAGGAAGACCGTGTCGTAGCGGGCGTCGCGTAGCGAGCCCAGCTGCGCCGCGTCGAGTGGTCCGGTGTCGGTGGCCCACAACAGTTTCCGCCCGCCGGACGCAACCTCGTACAGTACGCAGTCACCGTCGCGGTGAACGCGGTGGGCGGCGGACAGCACCCGAACCGCGTGGTCGCCCGCCTGCACCACGTCACCGGGCGCGACGGCGGTCCAGTGCACCGGGTCGTCCGGGCCGACCCAGTCCCGGCACAGGTCCAGAGCCTCCGGCGGTCCGATGACCTCCAGCGGTTGTTCCCGCGCGACCCACGACCTCATCAGCAGCGCGAGCGGGCCGATGTGGTCGGGGTGGGCGTGGGTGAGCAGGAGGTGCCGCACACGCGACAGCGACCGCCCGGCGTGCGCCGCCGCGCGGGGCACCTCCGGGCCACAGTCGAGCAACAGGACGTCGTCGACGAGCGCGGCGGTCTGGGCGCGGATCTCGCCGCGCTCCAACATGACCGAGCAGGACGCGCAGGTGCAGAACGGGTTGGGCCAGCCGTCGGCGGCACCGGTACCGAGCAGCACGACCTCCATCAGGGCCGGCCTCCCGCGAGCGGAAGCACCACCGGGCCACCGGGCCGGTCGAGAACCTCGACACGGGCACCGTAGACGTCGGCGATCCGGTCCGCCGTCAGCACCTCCTCCGGCGTCCCGTCCGCGACGACGGCGCCGCCGTCGAGCATCACGATCCGCCGCCCGTACTGGCCGGCGAGGGTCAGGTCGTGCATCGCCGCGACGACGGTCAACCCGTCCGAGATCCGCAGCGACTGCACCAGGTCGAGCACCTGCTGCTGGTGTCCGATGTCGAGGGCGCTGGTCGGCTCGTCGAGGAGCAGCACCCGCGGCTGTTGCGCGAGGGCGCGGGCCAGCACCACGCGCTGCAGTTCTCCGCCGGACAGGGCGGTCGCGGGCCGGGACACCAAGGCGCCCAGGCCGAGCCGGTCGACGAGGTCGTCGACCACCGTCCGGTCGTCGGCGCTCCCGACACCGAACCGCGGCAGGTGCGGGGTGCGGCCGAGAGTGATCAGGTCGCGGACGGTGACGCCGTCGGGGACGACGGGACGTTGCGGCATCAGCGCGACGGTCCGCGACATCAGCCGCCGCGACGCGCGTCCGGGGTCGTGGTCGCCGACCCGTATCTCGCCCGATGCGGGAATCAGCCCGGCCAGGGCGTGCAGCAGCGTCGTCTTGCCTGCGCCGTTGGGACCGACGATCGCGAGCCATTCACCGTCGTCGACGTCGAGGTCCACTCCGGCCAGCACCGGGGTCGATCCACGGTCGACGCGCAGTCCTCGGCAGGAGATCATGCGCTCACCCGCCCGCGGCGCAGGACGAGGAGGAAGAAGGGGGCGCCGATGGCGGCGGTGACGACGCCGATCGGCAGTTCCGCCGGGGACATGACGGTGCGTGCCGCGACGTCCGCGAGGACGAGGAACGCGGCACCCACGATCAGTGACAACGGCAGCAGCAGCCGGTGGCCGGGTCCGACGAGCAGCCGAACAGCGTGTGGCACGACGATGCCGACGAATCCGATGAGGCCGCTCACCGATACGACGGCGGCGGTGCCGAGGGTCGCGACGCCGACGAGGATCAGTCGCACCCGGTCGGGGTTGATGCCGAGGCTCGCGGCCTCGACGTCCCCGACGGCCATCACGTCGAGGGTGCGGGCGTGCAGTAGGACTGCAGCGACGGAGACCACGACGTACGGCAGCACCGTCCGCACGTCCGACCAGCCGTCGGTGGACAGCCGCCCGAGCAGCCAGGAGTACACCTGACGGAGCGTGTCGTCGTTCAACTGCATGAAGAACGTCTGGATGGCGTTGGCGAAGGCGGCGACCGCGACACCGGCGAGGATGATGACGACCTCGGTGCGGCCGCTGCCGACGGTGCGGCCCAGCGCGTAGGTCGCGCCGACGGCGAGCAGTCCGCCCGCGAACGCGGCGATCGGGACGCCCGCGAACCCGGCGGCGCCGCCGACGGCGATGGCGAGGGTCGCGCCGAGCCCGGCTCCGCTGGACACGCCGAGGAGGTACGGGTCGGCGAGCGGATTGCGGAACACGCCCTGGTAGGCGGCGCCCGCGACGGCGAGGGTCGCGCCGACGAGCACGCCGAGGACGACGCGGGGCATGCGGATGTCCCAGAGGATCGCCTGCTGCCGCGCCGTCAGCCCCGAGTCGACGTCGACGAACGGCAACCTGTCGACGACGTCGAGGATCACGCCGGACGGGGTCAGCCCTGCGGGTCCGACGAGAATCCCGACGAGCATCGCGGCGAGGAGAACGAGGGCCGAACCCGCCAGCACTGTTGTGCGGCGGCGCGGCGTCATGGTCACCGGGTGGGCGCGGCGGCCGGCACGGCGCTGACGATGCCTGCGATCTCCCGCATGTAGTCGACGACGCGCGGTCCCCAACGACTGGCGAGGTCCTCGTCGACGACGTGGACCTGCCCGTCCCGCACCGCGGCCAGGTCGGCCCACCCGGCGCGCTGGGCAACGGATTCGACCGTGACACCACAGCACTGACCGTCGGCGAGGAAGATCAGGTCCGGATCCTGCTCGACGATGAACTCCGCCGACAGCTGCGGATAACCGTCGCCGCCGGTCGCGATCGAGGTCAGGCCGAGCATCCCGTAGATCTCACCGAGGTACGTGTCGTCGGTGACGGAGTAGAAGGTGTCGTCGAGCTCGTGGTAGTACCGCAGCGGGGTCTCGCGCTCGGGCACACCGGCGACGATTGCGTCGATGTCGGTCTTCATCCCGGCGACGACCTCGGCGGCGGCGTCGACGTGGCCGGTGGCGGCGCCGATCTGCTCGATCTGACTGTAGGTGTCGTCGAGGGTGGTGGCGGCCGGGAGGATCAGCACCTCCACGCCCGCGTTCTCCAGTCCGGCGACGAGATCGCCGGTGTCGGCGTTCGCGACGACCAGGTCCGGCTCGTACCCGAGGATCGCCTCGACGTTCGGCGTGTAGCCGGACAGGTCGGTGACGGGTGCGCCCGCGGGGTGGTCGGACCGGTCGTCCACTGCGACAACCTGATCCCCCGCACCGACGGCATACAGCATCTCGGTGCTGGTGGGGCTCAGCGAGACGATCGCCTCCGGCACACCGGCCGCAGCGGTCGTCGCGCCGTTCCCAGCGGTGGTTTCGCCGTCGCCGCAGCCCGCGACCAGGAGTACGAGGGCGGTGAGGCCGGCGGTGACCAGCCGGCGGGACGTCAGGTGCACAGCATTCCTCCGTGACGGGTCAGGCGAGTGCCTGTGCGAAGTCCTCGAGCAGGTCGTCGGTGTCCTCCAACCCGACCGACAGCCGGACCACGCCGTCGGTGAGGCCGATCGCGGCGCGCCCCTCCGGGCCCATCGCGCGGTGCGTCGTGGTCGCCGGATGGGTGATGAGGGACTTCGAGTCGCCGAGGTTGTTGGAGATGTCGACGACGCGCAGCTTGTTCAGCAGCTCGAACGCCTTCTTCTTGCCCTCGCCCTCGGCGGCCGCCAACTCGAAGGTGACGACGGTGCCGCCGCCGCTCATCTGCGACGTGGCGAGGTCGTGCTGTGGGTGCGACTCCAGGAACGGGTACTTCACCCAGCTGACGGCGTCGTCGGCCTCGAGGAACCGGGCGATGCGCAGGGCACTGTCGACCGAGTGCCGGACGCGGAGCGGCATGGTCTCGAGACCCTTCAGCAGCGTGTGTGCGTTGAACGGGCTCAGCGACGGGCCGGTGTGCCGGATCAGCTGCTGCACGGGACCGTCAATGTACTCCTGCGAGCCGAGGATCGCGCCGCCGAGGACGCGGCCCTGGCCGTCGATGTGCTTGGTGCCGGAGTAGACGACGACGTCGGCGCCGAGGTCGATGCTGCGCTGCAACAGCGGGGTGGCGAAGACGTTGTCCAGCACCACCTTCGCGCCGGCGGCGTGCGCCATCTCCGACACCCGACGGACGTCGACGAGGGTCTGCATCGGGTTCGACGGGGTCTCGAAGAACACCGCGGTCGTCGGCACCGACAGTGCCTGCTCCCACTGGTCGAGGTCCTCGCCGTCGACGAACACGGTCTCCACACCCCAGCGCGGGAGGATCTCGTTGCACACCACGAAGCAGGACCCGAAGAGGCTGCGGGCGGCGACGAGGCGATCGCCCTTGCCGAGCAGCGCACCGAGCGCGGTGAACACCGCGGACATGCCGGACGAGGTGGCGTAGCAGCCCTCGGCGCCGTCGAGCAGACGCATCCGCTCCTCGAACATCTTCACCGTCGGGTTGCCGTACCGGGAGTAGACGAAGTGGTCGACCTCGCCGGTGAACGCCTGCTCCGCCGCCTCCGCGGACTCGTAGACGAAGCCGGAGTTGAGGAAGATCGCCTCCGACGTCTCCTCGAATCCGGAGCGCATCGTGCCGCCGCGGACGCCGAGCGTCGCGGGGCGAATGCTGTCGGGGAGCGGCTTGGAGAACGCGCCGCCACGGGGAATGGAGCTCACGACTGCCTCCAGGCGAGTCCGACCGAACGCCAGCCCGCGCCGCCGCGATGACCGTCGTCGTCGAGTCCGCCCTCGAACCCGTCGAGGACGTTGTAGGCGGGAGCGATGCCTGCGGCGGTCGCAGCCTCGGCGGCGCCGATCGAACGCTGCCCGGAGCGGCACAGGAAGATGACCTCGGCGTCGTCGCCACCGGTGACGCCCGCGGCCCGGAGCTGGTCGACGAACGCGGTGTTGCGCTCACCGGCGAACGAGACCCACTCGATCTTCAGCGGCTCGCGGCCGACTTCGGCGAGGTCGGGGAGCCCGACGAATCGCCACTCGGCTTCGGTGCGGACATCGACCAGGACGGCCCTGGGATGCTCGCGCAGCAGGTCCCACGCCTGCTGAGGGGTCAGGTCACCTGCGTAGGTCATGTACACAGCTTTTCACAATCCGTTTCCGGGCCTCACGTCGCCGCCGCTTCCTTCACCGCATGCCCGACCTGGGCGCGTAGCGCCGCGAAGCGGGCGGCCCCACGCAGGTCGTCCGCGTCGACGCCGCTGCGGGGCAGGTCGACGGGCAGGTCCAGCAC
This sequence comes from Rhodococcus gannanensis, assembly GCF_042681175.1. Classification (NCBI taxonomy): domain Bacteria; kingdom Bacillati; phylum Actinomycetota; class Actinomycetes; order Mycobacteriales; family Nocardiaceae; genus Rhodococcus; species Rhodococcus gannanensis. Next base: position 670,541 of record NZ_JBHUFB010000020.1, read on the forward strand.
GATCCGGCCCGGTTGTCTGCCCAGTACGACGATCCGGGTGCCGAGGTAGACGGCCTCGTCGGCGCTGTGCGTGACGAACACCGTGGTCCGTGCCGCGTCGTCACCGCTGGTACCGGTTCCGGCCCGCAGGTCGTCCTGGAGACGTTCGCGGGTCAGCGCGTCGAGCGCGGCGAACGGTTCGTCGAGCAGCAGCAGCGACGTCGGGACCGCGAGTGCACGGGCGATCGCCACGCGCTGCTGCTGGCCGCCGGAGATCTGCCAGATCCGGCGGTCCGCGAGTCTGTCGAGGCCCACACGGGTGAGCAGTTCCTCGCGGGACTGTGGCCGCTGCGCGCGCGGTACCCCGGCGTAGTCCAGGGCGAGGTCGACGTTCCCGCCGACGGTTCGCCACGGCAGGAGCCGAGGCTGCTGGAACACCACTCCGGCGGTGGATCCGGGGACCGGCGGGGCTCCCGCGACGCGGACCTCCCCGTGGGTCGGCGTCTCGAAGCCTGCGATCAGCCGCAGCAGGGTGCTCTTGCCGCAGCCGGACGCACCGACGAGGACGAGGAACTCGCCGTCGGGCACGTCCAGCGAGAGCGGCCCGACCGCGGTGACATCGCCGTAGACGTGCCGGACGTCGCTCAGCCGGATGCGCGGCTGCGCCGCCTGTGCGTGATCTTCACCCTCATCGGGGTGAAAATCACGCACAGGCGCGGGGGCGTTACTGCTCGACGGCACCGGGGAGGCCCGTCACGTAGAGCGCGTCCTGGAAGTCCGCGAGCGCAGGAGCGGACGGGATCTGCTTCTGCTCGGCGAGGAACTGGGAGGCACTGTGCAGGCTGTTCGCGAGGTCGCCGGGAGCACCGTCGGTACCGAGCCACTTCGCCGACGCCACCTCCTCGGGGCTCAGGAACACGGCCTGCGTGAGCTGCGAGGACGCCTCTTCGGTGGTGATGCCGGCCTCCGCGGCGACGGCCTTCGCCGCCGACGCCGGATCGTCGGCGATCGTCGTCAGTGCCCGGGCCTGCGCCTTGCGCCAGGCGTCCACGGCGTCGGGATGTTCGGCGGCGAACCCACCGGCGACGACCGCGAGGTCGAGCGTCGGCTTGCCTGCGTCCGCCAGTTCCCGGCTCGTGACCAGGGTGGTTCCGTCCTTCCGCAGCTCGTCGAGCGTCGGCAGCCACGTGTAGACGGCGTCGACGTCACCGCGCTGCCACGCCGCGAGCGACGCCTGCGGCTCCAGGTCGATCAACTGGACGTCGGACGCGGACAGACCGGCCCGGTCCAGTGCGGCGAGCAGGCTGTAGTGCGCGGTGGACGCGAACGCGGTGGCGACCTTCTTGCCCCGGAGGTCCTCGACCTTCGAGATGCCGGTGCCGTTGCGCGCGACGAGGGCCTCGTTGTCGCCCGCGACGTCGAGGATCCACGCCACCTTGTAGTCGATCCGAAGCGGATCGGACAGGCCGCGCGCGACCGGGCTCGACCCGAGCGCACCGAAGTCGAGCTCTCCTGCGACGAAGGCGGTGTTGACGTCGGCGCCGGAGTCGAACTTCGTCCACTCGATCGCGTAGTCGGGCAGCGCCTCTTCGAGCCAGCCGTTGTTCTTGACGACGAGGTCGCCGCTCGGGAACGTCTGGTACCCGATTCGGATGACGGGCTTGTCGCCGGCCGAGCTGCCGCTGTCGACCGAGCAGGATGCCACGGTCAGCACGGCGAGCGTCGCGGCGGCCGCGGCTGCGAGGGCGCGGCCGAGGGACTTCTTCATCTGTTACCTCTCAGTGTGTTCCCCGCCAAGGGACCGCTCGTCGTTCGACGACGCGGAGCAGTGCGTCGATGGTGAGCCCGGACAGCCCGATGGCGAAGATGCCGACCAGGACGACCGGGGTGTTGTTGTAGTTCGAGGCGTCCTTGACCATGCCGCCGACGCCGGGGATTCCGTTGAACAGTTCCGCGGCGACCACCGACGAATAGGCGATGCCGACCGCCAGCCGGATGCCGGTCAGCGTTTCGGGCAGGGCTGCGGGGAGCACGACGTCGCGGATCACCTGGAACCGGTTCGCGCCGACCGCCCGGGCCGCCTCGACGAGCGTGATCGGCGCACCGAGCACAGCCGTCGTGGTGGCGACCGCTGTCGGCGGGAGGGCGGCGAGCGCGAGCAGCGCGATCTTGGGGGCCTCGTCGATGCCGAGCCAGATCACGAGCAGGAACAGGTACGCGAGCGGCGGCAGTGCGCGCAGGAAGGTGAGCCAGGGTTCGAGGATGCGGCGCAGCCAGCCGACGGTGCCCATCGCGAGGCCGAGCACGACACCGCCGAGGACGCCGATGACGACGCCCGCCGCGACCCGGCGCAGCGTCATGTACAGGTGTTCCCACAGCAGGTAGCCCTGGTAGCCGCGGACGCCGTCGTGGGTGGTGGAGGCGTCGACTGCGGCGGCCCACACGGTGGACGGCCGTGGGACGAAGACCTCGCTCCACAGGCCGCTGGACGCGGCGAGCTGCCAGGCGCCGAGGAATACGAGGAGCGAGAGCAGCGGCAACCCGACGGTGGCGGACCACCGTCGGCGGGCAGCGCGGCGGGAGAGGGGCTGGGACGGGGTGGATTGCGCGCGGGCCGCGGCGCCCCGATCGAGCGTCGCGGACATGTGTGGCATCGAACAGCGCGGTCCCGGCGGTTTCCAGGGTTGCGATCTGCGTGATCGGAACCCTGGTCGACGCGCCTGCCTCCACGGATGATGGCACCCACAACTGCAGTTTGTGCCCCCTCAAGGAAGGGTGCCCTAGCGGAGTCTCCCTCGGAAGTGGAGGATCGAGACGGGGGCGTCATCAGGCCGCTCCGCGCAAGTTAGGTACGGCTCAGTAAACTGAAGGCCGGGCCGACACGGCCTGCGCACCCGAACCGTCCGCCCGCTAGCCGCAAAGGTAGTTCGCTCGAGATGACTGATCAGAATCGCCCGCTCCGAGTGGCCATCGTCGGCGCCGGCCCGGCCGGCATCTACGCCGCCGACGCCCTCATGAAGTCCGACACCGCCGCCGACCGTGGCGTCAGCATCGACCTCTTCGAGCGCATGCCCGCTCCGTTCGGCCTGATCCGCTACGGCGTCGCGCCCGATCATCCGCGCATCAAGGGCATCATCACCGCGTTGCACAAGGTCCTCGACAAGCCACAGGTCCGCCTCCTCGGCAACCTCGACTACGGCACCGACATCACCCTCGACGACCTGCGGACGTTCTACGACGCGGTCATCTTCTCCACCGGCGCCAACGCCGACCGCGCCCTGAACATCCCCGGCATCGAACTCGACGGTTCCTACGGCGCCGCCGACTTCGTCTCCTGGTACGACGGCCACCCCGACGTCCCCCGCGAGTGGCCCCTCGAGGCCGAGAAGGTCGCCGTCCTCGGCGTCGGCAACGTCGCCCTCGACATCGCCCGCGTCCTCGCGAAGACCGGCGACGAACTGCTGCCGACCGAGATCCCCGCGAACGTCTACGAGGGCCTCAAGGGCAACAAGGCCGTCGAGGTGCACGTCTTCGGACGCCGCGGCCCGGCACAGGCCAAGTTCACGCCGCTCGAACTGCGTGAGCTCGACCACTCCCCGACCATCGAGGTCATCGTCGACCCCGAGGACATCGACTACGACGAGGGCTCCGAAGCCGCCCGCCGCGCGTCCAAGCAGGTCGACATGGTCGCCAACACCCTGCAGGACTGGGCAATCCGCGACGTCGGAAACCGCCCGCACAAGCTGTTCCTCCACTTCTTCGAATCCCCCACCGAGGTCCTCGGCGAGGACGGCAAGGTCGTCGGCCTGCGCACCGAACGCACCGAACTCGACGGCACCGGCAACGTCCGCGGCACCGGCACGTTCAACGACTGGGACGTCACCGCCGTGTACCGCGCCGTCGGCTACCTGTCACAGAACATCGCGAAGCTGCCCTTCGACGACCAAGCCGGCACCGTCCCCAACGAAGCCGGACGCGTCCTCGACGAGAACGGCCAGCACATCCACGCCACCTACGTCACCGGCTGGATCAAACGCGGCCCCGTCGGCCTCATCGGCCACACCAAGGGCGACGCCAACGAAACCATCGCGTGCCTGCTCGCCGACGCCCCCAACTTCACCGGCGCCGCGAACCCCGACGAGAACGCGATCATCGAGTTCCTCGAATCCAAGAGCCTGCCCTACACCACATGGGACGGCTGGTACCGACTCGATGCCCACGAGCGCAGCCTCGGCGAACCGGAAGGCCGCGAACGCATCAAGGTCGTCGAGCGCGACGACATGCTGCGCGCCTCGCAGCAGTAGCAATTCCTTCGCGAGCGTGGGGCCCGGCACCCCGGGCGCCA
>NZ_JBHUFB010000020.1:675003-827226 GCF_042681175.1 Rhodococcus gannanensis
AATCACGGCTACCTGCCCGAGCCGTTCACCATCGCCGACTACCGGCAGCGGGTCGCGGCCCTCGGGCTCGGCGTGGACGGCGGCGCGGTCGTGACCGCCTCGTATCAGGGCACCGGCCAGGACTACCTGGCGACGGCACTGCGCGAGCTCGGGCCCGGCTGGGTGGGCGTGACGCAACTCGAGCCCGACGCCACGGACGAGGACATCGTCGCGCTCGACAAGGCCGGGGTCCGGGCCGTCCGGTTCAACCTCCGCCGCAGCGCCACCGACGTCAAACTGCTGACCACACAAGCACTTCGAGCGTGGGAACTCGTCGGATGGCACGCCGAGTTCTACGTGGACGCCACTCTGCTGCTGTCCCTCGAACCGGTCTTCAAGAAGCTTCCCGCGGTCAGCATCGACCACCTCGGAATGTCCACGCGCGGGCTGCCGTACCTGCTCAACCTCGTCGACCGCGGCGCGCGCGTGAAGGCGACCGGCTTCGGGCGGGCCACCATCGACGACGTCGGCGACGCCCTCAGGCGCATCAACGCCGTCAACCCGGCCGCGCTGATGTTCGGCACCGACCTCCCCGGCACCCGAGCCCGGCGGGCCTTCGAACTGACCGACCTCGACACCATCACCGAGGCGGTCGGCGACAACCTGGACGCGGTACTGGACGGCAACGCCCGCTCGTTCTACCGGATCTGAACCACATCCGGCGACACCGGGACGCTGGTGTGTCAGGCCGACTGCTGCGCCGACTCCTCCTCGTCCGCCGTTTCCGCGCTGCCGGCGAACGGCAGTCCGAAGCGGCCCCTCAGGGTGGGCGCGTCGTACTCCCGCTGGAACAGTCCCCGCTCCTGCAGGATCGGGACGACGAGGGACGTGAAGTTCTCCAGGTCCACCGCGGTCTCCGCAGGCATGACGGTGAATCCGTCGGCGGCGCCCGCTTCGAACCACGACTGGAGGTCGTCGGCGACCTGCTCGGCCGAGCCCACCAGCAGCCGGTGCCCCGAGCCGCCCGCACTCTGGGCGACGAGTTCCCGTGGCGTCCGCGGCCCCTCCTCGATCAGCCGCCTGACTGCGGTGGCGAACCCTGTCGAGAACGCACCCGCCGGGATCGTCTCGGGGAGGTCCGATGCCGAGATGGGCTCGTCGGGCCCGACCGAGCCCTCCGGGAGTCCCAGGCTTGCCAGCAGAGCCGCCGACAAACGCTCGACGGGCAGCGTCGCGTAGAGGGCTTCGGCCCGGGTCCGCGCCTCCTCCTCGGTCGCCGCGACGAGCACGACGACACCGAGTGAGATCTTGACGTGGTCCGGCTGACGCCCCGCAGCGGCGGCGCGTGCCCTGATTCCGTTGCGGAACTCCACTGCCCCGGAACGGGTCTGGGACACGGTGAAGACCACGTCGGCGAAGTCGCCGGCGAGCTTCAGCCCGCCTTCGGACCCACCTGCCTGCACCAGCACCGGCCGGCCCTGCGGACCGGGTGGCACGGGCAACGGACCCGCGACGGAGAAGAACTCCCCGTCGTGGTCGATCCGCCGGATCTGCTCCACATCCGCGTATCGGCCTGATTCCTTGTCCGCGACGAGCCAGTCCGGACCCCAGCTGTCCCAGAGCCCGGTCACCACGTCGAGGAACTCCCAGGCGCGGCGATAGCGCGTCACCTTGTCGGGGTGATCCGGCAGGCCGAAGTTGGCTGCAGCGGCGGGGGTTCCGGTGGTGACGATGTTGACGGCGGCCCGCCCCTTCGTCACGTGATCGAGGGCCTGGAACCGACGTGCCAGGTTGTACGGCGAGTTGTAGGTCGTCGAGCTCGTGATGACCACTCCGAGGTTCTCGGTCACCGCCGCGACGTGCCCGAGCAGGATCAGCGGGTCGAGTCCGGTGCCGGGCGCCTCCTCGATCTCGCCTCGCAGGGCCGGCCCGTCGCCGAGGAACACGGCATCGATCTTCGCGTCCTCGGCGATCCGGGCCAACCGCACGAAATGGTCGACGTCGAGGTAGGCGACCGGGTCGGCGTGCGGGAGCCGCCACGCGTGGCGGAAGTGCCCCGGCGTCATGAGGGACAGGTTCAGGTGCAAACGCGTCATGTCGACAGCTCCCAGCGAGGTGACTCAGGTCAGAGGTTCAGGCCGGTGCCGTGCACACCGTGCTCGTCGATGAGCGCGAGCTCGGCGTCGGTCAGCGGCGGGAATTCGAGTGCCTTGACGTTGTGATCGAGCTGCCACGTGGAGCTCGCGCCGACCAGCGCCGACGTCACGGCCGGCTGACGAAGCACCCACTGCAGGGCCAGCTGCGCCAGCGACTGCCCGCGGGCCTCGGCGAGCTTGTTCAGCTCGGCGGCGCGCTGCCGATAGGTCTCGGTGATCGCGTCCGGAGAGAGGAAGGTGCTGTTCACCGCGCGCGCGCCTTCGGGGATGCTCTCGAGGTACTTGTTCGTCAGCAGACCCTGTGCCAGAGGCGAATACGTGATCAGGCCGAAGCCGTCCCGCACTGCCAGGTCCAGCAGCCCGTTCTGCTCGATGCTGCGGTCGAAGATCGAGTAACGGGGCTGGTGGATCAGCAGCGGAACACCGGCCGCGCGCAGCAACTCGGCGGCCTGGTGCGCACGCTCGGGCTTGTAGTTGGAGATGCCGACGTACAGCGCCTTGCCCTGCTGCACCGCGGACACCAGTGCGCCGACCGTCTCCTCCAGCGGAGTCGACTCGTCCGGGCTGTGGCTGTAGAAGACGTCCACGTAGTCGGTGCCGAAGTCGCGGAGGCTGTGGTCGAGGGAGGCCAGCAGCGACTTGCGCGAACCGCCCTTGAGGTACGGACTGGGACCGATCTTGTTGCCCGCCTTGGTCGACAGGATGATCTCGTCGCGGTAGGACGCCAGGTCCTTGGCGAGCACCTTGCCGAAGTTCTTCTGCGCCGCCCGGTGCGGCGGACCGTAGCGGTCGGCGTTGTCGAAGTGCGTGATCCCGAGATCGAAGGCGTGCAGGATGATCTCGCGCTGCGTCTCGAACGCGTAGTCGGTGCCGAACTTCTGCCACAGACCGAAGGAGAAGGCGGGCAGGTCGAGGCCCGACTCCCCGGTGCGGCGGTAGGGAACGGTCTCGTAGCGGTCGGGGTTCGCGGTGTAGCTGAGCTCGTACGTCATCGGTTTGTGCCCTTCCTGCGGTGGGTGATGTGTCTCTAGTGGCTGCTGCGCAGCTCGGACGGTTGCAGCGACGGGGTGTCGCGGCCGGTGTCTCGTTCCAGGAACTGGGTTCCGGGGTCGACGAACTCGTCGATCCGGTCGAGCACCTCGGGGCTCAGCTCCACGGTCGCCGCCTTCAGGTACGCCTCCAGATGCTCCTGGGTGCGTGGCCCGATGATGACGCTGCTGATGGCGGGATGATTCAGCGCGAAGGCGATGGACAGGTCGATGAGCGTCAGGCCGTTCTCCTCGGCCAGTCGGGCCAAGGCGTCTGCCGCCTCCAGCTTCCGCTGATTGCGCTGCTCCGCAACGTCGAATCGGCCCGGGATCAGCTCGGCGCGAGCCGATTCCGGCTGCTCGCCGCCGATGCGGTACTCGCCGGACAGCCAGCCGGCGGCCAGAGGTCCGTAGGAGAGGACGCCGACACCGTACTTGCGGACCACGGGAAAGACTTCACGCTCGGCGCCACGCACGAGGAGCGAGTACGGCAACTGCTCGGTGTGGGGGGCGATCAAACCGTGCTTCTCGGCGAGCCAGTGCGCCTCCACCTGCACATGCGCCGGAAAAACCGAGGTGCCGTAGTACAGGATCTTTCCCTGGTGGATCAGATCGTTGAGCGTCTGCAGTGTTTCGAGCAGGCTCACGCTCGGATCGGGGCGATGCGCCTGGTAGAGGTCGATGCGGTCGGTGCCGAGACGCCGCAGGCTGTCCTCGACCGCCCGGACGATCCAGCGGCGGGACAGACCCGCGTTGCGCGGATCGGATCCGATCTGCCCGTTGAACTTCGTCGCGAGGAACACGTCGTCGCGACGTCCCGCGATCGCCTTGCCGACGATCTCCTCGGAAACGCCCTGCGCGTAGACGTCGGCGGTGTCGATCGACGTGATGCCCGCGTCGAGTGCCGCGCCGATGATCCGGATGCTCTCGTCTTCCTCCTGCCAGCGTCCGAAGTTCATGGACCCCAACGTGAGGGGGGTGACCTGCACGCCGGTGCGTCCGAGCACCCGGGTGGCGTCGATGGTCATGGATGTCCTTTCACTGTGCCTGTGTGAGAGTGCGCCGTCAGAAGAGCCCGGTGGTGGGAGGCTCCTCGCCGGTGAGGTGGTAGGCGCCCGCGACCGCGGACTTCCACTGCCGAGGGTTGTGGTTCGCCGCGGTCCGCGCATTGCGCCAGTGCCGGTCGAAACCGAGCCCGCGATCGGTGATGGAGCCGCCTCCGACGTCGAAGAGCAGTTCGGTCGCGGTGAGCGCCGACTCGATCGCGACGGTCGCGGCCTCGGCGACCCCGATCGCGGCGTCGGCCCCAGCCCGCCGTACGGCGTCACCGGTGACGCCGCGCAGGTCCTGCAGCGACTCCGCAGCCACCAGCACGACCGCTCGCGCAGCCCGCGCCTTGGCACCGATCTCGCCCACCGTCTGGCGGACGTACGGGTCGTCGACGCTGCTCGCCGCCGAGCTGTGCTTGATCGGACGAGCCTTCTCCCGCACGAACCACACCGCGTCATCCAGTGCCCGCGCCGCGATGCCGGCCTGCACTGCCGCGAGGTACAGCTGCGCGAACGATCCGCCCCACGGATTGTCGGGCTGCTCCTCCCCCGTCACGGTCGCTTCGTCGTCACCGACCCACAGGTCGGTGAGCACCGTGGAACCGCTCTGCGTCAGGCGCTGTCCGACCGCGTCGAAATCGTCGAGCCGCTCGACGCCGGGCCGGTCGGCGGGGACGGTGAATCGCACGATCGTCCCGTCGTCCGTCACGGCCTGGGACGAGAAGTACGACGCGTACAGGCCACCGGTCGAGTAGTACTTCCGCCCGGTCACACGGTAGCCGCCGTCGACGCGACGGGCGACGGTCGACACGGACCCACTGGCTCCGCCGTTGCGTTCGTTGCCGGTGCCCGCGAAGAGGGCGCCGCTGCGCAGACGCGCCAGGTTCGCGTCGCGGTGCGGCAGGTCCGGACGTGAGGCGATCTGGTTGGCCATGAGGTAGGTGGGCCGCAGCGCCTGCGCGATGTTGGAGTCGGCGCGAGCCAACTCGACGACGAGGTCGGCCACATCGCGGACGGAACCACCCGCGCCACCCTCACCACGCGCGATCCCGACCACGCCGATGCCGTGACCGGCGAGCTCGCGAACCTCGTCGAAGGCGTAGTCGCGCAGATCTTCTCGCGCCCGTGCTGTCCCCGCGATCCGTTCCAGGACCGGGGAGATGGAGGCACGGATTCCGGCAACGGTCGGCTCCGGGGCGCCCGCTGCCCGCGCGGCCAGTTCCTGCACCGCGGTCATGCGGGCACCCCCGCCGGCGATGCCAGTGCCGGGACGAGTCGGCGCACTGCGTCGGCGATGCTCTCGGCGTCGCCGGTCGGCGCGACGACGAAGCCGTCGGTGCCCGCGTCCGAGGACCGGGCGCGCAGCCCCGCCGGATCGACGTCGCCGTCGACCCGGACGAGCAGCGTGACGTCCGCTCTGCGGCGGCCCGCCGCCTCCAGTGCCGCCGTGAGCGCCCCGTCGGCCCCGTCGATGTCATCGAGTTCGACGATCACCGTGTCGGCGACGGCGGCGACCCTGCCCCAGCCGAGTGCCGCGGCGTCGGCGACGACCGTGGTGGGAAGACCGCGCGTGGTTGCCGGACCGTCGAGTGGGCCGGCGACCCGGTAGAAGCGGCCTTCGTGGTCGATGGGACGAATACGGCTGTCGTCCGCGACGATCGCGGCCTCCTGGTCACCGAGGAGCGCGTCGGCGGGGAACGAGGCCCACAGCCCCGAGAGGATGCGGGCGTACTCGAGCCACCGCTCCGCCGAGTCCGTCGCCGTCGTGTCAGGCACCACGGCGTCGCTCACCTCGTCACCTGACCCGGGCCGGAGCACCAGCCCGACGCCGCGGCCGGTGGCGCGGTCGAACGAGAGCACCCGCCGCGCGAGGTTGTACGGGGCGTTGTTGGTCGTCGACGCGTCGATCACGTACGCGAGCCCGTCGTGCCTGCCCGCGAGGTAGGCCCCGGCGACGGACGGGTCGGTCGCGAGCCGGTCGTCCGCCCGGTCGAGGAGCCGAAGGCCCGCGGCGCCCAGTTCCGTTGCCGCCGCAGCGATCGCGTCCGCATCGGCCAACGAGACGTGCCGCGTGCCGGCGCGTGGATCCCCCACCGCCAGCTCGATCAGAACACTCATCGGATTCTCCTCACCCTGCGCTCACGAGTCGTTGGTCGAACACGGCCGGGACGCCGGGAAGCCCGAGCCCGAGGTGCCCACGCAGCGTGGTGCCCTCGTACTCTGTGCGGAACAGTCCCCGACGCTGCAGCTCCGGCACCAGGTGATCGGCGAAATCGTCGAAACCCGAGGGCAATACGTCCGGCATCACGTTGAAGCCGTCAGCGGCGCCGTAGCGGAACCAGCGTTCGATGTCGTCCGCGACCTGTTCCGGTGTGCCGACGACGATCCGGTGGCCGCCACCACCGGAGAGCTTCGTGAGCAGCTGGCGCAGCGTCGGATTCTCCTGCTCGATGATCTGGAGAACCACCCGGTAGAAGGTCTGCGACCCTCCCGCGAGGTCCGGATCCTTCAGCAGTTCGGCGGGAATCGGTTCGTCGTCGGCGAGGCCGTCGAGGGAGAACCCGAGCTGCCCGCCGAGACGTGCCCGCGCATAGGCGTCGGGCAGGAGGGAGTCGAGGAGTTCACGGCGCTCCCGGGCCTCGGCTTCCGTGCTCCCGAGCACCGTCGACAGCCCCGGCAGGACGACGATCTCGTCCGGGCTGCGACCGAACTGCTCCGCACCGTCGCGTAGTTCGGTCCGGAAGGCACGCGCACTGTCGATGTCCTGGTCGGCGGAGAAGATCACCTCCCCGACTCGGGAGGCGAGCTTCTTGCCGTCGCTCGAGCCACCTGCCTGCACCACCACCGGACGGCCCTGCGGCGACACCTGCTCGGTGCGTCCGGCCCAGCCGGACACGACCCGCTCCACCAGGTCCGCGGCCCGCTGGTAGCGCAGTGCGTGGTCGGGTTCGCCGGCACGCCCGAAGTTCCGGGCCGCGACCGGGCCCGCCGTCGTGACGACGTTCCAACCGAACCTGCCACCACTGACGTGGTCGAGATCGCCCAGTCTGCGGGTGATCTCGTCGGGGTCGTTGTAGGACGAGGACAGCGTTCCGATCAGTCCGATGGCGTCGGTCTGCGCGGCGATCCGTGCCAGCACCGTTGTCGGCTCCAGGCTGTTGCCGGTGCGGTGCCGGATGCTCGGATCGAGCAGTGGGCCGTCGGCCAGGAACACCGCATCCAGCTTCGCCGCCTCGGCCTTCTTGGCGATCGAGGTGTAGTGGTCGATCCCGTAGCTCGCCAGTCCGTCGGTGCCGGGCAGGCGCCACGACCCCCCGAAGACACCGGCGTTGAGGATGTTGACGTTCAGGTGCAGCTGCCTGGTCACGACTGGTCCTCTCCGGGGCGGCCCGCGTAGTAGCCGGACACCGGGCCGTTCGCGTTGACCAGGTAGTCCCCGATCACCCGTGGCTTGTAGATGACGGGGTTGTGCGACGCGAGTGTCCTCGCGTTGCGCCAGTGCCGGTCGAGGTGGATGCCGCTGCGGACCGTCGACGACCCGCCCGCGTCGAATGCGCGGTCCGCGGCGCCGAGCACGGCGTCGATGACACCCCGCTGCGCCGTCGACGTCTCGACGTACGCGTCGACGAAGTCGTCCTCCGAACCCGAGGCATGCGCGGCCTCCAGGCGCGCGGCCGCGTGCGCGAGCAGAGCTTCCGCGGTCCGCGCGCGGACGTGCAGATCGCCGATCACTGCGAGGACGTCGGGATCCTGCGCCGCGTCCTGCGTGAGCGCGTGGCGGCTCGTGCGGGTCCGGCCGCGGACGACGGCGATCGTCTCGGCGACGACGCTGCGTGCGATGCCGACCAGATTGGCCAGGTGCACGACCTGCACGAACGAGTCCAACCCGCGCAGCGACTCCCTGTACCGTCCGACCTCACCATGCTCCTCCACCGGGACGTCGGTGAATATCGTTGTTCCGCTTCCGGTCTGGCGTTGTCCGATGCCGTCCCAGTCGTCGACGTGCAGCACGCCGGGGTGGCGTGCCGGAATGACGACGAACGTGCGTCCGCCCTCTCCGTCGGATGCCGCGGCGCGGATGTAGTCGGCGAAGCGGGAGCCGGTGGAGTAGAACTTCGTGCCCGACACGACACGGTCGCCTGCGTCGGTGCGACGGACGGTCGTCGTGATCGAACCCCACCCGTCCCCGGACGCGAGTCCGGCGACCTGCGCGGACGGCTCGGACTGCGCGTTCCCGAACACCGCCCCTTCGGACGCCTTGCGAAGCCACACCGCCCGCACGTCGGTATCGGTCTCCTGCCGCAGGATCTCGACTGTCGTGAAGTGTCCACGCCAGATCTGCGGAACGTTCGAGTCGGCCTGCCCGGCCTCGGCGAGCAGCTCGAACAGCGTCGGCAGGTCGACGTCGAAGCCTCCGAATTCGCGCGGCACACGGAGCTTTCCGAAGCCGGCGTCGGCCAGGGACTGCACCAGCTCGTACGGGTGCTCACCGGTGAGGTCGCGTTCGCCCGCACCCACGGCCAGTTCGTCGAAGATCCGGCGGATTCGGACGCGCGCCTCGTCCAATGCCTCCGGCTGCGGCGGAGAAGGTCGCGGCGCGCTCAGTGGCGCTGTTGTCATGAGAGTCCTCCAGTGGTGGTCAATGCACGGCCCGCGACCGCATCCAGCAGGGCGACGGTGTAGTCGTCCCGGGGAGCGGTGAAGACGTCGGTGGCGGTGCCCTGTTCGACGATGCGACCCTGCCGCATCACCGCGACCCGATCCGAGATCGCGGCCACGACGGCGAGATCGTGGGAAATGAAGACATAGGTCAGCCCGAGCTCGTCCTGCAACCGCTGCAGCAGTTCCAGGATCTGGGCGGCGACGGACACGTCGAGCGCGGAGATCGGCTCGTCGAGCACGACAATGCTCGGTTCCAGTACCAGCGCCCGCGCGATCGCCACCCGCTGCCGCTGCCCGCCGGATAGCTCACGCGGATGGCGCGTGGCGAAGTCGGCGGGCAGCGCGGCCGCCTCCAACGCCGCCGCCACCTTGTCCGCGTTCGCACGTCGGTTCCGCCGCACTCCCCAGCGGCCGCTGTCGTCGAACGACCGCAGCGGTTCCTCGACGACGTCGAAGACACTGAACCTCGGATCGAACGACGAGTACGGGTTCTGGTAGACGATCTGCACGTTGCGCCGCAGCGGACGGAATTCGCGGCGGCTGAGCCCGGTGATGTCGGTGCCGAGCAGCGACGCCCGGCCGGCGGTCGCGGGCGTCAGTCCGGCGAGGATGCGCGCCGTCGTCGACTTGCCGCTGCCAGACTCGCCGACGATCGAGAACGTCTCGCCCTTCCTGACCTGGAACGAGATCCCGCCGACTGCCGCGACGTCGCCGTACTCCTTGCGCAGATCGGAGACCTCGATGACCGTCTCACGGGCGTCGGTCTCGGAACTTCTGTTCTCGCGCAATCCCATTCGTGACGGAACACTTCCCAGCAGCCGCTGCGTGTACGGATGCTGTGGATTCGCGATGACATCGGCGGTCGCGCCCACCTCCACGAGGCGGCCGTGCTGCATGACGCCGATGAGGTCGGACCGGTCGGCCGCGACACCGAGATCGTGGGTCACGAGCACGATGGCCGTGGACGACCGCTCCCGCAGGCTGTCGATCAGGTCCAGGACCTGCTTCTGCACGGTCGCGTCGAGGCCGGATGTCGGTTCGTCGGCGATGACGAGATCCGGGTCGGTCGCGACGGCAGCGGCCACCAGGACGCGCTGACGCATTCCGCCCGACAGCTCGTGAGGGTACTGGTGGTAGCGGCGTTCGACGTCGGTGAACCCGACGAGCTCGAACAGTTCGAGGACCCGCGCGCGGCGGGCATCGCCGTCGAGGTCGGTGTGCAGCCGCAGGACGTCCTCCACCTGGTGACCCACACGACGGACGGGGTCGAGGGAGACCGTCGGGTCCTGCGGGATCAGGCTCACCGACCGGCCCCGCAGTTCCCGCCATCCCTTCGTGCCCAGCGCAGTGAGGTCCTGGCCCTGGAACGTGATGCTCCCACCGATCACCTCACCGTTGCCCGGCAGGAGGCCGAGGACGGCGTGCCCGGTGGTGGTCTTGCCCGAGCCGGACTCACCGACCAGAGCAAGGACCTGTCCGGGTTCGACGTCGAAGCTGACGTCGTGCAGCACCGGTCGGAGTTCGCCGTTCGTGCGGTAGCCGACGCTCAGGCCGGCAACGGACAGAATCGGATTCAGGCTCATCGCACGGTCCGTTTCTCGAGATGGCGGGAGATGTGGTTGGTGGACAGGACGACGGCGACGATGGTCAGCGCCGGGTACAGCGTGAGCCATCCCCTGGTCGCGATGTAGTTGCGACCGTCGGACACCAGCAGGCCCCATTCGGGATCCGGCGGCTGGGCGCCCAGGCCCAGGAAACTCAGTGACGCGATCCAGATGATGGCGATACCCAACTGCACCGCGATCAGCGACACCGTCGGGGCCAGCGAGTTCGGGATGACGTGGCGCCGCAGGATCGTGAAGGTCGATGCGCCGCTGGTGACGGCGGCCTCGACGTAGTTGCTGGCGCGCACCCTCAGCACCTCGGAGCGGATCAGTCGCGCGAACGTGGCCGCCGACGTCAGGCCGACGGCGACGGCCGCGGGCACGAGTCCGGCTCCGCCGAGGGTGGCGGAGTAGAGCACGACGATCGTGATGGCGAGCAGGAATCCGGGGATGGAGAGCACCACGTCGATGAGGCGCATGACCACGCTGTCGACGAAGCCGCCGAACCAGCCGGCCACGGCGCCGAGCAGCGACCCGACCACCACCGCGACCGCGACCGCCAGGCTGGCACCCAACAGTGAGGCGCGGGCGCCGTACACGATGCGCGCGTACAGGTCTCGGCCCAAGAGGTCGGTGCCGAACCAGTGATCCGCGGACGGCGGCTTCAGCTTGCTGGCGTTGTCGATGGCGATCGGATCGTAGGAGGTGAACAGGCCGGGGACGAGCGCCCACAGCAGTGCGACGGTGAAGACGGTCACCGACAGTGCCAGCCCCCAGTGCCGGGACGACAGGCGGACGGCGTTCCACGCGCGGGAGGCCGGGCGCGATTCGGGTGCCGGCCCGCGGGGTCCGCTGGTGTCCTGCGGGTCGGTGTCGAGAATTTCGGGTGTGAGCGTCATGGCATGGACACCTCGAGCGGCAGTCCGCGCGGCGCGGGGATTGCGACGACTCCCGCCCCACGGCTGCTTGCGATCGCGGGGCGTACTGCCTTGCGCCGAATCCTGCTGACGCGCTGAGCTTTACCATCGACGAGAATTCGGGGATCGATGAACGGGTACGTCAGGTCGACCAGAAGGTTGACCGACACGTACGCCAGCGTCGCCACCAACACGACACCTTGGAGGACCGGAAGGTCCTGCGTGCTCACCGCGGTCACCGTCAGGTTGCCCAGCCCCGGGCGGGCGAAGACCACCTCGGTGACGACCGAGCCGGCGATCAGCTCGCCGCAGGCCAGGCCGAGGAGCGTCAGCACCGGAAGCGATGCGTTCCGCAGGACTCCACGGCGGAAGATGTATCTCTCACCTGCGCCCCGCGCATGCAGGACGTGCACGAAAGGCTGATGCCGAACCGAGGCGATGGAGGTGCTCAGCACCTGCGCCAGCGGAGCCGCGATGAGGATTCCCAAGGTCGCCGCAGGCGCGAGCAGCGCCACGAACGAACCGTCGTCGGTGGCCGGAATCACGTGGATTCCGAACGAGAGGAACTGCAGGGCGAGGATTCCGACCACGAACGTCGGGACCGAACCGAACAGTGCGGGTACCGAACCGACAGCACTGCGCAGCCACTCCCAGGGCGCATAGTTGACGGCGACCGCGAGGACACCGGACAACACGATTCCGAAGACCAACGCCAACCCGGTGAGCGCGAGCGTGCTCGGCAACACGTCACCGATCAGTTCGGTCACACTCGTTCCCTTGGTGAGCGACATTCCCAGATCGCCCCGGAGGGCGGCCGTGAGGCTGCTCACGTACTGCTCCCACAGTGACCGGTCGAGTCCGTAGTACTCGATCAGCGCCTGCGCCGACTCCGGGGAGATCTGCGCGTCCGGGTTCTGGACCCGGTTCGTCACCGCGTCGCCGGGCAGCGCGCTGAGAAGCAGGAAGGCCAGCGAATAGGCCGCCCACAGCACCAGCACCGCCTGCGCGATCCGCTTCAGGACATAGTTCCGCATCGCCGGCGTCCCCCTACTCCGAGATCCAGGTGTCGTAGAGCCACGACCTGGCGGTGGATTCGGTCGTGAACCCGTGGATGTTCGGCGCGAGACCGAAGACCTGCGTCTCGTCGTACAGCGGAATCGAGTAGCCCTCGGAGAAGATGCGGTCCTCGATCGCCTGAATCGCGTTCTTGCGCTCGGCCGGATCGAAGGCGGACGACTGCGCCGCGAGGAGTTCGTCGAGCGTGCGATCCGGCGCGACGTTCTTCGTCACGTTCTGCCGATCGGTGCCGTACGAGGTCCGCAGCACGGACGGCTCGGCTGTCGACGTCTGCCCCTGCGTGAAGTAGAAGTCCGGTGCCGATGCCAGCTGCGACTCGTACTCCGTCAGCGACGGGCTGGTGATGACGATCTCGATGCCCGCCTCCTTCCACTGCGACTGCAGCACTTCGAGGACCGGCTGGGACACCTGGTAGTACGGCGCGACACGGATCGCGAACGACAGCCGCTTTCCGTCCTTCTCCCGGATGCCGTCCGAACCCGGATTCCAACCCGCCTCGTCGAGCAGCGATTTCGCCTTGTCGAGGTCGTACTCGAGGTAGCTGCCGGAGTCGCCGCGCAACGGCGTGCCTGCCACGAGGGCGCTGCTCGGCACGCCGTAGTTGGGCGACAGCACCGCCTCGTTGATCGCCTGTCGGTCCGTTGCCGCCTGCAGTGCCAGGCGCACCTTCTTGTCCTGGGTCGGTGACTGCGGGTCGAACAGGCGCAACGTCAGGTCGTTGACCTCGCCCTGCACCGCGATCGGCAGCAGGACGCCACCTCCGGCCGTCACCGTCTCCTCGTCGTAGGGAGCGATGTTGCGGGCGATCTGAGCCTCGCCCGACTGCAGCGCACCCACCCTCGTCCCCGCCTCGGGAACCGTCTTGAAGACGACCCGCTCCAGGTAGGCGGGGCCGGTGTGGCCGGCGCCCTCGGGCGCCCAGTTGTAGTCCTCGCGCCGCTTGAGGGTGACCCCGGTGGTGCCATCGACCGATTCGACGACGAACGGCCCTGTCCCGACCCAGTTTCGGAGGTCGCTCTGCCCGTTGAGGTCGCGTTCGATGGTGGACTTCCCGAGAATCGAGCTGGCGCGGTAGTTGGAGAGGATCTGGATGAACCCGGCGTTCGGCTTGGACAGCCGGACCACGACGGTGCGGTCGTCCGGGGTTTCGGTGCCGGCGTAGTCGGTCCAGAACGGATCCTGGGTGATTCCGCGCGCCGGATCACCGGTGCCGTGCTGGTCGAAGTTCAGCTTGACGATCTCGGAGTTCAGCGGGGTGCCGTCGCTGAAGGTCACGCCCTCACGGAGCGTGAAGGTGTACGCGAGGTGGTCGTCGCTGACCTGGTACGACTCGGCCAGCCACGGCCGGTACTCACCCGTCTCGGGATCCTGCCAGATCAGTCGCTCACCCAAGTTGTTGGTGACCTGACTGTTGGACCACAGCGAGTTGGTGGGCTTCCAGGCCGCGTACTCGACGGGGTCGTAGAAGGTGAGGGTTCCGCCCGACACCGGGGGTCCCGCGTCTGTGGCCGGCGCCGACGACGCCCCTCCGCCGCACGCGGCGAGTGACGCCGCGACCACCACAGCCGACACGGACGAGACCGCTGTGCGACGGAATCTCTTGGCGAGCAACAGTGCTCGCCCCTTCTCGTGAATAGCGTTCATTGTTCTCATCAGGGCGTTCTCTTCGAGGGGTGAGGGGAGGCCGGAGGCTGCGCAGACCGCACGGCCAGGAGAGGCCGGATGCGGCGCGGTCGCATCGGTGTTCGGAGCACACCCAATCACTCGCGAACTTTCCGGTCATCGCTTCAGTTCACGCTGATTCCAAAGGTGATCAACAAAAGCTGCACCGCAGTAGCTTTGGCTGCATCGTCAAGCACCGTGTCTCGCGCACGCTGTGCCATGTGCACACCCCGCATCGGCCAGGAGAGGACTCGCTTCCATGACAGTCGCCGACGTCACCACTCGGACGGCGGCCGAGGCGGTCACGGCCGCAGACGCCGATCCGTTCGTCGCCCGCGTCGCCCACTACGCCGAGACCGTCCTTCGACCCACCGCGCTGGAGACCGACCGGACCGGTGTCGACGCCGAGCGGATCGCGGAGTTCTCACGAAACGGCCTGCTCAACCATGCCGCCTCCGCACAGTTCGGCGGCGCGGGGATCGACCGGGGCGGCGACCGCCGCCTGCACGAGATCCTGTCCGGCGCGTGTTTCAACACCTGGCTGGTGTGGGCACAACACGCTCCGATCGTGGGCCGCCTCACCGAAACCCTGGCCAAGGGCACCGAGCTGCCGGAGATCGGCTACGAGATCCTCCGTGGCCGTGTGCTTCTCGGTGCCGCCGTCAGTGACGTGCGGCGGTTCCCACGTCACTACATCGCCGCGACCCGGACCTCCGGCGGATGGACGTTCTCCGGAACCGTCTCGTGGGTGAGCGGCTGGGGCCTGAACACGGTCCTCACCGTCGCCGCCGTCGAGGCGTCGACCGGCACCGTGGTCACCGCACTGGTCCCGGTCGGCGACCGGACCCGGGCCGAGCCCCTCGGTCTGAGCGCCGTGGCGGGGAGCCGCACCGAACAGGTCGTCCTCGACGATGTCGAGGTTCCCGACGTCAACGTCATCGGCACAGAGCCCCTTTCCGACTGGCGCAACACGGATCTCGGAACGTCGAGCGATGCCAGGGCCCACCACTTCGGGCTCGCCGAGTCCGTACTCCGCGAGCTCGAACAGACGCGGAACCAGCTCGCCGGGGACGTCGCCGCGGCGTGGCGACCTCGCGTCGCGCAACTGCGAACCGATGCGTACGCGCTGGCCGACGAGGCCCAGGCGACCCGCGACGGCCGGCATCGGATCGGCGAGCGGCTCGCGACGAAAGCCGCCAGCGGAGAAGCGCTGACCACCTTGACCCGAGCACTCGTCGTCGCACGCGCGGGCCATGGCATCCGGCTCGACGACACCGCGCAGCTGTACGCCCGATCGGCGCTCTTCGTCCTCGTCCAGGGACAGACCACCGACGTGCGAGACGCACAGCTGACCCGACTCGCGCGCTGAGCGGCCCGGGCACACGAGCTCAGCGCAATCCCGCTGGGCCCACACCGATCAGGAAGACCGATGAGCTCCGAATTTCTGTGGTACATCCCGAATCAGACCGACCCCGGACACCGGGGCGACGACACGGTCGACGGCCACAACAGCCTCGACACCCTCACCCGGCAGGCGCTCGCCCTGGAGCGACACGGCTTTGCGGGGGCTCTGCTCGGCGCCGGCTGGGGCCGGCCGGACACCTTCACCGTCGCCACCGCCCTCGCGGCTCGCACCACCTCGTTCGAGCCGCTCGTCGCGATCCGGCCAGGTTACTGGCGGCCCGCCAATTTCGCGGCGGCGGCAGCGACTCTCGATCACCTCACGAACGGGCGTCTTCGCATCAACATCGTTTCCGGCAAGGACGACCTCGCCGCATACGGCGACAGTGAGGGCGACCAAGCGGACCGGTACGCCCGCACCCGCGAGTTCCTGCAGTTGGTTCGCAGGCTCTGGACCGAGGAGGGAGTGACGTATCACGGCGAGCACTTCCAGGTCGAAAACTCCACCGTGGCTCCGCGTATCGAGCCGCGGCAGGGCCGTCGCCATCCCACGCTGTACTTCGGCGGGGCGTCGGAGGCCGCCGAGCGCGTCGCCGCAGCCGAGGCCGACGTCCAACTGTTCTGGGGCGAGCCGCTCGACGGTGTCCGCGAACGCATCGAGCGGCTCAGGGCGCTCAGCGAGGAGATCGGGCGGGAACATCCGCCCCTCGAATTCGGGCTGCGGATCACGACATTCGTCCGAGAGACCTCCGAGCAGGCGTGGAGGGACGCCGAAGCGAGGGTCGCGGAGATGGCGGCGCTGCAGGCGAACTCGGCGAGCACCCAGCCTGCCGAGGGCACCAATCCGCATCGGCGAAGCGCGGTCGGACAGCAGCGACTGTTCGACCTGGCGGAGCGTGGCGACGTCCTGGACGACAACCTCTACACCGCACCCGGCAGATACGGCGGAGGCGGCGCCGCGACCACCTGGCTGGTCGGCTCTCCGGAGGACGTCGCGAAGTCCCTCCGCAAGTACCAGGATCTCGGGATCACCCACTTCGTCCTGTCCGACACCCCCTACCTGCGAGAGATCGAGCGCCAGGGCGAGCACCTGTTGCCGTTGTTGCGCGGATGACGACGGACACCCGCACTCCACACCTCCTCGCTCCCACCTCCCGGCGTCTCCTTGTCGCCGTGTTCTCGCTGACCAGCACCATCGGCTATGTCGCGATGGTGCAGATCCTCCCCGTCGTGCTCATCCCCATCGCCGACGAACTCGGGACGTCCCGCACCGCGATCGCCGGGGCGTCCACCGTGTCCACCCTGATGGGTGCGCTCGTCGCGATCCCCGTCGGTCGCATCCTCGATCGCCACGGCGGACGCCTCGTCATGACGGCCGGATCGATCATCGGGGCCGCGGCCGTGCTGCTGTGGTCGCAGGTGACCTCGGTGGCGCTGCTGTACGTGGCGTTCGCGCTGATCGGCATGTCGCTTGTGATGTCGACCTACGAAGCAGCCTTCGCGGTGTTGGTCGTCGCGACCGAGCCGTACGAGCGCGACCGGGCGATCCTGATGGTCACCATGATCGCCGGGTTCGCCACCTACCTGGTGTATCCGGTCCTGGGCTGGATGAACTCCGAACTGGGCTGGCGCACCACGCTCGTCGTACTCGCTGTCACGCTGGCCGTCACCTCCGTACCAGCGCACCTGATCGCCATCCCGTCACGAGCGGCCCACGAGAGCCACGCGCGCGCACGCAGCGGTGTCCCCATCGGCTCGGCGCTGCGGCAGCGGCGGTTCTGGCTCCTGCTGATCGCCTTCGTCGCGCAGGCCGGTGCGGCCTCCGCCTTCCTGCTGCTCGTGGTGACCTATCTGCTCGACATCGGCCATTCGACAGCCGTCGCGACCGCGGTGCCCATCGCCGTCGGGGCGCTGCAGATCCTGTCCCGGCTGATGCTGACGACGGTGGCCCGCCGGGTACCCCTCGCCCCCGCGACGGCGTTCGCATTCGCGGTACAGGGCGCGGGGCTGTTGCTGCTGCCGCTGGCCGGGTTGTCGATCCCTCTCACCCTGCTGTGCGTCGCGGCGGTGGGACTGGGACAGGGCGTCGGCGTCATCGCCCGTCCGTCGATCCTGGCGGACAGCTTCGGCGTCGCGCACTTCGCCAGTGTCCTCGCCGCCATCACCGTCCCCATGGCCTTGGCCCGGGCGGGGACGCCACTGGTCGCGACGTGGCTCGGAGACTGGCGCTTCCTCGCGGTGTGCGGGGTGGTGTCGATCCTCGGGGCCCTCGCACTCGTGCCGCTGATCAAGCGGTGATGCAGCGGACCCCAGGACGGCACGGGTGGCCACCAGCCCTGGTCACCCCCCGGCTGCGCTCGGCGGAAATCCACCTGTCGCGACGGGACCCCAGTGGGTGATCGCGACGCGGATCAGCGACTTGCCCTGCTTGACCATCGCCTCGCGGTACTCGTCCCAGTCGGGGTGCTCGCCGGCGACGGACCGGTAGTAGTCGACGAGCGGTTCCACGGAGTCCGGGAGGTCGATGACCTCGGCGGTGCCGTCGATCTGCACCCACGCGTCGTCGAAGTCCGCTCCGAGCGAGATCAGCGACGCGGCCGTCCGGCGACGCAGGTTCACCGCCTTGGCGCGGTCGGGGTAGGTCGAGACGAGGACGTGGCCGTCGGCATCGACGCCGTAGGTGACAGGGCTGAGCTGGGGCGAGCCGTTGGATCGAGTGGTCAGCAGGACGCCGTTACGGCGGCTGCGCAGGAAGTCGAGCAGTTCGGCGCGGTCGACTCGGTCTGCCGTCGCGATCCTGCGTGCCATGTGTCGCCTCCAGTCTTCTCGGGTCACCCCAGTATCGCGCAGGCGGGCTTGTGCAGAGGTGTTCACCAATGGCGGCTCCCGCAGGGCTGCATCGGGACCGCATTGGACTACCGGTCGGCAATCACACCTCGCGGCGGCTCGAAATCACACCCCGCAGGCTTTGTATCTCTCGTTCGGCAGCCGATGGTTCCGAACGTCGGGGCCAACAGGCGGCGAGTGCACCGACCAGTGGCCCAGGCGATGTTCCTGCGGGGGAAGGCGACGGGGAGCGTCACTGCTCGATCGCGCCGGAAGTGGGCTCATCGTGGCCTTGCTGCTGCCGGCGGCCCTGTGCCTGCTTGACACGCGACTGGGTCGGACCCGGGATCGGTCTCGCAACTCGTGATCTGGTACGTACGCCACGACATCATCCAGGTTGCGATCAGCGCGAGTAGCCCACTCCGAGGGCGAGGAGTGCCCAATAGAGGCGAATGTTCCTCGTGCGGTGAGTTCGTCATGATTCATCCGGAATCCGGTGGACACACCGCCTCTCGGCACTGCACCGCCGTCCGGGTTCAATCCCGCCATACCGAGGTGAACTCATACCACGGCCCGTCGATGTGCTCCGACTCGATCGTTTCGATTCCGGCCTCTCTCGGTGGCGGACCTGCGGGGGAGTACACCCACCCTCCCGACACCGTCAGGAAGACCTGTTCGGAGTCATAGAAGTAGACGGCTCCGTTGTCGCCGCGTTGTATCCGTGAGATCGCGTAGTGCCCTACCTGCACATCGAAGGCGTGCGGCTGGCTGGACGAGAGAAGGGTCCGGGCGGCGGCGTCGAAGTCGCCGCGCGAGGACTCGAACGACGGGGTGGGGATCAACAGGATCAGTGCAGCCGCAACCGCGACTGCGATCGGGGCGGGCGCTATCCACCACGACCACCGTCGGTCGCGGCCGACGATGTACAGGGTCTTGATCGCCCACACCAGACCGACGACCAGGAGAAGGACCACGAGTGCGAGTGCGACAGCAGAATTGGTGAACGCGTCGACGCCGCGTCCCCGACCCGGCCACCAATCCACCACCGCGAAAACGAGACCCGTCGACAGGATCACCGTCAACGTGGCGATCATCAGCCTCGGTGGGCGGGCTGGACGCTCGATCGGATCTCGCAGCACCAACGGTTCCCGCGGCGCGGCGCGTCGGGTGCGGGCAGCGGCGGCTCGGTCATCGCACCAGTCTGCCAGCGCTGACTGGTGCGTCCTTGCCGACTCTGTGGTCGGTCCTGTGACTTCGGCAGCGGATCTACCGGCAGGCCCTCTTGGGCGGTGGTGCGTTCCCGACTGGGTCCGACTCGCCGACCGCTACGGCGGTGTTCACCTCACGGTGGCGGGTTGTCTCGTGGTCAGGTGAGGGTCACTGCCGCGAGCCAGACACCCGATGCGAGCAACGCTCCCAGCAACTCCACGAGAATCGACAGCCCGACCGCCTTGGTCGCGTGCACCGTGGCTCGCCACGCGTCACGGTGGGTGCGGTGCCGCTGCGCTTCGGACAGGTAGGTGCCGAGCAGGAACCCGACGAACAGGCCGACCACCGGAATCACGAAGAACCCGACGATGCCGAGCAGCCCGCCGATCACCAGTGACCGGTTCGGGACCCCCGCGTCGCGGAGCCGTTGCCCCGGCCAGGTGTACTTCACCACCCCCGAAACCACGAGAAGCGCTGCCGCCACACCGAACACGGCCCATCCCGTGGAAGTGCCGACGACGATCGCCCACACCGCGATCGCGCCGAGCACGAGCAGCGATCCCGGCAGGATCGGCAGGACGATGCCCACCAATCCGACCAGGATCGCCAGTCCGACCAGAATCTCTCCACCCGCGCTCACGGGCGTCACTGTGCCAGACGCTGATTGCCTGTGCGCTCAGCTGCGACGAAACCCCCACGGAGCGACGGTCGCTCCCCTCAGGGCGCCTGATGCAGAGAAAGCACGTTGCCGTGCGGATCACGGAACCACGCGATGCGGGTGCCGTCCGGCGCGGTCCACGCCAGATGCTCGTCCTGGTCCATGCCCATGTAGTCGAGGAACTCGATGCCTCGGGAGCGGAAGTCGTCCACGGTGGCGTCGAGGTCGGCGCAACGCCAACCGAGGACCGTGTAACCGGCCTCGGAGACGGACTGGACCAGCGTGACGCGCAACGGCGCGCCCCCACCACCGTCGAGGACGAGTGCGAAGGGTGTTCGTTCCCGCAGCGTCAACCCGAGGGTGTCGACGTAGAACATCGCCGAGACGTCCAGGTCGGTACTGGGCACGAAGGCCACGAGTTCACCGGGAAAGCTCATGGATCCACTGTGCGCGGACCGGTCGCCGTGGGCAACAGGTGTCCGAATCGTGACCCGCGGCACACGGGTGATCAGGAAGCGGCTAACTTAGCGGGTGTTAAGTGCCGCGGCACTCGACTGACGACTGGCACGCACGACGAATCGAGGAGACCCGTGTCCGCAGAGAACCACACCAGCAAGGGCGGCCCGCTCGCCGGCATCCGAGTCATCGAACTCGCAGGTCTGGGCCCCGCACCGCACGCCTCGACACTGCTCGCGGACCTCGGTGCCGACGTCGTCCGCGTCCAGCGCGCCGGACAGCTTCCCTCCCCCGACCGTCCGCGGGACCAGATCCTGCGTGGCCGCCGGATCGCCGAGGCGAACCTCAAGGATCCGGCCGACCTCGACACGGTCCTCGGTCTGATCGAGCGCGCCGACGTCCTCATCGAGGGCTTCCGGCCCGGCGTCACCGAGCGGATGGGCCTCGGCCCCGACGCGGCACTCGAGCGCAATCCGCGACTGGTGTACGCCCGGATGACCGGCTGGGGCCAGGACGGTCCGCTGGCCCAGGCCGCGGGTCACGACATCAACTACATCTCCCTGACCGGCGTGCTGCACGCGATCGGCCGTGAAGGCGAGCGCCCCGTTCCGCCGCTGAACATGGTCGGCGACTTCGGTGGCGGCTCGATGTTCCTGATCATGGGCATCCTCGCCGCCCTCGTCGAGCGTCAGACGTCCGGCAAGGGTCAGGTCGTCGACGCGGCGATGGTCGACGGCACGGCAGCCCTGTCGCACATGATCTGGGCGTTCCGCGGCACCGGAGTGTGGTCGGACGAGCGCGGCACCAACATGCTCGACACCGGCGCCCCCTACTACGACACCTACGAGACGTCCGACGGCAAGTACATGGCGGTCGGCGCGATCGAGCCGCAGTTCTACGCGGAGCTGCTGCGCCTCCTCGAACTGGATCCGGCGGCGCTGCCCGGCCAGAACGACAAGGGCGCCTGGCCCGAGCTGCGCAAGGTGTTCACCGAGACGTTCCTGTCGAAGACCCGCGACGAGTGGTCGGCGATCTTCCTCGGCACCGACGCGTGCGTCTCGCCGGTGCTGACCTTCGCCGAGGCCCCGGAAAACGAGCACCTCGCGGCCCGCGGCACGCTCGTCGACCTGGACGGCGTCGTCCAGCACCGCCCCGCGCCGCGGTTCTCCCGCACCAACCCGGACCTGCCGTCCGCGCCCGCGACCGAGTCCACGGACCTCGGCAGCCTCTGGCGCTGACACTCCGCTCGCCTGGACGAGGGGCCTGCACCGATCAGCGGTGTGGGCCCTCGTTCGTCTCCACCGTCGTTCGGGCCGACCGATGCCGCGTCGACTCGTCCCTCCTGGTGGGAATCCTTCGATGGGGACTCGACGCCCCTCGTTCCAGCACGACCACCCAGGGTCGACCACGACCGCGTCGCACCGAGGGAAACGGCCCGTTGGGTGGGAGGACCCGATGATCGCGCAGCTCACCCCGACCTAGCGTGACCCCATCGCCTTGAACTGCGCAGATCGGGCCGCTCCGGCCTGGTTCACGCAGATTCGTTGTTGTGGAGGGACGTTCAGTGAACGAGTTGAAATCGGAGTCCGCCGTCACCGGGCAGGTCGACGTCGTCGTGGTCGGCGCGGGTATCGCCGGTGTGTATGCCGTGCACCGTTTCCGTGAGCAGGGCCTGACGGTCCGCGCATTCGAGACCGCCTCCGGCGTGGGCGGGGTCTGGTACTGGAACCGCTACCCCGGCGCCCGCTGCGACGTCGAGTCCGTCGACTACTCGTACTCCTTCTCCCCCGAACTCGAACAGGAATGGGACTGGAGCGAGAAGTACGCCACGCAGCCGGAGATCCTCGCCTACGTCAACCACGTCGCCGACCGCTTCGACCTGCGCCGCGACATCCGGTTCGACACCCGCGTCACCTCCGCCACACTCGACGAGGGCACCCTGCGCTGGACGGTGCGCACCGACCGTGGCGACGTCGTCTCCGCCCGCTTCGTCGTGGTCGCCGCGGGACCGCTGTCGAACGCGAACACCCCCGCCTTCGACGGTCTCGACACCTTCGCCGGCGACGTCGTCCACACCGCGCGGTGGCCACACGAGGGTGTGGACTTCACCGGCAAGCGGGTCGGCGTGATCGGCACCGGGTCGTCGGGCATCCAGTCGATCCCGCACATCGCCGAGCAGGCCGAGCAGTTGTTCGTCTTCCAGCGTTCCGCGAACTACAGCGTTCCCGCGGGCAACGCCCCGCTGGACGACGCCACCCGCGCCGAGCAGAAGGCCGGCTACGCCGAGCGGCGCCGGCTGTCCTGGGAGTCCGGCGGCGGTTCCCCGCACCGCGCGTACCCGAAGCCCACGCTCGAGACCTCCGAGGACGAGCGCCGCGCCGCGTACGAGGAACGCTGGAAGCTCGGCGGCGTCCTCTACTCCAAGACCTTCCCCGACCAGCTCACCGATCCGGCCGCGAACGACACCGCTCGCGAGTTCTGGGAGGAGAAGGTCCGCAGTGTCATCGACGATCCCGCGACCGCCGAACTGCTCATCCCCAACGATCACGCGATCGGCGCGAAGCGGATCGTCACGGACAGCGGGTACTACGAGACCTACAACCGCGACAATGTCGAGCTGGTGAACCTCAAGGTCGCGCCGATCGTCGGAATGGACGAGTCCGGAATCACCACGACCGCTGCGCATTACGACCTCGACGTGATCGTCCTGGCCACCGGGTTCGACGCGATGACCGGATCGCTGTCGAAGCTGGAGATCGTCGGCCGCGAGGGGCGCACTCTGGGCGAGAAGTGGGCGGCCGGCCCGGAGACCTACCTCGGTCTCGGTGTCGACGGGTTCCCGAACTTCTTCAACCTCACCGGCCCGGGCAGCCCGTCCGTGCTCGCGAACATGGTGCTGCACTCCGAACTCCACGTCGACTGGGTCGCCGACGCCATCGCACATCTCGACGCCCGCGGCGCGGCAGCGATCGAGGCCACGCCCGACGCGGTCTCCGCGTGGGTGGACGAATGCCGTACCCGGGCGGAGTCGTCGCTGCTGAACACCGCGAACTCCTGGTACCTCGGCGCCAACATCCCCGGCCGCCCGCGGGTGTTCATGCCGTTCCTCGGTGGCTTCTCGACGTACCGCGAGATCATCGCGGAGGTGGCAGAGTCCGGTTACAAGGGCTTCGACATCCACGCGCACTGACACGAGAATGCGGATGGGGCCGGTCCTTTCGGGACCGGCCCCATCCGCGTTCGCTCAGTTGCGCCCGTCGAACAACGCGTCGGGGCGGAGTTGCTCACCCAGTACCCGGGCGCGCTTCGCGGCAAGCCGCTCGAACGACTCGGGGTGCGTGAGGATCCAGAACTCGTCCCGCGCGATGCCGTCGAACAGCAGCGTCGCGGCCACGTCCGGCGTCATGCCCTCCCGGATCTGTTCACGCCAGAACACGGTGTCGGCGGCGGTGACCTCGTGGGTCGGGGCGTCCTCGAAGATACGCGTCGCGACCTGCCCGGGACTGAACACCGACACCGTGATCTGCGGGAACACCTCGGCGCATTCGAGATAGAGGCTCTCGGTCAGGGCCTGGACGCCGTGCTTCGACGCCGCGTACGCCGTCATCCGCGGGGTGATCGCGATTCCGCCGACCGAGCAGGTGTTGACGAGGTGGGAGCGCCGCGGGTCGGCGCCCATCCGCGGCACGAACGACCGGACACCGTGGAAGACGCCGAGCAGGTTGACGTCGATCACCCGCCGCCACTCGTCGGCGGGCACCTCCCACGTGACGCCGAGCGACTCGAGGCCGGCGTTGTTCAGCAGCACCGCCACCTCACCGAACTCGGCGTAGGCGGCGTCGGCGAGCGCGTCGACCGCTGCCACGTCTCGGACGTCCGTCGGTACTGCGAGCACCGCCGACCCGCGGGATCGCAGGTCGGCGGCGACCGCGTCGAGGCGCTCGGTCGCGACGTCGGCGAGCACCACGTTCATCCCGAGCGACGCGGCGTGGCGTGCGGCGGACTCGCCGATCCCGCTGCCCGCACCGGTCACGACCGCCGTGCGCCCTCGGAGTTCGTCGAGTTGCACTGTTCTCCTGCCTATTTCACACAGTGGCCGGCGTCGACGGGCAACGTGACACCGGTGATGTAGCGGGACTCGTCGGAGGCGAGGAACAGGCTCGCGTTCGCGATGTCCTCGGGTTCGATCATCGCGACGGGGAGCAGGTGCATCGACCGGGTGCCCGCCTCGAACTGCTCCTGGGTCGGCTCGGCAACCCCGGGGCAGAACGTCCGCATCGTGGATTCGTTCTGGATCATGGGCGTCCGCGTGTTCGCCGGATGGATCGTGTTGACCCGCACACTGTGCGGCGCAAGCTCGTTCGCGAGCGACTTCATGAGGCCGACGACACCGTGCTTGGCGGCGGTGTAGTGTCCGACGCTCACCAGTCCGCGCAGGCCCGCGATGGAGCTGACCATCACGATCGAGCCGCCGCGGCCCCCGTCGACGATGTGCGGGATGCCCGCCTTGCAGGTCCGCCACACGCCGGTGAGGTTGACGTCGACCATCGTCTGCCAACGCTCCTCCGGCATGTCCACGGCCGGTCCGGACGAGCTGATCCCGGCGGTCGCGCAGACGACGTCGAGCCGACCGAGCGCCTCGACGCCGGAATCGACCGCGTCGGTGAGTGCCTTCTGGTCGCGGACGTCGACCTCGAACGCGCAGATCTTCCGGCCGAGCGTCTCCACCAGTCTCACCGTCTCCGCCAGGTCCGCCGGCGATGCCCCGGGAGTGGTCGAGTGCTCGACGGGCGCGCACACGTCCACGGCGATCACATCGGCACCCTCCTGCGCGAACCGCACCGCCTGCGCCCGGCCGATGCCGCGTGCGGCGCCCGTGACCAGCGCGACCTTGCCTTCGAGACGTCTGTTCATCACGCCACCTTCTGGGATTGACCGGCGTCGACGACCATCTGCAGGCCGGTGACGTACCGGGATTCGTCCGATGCCAGGAACAGCACCGCGTTGCTCACGTCGACCGGTTCGACCCACGGCACCGGGAGCAGCATCCGCCGCGAGAGCACCTCCGCGACGTCGGCCTCGGTCGGGTTCTCCAGGTCGGGCCGCAGCCGGGCGAACGTGGTCGGGTTGAGGGTCATGGGTGTCGCCACCGCACCCGGATGGACCGTGTTGACCCGGATCGACCGCGCGCCCAGTTCGTTCGCGAGGGTCTTGGCGAGACCGGCGGTCGCATGCTTGGCCGCCGAGTAGTGCGATGCCCCGGGGACGGCCTTGATCGCGGCCGTCGAACCGACGACGACCACGGAGCCGCCGGCCGGACTCATCTCGGCGACACCGGCCTTGACCGTGTGCCAAGTGCCGGTGAGATTCACGTCGATCGACCGGTTCCAGACGTCGTCGTCGATCGTCCACGACGGCCCGGGGTTGTCGCAGATTCCGGCGTTGGCGACCACGGTGTCGAGCGGCCCCAGTTCCCGGACGCCGGCCCGGACGGCTGCGGTGAGCGCGTCGAGGTCCCGGACGTCGGCGGTTGCCGTCACCGCGCGGCGGCCCAGCGCCGTCACGAGGCGGGCGGTCTCCGCCAGGTCGGCCTCGGAGCGCTCCCCGGGGACGTCGATCGCGAGGACGTCCGCGCCCTCCTCCGCGAGGCGGACCGCGTGCGTGCGCCCCATTCCCCTGCCTGCGCCCGTGACGAGCACGACCTTGCCGGCCATTCGCTTCATGTTTCGTTCCTTTCGCCCGGGCCGCGACGCTAGCCACCCAATCGCGCTCGGCAGCAGATGTTCTCCCACGTGATGGGAGGTACCGGTGTCCCGGGTCCTCGTTCGTGAGCGGAGTTCCATCCAGCGGGAAAGCCTCTTACCCACCGGTCGGGACGCCGAGTTCCATGAGCCGCATCACAGGGCAGCCCCCTGACGGCCCCACATCGTCCCTTTGACGGCACGGAGGAACACATGTCGCTCGCCACCACACCACCGGCCGGTTCGGCCGACAACACCGAGATCCGCGAGATCGAGGCCGCGGCAGCGCCCGCGCGATTTGCCCGCGGATGGCACTGCATCGGACTCCTGCGCGACTTCCGGGACGGCAAGCCGCACCCGATCGAGGCGTTCGGCACCAAGCTCGTCGTCTTCGCCGACAGCGAGGGCAAGCTGAACGTCCTCGACGCCTACTGCCGGCACATGGGCGGCGACCTGAGCCAGGGCACTGTGAAGGGCGACTCGATCGCCTGCCCGTTCCACGACTGGCGCTGGGGCGGCAACGGCAAGTGCACCGACATCCCCTACGCCCGCCGCGTCCCGCCGCTCGCCCGCACCCGCTCGTGGACGACGCTGGAGAAGAACGGGCAGCTGTACGTCTGGAACGATCCGCAGGGCAAGAAGCCCCCGGCCGACGTGACCATCCCGGACATCGAGGGCTACGGCAGCGACGAGTGGACCGACTGGAGCTGGAAGACGCTGCGTATCAAGGGGTCGCACTGCCGGGAGATCGTGGACAACGTCGTCGACATGGCGCACTTCTTCTACATCCACTACTCGTTCCCGCGCTACTTCAAGAACGTCTTCGAGGGTCACACCGCGACGCAGTACATGCACTCGACCGGCCGCGAGGACGTCATCTCCGGCACCAACTACGACGACCCCAATGCCGAGCTGCGCTCGGAGGCAACGTACTTCGGTCCGTCGTACATGATCGACTGGCTCGAGTCGGATGCCAACGGCCAGACCATCGAGACCGTGCTCATCAACTGCCACTACCCGGTCAGCAACGACGAGTTCGTGCTGCAGTACGGCGCGATCGTCAAGAAGCTGCCGGGCCTGTCCGACGAGATGGCGGCGGGGATGGCCGCACAGTTCGCCGAAGGCGTGGAGACGGGCTTCGAGCAGGACGTCGCGATCTGGCAGAACAAGGCCCCCATCGACAACCCCCTGCTGTCCGAGGAGGACGGCCCCGTGTACCAGCTGCGCCGCTGGTACAAGCAGTTCTACGTGGACGTCGAGGACATCACCGAGGACATGACCACGCGGTTCGAGTTCGAGATCGACACCACCCGGGCCGTGTCGAGCTGGCAGCAGGAAGTCGACGAGAACGTCGCGAAGCAGGCCGAGGGTTCCGCCGCGAACTCCTGACCACCAGCCGTCGAACCACCTGATCAGAAGGATTCACACCATGAGTTACGAAGTTCTGGCCCGCATCGAGGCGGCCTCGGACGACATCTTCCTCGAGGGCATCGAGGCGGAACGCATCGGCAAGGTCGCCGACGCGACCGCCAAGCGCATGAAGGAGGCCGGTTCGATCCGGATGCTCCAGCCGAAGGAGCACGGCGGACTCGAGGTCCACCCGCGCGAGTTCGCGGAAACCGTCATGCGGATGGCGTCGCTGAACCCGTCCGCGGGCTGGGTGCACGGCATCGTGGGCGTCCACCCGTGGCAGCTGGCGTTCGCCGATCCCAAGGTCCAGCAGGAGGTCTGGGGTCAGGATCAGGACACCTGGCTCGCATCGCCGTACATGCCCGCGGGCCTGTGCGTACCGGTGGACGGCGGATACACGTTCTCCGGCAAGTGGTCGTTCTCGTCGGGAACCGACCACTGCGACTGGGCATTCCTCGGAGCGATGGCGTGCAACCCGGACGGCAGCATGGAGATGCCGCCCCGCATGCTGCACGTCATCATCCCCCGCACGGACTACGAGATCATCGAGGACTCGTGGGACGTGATGGGCCTGCGCGGCACCGGATCCAAGGACCTCGTCGTCAAGGACGCGTTCGTGCCTGCCTACCGGGTCATGGACGGCGATGCGGTCATCGACGGCACCGCGGTGCGCGAGTACGGCCGCACCGAGACGCTGTACCTGATGCCGTGGTCCACGATGTTCCCGCTGGGCATCACGTCGGCGACGATCGGCATCTGCGAGGGTCTGCTGCAGCACGCGAACGACTACCAGCGTGAGCGCATCAACCCGCAGGGCACCGCCGTCAAGGACGACCCGTACTCGATGTTCGCGATCGGCGACGCCACCGCGAAGTTGCAGTCCGCCCGGGATTCGTTGCTCGCCAACGTCGATCGCATGTGGGATCTGGTGGACGCCGGGAAGACCCCGACGTTCGAGCAGCGCGCCGCCGGCCGCGAGACCCAGGTGAACGCGGCCTGGCAGGCCGTGACCGCGATGGATCAGGTCTACGCGCGGTGCGGCGGCAACGCCCTGCGGATGGACAAGCCGATGCAGCGCTTCTGGCGTGACGCGCACGCGGGCCTGCACCACGCGATCCACGTGCCCGGCACCGTGTACCACGCAGCGACGCTGAGCGGACTGGGCGTCGACCCGCAGGGCCCGCTCCGCGCGATGATCTGACCCGCCGAATCCACACCATTCGAATCGACAACGGAGACAACACAATGACGAACCCTGATCTCGGCGGATTCGGCACCGACATCCGCGGCCTGGGATACGTGAAGATCCAGACCAACGACATCGAGCGCTGGCGCACGTTCGCCTTCGACGTGCTCGGCTTCGCGCAGGGCACCGGGCCGGACGAGAACGCCCTCTACCTGCGGATGGACGAGCGCGCAGCCCGCATCGTCGTCGTGCCCGGTGAGACCGACGAGGTCGTGACCGTCGGCTGGGAGGTTCGCGACCACGCCGCGCTGGTCCGGGTCACCGAGGCCGTCGAACGCGCAGGCATCGCGGTGAAGCCGCTCTCGCTCGAGGAGGCGGACGCCCGCCGTGTCGAGGAGGTCGTGACCTTCCAGGATCCGGCCGGAACCACCCTCGAGGTGTTCCACGGCGCCGTCCTCGACCACAGCCCCGTCGTCACGCCGTTCGGCGCCAGGTTCGTCACCGGCGCACAGGGTCTCGGCCACGTCGTGCTGCCGACGATGGACCCGAACGGCACCTTCGACTTCTACACCGACGTGCTCGGCTTCCTGCCCCGCGGCGCCTTCCGGATCCCGGCTCCGCCGGAGTTCGGCCCGATGCGCGTGCGCTTCCTCGGCGTCAACCAGCGCCACCACAGCCTGGCGCTGTGCCCCTCCCCGCACGGCGGCGCTCCCGGCCTGGTGCACATCATGGTCGAGGTCGACACCCTCGACGCCGTCGGCCAGGCACTCGACCGCGTCGTGAAGGACGGGTTCTCCGTCTCGTCGACGCTGGGTCGCCACACGAACGACAAGATGGTGTCCTTCTACGTCCGCGCACCCGGCGGCTGGGACATCGAATTCGGCACCGAGGGGATGAAGGTCGACGAGGCGCACTACTCGGCCGAGGAGATCACCGCGGACAGCTACTGGGGCCACGACTGGTCCGGCAGCGAACCCCTCGCGGCGATGTAGCGACCGCGAGCAGACCCGCACCCCGAAGGGGGGCGCGACATCCGTCAGGACGTCGCGTCCCCCTGCTCGCGTTTCAAGATCTTTGGTGATCCACTTCACAATCCTCCGATTCTGTGCGAGTATTCCTAATCGAAATACCCATGCCAGATGGGTCTCGCGGCGCACAGCGTCAGGATTGAGGGAGACTTCCATGACCGCACCAGCAACCACCGACTCGACTCCCACCGCGGTTCTCGACCGGGTGTCACTGCTCCTCGACACCTTCGACGGGCCCGGGCGGCTCACCCTCTCGCAGGTCGTCGAGCGGACCGGTCTGCCGCGGTCGTCGGCGCACCGGATGCTCGAGCGCTTCGTCGCCATGCGGTGGCTGCGGCGCGACGGCCGTGCGTACGAGCTCGGCACCCGGCTGATGGAACTCGGGTCGCTCGCGCTGCACCAGAACCGCCTCCACGCCGCCGCCGCACCGATCCTCCAGGAGCTCCACCGCGTCACCGGATACGTCGTGCACCTCGGCGTCCTCGACGGGTCCGACGTGCTCTACCTCGACAAGATCGGCGGCCGGCTGGCGGCGGAGCTGCCCACCCGCGTCGGCAGCCGCTACCCGGCCCGCAACTCGGCGATCGGCAAGGCGCTGCTGGCCTACACGCCGGGCCGCACCGACGACCTCACCGGATTCACTCCCGAACTCCGCAAGGTCCGCGATCTGGGCGTCGCCTACGAGGTCAGCCAGATCTCGGGAGGCATCAGCATCATCGCCGTCCCGATCGGCCCGGTCGGCGGCGTGCACGCCGCGGTGTCCATCTGCGGACCGACCAGCCACCTCAAGTTCGACCACCGCCACGCGTCGCCGGTTCGCATGGCCGCGAACGCAATTGCGCACTCACTGGCGGGGCGCGGCGGGGGCACCGGCCCCATCGCGCACCGCAACCGGCTCCAGAGCCTGCCCACCGCGGCCACCGGACTGCGTGCGCAGTACGCCTGACCGTTCACGGGTTCGAGCATCGCGACGCCGAGCCCTCGCGGTGCTCGAACGGGGACGCTCAGCCCTCGCGGTGCTCGAGCCCCTCGACGAAATCCTCGACGTCCCGCCAGGACCCGGTCACCTCGGGGAGCGGATTGCCCATCTCGTCCCGTTCCCGGACGCGGGAGTACTCCTCGGCGGCCTCGTCGATGTCGTCGAGGATCTGCCGGGCGAGGTCGACCTCGGCCTGGAAGTAGCGCTCGGCCCAGATCAGGCTCATCTTCGAGAACGCCCAGGACGGTTCGCGCGTCGCGTGGTTGCCGTGCAGCTTGGCCCGTTCGCGCATCGACTCCATGTTCTCGATGTGCGACCGGACCAGGACCTTGAGCTGTTCGGGCTCGTTGAGATGCCCCATCCACAGCCGCAGCATCAAACCGTGCTTGAGGACGGGCTGCTCCACCGGCGCGTCCCGGGACCAGTTCCGCACCGCCCCCGTGCCCTGCTTCGTGATGCGATAGACGCGCCGTCCCCGCTCACCGGGTTCCGACACCACCTCGGACTCGACCAGACCGGCCTTCTCGAGCCGCTTCAGCTCGGCGTAGATCTGGCTGATCGACGGGCTCCAGTAAAAGAATCCGATGCTCCAGTCGGCCCACTTCTTCAGGTCGTACCCGGTGAGTCCCTCACCGAGGGTGAGCATGCCGAGGACGGCCCAACTGGTCGCGGGGAGCGACGGGTACCCGTCTTCGGCGGCCGCTGCGGCAGGCTCGGTCTCGGACATGAGCGAAGACTAACAGCCCAGTTGACGCCCTCTCCGGCCTGAAGGCCAGAAATTCCTACCAGCGCCGGCGGCGCTCTCGGTGGGTTCCTGTTTCATCGAGTCGCGCTCCCCGCTCAAGCGGGAAGACTTACCGTCTCTCCGCAGGCGTTTCGCCTCTCCGCCCGTCCGGCGGCGAGGATGTTTCGTGCAGCATTCAGGTCGCGGTCGTGGACTGCCCCGCAGGTGCACGTCCATTCCCGAACACGCAGGGGTTTCTTCCCACCCAATTCCCCGCATGCGGAACACATTTGGGTGGATGGAAACCAGCGGTCCACCTTGACGAAGGTTCGCCCATACCGGGTGGCCTTCTCCTCAAGCAGCCGGGTGAAAAGGCCCCATCCGGCGTCGTGGACGGATTTCGCCAACCGGGTCCGTGCCAGACCCTTCACGCACAGATCCTCGACGTACACCGCTTGGTTCTCGCGGATGATCGTCGTGGACTGCTTGTGCGCGAAGTCGAGCCGGGCATCGCGAACCTTGGCGTGTGCCTTGGCGACGCGCAGACGTGCCTTGGCCCGGTTGTTCGACCCCTTCTCTTTGCGGGACAGGTTCCGTTGCGCCTT
Source organism: Rhodococcus gannanensis (assembly GCF_042681175.1). Lineage (NCBI taxonomy): Bacteria > Bacillati > Actinomycetota > Actinomycetes > Mycobacteriales > Nocardiaceae > Rhodococcus > Rhodococcus gannanensis. The sequence continues at coordinate 707,361 of NZ_JBHUFB010000020.1, forward strand.
ACGGAGTGCGCGTTCGGCACGGCGGAGGAACTTCGGGGAGTCGACGATCTTCCCGTCGGACAGGACCGCGAACGTGGCCAAGCCGAGGTCGATACCGACCTCCGACTCGATCTGCGGGAGTGGCTCGTCGGCGACCTGCACCACGAACGACGCGAAATACCGGCCGCTCGCATCCTTGACGATCGTCACGCTCGACGGCTCGGACGGCAGATCCCGGGACCAGCGAACCGTCACGTCCCCGATCTTCGGCAGCCGCAACGTCCCACCGTCGGTGATCCGGAAGTGCGCGTTCGTCGTGAATCGGATCGACTGCCGGTTGTCCCGGCGGGATCGGAACCTCGGCGGGCCGAGTTTAGGGCCTTTCCGCTTGCCGGTGATCGAGGCGAAGAAGTTCCGGTATGCGGTGTTCGCGTCCGCCAATGCCTGCTGCAACACCACCGACGACACCTCGGACAACCACGCCCGCTCCGGTGTCCGCTTCGCGGCGGTGAGGGCTTTCGACAACTCGGCGTCCTGTGGATACGGCAAGTCGTCGCGGCGTGCCTGCTCACGTGCGGCGATCGCATCGTTGAACACCACCCGCGCACACCCGAACGCCCGAGCCAGCGCATCCTGCTGGCCGGGCGTCTGATAGACGCGGTACTGGTACCGAAGCTGCACGAACCCCAACCTAACCGCGGGATACGACAACATCGGCGGACCTCGCGGGGCCGGAAGACGCGACGCCGGCGGCCACGCCCGCACGACGCCGTTTCGACCGACTGGCGTGCGGCGCGCCCGGTGCCGCGGCGGCGCATCGAACAGCCCAGCGGTCCCGCCGAAGGGCACGCTCGGCCCTGGCGGGCCTCCCCGCGTCCGCCTTCACCTCCGCAGTGAACGACGGAGCACTAGCGGACATCCGGTAGCCAGCCAGCGGGAACGACCCGCACAGCGGTACGACCCCTCCCGCTCCACGGGAGCAGAAGGTCCGAATCGACCGCGTCGTGACTACCGTCGCGGACACAACCAGGAGGTCCTGATCATGGAAAGCGTCAGCTGCAACACCTGCGGAAACCGAGTCCTCGTCGAGAAGTACAGCGAGGCGCACACCAGCATCCAGTGGCTCGACGACGTCGACGGCGCCTGCCCGCGTTTCGCCGAGACGCACACCCGGGACGGACGCGCCCGGGTACCCACCTGCCGCCACCTGCAGGAGAGCATCGACGGACTGGTCCTGTCCGGACAGATCGGGATGTCCCTGCGCAGCTACCCGGTGCCGGGCCGACTCGAATAGGGCCGCACCGGTTTCCGCCCGCAGCGGTACGTCAGACGATCACGGGGACACCGGCACCGACACGCGCCTCGCCCGCCAGACCGCGGTAGGCGCCCGCGAGTCCACGCACCGCGGCACGCAGTTCGTCCTCACTGCGCGCATAGGGCAGACGCAGATACCGCTCGAAAGCTCCGTCGAGACCGAAACGCGGACCCGCCGCCACCTGCACACCGTGACTCGGTGCGGTCGCGGCGATCGCCGTCGACAGCGGAGCCGGCAGGTGCACCCACAGCGCCATCCCGCCCGGACCCGGATCACAGCGCCAGTCGGGCAGCTCGACGGACAACTCGTCCAGGAGCGCCGCACGCTGCGCGCGCAGCCGGTCCCGGCGCGCGGGCAGCACCGCTTCGGGATCCGAGAGCAGCTCTGCCGCAACGATCTGTTCGACCACGGCGGATCCGAGATCCAGCGCCGATCGGATCGCGAGCAGCGCGTTGATCGTGGACACGTCGGCACGGATCCAGCCGATCCGCAGTCCGGACCAGTACGCCTTCGACATCGAGCCGACGGTGATCACGTCGGCTCGGGCGCCGGCCGCGAACCGGGCGACCGGCGTCGGGGTGGGCGCATCGAGCCCGAGGTCCGTCATCGTCTCGTCGATCACGAGCGTCATGTGGGTGTCGCCCGCGAGGCGGACCAGTTCGGCCCGACCCGCGTCGTCCAGGCAGAAGCCGGTGGGATTGTGGAAATCCGGCACCAGATAGGCGATCTTGGCCGCGGTCTGTCGCGCGGCGGCACGCATACCGTCCAGGTCCCAACCCTTCGACTCCAGTCGCAGCGGGACCGGAACCGGCCGTGCGCCAGTGCGTTTGATCGCCTCGATCGCGTTGGTGTAGGTGGGATGGTCGATGAGGATGCGGTCGCCCGGCGACGCAAGGAGCGCCAGGACCAGGACCAGCGCCTGCTGCGCTCCGGTCGTGATCATGATCTGGTCGGCGGTCGTCGGAACGCCGCGGTCCCGGTAGCGCCGCGCGACGGCCTCGCGCAGCACCGGGAGCCCGACGGATTCGAGACCCGTGGTGTGCAGGTAGGCAGGCAGTTCGAGCAGTGCGTCGGCGTAGGCGTCGCGGATCCGGTCCGCAGGCGCGGACATCGCCGCACAGGTGAGATCGACGACGGACGACCGGACACCCATTGCCTCGCCCTGCACGCGGGAGGGCGTCGAGCGGCTCGGCGCGGACGGCGCCGCGGGCAGCGTCACCGTGCTGCGTGACCCCTGCCTGCTGACGAGATAGCCGTCCTCGCGCAGCGCCGCGTAGGCGGAGGTGATGGTGGTGCGACTGACGTCGAGTACGACGGCGAGGTCGCGCTCACTGGGCAGTGCCACCCCGATCGGGATGCGCCCGTCGGCGACGAGCAACCGGATGCCGTCGGCGAGCGCGCGATAGCCGGGGCGGCGGCCGTGCCTCCCGCGGGCGTCGTCGGACTGCCAGTGCCCGAGGTCGCGGGCGAGGGTGGCTGCTCCGATCACGCGTGTCATGCAGACCAGTATTGCCAAAGTGGCCATTTTCAGCAAGGCCAGTTGTCCGCACGATGGAGCCATGACCCCCATCCTGACCTTCCTCGCAGTCGTCGCAGTCGTCACCGCGGTCGTCCTCGTCCGCCGCGACCGCGGCGCCCCGATCTTCCACCTCGATCAGTTCCGACCTGCTGCACCACTCGTCGGACGACTGCCGGAGACGTACGACGCCGACCGCGCCTATCGCGACCTGCACGCGGTCGCGTCGCGCTCCGAGCCGGGCATCGCCACCGGCCGCACACTGGCAGCGGAGCAGTCCAGTTAGCGATAACTGGACTGCTCCATGGGGCGCGGTGTCGGCGGTGGCGGCCATACTGACGACGTGACAACACTTCGGTTCGCCCTCTTCGACACCGCGCTCGGCCGCTGCGGCCTGGTGTGGGGCGACGGCGGCATCGTCGGATTCCAGCTACCCGAGGAGACGGACGACCGGACGCTCGAACGGCTGCGGGAGTGCTTCCCCGACGCCGCGGAGCATGTGCTGGACTCCACCGTCGACGCGGTCGCGCGGCGCGTCACCGCACTGCTGGCCGGCACCGAGGACGGCGCGGGCTCGTCCGACGACCTGACGGACGTCGACCTCGACCTGACCGGCCTCCCCGACTTCGACCGTCGCGTCTACGCCGTCACCCGTGCCATCGCACCGGGCCACACCCGCACCTACGGCGAAGTTGCCGCGGCGCTCGGCAGCCCGGGCGCGGCACAGGCGGTCGGACAGGCGTTGGGCCGCAACCCGATTCCGGTCATCGTGCCGTGCCATAGGGTGCTCGCCGCGGACGGAGCCGTCGGCGGGTTCTCCGCGAGCGGCGGCACCGTCACCAAGCGGGCGCTGCTCGCCGCCGAGCACACCCCGGGGTTCGGCGAACCGACCCTGTTCTGACACAGGGCGGCCGCCTCCCCACGGTCAGTCCGCCACGAGGACGGGAGCGGGAGCGTTTCCGTCGACACCCGGGAGGGTGACCTGCTCGATCCGGCGCGGCAGGGCGAACGCGACGACCGCACCCAGTACCGCGGCGACGGCGCCGATGAGGAACGCCACCTGGAAGCCTGCGTCGGTGTAGAACACGACGCCCTGGGTCATCTCCGGCGGGATCGGCGCGATGTACGAGTTGTTCATCACCGTGAACGCGACGACGGGAAGCACGGCCGGGAACACCGACTGGAACACGCCAACGATGCTCGCGGTACTCGCCTGCAGCTGCGGCGGGACCGCCTCGATCAGCAGGTTCGGAATGGACGCGTACGCCATGCCCATGCCGGTGCCGAACAGTCCGGCGAAGACGATGAGCAGCGCCTTGCTGTCGTGCGACAGCGCCACGCACACGAAGCCTGCGGCCATGCCGAGCATGCCGATCGCCATCAGCGGCCGCGGGCGGGCTCCCCGGCCGACGAGCATGCCCACGACGACGCCACCGACGACCACCATGCCGCCGATCGGCGCCTGGAAGATCGCGAATCCTTCGGCGCTGACCCCGAATCCGTAGCCGAGACCGAGGACCGCGGGGGTCATCGCGAGCATCGGCAGCAGCATCGTGAACAGACCACTGGCTCCGTAGCAGAAGCCCGCTCCGACGGCGGTCAGCAGCACCGGGCGGCGACCGAGGACGTCGAGGTCGATCAACGGTTCACGCACCATGCGCGCCGACACCAGCCAGGCGACGATCAGTGCCGTGCCACCGAGCAGGTACGCCAGGGTCGACCCGCTCGTCCAGCCCCAGGTGGGACCGAAGCTGACCGCGACCAGCACACCGGCGATGCCGGCCCCGAGGAGCACCGCACCGATCAGGTCGACGCTCGACCGCAGCCGAACCGGGGACTCGTCGGTCGTGACCAGGATCAGGGCGCCGAGGACCACGAGGCCGATGACGAAGAACCAGAAGATGCTGCGGAATCCGTGGTTGTCGATGAGCCATCCGGTGAGGAACGGGGCGGGGATCGCGATGAGCCCCATGCCGCTCGTCGCGATGCTCACCGCGAGCGCGATCGTCTTCGGCGGAAACACGTCCCGGATCAGCGAGTAGCTCAGGAACAGGCACGGCACCAGCAGACCGGACAGGGCCCGGCCGGCGATCAGGACCGCGTAGCTCCCGGCGACCGCGGACACCAGTGATCCGGCCGCAGCGACCGCCACGCAGGCGATCAGCAGCCTGCGCTTGCCGTACATGTCGGCGAGCTTGCCGATCAGCGGCGCGGTGACGGCGCCGACCAGGAGGAACGACGTCAGCAGCCAGGCGCCCTGCGTGGTCTGGTAGTGCGCGGATATGGCAGGCAACGCCATCGAGAGCATCATGTAGCTGACCGCGAGCATCTCGAGGAGCAGCACGATCGAGGCGAGCGAGAGAACCAGGCGGGGTGTCCACCGCTGGGCCGAGGCGTCCTCCGGGGGCCGGACCTGACTTGCGTTGACCATGGGGTTTCCTTCCACTTCGAGATCCCGGCACATCCGCCCTTCCGGGCGCGACACCGAGAGGCGTTGTCGACGAGGCACATTCACGGATCCGTGAATCGTGTAGCCCACATCACACTGGCGGCACCGGGTGACGTGCCAGACACTGTTCCGCTGGGCGGGAAGTGCGCCTTCCGGACACAGAAAGGTCCCCGATTCCGCAGCCGCCCAACGGGAATGGGCGGTCACGGAACCGGGGACCGGAAGGGTGGAGCTGGTCTAGCGAGCCGGCGGCACCCCGCCACCGGCGGCGTGGCGGGCACCGACGTAGCCGAAGACCATGGCGGGACCGATGGTCGCGCCCGCCCCCGCGTAGTCGTGGCCCATGACGGCGGACGAGGCGTTGCCCGTGGCGTACAACCCCTCGATCACCGATCCGTCCGCGCGCAGCGCCCGGGCGTGCTCGTCCGTGACGACGCCACCCTTGGTGCCGAGATCGCCTGCGGCCATACGGACCGCGTAGAACGGGCCGGTGTCGAGGACGTCGAGGGCAGGGGCGGGCAACGTCGGGTCGCCGTAGTAGTTGTCGTATGCGCTCTCGCCGCGACCGAAGTCCTCGTCCCGGCCTGCGCGGGCGAACCCGTTGAACCTCGCCACCGTCTCCGACAGCTGCGACGCGGGCAGCCCGATCGCGGCGGCGAGTTCCTCGACGGAATCCGCCCTGTGCATCAACCCGGTCGAGTACCACGACTCCGGGAACTTCTGCCCGGGCATCACGCCGCCGAACTGGTAGCGGTTCTTCGCCTTTCCGTCGAAGAGGAACCAGATGGGGTCGTGCCGTCCGGCGATCTGCTCGTGGACGAACGTCACGTACGGTGCCGCCTCGTTGGTGAACCGCCGTCCCGACTGGTCGACGATGATCGACCGGGGAATGGACCGCTCCGACACCAGCACGTGCATGATGCCGTCGGGCCGCCGGAAGGACGGCATCCACCAGGCGTCGTCCATCAGATCCAGTGCGGCGCCGACCTTCTCACCTGCAACGATGCCGTCACCGGTGTTGTCGACCGATCCCGCGCTGTAGTTGTCCTTGCCGCCCTCGCGGAGGTACTTCTTGCGCAGCTGGTCGCTCTGCTCGAACCCACCGCTCGCCAGCAGTACACCCTTGCGCGCCCGGACCCGCAGGTCGACACCGCCGCGGCGCACGACCAGTCCGGTCACCAGACCGGACTGGTCGGTGACCAGTTCCCGCATCGGGCTGTCGAGCCACAGCGGAACGCCCGCGTCCTTCACCGCCAGCCGCAGGCGGCCGATCAGCGCCTGACCGAGGGTCTCCATGTGCCGGCGCAGCAGGATGCTGGTGAACGCGCGCCACCCGGTCGCGAGCGCGGCCCGCCGGCCCGCCCACGTCCGCATCACCATGTTCAGCTTCACGAACTCCTTGGAGGTGATGTACAGACCCGCAGGGGTCGCCAGCGCGCCCGGGCGCAGCTGCTTCTCGTCCTCGCCGAGCTGCTTGAGGTCGAACGGGAGAGGCTCGATCGTGCGTCCCCGCGGGCGGCCGGCCGGCTTCTCCGGGTGGTAGTCGGAGTAGCCCTCGCACCACTGGAAGCGAAGATGCGGGCTCGTCGCCTCCAGGAAGTCCATCATGACCGGCCCCTGGTCGACGAAGGCGTCGAGATTGGCCGCGGGCACGCGGTCGCCGACGACGGCGTCGAGGTAGCGCCGCACGTCCTCGCGGGAGTCCGCCAGTCCCTCGCGACGGAGCGTCGGGTTGTTCGGAATCCAGATGTTGCCGCCCGACAGCGCGGTGGTGCCACCGTAGACCGACGCCTTCTCCACGACGAGGGTGTCCAGGCCGGAGTCCTGTGCGGCGAGGGCGCCGGTGAGCCCACCGCACCCGCTGCCGACGACGACGAAATCGACTTCGTGATCCCACTTCTCGTTCGCGGTCATGTCACTGCTCCCCGCTGGTGACGGCCATGTCGGCCGGAGACCACACCGCTCGCATGCTCGTGATGCGCGCCTGCTCGTCGAAGGTCATGACGTCGATCGGCTCGACCGTGACGGTCTGACCCCCGGCTTCGGTGACGACCCGGAAGTGGAACGCGGCGGTCGTGCCGGCCACCTTGAGCGCCAGCAGCTCGGTGCGGCGCGGGACGGAGTCGAGGGCCGAGTAGAACTTCTCGATCGCCTCCCGGCCGACGGTGGGTTCGCTGCCGACCGGATCCTCGAGGGTCGCGTCGTCGGTGTAGAGGGCGGCGATGTCGGCGGAGGTGCCGTTCGCGACCGCGTCCAGATACGTGGACACCGCGGTACGGACGTCGTCTTCGAAGGCCATGTGATGACTCCAGTGTGTCGAGGGGTACTGCGACGGAGACGGTATTCACGTTCCCCGCCGCCCGGCTGCACGATCTCCCACCGAGCGGGAGATCGGCGCCGGGCGCAGTTCAGGACGTGATGTCTCGAATGTCCGTCCACGCCTGCGACCTGGCACGTTCTGCGAGGTCGAGGGGCAGCGTCATGAAACCGTGAATGGCGCCGTCGTAGCGTCTATGGGTCACCGGAACACCCTGTTCGGCAAGGGCATTCGCGTAGTCGTCCCCCTCCGATCGCAGCGGGTCGCAGCCCGCCGTGACGACGACCGCCGGAGGCAGGGCGGACAGGTCCTCCGCGTGCAGCGGGCCTGCGTAGTGGTGTGCGCGGTCGGTCTCGTTCGGTACGTACTGGTCCCAGTACCAGCGCATCGCGGCACGGGTGTTGTAGTGCCCGGTCGCGAACTCGGTGTAGGACTGGGTACCGAAGTCGGCTCCGATCACCGGGTACAGCAGCACCTGCGCGGCGACTGCGGGGCCGGATCGGTCACGCGCCATGAGCGCGGTCACCGCGGCGAGGTTCCCGCCGGCGCTGTCACCGGCGACCACCAGCCGATCGCCGCCGAGTGCCTCCCGCTGCGCGGAGGCCCAGCACAGCACCGCGTACACGTCCTCGGCGGCCGCGGGCCACGGGGACTCCGGTGCGAGGCGGTAGTCCACCGACACCACGACGGCGCCGATCCCGTTGGCGGCCGCCCGGCAGAGGCCGTCGTGGGTGTCGAGGTCACAGAACACGAATCCGCCGCCGTGCGCGAACACCACGATCGGACATGGGGATTCGATCTCCCCCGCGGGGTGGTAGATCCGGACCGGGACATCCCCCGCCGGCCCCGGCACGGTCCGCTCCTCGATCCGGGCGACCGGCTCGGGGTTCTCCGGCGCCCGGTACCGTGCCCGGACCGCGCCCCGGGCCTCCGCACCGGTCATCGTCTCGACCCGCGGAAATCCCGCGTCCAGCACCTCGAGCAGCACCGCGACCTCGTCGTCCATGCTCATGCGATTCGTGTCTCCTTCGTTGTCAGGACGCGGCCGCCGAACGGCCGTGTCGACTGCGGGTGCGGCGAGCCACTCTGCACGCCGCGCCAGATTCCGAGTGCCGCGAGCCGCAGGGGTGCGGCCATACCACTCCGCCGGTCACCCGGTGCAGCTCGTGCAGCATCGGCAGTGCCGCCGGTGCAGCCGGTCCTGGTGCACTGCGATCGACCCCAGTTCGACCAGTCGCATGCCCAGTTCGTAGGCACTTCCCTGTCTGCCGAGCCATCGCAGGCGGACGAGTCGGTCGAGCATCCGGTGCACGGACGAGCGCGGCAACCCGGTCCGCCGCACCACCTGGGCGAGGGTCAGCCGACCGGGGCCGTCGAAGGCGTCGAGAACGAGCACCAGCCGGTCCAGGGTGGCGGTCGGTGCGCAGGGGGCCACAGTGGTGGTCATCGGCATCCTCCGAAGATCAGCGGCCGGCGCTCACGTCTACAGCCGCGCTATTTCTATTAGGAATATCGATATTGGTACCACGTCGTCGTGACCCCTGTCACATGCCGGGCTGCGGAAGACGCAGAAGACCCCGGACCGAAGGATCGGTCCGGGGTCTTCTGCGGTCACGGCCGGCGAGCCGGCAGCGCCGTGAGGTCAGGCCAGGATGTCGTGCCGGACGATGGTCTCGTCGCGGCCCGGTCCGACGCCGATGCAGGAGATGCGGGCACCCGACAGCTCTTCGAGGCGCAGGACGTAGTTCTGCGCGTTGACGGGCAGTTCCTCGAAGGTGCGGCAGTGCGAGATGTCCTCCCACCAGCCGGGCATCTCCTCGTAGATCGGCTTGGCGTGGTGGATGTCGGTCTGCGTCATCGGCATCTCGTCGTAACGGACGCCGTCCACGTCGTAGGCGACGCAGATCGGGATGGTGTCCAGGCTCGACAGCACGTCCAGCTTGGTGAGGAAGTAGTCGGTGATGCCGTTGACACGGGTTGCGTAGCGGGCGATCACGGCGTCGAACCAGCCGGTGCGCCGTGCGCGGCCGGTGGTCACGCCGACCTCGCCGCCCTGCTTCGCGAGGTACTCGCCGTGGTTGTCGAACAGCTCCGTCGGGAACGGGCCGGAGCCGACACGAGTGGTGTACGCCTTGAGGATGCCCAGAACCGTCGTTATCCGGGTGGGGCCGATACCGGACCCGACGGCCGCGCCACCCGAGGTCGGGTTCGAGGACGTCACGTACGGGTAGGTGCCGTGGTCGACGTCGAGCAGGGTGCCCTGCGACCCCTCGAGCAGCACCGTCTCGCCACGCTCGAGCGCGAGGTTCAGCTCGAGGCGGGTGTCGGTGATGCGGTGCTTGAAGCCCTCCGCCTGCTCGAGCACCTCCTCGACGACCTGCTGCGGGTCGAGGGCCTTGCGGTTGTAGATCTTCGCGAGGACCTGGTTCTTGAACTCCAGGGCGGCCTCGACCTTCTGGGTGAGGATCTTCTCGTCGAGGACGTCGGCGGCGCGGACGCCGACGCGCGCGATTTTGTCCTGGTAGCAGGGGCCGATGCCGCGGCCGGTGGTGCCGATCTTCTTGGCGCCGAGGAAGCGCTCGGTGACCTTGTCGATGGCCACGTGGTACGGCATGATCAGGTGCGCATCGGCCGAGAGCAGCAGGTTCGACGTGTCGACGCCCCGGTCCTCGAGGCCGGCGAGCTCGGTGAGCAGCACACCCGGATCGACGACGACACCGTTGCCGATGACGTTCTTCACGCCCGGCGTGAGGATGCCGGACGGGATCAGGTGCAGCGCGAACTTGTCACCGTTCGGGAGAACGACCGTGTGACCGGCGTTGTTGCCACCCTGGTACCGCACCACCCACTGCAGGCGGCCGCCCAGTAGATCGGTAGCTTTGCCCTTACCCTCGTCGCCCCACTGGGCTCCGATCAGGACGATTGCCGGCATGACGTCTCCTAGAGTCGACAGACTTCTGCGCATCTCAGCGCAGAGGCCAGCCGTCCGTGGACAGTGGCCGGGACGACAGTTTAGTCCAGTCGACTCGGAACCTTGACAGGTACATCACGCACGGGGGTCTCGCATGCACTCGGACCGGCCGCTCACGCGGCGGAGTGATCGTGCACCCACGGCGCCGGACTGATCTGCACCGCCACCGCCTCGCCCTCTGTCGCGGACCGGATCACGCAGGTCGGGGGCGCCCAGACCGCGCCGTTGTCCTGGAGGTAGATCGCCCGGTCCGGGTCGCCGCCGAGCAGGTAGGCGACACCGCGGTCGTCCATTCCGAAACGGCCGGTCGCGTGCGCCGCGATCCGGCACGGGATCCCGGGCGGGTAGTCGCCGGTGTCCAGGATCAGTTCCTCGTTCGTGGTGTTGACCATCGTGACGCTCACGGTTGCCATCGAATTCACCTCGAATCGTCCGGTTCGGGTCACACCCTGTTCAACAAATTTCGAGCGTTCGACAATCCACGCACGGCCGGCGAACCGGCCTCGTTCGAGACGTCCGGTGCCTCCCGTCGCGTCATTCGGCGACGAGCGCGAACCCGGGACTACCGCCGTTCTCGGGCACGATGCCCGCGACCACGACACCGTGCCCCGACCTCACCTCGCCGTCGGCGCGGTACGCGCCGTTTTCCGTGCGGGTCGGCTCGACGGTCGCGGAACCGCCGACCAGCGTCGACATGTTGAACCACACCACCCGGACCGGGCCGGGCGCGGCGTCCTCCGGCAGGTCCGTGTGCAGCAGCATGACGTCGGGGTCGGTCATCGAACGCTCGACGTCGGCGTGCAACACGTGTGTGCCGACCACCGGCTGGATCTGAAACGGGTGACTGAGCATCGCGGTCGGGGTCGACATCTGACAGATCCCGAGGGCGAGCAGATCGGTCGCGGCCCGGAGGTCCGCGGAGGATTCGGCGACCCCTTCCTTGCGCAACTCCGTCACCACGGAGGTGAGTCCGGACCGGCAGAAGCGGGTGACGCGTGCCGGCGAGCGACGCGAGGGGTTGTCGGCGGTCAGCATCGAATGCTCCGGGGGTCGACGTGCCGAGGTGGTTCGGCCGTACCCACCAGCGTAGGACCGTTAAGTCTCGATAACGCTGCCATTGCGTAAGCATCGGAGCACCGGTTGCCGGCCGCACGCGCGGCGTTCGTATCGTCGAGCGCGACGACCGCGGACCTACCGGAGCTGATCTTGACCATTCACGTACTCGTGTGCGGCGACCACGCGCTGCCGGATTTCCTGTCCGCACTGCCCCGGACCGTCGCGCCCGAGCTGCCCGCGAAGCCCGACTTCGACGCCCTGGTGCCGGCCCTCGACGAGGATCCCGAGGCCCGCCTCGTCGTCGTCGGAGGGGACGGCTCCCTCGCCGCGACGGTCACCCGCCTGATGCGCGGCGAGCGGCTGCACGTCGAGGTCGCGTACGTCGCTCCCGAACGGACCACGGTGACACGGCTGTACGGCCTTCCGGTCGGCGACCGGGCGGCGCGACTGGCGGTGGCCGGGTCCGCGTCGCCGCTCCCGCTGATCCGCGACGACTCCGGCACCGCCCTCGTCGGGGAGGCCACGATCACCGGCCCGGACGGCGGGCCGCTGGTCGGGGAGGCGTACGCCGATTCCGAGCGGCTGTTCTCCGGGGAGATCCCGGAGCTGCGGGTGGCCCCGACAATCACACTGCCGGGGGTGCGGGCGAGTGCGGGACGGCGACTGCTCCGCACCCACTGGCTGCCGGCGCGGGCTGTGCAGCTCGGGGCCGTCGGCGCGGTCGTGACCCGGGACGGCGTCACGACCCCGCGCGCGGTCAAGCGGTGCAGCTTCTACCGGGACGACCGCGGCTGGCTTCTGGTCCGCTGAGCACCCTGCGCGGAACATCGCGGCAATACTGGATTCATGGCGTTCCCCGACACCCGCCGCTCCGCCGTCCGGCCGAGCCCGGTCTTCCTGGCCGTTCTGGCCGTCGCGGTCGCCGGCGGTGCGATGGCGTTGCAGGCGGCTGCCTGACGTTGAACCCGCTCAGGTACAACCACCCGCTGCTGTCGATCGGGTTGCCGGTCCTGTTCATCGCGCTGGGGGGTTGAAACTGTTCGTCCATACATGCACTTGTGCGCTGTTTCATACCAAGGCTGGTCGGGGCGGAGCGTTGTATGCCGGGCCAGTGATCCGCCATCCGCGGTATCGACGTGGGTGACGATCGTCGGCGGCCCCGGTATCGGCGTATCCGCGGCGGGTGCCCGTGTGGGTTGCGCGCAGGATCGTCCGGTTCGGTGACTATCGAGGTTTCTGCGGGCGTTCGGGCCGGGAGTCGGGTACCGTAATCGAACATCAGTTCGATTACGGGGGTGGGTTGGGGTGATCCGGGCATACCTGTTCGCGCTCGACCCCACCGCCGGGCAGGAACAGGCGTTCCGGTCACATTGCGGGGCACAAAGGTTCGCCTACAACTGGGCGCTCGCGCAGGTGAAGGCGAACTGGAACCAACGCACGGCCGAGGAGTCCTACGGGATCCCCGAGGCCGGCCGGACCCCCTGGATCAGCACTTCCGCTTACAGCCTGCGGAAGGCCTGGAATCAGGTGAAGGACGTAGTTGCGCCGTGGTGGGGTGAGAACAGCAAGGAGGCGTACGCCTCCGGGTGCGCGAACCTGGCTGCCGCGCTCGGCAACCGCCGGGATGGGCGGGCTCGGATGCCGCGGTTCAAGTCGAAACGGTCCCGTTTGTCGTGTCGGTTCACCACCGGTGCGTTCGGGCTCGGCCACGACCGGCGGCACATTCGACTGCCCCGGATCGGTGAGGTACGCACCCACGAGTCGACCCGGAAGCTCGCTCGCAGGGTCGAGGCCGAGACCGCCTGCATCATCTCGGCGACCCTGTCGTATCAGCGGGGCCGTTGGCATGTGTCGTTCTCCGTCGAGCTGCCCGACGCACCGTCACCCAACCGCACCCGGACCCGCACTCGCGGGGTGGGGGTGGATCTGGGGATCAAGGATCGAGCGGTCCTGTCGACCGGAGAGACGATCCCCAACCCGCGGCACCTCGACAAGGCGCTACGGGAGTTGCGCCGCGCTCAGCGACGCGCCTCCCGGCGTCGGGGTCCTGATCGGAGGTCGGGACAGGTGCCGTCGAACCGGTGGCACAAGGCGAACGATCGTGTCTCGCGGTTGCATGCCCAGGTCTCGAATCAGCGCCGCGACGGCCTGCACAAGCTCACCACCCGGCTGGTGTCCGAGTTCGACACGATCGTGATCGAGGACCTGCACGTCGCGGGGATGGTGCGCAACCGGCGCCTCGCACGGCATATCGCCGATGCGGGGTGGGGTGAGTTTCGGCGGCAGTTGACGTACAAGGCGGATGCGGCCGGTGTTCGAGTCGTTGTGGCGGACCGTTGGTTCGCGTCGAGTAAGACCTGTTCCGGGTGTGGCGCAGCGAAAACCAAGCTGGCCCTCTCGGAGCGGACGTACACGTGTGCGGTGTGTGGCCTGGTCATGGATCGGGACCTCAACGCCGCACGCAATCTCGCTGCCCTCGCGGGCGGTATCACCGGGGAGTTGCTTCGGGAGCAGCCCGCTGGAACTCGCGTCAGACCCGACGATAGGTTGGGCTGTGAGATTGCCACGGGAAGACCGCGATGCGGTCAACGCCATGCCTGTGAGGGCGTGGCTCACGGAACAGAGTTACAGGTTTCGTGAACGGCGGTGTACCTCCGGACGGACCTGCTGCCCCCGAGGGCCGTTCGGCAGATCTCGCTCGCGGGTCCCGCTGTCAACGCGCTCGCGGCAGTGGTGCTGCTGACGGTGATCCGGTTGTTCGCGGACACCGAGTCCCACCCGGTGTTCTGGTGGGGACTCGCCTTCCTCGCATTCCTTCAGGTGACGGCGACCGTCCTGAATCTGATTCCGATCCCCGGGCTGGACGGCTACGCCGCGCTGGAGCCGTCACTGTCGCCGAGGACCCGCCGCGCCCTCGACCAGTACAAGGGCTTCGGTTTGCTCGTGTTGGTCGCGTTGCTGTTCGTCCCCTCGATCAACCGGGTGTTCTTCGACGCGATCTACGGACTGTTCGAATTGTCCGGGGTGCCGGGCATCTGGGCCCAGTACGGCAACCATCTGATGCGCTTCTGGCTGTGAACCCGATCAGGACCAGGCGTCGAGGACGATCCGCGCGGCCGTGACGACCGCGATCGGCTGATCGAACACGGGATGGTGCCCAGCCGCGGGCAGCTCCACGACCAGCGCGTCCGGCCCGAACATCGGCCGCATCCGATCCAGCAGTTCCGGGGTGACGATGCCGTTCTCGCTGCGGAAGTAGGCGATGCGGCACCCGGCGGTCGTCCCGTCGAGGCTGCTGCGGCCACCCTTGCCGATGCGGCTCGCGTCGAACTTCCAGCTGTAGCCGCCGTCGACCTCCTTCAGCGAGGCCCGAGCGATGTAGTCGAAGACGTACGGTTCGGCGGTGTCCTGCGGCGGCACCAGCCGGAAGCGTTCGACGGCAGCGTCGACGCTGGGATAGACCTTCGGGCTCGACGACTTCCGCTGGTCGCGCATCTCGCGTTCCTCGGGCGTGAGGTCGCGGATCGGCGAATCGAGGATGATGACGCCGTCGAGCCGATCCCCGTACAGGGTCGATGCCGTGTAGGAGACGATGCCGCCCATGCTGTGCCCGACGAGGGTGGGGCGTCCGGCGATGCCGCCTGCGGGGGCGACGGCGAGCACTTCCTCGACCCACTGTTCGAGGGTGTAGTCCTCGCGGTGCTCGCTGTCGCCGTGTCCGGACAGGTCGAGCGCAACGACGCGACGCCCCACCGCGAGCTGCGGTGCGACATGATCCCACCAGCGTGAATGCGCCATGCCGCCGTGCACGAGCACGATGCCGGGCTGGTCGGGTTCACCCCAGGCGCGGTAGGCGATCGAGGTGCCGTCGACGGTGACCCGCCCTGTCTCGACCGGCGCGGCGAGGGCGTCGACGAACCACTTCGGCGCCGACTCGTTGACATTGCTCATGAATCGAAGTTACTTCACCGCAATCGACGCCCGTCCGGCGCCGCCTACAGCTCGGTGACCCAGCCGTGCAGGGTGTCCGAGCGCAGCGCCGCGGTGTGCCGTTTGCGCAGCGCCTCCGAGATCGGACCCGGGCGGCCCGATCCGACGACACGGCCGTCGACTTCGAGCACCGGCGCCACCCCCGCGGAGGTGCCCGTGACGAAGACCTCGTCGGCGATGTACAGCTCGGTGAGGTCGACGGTGCGCTCCAGGACCGGGATGCCGTCCTCGCCTGCGAGCGTGAGCAGGGTGCGGCGGTTGATGCCGTCGAGGATGTCGCACGAGACGTCGGGGGTGATCAGGGTGCCGCCTCGAACCAGGAAGATGTTGGCGGCGCTGAGTTCGCAGACGTGTCCGTTGCCGTCGAGGAAGATCGCGTCGTCGTAGCCGGCGTCGATGGCGTCCTGCTTCGCGAGCACAGAGTTCACGTAGGCGCCGTTGACCTTCGCCCGCGACGGGATCGCCGAGTCCGGGATGCGGCGCCACTGACTGGTCTTCAGGCGCATCCCGTCCTGGGGAACGATCGGCACCGCGTCGTAGACGAACATGCTGACGGTGGTGTGGCAGCCGCGGACCCGTGTGCCGGGGATGGACTCGTCGACGTGGACGCTCGCCCGGACGAACACGTCCTCCGCGGGATCGTTCGCCGCCACCAGTTCGGTCACCGCCGCGACGAACCGACCGAAGTCCCACTCCCCCGCGAACGTGTCCATGCCGATGATCCGGCAGGACTCCACCAGCCGCCGGTAGTGGTCCGCGAGCCGGAAGGCGGTGCGCCCGGCGCCGTCGACGTGCACGGGGAACACCGTGTACACGCTGAGCCCGTACAAGGTCGCCGAGGTCGCGACGCCGAGCGTCGCCTGCGCGGCGTCGACGATCCGGTCACCGAAGTACACGTGGGGGTGCGGTTTGGCCATGGCCCGACACGCTAGCGGAGCGACCGCCGCACCGCCCGCGAGTTTCTGCGGTGTTCCTACGCGCGTGACGTCCCGACGGGCGGCACACTGAGCGGCATGCTGCACCTACGGATTCTGTCGCCCACCGACATGACGGACGAAGCGCTGCAGATCCTCGACGAGGAACCCGGGGTCAGCGGTCTCGCGGTACTCCGGGGCGCCGCCATCCGCCCGGTCGGTGACGTGATCCACGCCGACATTGCGCGCGAGGTCGCCAACGACGTCGTCGAGAAGCTCCGTGCCACTCGCCTGCACCACCACGGCACCATCGAGATCGAACCGGTGCACGCGTGGCTGTCCCGCGACGGCTTCGACGCCGAGCTGAGCAGCCCGGGCAGCAGCGCCGACACCGTCGTGTGGGCGGAGGTCGCGCAACGCTCCTACGAGGACGTCGAACTCAACTGGACGTACCTGAGCTTCATGACGATGGCGACACTCCTGGCGGGCATCGCGATCATCACCGACTCGCAGATCCTCACGATCGGGGCGATGGTGCTCGGGCCGGAATTCGGCGCCATCGCCGCGCTCGGCGTGGCGCTGGTCAAGCACCGCTACGTGCTGCTGGGCGCGGCCGTCCGCACGCTGATCGTGGGCTTCGTGGTCGCGATCGCCGCGACGACACTCGCGGCCCTGACCGCGCGGGTGTTCGGTTGGGTGACATTCGCCGACGTCACCGGTCCCCGTCCGGACACCGCGTTCATATACACACCGGACAAGTGGTCCTTCATCGTCGCGATCATCGCGGCGGCGGCCGGCGTGCTCTCGCTCACCTCGTCCAAGCTCGGCGGCCTGTCGGGGGTGTTCATCTCGGTCACCACCGTCCCCGCCGCGGGCAACGTCGGGGTGGGTCTCGCATTCGGCGCGTGGGACGAGGTGTGGGGCAGCACCCAGCAGCTCCTGCTGAACATCTTCGGCATGGCGCTGGCCGGGTGGGCGACCCTGGCGATCCAGCAGAAGGTGTGGTCCCGGGTGTCGGTACGCAGAGCGCGCATGCTCGACCGCAGACGCCGGATGTTGTAGGGGAACGCGTGAACGAGAGCAGCCCGCACGAGGTGTTCGAGCAGTTCGTCGCCGCACTGGATCAACCGGTGTACGTGGTCACCACCGCCGTGCGCAGCGAGCGGGCCGGCTGCCTGGTCGGCTTCGCCATGCAGTCGAGCATCGACCCACCCCGGTTCCTGGTGGGATTGTCGGTCGCGAACCACACCTTCCGGGTGGCGAACGACGCGGACCACCTGGCCGTGCACCTCCTCCCGACCGAGGCATCGGATCTCGCGGACCTGTTCGGCGGCGAGACGGGCGACGAGGTGGACAAATTCGCACGGTGTTCGTGGCACGAGGGTCCACACGGCCTGCCCGTTCTGGACGGAGCGATTGCCTGGCTCTGCGGCCGCATCCTCGATCGGGTTCCTCTCGGCGACCACACCGGTTTCGTACTCGAACCGGTCGGCGGCTCCGGCCCGACCGGAGCCGCCGAGGTGATGACGATCTCGGATGTCGGCGACCTCGCACCGGGGCACGACGCCTGAGCGCAACCGCCAGGCCCTCAGAGTGCAGGAAGCGCGGTGAGCCGTGGTGGGGTCTGCCACGCCGCCCACCGCACGGCATCACGTGACGAAGTCGGCCGCGCACGCACCCGAGCGTCCACCGACCCGCAGGCAGAACGCGACCACCCGGTCGACGTCCGCCGTACCCGTCTGTGCGCCCCTCCCCAGGTGGTCGACGAGCAGGCCGACCGTCGCGTGCGCGGCGAGGGCGGCATCGAATTCCGCTTGAGGGCTGCCCAGTTCGGAGAACGGGCGATGCAGCAACAGGCCGAGCCGCCCGGTGGCGGAGGCCGGCCCGAGGGTGGTGTCGGCGGGTAGACCACCGGCGTTCCACAACACCGCCCGGGTCGTCGCGGCGGTGTCCCGGGCGGACTGAGAGAGCACACCCTCGACCCACCGCCGTACCTGACCGTCCGGCGTCGACTCCTTCCCCATCTGGTGCGCGACATAGGTGGTCAACCGCTCGGTCCCGTCCTCGAGGATGGCCGCCACCAGGGCGTCCTTCGACCGGAAATGGCGATAGAACGCATCGTTGGACAAGCCGGCGGCCGCGACGATGTCTGCAACCCGTGGGCGCGAGTCGGTTCCGCAACCGCGCATCACGTCGAGACCGGCGTCGAGCAGGCGACGCACCTCGCCTGCGTAGTCGGCCTCCCGTTTCGCCAGTGCACGCTGCGCGATCCGGTTCGCGAACCCGTCCTCGTCCCTCATTCGCCGACCCATTCTCTGGACAACGCGCTTCTTGAAAGACAGAATAGCATTCTCATCGATCAGAACATGATTCTTAGCGAGGTGCTCATGGCATGGGACTTCGAGACCGACCCCGACTACCAGGAGAAACTGGACTGGGCCGACGCCTTCGTCCGGGACGAGGTGGAACCCCTCGATCTGGTGTGGGAACACGAGCAGTTCGTTCCACTCGACGGCGCCCGCCGCAAGGTGATCGACCCGCTCAAGGACCGGGTTCGGGAACAGGGACTGTGGGCCACTCATCTCGGGCCCGAACTGGGCGGTCAGGGCCACGGCCAGCTGAAACTGGCGCTGCTCAACGAGATCCTCGGCCGCTCCCCGTGGGCCCCGATCGTGTTCGGATGTCAGGCCCCGGACACGGGTAACGCCGAGATCATCGCGCACTACGGCAGCGTCGACCAGAAGCGGCGCTACCTGCAGCCACTGCTCGACGGCGAGATGTTCTCCAGCTACTCGATGACCGAACCGCAGGCCGGGGCCGACCCGTCCCGCTTCGAGACCCGCGCCGTCCGCGACGGCGACGACTGGGTGATCAACGGCTGGAAGTTCTTCTCCTCCAACGCCGCAACGGCATCGTTCCTCATCGTCATGGCGGTCACCGACCCCGCTGCCGACACCCACAACCGGATGTCGATGTTCCTGGTGCCCAGCGACACCCCGGGCATCGAGATCGTCCGCAACGTCGGCCTGGCCGGCGAACCGATGAACGAGGGCTCGCATGCGTTGATCGAGTACCGCGACGTCAGGATTCCGGCCGACGCACTGCTCGGCGGCGAGGGGCAGGCGTTCGCCATCGCGCAGACCCGGCTCGGCGGCGGCCGGATCCACCACGCAATGCGGACGATCGGCCTCGCCCAACGGGCCCTCGACATGCTGTGCGAACGCGCCCTCAGCCGCACCACCGCCGGAAGCAGGCTGTCCGAGAAGCAGTTCGTGCAGGGGTACATCGCCGACTCCTACGCACAACTCGCCCAGTTCCGGCTGTTCGTGCTCCACACCGCCTGGAAGATCGACAAGTACAACGACTACAAGAAGGTCCGCAAGGACATCGCCACCGCGAAGATCGTCATGCCGACGGTGCTGCACGACATCGCCTGGCGCGCAATGCAGGTCCACGGCGCTCTCGGCGTCACCAACGAGATGCCGTTCTTCCGGATGATCGCGGGCGCGGCCGTCATGGGCCTCGCCGACGGCCCCACCGAGGTCCACAAGGTCACCGTCGCCAAACAGGTTCTGCGCGAACACAGTCCGACCGACGACATGTGGCCGACCGAGTGGATTCCCCGCAAGCAGGCCGCGGCCCGCGCGAAGTTCTCCGAGTTCCTCGACGACGAAGAAGGTGCCCTGTGATCGACACCGAACGCCTCGCCACCTGGATGGACGGCATGGGCCTGCCCGGCAAGGGCGCGCCCCTGGAGGTCCGATTCCTCTCCGGCGGAACGCAGAACGAGATCTACGAAATCACCCGCGACGACAGTCGCTGCGTGATCCGCACTCCCCCGGCGGACGCCCCCGCCGACCGGGACGCAGGCATCCTGCGGGAGTGGCGGATCATCGAAGCCCTCGACGGCACCGACGTCCCGCACACCGAGGCGGTCGCGGTCTGCGACGACGCCACCGTCCTCGGGCGACCCTTCTACCTGATGGGCTTCGTCGACGGGTGGTCGCCGATGGGCAACAAGCAGTGGGTCGAGCCGTTCACCAGCGACACCGCGGCACGCGCCGGACTCGCCTACCAGCTGGCCGAGGGCATCGCGTTGCTGTCGAAGGTGGACTGGAAGGCGCGCGGACTGGGCGACCTCGGCCGGCCGGACGGCTTCCACGAACGGCAGGTGGCCCGGTGGACCGGCTTCTTCGATCGCATCAAGGGCCGAGAACTCGACGGGATGGATGTCGCCACCCGGTGGCTGCACGAGCACCGCCCGCTCGACTTCGTCCCCGGCATCATGCACGGCGACTACCAGTTCGCGAACGTGATGTACCGGCACGGCGCGCCCGCGCGGCTGGCCGCCATCGTCGACTGGGAGATGGGGACGGTCGGCGATCCGAAGCTCGATCTCGCGTGGATGATGCAGGGCTGGCCCGAGGACACGTCCGCACCCGAGGCCGCCACCTCCGGCTACGTCGACATGCGCGGGATGCCCTCGCGGGAACAGGTGGTCGAGCACTACGCCGACGTGTCGGGCCGGCAGGTCGACGACCTCGACTACTACCTGGTGCTCGCGAAGTGGAAACTCGCGATCGTCCTCGAACAGGGCTACCAGCGGGCCGGCGACGACCACCGGCTGCAGGCGTTCGGCGCAATCGTTCCGGATCTGATGCGGTCTGCCGCCGAGCTCGCCGAGTCGAGCGGATACCGCGGATGAACGCCGTCGAGGGGCTGGCCGTCGAGCAGCGCGGCTCTGTCCTGGTCGTCCGCCTGGACCGTCCGGAGTCGCGGAACGCCCTGACCGGGGCCATGATCCGTGGCATCGGTGCCGCCGTTCTCGACGCGGAGACCGACCCGGCGATCCGGGCGATCGTTCTCACCGGCACCGGCGACCGGGCCTTCTGCTCCGGCATGGATCTGCGGGCGTTCGCGGACGGCGAGGACGTCGGCTACGGCACGGATCCGCACACCGCCGCGTACCTCCGCCTCGGGCGCGGCGAGGTCCCGATCCCGGTGGTCGGCGCGGCGAACGGCACCGCTATCGGTGGCGGACTGGAACTGCTGCTCGCGTGCGACGTCATCGTCGCGTCGTCGGCGGCGGTGTTCGGGTTCCCGGAGGTCAAGCGAGGACTCTTCCCCGGCGGCGGAGGCACGTTCATCGGGACCCGCATCCCGCTGGGCGCGGCGCTCGAGATGACGCTCACCGGCGACACGATCACCGCGGAGCGCGGGCACCAGCTCGGGCTGCTCAATGCCGTCGTGGAGCCCGCGGCCGTGCTCGACACGGCACTCGGCTACGCCGACCAGATCGCCGCGAATGCGCCGCTCGGGCTCGCCGCCTGCAAGGAGTTGGCTCGCCTTGCGGTCGCGCAACCCGAACGCGCCGATCAGCGTCTGGCCGAATGGCAGTCCGTGGTCTTCACCAGCCAGGACGCCAAGGAGGGCGCGTCCGCGTTCATCGAGAAGCGCCCCCCGGTGTGGACAGGGAGGTGAGGTGATGCGTGCGGTCGTCTGTCCCGTCCACGGACCGCCCGAGGTCGTCCGCATCGAGGAGCGACCCGCACCCGAGCCCGGCCCCGGCCAGGTGCGGGTGCGGGTCGCCGCGGCGGCTGTCAACTTTCCCGACGTCCTGCTGATCGCCGACCGATACCAGATCAGTGTGCCGCCGCCGTTCGTCCCCGGCAGCGAGTTCGCCGGCCCCGTCGACGCGGTCGGCGACGGGGCCACAGGGGTCGCAGTCGATGACGTCGTGACCTCGACCGGGTTGGTCGGGGCGTTCGCCGAGTGGGTCGTCGTCGATGCCGCCAAGGTGCAGGTGGTGCCTCCGGGTGTCGACGTACGTACCGCCGCGGCGTTCGGTGTCGCACACCGAACCGCCTACCACACACTGCGTTCCACGGCCCGGGTCGGCGCAGGAGACGAGCTGCTCGTCCTCGGTGCCGGTGGCGGGGTCGGCCTCGCCGCGGTCCAGCTCGGCGCCGCTCTCGGCGCGACCGTCACCGCCGTCGCGTCGTCCCCGGAGAAGCTGGAGGTGGCGGCGCGGCACGGCGCGCACCGCCTGGTCGACCACCGTGCGGGTCCGCTGCGGGATGGGCTGCGGCAGGCACTCCCGGACGGCGCCGACGCGGTCGTCGACCCGGTCGGCGGCGACCTCTCCGAGCCCGCACTGCGCTCGCTGCGTCGCGGCGGCCGATTCGTCACCGTCGGCTACGCCTCCGGCAAGGTTCCGTCGATCCCACTGAACCTGGTGTTGGTCAAGGGAATCCATGTGCTGGGCTTCCAGTTCCAGGACGTGCCGCCCGACGAGTACGCGCGCAACGAGGGAGAACTGGGCGAACTGCTCGTGGCGGGGCGCGCCGCCCCGTACGTCGGCGCCGCCTATCCACTGGACGCCGCCGCCGAGGCGTTGCGGTACGTCGCCGACGGCCGCGCGATCGGGAAGGTGCTGCTCGACATCGGGTCGTGACCGGGAGATTGTCGGTACCGGGGCGCACACTGACGGGATGACCACCTGGCAGCAGTTCACCGACGAAGCGCCCGAACTCGCCGCGGCCGTCGCCGCCCGGCTGACCGCACACAAACACCACGTCATCGCCACACTGCGCGCAGACGGGTCACCGCGGGTCAGCGGCACCGAGGTGGAGACGTTCCTCGGCCTGCTGGTGCTCGGGTCGATGCCGAACGCCCGCAAGGTCCTGGACCTGCGCCGCGATCCTCGCTTCTCGCTGCACTCCAATCCCGGCCACCACACGATGGAGGGTGGGGACGCGAAGATCTCGGGACGGGCCCGCGAACTCGTCGGGGAGGAGAAGCAGGCGATCCGCGACTGCTACCCCGACGATCCGGGCGGCGACGCCCAGTTCTTCGAGCTCGGCGTCGAGTCGGTGGTGCTGACCACGGTCTCGGACGACAAACTGCACGTGGACCTGTGGCGTCCCGGGGCGGGTGTCACCCGGACGAGCCGTTGAGCGCGCCGGACCTGACCGGAAAGGTCGCCCTGGTCGCGGGCGCCACCCGCGGCGCGGGCCGCGCGATCGCCGTCGAGCTGGCCCGCGCCGGCGCGTTCGTCTATGCGACCGGACGCAGCAGCCGGGCCGGGCGGTCCGAAATCGACCGACCCGAAACAATCGAGGGGACGGGCGAACTCGTAGCCGAGGCCGGCGACGGCGTGGCACTGCGAGTGGACCACCTCGAACCCGATCAGGTGAAGACGCTCGTCGAACGGATCGACGCCGAGCACGGCCGACTGGACGTCCTCGTCAACGACATCTTCGGCGGCGACCGGTACGCCCAGTTCGGAACGACGCTGTGGGAGCACGATCTGGACGGCGGGCTGCGGATGCTGCGGATGGGCATCGACACCCACGCGATCACCAGTCACTTCGCCCTGCCGGTATTGATCCGGCGTCCCGGTGGACTGGTCGTCGAGATGACCGACGGCACCGCCGAGTACAACGTCCGCTACCGGCACGAGACCGGCTTCTGGTACGACCTGGTGAAGGCGGCGGTGCAGCGGATGACCACCGCGCAGGCGTACGAATTCGCTCCGCACGGGTGCGCGGCTGTCGCGCTGACGCCCGGCTGGCTGCGGTCGGAGAACATGCTCGACGCATTCGGTGTCACCGAGGAGACCTGGCGGGACGCCCTCGAGGAGGTCCCGCACTTCGCGATCTCGGAGACCCCGACCTTCGTGGGGCGGGCGGTGGCCAACCTCGCCGCCGACCCGGATGCCGCCGAGTTCAGCGGACAGGTCGTGTCCAGTGGACAGCTCGCGCGGCGCTACGGGTTCACCGACGTCGACGGCTCCCGCCCCGACTGTTGGCGGTACCTGACGGAGGTGACGGACAAGGGCTTGCCGGCGAACACCGACGGGTACCGATGATCACCAGGTGAGGTTCTCCTCGCAGTTCGACCCGTCGGCCGACGATTCCACTTGCACGGTCGCGTGTTCGAGGCCGTGCGTGTCGAGGACGGTCTTCGCCGCGCGCAGCACACCCTGACTGTCGCCGTCGGTGGTCAGGTGCACCGTGGCGACGTCCATACCGGTGGTCAGCGTCCACACGTGCAGGTCGTGGACCCCGGAGACCGCGGGCAGGGCCTGCAGGTCCGCGCGCACCGCCTCGACGTCGACGCTCTCCGGGGACGCCTGGGTGAGGATGCGCAGCGCCGCCGCGGCCAGCTTCACGGCACGCGGCACCACCCACAGCGAGATGAGCACACCGACGACGATGTCGGCGTAGCTCCACTGGAAGGCCAGCACGAGCGCGCCGGCGATGAGGACCCCGACCGAGCCGACGGCGTCGGCGAGCACCTCCAGGTAGGCGCCGCGGACGGCGAGCGAGTCCTTCGCGTCGGCGCGGAGCATCAGCATGACGACGAGGTTGGCGGCGAGGCCTGCGGCGGCGGTCAGCATCAGGGGGATGCCCGGAATCTCGGGGGCGTCCCCGATCCGTTCGATCGCCTCGTACATCACCCACACCGCGACGGCCAGCAGCAGGACCGCGTTCGCCATTGCCGTGAGCACCTCGGCGCGGTGCCAGCCGAAGGTGCGGGCGGCGGCCTTGGAACCCTGGCGGGCCAGGACCAGCGCGACGAGACCCATCGACATGCCGACGACGTCGGTGAGCATGTGGCCGGCGTCGGCGAGCAGTGCCAGCGATCCGATACTGACGCCGACGACGACCTCGAGCACGAGGAATCCGACGAGAATCCCGAGGGCGATCACCATGCGCCGGATGCGCGCGGTCGACGGTCCGGCGCCGCCCGGCACCGGACCCCCGTGTCCGTGTGCGTGTCCGTGCCCGGCTCCCATCGGCCCGTCCCCTCGTTCGTCGAATCGGTCGCTCGGATGCTGTCACACCCTCCGAGGCATCATATGCACATATACGCATGTATTTGAAGGGCGTCGTTTTCCTACACTTGAACTCAACTTCAAGTACGGTGACGGGGGTCACATTCGGGGTAATCGAAGGGAGCGACACGGTGGAGATCCAGGGAA
This sequence comes from Rhodococcus gannanensis, assembly GCF_042681175.1. NCBI lineage: Bacteria > Bacillati > Actinomycetota > Actinomycetes > Mycobacteriales > Nocardiaceae > Rhodococcus > Rhodococcus gannanensis. Next base: position 732,854 of record NZ_JBHUFB010000020.1, read on the forward strand.
CCTGCGACACACAGTTCGACGGACTGCGGGAGGCGCTGCGCCGCAACGTCGAGTCGGGTGAGGATCTCGGCGCGTCGATCGCCGTCACCATCGACGGCGCACCGGTCGTCGACATCTGGGGCGGCTGGGCCGACGCCGACCGGACCACCCCGTGGGAACGCGACACGATCACCAACGTCTGGTCCTGCAGCAAGACCGTCACCGCGCTCGCCGTCCTGATGCTGATCGACCGCGGCCGGATCGATCCGTACGCCCTCGTCTCCAAGTACTGGCCGGAGTTCGCCGCCAACGGCAAGGAGTCCGTCGAGGTCCGACACCTCCTGTCGCACACGTCCGGGGTGTCCGGCTGGCAGGAACCGATCACGCAGGACGAGCTCTACGACCTCCCGTTCGCCTGCGCGCGACTCGCCGCGCAGGCACCCTGGTGGACGCCGGGCACCGCCTCCGGCTACCAGGCGATCAACCACGGTCACCTCCTCGGTGAACTGGTCCGCCGCGTCGACGGCCGGGACCTTCAGCAGTTCGTCGCCGACGAGATCGCAGGCCCGCTCGGAGCCGACTTCCGCTTCGGCGTCGACCGCACCGACTACGGCCGGGTCGCGAACGTCGTTCCACCGCCGCCCCTTCCGATCGACCTCGCCTCCCTCGACCCCGACTCGGTGCTCGTGAAGACGTTCGGCAACCCGCCGGTCGACGCGACGGTGTCGTGGACCGACGGCTGGCGCGGCGCGGTGATCGGCGCCGCGAACGGGCACTCGAACGCCCGCGCGCTCGCCCGCATCCAGTCCGCGATCGCATGTGACGGCACAGTCGACGGCGTGACCCTGCTCTCCCCCGACACCGTCGCGCTGATCTTCGAGAAGCAGTCCGACGGCATGGACAACGTGCTCGGCGCACCGGTCCGCTTCGGCATGGGCTTCGGCCTGCCGACCCCGGAGTCGGTGCCGTACGTCCCCGAGGGCCGGATCTGCTTCTGGGGCGGGTGGGGAGGCTCGCAGATCCTCGTCGACACCGAACGCCGCGCGACCATCTCGTACACGATGAACCGGATGGGCGCCGGACTGCTCGGCTCCGAACGCTCCGCCGAGTACGTCTCGGCCGCGTTCGACGCGCTGCGTGCCTGATCCGGAACGACGCCGACGGATCAGTGGGCCGGGTGCCTAATGGTCCGTCGGGTAACCGGGCTTGGGAACGGTCGGCGGCAGCGTCGCGATCGCGGAGATCCGGGACAGCCCGGCCACCTGCATCAGATCGACGAGCAGCGACCTGATCTGCGCGAACACCACCGTCGCGGAAATGCCCGCGTCCTCGACGAGTTCGGGCTTCATGCCGATCGACACGGACCGCAGCACCCGCGCGGCCTCGGCCTGGTCGGGCTGCTGACCGGGATCGGCGAGCACCATCCGTCGCAGCACCGCGACCGCGTGCGACAGCTTCTCGATTTGGTCCACCAACCGCGGATCGAGGATCTCGTCGTCCCGCACGAGCGTCAGCGAACGGCGAGTGAGGACACGGATGTTGCGGATGGCGTTGTCGAGTGGTTCCGCCGCGGCCGTCATCCGCGCAAGGCGGGGCCGGGACGTCCAGTACAGGGGCGACACCCGGCTGATCTCGCGTCCCCCGCGCAGACTCGCCTGCAGGGCGTCGATCGAGGCCTGGGTGGTGCGGGCACGTTTGAGGGCGGCCTCGATCGGCTTAGGATCGTTGGCGACCAGGCCGTCCGCGACCTTCTGCAGGACGTCCGCGGCGTCGGCCAGGATGTCGGCGGCCTGCTTGCGTGCCCGCAACACCGGGTGCGCGGGCAGGAACGCCACCACCAGCACGCCGACCAGTCCGCCGACCAGTGCGTCGAACATCCGGTCGGGGCCGCCGCCCTGACTCGGTGGAATGAGGGTCGCCACGAGCACCGCGGACGACGCGGCCTGCATCGCGATCACCGGCCCGCCGTCGAGGAAGACGGCCGTCGCCATCGCCAACGCGACGACCAGCACGATCTGCCAGGCTCCAGTGCCGATCCACGAGATCAGCAGGTCCCCCACACCGATCCCGACGGTCACCCCGACCATCAATTCCAGAGCACGGCGGAGCCGGCCACCGAAGGACATCCCGAGGGAGACCACCGCTGCGATCGGGGCGAAGAACGGATCGTTGTGGTGCAGCAGGTCGTTCGCGACGAACCACGCGAGACCGGCGGCGAGCGCGCACTGCGCGATCGGCAGCGCCGACGCGCGCAAGCGGGTGCGGGAGGCGCGGAACCGCGCCCTCCCGCGCTCGACGGAGTACGGAGGGTGGAACCTATTCGACGCCAAGCGCCTCGGCCGCCCGCGGATCACAGTCCTCGAGCAGGTCGAGGCAGCGGGCGTGCTCGTCCGTCTCCCCGATCGCCTTCGCCGCCAGAGCCAGCGCGGCCACGCAGCGCAGGAACCCACGGTTCGGTTCGTGGCTGTAGGGAACCGGACCGAAGCCCTTCCATCCGTTGCGACGCAGCTGGTCGAGGCCCCGGTGGTAGCCGGTGCGCGCGTACGCGTAGGCGGTGATGGTCTCGTCGTCGCCGAGCGCCGCCTCGGCCAGGTACGCCCAGGCGATCGACGCGGTCGGGTGAGCGGCGGCGACCTGCTTGGGGTCGGCGCCGTTCAGCAGGTCCGATTCGGCGTCGTCGTCGCCGGGCAGGAGGGTGGGCTGGGGGCCGAGCAGGTCACCGAAGGAGGTCATGGGTCCATTGTGCGCGCACCGCCCGTGCAACGATCCGGCGACACCCCCCGCGGACGATGCGAGCACCCGCCGAGCGACCCGTAGGCTGCTCAGCGTGACGCGGTGATCGACGTCACCCCGAGACAGATGAGGGGGCCAGCCGTGCCGGACACCAGCGAACCGGACGAGGCGTCGCCCGGCGGATCGTCGTCGAGTGCACCGACGGCCGAGTCCCCGGTGCCCGCGTCGGAGGCGCAGACCGTCGCCATCCCGCACGTTCCCCGCGCGACCCCCACCCGCGTCGGTCCCGGAACCCCACCGCCGCCCGGCACCGACGCGGGCCCGGCGCGCGTACCTGAACCCGCGCCGAGCGGTCGCCGCCGCTGGCCTCTCGTGGTCGGGGCAGTCGCCGTGCTCGCGATCGCCGCGGCGGGGATCGGGGTGCTGGCCGTGCAGGTCGGCGGCGGCGATTCCACCGAGGACCAGGTGCGCGGCGCGATCACCGGTTTCGTCCAGGCCGTGGACCGCGGCGACCTCGCCGCGCTGCGCGCAGGCACCTGCGGCGAGCTCGGCGCCTACTACCAGCAGGTCTCGGACGCCGACTTCGACTCCGTCTACCGCTCCGCGAACTCGGATCGCGCGGTCCCGATCCTCGACAGCATCGACGCCGTCGCCGTCACCGACAACACCGCGCTCGCGGCGGTCACCGTGCACACGGCGAACGCACCCGCGTCGACGTCGGAGCGTTCGTTCGCGCTGGAACTGCAGGACGGCGTGTGGAAGGTGTGCAGCTGACGTTCCGTCAGAGATCGGCGAGGGCGGGGAACACGTCGGCGATGCCCACCGGCTGACGGTGCAGCACCCGGTGCACGTCGCCACTGACCCGCGACAGGTCGCCCTTCGCGATCGCCAGGTAGGAACTGACCCAGCCGTCGACCTCCCACTGCTCCGCCCCGAACCCGGCCCGCGACGCGTACGCCTCCTCCGGCGTCTCGCGGTGGTAGCCGATCGGCCGGCCCAGCGCGGCGGTCAACGCCTCCGCGACATCCGCCATCGACAGGGCGCGCGGCCCGGTCAGCTCCAGCGTCCGGCCGTCGAACCGGTCGGTGCCGAGCACCGCGGCGGCGGTCTCGACGACGTCCGACCGCGCGACCATCGCGGCACGACCGTGACCGGCCGGTCCCCGGATCACGTCGTCGACGCCGATCATCGACGGCATCAGGTCCAGGTACAGGTTGTCGCGCAGGAAGGTGAAGGTGAGGCCGCTGTCCCGGATCGCCTGCTCGGTGTGCCAGTGGTCGCGGCCGAAGGTGAAGGTGCAGTCGGGGGCGGCGCCGACGAACGAGAGGTACACGATGCGCCGCACCCCTGCGTCCACCGCGGCGGCGACGGCGGCGCGGTGCAGGTCGGCGCGGTCGGCGGTTTCCGTCGCCGACACCATGAAGAAGGTGTGGGTACCGCGCAGCGCGTCGGACAGGCCCGAGTCACCGAAGGACGATCTGGCGACGGTCGCGCCGGGCAACGACGGCGCACGTCCGGGATCGCGGGTGATCAGGGTGGTCGGCGTTCCGGCGGCGGACAGCAACTCCGCAACGCCCCCGCCGAGGTGACCGGTCGCACCGGACACCGCGATCCGCGCGCTCATGCCTTCCAGACTACGACCGCGGATACGACGAAAGTGCAGTTCCCGTCGCAATTGCCGGGTGGCCGCGACGAGAACTGCACTTTCGGGGAGGAACTAGCCGGCGGAGACCGAGCGTCCGGCGGACTTGAGGTCGTTGCACGCCTCGACGACGCGGGCGGTCATGCCTGCCTCGGCCTTCTTCAGGTAGCTGCGCGGGTCGTAAACCTTCTTGTTGCCGACCTCGCCGTCGATCTTCAGGACACCGTCGTAGTTGGTGAAGAAGTGTCCGGCGATCGGACGGGAGAACGCGTACTGGGTGTCGGTGTCGACGTTCATCTTCACGACGCCGTAGCGCAGCGAGTCCTCGATCTCCGACTTCAGCGAGCCCGAACCGCCGTGGAAGACGAAGTCGAACGGCTGCGAGCCGGCGGGCAGACCGAGCTTGGCGACCGCGACGTCCTGGCCCTCCTTGAGCACCTCGGGCTTGAGGACGACGTTGCCCGGCTTGTAGACGCCGTGCACGTTGCCGAAGGTGGCGGCGAGCAGGTACTTGCCGTTCTCGCCGACGCCGAGGGCGTCGACGGTCTTCTCGAAGTCCTCGCGGGAGGTGTACAGCTGGTCGTTGATCTCGGCCTCGACGCCGTCCTCTTCGCCGCCGACCACGCCGATCTCGACCTCGAGGACGATGTTCGCGGCCTTGGCCAGCTTGAGCAGCTCCTGCGCGATCTCCAGGTTCTCGTCGATCGGCACGGCGGAGCCGTCCCACATGTGCGACTGGAACAGCGGGTTCAGGCCCTTGTTGACACGCTCCTGCGAGATGGCGAGCAGCGGACGCACGTAGGTGTCCAGCTTGTCCTTCGGGCAGTGGTCGGTGTGCAGCGCGATGGTGACGTCGTACTTCGCGGCGATGACGTGTGCGAACTCGGCGAGCGCGACGGCGCCGGTCACCATGTCCTTCACACCGAGGCCCGAGCCGAACTCGGCGCCACCCGTGGAGAACTGGATGATGCCGTCACTTCCGGCGTCGGCGAAGCCCTTGATGGCCGCGTTGATCGTCTCGGAGGAGGTGCAGTTGATGGCAGGGAAGGCGAACGAGTGTTCCTTGGCCCGTCCGAGCATCTCGGCGTAGACCTCGGGAGTTGCGATGGGCACGGCGGCTGACCTCCACGTCGGCATTCGGGTGTGCTCGGCCGATCGGGCCGGCAGCGTTGTTCCTAGCAGTATGGCAACTGTCGGGCACCACGTCTCGTGTGAGTCCGAGATCGGGCGATACGGACGCTGCCGGGGATCGCGGTACTGTGGTCCGCGTGATTGTGCAGGCAGCCGCTGACCTCGGGACCGCAGGCCAGGACTCCGTGACGAACCTGGCGCTTCTGCCGGGATTCCTGGACCCGGTCAACCTCCTCAACTCGTTCGGCACCTGGGTGCTGGTCGGACTGTTGCTGGTGGTGTTCATCGAGTCCGGGCTGCTGTTCCCGCTGCTGCCGGGCGACTCGCTGCTGTTCACGGCCGGTCTGATCGCCGCGTCGAAGTCCACCGAGGTCGAGCCGTTCGCACCGTTGTGGGTGCTGATGGTGACCATCCCGATCGCCGCGTTCCTCGGTGACCAGGTGGGTTACTGGATCGGCGCGAAGGGCGGCGCCGCCCTGTTCAAGTCGGACGACGCCCGGTTCTTCAAGAAGAGCTACATCGACGAGTCGCACGCATTCTTCGAGAAGCACGGCCCGATCACCATCTTTCTGGCCCGCTTCGTGCCGATCGTCCGGACCTTCGCGCCGCTGGTCGCGGGTGCCTCGAAGATGAAGTACTCGGTGTTCCTCACCTACAACGTCATCGGCGCGATCGTGTGGGGCGCCGGCGTGACGCTGCTCGGATACCTGCTCGGCCAGATCGGGTTCATCCGCGACAACGTCGACGTGATCTTCCTGATCATCGTCTTCGTCTCCGTGATCCCGATCATGGTCGAGGTCGTCAAGCGCTACTCGGCGTCCCGCAAGGGCAGTGCCGCGGACGCTCCTGCCGCCACGGACGAGTACACGCCGTAGTCGATGACGTTCGCAGCCCCCGACCTGGGGTCCTTCGCGAGCGTCGGGCCCGTGGTGGTGTGGGTGCTGGTCGTCACGTTCGTCTTCCTCGAATGCGCGTTCGTCGTCGGACTGTTCCTGCCCGGTGACTCGATGCTCCTGACCGCAGGCATCGTCCTCGCCGGCCACTCTGCGGGCGCGGCCCACGTGTGGACGCTCTCGGCAGGAGCCGCGGCGGCCGCGATCGCCGGCAACCAGGTCGGCTACTCGATCGGGCACCGCAGCGGACACCACCTCGCCGCCCGGCGGAACGGCCGCTACGTCAACACCGAGAACCTGCACAAGGTCAACGCGCTGCTCGACCGGAACGGGTTCTGGGCCGTGCTGATCGCCCGCTGGATCCCGTGGGTGCGGACGCTGTGCCCGCTCGTTGCTGGCGCCGCCCGGATGAACCACCGCACGTACACCGTCGCCAGCACCCTCGGCGCACTCGCCTGGGCACCGGTCCTGCTGCTGCTCGGGTTCTATGCGGGCGAGTTCCTCGAACGGGTCCCCTGGTTGCTGCCGGCAGTGCTCGTCGTGCTCGTCGCCGCCCTGGTCGTGGGAACCGTCGTCGGCGTGGTGCAGTACCGGCAGGAACTGGCGAAGCCCGCCGAGGACTACGCGGTCGACTGACGCACCGAACCGTCAACGTCCGCCGCGGCGCCGGTGCCTGTCGAGTGCCGCGACGAGGAGGCGTTGCATGAGCTCGCCCGTCCGCGGCCCGGGCGTCACCACCGACACCCAGGCCTGCGCCGCATAGGCCGGGTGCGGGAGCATCCGGTCCGGTTCGGCGAAGTCGTGCTCCTCACGGAAGCGGGCGTGGTCGGCGGGGTCGTAGCCGAGCAGTTCCTGGAACACGTCGCGGCCTACCCCGATGTTGAGCCGGTAGACGCCCTCGCGGTCCAGCCCGGACACGGTGTCGAAGCCGGGGACGTCCTTCGTGACGATCGTCGCGAACGGGAAGCGCCGGTCGTCGCTGTCGGCGTCGAAGACGAACACGTCTCCCCACGCCGCCTCGGGTGCGCCGGTCTCGGCGCTCGCGACGACGGCCACCGCACCGTCGATCCCGGACACCACCGCCAGCGCGTCGTCGAACGTCCAGATGTCGTCGTTCGGGGTTGTCATACCGTCAACGGTAGAACCTGGGTCGTGCTACCGGGGCCACGCCGAGGGCATCGTGCCGGCCGCGACACACGCGGCCTCCATGAGCATCCAGCCACCGAGTTGGACGGACAGGTCCCGCTCGGCGATGGCCGAGGACCGCACCGTGCCGCCGGTGAAGGTCGAGACTCCGCCACCGAAACCCGGCAGCCGAGCCGGACTCGTCCAGTCGGAACCGAACAGCGGCTGCCCCTCCACCTCGAGCCGGTTCTCCCAGGCTGCGTGCGCGGAGTCGAGGACGATCTGCGCGGCGCCGCTCCTGGCCTGCCTGCTGGCGTCGTCAGTCCCCGGCAGGTGCGCGGCGACGTGCGCGAGGTACCGGGCGAGGATGCCGTTGAACAGCCCGCCGTCGCCACCCCCTCCGCCGACGATCACCCCGTCCGCAGTCAGGTGCTTGTCGACCGCGTCGACGAGAGCCTGCACCCGAACCCGGTGCCGCGGTTCGTCGAGGCTGCGGGCGAGTTCCGTCTCCGCGCCGAGCACCACCCCCTGGCAGTAGCTGTAGACGGCCCGGTCGAGGATGCCCGCCGGGTCCGGCCTGCCCGGTGCGAAGCGGATGCCGTCGAGGATCAGCCCGGTCGCAGGGTCCTTGAGTGTGCGATCGATCCAGTCGGTCATCGCTTGGGCTCGGAGCAGCCGCCCGGTGCGCGCCATCAGGATCGCGGCCGGTCCGTTGGCCGGGGCGTTGTAGAAGTCGGAGTGGACGCGCCACGGAATGCCGCCACCGGATTCCGGGGCCCATGCCTCCCACAGCTCGCTCTCGAGATCCGCGATCGGCCGGCGGAACTGGATCCGCTGCAGACGCTGCGCCCGTTCCAGGGCGATACCCAGCCAGGCCATGTCGTCGTAGTAGTTGTTCGTCCACCCGGTCAGGTTCCGAATGCGGTGGGCCCGGGCGATCTTCGTGATCCGGCGGCGTCGTCGCGGTGTCGGGTCACGGTCGGCGGCGTCGACGGCGCAGTCGAGCAGGTGCGCCTGCCACCAGTAGTGCCAGCTGAAGAACAGTCGCTCGCGTTTGGTCTGCGGCCAGCCGACGACGGCGAGGCCGGTGCCCGGCAGCGCCCACAGCCGCCGAAGGTGCCGAGTGACCACCGCTGCTTCCGCTGCGTCCGCCCGCCCCCACCACTCGTGCTGCATGACAACCGATCTTGCCGACTTACGCGGCCGTCCGCTACCAGCTGCGGGACAGATCGGCGTGTTGCCGGACCCACGCGTGCATGGCGATCCCCGCGGCGACACCGGCGTTGATGCTCCGAGTGGAGCCGAACTGGGCGATGGACACGGTCGTCGTCGCGCACTGCTTCGCGTGATCGCTGACGCCCGGACCCTCCTGCCCGAACAGCAGGATGCAGTTGCGCGGCAGCGTCGCGGTCTCCAGCGGAACCGACCCGGGGACGTTGTCGACGGCGACGATCGAGAGGTCCTCGACGGCCGCGTACAGGAACAGATCCTCTGCGGTCGGGTGGTGGACGATGTGCTGGTAGCGGTCGGTGACCATCGCGCCGCGACGGTTCCACCGGCGTCGTCCCACGATGTGCACGGCAGCGGCGGCGAACGCGTTCGCGGTGCGCACGACCGTGCCGATGTTGGCGTCGTGGCCGAAGTTCTCGATCGCCACGTGGAACGGGTGCCTGCGGGCGTCGATGTCGGCGACGATCGCCTCGCGACTCCAGTACCGGTAGGAGTCGACCACGTTGCGGCGGTCGCCGCCGTCGAGCAGCTCGGGGTCGTAGCGCGGGTCGTCGGCGTTCTCGCCCGGATGCTCGACCTCCCACGGTCCGACGCCGTGCGGGTGCTCACCCCATTCCGTGGGGCCGGGCTCGTCGGGACCGTTCTCGCTCATGGACCCATTGTCTCCGGTCACGTCCGAGCAGAGTTCAGCGGACCCCGCAGGCAAACGAGGGTGGATGCCGAGTCGTGCGGCATCCACCCCAGTTCAGACGGTCACGAGATTCAGACGATCCCGAGGAACGTACCGAAGCCGGCGACGCCCGAGAGCGCACCGCCGAAGCCGGACAGATAGGTCCCGTAGCCACCGAGTTCGTGGAGAAGATCGATGAACTGATCGAAGGTCATGGTGGTCCTTGTGCGTGACGCACGGATCCCGTGCGGATTGTGGACCGCCGGCGCGAGCAGCAGCCGACACCGACGGAACGATCCGAGCCGGCTCGTTGTTCGCGCACGCTACGGCATCACCACGGAAAAATGGGGCGTGACGTCTCGATCTGTTATCCCCCGGATACAACTGTGGGCGGGTACCGCCCCAGCGGTACCGGCCCACGAAGCGGGTTCATGTGGTCCTCGCGACCGTGACCCCGAAACACAAATCGGCGGCCACCTCGTGACGAGGTGACCGCCGACTGGCTTGAGGGGCTACCTCAGGCGACAGCCTCGCTGGCCGAAGCAACGGAGCCGCCGAACTCAACGATGCCGACGAGCGCGTCGCCAACGCCGGTGAGGAGGTTGCCGAAGTCGCCGAGGGCGGTGAGCAGCTCGATAGCCTGATCGAAGTCCATGATGTTCCTTTTCGTCGAGCGCGGCTGGCGGGCCACACTGGCTGGTGATCGGAGCCGACATCACGATTCGATGACGACAACGGACCCAACGATATGGACGCGTAACCATCTCCTCAAGCGCTACGACGGTGAGTTAGGTCACAGCGAATGTCATTAACGCCCCGTTAACGAGGGCTTTTCAGAAAGTTTCGTTGGAATCCGGGCCGATTTCGAAACCGTGACCAGATTCGTCGTTTCTACAACTTGCGCCGACATGCGTGGATGTGCATGTGAAGCCGAAGGAGGCCACGGACTGCCCCACGGGAAGCACCGGATCGTCCTCACCCGACGTGTAGACGACCCCGCCCGCGCACAGGAACTCGGCGGGCCCGGCGGTCGTGACACGGATGCCCGTGCCCCACGCGATCATGCAGTTGTCGGGGCGCGGCGGGATCGGGTCCGTGGGGCCCTGACAGCCCGCCTCCACACGCGTGGGCAGTTCGATGATTCCGCATTGAAACCCGCCGTTCGGCGCGGTGAAGTAGACGGCCTCGTTGCGCTGGTAGGTGGTGGTCGCCGCGGCACTCGTCGTCGGCGCCGCGGTGGCCGATGTCGTCGGGGCCGCGGGCGCGGGCGTCGTCGGAACCGACGTCGACGACACGGGACCCGACACGACCCCGACGGTCGCCGCCTCCGGCGTGTCGGAACTCCCGCAACCCGCCACCGCCAACGCGGCCACCGCCGCACCCGCCACCATCACCACTCGACGCAGAACCACCCGAAACTCCTCCACTCACCTCGACCGCGATCGACCCTACGGGTCGTCAGCAGGGTGAGATAACCCACGTCGCCGGTCGATAGCCGTCAGGTGCGGGTGAGCCGGGAGTTGACTGCCCGATTCAGCCAGGCCGGAGCGAATCGTGACGCGAGCAACATCGCCCGCGCCTGCCTGCCGACCGGATGGTGCACGGTCGGCAGCCGCGTGCGCCGCCCGACCGCCGACACGATCTCGTCCGCGACGTCCTCGGCGGTGAGCCGCACCCCCAGCGACGCGACGGCTGCGGTGTGCATTCCCTCGACCATCGCCGTCTGCACGAACAGCGGCCAGATCGCGAGGACCCTGATTCCCTCCGACCGCCACTCCAGTTCCAGCGCCTCGGTGAGACCGCGGACCGCGAACTTGGTCGCGCTGTACGTCGCGAGCTCGGGCTGGCCGTAGATCGCCGACGCCGAACACAGGTTCACCAGCACCGAGCCGGGGGTCGCGGCGAGGTGCGGGTAGGCCGCGGCGCAGCCGGTGACGACTCCTCCGACGTTGACGTCGACCATCCGGCGGTGCACCGCCGGATCGGTCTGCGCGAACGGCCCCGAGGCGAGAACCCCGGCATTGTTGACCAGGACGTCCAACCGCCCGCCCGCCGCCGCGACGAACTCCACGAGCCGCTCCCGCCACTGGTCGGCTTCGGTGACGTCGAGGTATCCGATGTGCACGGCACCACCCGCGGCCCGGATCTCCTCGGCAAGGGCCGTGAGCCCGCCACGGTCCACGTCGAAGGCGCCGACCAGCCAGCCGTCGCGGGCGAACCGCAACGCTGTCGCACGTCCGATGCCGGCGGCGGCACCGGTGACGACCACGGCCCGAGTCGTCATTCCGTCATACCCTCCACGAGCAGCGCCTGCGCGGCGGCGTAGCTCGCGAGGACGACGGCCTCCGCGACGCGTCGGCCCGTGTGCCCGCGGACGAACAGTCGCCGGACCACGATCAGCGCATCGGATCCGGTGAACAGGATCCCGCCGAGCGCGATCCTGCTGCGCGGATCGGCATTCGGTACCGGTGTCCCCGCGACGACGCGGGCACCGGGCGCGAGCGCGGGATCCGCGGACAGCGTCGATGTCGTTCCGAGTACCGCGCCGTAGGCCGTCAGGGTCGGCGCGACCGTCTTCGCCCGGGCCCTCAGTAGGCCGGCGGCGCCCAGCCACCCGAGCAGGCGCGGAACCAGCGCGGGCGCGGTCGGGCGGGCGCCGCGGCGGGCCAGGACAGCCGAGTATCCGAGCTGCATCACCGCGAAGGACCGCGCGCCGTTCTTCAGACGCGCGTCGTCGTCCGGGTCGATCATGAACGCGTCGCCGACGGTCGCGGCGGCGAGCGACCCGAGCAGCAGCCCGGTGTCGAGGCGGTCTATGTTCCCGCGTCGCCGGAGCACACGAGCTGCCAGCGCCGGCGCGATGAGCGGCTTCGCCGCCCACTGCAGCCTCTCGTTCTCCGTGACGGCGCCGACGACGGTCGCCGCGGTCGCGCCCAGGAACACGACGTGCTCGAGTTTCATGCCCACCTCCGGTTCGGATACTGCGGATGACGGTAGCCGCCGCGCCGGGCCATATCCTCGAGTCACCGGAAAGTGGAGGAAGGCGGGCGATGGTCTTCGTCAAGATGTGCGGACTGCGGGACGAGGCGACCGTCGATCACGCGGTGGCCCTCGGTGTCGATGCTGTCGGCTTCGTCCTCGCCGACAGCCCCCGACAGGTGACGGCGGCGGAGGCGGCACGGTTGCGGGCACGGGTGCCCGACGGCGTACTCGCGGTCGGGGTGTACGTCCGGATGTCGCTCGACGAGATCGTCGCGTCCGCAGCCGAGGCGGGGCTGGACCACGTCCAGGTGCACGACCTGCGCTCCGCCGACGACGTCCGGGTGCTGCACGACGCCGGACTGACGGTGATCCGCGCCGTCAACACCGGTGGCGCCGACGCCGTGGACGCCGACTACGGCGCCGACGTGCTGCTCGTCGACGGTGCCGTCGCCGGCGCGGGCGTCACGTGGGACTGGCAGGACCGCAGTGCGCTGCCGACCGGCCGGTGGATCCTGGCCGGTGGCCTGACCCCCGACAACGTGGCGCGGGCGGTCGCGACGTCCGGCGCGTGGGGCGTCGACGTGTCCAGCGGTATCGAGTCGAGCCGCGGCGTCAAGGACCACGCGCTGATGACGGCGTTCGCGGTGGCGGTGCGGACGGAATCCTGACCCGACCCGACGAATCGGAGGGTCGGTACCGGGGCGCGATCAGCGGCGTCACATCACCGGGACCAGACGTCGCGCCGCGACTCCCCCGGTACCCAGACGGAGGAACGCGGGGGCGACGAGCCCCCGCGTTCTCGCGTTCGACAACACTTCCATGGCAACCCGATCCACGTCCCGGTCGTCGACGAGCGCGATCGCGGACCCGCCGAATCCACCTCCCGTCATCCGCGCCCCGTGTGCGCCGGCAGCGAGTGCCGAGTCGACGGCGTTGTCGAGTTCGGGGCAGGACACCTCGAAGTCGTCGCGGAGCGAGACGTGCGAGGCGGTGAGCAGTGGACCGATGTCGCAGATGTCACCGGACGCCAACAGCCGCAACGTCTCCCGCACGCGCTCGATCTCGGTGACGACGTGTCGAGCCCGGCGCCTCGGCACCGAGTCCTCCAGCCGCACGAGGTCGGCATCGGTTGCACGCCGCAGCGTGGTGACACCCAGCGACGCCGCCGCCTCCTCCACCGACCGGCGCCGCTCGGCATACCGACCGTCGACGAGGCGGTGGGGTGCGCGGGTGTCGATCACCAGCACCGCGAGTCCCGATGCGGCGAGGTCGAGCGGGACGGGTGCGACCGTGCCGTCACCCGAGTCCACCAGCAGGGCATGACCTTCCTTCCCGCACAACGCGATCGCCTGGTCCATGCCGCCGGTCGGCGCGAGGGCGATCTCGTTCTCCGCCCCCACACATGCGGCCGCGAGCGCACCGCGTCCAGCTTCGTCGGTCGGCGCACCGACCAGATCCGCGACGGCGATCGCCAGTGCACACTCCAGCGCCGCCGAGCTCGACAGTCCCGCTCCGACCGGCACCGCGGACACGACCGCGACGTCGGCGCCGAACCTGCTGTCGCACAGTCCGGCCCGACGCATCGCCCACACCACACCGGCCAGGTATGCCGGCCACCCGGACGGCTCCCCCGGAGCGACCTCGTCCACCGCGCCGTCCCAGGCGCCGAGATGCGAACGCAGCCGCAGTCGGTCGTCCGTTCGCGCACGCACCGCGACCGCGGTGCTGTGCATGAGCGCGATCGGCAGCGACAGCCCGCCTGCGTAGTCGACGTGCTCACCGATCAGGTTCACCCGGCCCGGCGCCGCCCACACCCCGTCCGGCTCGGCACCGAACGCCTCCCGGAAACGCGCCGTGGCCGCGGCCGCGAGTTCCGCGTCGGACATCGGGGGCAGCCACTCGGTCACGACTGCGGTCCCGTCGCGACGGCACGCAAACGGTCGGCGATCTGCTCCGGTGTCGTGTCCGAGATCCAGGCCCCCATCCCGGATTCCGACGCGGCGAGGTACTTCATCCGGTGCGGTGACCGCATCAGCGAGAACGCCTGCAGGTACAACCGGCCGAGCTCGCGACCCTCCCCGACCGGCGCCTGATGCCAGCCCGCGATGTACGGCAGCCGGTCGACGCCGTCGAAGTAGCGGTCGAACCGGGACAGCAGTTCGGGCCACAGCACGGCGATCTCGTCGAGTTCGGCGTCGTCGAGCTCGGTGAGGTCGGCGACGTCGCGATGCGGAGCGACGTGCACCTCCACCGGCCAGCGCGCCGCGACCGGAACGTACGCGGTCCAGTGCTCGCCTGCGGCGACGACACGGGCGCCTGCGCGACGTTCCGCATCGAGGACGTCGCGCAGCAGGAGCCCGCCGGTGCGGCTGCGGTACTCGCGCGACTGCCGCAGCAACGCCTCGGTGCGCGGCGTGGTCGTCGGATAGGCGTAGATCTGACCGTGGGGATGCGACAGCGTCACCCCGATCTCCTCGCCCCGGTTCTCGAAGCAGTACACCTGCGCGACACCGGGACGCGCGGAAAGTTCGCGGGTGCGGTCGACGAGGGCGCCGAGGACCGTCCGCACCCGGGCCGGCTCGAGGTCGGCGAAGGAGCGGTCGTGGTCGCTGTCGAAGCACACCACCTCGCAGCGCCCGGTCGCCGGCGCCTCCGGCCACAACTGCTCGCCGTCGACGAGATCACCGGTACCGGAGGCACCGAACGAGAAGGCCGGGAAGCGGTTCTCGAACACCGCGACCTCGTAGTCCCCGAACGGGATCTCCGTCGCCGACCCGCCGGGTCGGCTCGGGCACAGCGGGCAGTCCGCCGTCGCGGGATGGAACGTGCGGGCATTGCGGTGCGAGGCGAAGGTGACCCACTCGCCGGTGAGCACGTCGTAGCGCATGACTGAGGTCGCCGCGACCGCGCCGAGGTCTCGGGTGTCGACGGCGTTCCGGACGGCGCCGTCGCCGCCGTCGAAGCAGATCAGCTCCCGCCCGTCGGCGAGGCAAGTGGACGTCTTCCGAATCGGCACCGGCCCAGAGTAGGCGGCTGCGCCGCTCGTGCGCGGTGTGCGGGTGTCGCAACCCGTCAACCGCGCACGAGCGCAGCAGGCGCCTACAGGCCGAGGTCGGCGAGGCCGAGCAGCGAGCGGTACTCGACGCCCTCGGCCGCGATGACCTCGTCGGCGCCGGTGGCGCGGTCCACGACGGTCGCCACACCGACGACGATCGCGCCGGCGTCACGGAGTGCGCGGACCGCGGTAAGCGGGGAGTTGCCGGTGGTGGTGGTGTCCTCGACGACGAGGACGCGCTTGCCGGTGACGTCGGGGCCCTCGATCTGCCGCTGCATACCGTGCGCTTTCGCCGCCTTGCGCACCACGAAGGCGTCGATCGGGCGGCCGGGAGCGTGCATGACGGCGAGCGCGACGGGGTCGGCTCCCATCGTGAGGCCGCCTATGGCGTCGAAGTCCCAGTCGGCGACGAGTTCGCGCAGCAGCGAGCCGATGAGCGGGCCGGCGCGGTGGTGCAGGGTCGCCCGGCGCAGGTCCACGTAGTAGTCGGCTTCCTTGCCCGACGACAGGGTGACCTTGCCATGCACCACAGCCAGCTCACGCACGAGCCCGGCCAGCTCAGCCTTCTCCGTCATCGAACCGCTCCCTCTTCGCATTCAGTGTCGACGTCCGTTTGTCGAACGAAGAGCCTAGTCGCGACGGCCCCGCCGTCAGAGGGCGGCACCCTCCGTCGACGCGGCGGGTTCGTTCATCGGTGGCGGAACGTCGTCGGTCACCCGTGACGCCACCTGCGCGGCGTCCGCCTCGAACAGGGTCGCAGGCGCCGCACCGAACATGCGCGCGAACGGCCGCGTCGAGAGTCCGCGGAGCAGCCCGTTCATCGCCCCCGCGTGATCGTTGTAGACCCGGGCAGCGCCGGACAGCCGCTGCTCGGTGGTCTGGAGGTCGAGGACGGGACGCTGAACCGTCCAGTCGTTCTTCACCGCCGGGTCGGCGACCGCGACGCTGGTCACGCCGTACAGCGCGACGGACAGCGCGTTCTCGGCGCCGGCACGGTCACGCAACGTCAGGCCCTGGTCGCGCATACCCGCGGCGAAGGATCGGGCGCCGGCGACCGGCCCGGTCAGGGAGGAGTCCATGCCGACCGCGCGGGCCGCGACGACCAGGGACTCGGCCTGGCGGTGACGGCGATCGATCTCCGTTTCGAGGAGCGCGAGGCTGGCGGTGAGGTTTGCGGTGCAACGGCGGACGCGGCGCGCCACGGACGCCAGCCAACAACACACAACCAGGGCAACAATCACCACAATCGCCACAACAGTCACGGTGGTGGAATCTACCCACTTCGGACATCACCCGCCACACCGGTCACGCAGGCGAAACGTGGTCAGTCGTCGTGCAGATCCAGCGGGTGCGGGCGGGGGCGACCCGGATCGTGCACGCTGCCCGAGCGGGTGCCCGTCGCCTCGGCCACCGGTGGCAGCACGTGAAGGATGCCCGACAACCGCGAGACGGCCTCGATCGCGGCCTCCCAGTCCCGTCCGCTGCTCGTGATCGGGAGCGAGCCGAGCGTCCAGTCGCCCTCGCTCCACAGCATCTGCACCTGCGGCGGCACCGACTCCGTGAACGTCACCATCCGCTGGTCACACACCCGCCGAGCGATCTCGAGGTCGGTCGCGAACACCACCCGCGGCCCGATCGCGCCGAGCAGGTTGAGGTCGGTGTCCTTGGGTGGCGGCGTCGACTTCAGCCGGAGGTCGATGTCGACGTCGGAACCGTAGGTCCGCTGTACCGCGACGATCGTGAGCGACTCCGGCAGGTCGAAGAGCACGAAGCTCTCGCCGCGCCGCGTGCCGTGCACGACGTCGACGGCGCCGAGGTATTCCTGCCGCGCCAGTGCCGCGCGATGCCAGTTGGACGGGAGGTGGTCGTCGGACTCGTGGTAGACGTAGCCCTGCGCCTTCGCCCACATCTGCCGGACCCGCCCGAACTGCTCACGACGGCTGCGATCGACGTACAACAACACGACCGCACCCGCGAGCGCGATCGCCGACAGTCCGAACCAGATGAGCGTCATTGCACGACACAATATCCAGCCGGACCGACACGTGCGGCACTCGGCTCGAACTCAGTTGCCACCGAACTCACCCAGATCCGGGATGCGGGTGCTGATGATGACGCGGGCGGCAACGGTTCCGTCCGGGCCCGGGTCACCCTGCACGAGCACGGTTTCGCCCACTTCGAGTTCGTCGACACTGCTCGCGCCGATCGCGACCACCTCGGTCGACGCGTCGGTCGTCACCGTCACGCTGGACCCACCGATTCCGTCCAGGATCAACGTGGACCCGTCGTTGGAGCGGACGCTGCCGATCGCGGCGCCCGCCGCGCCGATGGCCTCACCCACACCCCCGGGGATCCGAGAGAAGTCCGGTGGCTCGATCTCCTCGTCCTCCGACCGCGGTGTGCTCGGCGCGGGCGCCGCAGTGGGCGGCAGTGCGCGGGCCGATGTCGGCGCGGAAGCCGTCGAGTCCTCGCCGCCACCCGAGAGCAGCATCGCGCCGATGCCGATCACCGCGACGAGCAGCAGGCCGGCGACGGTGGCCGCCGCGATCAGAACCCCCTTGCCCGGTCCCTTCTTCCCGCCGTCCGGCTGTTCCTGCTGATACGGCTCGCCCGGCCCTCCCGGCGGCGGGTACCCGGCCTGCTGCCCGCCGTAGGCCGTCGAATAGGCCTGCGTCGGGTTCGGCTGCTGCCCACCCTGGTACGCCTCGTACGTCGGGTACGCCTGCGTCGGGTTCGGCTGCTGCCCACCCTGGTACGCCTCGTACGTCGGGTACGCCTGCGTCGGGTTCGGCTGCTGCCCGCCCTGATACGCCTCGTACGTCGGGTACGCCTGCGTCGGGTTCGGCTGCTGCCCGCCCTGATACGCCTCGTACGTCGGATATGCCTGTGTGGGCTGGTCCGGATGGGCGGGGAGCGCCTGGGTCGGCCCGCCGCCATACGCTTCCGTGGGGTCGGCGGTGTATCTGGGCGCGTCCAGCTGCTCCGTCGGCTGGTCCGGCGTCCGCGGCGTCGGGCGTGGCGCCCAGTCCGAGGTCGGATCGGACTCGACGGGCAACGCCTCGATGCCGTCGGGGCTGCGCTTGTCGTCCGTGTTGCTCATGGTTCGGGCCTGCTCTTTCCGCCGGGTCGGGCCGACCCTCCAGGGTAGACGCAGATGCTGAAAACACTCTGTGGGTTCGCGTGCCCGCTCCGGGCCCGGCATCGCGCACGTTCACCAAAACCCATTGCCGAGCGCCTTATTCATGATTATGATTCCTACCATCCCAGCCTGATCGACAGATCTGTCCGCACGAGAACCCGCAGCCGAGCACGCTGCGCCTGCGCGCACGACTGCTGCCGGAACTCGCGCCGCACGACTTCCTCCACCCAGCACGGCAACGCAACCGACACCCTCGACAGATAAGGAGGATGGCGCGTCCGCACCCCCCGAGAACGGGGGAGAATCCGCGCCACACATCCATGACTGATCAGAATCGCCCGCTCCGAGTGGCCATCGTCGGCGCAGGCCCGGCCGGCATCTACGCCGCCGACGCCCTCATGAAGTCCGACACCGCCGCCGACCGTGGCGTCAGCATCGACCTCTTCGAACGCATGCCCGCCCCATTCGGCCTGATCCGCTACGGCGTCGCACCCGACCACCCCCGCATCAAGGGCATCATCACCGCACTGCACAAGGTCCTCGACAAGCCACAGGTCCGCCTCCTCGGCAACCTCGACTACGGCACCGACATCACCCTCGACGACCTGCGGACGTTCTACGACGCGGTCATCTTCTCCACCGGCGCCAACGCCGACCGCGCCCTGAACATCCCCGGCATCGAACTCGACGGTTCCTACGGCGCCGCCGACTTCGTCTCCTGGTACGACGGCCACCCCGACGTCCCCCGCGAGTGGCCCCTCGAGGCCGAGAAGGTCGCCGTCCTCGGCGTCGGCAACGTCGCCCTCGACATCGCCCGCGTCCTCGCCAAGACCGGCGACGAACTACTCCCCACCGAGATCCCCGCCAACGTCTACGAAGGCCTCAAGAACAACAAGGCCGTCGAGGTACACGTCTTCGGACGCCGCGGCCCCGCCCAAGCCAAGTTCACCCCACTCGAACTACGCGAACTCGACCACTCCCCCACCATCGAGGTCATCGTCGACCCCGAGGACATCGACTACGACGAAGGCTCCGAAGCCGCCCGCCGCGCCTCCAAGCAGGTCGACATGGTCGCCAACACCCTGCAGGACTGGGCAATCCGCGACGTCGGAAACCGCCCCCACAAGCTGTTCCTCCACTTCTTCGAATCCCCCACCGAGGTCCTCGGCGAGGACGGCAAGGTCGTCGGCCTGCGCACCGAACGCACCGAACTCGACGGCACCGGCAACGTCCGCGGCACCGGCACGTTCAACGACTGGGACGTACAGGCCGTGTACCGCGCCGTCGGCTACCTGTCACAGAACATCGCCAAACTGCCCTTCGACGACCAAGCCGGCACCGTCCCCAACGAAGCCGGACGCGTCCTCGACGAGAACGGCAACACACCCGATGGTCGTTCCGCAGGCTCCACTCCCGCCTACATCCCCGCGACCTACGTCACCGGCTGGATCAAACGCGGCCCCGTCGGCCTCATCGGCCACACCAAGGGCGACGCCAACGAGACCATCGCGTGCCTGCTCGCCGACGCCCCCAACTTCACCGGCGCCGCGAACCCCGACGAGAACGCAATCATCGAGTTCCTCGAATCCAAGAGCCTGCCCTACACCACATGGGACGGCTGGTACCGACTCGACGCCCACGAGCGCAGCCTCGGCGAACCGGAAGGCCGCGAACGCATCAAGGTCGTCGAGCGTGACGACATGCTGCGCGCCTCGCAGCCGACCACCGAACTCGTCGGGTGAGTCGGGTGAGAAGGCCCGAAATGTCTCACATCGTCATCGTCGGTGCCGGCTTGGCCGCCGTGCCGAAGCCCGGATCCTCACCCTCGCCGACGGGGCCGCCCTGCACTACGACGAACTCGTGATCGCCACCGGACTGCGGCCACGCCGAATCCCGGCACTCCCCCTGCTGGACGGAGTCCACGTGCTCCGCTCCCGCGACGACACCCTGTCACTGCGTGCGGACCTCGACGGCCGCAGGCACACGCTGGTAGTCGGCGCCGGATTCATCGGATGCGAGGTCGCGGCAGGCGTACGAGCACTGGGCATCTCGCGACGGCACCCCGCTTCGCATCGAACACTGGAGCAATGTCGGTGACCAGGCCAAGGTTCCGGCGAACGCTCTCACCCGGAAATCTCGTCCCACTCGAGCCGGAGGTGCCGTACTTCTGGAGCGATCAGTACGACGTGAAGATCCAGTCGCTCGGCGACCCCACCGCAGCCGACACCGTGCACGTCGTCGAGGACGACGGACGCCGATTCCTCGCCTACTACGCCCGAGACGGCCGACTGTGCGCAGCCGTCGGCGGCGGGCGTCCGCGACCGGTGATGCAGGCTCGCACGAAGATCGCCGCATCCGTCCCGATCGACGAGGTGGTGACCACAGCGGTCTGATGTGCCGCGACCGCGGCACCACGAACGAGGGCGACGGTCCGGCACCGTGCACACGCCGTCCTCGTCGTGCCCGGGTCGCATCGAGGACTCCGACCGAACCGGGCACGGCGAGGCAAGAATGGCCGGCCGAGCCCGGGTTGTAGGATCGAGCCCTCAACAGCACCGACCGGGGAGGGACACTGTGCCGGGCAGATCCGATCGGCCTGAGAAGACCGCGATGATCGTCGCACGCAGAATCGTCTCCGAGATCGCCAAGAAGGGCTTGCGGCCCGGCGACCGGCTGCCTCCCGAGCGGGTGATGCTCGAGGAGTACGACGTCGGCCGGGGCACCCTGCGCGAGTCGCTGCGCTACCTGGAGCTCTCGGGGGCGCTGTCCCTCAAGCCCGGTCCCGGTGGCGGCCCGACCATCGAGAAGCCCGACTCCTCGAATCTGATGAACAGCATCGCGCTGCTACTCCAGTTCGAGAACGCCTCGCTCGAAACCCTTCTCGAGGCCCGAGTGGGCCTCGAACCCATGAACGCCCGCCTCGCGGCAGAACACATCTCCGCCGAGCAGTTGGCCGCCTTGCAGTCGTCGGTCACCCGGATGAGCGAGAACATCAAGGATCTCGACACGTTCTACGAGACGAGCAAGGAGTTCCACGATGGTTTGGCATGGGCCTCGGGCAACCCGTTGCTCAGCTACCTGATCGATGCACTGGGCAGCCTCTTCGCGAATCCTCAGCTCACGGATTACTCACTGCGGCACCGCAAGGCCGATCTGGCGGCACACATCGAAGTCCTCGACGCCCTGACTGCGGGCGACCCCGACCGAGCCGAGACCACCATGCGCGCCCACATGGTGGAGATGGCCGCCCAGCTACGCAAGCATGCGGCGCCGATCCTCGCGCAGCCCGTGGCGTGGAAGGTCGCCCAGTAGCGGGACCCCTCTCCTCGACGCGAACGCCTGCCTCACAACACTCCCGAAGAACCCTGTGTGTCAACTGGACACATCATGCCTCCGTCTCGTCACCTATCATTATCATAGTTATATGTAATTGGCTTCCGACGAGAGACATTCACGATGACCGACGCAGTTCTGCTCGAACCACGCGATCGCACACTGGTGATCACGATCAATCGACCCGACGCCCGCAACTCGATCAACGGCGAGGTGAGTCGCGGCCTCGCCGCCGCCGTCGACATGCTCGACGGCGAGCCGAGCCTGTCCGTTGCCGTACTGACCGGAGCGGGCGGAAACTTCTGTTCAGGAATGGATCTCAAGGCGTACCTGGCCGGTGAGACGATCCTCGTCGAGGGCCGCGGGCTCGGCTTCACGACCCGTCCCCCTGTCAAACCGATCATCTCCGCCGTCGAGGGATTCGCCCTCGCGGGTGGCACCGAGTTGACCCTGGCAACCGATCTCGTGGTGGCATCGAGCGACGCTCGGTTCGGCCTGCCCGAGGTCAAGCGTGGCCTCGCCGCCGGTGCGGGAGGCCTGCTCCGCCTGCCGAACCGCATGCCGTACGCGAAGGCGATGGAACTCGCGCTCACCGGCGACAGTTTCACCGCGGCGGAGGGCTACGAGTACGGCCTCGTAAACCGTGTCACCGAGCCCGGCGAGGCACTCACCGCCGCACTGGAATTGGCGTCCCGCATCACCGCGAACGGTCCCCTCGCCGTAGCCGCAACGAAGAAGATCATCGTGGAGGTCGCGGGCTTGGCCGCCGATGCGGCGTTCGACCGGCAGCGTGAGGTGCTGGTACCGCTGTTCGCATCCGAGGACGCGAAGGAAGGGGCCAGGGCGTTCGCCGAGAAGCGCGCGCCGGTCTGGCAGGGCCGCTGACCGCAGCCCCTCGCGCACGCAGGCCCTGGATCAGTCCCGCCCCGGGGCCTGCGTGCGTGTCAGCGATCAGGCGGACGTGACCGACGCGGCCATGCCCTGACCGCCACCGATGCACATGGTCAGCAGCGCCCGCCCGCCACCGCGGCGCTGCAGTTCGTGCAGCGCGGTGGTCAGCATGCGAACCCCGGTGGCGCCGATCGGATGGCCGAGCGAGATGCCGGAACCGTTGACGTTCAGCCGTTCCCGGTCGCCCCACCCCCAACCCTCGAGGACACCGAGGACCTGGCAGGCGAACGCCTCGTTGAGTTCGACGAGGTCGAAGTCCGCGAAGCGACGTCCGGTGCGCGCAAACAGCTTCTCCACCGCCGGGACCGGGCCGAGGCCCATCAGTGCGGGATCGCAGCCCGCGGCCGTCCAGCCTTCCAGGAACCCGATCGGCTCGAGCCCCAGCTCGTCGAGCCGATCCTCGGACACCACGAGAACCGATGCGGCGGCGTCGTTCTGCTGGCTGGCGTTGCCCGCGGTGACCACCCCGCCGGGTGTCACCGCCCGCAGCGTGCCGAGCAACTCCACGGTCGAGCCGGGACGGATCCCCTCGTCCCGCGCGAACGTCGTCACGTTCCCCTTGCGGTCGGTGATCTCCACCGGAACCACTTCGGCATCGAAACGCCCTGCCTCCCAAGCCTCGTGGGCACGGCGATGACTCTCGGCGGCGAGCGCGTCGGAATCCTCCCGGGTGATCCCGTACTTGGTCGCCACGTTCTCGGCGGTCTCGATCATTCCGCTGATCCGCCCGAAACGCCACTCCGGCTGCGACCGCTCCCGACCGCGGTCGAGTCGATCGAACAACTGCAGGCCCCCGGACCGGGCGCCCCAGCGCGCGCCGGTGGTGTAGTGCTCGATGTTGCTCATCGACTCGACGCCACCCGCCAGGACGACGTCCGCCGCACCGGTCTGCACCATCATCGCCGCAGTCACCAGCGCCTGGAGTCCGGTGCCGCAGCGGCGGTCGGTCTGCAATCCGGCGACCGAGATCGGCAGGCCCGCATCGAGTGCCGCCCAGCGGCCGATGCACGGGGCCTCCGAGCTCGCGTACGACTGCCCCATCGCGACGTCGTCGATGAGTTCCGGGTCGATCCCGGACCGGGCCACGGTCTCCTTGATCACCGTGGTGGCCAGGGTGACGGCAGGCACGTCCTTGAGTGCGCCGCCGAATCGTCCGACCGCGGTCCGGACGGGGGCGACCAATGCTGCGCGTGTCATGTGAAGTTCCCTCTCAGTCGACGAGGACGCGGATGGTCTCGGCGACCAGCGCCGGACGCTCCGCGCCCTCGATCTCGATCGTGTACACGGTGATCAGGTTGGCGCCCTTGGGTGTGCGCTCGACAGACTCGATACGGGCACCGCACCGGATCCTCGAACCCACCGGCACGGGCGCCGGGAAGCGGACCTTGTTGGTGCCGTAGTTGATCTTCATGCGGACGCCGTCGACGTCGAAGATCCGGTTCCCGAGTGCCGGGAGGAGCGACAACGTCAGATAGCCGTGCGCGATCGTCCCGCCGTACGGTCCCGACGCCGCCCGTTCGGGATCGACGTGAATCCACTGGTGGTCGTCGGTCGCGTCGGCGAACGCGTCCACGCGTTCCTGGGTGACCTCGATCCAGTCGCTGTAGCCGACGTGGTCTCCCACGGAGGTCTCGACCTCGTCGATTCCCTGGAATACCTTCATGATTCACAACTCCTCTCGTTGCGGCGGTCGATGGTGCTCGTCCCGCCGAAGGGTCACGCGATACGTGTAGTGCTCCGGCAGGAAGAAGCTCACGGACAACTCGGTCGCCTCGCCGAGTCCGTCCGTGTACAGCCGGTCGACCCGGAGCAACGGATGACCCACCGCACAGCCCAACTCGTCGGCCACCGTCGCGGTCGCGGACGCGACCGTGATCGACTGGGCTGCCTCGGCGATCGGACTCGCCAGGTGTGGTTCGAGCAGGCCCATCACGGTGTTTCGACTCCTCGCTCCGGCGGCGAGTTCCGGAGCCGAAAGCAGGTGAGCGGCCACCGCATCGGGCAGGTACACGGTGGTGTACGCGAACGGGACCGTGTCGTGCAGGCGGCGCAGCACCACCGAGTGCAGAAGATCGGTGTCCAGCCGGAGCCGGCCGGCGGCGTCGATGTCGACCCCGCGCCGCAGCGGCGCGAGGATCTCCATGGTGGTGTCCGAGGCAAGTTCGAGCAGGTCCTCGATCGATCCGAGCTGGCGACGGTAGCGGCGACCCGTCTCGTCGACGAAGGTCCCGCGCCCCGGAACGCGATAGACAACACCGTCCGCGACGAGGTCCGCGAACGCGCGCCGCACGGTCTGTCGGCTCACCCCGTGTGCGAGCGCGAGTTCCGCCTCGGTCGGCAAGCGGACACCGTCGGCGTACGCGCCCGACGCGATGCCGTCACGCAGCTGGCGGGCGAGCTGCGCGTACGCCGGCTCGGTACCGTTCATGCCACGGCGGTCACAGTCCGCCGCGGGCCACGAGCTGACCGGCGATGACGTTGCGCTGGATCTCGTTGGTGCCCTCGCCGACGATCATCAGCGGGGCGTCGCGGAAGTACCGTTCGACGTCGTACTCGGTGGAATAGCCGTACCCGCCGTGGATGCGGACCGCGTTCAGCGCGATCTCCATCGCCACCTCCGACGCGTACAGCTTCGCCATACCCGCCTCCATGTCGCAGCGTTCGCCTGCGTCGTACTTCTCCGCGGCGAATCGGGTCAGCTGCCGGGCGGCGGTCAGCTTCGTCGCCATGTCGGCCAGGTAGTTGCCGATCGACTGGTGCTTCCAGATCGGCTGCCCGAAACTCTCCCGCTGCTGCGCATACGCCAACGAGTCCTCCAACGCCGCCGCCGCCACACCCAACGCCCGGGACGCCACCTGGATCCGGCCCGTCTCCAGGCCCTTCATCATCTGCCCGAAACCCCTGCCCGCCTCGCCGCCGAGGATCGCGGTCGCGGGGATCCGGTAGTTGTCGAAGGAGAGCTCGCAGCTCTCTACGCCCTTGTAGCCGAGCTTGGGCAGGTCCCGCGAGACGGTCAGGCCGGGACCGTGCTCGACGAGCACGATCGAGATGCCACGGTGCCGCGGGGTCGCCGCGGGGTCGGTCTTGCACAGCAGTGCGATCACACCGGAGCGGCGCGCGTTCGTAATCCAGGTCTTCGCGCCGCCGATGACGAGGTCGTCGCCGTCGCGCTTGGCGGTGGTCGTCATTGCCTGCAGGTCGGATCCGCCACCCGGTTCGGTGAGCGCCATGGTCGCACGGATCTCGCCGTTCGCCATCCGCGGCAGGTACGTCTGCTTCTGCTCCTCGGTGCCGAACAGTCCGATCAGCTTCGCGACGACGGTGTGCCCGCCCATCGCGCCGGACAGCGTCATCCAGCCGCGGGCCAGCTCCTCGGTGACCTGGACGTAGCAGGGCATCGACACCGGGGCGCCGCCGAACTCCTCCGGGATCGCGAGTCCGTAGATGCCGATCTTCTTCATCTGCTCGATCCACTGCTCGGGGTACTCGTTCGCGTGCTCGACCTCCTGCACCCGCGGTTTCACCTCGCGGTCGACGAACTCGCGCACCGTCTTCACCAGGAAGGCTTCTTCGTCGTTCAGGTAGTAGCTCACGCGGGATGTCCTCACCGGGTAGCGGGCTCACCGAGCCCGAGAGAATTTGTACGGCCATAGTCGGCCACCAAAGAGACAATGTCAATCATGATAAGCATTGACATGGTCTTTGCGTGGCTGGAAGACTCCGTCTCGTTGGCATCGGGACGGCCCGACCGGACACGGCAAGGG
Source organism: Rhodococcus gannanensis (assembly GCF_042681175.1). Lineage (NCBI taxonomy): Bacteria > Bacillati > Actinomycetota > Actinomycetes > Mycobacteriales > Nocardiaceae > Rhodococcus > Rhodococcus gannanensis. The sequence goes on from NZ_JBHUFB010000020.1 coordinate 759,481, forward strand.
CCGCCGATCCACCACATCGGCAGCACATTTGTGCACGTCAGCACACTATCGAGAGGGAACCCGTCCCGTGAGAGAAGTACGTCGACGAGCGGCCCTCGTCGCCCCCGGCTCCGACGACCGCAAGGCCCGCAAGGCCTTGGCGAGCAGCGCCGACGAGGTGATTCTCGACCTCGAGGACGCGGTGACCACTGCGCTGAAGGACTCCGCCCGCGCCGCCGTGTCGGACCTCGTGCGCGAGTACGGCGCAGGCCGCGCCGTCTCGGTCCGCATCAACGGGCCCGACACCCACTGGTTCACCGAGGACCTGCGGGCCTGCGCCGCACTCGGTGACGTCCTCACGTCGGTGGTGATCCCCAAGGTGGAGTCACGCTCCGTGCTGGTTGAGGCCGATGCCGTCCTGGCCGAGGCGGGCGCCGCCACCCTGCCGGTGCAGGCTCTGATCGAGATGCCGGCCGGGATCGGCGACATCGACGCGATCGTCACCGCGCCGCGCCTGACGACAGTGATCATCGGGTACGCCGATCTCGGTGCCGCGCTGGGCCGTTCACGGACCGCGACTCCCGAGCAGTGGCTGTACGTCCAGGACCGCGTCCTGCACGCCGCACGCGCAGCGAAGGTCCAGGTCGTCGACGGCCCCTTCCTCGGCATCGCCGACGACGAGGCCTTCCGCCACGCCGCACGCTGGGTCGCCGACCTCGGCTTCGATGGCAAGTGGGTCATCCATCCGGCCCAGATCGTCACCGCGCAGGAGACATTCACCCCGACGACCGACCAGGCCGACCAGGCTCGACGCGTCCTCGCCGCGCTGGAGGAGGCGGAGGCACGCGGAGCCGGAGCCGCACAGCTCGACGGTCAGATGCTCGACGAGGCGGTCGCGGTCGCCGCCCGCCGCACGCTCGCCCAGATCGGAGCCTGACGTGACAACCACCCGCGCGGTCGGCGGGCCGTACTTCGACGAGTTGACGGTGGGCGAGGTGTTCGACACCGCACCGGGCGTCACCCTCACCGACGGGATCGCCGCCACCCACCAGGCGATCGTCGGCGACCGCCTGCGACTGCCGCTCGACGCCCACCTCGCCACACTGGTGGCGGGCGGACCGGTGGCGCATGCGGGTCTCGTCACGGACATCGCCATCGGGCAGTCCACCCTTGCGACCCACCACGTCAAGGCCAACCTCTTCTACCGCGGCCTGCGGTTCCACCGGCTCCCCCTCATCGGTGACACGCTGTACACCGCGACCGAGGTCGTCGGGCTCAAGCAGAACTCGGCGAAGCCCGGCCGGGCGGCGACGGGCCTTGCCGCGCTGCGCATCAACACCACCGATCAGCGTGGCGATGTCGTCCTCGACTTCTACCGCTGCGCGATGCTGCCGCTGGAGCCCGGCGCGGATCCCACCCTCCCCGGACCCGCCGACGACCTGTCCGCGATCGGCCCGCAGGACCCGCCGCAGTGGGCCGCCCCGGCGGGGCTGGACCTCGGCGCCTACCGGGAGCGGGTGCCCGGCACCCACTTCGACGTCGACCTCGTCGGCACGGTGTTCACCTCCAGCGGCGACGTCGTCACGAGCGCACCGGAACTCGCGCGCCTCTCCCTCAACATCGCAGCCACCCATCACGACGAACGGGTCGGCGCGGCCGGGCGACTGGTGTACGGCGGCCACACGATCGGCATCGCGCTGGCCCAGGCCTGCCGAGCACTGCCGAACCTGGTGACCGTCCTCGGCTGGCAGTCGTGCGACCACACCGGGCCCGTGCACGAGGGCGACACCCTCACCAGCGAACTGCACGTCGAGTCCGCCGAGGCACTCGCCGCCGGCGGGGTGCTCCACCTGCGTTCCCTCGTCCACGCCCATCGCGGCGGCGAAACGCCGGCGCCTGTGCTGGACTGGCGCTTCACCGCGCTGTTCGCCTGATCCACAATCACTTCCGAAAGGCAACTTCCATGAGCAGCACCGGACGTCTGGCCGGCAAGATCGCACTCATCACCGGCGCGGGGTCGGGCCTCGGTCGCGCCTCGGCGCTACGGTTCGCCGCCGAAGGCGCTGCCGTCGCCGTCGTCGACCTGGATCTGGCAGCGGCGGAGTCGGTTTCAGCCGAGATCACCGCCGCGGGTGGACGCGCACTTCCGGTCACCGCGAACGTCACCTCCGACGCCGACTCCCAGCGCATGGTGGCCGAAACCCTCGCCGAGTTCGGGCAACTCGACATCGTGTTCGCGAACGCCGGTGTCAACGGCTCCGGCAACGCGGCCGACACGACCGAGGACGAGTGGGACAAGGTCATCGCCGTGAACCTCAAGGGCGTGTGGCTCACCTCGAAGTACGCACTCCCTCACATGATCGAGCGCCGGACGGGGTCGATCATCAACCAGGCCAGCATGGGCGGCCTGATCGGTCTGCCCGGGATCTTCCCGTACACCGCGGCCAAGGGTGGTGTGGTGGCGATGACGAAGCAGATGGCCGTCACGTACGGGCCGGACAACGTCCGCGTCAACGCGATCTGCCCCGGCACCATCCCGACACCGCTCGTGTACCAGTCCCGCGTGGACCGCGGTGCCGCGACGCCGGACGCGGATCAGGTGGCGCTCGACGCCGACGCCGCCGCCCGGTTCCCGCTCCGCCGCCTCGGCACCCCCGACGATCTCGCGTCGGTGGCGCTGTTCCTCGCCAGCGACGAGGCCGACTGGGTGACCGGCGGCATCTACACCGTCGACGGTGGCCGCAGCGCGTTCTGACGCGCCCCTGATCCGGTCTGCCGCCCACTCCCCCGCTCGGCTGAGTGAGCACGACGAAGGGGGAGGCACCACGGTGCCTCCCCCTCCTGTCGTGGATCGATCTACTGGGCCGTCATCCCGCCGTCGGCCGTGATCGTCGAACCCGTCATGTAGGAGGATTCGTCGGAGATGAGGAACGCGATCACAGCGGCCATCTCGTCGACCTCGGCGCGGCGTCCGAGCGGCGTGCGGTCGAGTGCGGTGCTGGTGACGCCACCGCATTCGCGGGCCTTGCGCGCGAGTTCGGTGTCGACGACCCCGGGGCACAGCGCATTCGCACGGACACCACGGTCGGCGTAGCCAACTGCGATGGAGCGGGTCAGGCCGAGGACGCCGGCCTTCGACGCGTCGTAGCTGCACGTGTTGGTGTTCGCGGAGACCACGGACGCCACGGAGCCGATGGTGACGACGGACGAGCGCGGCGCCTCGAGCATGTACGGCAGTGCCGCGCGGACCGCGAGGAACGAGCCGCTCAGGTTGATTCCGATGACGGCGTTCCAGTCGTCGAACGACATTTCGTGCACCAGTGCGGAACGCGCGATGCCGGCACAGGTGACGACGCCGTCGAGGCCGCCGAGCTGCGTGGCCGCTTCCTCGACGGCGGAGCCGACGGACTCCTCGTCGGTGACGTCGGCGGACACGGCGACGGCGGTCCCGCCCGCAGCCGCGATGTCCTCGGCCAGCTTCTGAGCCGAGGCGATGTCCAGGTCGAGGATCGCGACGGCTGCGCCCTCCTCGGCGAGGCGGCGCGCCGCCGCGCTGCCGATGCCGCCGGCGCCGCCGGTCAGGAGGACCTTGCGTCCATGGTTTCGTGTCGTGGTCATTTCAGTGTCTCCTAGCTGATCCGCAGGCCACAGTCGACGGGAATCGAGATGCCCGTGACGTAGCGGGCCTCCTCGGATGCCAGCCACAGCACCGCGTTGGTGATGTCCTCGGGCTCGACCCAGGCGATGTCCATGACGTTGCGCCCACGGGCGCGCTCGCGCAGGTCTTCGATCGTCGGGTTCTCCAGATCCGGGCAGAACACGCGGAGTGTGGACTCGCTGAAGAGCATGTCGGTGCCGACATTGCCGGGGTGGACGGCGTTGACGCGAATGCCCTGTCCGCCGTACTCGGCGGCGAGGGTCTGCATCAGGCCGATGACGCCATGCTTCGACGCGTTGTAGTGCGCGACGTTCCTGGAGCCGTTGTACGTGACGACGGAACTGGTCAGGACGATGGACCCGCCGCCGGTCGCGAGCAACTGCGGGATCGTGGCCTTGGTCGTCTTCCACACGCCGGTGAGGTTGACGTCGATCATGTCCTGCCATTCGTCCTCGGTGAGGTCGATGGTCGGGCGACAACCGCAGATGCCCGCGTTCGCGCAGACGATGTCGAGGCTGCCGAACTGCTCGACGGCGTCGGCTGCGGCGGCGTCGAGCGCGGCCTGGTCTCGGACATCGACCTTGCGCGTGATGATCCGGCGGCCGGTCTCGGCGACCAGCCGGGCGGTCTCGGCGAGGTCCTCTTCGGTCGCCATCCCGTAGGTCAGAGACTTGATGTCCTCACACGCGTCGGTGGCGTAGATGTCGGCACCCTCACGGGCGAGCCGCAGTGCGTGCGAACGCCCCTGTCCGCGTGCGGCGCCCGTGATGAAGGCAACCTTGCCGGCGACCCGGCCCTCTCCCAGTGTCATGCCAATTCCTTTCCCGCTGATATCAAATCGATCTACTTCATCCCCAGCAGAAGTGCCGGGTTGTCACACGCCATGACTCTGAGATCGGCTTCGGCCATTCCCTCGTCCCAGAGCGCGTTGACATACGTGCCCAGCCCCGCTGCGGGGTGGGGGACCTTCGTGGTCCACCCGTAGTCCGTTGCCAGTACCGACTTCTCGGGTCCGATCCTGCGCATGGCCGCGACCACGGACTCGAATGTCGACGGCTCACCCATGCAGGTGTGCGCCGCGAACTCGATGTAGGCCCCGAGTTCGGCGAGTTCGGCGACCTCCTGCACGGTCAGGCGCGGCCCGGTGGTCGCGTGCAGTGCGTGCGTGACGATGACCTTGCCGCGGCCTGCATACTCCCTCGTGACCGCGAAGTGCTCGGCGGTCGACACGTGGCCGGTGGCGAGCACCGCATCGTATTCGGTGATGAGATCGAGGATCTGGCGGACCTCGGACAGCAACTCACCGTCCGCGTCGATGACGCGGATGCCCTCGTCGACCCCGAAGAACGTCCGCACCTTCGCCGGAGCGTCGGACACCGCGGACAGGGTCGGGAGCCAGACCACCTGGGCACCACCCCGCAGTGCACACTCGACGGCATGGGGGTTCAGGCCACCCACGGGATGGTCGAGGCAGATGCCGGCGATCGACTTGACCTCGGGCACCGCCTGGTTCGCGAAATGCGCGGCGATGGTGGACGGGAACTCGTGTGCTTTGAGGACGATGGCCCGCATACCGTGGTCCGCAGCTTCGCGGGCCGCCTGGACGGGGTCGACGCTGTGCGGCGACTTGACCACGTGCTCGACCAGGTGTTCCGGGCCGAAGTGCGTGTGCATGTCGATCGCACCGTCCAGTGCAATGTCGACCGATCCCGAATTGCGTTGCACCATAACACCGTTCTTCCGATCAGGGCAGAGCGCAGCGCCGTGCGCTCCCCCACGTGAAACGCCCCGGGACGAGGGGTTGCCTCGCCCCGGGGCGACCGTCCGCCCGAACCGTCAGGCGGGGCGCTTGTCCAGGAGGATCTCCTCGTAGACCCGCTTGACGTACGGGTCGATGTCGATCTTGCCGGGGGCGTACCACTCGGCGAAGCCGTTGTAGTCGGTCTCGTTCGTGTAGCCGAGTTCCTCGACGATCCTGCTCCACTTGTCGGACGACTCGCGCGCGTTCGTCACGAAGCCCTCGCCGTCGGACAGCGCAGGCTTGTCGGCGATGGCGTCGACGATCTTGTCGTTCGCGTTCTGCAACGCCTCCCTGGCGTCGGGGGCGAACGGCGTGACCTCACCACCGTACTGCTTGATCTTCTGCACGGAATCAACGGTGACGGGCCAGATCTTGCCCTCGATGCTTCCGGCGATGAAGACGTCCAGGCGGTCCCACAGGAGTTGCTGTGCAACGAGCGGGAGCCCCGCCCAGACGTCCTCGTTGATGACCATGTTGCCGGTCGGCACGGCCAGACCCGCCTCGGGATCGATGACGGTGTGCGGGGCAACCTCGACGATGCCGCCGATCGCCGCAGCCGACGGGCTGAGCATCGAGCAGTTGATGACGCCGCGCTGCAGGGCCTCGTAGGCTTCGGTGTAGGCGACCGACGTCGGGGTGGCTCCGAGCGCCGTGACCTGCTCGGTACCGGCGGTGCTGCCGACCGACACGCTCTTGCCCGCGAGGTCCGCGAGCCCGGCGCGGGGCTGGGAGCAGAACAGCGCGTTCGTACCGGCGTTGTAGGCCGGCATCATCAATTTGAGACCCTTGTCCTCGAACTCGGACACGATCTCCGGTGTCGAGAACGCGACCTCGGCGGGCCACGCGTTGGACTGGAGAACTCCGGTGACCACGCTCTGGTCCGACAGCACGCTGGCATCCAGCAGTGCAGAGGCGGCGGGGAACTCCTTGGGCTCGTACACGGTCAGGACCTGGCCGATGTCGAGGCGGCCGTCCTTGACGGCATCGTCGATCTCGGTGGCCTTGGCGATCGCGTCCGAGTAGGCCAGATCGAAGGTGATCTTGCCGCCCGACCAGTCCTCGACGGCAGCGACGTACGCCTCGACGAACGATCCGCCGACGGAACCCTTGGTGCCCGGCGACTGCGTGTGCAGGACGATGGGATCGACGTCGGCGAACGCGGCCTGATAGTCCGCTTTGGTGGCGCCGTACTCGACGCCCTCGCCGCCACCGCCGGCTCCGCCGGAACCGGATTCGGCGCATCCCGCGAGCGCGAGCGCGCCCACTGCGGCAAAGGCACCGACACGGGCGAATGCGCCTGTGCGGGTGAAGAACTTGGTCACTGGATCTCCCTTTGAACGAACGAATCCCTGGCGCGTCCATGCGAGCTCGACACGCCAACGTGGACCGGGCCACACGAATCATCTCGAGTGAGCCGCCTCACGTTTATAGTGCTAATCATGCGCCTGAATTCCCGCCCTGTCAAGGCCCCGGTATCCGAAGCGAAACGTAGGCGTGGCTGCTACTCGGCCGTGACTCCGCCGTCGACGAGAATCGCCTGCCCGGTCACATACGACGCATCGGAGGAGGCGAGAAATGCTACGACAGAAGCGATTTCCTCGGACTCGCCGTACCGGCCGAGCGGAACCGGCAGCGGCTTCGACGGGTTGCGCACCGTCCCGGTCGTCGGCACGATCGCGGCCGTGTTCGCGGTCAGGTTCGTCCGGACCGCACCGGGGCACACGCTGTTGACACGAATCCCCTTCGGCGCATACTCGACCGCCAACGTCTGCGTCAGCATCTTCACGCCACCCTTCGATGCCCGGTACGGCGCGAGGCCACCCTGGGTCGCCACGAACGACGACGTCGATCCACAGGTGACCACAGCTCCTCGACCGAGTCGCAGCATCGACGGCAGCACCGCCTGGACGGTGAAGAACGTGCCGCTGAGGTTGATGTCGAGCACCCCGCGCCAGTCCGCCTCCGTCACCTCGTGACTGTCGAGGCGGGCACCGCTCACGCCGGCCGCGGTGAACACGATCCCGATCTCGCCGAGCTCCGCCACCACGCTCTCGGCGACATCCCTGAGCGCTCCCGCATCCCGGACGTCCGCGACGTACGACCGAGCGTTTCCACCCGCCTCCACGATCGCCAGCGCCGTCGCCTCGGCGGCATCGGCATGTACGTCGACGACGGCAACGGCCGCACCCTCCGCCGCGAGGCGGATCGCGGAGGCGGCACCGATCCCGGAACCACCGCCCGTCACCAGTGCGATCTCGCCGTCCATCCGGCGCATCGTTGTAGTCATCCTCTTCTCTCCGTTCACAAATCCGGCCGGCGGGCGGCGGCGCCGTCGGCACACCGTGGTCCTACGCGAACCGGGTCCGACGCAGCCTCGCCGTGAGACTCCGTCGGACCCGGTTCGGACCAGAACACGTTCAGATGCCGACGAGGTCGGCGAGCAGTCTGGTGTGGTGAGCGTTGTTCCCGAGAACCGGTTCGACGGCCTTTGCCCGGCGGAAGTACAGATGCGGGTCCGCCTCCCACGTGAACCCGATTCCGCCGTGCACCTGAATGTTCTGGGAGGCACAGAACGTCAGGCACTCGGATGCCTGCGCCTTGGCCATCACCGCAATTCGGGGGAACTCGTCGTTGTCCTCGCCCGCGCACATCGACGCGTACATGACCGTCGCCTGCGCAGCATCGATCGAGATGGCCATGTCCGCGCACTTGTGCTTCACGGCCTGGAACGATCCGATCGGCCGATTGAACTGGACGCGCTGCTTCGCGTACTCCACCGCCATGTCCAGTGCGGCCTCGGCCGCACCGAGCGCCTCGTTGGCGAGCAGCGTCCGCAGGACGTTCACCACCCGGCCGATGGCCGCACGATCGGCCCCCAGGAACCGAGCGGGAGCACCGGCGAGGTCCACCGTCGCGAGCGGGCGGGTGAGGTCGAGCGACGGCTGAGCGGTCGCGGTGACACCGGCGGCGCCGGCATCGACGACGTAGAGGGCGACATTGTCCCCGGTCGGGACGAGGGCGGGAACCACCAGCAGGTCCGCCACGTGCCCGAACGGGACGTACTCGACGCGTCCGGTGAGCAGCGGTGCGGCCGGGTCACCGGCCGCCCGGACGGTCGCCGAGCCGACGAGGGTGTCCTTCGCACCGCTCAGCGCCAGGGTCCCGATCGCACGTCCGTCGAGCAGTGCGGGCAGCAGCTCGCGGCGCTGCACGTCCGTCCCGAGGCGGAGGATCGCCTCGATCGCGCCCGTGGTGGCGATCATCGGGACGGGTGTCAGTGCGCGCCCCAGTTCCTGTGCGACGATCGCCGTTTCGAGGAAGCTGAACCCGCCGCCGCCGAACTCCTCCGCGACGTGCAATCCCGGCACGCCCATGTTCGAAGCCAGCAGCTGCCAGGTCTCGGCATCGTGGCTGCGGCGCTCGGCGATCTCGCGGACGCGCGTGATCGGGGCACGTTCGGTCAGGAGCCGGCGCAGCGAGGCCCGGAACTCCTCCTGGTCCTCGTCGAAAGCGAAGTACACGATGATCTTCCGTTCTTCCGATCCGCCGCCGTGGCTGCGGAAAAGCGTTGGGTCAGGCGCTCTTGCGGCGCCCGATCTCCTGGAATGGGCCGCCGTCCAGTCGCGGTTCCTTCGGCAGCCCCAGCAGTTGCTCACCGATGATGTTCCGCTGGATCTGCGAGCTGCCGCCGTAGATCGTGGCGGCGCGGGCGTAGAGCGCGGTCTCCGTCCAGCAGCGCGACGAGTTGTCGGCACCCGGATTCGGGGTCACCAGCATGCCGTCGTTGCCACCGCCGGTCGGAGTCAGCGCCTCGAGCCCGAGGATGTCCATGCTCACCTCGGTGATGCGCTGGAAGAACTCACTCCAGATCACCTTCGAGAAGGAGCCGTCCACACCGTACGAACCGCCGTTGAGCAGCTTGGTCAGTGCCCGGTAGCCGCGAAACCGCATCATCTGCACGCGCGACCAGCACCACGCCAGTTCGCCTCGAATGCGCGGATCGGCGGTCAGGCCACGCTCGCGGGCCAGCTCGATGAGCCGCTCGACCTCACGGCCGAACCGGACGCAGTCGGTCGTCGCCCGCACTCCCCGCTCGAATCCGAGCAGGGTGTTCGCAGTGTTCCAGCCGCCGTTCACGCCGCCGAGGACATGGGACCTCGGCGTGCGTGCGTCGGTGAAGAAGACCTCGCTGAACGCGACGTAGCCGGCCGCATTGAGGATCGGCCGCACCTCGACACCGGGCTGGTCCATCGGTACCAGCAGGAACGACAGCCCCTTGTGCTTCGCCACCGTCGGATCGGTGCGGGCGATCACGAAGATCCAGTTCGCCTTGTGTCCCTGGGACGTCCAGGTCTTCTGACCGTTGATCACCCACTCGTCACCGTCGAGGACGGCACGGGTCCGCATCCCTGCGAGGTCCGAACCGGCTTCGGGCTCGGAGTAGCCCTGGCACCACGAGTGCTCGCCGGAGAGCATCCGGGGCAGGAAGTACTCCTTCTGCTCGTCGGTGCCGAGAACCGTCATGGTGTTGCCGAGCAGCTTGATGCCGAGGGTGTCGTTCTCGGTGCCGTCCGGCACGCCGAGCCGCATGAGCTCCTCGTTGAGCACCACCTGCTCGATGCTCGACAGGCCGCCGCCGCCGAACTCCTTCGGCCATGACACGGCGAGCAGTTCGTTGTCGGAGAGCACCTTTCGCCAGCTCGCCAGGAACTCGTCCTGTTCGGCCTCGGGAAGGGCGCCGATGCCGCGCCACCCGTCGGGCAGCTTCGACTCGAGCAGGGCCCGAACTTCGGTGCGGTACAGCTCCGCTTCCGCGGGGTACATGATGTCCATGGTCTCTACGATTCCTTTGCTGCGGCGGTGGGCAGCGCGCACACGGTCGCCATCAACGCGGCAATCTCGTCGGTGCCGTAGCCGAGTTCCCCGAGGATCTCGGCCGAGTGCTGGCCGAGTCGCGGGCTGCCGCCCTTGAAGCGACCGGGTGTGTCGGACAGGTGGATGACCATGCCGACCTCGCGTGACCAGCCGTACTCGGGGTGGTGGTGCTCGACGACGCGCTGCGACTCGAGTGCCCACTCCTCCCACAGCAGTTCCGGCATGATCGGGTGGTCGAGCGGAATCTCCACGGGAACGCGTTTGTCGTCGAGCAGCTTGAAGGCTGTGGCGCTGTCGAGTTCTGCGAAGCTCGCGGCGAGGACGCCGGCGAGCACATCGGCGTTCTCGGCACGATCCGCCGTCGTCGCGAAGCGGCTGTCGACGGTGAGGCCGAGCGCCGAGGTCAGTCGTTCGAAGGCGGCGTCACCGAACACGGCGATCGCGATCCACCCGTCTGAGGTGCGGTACAGGCGGTACAGCGGGGAGAGCCCGGTCTGCTCCGAGTCCAACTGGTGAGCGGGCACCGCGGTGCCGTCGAGGGTCGCGGAGTGCTCACTGATCACGAACAGACTCGAGTGCAACTGAGGGCTCTCCACGTACTGCGCCGCACCGGTGTTCGCGCGATGGTGCAGTGCGAGCAGGACGGTGACCGCACCGAGGAAGCCGTTGTAGAGATCCTCGTTGCCGATGACGCGGCGGATCGGTGCATTGCCCTCGCCCGCGCCCTCGAAGTTCAAGCCGACGAGGCCCGACACCAGCGGTGCGAAGGACTTGAGGCTCGACTTCGGTCCGGCGGAACCGAATCCCGGCAGGTAGGCGTAGATCAGGTTCGGGTTGACGGCCTTGAGCTGCTCATACCCGAGGCCGATCTTCTCGGCCTTGCCGGGACGGTAGTTCTGCATCACGACGTCGGCCTCGGCCACCAGTCGGTGCGCGATCTCCTGCCCCTCCGGGGTCCGCATGTCGAGGGCGATGTTGCGCTTGCCCCGGTTCGCACCCTCGAACAGGTCGCCGAGGGGCCGCATCTGGTCGCCGACGAGCGGTTCCACCTTGATGACGTCAGCACCGAGGTCGGACAGCAGCCGGGCGCCGAAACCCGTTGCGAAGTAGGAACTGAAGTCGACGATCTTGACGCCCTGCAGCGGCGCCGACACGGGTGCGCCACCCGGCTCCGGGGCCCACGCCGCGGAGCGCGAGAGGTCACCGATGCGTTCGTTGTGCTCGCCGGGGAACGGCGACCGCTCGGGCCCGGCCGGGGTGGACTTCTCGAACCGGATCACCGGACCGATCTGGCGGAGGGTGCCGTGCTCGTCGTCGGGCAGTTCGATCGCGACCTCGGCGAACTGCACCTGGTCGTCCTCGAAGGTCTCCTCCGGGTGCAGCACAGGGAGCGCGGCGATGTCCGCGGCGTGGAACAACTCGAGCCACTCGTCGCGGGGACGGGACCGGAACGCCTCCGGGACCTTGTTGCGGGCGATGTCGAGTTCGACCTCGTCGAGCGGCACGGCCATCTCGGGCCCGTCGATGGTCTGCGTCCGATCCCCGAAACCGAGTACGTCCATCATCCGCTTGTACGAGCCGGGGCCGCCGGTGTGGGGAATCAGCCACTTGCCGTCCGCGCACTGGAACGGATCGGTGATCAGTCGCTTGTTGCCGAATCCGGTCTGGGTACCGCTGCGCGCCAGGTAGGAGATGTCCTTCTCGTTCCACCACCAGTTCATCGAGGAGATGGCCAGCATGCCGTCGAGCAGTGACGTGTCGACCTTCTGGCCAGCGCCGTTGATCTTTCGCGCCCGCAACGCGGACAGGATGCCGATGGTGGTGACGAATGCAGTGCCGTACGAGACCGTCGGGTGACCCATGAAGATCGGACCCTCGCGGTGACCGACCTGCTCTGCCATCTGCCCGAGGCGTGCGTTGAGCAGTGCCTCGTAACCGGGACGGGACGCGAGCGGTCCGTCGTTGCCGTATCCGGTGACCGAGCAGTACACCAGCTCCGGGAACTTCTCGTGCAGCCGGTCGTAGCCGAGGCCGAGTGCCTCTGCCCCTCCACTGCCGAAGGACTCGACGAAGACGTCGGCGTCGGCGAGGAGCTGATCGGCGATCGCGCGGCCCTCTGCGCTGTGCAGGTCGGCCTCGACGCTCCACTTCCCGCGGTCGGTGGACTTGCGCAGTGCGGAGTTCACGTCGGCCGGGCCGCCGGGGCGTTCGAGTTTGACGACGCGGGCGCCGTAGTCGGCCAGCATCATCGTCGAGATGGCTGCAGGCATGCCCCAGCTCGCATCGATCACGACGAGTCCGTCGAGGGGACCAGCCATCTGAGCACTCCTTCTGTTACGTGACGGCCACACCGGCCGTCACGTGTCGGACAGCATTGCGGCACAGGAATTTCGGTGGGGCGGTGCGCCCTAGTCGGACGACGGGAGCGGCTTCGCCGTGAGCAGCTCCATCGGCGCGCCGTGGCACGCGAAGGTGCCCTCGCCCTTCTTGACGCAGATGACCTGGGTCTGACAGGTGCCACAGGTGTAGCGCTTGCCGGTCTCGTTCATTGGTGTCTCCTCGATGTCGTGACGGCTCGACGGTCTGTCGCCGGGTCAGCTGCCGGCGAAGATGACCTCGAGGGCGGCGCCGCAGCAGGTCAGCGCGGATCCTCCCGCCCTCGTGACGATCGCCTCGGTGCCGCAGCCGTTGCAGCGGAGCCGGCTTCCGTTGGCGGCTTCGGTGCCGGGGGTGGTGTCGGACATGTCCGCTCCTTCGCCGTGGTGTGCATCGAGCGGGACCACATCCCGCTCCGATGCGAAACGTTACTTAGTTCACTATAATCATAGTCATGGATTGTGAGCAAGGGGTTTCCAGGAACCTGGCGCTCGAGGCGCGACCACGCGTCACATGAGCCGGCCACCGGTCACCTCGAGCACGGTGCCGGTCATGTAGCTCGACATCTCGCCGGCCAGGAACAGGACCACCGACGCGATCTCGCTCGGTTCGCCCGCGCGGCCCAGCGGGATCTCCGTCATCTTCTGCTCCCAGATGCGTTCGGGCATGGCCTCGGTCATCGGGGTGCGGACCAGGCCCGGCTGCACCGCGTTGACGCGGACGTTCTTGAACGCGACCTCCTTCGCCGCGGCCTTCGTCAGGCCCACGATGCCCGCCTTGGCCGCCGAGTAGTTGGTCTGGCCGACCAGTCCGACCTTGCCCGACAGCGAGGAGATGTTGACGATGGAACCCGCCCCGTACTCGCGCATCCGATTCGCCGCCGCGCGGGTTCCGATCCACGCCCCCTTGAGATGGACCGCGACGATGTCGTCGAAGTCCTGCTCGGTCATCTTGCGCATCGTCGAATCCCGGGTCATACCTGCGTTGTTGACGAACACACCGAGGGGCCCGAAGGCTTCCTCGGCGGTGTCGATGACGGTCTCCACCGCGGCGCTGTCACGCACATCGCAGCGGACGAACCGAGCCACGTCGGCGCCGCCGAGTTCGGCCTCGGCCTTCGCGCCCGCCTCGTCGTTGATGTCGGCGACGACGACCTTCGCGCCCTCGGCGACGAAGGTCCGCGCGATCTCGAGCCCGATACCCTGTGCGGCCCCCGTGACGACGGCGACCTTTCCTTCCAACAAGCCCATTACCCGCTCCAATTCGTTTGTCGGTGAGTCCGTGTGCCGCGCCGGCGGCGCTACTGGACGACGCCTGCGGACCGCAGCGCGGCCACCTGCTCGTCGCTCAGTCCGAGTTCGGCGAGCACTGCGTCGGTCTGCTCCCCCAGCGCCGGCACCGCACCCATGCGCATCTCGACGTCCCGGAACGTCATCGGCGGCAGCACCGCCCGGATCGGTCCGGCTTCGGTCTGCACGTCCCGCCAGCGATCCCGTGCCTCGAGCTGGGGGTGGGCGATCAGGTCCTTCATGTCGCCGAGCTGAGCCGCCGGGATGCCGGCCTTCGCGAGCCGGTCGTCGAGCTCACCGGTGCTGAACCCGGAGGTGAGTTCACCGACCACGGCGTCCACCTCGGCCCGGTTCCGTACGCGCAGGATGTTGGTCGCGAACCGCGGATGGTCCGCGAGGTCCGGGCGTTCGAACACCTCGGTGACGAGTGTGCGCCAGCCCCGGTCGTTCTGGACTCCGATGAGGATCTGCCCGTCCCGGGTCGGATACCCGTCGTAGGGCGCGATGGAGGCGTGCGAGAGCCCCATTCGCTTGACCTGCACGTCCTGGTACATCTGCATGTACATCGGGTGACCGAGCCACTCGACCGTCGCGTCGAACATCGCGACGTCGATCGTGGCGCCCGTGCCGGTGCGCTCCCTCCGGAACAGGGCCGCCTGGATCGCGGTGAGCGCGTACATCCCGGCTGCGATGTCGGAGGTGGGGATGCCGGTCTTGGCGGCCGTCTCGGGTGTGCCCGTGATCGAGATCAGGCCGGTCTCGGCCTGCACCAGCATGTCGTAGGCCTTGCGGTCGACGAACGGTCCGGACGTTCCGTAGCCGGACATGTTGACCGCGATCAGCTCCGGGTGGTCGGCGCGCAGGTCCTCCGCCCCGAGTCCGAGCCGCTCGGCAGCGCCGGGGGCGGAATTCTGGATGAACACGTCGGCCTCGGCAACCAGTGCCTTCACCGCGGCGAGCCCCTCCGCCGCCTTGAGGTCGACGCAGATCGACTCCTTGCCACGGTTGAGCCACACGAAATGCGAAGCCAGGCCGTGCACCGCCGTGTCGTAGTTGCGGGCGAAGTCGCCCTCGCCGATGCGCTCGACCTTGATCACGCGGGCGCCGAGGTCGGCGAGGTGCCGGCTGGCGATGGGGGCGGCGACCGCCTGTTCGAGGCTGACGACGGTGACGCCCGCGAGCGGGAGATCGGTGTCCACGGTGTGGGTGTCGGAATCCATCTCAGCGACCTCCGCTCGCAGCAGCCCTCTTCGCGGCGTTCACCAGGCCACCGCCGATGATCAGACGCTGGATCTCACTGGTGCCCTCGTACAGTCGCAACAGGCGCACGTCACGGTAGATCCGTTCGACCGGAACGTCGCGCATGTAGCCGGTGCCGCCGTGGATCTGGACGCCGAGATCGGCTGCTCGGCCTGCCATTTCGGTGCAGTAGAGCTTGACCGCGGACGGCCCGATGCGGCGGTCCTCACCCGAGACGTAGCGTTCGGCCACCTCACGCACCATCGCGCGCCCGGCCATGACACCGGAGGCGATGTCGGCGATCATCGCCTGCACGAGCTGGAAGTCGCCGATCGGCGCGCCGCCCTGGGTTGCGGTCGCGGCGTATGTGACCGACTCGTCCAGCACCCGCTGCGCAGTACCCACCGCGAGCGCCGCGATGTGCACTCGACCGCGGGCCAGCGAGGTCATCGCGGCGCGGTATCCGACGTCCTCGCTACCACCCACCAGTGCGGACCGCGGAACCCGGACGTCGGTGAAATGCACATCGGCCGTCCAGGCGCCCTCCTGCCCCATCTTGCGGTCCTTGGGTGAGACCGCGACACCTGGAGTGTTCGCCGGCACGAGGAAGACCGCGATGCCGGTGCCGTTCTCGTCCGCGGACCGGGTACGGGCGAACACGACGAACAGGTCGGCCAGCGGCGCGTTGGTGATGAACCGCTTCTCGCCGTTGATCACCCAGTCGTCGCCGTCCCGCATTGCCTTCGTCCGCAGCCCGGCCGGATTGGAGCCGGCGCCCGGTTCGGTC
Source organism: Rhodococcus gannanensis (assembly GCF_042681175.1). NCBI lineage: Bacteria > Bacillati > Actinomycetota > Actinomycetes > Mycobacteriales > Nocardiaceae > Rhodococcus > Rhodococcus gannanensis. The sequence goes on from NZ_JBHUFB010000020.1 coordinate 775,485, forward strand.
AGGGCGAACGAGGCGACGACCTCACCGGAGGCGATGCCCTCGAGCCACTGCGCCTTCTGCTCGTCGGTGCCGAACCCCACGAGCACCTGCCCGGCGATGCCGTTGTTGGTGCCGAACATCGATCGCAGCGACAGCGCGGTGTAGCCGAATTCCATTGCCAGCTGGACGTCCTGGGTCAGATCCAGCCCGAGACCACTCCATTCCTGGGGGATCGCGTAGCCGAACAACCCCATCGCCGCGGCGTTCTTGCGGATGTCCTCGGGAATGCTGTCGGTGTCTGCGATTTCCTGCTCTCGCGGCACGACTTCCTTGCGAATGAACTCGCGGGTCTGCGCCAGGATGTCAGCGAAATCTTCCGGACCGACTGCCGAAACGGATGCCATGGTCAAAGTATTGCGCCCCATAATCATGCATGTCAATACTATGGTGTGATTTATTATCATTGTTTATGAAAGGGCCTGATCAGAGGCCGTTCCAACCGGAGGATCCACCATCATGACCCGATCGACCGCACCGACCAACCGCCCCCTCGAGGGCCTTCGCATCATCGAGATCTCGAGCTTCGTCGCATCGCCGCTGTGCGGCCTCACGCTGTGCCAGCTGGGCGCCGACGTCATCAGGATCGACCCGATCGGCGGAGCAGCAGACATCGACCGTTGGCCGCTGACAGCCGACGGCGAATCGATCTACTGGGCCGGACTCAACCGAGGTAAGCGGTCACTGGCACTCGATCTGCGCAGCGGCGAGGGACAGGACATCGTCCGGCGACTCGTCGCCGCACCAGCCGCCGGCGGCGGTATCCTCGTGACCAATTCCGCTGGCAGGCAATGGATGAATCACGAAACACTGTCTGCTTTGCGCCCGGACGTCATCACCCTCGAACTGCTGGGCCGCCGCGACGGCCGCCCGGCCGTGGACTACACCGTCAACGCGGCGCTCGGATTCCCCCAGGTCACCGGACCGGTGGACAACACCGGACCCGTGAACCACGTCCTGCCGGCCTGGGACGTCGCAGCCGGCCTGCACGCGGCCCTCGCCGTGGCAGCGGCCGTTCACAAGCGCACGGTCACCGGCGAGGGCTCCCGGATCGTGCTACCCCTCGAAGACGTCGCGCTCTCCACCGCGAGCGCGCTGGGCTACCTCACCGAGGTGCAGGTCAACGGAACCGGACGCCACGGCACCGGCAACGACGTGTACGGCACCTACGGAACGGATTTCCTCACCGCCGACGACGAGCGGTTCATGATCGTCGCCCTGACGCCGCGGCACTTCCGCGACCTGGTGACGGTCACGGGAACCGAGAAGCCCGTCGCCGCACTCGAAGCCGCCCTCGGCACCGACTTCACCCGCGAGAGCGACCGATTCGAGCATCGTGACGTTCTCACCGCGCTCTTCGCCCGATGGTTCCGCTCGCACCCCGCCGACGAGGTCGGCCGGGCGCTGGCCGCCTCCTCGGTCCTGCACGAGCGGTACCGCACCTTCGCGCAGGTGGTCGAGTCGGGATCCCTCGAGACCAACCCCCTCTTCGCCCGGCTCGCACAGCCTCGCATCGGCGACCATCTCGCCGCCGCGATGCCTGCCTCGTTCGACGGAGACCATCTGCACTCCGGACCCGCCGCCCGGATGGGATCGGACGGCCCGGACGTCCTGCGCGACGTCCTCTCCCTCGACGACGACGAAGTTGCCGCGCTGACCGCCGCGGGCGTTCTCGCACGCTAGCGCACACGAGTTCGGCCGGAAGGGAATCCCTTCCGGCCGAACTCGTGTGCAGATCGAGCTAGCCGCCGGAGCGGTCCGGTAGGTAGGTCGAGATCTCCGGGAAGAAGATCAGGACGAGGACGACGACGATCGCCATCGGCAGGAACCACATCGACGCGACGAAGACGTCCTTGAGCGGAATGTTCTTGCCGAGGTTGACCTTGGGGTCCTTGGCGATGGAGTGAATGACCATGGCCAGGATGCCGACCGGCGGGGACAGGATCGCCAGCTCACCCATGAACACGGTGAAGGCACCGAACCAGAGCAGCGAGATGTCCAGGGACTCGAGCGTCGGGATCAGGATCGGGACGGTGAGCACCATCATCGGCAGCGGCTCCATGAAGGCACCGAGCAGCAGGTAGATCAGCGTCATCAGCAGCAGGAACTCGACCCGACCGAGGTCCATCCCGGTGATCATGTCGGCGAAGCCGTTGCTGATGCCGGTCAGGGTCATCATCCGGGACAGCGCCTCGACACCGATGAGCAGCAGGAACACCGCGCCCACCGTCGACACCGTGCCGATCGCACCGTCCGCGATGGCGCGCATCGCACCACCGGTCTTGCGCTTCCAGATGAACACCACACCCACCGAGCACAGTGCCGCGACCGCACCCGCCTCGGTCGCCGTGAAGACACCGGAGAACATGCCGCCGATGATGACGAAGATCAGGACCGGAACCGGCCATGCGGCGAGGAGGCTGCCGAAGCGTTCCTTCCAGCTCACCTGCGCGGCTTCGCGCCGGCTCTCCTTCGTGCCCGCCAGGTCCTTGCCGAACACCGCGAAGAGGACGATCGCGATGCTGAACAGGATCGCGACCAGGATGCCGGGGCCGATGCCCGCAAGCAGCGCCTTGCCGACCGGAACCTCGGCGATGCCCGCGTACAGCACGAGCAGAATGCTCGGCGGGATCAGCTGGCCGGGCAGGCCGGCGACGATGACGGCACCGATCGCGAGACGGCGGTCGTAGCCGGCCTTGAGCATCTCGGGGATGCCGATGCGGCCGAGGGCGTAGGCGGTACCGGTGGTGGATCCGCTGACGGCCGCGAGGCCGGCGCCGGCGACATTGGTACCGACCGCGAGACCGCCGGGCATCCAGCCGAGCCAGTGGCGGGCGGCGGTGTAGAGGGTGGAGGTCAGACCGGACTTCCACATCAGCAGGCCCATGAGCACGAACATCGGGACGACGCTGAGGGTCCAGCTGGCAACCTGGTCGTAGGGCAGTGTGGTCAGCGCACTGACGACGGTCTTCTCACCGCGAATCGCGTAGAGACCAGCGAAGGACGGGATGATCATCGTCATCGCGACGGGAACCCGCAGGAACAGCAGCACAAGCATCATCACCAGTGCCGCACAGCCGATCGCTCCGGGCTTGAGGGGCATGAAGATGGCGGCCGTCGAGGCGATCAGCAGGACGATGAGGGTGCCGAAGACGGTCCAGGACCGGACGGTGTGCTTGTTGCTCGGTCCGACCGGCGGCGGGCTGACCGGAGTCTTGTCCGCATTCTCTGCGGGTGCGGCGGCGGTGGTCATTTCTTCTCCGAATCCGATGTGGCGAGAGCCGAGGCCTCGAGCGCGTGCTCGGCCTCCATCTCGGCGTTGAGGCGTTCGACTTCGGCGTCGGTCGCGTCCTCGTCCTCGAACCCGCGCAGGGCACGGACGGCAGCAAACGCGATCTGGACGGTGAGTACTCCGAAGGCGAGCGGCACGAGGTACATCACCGGCCAGGACACGACCGTGGAGACGCCGGCGGTCTTCCCGATGGAGTGGGCGTGATTCGCCTCCTCGAGGCCGTACCAGGCGAATCCGGCCGTCACGATCGCGGTGAGGGCGTAACCGAAGAACAGCACCCACCGGCGGAAGCGCGGCGGGAAGTAGTGGGTCACGAGGTCCGCGACGATGTGCTCGCCACGGGCCTGAGCCGCCATGAACCCGAGCAGCGCGATGATCGGCAGGTAGACGTACTGGGTGATCTCGAGGGTGTTCGGGATCGGGCTCGAGGCGAAGGCACGCAGCAGCGCATTGGCCGTCACGTGCAGCATCATGACGAAGAGCACGACGACTGCCGGAACCTCGATGAAGAGCAGCAGCCGGTTCGGCCACTTACTCGAAGCGCTCGATGATGCGCTCATGTGAACTCCGCAGGATTGAGGGGATGGGACGCGGTGACACTCACTTCGGGAGGTCGAGTGTCGGCGGCGCGATTCGGCGTCCGGATCGACGATGTCCACTCGCCGTCGGTCGTGATCCACGTCACCGTCAATGCGCATATCATTCGCCTGAATTAGAACGAAAGTCAAGCTTCTATGCGAATGATTTGCCTGAACTGTGGATTTGGCCTGCGTACACCTCGGGCGCCGTCCGCGCGGGCAACTTGACGGGACAGAGACCGGCGTCACAGAATGCCCAATAGATGAATACCATTATCTACATTTGTGGACAATCCGTTCCGGACGCCGAGGAGGCCGCATGAGTCGACCGGTCCCCCCGCTCAAGCCCCTGCCACTCGCCGACGAGATCACGTCGCCGTACTGGGCCGCGGCGCTGAAACACCAGCTGGCCCTGCAGTTCTGCGAGACGTGCGATCGTGCCGTGCACCTGCCCGCGCCGTCCTGCCCGCGCTGCACGGGTACCGCCCTGACCTGGCGGGAGCACTCCGGGCGCGGCACCCTGTACTCGTACACGGTGATGCACGATTCGCCCGGGCCCGGCTTCGCCGACTCCCTCCCGTACATCGTCGGCGTCGTGGAGATCGACGAACAGCCCGGCCTCCTGATCACGACCAACGTGCTCGACGCCACCCCCGCCGAGCTACGCATCGGCATGCCGCTGGAAGTGACGTTCGAGGAGCTCGCGCCGGACTCGGTCGTGCCCCAGTTCCGCCCGAGAAGGGGATGACCATGTGGGATTTTCGTGACAAGGTCGCGATCGCCGGTATCGGCTACACCGAACTCATCCGGCGCAACCCGAGGTCGCTGGCCGACCTGACCGTCGAGGCGACCGACCTGGCCCTGGCCGATGCCGGACTGAGCCGCAGCGACATCGACGGCCTCGCCACCACACCGACCATGCCGGTGTACGGCGGAGAGAAGGGCAACCAGGACGGCGTCGACGTCGTCACCCCTGGCTTCCTGGCACAGTCACTCGGCATCCGCGACGCCATCACCTGGCTGGGAAACACCACCCCGATGGTCACGCACGCCGCGATCGACGCGATCAACGCGCTCGTCGCCGGCGCCTGCACACATGTCGTGCTCTACCGCGCCCTCCACATGCCCGTGGGGCGCTATTCGAACTACACGGCCACCCATGCGGGAGGCAAGGATCAGTTTTTCGCGCCGTACGGGTTCTCCATGCCGGCGGGCTGGGCCGCCACCGTGGCGCGCCGCTACCTGGATCTGGCGGGCGCGACCCGGGATTCACTGGCCAACTTCGTCGTCGGCAACCGGGAGAACGCGCACCGCAATCCGAATGCCTTCTTCCGCGGCAAGACGCTGACGAAGGAGGACTACCTGTCGTCGCGGATGATCGCGGACCCGATCACGATGCTGGACTGCGACCTCCCGGTCGACGGCGCCGTCGCGATGGTCCTCACCCGCACCGAACGGGCACGCGAGCTGCGGAAACCCCCGGCACTGATCACCGGGTACGCCACGAGCAACCACGTCGGTGCCACCGGCGTCCCCATGGCGTTGGACGACATTCTCGACGGAGCCGCCCGCACCGGTGAACGTCTCTGGGCCGCAGCCGGAATCGATCGCTCGGAGATCGACGTGGCGCAGCTCTACGACGGCTTCTCGATCTTCACGTACACCTGGCTCGAGGGTCTCGGCTTCGTCGACCGTGGCGAGGCCGCCGGCTTCATCGACGACGGCAACGCCCGCCTCACCGGGTCGCTGCCGATCAACACAGGGGGCGGCTGCCTCGCCGAGGGCCGCCTGCACGGCATGACCCAGCTGACCGAGGCCGCCTACCAGGTGACCGATCGCGCGGAAGGCCGTCAGGTCCACGGCGCGAACCGCTCGGTGGTCACCGTCTCCAATGGTCTGGCCGGCTCCACCGCATTCGTCATCAGCCGCGACCGCTGACGCCACGCCCACCGCCGCCCGCCCCCATCCCGGGGCGGGCGGGTAGTGAACACGGACGGCCCCGGAGCGGATGCTCCGGGGCCGTCCTCGCGTGTGCGTTCTAGGTGTCGAGGGCGCCGAGTTCGGCCGCGAACTTGGCGCGCGCCTGCTCCTCGAGCGCCGGCACGTGGTAACTCGGGAACAGTCCCTCGTGCGGGGTCGCGTCACGCAGCAGCTGACGAGCGAGGCTGACCTTGTGGATCTCGGTCGCGCCGTCGGCGAGGCCCATGTGGTACGACTCGAACAGCCACTTGCCCAGGGGCAGTTCCTTGGACACGCCGAGCGCACCGTGCAACTGTACCGCCCGCGAGGACACGTCGAGAAGGACCTTCGGCATCGCCGCCTTGACCGCCGCGATGTCCCTGATGACCTTGCGGTAGTCGTTCTCCTGGTCGATCCGCCATGCGGTCCGCAGCACCAGCAACCGGAACTGCTCGAGCTGGAGCCACGAGTCGGCGATCATCTCCTGCACCATCTGCTGGTCACCGAGACGCTTGCCGCGTGTCGTGCGGGAGACTGCGCGCTCGAGCATCATGTCGAGGGACCGCTTCACGAGGCCTACCGTGCGCATCGCGTGGTGGATGCGACCGCCACCGAGACGGGTCTGCGCCACCTCGAATCCCTGTCCGACGCCACCGAGGATGTGGTCCTTGGGGATCCGCACGTCGGTCCAGCGGGTGTAGGCGTGGGTTCCGACCTCGTAGTCGTGGCCCCACACCCCGGTGTTGCGAACGATCTCGAGGCCGGGGGTCTCGGCCGGGACGATGAACTGCGACAGTCGCCGGTGCGGCTCCGCCTCCGGATCCGTCACGGCCATCACGATGTAGAACGATGCGAACCGGGCGTTCGAGCCGAACCACTTCTCGCCGTTGATGACCCACTCGTCGCCGTCGAGGACCGCGGTGGTCTCGAACTCGACCGGGTTCGACCCGCCCTGCGGCTCGGTCATCGCGTAGCAGGACACGATCTCGTTCTCGATGAGCGGCTTGAGGTACCGCTCCTTGAGCTCCGGGGTGCCGTAGTGCGCGAGGATCTCGGTGTTACCCGAGTCGGGCGCCTGCGCGCCGAACACGATCGGACCCGAGTGGGTCCGGCCGACGATCTCGTTGAGCAGGGCCAGCTTCAGCTGCCCGTAGCCCTGGCCGCCGAGCTCGGGGCCCAGGTGCGTCGCCCACAGGCCCTTCTCCCGAACCTTGTCCTGCAGCGGCGGGATCAGCTTCTGCCGCAGTGGATCCTTCAGGTCCCACGCGTGGGTGATGACCTGGTCGATCGGCTCGACCTCGGTGGTGACGAACTCGTCGGCCCAGTCGAGCACCTTCTGGTACTCCGGGTCGGTGTCGAATCCCCAGCTCATGTCCTGGTTCCTTTCTCGAAAAGTCGGTCGGCCCTCCGCGGAGGACCGTCGGCACGTGGCCGGGGTCAGCGCATCGCGGTGCGGCCGCCGTCGACCGGCAGGATCGCGCCGGAGGTGTAGGTGGAGCCGGGACCCGCGAGATACAGCGCGGCACCGATGATCTCGTCGGGATTGCCGGCCCGGCCCAGCGGCAGTGCCGCCATCTTCTCGGCGACCACGTCCATGTCCCACGACTTGCTGATGTCCGTCAGGAACGGCCCGGCCATGATCGCGTTGACGCGAACATTCGGCCCGTACGCCTGCGCGAAGCCCTTGGTCAGGATGTTCAGTCCGGCCTTCGCCGCGGCGTAGGGCAGGTCACCCGGGGTGGGGCGCTCCGAGGCGATCGAACTGATGTTGATGATCGATCCGCCCGCACCCGCGGCCATCCGCGGCGCGATCAGCGTCGTCAGACGGAATGCGCCCTTGAGGTTGACGTCGAAGACCTTGTCGAACAGCGCCTCCGAGATCGCTTCGAGGCTCGAGTACAGCGGCGACATTCCGGCATTGTTGACCAGGATGTCGACCTTGCCGAACTCCTCGTAGGCGCGGGCCACCAGCTGATCCTGGGCGTCCCAGTCGCCGACGTGGCAGGCGACGGGCAACGCGCGGCGGCCGGTGGTCTCGGCCACCTCGGCCGCCAGCGCCTCACAGCTGTCGATCTTCCGGCTGACGATGATCGTGTCCGCGCCCGCGTTTGCGAACGCCAGCACCATCTCCCGGCCCAGTCCCCGGCTACCACCAGTGACGAGAGCGACCTTGCCCTCCAGGGGAAGTGCGGGTGCCGTCATCGTTGTACCTCCTTGTCGGGCGAGTACGTCCCGCCGAGAACCTGTGAACTGCCGGCGCCGTCGGCCGCCAGAGGGACGATCGCCTTGCCGGTCGCACTGCCGTCCAACATGCCGGCGAACGCGTCCCACGCGCCCGCGACCCCACCGCCGAACTCGGTGTGCACCGGACGGACCAGGCCGGACCGGATCCACCCGGACATCTGTTCCTCGAACTCGTCCCGCGCGTCCAGGTGGTCGCGTAGCAGGAACCCCTCCATCCGAGCCCGGCGCCAGATCAGCTTGATGAGATTGCTCGGCCCGGGTTGCGGCGTCGCCTCGTTGTAGATGCTGATCATCCCGCACAGCGCGATACGCGCGTGATCGTTGATCACCCGGATCGCCGCCTCGAGGTGGTCGCCGCCGACGTTGTCGAAGTACACGTCGAGGCCACTCGCGCCGAGGTCCTCGAGCGCCCCGCGCAGTTGGTGGGTGATCGAACCGTCGTGGTGGTCGAACACGACGTCGGCGCCGAGGTCACGGACCAGGTCCACCTTCGCGGGCGAGCCCGCGCTCGCGATCACCCGTGCACCCCGGATCTTGGCGAGCTGGACGGCGGTCGACCCGACCGCACCGGCTGCGGAGGACACGAACACCACGTCACCCGGGACGACCCGTGCGATCCGGTCGATGCCGATCCATGCGGTCATCCCGGGGATGCCGAGCACGCTCAGGTGTACCGCGGGATCCATGCCGTGCTCGTCGAGGACCCGGCACTCCCCGACCGGAACGAGCGTGTGTTCGCGCCAGCCGAAGTCGTGCAGGACCAGCGCCCCGGCGGGCAATGCCGGGTCGTCCGACCCGGTGACCCGACCGACGGTCGGGGCCCGCAGTGGTTCGCCGATCGGATACGGCTCCGCGTAGTTCGATTCGCCGCCCATCCGGCCACGCATGTACGGCTCGACGGACATCACGAGGTTGTGTACGCGCACCATGCCCGGTTCGGGGGTGGGGAGCGGGCGCGCGATCAGCTCGACATCGGAGTCGAGCGGGCGTCCGGAGGGACGTGCGCGCAGGACCCACTCGCGGCTGTCGACCGTCTCGGCGGACATCAGCGCGTTGCCATCCGAATGGCGCCGTCGAGCCGCACGACCTCGCCATTGATCATCGGGTTGGACACGATGTGCACTGCAAGGGAACCGAATTCCTTCGGGTCACCCAGGCGGCTCGGGTGCGGGGTCTGCGCGCCGAGGGACGCCTTCGCCTCGTCGTTCAGACCAGCGAGCAGCGGGGTGTCGAACAGACCCGGGGCGATGGAGACGACCCGAATCGCGAGCGAGGCGAGGTCGCGGGCCAGCGGCAGCGTCATGCCGGCGACGCCCGCCTTCGATGCCGCGTACGCGGCCTGTCCGATCTGCCCCTCGAACGCCGCGACCGAGGCGGTTGTCACGATCACGCCGCGCTCCTCCCCGTCGAGTTCGAGCCACGACATCCGCTCGGCCGCCAGGCGGATCACGTTGAACGTGCCGATCAGGTTGATCGTGACGACGCGAGTGAACACGTCGAGCGGGAACACGCCCTGGCGTCCGACCACTCGCAACGACTTGCCGGTACCCGCGCAACTGACCACTGCCCGGAGTTCACCGAACTTCTCCGCCGCGTCGAGCGCTTCGGTGACGGCCGCCTCGTCACAGATGTCGGCGGGCGCGAAGAGCGCGTTCTCACCCAGTTCAGCCGCGACCTCGGCACCGTTCGACGTCGGCAGGTCCAGCAGGACCACCTTCGCCCCCTGCTCGAGCAACTGCCGGGCGGTCGCCAGTCCGAGACCGGACGCACCACCGGTCACGACGGTGACCTTGCCATTGATGTTCACGAGTGTGCCTTCCTTGACTGCGGTCGGGAGATACGTTGCCGGATGGTCAGATTCGCTCGACGAGGAGCGCGTTCGCCATGCCGCCGTGCTCGCACATGGTCTGCAGGCCGTAACGGCCGCCCGTGCGCTCGAGTTCGCCGACCATCGTGGCGAGCAGTCGCACACCGGACGCACCGATCGCGTGGCCGAGCGCGATGGCGCCACCGGCCGGGTTCAGGCGCCCGAGGTCCGCGTCGAGTTCGCGTGCCCACGCCAACGGCACCGACGCGAATGCCTCGTTGACCTCGTAGACGTCGATGTCCCCGATGGCGAGTCCGGTGCGATCGAGGATCTTGCGGGTGGCCGGGATCGGCGCGGTGAGCATGTACAGCGGGTCGTCGCCCGCGACGGCGAAGTCGACGAAGCGGGCGCGGGGCGTCAGCCCGAGCTCCGCGGCCTTCTCCTCCGACATGATGAGCGTGGCCGCGGCGGCGTCCGTCAGCGGCGACGAGTTGCCGGGCGTGATCATCCAGCCCAGTCCGGGGAAGCGCCGCTCCGCCGCCTCCGAGCGGAAGGAGGCACGCAGCGCGCCCAGGCTCTCCAGTGTGGTGGCGGCACGGATCGTCTCGTCGGCGGTGTGCGCACCCGCGGGCACGGCGACCGGCACGATCTCGCGGTCGAAGTGGCCGGCCTCGGCGGCGGCTGCCGCCCGGCGGTGCGACTCGTACGCGTAGGCGTCGACGTCGTCGCGATTGATGTTCCACTTCTTCGCCACCAGTTCGGCTGACACGCCCTGGCTGACCCAACCCTCCGGATACCGCTGCGCCAGGCCTACTCCGACCAGGTCCTTCCCCATCGGGGCGGTGCCCATCGGGACGCGGCTCATCGACTCGACGCCGCAGGCGATCACGACGTCGTAGGCGCCTGCGATGACGCCCTGCGCGGCGAAGTGCACCGCCTGCTGGCTCGACCCGCACGCCCGGGTGACTGTCGTCGCGGGCGTCGTCTCGGGCAGTCCCGCCGCGAGCATGGCCGAGCGGGTGATGTTGCCCGCCTGCTCGGACGCCTGGCTGACGGTGCCACCGATGACATCGTCGACGAGCACGGGGTCGATGGTGTTGCGGGACATCAGTGCCCACAGGACCTCGGCGAGCAGGTCGATCGGGTGGACGTCGGACAGCGCGCCGCCGACCTTGCCCCTACCCGACGCCGAGCGAACGACGTCGACGATCACGGCATTACGCATGGATCCTCCAGCAGATGGTGAAAATCGAAGTGGGAAGACGATTCCCGGGTCAGCCGGCAGCCGGCTCGGTGATCTGCGCGACGAGGTCGCGGCGGACCAGCTTGCCGGTGGCGGTCTTGGGCAGTTCGTCCACGAAGACCACCTCGTCGGGGGTGCGCGATCCGCGCAGTCGCTCGCGGCACCAGGTGCGGATCGACTCGGCATCGGCGTGCTCGGTGCCGACCGGCACGATCACGGCACAGATGCGCTCGCCCCACTCGTCGTCCGGCACACCGACGACCGCGAGTTCGCGGACGTCGTCGTGGCGGACGAGCACGTCCTCGATCTCGGCGGGGGCGATGTTCTCGCCGCCGCGGATGATGGTGTCGTCCGCGCGTCCTCCGATGTAGAGGTAGCCGTCCTCGATGCGGGCGCGGTCGCGGGTCGGGAACCAGCCGCCGGCGTCGAGCGCCGAGCCCTTGCCCATGTACTCGCCGCTGACCTGGGCGCCGCGCACCCACAGGAGCCCGGTCTCACCCGGAGCGAGGACGGTCGTGTCGTCCTCGTCCCGGATCTCGGCCTCCATGCCGGGGACCACGCGCCCGACGGAGGCCAGGCGTCCGCGCAGCGCGGGATCGGAGAGGGCCTCGCGGTGATCGTCGGGGCCGAGCACCGCGATGGTCGAGCTCGTCTCGGTCAGGCCGTATGCGTTGACGAATCCTGTGGTGGGGAACGCGGAGAGGGCCCGCTCGAGCACGGGCTGCGGCATCCGCGCGCCGCCGTACGCCAGCGAGCCGAGCGCCGGGGTGTCCGCGGGCGCGCCGTCCAGGTGTTCGACGACGCGGGCGAGCATCGTGGGCACCACCATCGCGCTGGTGACGCCCTCCTCGCGGACGAGGTCGAGCCAGTTCTGCGGCGTGAAGTCGGGAAGGTGCACCATCCGGCGTCCGGCGTACACGTTGCTGAGCACGGCGCCCATTCCGGCAACGTGGTAGGGCGGGGTGCTGACGAGGGTGGCGTGCTCCTCGTCGGCGGAACCGAACTCGACCGTGTTGAACAGGTAGGACAGCAGGTGCTGGTGGCGAAGCAGCACACCCTTGGGGGCGGAGGTGGTACCGCTGGTGAACAGCACGATCGCGGTGGCGTCATCCTGGACCGGGGCCTGCTCCGCCGGCTCGGCGGCCCGTGCGAGGTCGAGGAACTCCTCGCTTGTCAAGACGGTCTCCGCGACACCGTCGAGCTTGTCCCGGTAGGCCGGGTCGGTGACGACGATCGGACGGTCGAGCTGGGTGACCAGGTCCCGCAACTGGTCGGTGGCGAGCCGGTAGTTCAGCGGGGCGAGGGGAATGCCCGCCCGTGCCGCCGCGAAGGTCAGCGCCGGGAGCACCGGGCCGTTGACACCGACGAACACCAGATGGGCTGCGCCGCGCTCGGCCACGACCGCCGCGCCACCCGCCGCGACGTCGCCGAGCTGCCGGTAGGTCATTCCCGCACCGCGACGTCCGACGGCAAGCCTGTCCGGATTGACCGACGAGGCCATGTCCAAAACCATTTCGATACCCATTGCACCACCTGGTGAGAACGCTCGGATGTTGTTGAAGGGCACCAGAGGTGCCGGGGCCCGCTGACGAGAACGCTCGGGCCGGTCGACCGAAACCATAACAACTATGCGCCGGAATGTGAAGGTAATCATGACAATGGTTGCCATGGATGTGTATGGTGCGGTGAGCGAGTGCCCCAGATCACTCTGCAATCGAACGCAGTACCGACGGCTCCGCCGTCGCACGCCCGAGATGGAAGACACGAGGTGAATCCGATGAGTGATCGGGACCCGGTGGACGTCGCCGCACTGACGTCGTGGCTGGATCGGAACGGCATCGGAACCGGGCCCCTCACCGATGTGGCCGCACTGACCGGTGGCACCCAGAACATCCTGGTCAAGTTCTCCCGGAGCGGTACCGACTACGTCTTCCGCCGCCCCCCACTGCACAAGCGCGCCAACAGCGACGAGACGATGCGACGCGAAGCGCGGATGCTCGCCGCACTCGCAGGCAGCGAGGTCCCCCATCCCCGCCTGGTGGCATCGTGCGAGGACCTCGAGGTGATGGGCTGCTTCTTCTTCGTCATGGAGGCGATCGAGGGGTTCACCGCGACCACCGAGGTCCCCGAGCCGCACGCGTCGTCCGCCGAACTGCAGCACGCCATGGGACTGTCGATGATCGATGCCGCGGCGGCGCTGAGCCGGGTCGATCCGGCTGTCCTCGGCGCGGAGCAGCTCGCCCGCGCCGACGGCTGGATCGACCGGCAGGTGGGCCGCTGGCGCAGGCAGCTCGACTCGTACCGCGAACTCGACGGCTGGCCGGGACCCGACCTCGACGGCGTCGACGAGATCGGCGCCTGGCTCGACGCGCACCGCCCGTCGGCGTGGCGCAAGGGAATCATCCACGGCGACTACCACTTCGGGAATGTCATGTTCGACCGCACCGGACCTTCAGTGGCCGCCGTGGTCGACTGGGAACTCGGCACCGTCGGCGACCCACTCCTCGACCTCGGCCACCTTCTCGCCACCTGGCCCGACCCGAGCGAGACCCGCACCGTCGGACTGGCACAGCACCTCGACGGACTGCCGTCCCGGGTCGAGCTGATCGCCCGCTACGGCGCGGTCAGCGGCCGGGACATGTCCGAGTTCGACTGGTACCAGGTGCTCGCCTGCTACCGGCTGGCGATCATCCTCGAGGGCACCCATGCTCGCGCCTGCGCCGGCAAGGCCGACGCAGCACTGGGACAACGCTTCCACGCCGTGTCCCAGGCCCTCCTCGACAAGGCACGCGCAACAGTCCAGACGTCCTCCCTGACCGTCTGACCCGGAAAGGACCAACCATGACCGCTGTCGGCACGGATCCCACCACTCCGGTGGCCTACAAGTACCTTCGCTACGAGACACACGACGACGGCACGATCGCCCGAATCGTGTTGAACCGACCCAAGTATCGCAACGCCCAGAACCGGGGGTTGCTGGTCGAGCTGACCGAGGCCTTCCTGCGCGCCGAGGCCGACGACACCGTCCGCGTCGTCATCCTGGCGGGCGACGGACCGGTCTTCTCCTCCGGGCACGACCTCGGCAGTTCCGACTACCAGGCCGAGCGCAATCCCGGACCGGACCAGCACTGGTCCTACACCTGCACCGGCGCCACCCACGACGCCGTCGAGTCCCGGTTCCACCAGGAGTGGCACTACTTCTACGAAAACACCCGGCGGTGGCGCAACCTGCGCAAGATCACCATCGCGCAGGTCCACGGGAACGTCTTCTCCGCCGCCCTGATGCTCACGTGGGCGTGTGACCTCATCGTCGCCGCGGAGGGCACCCAGTTCGCGGACGTCGTCGCGAGCCGACTCGGCATGTGCGGCGTCGAGTACTTCGGCCATCCTTGGGAATTCGGCCCGCGCAAGGCCAAGGAGCTCCTGCTCACCGGCGACTGCCTCGATGCCGAGGACGCCCGCGCGCTCGGCATGGTCAGCAAGGTGTTCCCCGCCGACGAACTGGGCGACCGGACCCTCGACTTCGCCCGCCGAATCGCGCAGGTGCCGACCATGGCCGCGCTGCTCGTCAAGGAATCGGTCAACCAGAGCCAGGACGCGATGGGCTTCACCAACGCACTCGACGCCTGCTTCACCATCCACCAGCTCAACCACGCCCAGTGGACCCACCTCTCCGGGGGCAGGGCCGTCGTCGGAACGCCGGAATTCGGTTTGCCGGACTGGAAGACCGCTCCGCCGGTGCAGCGCGCGGATCCGCACCGCCCCTGACCCTTGCACGCCGGCACGAGGCCGAGCGCGAAAGGCTGAAGGGCACCTTCACGCGGTCCACCCGCATGAAGGTGTGCCCTTCAGCCACATGTGCGCTACGACCTGCCGGCGCCGGCTTCCCGCAGTCCGCTCTCCTCGAGCCGCGGAAGCACCTTGGATGCGAACAGTTCCAGACTCTGCCAACCGATCTCGGGCGGCAGCCCGCCCATCAGGGGCTGGAACATCAGCTCGGAGTCGTCGCCACGCGACCGCGCGAGATCGACGCACTGGTCAGGGGTCAGGACGACGAAGTCGGGCAGCGTCTTCAGGTCGTCGATCGACTCGACGAACTTGTATCCGGTGGTCCCGGTCCCCCGTTCCTTCGCCCACTGTGCATTCATGTTGGTGGTGTACATGAGATGCGGCGCCAGGCGCTGCCAGTCCCGCTCCGGGTCGTCGGTGACGTGTAAGAACAGTGGCCCTGCGGGCGCCGGCCGCGGCGGCACCGGGCGACCGAGGCGCACGCACTCCGCCTCGAAGAGGCCGTACAGGCGATCCTTGTCGGACCCGGCAGGGTAGTAGTTGTCCCCGAGTCGGGCGGCGCGGGCGGCCGAGGGGTCCGCCGAGCCGCCGATGTAGATCGGGGGACGCGGGCGGGTCACCGGCATCGGCCGAACCCGGACGGTGCGTCCCCGGAACTCGAACGGCTCACCGGTCCACGCCTTGTCCAGGGTGTCGATGATCTCTTCGAGGATCTTCACCCGACGCTTCATCGGGACGTCGAACATCTCGAACTCGTCGGGCCGGTAGCCGATACCCATCGTCATCTCGACGCGGCCGCGACCGATCAGATCGAGTGTCGCCAGATCCTCGGCCAGGCGGAGCGGGTCGTGCAGAACGGCGACCAGCGCGGAGAAGTGCACGTGGATCCGCGTACTCCGGCCCAGCATCGCGCCGGCGAGGATCATCGGCGACGCGCAGTAGCCGTCCTCGGCCCCGTGGTGCTCGGCGATGTACACGGTCTCGAACCCGTGTGTGTCGCCCCAGGCGGCCTGTTCGACGGCCGCCTTGTAGAGATCGGCTGCGGGCGCGCCGATCTCGGGCGCCCGCATGTCGTAGCGCAGTGACAGTCTCATCGCGGAGCAGCCTCCTCGTCGTGGCCCACCAACGCGAAGGTGGGCAGGGTATGGGTGTCGAACACGCTCGGGGACAACGTGACCCGGGCACCGATGCGCGGTGCATCCGACCCCGGTCCGACCAGATCGGTCACCAGCCGCACGCCGCGCGCATCGTCGAGCTCTACCAGCGCGACCGTGTACGGCCGGCCGGATCCACCGGGGAGGAACGCCCGCTCGACCCTGGTGAAGGTGTACAGCACGCCGGTCCCACGGACTCCGCACCACTCGAACTCCCCGGTGTGGCCACAGGGGCAACCCGGGCCGGGATACCACTGCCACGATTCGCACTCCGGGCACCGTGGCAGGACCAGTTCGCCGCGACCGGCTGCGTCCCAGAACGGTTGCAGGTCGGGCAGGTCCGTGGCAGGGGGATGATCGGGCACGGCCGGGGCCACCACCGTCTCGCCCCGCGTCGGTTCTGTCATGTCAGCGGTCCTCCGTCAGGATCAGGGTGGAGTGCTCGCCGCCGGCGAGCGCCGCGACCAGGGCGGTCCGCGCATCCGGGACCTGCGCGGCGCCCCGCTCCCCCCGTAGCTGGCGGACCGCCTCGATGACGTGCACGATGCCGGGGATGTAGGCGTAGGCGAGATGACCACCGTGGGTGTTCACCGGAAGCGCGCCACCCGGCTCGGTGTTCCCGTCCGCCGTGAACCCGAATGCCCCTCCCCTGTCGCAGAATCCGAGATCCTCCAGCTGGATGGCCTGCGAGATGCTGAAGCAGTCGTAGATCTCCGCGACGTCGATGTCGGCGGGCCGCAGTCCGGCCTCGGCGAACGCGCGCGGTCCGGAACGCGACGATCCGAAGCTGCAGAGATCCGGCGCCTGGGTGAAGTAGGAGGTCATCGCGGGCCCGAAGGTCACCGTCGAGGATCCGGCAACGAGCACCGGCGGGGTGCGCAGATCACGCGCCCGGTCCGTGGTGGTGACGACCACCGCGCCCGCTCCGTCGGTGATCAGGCAGCAGTCCGCGGCCCGCAACGGGGACGCGATCATCGGGCTCGCCAGGTAGTCCTGGGCACTCAGTGGCTTGGCGCGCTGGGCGCCCGGCGTCAGCTGTGCCCACTTCCGGTTCGCGATCGCGATCGAGCCCAGTTCGTCCGGCGAAACCGAGTAGGTGTGCAGGTAGCGCTGCGCCCACGCCGCGAAGTACACGGGCTGTCCATACCAGCCGAACGGCATCTCGAGACTCGCCTTGACCGGATCGTGCGCGTGAAAGGCGTACGGCCCGCCCGGCTTCGACCCCGCGTAGCCGTAGTACACGAGCACCGCAGAGGCGCGGCCGGATTCGACGGCGAGGCGGGCCGCCTCGATCGCCGCGACCGGGCCCGCACCCGCCGGAATCCCCGGCGAGGCGGTGTGGTCGCGCTGGATCCCCAGGGCCTGGGAGACCGTGTCCGGACCCGGCCACGGCGCGGTCGCGACCACACCGTCGACATCGGACGCCGCCAGGCCCGCGTCGGCGAGGGCCGCCCGGCACGCGTCGATCACCAGCCGGTCCAGAGGACGGTCGACCGACCGGCCGAACTCCGACTCCCCGACGCCCGCCACGGCGGCGGTCACCCCGATCACCGGCTTCGGTGTCCGCGCCACGCGGTGGTTCCCCCGTCGACCGGTACCACGATGCCGGTGAGGAACGAGGCGTCGTCGGAGGCGAGGAACGCCACGACCTTGGCGATCTCGCCGCTGGTGCCGAATCGGGGGATCAGGTGCGCGCCGGTCATGCCGAGCAGTCGGGCGTCCCGGTCCTCCGGCGCGGCCGCGTCCAGGAAGCCCTGGCTCATCGGCGTCTCGATGGATCCGGGTGCGAAGGCGTTGACCCGCACGTCCGGCGACAATGCGATCGCCGTGGTCCGTGTCAACTGGATCACCGCCGCCTTGCTTGCGGGGTACGCCGTGCTCACGTAGCCGACCATGCCCGCGACCGATGCGGCGTTGATGATCGACGGACCACGCCCGGACGCCCTCAGGTGTGGTGCTGCGTACTTCGACGCGAGCCACACGGACTTGACGTTGATGTCGAACACTGTGTCCCACACGTCTTCCGGGAGCCCCTCGAAGGACGCATCCTCCGCGAACGTGCCCTCCATGACCCCCGCGTTGTTGACCAGGGTGTCGAGTCCGCCGCCGCCGGCGACCGCGGCCTCGATCATCGCGCGCACCTCCGCGCCGTCGGCGAGGTCGACCTTGATCGCCTGCGCCGACACGCCGAGCGCCTCGATCTCTCGGACGGCTTCCTTGGCGCCCTCCACGTTCAGGTCCGCCACGCTGACGTACTCGGCGCCCTGCCTCGCCGCCTCCACGGCGATCTCCCGGCCCATTCCCTGGGCACCGCCGGTGACCAGGATTCGCTTTCCGGTCAGCATGCGACCATCTCCTCTTCTGTTGACGACTACGTGGTTGTCGCGGTCAACCGGCCGTGCGGGTGCGGCCGGCCTCCAGCAGCGTGACCGGGTCCTCGTATCGGCCACTCGTATAGGGGGAACTCCCGAACACTCCGGTCATCCCGGCGTCGACCGGCAGTGTCACGCCGGTGACGTAGGCCGCGGCGTCGCTCGCCAGGTACAGCACCCCGGCCGCGACGTCGGTCGGCTGCAACGCCCGGTCGATCAGCGCGGACGCTCCCAGTGCCGCCTCCGCTCCGGCGAGGTCGCCGTCCGCGACGACGGTCGCCGTCATCTGCGAGACCACCGCGCCCGGCACGATCGTGTTGACCCGGATCCCGTAGGGCCGCAACTCTGCCGCGACGGAGTTCGTCAGCCCGATGACCGCGGCCTTGGTCGCGCTGTACACGTGAGGGCCGACGCCACCGAGCATGCCGCCGGGACTCGACGTCGAGATGATCACGCCGGATCCCTGCGGCTTCATGATCCGTGCGGCGTGCTTGCAGCCACAGATGACGCCACGCAGGTTGACCGCGATCGTTGCGTCCACCTCGGCGAGCGGCGTGCGGTCGATCGGCCCGAGGACACCCATCACCCCGGCGTTGTTGAACATGATGTCGAGGCGGCCGAAGCTGTCTACCGCCGAGTCCACGGCCGCTGCGACGTCGTCATCGTTCGACACGTCGGTGCGGACGAACACCGCCCGCGGGCCCAGTTTCTCGGCGAGTGTCGTACCGGCACCGTGCTGTACGTCGGCGATCACGACGGCGGCACCCTCCGCGTGCAGACCCCGGACGACGGCCGCCCCGATGCCGTCGGCGCCGCCGGTGACCACTGCTACCCGACCGTCGAATCTGTTCACCCGAGACACTCCCCAATGGACTATTTACCTGATAACAATATGCATGAAATCTAGATCACACCACCGTCCGCGGCAATCGACCGCACAGGAGGAGATCCATGACCGACGGCGTGCTCACCGCACTGAACGTCCTCACCGAACGCGTGGCCGTGCTCGAAGCCCATCGAGCAGCGGGCGACCTGATGCACCGGTACGCCGGCGCGCTCGACGACCCGGACCCCCAGCGGCTGTCCCTGTTGTTCACCCGCACCGGGATCCTCCGGACCCCGAGCGCCGAGTATCGCGGACGGAGTGCAATCGGCGGATTCTTCGCCGCCGCCCGCGAACGGGATACCAGCGACAAGCGCCATTTCGTGTGCCAGCCCGAGATCGAGGCCCAGGAATCCGGAATCGTGTCCCTGCGGTGCTACTTTCTCTACACCGCACTCGGGTCCGGACGGTCGGCACTCGGCTGGGGAACCTACGCAGCCGAGTGCCTAACCGATTTCGGCACCGCACAGTTCGAGTCGCTCACCATCGCCGTGCACGGTGATGCCGACCTGTCGACCGCCAGGCGGCTCGGACCCGAGAACAGCGGTCAGCTCACGCGGTAGTCGATCGCCCACTCGGGGCAGGCGTCGGCTGCCGCCCGTGCCTGCTCCGCCAGTGCGACACTGATCGGCAGCACCTGGCCGGCCTGGGCGACGAAGCCCTCCTCGTCATCGGTCAGCAGGTCCGGCGCCACCGCGTAGCACCGACCGTGGCCCTGACACTTGCCCTGGGCGACGGCGAGCGAGCCCGCAGCGCCTTCTGCCGTCGCAATGCTCTCCTCCGTCATGATCAGACCTCCCATTCCAGTTCGAGGTTCTCGAGAGTCAGCTGGGACCCGCGCTCGATCAGAGGCTCACTGCCCTTGATCCGGTAGTTCGGAATCCGCTTGTGCCACTCCTCGAGCACCGCTGCCAGTTCCAGCCGCGCCAGGTGCATTCCGAGGCACCGGTGCGGTCCGGCCCCGAACGCAAGGTGCCGGTTGAGCCCGGGCCTGCCGAGCACGAAGGAGTCGGGGTCGGGATACATGCGCGGATCTCGGTTGGCCGAACCGATCCCGAGCCAGATCACGTCCTTCTGCTGCATCTCGAGCCCGTGGAAGTCTGTGGACTCCTGCACTTCCCGGCCCGCCTGGATCACCAGCGGGTAGAGGCGAATGAACTCCTCCACCGCATCCTTGGTGAGATCGGGGTCGTCGACCAGCATCTGCCGATCCGCGTCGTGCGACGCGAGATGCGCGAAGATGTAGCCGAGCGCAGATCGCGTGGTGTCGAGCCCGGCGAGCATGATCGACAGACACGTGGTGAGGATGTCGTCCTTGGTCAGAGGCTGTCCGTCGATCTCCGCCTCGAGAAGACGGGTGACCATGTCCTCCGTCGGATCGAGCGGGTTCGCGCGGCGCTCCTCCACTGCCTTGTCGAAGTACGCGAGGATCTTGGCCTGCCAGACACCGGCCCCCTCGACATCACCCTGGAGCATGCAGTTCAGCATGTTCTCGCTCCACGGGAGGAAGAACTCCCCGTCGGTCACGGGCAGCCCGAGCAGGGCGAGGAACAGGTCGGTCGGATACCGAATCGCGAACTCCGCGACGAAGTTGCAGTGTCCCTGGTCGCGGATCTCCTCGATCAGCTCGATGCACCGCGAGTGGGCCAGCTCCGACATGCGCTTGACGGCCGCGGGCGCGAAGAAGGGGTTGATGATCTTCCGGAACTTCTGGTGCGCCTCACCGTTGAGGTCCTGCGGCAGCAGCGGGATGCCGCTCTTGGGAAAGAGCGCCGTCCGCACGTCGGTCGTCCACTCCTGCCAGTTCTGGAAGCCGGCGAGCACGTCCTCGTAGCGGGTGAGCATCCAGAATCCGCGGTCGGTCGTGTCGTTGAAGTGGAAGCGGTCCTTCTCCCGCTCCGCGTCCAGCAACGCGTAGTGGCCGTATATCTCGCTCTCGCGCGTGTAATCGGTGTGGCTGACCGGACATTGAAGTGGCTGGGCCATGTCTTCTCCTGCGGGGTGTGGCGGTGAACGAGGTCAGGACGGGCGATGGGGAAGGAAGATCTGCTCGTAGACCTTCTCCGTGTAGTCGGTGAGATCGACCTTGCCGGGCGCGTACCACTCGGCGAACCCGTCGTAGTCGACCTCGTCGGTGTATCCGAGAGCTTCGAGCGTCGAGAGCCATTCGGCGGCCGAGTCCTGCATCCGCGATACGAATGCATCGCCGTCGTCGAAGGTCTTACCTGTGCGCACACCGTCGAGGAGCTTGTCCTGCTCGGCATTGATCGCTGCCGCAGCATCAGGCGCGAACGTGCCGACGCCGCCACCCGCGGCAAGGATCTCCTTCGAGCCCGCCACCGTGTTGGCGAACACCTTGTCCTCGACGTTCGACTTCATGAAGACGGTCACGCGATCCCAGATCAGCTGCTGAGCAACGAGCGGAAGTGAGTCCCATGCCTGCTGACTCATGGCGATGCCGCCCCACCCGTTCGCGAAGCTCGCCGACGAGTCGATGACGGCGTGCGGCGCGGCGCCGAGGAACCCGCCGATCGTGCCGACGGTGAACGTCGTGACCGCGCAGTCCGCAACCTTGCGCTGCAGCGCCTCGTACAGCTCGGTGTACGGCATGGTCACCGGACTCGCGCCGAGTGCGGTGACCTCGGCGCTGATCGAGCGCCCACTGGCGGTGACCTGCGCACCGTGCAGCGACGGAAGATCATTCCTGGGGGTTGCGCAGAACAGCCCGTTGGATCCCGAGTTGTATTCGGGGAGAAGCAGCTTCATTCCCCTGTTCTCGTACTCCGCCACGATCTCGGGAGTGCCGAATGCGACGTCGTTGGCCCACGCGTTGGACTGCAGGACACCGACGACGGGCGTCTGCTTCGCCAGATAAGCGGACTCTGTGAGCGCCGCGCTCGCCGGGTACTCCGACGGGTCGTACTGCGGGATGATGTGCGCGAGGTCGAGCCTGCCGTCGAGCAGCGCATCGTCGATATCAGCCGGTGCGGCAATCGCATTCGCGTATGCGATGTCGAAGGTGATCTTGCCGCCCGACCACTCCGTGATCGACTCCAGGTACGCCTCGACCGGCCGGCCGGTGGTCGACCCCTTCGACGAGGGCGACTGCGTGTGGAGGACGATCGGCTCGACATCCTCGAACGCGGCGACGTAGCCCTCCTTCGACGCCCCGTACTCCAGGCCCGAGCCGCCGCCGTTGCCGGCCGACGCCGATTCCGCGCATCCTGCGACGGCGACCGCGGCGAGGCAGGCCACCATCCCGGCTCCGATTGCCCTGATTCGCACTCTTGTCATGTCCGCTCTCCACCCTTCGTGGCCGCATGTGACAACACCCGGTCAGTGACTCAAATCACCACATATGATGCGCATCATATGTGTGGTTGTCAACACACTTCGACAAAGAGGGAGCGCTGATCCATCGGAGTCCGAACAGCGAAAAGGTCATTCTCCCTTCTCATTACAGAGAAAGGCGGAGGCAACCTCAGGTTGCCTCCGCCTTTCGGGGAGTAACGGAACGGGCGCGAATCAGCCCCGCACACCCCAGGCAATCGGGGTGTCGAGGACCTGCGGGTAATGCTTCTCCTCGTAGCGCCAGATTCCAGCGATGTGCTCCTCCATCGCAGCCAGCGCGGCCTCGGGATCACCCGCCGCCACCGCGAGGTAGATCTTCTCGTGAATGTCACAGGTGGCGACGCGGTGCCGCTCCGGATACTCCATCCCCATCGCCGAGCCGTCCAGCATGTCCAGGAGCGCATGGATGAGATATCCGAAGAGCGCGTTGCCCGACCCCTGCGCGGTGGTGTCGTGGAACAGGCGGCTCATCTCGAGAAAGATCTCGTCGTCGTCGAGGTTCGCACGCATGTGGTCGACCGAGTGCTTCAGCGTCGCCAACTGCTCGGCGCTCATCCGCTCGGCAGCGAGCTTGGCCATCATCGGCTCCAACGCGGTCCGCGCCTCGACGATCGAGCGGAACGGCGCATTCTCGAACTGCAGCAACAGCGTGATCGCCGTCTCGAGGCCGACACTGTCCGGTTGCTGGACGATCGGCCCGCCGCCCGGGCCGGGCTTGAGGGCGATGACACCCTGCAGCTCGAGGAACCGGAGCGACTCGCGAAGCGTGCCCCGACCGATATCGTAGTCCTCCAGCATCACGCGCTCCGGAGGCAGCCGGTCACCGACCTTGTTCCCACGCCTGTTGATGTCCTCGACGATCCGTTGCGCCACCAGCATCGCCGTCTTCTGCGGACGAAGGTTCACCCGTCCCACTGCTCGCACCTCCACAGGTAAGGCCTTCCCCCGCCCACCGGAGTCAACAGCCACCATAATCTATGATTATGTTTATAGCATTCCAGGCTGATGGACCAGACGATTCCTGATGAATGCGCGACGAACTCGGGATCCGCGATCGTTCCCGACGCGGGTGGTCACGCTTCGGCACGCGGGGCGCCACGAAGCGCCGAACTACTGCATCGCGCCCCAGGTGATCGGCTGCGCCATCGCGCCGGGAAACTTCTTGCGCAGGTACGCGGTCAACTCCTGGACATGGGAGCGCATCGCGTCCTCGGCGGCAGCAGGGTCGCCTGCGTCGATCGCGTCGTGGATGGCGACGTGCGCCTGGTACACCTTGGTACGCCTCTGGGTTGGGTACTCGACGCCGATGGCCACGCCTTCGAAGATTCCGTCGACGGCGTCGATCAGGTAGCCGAACAAGGCGTTGCCCGAGGCCATTGCAATGACGTCGTGGAACACCTTGTTCGTTTCGAGAAACACCTCGAGGTCACGCAGATTCTCCCCCATCTTCGTAACCGCGTCGGCGAGAACCCTGCACTGCTCGTCGGTGATCCGCTCGGCTGCGAGGCGGGCGGCCATCGGCTCGAGCCCGGCGCGGGCCTCGACGATCGTCGAGAAGGGTGCGCCCTCGAACTGCAGGAGCAGTCCGAGGCTGTTCATCAGGTGGCTTCCGTCGGGCTTCTCCACCGTGGGGCCACCTCCGGGCCCGGGCTTGAGGGAGATCGCGCCGGACAGTTCGAGATAGCGCAGCGCTTCCCGCAGGGTGCCTCGACCGACCTGGTACTCGTCCAGCATGAGCCGCTCGGACGGCAGTTTGTCGCCGCGCACGAGTCCGCGACGGTGAATCTCCCCCACGATGCGCCGCGCGATGATCATCGCTGTCTTCTGCGGACGTCCGCTCCTGTTGACGACCATTGCCGTTGCCCCCTGTGTCCCCTTCGAGCACTGCATCCCCGACGCACTGCCATCCCCCGACCGGCGGTACATCCCCGTGCACTGCCTTACCCACGCAGAAACCTTGCCTGCGGAGTTGCTAGCGCACATTACCGGCGAGCGGGGGACCTGGAGTGTCATCCGCGGGCAATGTGGCGTCCGCCTCACCCCGCGAATCACATGTCGGCCCGATTTGTCTCAAGAGACAGGCGTGACATGTGTCTCAATCGAGACTCGCCCGAGCGGTTGATCCACACGAATGATGCCGATAGTTTCGATCGAGTGCCCTGAGGGCACCGCATCGCATTCGGCGCAGCATGCCTCGCCCCTCACGAGGCATCGACCGGATGCGTCAAACACAGACGCACGGTCCTCATTCCCCCTCCAGGACCGTGCGTCTGTGCGCGGCGGCGCCCCGCCCTGCGGGGCGCCACCCCCTTTCACATCAGCCGAGCACGAGGTGGTCCCCGTCCTCGGAGACACCGACGGGCACCGTGTCGCCGTCGTGCACCTCACCGGCGAGCAGCTTCTTCGCCAGCTGGTCGCCGATCGCCTGCTGAATCAGCCTGCGCAGCGGACGCGCGCCGTACAGCGGGTCGTAGCCCCGAACCGCCAGCCACATCCGGGCCGCGGGCGACACGTCGAGCGTGAGCCTGCGGGCCTGCAACCGCGTGGCGAGCTGGCCGAGCTGGATGTCGACAATCGACTCCAGTTGCTCCTCCGACAGCGGATCGAAGACAACCACGTCGTCCAGCCGGTTCACGAACTCCGGCTTGAATGCCGACCGGACCGCCGCCATCACCTGCTCCCGGTCGCCACCCGCACCGAGGTTCGAGGTGAGGATCAGGATGGTGTTGCGGAAGTCGACGGTGCGACCCTGCCCGTCCGTCAGCCTGCCGTCATCGAGCACCTGCAGCAGGATGTCGAACACGTCCGGGTGCGCCTTCTCGACCTCGTCGAACAGCACGACGGAGTAAGGACGGCGGCGCACAGCC
Organism: Rhodococcus gannanensis; assembly: GCF_042681175.1. Classification (NCBI taxonomy): domain Bacteria; kingdom Bacillati; phylum Actinomycetota; class Actinomycetes; order Mycobacteriales; family Nocardiaceae; genus Rhodococcus; species Rhodococcus gannanensis. The sequence goes on from NZ_JBHUFB010000020.1 coordinate 801,060, forward strand.
TCGGTCAGCTGGCCACCAGACTCGTAGCCGACGTAGCCGGGAGGCGCGCCGACGAGCCGTGCGACCGCATGCTTCTCGCTGTACTCCGACATGTCGATCCGCACCATCGCGCGCTCGTCGTCGAACAGGAAGTCCGCAAGGGCCTTCGCGAGCTCGGTCTTGCCGACACCGGTCGGGCCGAGGAACAGGAACGAGCCGGTCGGCCGGTTCGGGTCCGCCACCCCGGCACGGGCGCGGCGCACCGCGTCCGACACGGCCTGGACGGCCTCCGACTGGCCGACGACTCGCTTGCCGAGTTCGGTCTCCATCCGGAGCAGCTTGGCGGTCTCGCCCTCCATCATCCGGCCGGCCGGAATCCCGGTCCACGCCGCGACGACGTCCGCGACGTCGTCGGGGCCGACCTCCTCCTTGAGCATGACGTCGCCGTCGGAGGCGCCACCGGACGCCTCGACCGCAGCGGCGAGCTTCTTCTCCAGCTCGGGGATGCGGCCGTAGCGCAGTTCGGCGGCCTTGCCGAGGTCGCCGTCGCGCTCGGCACGCTCGGACTCGCCGCGCAGTTCCTCGAGCTGCTCCTTGATCCCGCGGACCGAGTCGATGGCCTGCTTCTCGTTCTGCCAGCGGGCGTTGAGCTGGCTGAGCTTCTCGCGGTCGTCGGCCAGTTCCTCTCGGAGCTTGGCGAGACGGTCCTGGGAGGCGGCGTCGGTCTCCTTGGTCAGCGCCATCTCCTCGATCTCGAGCTGGCGGACCTTCCGCTCGACCTCGTCGATCTCGACGGGCCGGGAGTCGATCTCCATCCGCAGCCGGGACGCGGCCTCGTCGACGAGGTCGATCGCCTTGTCCGGCAGGAAGCGCGAGGTGATGTACCGGTCCGACAGGGTCGCCGCCGCGACGAGCGCGGAGTCGGTGATGCGCACGCCGTGGTGCACCTCGTACCGCTCCTTGAGTCCGCGCAGGATGCCGACGGTGTCCTCGACGGACGGCTCGCCGACGAGCACCTGCTGGAAGCGGCGTTCGAGCGCGGCGTCCTTCTCGATGTACTTCCGGTATTCCTCGAGGGTGGTCGCGCCGACCAGTCGCAGCTCACCGCGGGCGAGCATCGGCTTGATCATGTTGCCTGCGTCCATCGCGGACTCACCGGTCGCGCCGGCGCCGACGATGGTGTGCAGTTCGTCGATGAACGTGATGACCTGGCCCGCGGAGTTCTTGATGTCGTCGAGGACGGCCTTCAGTCGCTCCTCGAACTCGCCACGGTACTTCGCACCCGCGACCATCGAACCGAGGTCGAGGGAGATGACGGTCTTGCCGCGCAGCGATTCGGGGACGTCGCCCGCGACGATGCGCTGGGCGAGCCCCTCGACGATGGCGGTCTTGCCGACACCGGGTTCACCGATGAGGACGGGGTTGTTCTTGGTCCGACGGCTGAGCACCTGCACGACACGGCGGATCTCGGTGTCGCGGCCGATCACGGGGTCCAGCTTGCCCTCGCGGGCGCGGGCGGTCAGATCGGTCGAGTACTTCTCCAGCGCCTGGTAGCTGCCCTCCGGGTCGGGGCTGGTGACGCGGGCGCTACCGCGGACGGTCGTGAACGCGTCCCGCAGGGCCTGCGGGGTGGCGCCGTGCCCGTTCAGCAGCTTCGCGACATCGGAGTCACCGGACGCGAGCCCGAAGAGCACGTGCTCGGTGGAGACGTACTCGTCGTCGAGTTCGGTCGCGAGGTGCTGGGCGGCGGTCAGCGCGGCGATGGCCTCGCGTCCGAGCTGCGGTTGGGTGGTGGCGCCGGTCGCGCTGGGCAGCCGGTCGACGAGCGTCTGCGCCTCGCGGTGCACGACGGCCGGGTCGACTCCGACAGCCTTGAGCAGCGGCGACGCGATGCCGTCGGTCTGGTCGAGCAGTGCGGCCAGCAGATGCGCCGGACGGATGTCCGGGTTGCCTGCGGCGGATGCGGACTGCAGGGCGGCCGTCAGGGCAGCCTGAGTCTTGGTGGTTGGAGAGAACGAGTCCACTGGTCACCCCTTTGGAAGGCGTCGTGTCACCGCGGGGCGGTGACGTGTCGGTCTCGCCGTCGAGCCTAGGCTGACTCGAGGCGGTGTCACCATCTCCAACGTATAGAAGGTTGAGTCTGTTCCGCTCAACTACAAGAGATCAGGTACGCCGGACACGCCAACCAAGACTGCTCGCGAACCGATCAGGAATCGAGAAGCGACAGCAGTCGGGACGCTCATACGCTCGAACCAACGATCGACGGGCCAGACCGTTGGTTCTGACAATGGAGCAGGCCATGAAGACGATGACGTGCCGGGACCTCGGAGGCCCGTGCGACACCGCCCACCACGGTGAGGACGCGAACGAGGTCATCCACGCCCAGGATCGCCACCTGAAGGACGCTGTCGCTGCCGGTGACGAATTACACCGTGATGCGGCCGCTGCGATGAAGAGTCGGTGGCGGCGCCCGGTGTCGGGACTGAAGTGGTACAAGAAAGCGCAGCGGGATTTTGCCGCGCTCCCGACGGAGTAGGCGATCGGTGTCGGCCCGCCGGGATCAGCACTCCGTACCTCCGTGAGCTGGCCGCCGCGCGCGGTGGCGCCGACCCCGATTCTCGGCGGACCGACGAGGCCACAGGAGGTCCGGATCCCGAGCTACACACCCGGACGGCCGCCGCACACACAGTCAGGACACTCGAGGAGCGCTCAGCCGGAGTGCCCTGACGGTTCCCGATCGCGTGCCGATACATCCCGCCCCCGCACCCGGCGCGGCACCACCAGAACACCGACCACGACCGCAACGGCGAAGCACACCAATGCGATCCACGGCCACACGGTCAGGACCACCGAATCCGACTGGACGTCCACCCCGGGTCCGAACGTCCCGGACCAGAGATCGTCGTCGCCGACGAACCAGAACGCCGTCGCGGCGGCCACCGCCGCGACGACGATCGTGAGGTAGCCCGCCCACACCGGTCGGTACTGCGGGTTCGCACGCCACAGCGCGATCACGACCAGCGCGCACGCCAACGCGAGCAGCACCGACCCGGCGGTCCCGTCGACCCCCTGACCCGACATCTCCACGGCGACCCCGGGCCGCTCCACGTCCGCGGCGGTGAGGTCGGACGAGTCGGGAACCACGGTCCCGCGGCCACGCACCCACGGCATCACCATCGCGACCGCGGCCACGACCGCCGCCCCGAGCAGGGCGACCGACCAGCGCGCATCGGATGTCCGGACCGCGGACGTCACGGGGCCGGGGCGGGTGCCGGTGCGGCAGGCGCGTCGGCTCCCGGTGAGGACGGATCGGCGGGCAGCGCGTCGGGGCTGCCGGTGCCGATCGACCCGTCCTGTGCGGTCCCGGCGATACCGGCGACGTCGGTGATCAGCCAGTCGTCGTCGCGGTCGAGGGTGATCGTGTACGGGGTGACCGTGTTGATCCCCTCGGGATTCTGCGTGCTCGTCATGTGCGTGGACACGAACACCTGGACGACGAACTCGCTGTCGTCCCGGACGTCGACCGTCGTCGCGGCGATCAGCTTCGCCGTCTGCGACCACTGCACCTCCTGGATCAGTGGCGTCAGAGTCTGCACCGCGACGTCGAAACGCGACGTCAGTTCGGGGGCGGTCCCGTCCTTGAGCGCGGCCGACCACGGGTCGAGGTTGCCGAACTCGAACTGGGCGGCACCCACGGCGTAGGAGCCGGCGACGTCCTCGGCGGTCTGCGCGTCCCGGGCGGCCTGCTGGGCCGCGGCGAGCTCGTCCGACCTCCGGTCCAGGAGCACCGCGAGCACGCCCGCCACGACCAGCGCCACCGCGCAGACCGCGGCGAGTGCGACGACGACCGGATGCTTCCTCGGATTCGAGTACTCCGTGAATCGAGCTCCCGCCGTGAGCTTCTCGGGCTTCTTCGCGGCTCCGGCCTTCTTCTTCTTTTTCTTCTTCTTCGGTGCGTCGACCACCGCGGACTTCGCCGAGTGGTCGTCCGCCGAGGTGGTGTCCTGTGTGTCCCCGTCGAGGTTCGTTCGGCTGTCGATGGTCATGGTGGAGCTCCGATCTGTCTCAGTTCGGGACGGTCACGTTCAGGTGCAGGCTGCCGTCCGGCGCCGCACCCATCGCCTGCTCGACGAGGGATGCGATGTCGACGGTGGAGAGCAGGCTCCCGTAGCTGCGCATCGAGGGCAGCAACGTCTCCGCGAAGTCCCCTGCCTGTGGTGAGTACTCGGTGGCGAGGGCGGCGCCGCGGTCGAGAACCGGTCGCCAGCGTTCGCGGATGATCTGCCCTCCGTTGGTGTAGTCGGCGAATCGGCGGACCTTGACGATCACCTTCCGCAGCTCGTCGCCGGTCATCTCCAGTTCCGGCCTCATCGGCCGGGTCGACGGGCCCACCCACTCACCACGCTGGATCAGCGAGGAGGAGTCACTGATGATGTTGACCAGCGCCGGCTGCGAATGGATCATCGTCGCCGCCAACACCTCCGCGGCGGGGGTCAGCCGGTCGATCGCCTCGTCCGTGCCCGCGAGTGCCGTCGAGATGGTGTCGACGAGCTCGTTCACGAGTGCGGGATCGACCTGGTCGAGCAGTCGCTGGGTGGAGCCCAGGAGCTCAGGCACCGACGCCGGGGTCGCCGCGGCCGTCGCCGTCAGCTGCTGCCCGTCGGCGACGACCGGTCCGTCGTCGCTCTCGTCCGGGTAGACGAACAGTCCGCTCTCACCGATCATCGACTGGTTCTCGATGACGAAGCTGCTCCCGATCGGGATCTGGTACGCCGCATCGAATTCGGCGGTGATCTCGATCGCCGTGCCGCTGTCCGCCACCGACGTGACGTTGCCGATGGGGACTCCCCGGTAGAGCACGGCGGACCCGGTGTGCAGCCCGTTGGACGTCGGCGCGCTGATCGACATCGTCGTCGTCCGCGCGGTCGGACTGGTCCCCAGCACCCCGGTCGCGACGTAGGCGAGCGCCGCGACGAACACCACGACGGTCGCGACGATCGACAGGATTCCACGCCGTGTGGTCATCGCAGCGCCCCCATCATCCGCAGGACCGAGGTGACGGACCGGGTGGTGTCGCTGTCCCCGACGGAGACCTCGTCCAGCGCGATCGCGCCGTTCGCCGAGAACGGGACGAGCCGGTTCTGGTACAGGTCGACCAGCTTGCCGCCGTTGCCTGCCAGTTCCGTCGCACTCGGCGAGTACGAGCGCAGGATCGGAACGAGCTTGTCCAGGAACGGGTTCAACTGCGCGAGCCGCGGCACCAGCCACATGAGGCCCGCGTTGAGGTTGTCGACGCCCGCGATCAGCTTGAAACCTCCGTCGACCGATCCGAAGACGGCCCCGATGCCGAACTGGCCCTCGGTGCTGAACGCCTTGCCGAGGGACGGTGGGTCGGATGCGATGGAGGTGGTGGACCGTCGCAGGCTCTCGATCATCGCGTCGAGTTCGTTCGTTCCCGCCGCGAGGTCCGCGATGGTCTCGGCCCCCACCCGTGAGGCACCGGCCAGGTCACCGCCCGGCACGTCCACCGACGCGTTGACCTCACGGATCGCGTCCTGCACACGCATGATCGAGCCCGCGGCCATGAAGTCGGCGAGATTGGTGATGATGTCCTCGATCTGCGGGCCGGGGTCGGTGTCGGACAGCGGAATGGAGTCGCCGTCCTCGAGGTACACGCTGGTCTGCTCGACCGGCGGAACGAGCGCGACGTAGATGTCACCGAGGATCGTCGTCTGCCGCAGTTCGGCCCTGCTCCCCTTGGGCACCTGAGCCTCCGGTGCGAGCGACAGTGTCAGGCGAGCGGCATCGGGTACCAACTCGATGTCCTCGAGGGTGCCGACCTGAGCTCCGCGCGAGAGCACTCGCGCGCCGAGCGGCAGGTTCACCGCCGACACGAAGTCGACGTGGATCACCTTGCCACCGGACGTCCCGGACACCAGGCGCGGCAACGTGTTCGCCGGATTCACGCCCTGCCCGGCGATCATCACGACCAGCGCGGCGACGACCGCACCGATCCCCAGAAACAGTCCCAGACGGCGCCGGATCATCGCGCACCCCCTTGGATCGCCGAGGCCACGACGGCCGGCAGGTCGACGACGGCGGCGTTGCCGGTCATCGGATCGCAGCTGCCGGGCTCGGCCTGATTGAGGATCAGACACGTGCTGTCGGACGCGGTCGCCGCGAACCGGGGTCCCTGCAGGCCCAGCGACACCGCAGCGGGCGAACGGCCGATTGCCGCGGTGAGGCCGGTGGTGATCGCGGGCAGCTTCTGCGTGATCGCCGTCAGGTTCTCGGCCACAGCGGGGTCGACCGACTGCCCTCCGCTGGGAACGGTGTCGAGGAGCGGCCCGACGTGTTCGCTCAGCAGGTTGTCCAGTCCGACGCCGAGCCTGCCGAATCCGATGAAGATGTCCGCGAAGTCACCGAACAGGACTCCCATGAAGTTGGTGAGTGTCGCGGCGTTCTGGCCGACGTCCGTGATGGCCGTCCAGTTCTCGTCGGCCAGGTCGGTGAGGACGGTGAGATTGTCGAAGACCGTCCGCATCTGGGCGAGGAACTCGTCCGGGTCCGTCATGAAGCCGGCCAGGTTCTCGATCGTACGGTTCAGGTCGTCGCCCGTGCCGCGCAGTTGACCGCTCGCCGCCGCCAGCGCATTCCCGACGGGGGCCGACGAGTCGGGGCCTGCACCGCCGATCTCGTCGAACATCTTCGTGAAGGAGTCGAAGGCGGTGCTCACCGAGATCGGGGTCGCGGTGCGCGACAACGGGACACAGTCGTCCGAGTCCAGCTCGGTGCCGTTCGTCGCCTCGGCGCCGACGAGTTCGAGACGACGATCGGCGAGGACGGAGTTGTTCACGGCGAGCACCCGCACGTCGGCAGCAAGCGGCCGGTCGTCGATCTCCATCCTCACGGTGACGTGGCCCCGGTCGGGAGTGACCTCGGTGACCCGTCCGACCTTGACGCCACGGATGTTGACGGCGTTGCCGGCGTACAGTCCCGCCGAGTCGGACAGCTCCGCGCACAGCGACCGGGTGTCCGACGCGGAGGACTGCCGCAACACCATCACGCCGCCCGCCAGCACGGCCGTCACCACGGCCGCGACGGCCAGCGCCTGCCAGCGACTCCAGGCGCTCAGCATGCGCGCCCCGCGATCGGGATGCACACGGACGAGCCCTCGACGACCCGGTCCCCGAGATCCATCGACACCCCCTGTGGATCGACCACCGCGGCGACCCGGTCCACCAGGGCACGCACCTGCGCGATCGCGTCGTTCATGTCGGCGGTCAGCTCCCCGAGCGCCTCGCCGCTGTTGCCTGCCTCGTCCAGCAGCCCCTGGAACCGCTGGGTGTACGGCTCGTCGAAGATGTCGCCCATGTAGAGCACCAGCCGGGACAGGGCGTCGAAGGTCACCAAGCCGCGGTCCTTGTAGCCGACCATGACCGGCAGGGTGGCGCGCACGCGCCGGATCATCTCGCGCAGCGCGTCCCGCTGCCCGGCCAGTTCCGTGGTGTACTCCGCGCCCAGGTCGGCGAGGCTCGTCAGCTGCGCCTGCTGCCTGTCCAGGAGTTCCGTCAGGTCCGCCACGTTCGCGACGATGCCGCGAACTGCGCCGGGCTCACTGTCGAGCATGTCGGTCACCGCGACCGTCGTGTCCCGCATCGTCGTCGCGTCGATCTGCGTGCTCAGTCCTGCCGCCTGGTCGAGCACCTCGGCGGTCGAGTAGGGCACGGACGTCCGTTCCGCGGGGATCGTGTCGTCCCCCAGGGGCTGCGCACCGGCAGGCACCAGCGCCACGTACGCTCCGCCGACCACCGTCAGCATCCGCACGTCCAGAGAGGTCTGGTCGCCGAGGAACACGGTGTCCTCGACGTCGAGCGTCACGTCGACGTGGTCGTCACGCAGGTCGACGGCGCTGACCTTGCCGACGGGGATACCCGCGATGCGCACCTCGGTACCGGTGGAGATCCCACCGCTCTCACTCATCTGCGCGTACACCTGGGTGCGTCCCGGCGGATGCAGGTAGAGCATCGAGGTCACCGCCGTCATCACCACGAGGACGATCGCCACCCCGATCGCCCACATCGCCTGCGTCCTGGGTGCGACGTCCTCGCGAATGGAGAAGTCCTGCAACCGATTCAGCCATTGCACAGCGTCAGCCTCCCGCCACCGAGCAGGACCTCACCCATGTCGGGCAACTCCGCGTTCCCCCGCGAACACCCGTCGTCGAATCCGACCCGGTTCATGGACGCGTTCAGGGTCCGGGTCACCGTCGGCACCACCGACAGGGTGTCGGTGAGTTCGGCCGTGTCCGGGATGGCCTCCAGCAGTCGCGCGGTCAGGTGGTCGTGGCCGCCGAGCCCGAGGTCGAACACGCTCTCCAGGACCTGGACGATCGGCGGATAGACGTCGGCGCCGCCACCGAACGCACTCTTGAGCCGTTCGAGGTTGACCTCCAGGGTGTCGAAGAGCATCGCCATGTTCTCCATCAGCGTCTCGACGATCTCCGATTTCCCCTCGAGTTGATCGGAGACGACTCCGAGGTTGGTGACGATGACGGAGATCACCTCGCGCTTGTCCGCGGCGTAGCGCGTGAGCCTGTCGATGTCGCCGAGGACGTCACCGATGCCGACTCCCTCGCCTCCCTGGACCAGGTGCAGCATGTTGGTCGCGAAGGTGTTGAACACCTCGGGATCCGCTCCCTGCAGGATCGGGCGCAGGCCGTTGAACAGCCGGGTGATGTCGAACGAGCCGGTGGTCATCGTCATCGGGATCGTCGAGCCGTACGGCACCTGCCCCGGATCGCCCTGGGTCTCCTCGTCCTTGGCGATCGCCAGGTAGCGCTGACCTACGAGGCTCTGGAAGCGGATCGACAGCCGGTCGCGACCGGTCAGCATCCGGGACTCCTGAACCGTGAACTCCACCAGGGCATTTCCGGACGCCTGCAGTTCGATGTCGGTCACCTTGCCGACCTGGACGCCGCGGATCCGGACGTCGGCGTTCTTGCGCAGCCCGAAGACGTCGGAGAACTCGGCGCGGTACGTCTCGACGCTGCCGCCGACCGGGCGGTTGATGGCCTGCACGATTGCGTAAACCGCGAGGATGACCACCGCCAGGACCAGCAGCAGGCGGGTGACCGCCGAACCCACTGTTCTCACGACCCCGCCCCCACTCGCGCGGCGATCAGGTTCAGCGGGGTGCTCACGCCCGGAACCACGTCGAGGTTCGCCGACACCGAGACCGTGGTGCGCCCCGTCGCGGCGTCGGTGTGGAAGACACCGGCGTACCGGTCGATCAGTGTGCCCACCCGCTGAGGGGTGACCCCGTCCAGCGCACCGCCGAGCGGGGTGGTCATCGAGGTGACCAGGTCGAGCACGGAGCCCATCGGACCGGCACCGGTGAACAGCAGACCGAGACCGGAGAAGAGCGTGCCGATGTCGCCGATCATCGAGTGCACCCGGGCGACGTACGGCCGGTCGAGCAGGTCGTCGGTGTTCACGAGTGTCTCGAGCGCGGTCACCGCGCCCGCACCGGCCTCGCCGACTCCGTCGACGGCGTCGGCGGTGGTCGGCAGCAGGGTGCTCACCGGCGCCGGGTCGGCCTGCTGCAGTGTCTGCAACGCGAGGGTTGCGGTGGTGAGGAACGGTGTCATCCGAATGGTGGTGTCGCTCACGTCGTTCAGGAGTTCCGTCAGCTCCGGGGTCAGGACGGGAAGGGTGAACGCGCCCGCGCTGCGGACCGCGGCGGTGATTGTGTAGTCCGAGGGCGGCGCCGCCATCACGATGGTGTCGCCGGAGGACAACGCCGTCCCCGAGGTCGTGGGGGCGAGGCGGACCGCGTCCGAACCGAACAGGTTGCGGGAGACGAAGCTGACCTGTGCGTCGTCGGTCAGTTTCCCGATCGAGGCGCCGTCGACGCACACGTCCATCCTGGTGACCGTCCGGTCGGAGATGTCCAACCCGCACACGGTGCCGATGGTCTCGCCGCGGAGATCGACCGGAACCCCGTCCTGGATTCCGTCCGGCACGCTCGGTGTGACGATCGTGAACCGCGCGGTGGGGTCGTCACCGGCGAACGGGTTCACCACGACGACCGCACCCACCGCGGCGGCCACCAGGACCGCGACGAGGCCGCGGACACGCAGCGTCCCGGCCGAAGGTTCACCCACTCCGCTCATGCGAAATTCAGTCCCGAGTTCAGGCCCCAGAACATCAGGGACAGGATCATGTTGACGGCGACGATGGCGACGAGGCTGGCCCGGATCGCGCGACCGGAGGCGATGCCGACGCCCTCGGGCCCGCCGCTGGCGAAGAAGCCGTAGTAGGTGTGCGCGATGATCACCGCGACCGCGAACACGACCACCTTGATCGTCGAGTACAGGACGTCGACCGGGCTGACGAACGCCTCGACGTAGCGGTCGTAGGCTCCCGCCGATTGCCCGTAGAAGACGCTGACCACGATGCGCGAGGCGAGGAACGCCATGCACAGCGACACGAGGTAGAACGGGACGATCGCCGCGACGCCTGCGACGACGCGGGTGCCGACCACGAACGGGATGGGCCGGATCGCCTGGGCCTCGAGTGCGTCGATCTCCTCGGAGATCCGCATCGAGCCGATCTCGGCGGTCATCCGGCACCCGGCCTGCGCCGCGAACCCGACGGCGGCGATCATCGGCGCCATCTCGCGGGTGGCCGCGTATCCGGTGATGAGTCCCGCCATCGGCGAGAGGTTCAGCGAGGACAGGCTGGTGACACCGAGGATGCCGATCATCCCGCCGACGGAGAGACCGAGGATCGCGAGCACGCCGGCGATGCCACCACCGACGATGATCGAGCCGTTGCCCCACGTCGTCTCGGAGAACGCGGCGAGGGTCTGCCGCCGGTAGACACGGATCGTGTGCGGCAGCCCGGCGAGCACGTCGAGGACGAAGGTGACCAGGCGGCCGATGTGCTCGAAGGGGCGGCCCGCGGTGCCCGCGGCGTCCCGGAGCCGGCCACCCTCGTTCCAGTGCCGGCTCGGTACCTGCGTTGTCCGTCCGAACATCTCAGATCACCTGGACCGGGATGAACAGGGTGGTCACCTGGGTGATGATCACGTTGAGGACCATCGACGCGACGATGCCCAGCACGACCGCGGCGTTCACCGCGTCGGCCACGCCGCGGGCGCCGCCCGAGGCCTCCAGCCCGCGCCGGGCCGCGATGACCACCACCACGAACCCGAACACCAGCGACTTGATCAGGCAGATCGCCAGGTCGGTGGTGGAGGCGTAGCTGCCGAAGGACTGCCAGTACGAGCCGGACACCACGCCCTGGCCGACAACCGAGACGGTGAAACTCGCGGCGATGGCGATGACGATGATCAGGATCGACAGCACCGGCGCCACGAGCACCATCGCCACCATCCTGGGTGCGACCAGCCGCCGGGTCGGGTCGATGCCGAGCACCCGCATCGCGTCGATCTCCTCACGCACGGTGCGGGCTCCGAGGTCGGCGGCGATGGCCGAGGCGCCGGCTCCGCCGAGCAGCAGCGCGGCGGCCATCGGCGCGCCCTGCTGGATGACACCCATGCCGCCGACGGCACCGGCCATCGAGGTGGCGCCGAGGTTGCTGGTGAGGCCACCGATCTGCACCGAGACGATGACACCGAAAGGCACCGCCATCAGCAGCGCGGGCAGCACGGTGATGCTGAGCAGGAACCAGGCCTGCACGATCGCCTCCCGGAACGGGAAACGCCCGCCGACGATGTCGGCCACCGCGATGACCGGCGTTCGCACGCCGAGCCGCACGGTGCGGCCGAAGCCGAGCACGCTCGAGGCCATCGGCACCTGGCACACCCCCCAGTCCGCCAAGCGTGTGCTTGGTTTTGAAACGCTGATCTCGAATCAGTGTCAGCGCCGAACGCGACGAGTATCACACAGCGATGTGCGTCATGTCACACACTTTCGGTCAGTGCAGGTGAGTACGCAGATACCGCTCACGCATGGGCCGGACATGCCCGATTAGGGACACATGACCACTTGTCCACGTGAGACGAATCGGTGCGATACGTTCATGTCGTGTCCAGTGCCGCCAAGAGCAGCTCCCGCGCCGAACGACGCGTCACGATCGAACGTGCGCAGACGGCGACGATTGCCCGTGCCGCGGCCGACGAGTTCCGGACCTCCGGCGTCAGACGGGCCAGCATCGACCGCATCGCCGACGCGGCCGGGGTCAGTCGCAGCACGCTCTACCGCCGGTTTCCCCGTAAGGAGGACCTGCTCGGCGAGGTCATCGTGCAGCTGCGCCACAGCTATGCGCGGGAGATCGGCTCCCGTATCGCCGGGACGGACCCGCGCGCGGCACTCGTCGAGACCTTCGTCGTCGCGGTGACCGGATTCCGTTCCGACACGCTGGTCCAGAAGATCCTGGCCGACCAGCCCGAGGCGCTCGAGATGTTCGTCGGCTTCGAGGCGCCGCAGGTGGAAACCCTCATCCTGGAGTTCAGCAAGGGCATCGCGTACTCGCTGCGCGCGGTCGGCGCCTCGATGCCCGACGACGATCTGCGACAGGCCGCGGAGACCGTCTTCCGTCTGATCACGTCGTTCGCGCTGACGCCCACCCACTCGTTCGACCTCGACGACCCCGAGGCCGTGCGTCAGTACGCGACGAAGGTCCTCGCCCCGATGATCTGGTGAGCCGGCACCTCCGAGCAGGGGGAACTGCGTCGGCCCGCAGGTCGGAGACCCGTCGTGCTCTGCGATGATTGCCCGATGAGTCTCCAGCACAACACCTACTTCGACGACGCCGTGCAGAGCGTCGCGTTCGAGCGGTCCGCGGGCCGCGCCTCGGTCGGCGTCATGGACGTCGGGCAGTACCACTTCGGTACGGACGCTCCGGAGCGCATGACGGTCGTCGACGGGGAACTCCGCGTGAAGCTCCCCGGCGCCGAGTGGCAGCAGTTCCCCGCAGGCACCAGCTTCGAGGTCCCGGGTTCGAGTGGTTTCGACCTCGAGGTCGAGGTGCCCACGGCGTACCTCTGCGAGTACCTCGAGGGCTGATTCGTCCACCTCTGGTCGACGTGTGAGTGGCCGCCACCGATCGTTCGGTGGCGGCCACTCCCGTCTCCGGACGACCAACATCGCGGTCGGGGTCGTGCGCCGAGGGTGACCTGACTAGTCTCGACAGGGCGTCAGTCAGGTGGCGGCCGAACCGGCCCCCAACGGGGCCGGCACCACATCTGCTGTAGTACGAGATATTGGTCACTGTCACCACCACGTGGCCGAGACGAGATGCGAACACCAATCGCGTCTGCCGAGACGGGAGCAAAGAACAAAACATGAGTGCGGAACAACCGACCATCATCTACACGCTGACCGACGAAGCGCCGATGCTGGCCACCCACGCCTTTCTGCCAGTGATTCGCACCTTCGCCGATGCGGCCGGAATCAACGTCGAGACGAGCGACATCTCCGTTGCGGCCCGCATCCTCGCCGAGTTCGGTGACCACCTGACGGACGACCAGCAGGTCCCGGACAACCTGGCCGAACTGGGCCGTCTGACCCAGCTGCCCGAGACGAACATCATCAAGCTGCCGAACATCAGCGCATCGGTCCCGCAGCTGCTCGCCGCGATCAAGGAACTCAAGGGCAAGGGCTACGCCCTCCCCGACTACCCGGACAACCCGACCACCGACGAGGAAGCCGCGATCAAGGCCCGGTACACGAAGTGCCTGGGCAGCGCGGTGAACCCGGTGCTCCGCGAGGGCAACTCGGACCGTCGCGCCCCGAAGGCCGTCAAGGAGTACGCCCGCAAGCACCCGCACAGCATGGGCGAGTGGTCCCCGGCCTCCCGCACGCACGTCGCGCACATGCGGCACGGCGACTTCTACCACGGTGAGAAGTCGATGACCGTCGACGGCGACCGCGAGGTGAAGATGGAGCTGCTGACCACCAGCGGCAAGACCATCGTCCTCAAGCCGAAGGTGGCGCTCACCGACGGCGACGTCATCGACAGCATGTTCATGAGCAAGAAGGCGCTCATCGAGTTCTACGAAGAGCAGATGGAGGACGCCTACAAGACGGGCATGATGTTCTCCCTGCACGTCAAGGCCACGATGATGCGGGTGAGCCATCCGATCGTGTTCGGCCACGCGGTGAAGGTCTTCTACAAGGACGCGTTCGCCAAGCACGGCGCACTCTTCGACGAGCTCGGCGTGAACGTCAACAACGGCCTGTCCGACCTGTACAGCAAGATCGAGTCCCTCCCCAGCGCTCAGCGCGAGGAGATCGTCGACGACCTGCACAAGTGCCACGAGCACCGTCCCGAGCTGGCCATGGTCGACTCGGCGCGCGGCATCTCGAACTTCCACTCCCCCAGCGACGTCATCGTCGATGCGTCGATGCCCGCCATGATTCGCGCCGGCGGCAAGATGTACGGCGCCGACGGCCGCACCAAGGACACCAAGGCCGTCAGCCCGGAGTCGACCTTCTTCCGGATCTACCAGGAGATGATCAACTTCTGCAAGACCAACGGCGCGTTCGACCCCACCACGATGGGCACCGTGCCGAACGTCGGTCTGATGGCGCAGAAGGCCGAGGAGTACGGATCGCACGACAAGACGTTCGAGGTCCCCGAGGGCGGCGTCGCGAACATCACCGATCTCGCCACCGGAGAGGTTCTGCTGACCCAGAACGTCGAGGAGGGCGACATCTGGCGTCTGTGCATCGTCAAGGACGAGCCGATCCAGGACTGGGTCAAGCTGGCCGTCACCCGCGCCCGCAACTCCGGCATGCCGGTCGTCTTCTGGCTCGATCCGTACCGTCCGCACGAGAACGAGCTGATCGGGAAGGTGAAGAAGTACCTCGCCGATCACGACACCGAGGGCCTCGACATCCAGATCATGTCGCAGGTCCGCGCGATCCGGTACACGATGGAGCGCCTCATCCGCGGCCTCGACACCATCTCTGCGACCGGCAACATCCTGCGTGACTACCTCACCGACCTGTTCCCGATCCTCGAGCTGGGCACCAGCGCGAAGATGCTGTCCATCGTGCCGCTGATGGCCGGTGGCGGCCTGTACGAGACGGGTGCGGGCGGCTCGGCCCCCAAGCACGTCAAGCAGCTGGTGGAGGAGAACCACCTGCGCTGGGATTCGCTCGGCGAGTTCCTCGCACTCGCGGTCAGCCTCGAGGACCTGGGCATCAAGACCGGCAACAAGAAGGCGACGATTCTCGCCAAGACCCTCGACGCCGCGACCGGCAAGCTGCTGGAGAACGACAAGAGCCCGTCCCGGACCACGGGCGAGCTCGACAACCGCGGCAGCCAGTTCTACCTCGCGATGTACTGGGCACAGGAGCTGGCCGCCCAGACCGAGGACGAGGAGCTGCGCGCCCACTTCGCCCCGCTCGCCGACGCCCTCGCCAAGAACGAGAACGCCATCGTGGGCGAGCTGAACGACGCGCAGGGCAACCAGGTCGACATCGGCGGTTACTACGCCCCCGACGCCGAGTTGACCGCTGCGGTGATGCGTCCGAGCAAGACCTTCAACGAGGCGCTGGCGGCCGCGCTCGCCTGAGCCGACCGCATCCGGCCTCGTGACGGCGGGCCCGCATCCTTCCCGGGTGCGGGCCCGCCGTTATTCGGAGGTCCGGTCAGGGAGTCACGGGATCGCCTCGGTGCCGGGCACGACGACACCGACCGTCCCCGACCCGATGCACAGTTCCAGGCCCGGACCGACGGGCCGCACCGACAACACCGAACCAGTACCGTAGATCCGCACGAACGCCTGGTGCAGACCGGCGCGCACGGGTACGTCCACCGGTGAACCTGCACCGAGAGCGACTGACACCGTCCCGTCGGCGGACGCGTGATAGTTGAGCGCCACCGTCCATTCCCAGATCATCAGCGGACCGCTCAACGGCACCTCGCCACCTGCCTGGCCGATTCGCGTTCCGCAGCCGGGCTCTTGACCCTGCACCACCCAGCGCGTCGGCTCCACAGTCGCTGACACCAGACGGCCCGACTCGTCGAGCGCTCGCAACTCGGGCGTCGCCGAAGCGAACGCGGGCCGGTCGGTGAGCGGCCCGAACACTCGGGAGGCCATGTTCCACG
Organism: Rhodococcus gannanensis; assembly: GCF_042681175.1. Lineage (NCBI taxonomy): Bacteria > Bacillati > Actinomycetota > Actinomycetes > Mycobacteriales > Nocardiaceae > Rhodococcus > Rhodococcus gannanensis. Next base: position 817,124 of record NZ_JBHUFB010000020.1, read on the forward strand.
GCGCCGCGACGGGTAGCAGCGTCATCAGGGACACCGGCTGGTCGAGCAGCGGCACGTCCCGGTGCCGCGCCAGCGAATCTCGCGCGATATCCAGGTAGCCGGCGCCGGGGTTGGCGTCCCAGCTGCGGGCGAACGTCACGGTCGACCAAAGACTGGACGTGACGATCAGTGCGACGATCGCGGCCGCGACCGGTGGCCTCGCCACGTGGCGCCCGACGGTGCGTCCGGTGTCGAGGCGGCTCGGGGCCCGAATCAGCAGCGCGACCCCGAGTACCAGCACGACGGCGCTGTCGCTCGTGTATCTCAGTGACTGCGCGATCTCGTAGACGGTGTCGGGCCCGGAGCGGCCCACCATCATCGCCACCTCCGATGCCGCGACGTAGGCGACCATGGCCGCCCACACCCACCCGGTCCGCTGCTTGCACCGCAGCGTCACGACGGCAGCGAGTGCGACCACGATCCAGGCGGCAACGACCAGACCGGTCGGCGGGATCGCCCACGGCGGGCCGGGTGGCCACCGTTCCCACCCCCACGGACCGCCGACCAGTGCAGGCACGACTCCGAGGCTGGTGCCGTGGTGCACGAACATCGCTGCCTCCGCGGGTGCCGGAACACGTAGCTGCGAGTCGACGACGGTGAGGTAGAGGGCAGCCCACACCGCGAGCACGGCACCACACGCCAGCCACAACGGCCGACCGGACCGCCACGCACCGCGCACCGGAGAGCTGGTTCCGTCGACCCGCGCTACCAGCGCGACGACGGCGAACGCGACGAACGGAACCAGCACCGATTTCTCGAAGAACGCCAGAGCGACGGCTGTCACCACCGTGCCCGTCAGCGCGTACCGGCGGCGGCCGGTGCTGGCGAGCAGCAGTGCGTCACCCGCCACCCAGGCGAGTGCTGCCTGCATCGGCAGCGAGTTCAACCCGGCAGCCCACCACGCGAGCGAGGGCAGTGTCAGCGGTGTGAACAGATACAGGGCCAGTAGCGCGGGGACCACCGGGCGCGGGCCGAGGAGGAGCCACAGCACCCGCAGCACGGCGAGGGCGGCCAGCAGCTGCAACGCGATGAGTGTCGCCGCGGCCGCCGACCACTGCAGCGGCGCGAGCATTGTGGCGACGCCTGCGGTGAGGAAGGCTGCGGGCATGAAGTGCCCGTCGTGGTCGTAGAGCAGGAACTCGGGCGACAGCAGGGGCATCGCGGACGAACGCCCGGCGAGGATCAGGTCGTCCCAGTAGAGGTGTCCATCGAGGACCAGCGACGCACGGGCGACGGCCTGCGCGGCCACCAGCACCAGCGCGGCCGCGAGGATCACCCGCGGCGACGGCGGCCACCTGCGGAGGTGCTGCCCGACCGCAGTCGTCCGCGCCTGCGCCGAGTCGGTCGCCGCCCCCTGCGTGTCGACCACCACCGCGTTCGCACCCACCTTCCACCTCGTCGTCCGGAGATCGACCGGAGCCACCCGCGGTTTGTCAACGGCTCTCTGTGAGCGTCTCACGGAACTGTTCGAGCCGATCCGCGAGCTCGGCCGGGCGGGCCAGCGCGGGCAGGTGCCCGCCATCGATCTCGTCGGGGTCGATGCCGAGCCGTTCGCGCACCACCCGCCGCTGGAAGTCGGCGGGGAAGAAGCGGTCCCTGCGCGCGAGCAGGAACCGGGTGGGCACGTCGGGCCACGGCGGCATCGGAAGCGTCTGCTCGAACGGCGTGTTCGACTGCTGCCGGGCACCGTCCAGCGCGACGGCGAGGACGTCGGCGGGGACGTCGTGCAGGAAGGTGACGATCGGGTCGAACTCGGCGTCGGGGTCCCGGCCTTCTCGCACGTCGAGGTCCCGCCTGGCTGCCTCCTGCCCGGTGTGCGCCCACCAGTCGCCGGGAAGTTCGCCCTCGGCGGACACCATCGCCGCCACCAGCACGACGAGCCGGATGTCGATGCGCGGGGAGAGGAGAGGAACGAGCAGCCCGGCCATCGACTGTGCCACCAGGATCACGCCGCGACGGTCCCCGACCGCGTCCACCACGACGTCGGCGTACTCGCGCAGTCCTGCGGTGTCGTCGTCGCTCGGCAGGTCGGGCGCGATCACCTCGTGTCCGAGCGCACGCAGTCGCGGGGTGACGAACTGCCAGTACGAGGATTCCCCTCCGGCGCCGGGAAGGAGGACGTAGGTCGCCATGTCGCGAGGCTATCGCCTGCGCGTCTCCGCCGGGGACACGGAAAGGTCACATCCGGCCGCAACCGCCCGACATTGGCAAACCTCCCGCGACAACGAGCAGGCCGACCTGGACGATGCGATTGATTCACTCCAATCACTCGGTGCTGTAGGCGATTTCGAGATCAAACACGCGATGCCGTTATCCGATCGGAACGGCCGACCCGCCGTCGAATCCACCCCCGAGACAGCATCCGGCACATAGCGTCGTGCCAGATCACCCGGAGATCGGCACCATTCGCAACCTGAGCTCCAGACCCGCGCGGACCCCGCACGGGAACCCGCCAACGACGTCGGGGGAATCTCGGTGAGAAGAACCGTGAAGGCAGCGGGGGCCGGCGCGCTGGCCGTGTCCCTGACGTTCGGGACGGCGTGGGCCGCCGCCGAGACGCTCGAGGAACTCCAGGACGAAGGCGTCGTCACCGACGTCACCACTCCCGACTACGACGGACCGGATTCACTGGCGGGCTTCCTTCCCGCCGGAATTCCGGCCATGTTCGTCACCAACGGGACCGGGAACGTCCCCGTCCGGCCGTGGGCGACGACGTTCCTGGGCAACCGCACCGCCTATCAGGTGCACTACCCCCAGAGCTTCTGGCCGGTGATCGCGAGCGCCGACCCCGATGACGGACTCGGCAGCGTCCTCGGACTGTTCGCCCCGACGTACACGTCCAGCATGTCGGCGGGGACGAGGACAACCTTCGCGTCGTGGAGGCCATCGCCGACGATCCGGCGTTCGCCGACAAGGCAATCGTCCTCATCGGGCACTCCCAGGGCGCCGAGGCGTCGGCGAATGCCTACGAACAGGCCATCGAGGAGGGACTGCTCGTGGGCCACGTCTCCGCGGCGGTGATCATGGCCGACCCGCGGGGCCCGTGGGGCGTCAAGGCGTGGCTCGACGGCAGGCCCCTGCTGCGCTGGGTGGGCGCACCGCTCCTCGGCGTCGAGGCCGACGGTGCCCGCGACCCAGAGGCGGTCACCGACGGATACACCATGACCCAGATCATCGTGGTCGGTGACCCGGTCGCCACCATGCAGTGGAGGTTCCTGCGTCCGGTCTCCTCGGCGATCGTGGTGTACGCGGGCTGGGCCACCCTGCACGGCGCCGACAATCCGTGGTCGACTCCGAGTCTGTTCCGGCGGACCGCCGAGAACACCGCAGGGCTCGACGATCCGTTGGCCCTGGCGAGCGACAACGGCAACGTCACCTACATGATCTACGACGCGTACCACCCGGTGGCCGTCCTGCAGGCACAGTGGGAGCGCGACCTCGGAATGCTCGACACCGAGGCGGAGTTCGTGGCGCGGGTGCAGGAACTCGACCCGAGGTACGACAGGTGGTTCGAGATCACGAAGCCGACGATCGACAACGCCGCGGTCCCGGTGACGACGCCCCCGGCCCCGCCTGTCGTCCCCGACGGCGAGTTCCCGGTGGTGGTGGAGTCCGACACCGGCGACGTGCCCGACGAGGCGGTCGTGATCGCGAACGCCCCGCTGCCCGGAGTCGCCGCGTCGGCGTCGACACCCGCACCCGCACCCGCACCCGCACCCGAGCCTGCAGCAGAGCCGGCTTCGGAGTTCGCTCCGGCCAGGCCCGATCCGATCACTGTCTCCGAATCCGACTCGGAGAAGGCCCGATTCGAGGAGGAGGCCACCACGCGGGCCGACGACGAGCCTGCCGCCACACCCGACGACACGACCGCGACGGACGACACCACCACAGCCCTCGACAGCGAGACCACTCCCGGCGACGGTACGGCCGGCGCAGAGACCTCGGACGACGAGACCGCCGACGTCGAGCCCACCGCCGAGTCCGCTACCGAATGACTGGGCCTGTGCGCACTTGTGGTAGTTCCCACTACCACAAGCGCGCACAGGCGCGAAGCGCATTTACACCGAGCGAGCGGCGCCTTCCCAGTACCGGGCACGCAGGGCCTTCTTGTCGAGCTTGCCGATCGGCGTCAGCGGGAGGGAGTCGACGAAGTCGACGGTCTTCGGCGCGTGCACGGCACCCTTCGCGTCCTTGACCATCGCGGACAGCTCGGCGCCCTCGACGGTCTGCCCGTCGCGCAGCACGACGCACGCCTTGACCGCCTCGCCCCACTTCTCGTCCGGGACACCGACGACGGCGACCGACGCGACGGCGGGATGCGCGGAGATGACGTCCTCGATCTCGCGGGGGAAGACGTTGAATCCCCCGGTGACGATCATGTCCTTCTTGCGGTCGACGATGAACAGGAAGCCGTCCTTGTCGGCGCGGGCGATGTCGCCGGTGTGCAGCCAGCCACCCTTCAGTGCCTCGGCGGTCTCCGCCGGCTTGTTCCAGTACTCCTTCATCACCAGCGGACCGCGGACGCAGATCTCGCCGAGCTCGCCGCGGGGAACCTCGTTGAGGTCGTCGTCGAGCAGCTTGACGTTCAGCCACGGCACCGGACGACCGCAGGACGCGAGCCGCTCCAGATCGTCGACGAGGTGCTCCTCCTTGCGCAGCACGGAGATGGTCATGCCGCACTCGGACTGCCCGAAGTACTGGAAGAAGATCGGCCCGAGCTTCTCGATGCCCTCACGCAGTCGCGCCGGGGACATCGCGGACGCACCGTAGTACAGGGTCTCCAGGCTGGAGACGTCACGGGTCTTCAGGTCGGGATGGTCGAGCAGCATGTAGATCATCGTGGGGACGAGCATCGTCGCGGTGATCCTGTGCTTCTCGATGGCCTCGAGCACCGCGCCGGGCTCGAAGGCGGGCAACACGACGAGCGAGCCGCCACGCATCAGGGTCGGGACGAAGAACGCCATGCCCGCATGCGAGAGCGGCGTGCACGCGAGGAAGCGCATCTCGTCCGGCCACTGCCACTCGGCCATCTGGATCTGCGGCAGGGTGACGCCGGACGCGAAGGTGTTGACGACGCCCTTCGGCTTGCCGGTGGTGCCACCGGTGTAGACCATGCTCGACGCGTCGTCGCCGTCGACGTCCGCGGCGACGAGGGGGGCCGGTTCGAAGCCCGCGGCCAGCGCGAGGATGTCGGTGCCCACCTCGGACGGGCCGAGGGAGAAGAAGTTCTTCAGGGTCGGGACGGTCGCCTTGAGTTCGGCGGCGCGGCTCTCGAAGGCGGTCGGGTCGAAGATCAGCGTCTCGATCTCGGCGTCGCCGAGGATGTAGGAGTGGTCGTCGACCGAGCCCATCGGCGCGAGGGCGGTGTTGCGGCAGCCGAGGATCATCTGGGAGCCGACACTGATGAGGACCTCGGGGCGGTTCTTCGACAGCATCGCGACGGTGGAGCCCTTGCCGATGCCCTGCGAGGCGAGTGCCTGCACGAAGCTGCTGATCTGATCGCGCATCTGGCCGCCGGTGAGCACCACGTCGCCGAGGTACAGCGCGGGACGGTCGGCGTTCCGGTCGAGCGCGGTGATCAGCAGGTCCGCAAGGAACTGCGGCCGATGCAGGACGTCGGTGGTCATGAGTACTCCGCTCAGATAGGCGCCAGGTCTTCGTGTGGTGCCTCACACACTAGATCGAAAACTGACACATGTTCTAGTGGTTGCGCAAGCACAGCGGGAACACCTGCGGATGTTGCGCATCGATATCTGCTCGACTCCGTCCGAGCCGCATATCATGCACGGCGTGAAGGAGCAGGAGTTCGACCTGTGGACGGCGACGGTCGTCCAGCACCACCGACTGCGCGAGGATCTCGCCGTCATCCGCCTCGAGGGCGAGTTCATCCCGTTCACGCCGGGGCAGTCGGTCGGCGTCATCGTGCCGCAGAACCCGAACGTCGGCCGGCGCTACTCCCCCGCCCTGCCTCCGTCACTGGACGGCAAGCTCGAGTTCCACGTGCGCGCGGTCCCCGCGGGCTGGCTCAGTCGGGCCATCGTCACCGAGACCGTCGTCGGCGACGAGTGGCAGATCGCGCCGGCGAGCGGGCGCCTGGCCGTCGACCGCGACGCCCGCGAGGTCATCATGGTCGCGGGCGGCACCGGGTTGGCCCCGCTGCGCGCGATCATCCTCGACCTGACGAGGCGGCCGAACCCGCCGCAGGTCTTCCTCTTCGTCGGCGGCAGGCACCCCCGCGACCTGTACGCCTCCGACATGCTGTGGCTGCTCGACGAGCAACTCGACTGGCTGACGGTGATCCCGGTCGTCGAGGAGGTCCGCGACCCCGCGTGGCCCGACGAATGGTACGAACGGGTCCGTGGCGCAGCCGCATACGGCGACGACCACTTCATCCAGGGCACCCTCGCCGACGTCGTCAGCTCGTACGGCGCATACGTCGACCACCAGGTCCTGGTGGTGGGATCGCCGGGAATGGTGCGCGCGACGGTGCGGGCCCTCGTCGACACCGGTACCCCCGCAGGCGCCATCCAGGTCGGCTGAGCCGGTGCGCGTTTCCGGTAGCGGGAGTCACCGGAAACGCGCACGGGATCAGCTCGCGGTTCGGCCGAAGTAGGCGTCCCGCAGGACCGCGAGGTCGTCGATCGCGTCGGCGGGCGAATCCATCACCACCTTGCCGATGTCGAGGACCACGACATGGTCGGCGACGCTCATCGCGGCCTCGACCGCCTGCTCGACCAGCAGCACGGCCAGTCCCGTCTCCTTCAGCGCCCGGACCCGTTCCATCACCTCGCCGACGACGACGGGGGCGAGTCCGCCCGACGGTTCGTCGAGCAGTAGGAGCGTGGGATTCGACATCAGCGCCTGCCCGATGGCGAGCATCTGCTGCTGCCCGCCCGACATCGAGCCGGCGAGCAGTCCTCGCTTGTCGCCGAGGATGGGGAACAGGTCGTAGATCCGCTCGACGTCGCCACGCAGGGCGGAGCGACGCATCCGGCGCGTGTACCCGCCGAGCAGCAGGTTCTGCTCCACCGTCTGCCGGTGGAACACCCGCTTGCCCTCCTGGACGTACGCCATTCCGCTGCGGACCCGCCGATGTGCGGGCATTGTCGAGATGTCGCTGCCGTCGAACTCGACCGAACCGGCGGCGACCTTGTTCAGTCCCGAGATGGCGCGCAGAATGCTGGTCTTCCCGGCTCCGTTACGGCCGAGCAGCGCGGTCACCTGCCCGGGCCGCACGTCCAGATCGACTCCCCACACCACCCGCATGTCGCCGTAGCCGGATTCCAGATCCCGGACGCGCAGAATCGGTTTCGTGCCATCGGTCACGAGGTCACCTCCCGGGTGAGTGCGGTGTCGTCGTCGACGGTGACGCCGAGGTACTCGCCGAGCACCCGGGGATCGTGCTCGATCTCGGCGGGGGCGCCGTCCGCGATCACCTCTCCCTGGGCGAGGACAACGATGCGGTCGGCCAGCGAGAGCACCAGCCGGAAGTTGTGTTCCACGAGCACGACTGTCGCGCCCGCGTCCCGCAGTCCGCGGATGATGTCGGCGAGCCGTTCGACCTCGTCCTCGTCCAGCCCGGACGCCACCTCGTCGAGCAGGAGGACCTGCGGCCTCGCGACGACCGCCCGCGCCACCTCCAGCAGCCGGCGCATCCCCAGCGGCAGTGCGGACGCCGTCTCCCCCGCCAGGTGCGCCATCCCGACCAGTTCCAGTGCCCGCATGCTCTCGGCCCGGTCGGCGGCACGCACTCGCCGGAAGCCGGGCAGTCGCAGCACCGTCGCCGCCATCGACGACCGTGCGGTGCTGTAGCGACCGGACGCGACGGCTTCCAGCACGGAGACCTCGTCCGGGATGTTCGGGGTCTGGAAGGTGCGGGCCACCCCGGCCCGCGCCACCCGGTACGGGATCGATCCCTGAATCTCCTTGTCACCGAGGTGAATACGGCCAGAATCGGGCCTGTAGAAGCCGCAGACCATGTTCAGGGTGGTGGTCTTGCCCGACCCGTTGGGTCCAATCAGCGCCGTCACCTGGCCGGGTTGCGCGCTCAGCGTGACGCCACGCAGGGCCTGGTTGCCGCCGAACGCCTTGCCCAGTCCGTCGATCGTCAGCGGCCGGCCGTCGATCGGCGCCACGTCCACCGTCGTGGTCGCGTCGCCGGTCGGGGCACCCGCGGCCGGGCGCAGGTCTGCCGCGCGGTCCAACCGGCCGACCGCGATCTTCCCGATGCGCGCGAGCCCTCCGCTCAGCAGGACACCGCCGACGAGGAGCAGTCCGCCGTAGACGACGAGGGCGTACTCCTGGAAGTCGCTGGCCTGGTTGGGACCGAACTGCATGATCGCCGCTCCGATCGCGGCGCCGTACACACTGGCTGCCCCGCCGAGGATGCAGGCGGCGAGAACCGAGGTGGCGAAGGTGAATCCGAACGCCTCCGGCGAGATGTACAGGTCCAGGTTCGCGAACAGGGCACCGGCGAGTCCCGCCGGGAACGCACCGATCGCGTAGCCGAGCACCTTCATCCGGAACACCGAGACACCGAGAGAGGACGCCAGGACCGGACTCTGTTTGAGGGTGCGGAACGCGATTCCGTGCCGCGAGACGACCAGGTTGCGCGTGACGGCGAACCATCCGACGGTGACGAGCACGATCACCAGGTAGAAGCCCTCGGGAGTGAGCACCTGCCCGAAGAGCGTCGCGGGTTCGATGCCGCTGAGTCCGTTGCGCCCACCCGTCGTCTCGCCGAACACGGCGATGATGTCCGGCACCAGCAGGACGAGGAAGAACGACGTCATCGCCAGGGACCAGCTGCCCAGGCGCAGTCCCGGTATGCCGGTGACGATTCCGACGACGAGCGCGACGGCACCGGCGGCGACGAGTTGCAGGGCCAGATCGGTGTGGCCGTGTTCGGACATCAGGCCGGCGGTGTAGGCACCCGCCGCGTACATCGCCGCCTGCCCGAGGGCCAGTTCACCCGCGTAGCCGAGGCTCAGGCTCAGCCCGCTGACGACCAGCGCCAGGATGCACGCGAGCTGGACCTGCCGGGTCATCGCATAGCCGAGGCCGAGGGTCGGCAGCAGCAGGAGGAGGACCCCGACCGCCAGCGGGTACACCCACCCGGGGATTGCACGCACTGCGCGCCAGATCTGCATGGTCACACGATCCTTTCGTGCACCCGGCCGAAGAGGCCGGCGGGCCGGACCATGAGGATCACGATCAGGACGACGAACACGGCGATATTGCTGTACTGGCTGCCCAGTTCGAGGGCGGCGAAGGACTCGACGACACCGACCGTCAACCCGCCGATCAGCGCTCCGGGCAGCGACCCGAACCCGCCGATCGCGAGCGCCACGAAGCCCTTGATCGCGAGCGCCGCACCGAGGGTCGCGACGGCGAAGGTCTTGGGACCCACGAAGAGTCCGAGGAACCCCGCCAGGGCGCCGGACGCGGCGAATGCGCCGAGTGCGAGGGCGCGGACGTTGACGCCACGCAGCGTCGCGGCCTCCCTGTCCTCCGAGACACCCAGCATGGCAAGGCCGGTCATCGTGCGACGGCCGATCAGCCCGAGGACGATCACCAGAGCGGTCGCCAGGACGAGCAGCGTGATCTCCACCGGGTAGGTCCGGCCGCCGAGCACGGTGATCGGTTCGTTCGATCCGAAGAACGGCACGGTCAGGGGCTCGTTGCCCCAGATCAACTGGGTCGCCCCGTTGAGCAGCGTCGCTGCCCCGAGTGTGGTGACCAGTTGGGTCTGGTGGTCGGCGACCGGCCGGACGGCGACGATCTCCTCCAGTCCGGCGAGGATCATCACGCTGACGGTCGCGAGGACCGCGACCACGAGCACCGGAAGCTCCAGGGTCACCAGTCCGGTGTACGCGACGAAGGTGCCCACCATCATCAGCTGCGCCTGCGCGAAGTTGAAGGTGTGGGACGAGATGAAAACGATGTTGTACCCGATCGCGACGAGCGCGTAGACGGCGCCGAGCGCGAGCCCGGACCAGAGAATGGTCATCACTCACTCCTCCCGGCGGTGCGGCCTCGGGCCGCACCGCCGGATGCTCGATCGA
>NZ_JBHUFB010000020.1:827344-923461 GCF_042681175.1 Rhodococcus gannanensis
CCTGATCGAGGTTGGGCGAGTGCGATTCCGCGCTGTAGCGGTACCGGGGGAGGAACGCGGTCTGTGCGGCGTCGAGGACGGACTGGTCCTCCAGAGCCTCCGCCAGCTTCGCGGGATCTCCGGTACCACCGACCTGGTCGGCGGCAGCGGCGACGAGACCGAACGGGTCGTAGTTGTCGGCGAGGATGAGCGTCGAGGGGATCGTTCCCTTTGCCGCCATCGCATCGACCATCGCGTTCACTGGTGCATCGTCCGGATCGTGGACTGTGCTCGGGAACACCTGCAACACAAGGTTTTCGACTGCCGGGGTCCCGAGCACGCCGTCGGGCGCCGGAGTCGCCACCAGGCTGGTTCCGGCGACGGAGGTGTTGCCGATCAGCGGAATGTTCCAGCCGAGACGCTGGAGGCTGGTGAGCAGGTATCCGAGCGGTGCGCCGTACGCGTCGACGACGAGGGCTTCGGCGCCCCGGTTGCGCAGCGCCTGTAACTGCGCGGTCATGTCGAGGGCCGCGACGTCGTACTCCTCGCTTCCCGCGCTGCTCACTCCCCCGTCCGCCAGCGACGTCTCCATCGCCTCGCTGAACGCCTCGCCGTAGGCGCTGCTGCCGTGGACGACTCCCACGTTCCGGTACCCGCGTTCCTTCGCGTACTCGGCGATCGAGGTGGCGTACTCGGCGGGCGACGGCGAGAGGTCGAAGTTGAGCGGGAAGGTCTCCGGATCGGCGGAATCCGCTGTGGGACCGACGTTGAACGAGAGGATCCGGTTCTGGGTGAGAACGGGCAGAGTGGCCGCCGAGACGGTCGACAGTCCGGAGTTCAGGTACAGGTCGGGCTTGTTGCCGGAGGCGATCGCCTCACGGAGGTTCGTCACGGCCTTGGTCGCGTCACCTCCGTCGTCGACGACGGTCAACTCGACCTGGCGACCACCGATTCCGCCGCGCGCGCTCACGGCGTCGGCTCCGGCCTGCGCGGCGAGGATCGAGGTCTGCGCATTCGCCGCCAGCGCACCCTGACCGCTGATCGCGCCGGTCACCAGCACCCGGTACGGGCCGTCGGTGGATCCGCCGGCCTCGGACGCCGCGCCGGAACACCCGGCGAGCGCGAGCGTGGACACGGCGAGCGCCCCGACGAGCACGGAATGCCTCTTGTTCATTCAGGTCTCCTGGATTCCTCACGAGCAAGCTGTTCGTTCGGATCGGAGCGTAAGAATGGCGACGTAGGCCACACCAGATTTCGTCCCACTGAGGGGGAAACGCAACCCACTGCACTGCAACGGGTTTGGACAATTCGACGTTCAGGCGATCACTCGCCGGTCAGGTGTTCCTCGCGCGCCGCTCAGAAGAGCGGGTCGTGTCGGACGTTATCCATCGGGGTGCCCTTGGCCTGGAGGCGGTACTTGATCGTCTGCACGGTCGACGGGGAGCCGACGATCTGGATGTCGCGGTCCTCCCACGCACCGAACTCGGCGACCACCTCGCCGAGCTTGCCGGTCAGCCGCTCGCTCATGCCGGGCGGCGTGACCGGGGCGGGGTCGGTGTGCCACCACGGGTTGACGGTCTCCTCGGACACCGGGATCACGGTCAGCCACGGGTTGGTCCGCGCCAGCTGCCACAGGGTCTCGAGGTCGTACAGGTCGCACGGGTAGGTGCCACCGACGAAGAGGTGCACGCGAGGGTTGTTGCCCCGCATCGCCATCTCCATGATCTGCGCGCGAAGCGGCGCGATGCCGGTCCCGGACGCGATCATCAGCTGGTCCCGACCGGTCGTGCGGTCGACTCCGAGGCTGCCGAGCGGAGCGCTGAGGTTCCACCGTTCACCGGGGGTGACGCCGCGGACCATCGCCGGACTCACCCACCCGCCGGCGACGCGGCGGATGTGGAATTCGATCTGCCCCGCGTCGTTTGCCGGGATCGCGGGCGAGAGGTACCGCCACATGCGGGGACGGGACGGCACCGAGACGCCGACGTACTGCCCGGCGCCGTAGGACATCGGCTGATCGAGTTGCAGCCGCACGATCGCGACGTCCTGCAGCACCTGCTTGTGCTCGACGACGGTGCCCGTCCACACTCCCGGCGCGTCGGAGGCGTTGATCTCGCCGAGCATGACCGCGGCGATGAGCGCGATGGCCTCGCGCCACGCCAGGTCGACCTCCTCGGTCCACAGCTCGGTGCCCGCGAAGCGCTCCAGGGTGGCGATCAGGGTGCCGCCGACGGCGATGAAGTGGTCCTCGGTGATGCCGTAGCGGCGATGGTCGCGGCCGAGCTGAACGAGGAAGGACTGAACCTTGTCCATGTCGTCGAGGTTCTCGACGATGTAGGCGATGGCATCGAGGAGCCGGTCCGCCTGCATCTCCATGACAGCGGGGAATATCTCGCGCATGCCGGGGTACTTCGCGAAGAGGATCGAGTAGAAGGACCGCGTCACCCCGATGCCGCCGTCGTCCGCGGCCGCGAGAGCCTTGAACGTCGTTCGGATGTGTGAAACAGCCGTCGATTCCACTGCAGCTTCCCCGTTCTGCACAGGCAACGGCCCGCCGCAGTCCCCGGCGGGCCGTGGGTGTCCCGCGGCGGTCGCCGCGGGGGTTTCAGCGAGTCTAGGCGACCAGAGGTACGGGTGTGAAGCTGTGCGACCAGTGTGATCATGTGACCCACGTCGCCTTCCGGGTCCTTCGGACCTGCGTCGACGCGAGGGTCGAACGGATGGTCAGCGCTCGTGCCTGGGCTTCCAGACCACGATCGAGTTGCGCGGCGCGGGCACGAGGTCGCGACGGTAGCCGGCGGCGAGCCGGGAGATCTCGGCCGCCATCTCGGTCACCCGGGCCTGCAGTGCCTCGACCTGGTTCGTCAGCTCGATGATGCGTTTGATCCCCGCGAGGTTGACGCCCTCGTCCTGCGACAGCCGCTGCACCTCGCGGAGCAGCGCGACGTCGCGAGGCGAGTACCGTCGGCCGCCGCCGGTCGTCCGGTGCGGGATCACGAGACCGAGCCTGTCGTAGTTACGCAGGGTCTGCGCGTGCATCCCGGCGAGTTCGGCGGCCACCGAGATGACGAAGACCTGGGCGTCGGGGTCGAGCGGCCCGTCGCTGTTCTTCTGGTCGGTCATCACTCACCTCCGCTTCCGTCCCGGCGCCGCGCTCGGGTGGGCCGTCATGCGCCGGCCCAGCCTGCGCGCGGATCGAATCCGCTTGCCTTCTCCGCCTCGAGGTAGGCGCTCAGCGCCTGGGCGGCATTGTCGTCGAGATGGGTCGGCACCGCGACCTTCACGGTGACGAGCAGATCTCCCGCGCCGCCCGACCGCTTCGGGACGCCTCGGCCCCGGACGCGCAGGATCCGGCCGTCGGCGGTGCCCGCGGGCACCTTGAGCCCGACCCGGCCTTCGAGGGTCGGTACGGAAATCGTCGTGCCGAGAACCAGTTCGCCATAGCTGACGGGGACGATCACGGTGAGATCGTCGCCGTTGCGGCCGAACACCTTGTCCGCGGTGACGTGCACGGTGACGTACAGGTCGCCCGACGGTGCGCCGCGCAGACCGGCTTCGCCCTGTCCGGCGAGGCGGATCTTCTGCCCGTCACTGACCCCCGAGGGGATGCGAACGGTGATGTTGCGGGTGCGGTTCTGCACGCCGGTGCCGTGGCAGTCGGTGCAGGGGTCGTCGATGATCGACCCGGTACCGCGACAGTCGTCGCAGGGCTCACTGAACCCGAACGCACCCTGGTTGCGGCTGACGATGCCGGAGCCGTTGCAGTGCGGGCACACGCGCGGGCTGGTGCCCGGCTTCGCACCGCTGCCGTGGCAGGTGGTGCAGGCCGCAGGGCTGGTCAGGCTCAGCGGCACCGTGGCGCCGGTCGTGGCGTCGCGGAACGGCAGCGTGATCTCGGCTTCGACGTCGGCGCCGCGCTTCGGCCGCGACGCGGTCGCGGTCCGGCCGCCCCGGCCGCCACCGAACAGTCCGCCGAAGATGTCGCCGAGACCGCTGTCGTTGCCCGCGCCACCACCGAACAGGTCGCCGATGTTGAACTCGGAGCTGCCGAATCCGCCGCCTCCGGTGGTGGTGTATCCACCGGAGGGCGCGTAGCCGCCGCGACCGAAGCCGCCGGAGGTGAACATCGCGCGGGTCTCGTCGTACTCCTTGCGCTTGGCGGGATCGGTCAGGACGCCCTTGGCCTCCGTGACCGCCTTGTAGCGCTCCTCGGCCGCGGTGTCACCCGGGTTGGCGTCCGGGTGCAGCTCCCGCGACAGCTTGCGGTACGCCTTCTTGATCTCGTCCTGCGAAGCGTCGGGGGAGACGCCCAGGTCCTTGTAGAAGTCCTTCTCGATCCACTCCCGTTGGCTCACCGGGCGTCTCCTCCTCTCACTGTTTTCTGTGTACTTACTGTGCGGGCTCGTCGGCGGCAGGCTCACCGTCGGTGACGGTCACCATTGCGTGACGGAGCACGCGGTCGCCGATCCTGTACCCCTTGCGGAGAACCGTACCGAGCACCGGGTTGTGTCCCTCGCCCTCCATCTGCACGGCTTCGTGCAGATCGGGGGCGAAGGCGTCGCCCTCCTCGCCGAACGCGACCAGTCCGATGCCCTCGAGAACTCCGGAGAGCTTGTCGGACAGTGCCTTGAGCGGTCCCGTTTCGAGGTCGCCGTGCGCGCGGGCGCGGTCGAGGTCGTCCGCGACGTCGAGGAACTTGCCGACGATCGCGATCTTCGTGTTGTCCACGGCCTCGGCCTGCCGGATCTTGAACTTGCGCAGGTCGTTCGCGTGGTCGGCCTTGGCGTAGCCCAGGTCCTTGACGGCCTGGTCCCGCTCCTCGGTGACCTTGGCGAGCTCGTCCACCTCGGTGACCTCGGCCGCGGCCCCGGCCGCCGCGTCGGCGGCCGGGGTGGTGTCGGCGTCCACGTCGGGCGCGTCAGCCGGTTCGCGGTCGGGGTTCTCCGCGGTCACTTCTTGTCCTGGTCGGTGGGCTCGTCCACGACCTCGGCGTCGACGACGTCGCCGTCCTGCGCCTGGCCGGGGGCGTCACCGGCCGACTCGGCGGCCTGCGCGGCGTAGATCGCCTCGCCCAGCGACTGGGACTCGGTCGCGAGCTTCTCGACCGCGGACTTCACGGCGGCGATGTCGCTGCCGGCGAGGGCGGTGTTGGCCTCGGCGATCGCAGCCTCGACCTTCTCCTTGACGTCGGCCGGGACCTTGTCCTCGTTGTCCTTGATGAACTTCTCGGTCTGGTGCACCAGCGACTCGGCCTGGTTGCGGACCTCGGCCTCCTCGCGGCGGGCCTTGTCCTCCTCGGCGTGCGCCTCGGCGTCCTTGACCATCCGGTCGATCTCCTCCTTGGACAGGCCGGAGCCGTCCTGGATCTTGATCGTGTTCTCCTTGCCGGTGCCCTTGTCCTTCGCGGTCACGTGCACGATGCCGTTGGCGTCGATGTCGAAGGTGACCTCGATCTGCGGCACGCCGCGCGGGGCCGGCGGGATGCCCGCGAGCTCGAAGGAGCCCAGGAGCTTGTTGTGCGACGCGATCTCGCGCTCACCCTGGAAGACCTGGATCTGCACGGACGGCTGGTTGTCGTCGGCCGTGGTGAAGGTCTCGGACCGCTTGGTGGGGATCGTGGTGTTGCGCTCGATGAGCTTGGTCATCACGCCGCCCTTGGTCTCGATGCCGAGGGACAGCGGGGTGACGTCGAGGAGCAGCACGTCCTTGACCTCGCCCTTGAGGACGCCGGCCTGCAGGGCGGCGCCGACGGCGACGACCTCGTCCGGGTTCACGCCCTTGTTGGGCTCACGGCCACCGGTCAGCTCGCGCACCAGGTCGGAGACGGCAGGCATGCGGGTGGAGCCGCCGACGAGGACGACGCTGTCGATCTCGCTGACCGAGATGCCCGCGTCCTTGATGACGGACTGGAACGGCGCACGGGTGCGGTCCAGCAGATCGGAGGTGATCTTCTGGAACTCGGCGCGGGTCAGCTGCTCGTCGAGGAACAGCGGGTTCTTGTCCGCGTCGACGGTGATGTACGGCAGGTTGATCGAGGTCGACTGCGAGGACGACAGCTCGATCTTCGCCTTCTCCGCGGCCTCGCGCAGACGCTGCATCGCCATCTTGTCCTTGGTCAGGTCGATGCCCGAGGACCCCTTGAACTTGTCGACGAGCCAGTTGACGATGCGCTCGTCCCAGTCGTCGCCACCGAGGTGGTTGTCACCGGAGGTCGCGCGGACCTCGACGACGCCGTCACCGATCTCGAGCAGGGACACGTCGAAGGTGCCGCCACCGAGGTCGAAGACCAGGATGGTCTGTTCCTTCTCGCCCTTGTCGAGGCCGTAGGCGAGCGCGGCCGCGGTGGGCTCGTTGACGATGCGCAGGACGTTCAGGCCCGCGATCTGGCCGGCCTCCTTGGTGGCCTGGCGCTGCGCGTCCTCGAAGTAGGCGGGGACGGTGATGACGGCGTCGGTGATCTCCTCACCGAGGTAGGCCTCGGCGTCCCGCTTCAGCTTCATCAGCGTGCGGGCGCTGATCTCCTGCGACGTGTACTTCTTGTCGTCGATGGCGACCGTCCAGTCGGTGCCGATGTGGCGCTTGACCGAGCGGATGGTGCGGTCGACGTTGGTGACCGCCTGGTTCTTCGCGGGCTGGCCGACGAGCACCTCACCGTTCTTGGCGAAGGCGACGATCGACGGGGTGGTGCGCGAGCCCTCGGAGTTGGCGACCACTACGGGCTCGCCGCCCTCGAGCACTGCGACGACCGAGTTGGTGGTCCCGAGGTCGATACCGACCGCACGAGCCATGGTGTTTCCTCCTACGTGTTGCGCCCGCGCCGGGCCTGGTTGTGGCCGTTTCGGCGTGGGTCTTCTTCCGCTTCCTCACCCTAAGTGAGTGGCACGCGCTCAAGTTTGCACCCGACCCCGCCGAGGAGTCAAACCAAACTTGAGTCGACCACACTCAAGGATGTCGATCTGCTCAACCGGCCGGGATCCGGTTTTGTTCCCCACATCCGGTCGTCGCCCCGACAGTGACGAACGCCACTCCCTCCCGCGCGAGGCGTCGACGCGGGCCTCCCTCCCACAGGCTTCACGCCAGTCACCCCCCTCGGGGCCACCGACGTGCCGAACGTCCACCGAGAACACGGCGCGGCGAACAGCGGGCAACAGACGCCACCCGGGGCTGCGCGGTGCCGGGCACACGGCTACCGGCGGACGGGCACCCCACGGGATCGCCCGGTGGAGCTCCCTCACACAGCCGACGTCGACCCCTCGCCCACCACCCACCCGAGTCCGAATCCTCGCAGGTCCACGCCCTGTCGGTTCGCCCCGAACGACGCGAGCGAACGTCCGAAAAGTTGTATCCTCAACCAACTCCCGAGGCGACCGGCGCGGAATCGACGCACCCCCAACGCGTCTCAAGATCATCTAAGGTCACCCTTGCATCGCGGTCGACAGCGTTCGTGCGCGCAGTTCTCGCCACCGAGATCGTGCGTCCACGCGTCACGCATGCCTGACAACGAATGGGGGTGATTTCGATGAAAGCGACGAACGACGGGGTGGACGGTGACGATCTCGGACACGTCCACGACCTGGTCGGAGTCGGCTTCGGCCCGGCGAACCTCGCACTCGCCATTGCGATCGAGGAGAACGCGCCCTCGCTCGACGCCGTGTTCGTCGAGCGGCAGCACCACTTCCACTGGCATCCGGGAATGCTCCTCGACGGCGCACGGATGCAGGTGGCGTTTCCGAAAGACCTTGCGACATTTCGCAACCCGACGAGTTCGTACAGCTTCTTCAACTATCTCTTCGAACACGGCCGCCTCGTCGACTTCGTCAACCACCAGACGTTCTTCCCGACTCGACACGAGTTCAACCACTACCTGACCTGGGCGGCGGAGCGAGTGGCAGCGGACGTCCGGTACGCCACCGAGGTCGTCGACGTCACCGCAGTCGACGGGGGGAACCTCCTCCGCGTGCGCTGCGATGACGGCACCACACTGCTGGCCCGAAACATAGTGGTGGGAGCCGGTCTTCGCGAACGCATTCCGAGCTGGGCCGAGAGATCGGATCGCGTCTTCCACAATCACGGGTTCCTCCGTCACCTCGAGTCGATGCCGCCGCAGGCCCACGGCCGGTTCGTCGTCCTCGGAGCCGGCCAGAGCGCCGCGGAGGTCGTGCAGTACCTGCACTCGAGGTATCCCGACTCCGAGGTACACAGCGTGTTCTCGCGATACGGATACAGCCCGGCGGACAACTCGCCGTACGCGAATCGCATCTTCGACCCCGGAACCGTGGACGAGTTGCACCGTGCACCGGACCAGGAACGCGCTCGTCTGCTGGATCTGCACCGCAACACGAACTACTCGGTCGTCGACATCGACCTGATCAACGAACTCTACGAAACCGAGTACTGCGAACGGGTTCGGGGAGTCCGCCGGCTGTTCATGCGTCGGGCATCGGAGATCGACTCGGTGGTCGACACACCGCAGGGCGTGACGGTGACGGTGCGCGATCGCATCGACGATCACCTCACCACCCTGGAGTGCGACGCACTGGTCCTCGCAACAGGTTTCGCCGCCGCACCCTTGCGACCACTGTTGGGCGCCCTCGCCCCCTCCGACGGTGCAAGGCCACCCGTGACCCGCGACTACCGACTGGTGACCGATCCCGCCGTCTCCGCAGGCATCTACCTCCAGGGTGGCACGGAAGCCACCCACGGCGTCACGTCGTCACTGCTGTCGAACGTCGCCGTCCGCGCCGGTGAGATCCTCGAGTCCCTGCTGACCCGCACACCGGCCGGCCACCGTCGCACCGAACTGACAGGGAGCGTCCTACAGTCATGAGCACCAACCCTTTCGACGACGAGGACGGTACCTTCGTCGTACTCGTCAACGACGAGGACCAGCACTCGTTGTGGCCGACGTTCGCGGCGGTCCCGGACGGCTGGAACCAGGTGTTCGGCGCCGACACTCGCGCTGCCTGCGTCGCGTACGTGGAGCAGCACTGGACCGACATGCGTCCGCGCAGCCTGCGCGAGGCCCAGGCGAGCTAGCGAACCACCGCCGCCCGCGAGGGCGCGTTCTCATCACCGCCCGGAATGGCGCATTCGTTCGCTCGAACCGAGCGAGCGGTCCGTTCCAGGGCAGGATCGACCATCTCAGGAGTCCTCATGCCACGTGACAGGGCACCCCTCACCAGGGCCCAGTCCGGGATCTGGTTCGCACAGCAACTCGCACCGGCGAATCCACGGTTCAACACCGCCGAGTGCATCGAGCTGCGCGGCGTGATCAACCGGGAACTGCTGGCCGAGGCGGTGTTCCGGGCGTTCGGCGAGACAGAGGTACTGGGCGCGCGATTCACGGACACCGCCGACGGCGACGCGGAGCAGACGTTCGGGCACGCGACGGAGCGTCCCGTCGTGGTGGACCTGTCCGCCACGACGGACCCGTGGCAGGCCGCACTCGGGTGGATGGACGACGCCACGTCGGCGGTCGTGGACCTGCGGACCGAACCTGCCGCGGGCACTGCAATTCTCGTCCTGGACACCGAGTGGACCGTGCTCTACGTGCGGGCTCACCACATCGTGCTGGACGCATTCGGCTTCGGCATCGTCACCAAGCGGATCTCGCAGCACTACACCGAGCTGGTCGTGGGGTCGGACCGTCGGCTGCCGCCGTTGGGCAGCGTCGCGGACGTCGTCGACGAGGAGCAGCGGTATCGCACCTCCCCGGACATGGACGCCGACCGGGAGTTCTGGGCGGACTGCCTGCGGGACGCACCCGAGGCCGTGTCGCTGGCACCCGGGCGCGGGGGAATCGCGTCGCGCGTGCACTCGACGCGCGTCGTCGTCCCCGCCGACACGGTGGCAGCGGCGAAGTCCGCCGCGAAGGCGGTGTCCGTGACCTGGCCCGACGTGGTGGCAGCGGTGGTGGCGACGTACCTGTTCGCCACCACCGGGTATCGGGATCTGACACTGGCCTTCCCCGTGATGAATCGGCTCGGCACGGCGGCGATGAACGTCCCGACGACGGCCGTGAACGTGCTTCCCCTGCGACTGCGGCCGACGCCGGCGCTGCCGACCGGCGAGTTCGCGACTCAGGTGCGTGCGTCGGCAGCGGCGTTCCGGACCCGAACCCGTTATCGCGGTGAGGATCTCGCACGAGATCTTCGTCTGCCCGGCGGTTCGCGGGGCGTGCTGGGCCCGTCGGTGAACGTCAAGCCGTTCGGTGACGTACTCGCGTTCGGTGAGGTGCGGGCGACGGTGCACTCGGTGGCGCGTGGTCCGCTGCAGGACTTCATGGTGACGGTCCGGCCGCTCGACGGCAGCGCCGAGTGGGAGATGTGGGTCGACGGCGACGCCGACACCTACTCCCCCGGCGAGGTCACGGAGCATGCCTCGCGGCTCGTCGATCTCGTGCGCCGCTTCGTCGCCGACCTCGACGCTCCCCTCGGGGCTCTCGACGTGCTCGGTCCTGTCGAGACGGTCCGTGCGCTCGGTCCGCTCCACACCGACGACCTCACCGACCGGCGGACCGTCGTGACCTTGCTGTTCGAGCAGGCGTCCCGCACTCCGGACGCACCGGCACTCGTGGACTCGTCCGGTGTGTACACGTTCGCGGAACTGACCGACCGGGTCGCTCGGGTCGCCGGATACCTGGCGGACCACGGAGTCGTCGCCGGGGACCGGGTCGCGCTGGCCCTGCCCCGAACGGCGGACACGCTGGCCGCGATGTTCGGAGTGCTCGCCGCGGGCGCCGTGCTGGTGCCCGTTGACGCCACCCACCCGCGCCGACGCCTCGAGTCGATCCTGGAGGACTGCGCCCCCACCCTCGTCCTCGTCGACCCCGCAACCGCCGGGGCTGTCGCAGACGTTCCCACGGTCTCCGGGGCGGTGCACCCCGTCACCGAAGCCCTGGCTCACCCGGCAGGACCGCCGACCACGCCACGTGACCCACGGTCGAGCGCCTACGTCATCTTCACCTCGGGTTCGACGGGCCGCCCCAAGGGCGTCGAGGTGAGCCACCGCGGGCTCGTCGCGCTCTTCGACAGCCACCGCCGCACCGTGTTCTCACGTGTGCGCGAGCTGACCGGACGCGACCGCCTCCGGGTGGGACACGCATGGTCGTTCGCGTTCGACGCGTCGTGGCACCCGCAACTGTGGCTGCTCGACGGCCACTGCCTCCACCTCGCCGACGAGGACACCTGTCGAGACACCGAACTCCTCGCCGCGCAGGCCGTCTCGCAACGGTGGGACTTCGTCGAGTTGTCACCCGCGCAACTGGAGCAGACGCTCGACATGGGTCTGATCCCCGCCGGCGCACTCCCTGCGTTGGGGTTCGGTGGCGACGCCGTCACGCCCGCCCTGTGGACACGGCTCCGCGAGCGCGGCGCCGACGGCGGCGCCCTCGCGTTCAACTTCTACGGCCCCACCGAGTGCACCGTCGACGCGGTCGCCGCCGATGTCGCCGACTCCCCGCTCCCGTGCATCGGGGTCCCGGTCGACGGAACGTCCGCGTACGTTCTCGGCCCCGGACTGCGTCCCGTCCCGGACGGAATCGAAGGAGAGCTGTACCTGAGCGGCCCCGGTGTGGCGCAGGGCTATCTCGGCGATCCGGGCCGCACTGCGGCGCGGTTCGTCGCGGACCCGTTCCGGCCGACGAGTCGCATGTACCGCACCGGCGACCGGGCACGGCGAACCCGGGACGGTCTGATCGTCCACTGCGGCCGTGCCGACGGGCAGGTCAAGGTCCGCGGCTACCGCATCGATCTGGGCGAGGTCGAGGCGGCGCTTGCCGCGGCCCCCGGTGTCGAGTCCGCGGTGGCGACCGTCCGCGGCGGCGCCGGCGCCCGCCTGCTCGGCTATGTCACCATCGGCGAGGACGCGGGCGAGCAGTTCGACCCCCGGGCGGTCCGCGACGTGCTGGCGCAGCGGATTCCCGAGTACATGATCCCGTCGACGATCACGGTGATCGATCGGATCCCGCTGACGTCCAACGGGAAGGTCGACCGATCCGCACTCGTCGAACCGGCGGTCGGTCCGACGACGTCGCGGCCACCACGAACAGCCACCGAAGCCACCGTGCTCCAGGAGTTCCGTGATGCGCTCGGCGACCCAGGGATCGGCGTTGACGACGACTTCTTCGCGCACGGCGGGCACTCACTGCTGGCGTCCCGGGTCGTCGCGCGACTGCGCGCCGCCCTCGGGTGGGACGGGTCGCTGCGGGCGGTGTTCGACAATCCGACGGCCGCGCGTCTCGCTCCGCACGTCGAGCCGAGCGGCGCGAACCGACGTGTCGTCACCGCGAGCGCTTCCCTGCTCGCGGTGGCGGCCCGCCCTCGGTCCGGCGATGCTCCCCTGTCGTATGCGCAGCAGCGGTTGTGGTTCCAGTTCGAGCTGGCCGGTCCGAGTTCCACGTTCAACATCCCCGTCGTCCTGCGGCTGAACGCGGACGTCGACCTCGCGGCCCTGCGGGCCGCACTCGGCGAGGTCGTCGAACGGCACACGACCCTGCGGACGGTGTTCCCGACGATCGACGGCACCGCGCGGCAGCAGGTGCTCGACGTGGGATCCATCCCCCTGTTCCTCGAGTCGCTGCCCACGGACGCGGACGAGGACACACGACTGCGAGAGCTCGCCGGCCACCGGTTCGACCTCGCTCGGGAGCGACCGATCCGAGTACACGTGCTCGTGACCGCTCCGGGGCGCACGACCGTGCTGCTGCTCGTGCACCACATCGCGAGCGACGAGCTGTCGACACCGATCCTGCTGCGCGACTGGGCAGGCGCGTACGAGCGCCGGCTCCGCGGCGAGGAACGCTCGTTCGCGGCGCCCACCAGACCCGACTACGCCGACTATGCCGTCTGGCAGCGGGAGCGCCTCGGCTCCGCCGACGACACGAACAGCGAACTGTCTCGGCAGCTGGCGTTCTGGACCCGGACCCTGGACGGGATCCGCGAGGAGTCCGGGCTGCGCACGGACCGCCCTCGCCCGACGACCGCGTCGGGCGTCGGGCGGGTCGTCGAGGTGCGGGTGGGGGCCGAGACCGCTGTCCGCGCCCGCGAGGCGGCAGCGCGGCAGTCGGTGTCGATGTTCATGTATCTGCACGCCGCCCTCGCCCTCACGCTCGGCCGCAGCGGTGCAGGCGACGACGTGGTGGTGGGAACCCCCACCGCCGGCAGGCCGGCGTCCGAACTGGACGAGCTCGTCGGCTTCTTCGTCAACACCCTGACCCTGCGGACCGACCTGTCCGGTGACCCCACGTTCGCGGAGCTGGTGCAGCGGGTCCGCGACGTCGACCTGGACGCGTTCGCGCACCAGGACGCACCGTTCGATCGGGTCGCGTTGGCGCTGCAGCCGATTCGGCACGCTGCGCGACACCCGCTCTTCCAGGTCTTCCTGCAGTACCGGTCCAGGTCCGCCGTCACCGCGTTCGCGGGTGTCGCACCGGAGCTGGCGGTGGTGGACACGGGTGCGGCCCAGTTCGACCTGACCTTCGACATCGTCGACGAGGCCGGCACCGACGACCGAAGCGCAACTGCCGGCACCGCCGACGGGGGCCTGACGATTCGCGTCGAGTACGCCACGGAGCTGTACGACGCCGCGACCGCGGAGCGGCTCGCGTGTCGACTGCGTTCGGTGCTCGACCGCGTGGTCCGGGAACCGGACACACCACTGCGCCGGATTCCGGTGGTGAGCGCACAGGATCACTCGGTGGTCGCGGCGTCGTCGCTGGGCGCACCGCTGGGCGAGACCCCGCCGACACCGCTCGCCGAGCTGCGCGAGCGCGCGCGCCGCACGCCCGACGCCGTGGCGGTCTCTGCCGTCGACGGCGACGTCACGTTCGCGCAGCTGTGGGAGCGGGCGTCCGCTGTGGCAGGGATGCTGCGCACCGTCGGGGTTCGCGGAGAGGACGTCGTCGCCGTGCGGCTTCCCCGCCGCAGCGACCTGGTGGTGTCCGCCGTCGGAGTCTGGCTGGCGGGCGCCGCGTATCTGGTGATCGAGCCGTCCCACCCTCGCGCCCGGGCCGAGGAACTGCTGGTCGACAGCCGAGCGACGGTGTTGCTCACCGATCCTGTTCCCGGCGACGCCTGGCCCGTTCCGGTACTCGACGTGACAACGGCCGCCGCCGCGGCGCCCACGGACGACGGTGAGGATCCTCACCCCGACTCCGCCGCCTACGTGATCTACACGTCCGGCTCGACCGGAAGACCGAAAGGTGTTGTCGCAACACATCGCAGCCTGGCCGCACTGCTCGCCGCGCAGCGCCGCACGGTGCTGCCCGCCCCGGAGGCGGGAGGCCGGCGGCGGGTGCTGTGCGCCTACTCGCTGGCTTTCGATTCGTCGGTCGAGCAGCTGGTGTCCATGATCGGCGGGCACACACTCGATCTGGTCGCCGACGGCATGGTCGCGGATTCGGCGGCGCTCGTCGCACACGTTCGGGAGCGCCGGGTGGACGTCGTGGACGTGGTACCTCTCCTGATGACGGCACTTCTCGATGACGGGCTGCTCACCGGAGCCCACACCCCGACCGTGCTGGCCGTCGGTGGCGAGGCCGTCGGTCCGGAACTGTGGACGCGTCTGGCCATGTCCCCCGCGGCCGCGTTCAACATGTACGGGCCGAGCGAATGCACCGTCGACGCGTCCGTCGCGACCGTGGCGGGACCCCGTCCTCATCTCGGGCGGCCACTGCCGGGCACCCGGTTCGAGGTTCTCGACCCGCAGCTGTCGGCGGTGCCGATCGGAGTCCCGGGCGAGTTGTACGTGACCGGTCCCGGGGTGGTTCGCGGGTATGCCGGCCGCCCGGACCTGACGGCGACCCGCTTCGTCGCGCACGACGGCGGCACCCGTCTCTACCGCACCGGCGACGTGGTCCGCTGGAACCCGGACGGAACGCTCGAGTACCTGGGCCGCGCCGACGGGCAGGTCAAGGTCCGAGGCTTCCGCGTCGAGCTCGGCGAGGTCGAGGCCGCGCTCGGTCGGTGCCCCGGAGTCGCGGCGTGCGCGGTCGACGTGCGGCACAGCGACGACGACGGCGCACGCTCGTTGCTCGTGGGATGGATCGTGTCCCATGGGCCGTCGCCGGACCACACCTCGGTCCTGGACGCGCTGCGCCGCGAACTGCCCGACTACATGGTGCCGTCGGTCCTCGTTGCGCTCGACGTACTTCCGGTGACCGCGAACGGCAAGGTCGACAGGAAGGCGCTGCCCACGCCGCCGCGTCCGGCCGCAGCCGACCGCCGTGCCCCGGCTGGTGATGTCGAACGGGTTCTGTGCGAGGTGTTCTCACGCGTCCTCGGAGGGGTGGACGCCGGTCCGGACGACGACTTCTTCGCCCTCGGCGGCGACAGCATCGTCTCGATCCAGGCGGTCGCCGCGGCACGCCGGGAGGGCGTCCGGTTCACCGCCCGTGACATCTTCGAACTCCGCACGGTCGCCGCACTCGCGACGAAGGCGGAGGTCGTCACCGAGGTTGCGGGCGCGGACGACGACGGCACCGGCGAGGTCCCGTTGTCGCCGATCATGCGCGATCTCATCGACCGAGGGGGGTCGTTCACCCGCTTCGCGCAGTCGCGTCTGTTGGTGGCACCCGAGAACCTCGATCTCGCACTCTTCCGACGCACCTGGCAGGTGCTGCTGGATCGCCATCCGATGCTCCGGGCCCGGCTGGCGGACGACCACAGCGGACTGTCGGTGCCGCCCGTGGGGTCGGTGTCGGCGGACGACGTCCTGACAGCCGTCGCCGTCGACGGGTCCGAGCTCGACACCACGCTCGACGAGTGTCACCGCACGGCCTACGACGGGTTGGATCCGGTGTCGGGGAGCATGATTCGGGTCGCCGTCGTGGACGGCGGCGGGGACGTCGCCGCTCGGGTGCTGATCGCCGTGCACCACCTCGTGGTCGACGGCGTCTCGTGGCGCATCCTCGTCGCGGACCTGGCCCGGACGTACGAGGCCGTGGCGGCCGGTGAGAACCCCACCACCGCTCCGTCCGGAACGTCGTTCCGCGCCTGGTCCGTCGGACTGCACGAGGCCGCCGACCGCCGGGCGGACGAACTCGACAGGTGGCTCGCCGCGTCCGGTGCGGCCGACTCGACTCCACCGGTGCGGTTGGCATCTCGGGAACCGTCCCGGCACCACACGATCGCCTCGGCTCGGTCGGTGCAGGTGTCGGCGGACGCGGAGGTGTCCGCGGCCGTGCTGACCTCCACGCCGGACGCATTCGGTGCCACCGTCGGCGACATCCTGTTGGCGGCGTTGGCGGTGGCGGTCACCCGTACCGCAGGCGCGACAGGCGTGGTGCGGGTCGACATGGAGGGCCATGGCCGCGAAGAGGCCGCCGTCCCCGGAGCGGACCTCTCGTCCACGGTCGGCTGGTTCACGTCGCTGTTCCCCGTCGGCGTGGACCTGTCCGGAGTGAACCCGCAGGACCTGACGGCGGGCGGTCCCACCCTGACCCGGGTCGTGAAGGCGGTCAAGGATGCACGACTGCGACTGCCCGACAGCGGAATCGGCTACGGGATCCTGCGCCACCTGGACCCTCGCACTTCGCCGAAGCTGGCCGCGGCGCCGCACGTCGACATCGGCTTCAACTATCTCGGACGCATGACGCTCGGCGAGACGTCCGGGGCGCCGTGGTCGTCGGCCCCGGAGGGACGCACCCTGGGCGGTTCGGTCGACCCGGACATGCCGGTCAGCCACGCCCTGGAAATCGGAGTGGTGGCAGAGGATTCCGCGGAGCGCGTCGTCCTGCAGGCCAACTTCGGATACGTCCCCGACCTGATTCCCTCCGACACCGCGGAGACGCTGGCCCACCACTGGGTCGACGCGCTCGGCGTTCTCGTCGCACACGGTCGCGAGATCGGCACCGAGAGCGTCGGCCTCACACCGGCGGAACTGACCGCCCTCGACCTGGACCAGGACGAGATCGACGAGTTCGAGATGGATTTCTGACGACTCCCTGCCCAGCCCGTCCAGACCTACACCGACGCGCCGCGTCACGAACAGGAAAGAACGATCCCATGACAACACTTCTGCGCTCCCGCCGGTCGGCCGCCAGGGCGCTCTCCGCGCTGGCCCTCGCGGGCGTCACCGCGCTGACCGCGTCGTGTAGCTCCGATTCGGATTCCGACTCGGGTTCGGACAGCACCGCCGCCGCCAGCTCGGAGACGCGCACCGTCACGGTCGGCGAGGACACGGTGGAGATCCCCACCGACCCGCAGAGCATCGTCGCCTGCGGCTACGCCGTGCTGCCGCTGATCCAGGCCGACGCCAACCTGTCCGGCGTCTGCGAATGGACCCGCGAGATCGACAACATGAACCCCGAGGATCTCGCCACCTACGAGGCGCTGCCGAAGCTCGCCGTCGACGGTGACGTCTCGACCCTCGACTACGAGAAGCTCGCCGAGGTGAAGCCGGACCTGATCATCATGGGCGTCCCGGCCCGCGCCAAGGAGATGGTCAACATGGACCAGCTCCAGGCGATCGCACCGGTCGTCTTCCTCGGCCCCACCGCCCCGTCCCAGTGGCGCACCCTCGGCGAGCAGTACGCCGACTTCGCGAACGTCTCCGACAACTACGGCGAGTTCCGCGACCAGTACGAGGCGCGCGCCCAGGAACTCTCGGCGAAGTACGCCGACACCCTCGGCACGAAGACCTTCGGTGGCGTCTGCGACCGCTGCGGCACCGATCCCGGCTACTACTTCCGTGAGTACGCGTCGTCCTACACCACCAACCTGTTCGACGACCTCGGGCTGCAGTTCCCCGGCACCCCCGTCGTTCCCGAGGACGAGCACGGCGAGATCGTGTCGGTCGAGAACCTCGCCACCAACCTCGGCACCGTCGACGTCATCGTCTACGGCGTCGGTCCCGACGGCACGGAATCCCCGGAGCTGGCTGCGCTGATCGCGTCACCGGCGTGGCAGGCCCTCCCCGCCGTACAGGCGGGCAACGTCGTCAAGGTCAAGCACGGCAACGCCGCGACCTTCGAAACCGCTCTCCTCGCACTCGATTCCATCGACGAGGGCCTGACCTCGTTTCCCGCAGCCAAGCAGTGAGTTGCCGGTCGGACTCCGCGCCCCTCGTCCGCGGAGTCCGGCCGCGCCGCCGCCACGAGCCGTAGATCCGAAAGGTGACCATGTCCCGCCAGTCGGCGTCCCAGAAGCCGGTGACACAGCAGCCGGCGTCCCGAAAGTCGGCGCTGCAAGACATCGTTCCGCTCTCACCGCTCCAGGAGAGCCTGATCTTCGGGGCCACGTCCGGGCCCACGGGCGACGGGTCCACGTCGCACCCGGAGACGCCCGACCTGTACCTCGTGTACTCGGTCCTCGACATCGACGGCCCGCTCGACACCGACCGCCTGCGCACTGCGGCGGACGCTCTCGTGGACCGTCACTCCGCCCTGCGGACCTGCTTCCGCCGCCGCAAGGACGGTCGCTACGCCGGACTGGTCGTCGGCGGTGTCACCCCGTCGTGGCGGGAGGTGGACCTGTCCTCCGCCGACGAGAGCGACCGCGAGCGGGCCTGGACCGAAGAGATCCGTGCCATCGAGTCGAGCCACTTCGACGTCGCGACCCCGCCACTGGTGCGGTTCGTCGTCGCGCAGCTGCGGCCCGACCGGTGGCGGATCGCGCTGGTGTTCCACCACGCCGTCGTCGACGGCTGGTCGACGCCCATCCTGGTTCGGGAACTGTTCGCACTGTATGCCGGTGACCCACTGCCTCCGGTGCGCCCGTTCACCGATCACCTGACCCGGCTCGCCGGACTGGATCGCACCGCAGCGGACCGGGCCTGGCGCGACGTTCTCACCGGGGCGGAACCGACACTGCTCACCGAACCCGGGTCCACCCTGATCGCGCGCGGTGACGAACGCATCGCCGTGTCCGTGCCCGACCTCGCCCGGCACGGCCTGGCGTCCGTGGCGCGGGCGCACGGCGTCACCAGCAGCACCGTCCTGCACTGCGCGTGGGCGCTGGTCCTCGCCCGCACCCTGGGACGTCACGACGTCGTGTTCGGTTCCACCGTCTCGGGACGTGACCCGGAACTGGACGGCGTCGAGTCGATGGTCGGCCTGTTCATCAACACCGTCCCGGTCCGCGTCACCCTCGAGGTCGGCGACGACGTGTCCACGTTGCTCACCCGGGCACAGCGGTCGTCCGCGCGGGTGATGGACCACCAGTACCTGCCACTGGCGGAGACCTCGGCCCACGGCGGCAACACCGAACTCTTCGACTCACTGGTCATCTTCGAGAGCTACCCGTCCGACCGGTCGGCACTCGACGCGCTGATGGCACGCTCGGGTCTCACCCTCACCGGCACCGCGGGCACCGACCGGACGAACTTCCCGGTGACACTGTTCGCCGGCACCGTCGACGGCGCGACGACGGTGCAGTTGGCGTTCGACCCGGCTCTCGTCGACAGGGGCACGGCGGCTGTTCTGGCACAGCGACTCTCATCGGCCCTGTCCGCCCTCTGCGGCGACGGCTCCGCCGCCGCACAGCCGGGCAGCGCCATCGCACACCCGGGCGGCACCGCCGCCGTCAGGGAGTTCCACCTGCTCACACCGGCCGAACACGCTGCGGCCGTGCGTAATCCCGACCACCTGCTCCCGGGCACCCGAATCGACCTCGACGCCGCGATGTCGGAGGTCGCACGTGCCCACCCCGACCGGCCCGCGCTGGTCTGCGGAGGCATCGCGGTCACCTACGGTGAGTTCGACCACCGCGTCGGTGTCCTCGCGCACCGCCTGCAGGCCGCGGGTGTCCGCCTCGGCGACGTCGTCGCGGTGGCGGTCCCCCGATCCGCCGACATGGTGGTGGCGCTGTTCGCCGCGATGCGCTGCGGTGCCGCGTACCTTCCCCTCGATCCGGCACATCCCCGAGACCGGATCGACTACGTGCTGGCCGATTCCGGCGCGTCGGTGATCGTCACCGCGGGCGGATCGGTCGTCGAGTCCTCCCTCACCACCGTCGACCTCGCCACTGCGGACCACGATGCCGCCGCGTGCCCGTCGGGGAACCTGCCCGCACGCGACGGAGCGGAGGCCGCCTACGTCATCTACACCTCCGGCACCACGGGACGCCCCAAAGGTGTCGTCGTCCCCGCCGACGCGCTCGCCAACTTCGTCGACGACATGTGCGGACGCCTGCGCATCGACGCCGAGCGCCGGGTTCTCGCCGTCACCACCGTCTCGTTCGACATCGCGGTCCTCGAACTGCTCGCCCCCCTCTCCCGGGGTGCCTTCGTAACGATCGCGACCGACGACGAGGTGCGCGATCCGGCTCTCGTACACGCGCTCGCGGCCGAGCATCGGGTGAACCTGGTGCAGGCGACGCCGTCGTGGTGGGACGCGGTGCTGGCGCACGACGAGAGCGGATTCCCCAAGGGGGTGGACGTTCTCGTCGGTGGTGAGGCGGTTCCCGACCGGCTTGCCGACGCCCTCGCCTCCCGGGCGGCGTCGGTGACGAACATGTACGGCCCCACCGAGACCACGGTCTGGTCGACGACGGCCCGGATCACGTCCGGTGCACCCGTACGTATCGGCGCGCCGATCGCGAACACGTCCGTACGGGTGCTCGACTCGCACCTCACCCCGTCCGCGCCCGGCGCACCCGGCGAGCTGTACATCGGCGGGCTCGGGGTCGCCCGCGGATATCACGGCCGACCCGGACTCACCGCCACCCGGTTCGTGGCCGACCCGTACGGACCGTCCGGCACCCGCATGTACCGCACGGGCGACGTCGCCACGTCCCACCGGACCTCCGATTCGCAGGCGGGTCCGCTGCAGTATCTCGGCCGCACCGACCACCAGCTCAAGATCCGCGGCTACCGCGTCGAACCGGGCGAGGTGGAGTCGGCGCTCGAGGCGTGCCAGGGCGTCGACGCGGCGGTCGTCGTGGCCCGCGCCGACGCGGCAGGCACCGCTCGGCTCGTCGCGTACGTGGTGGCCGAGGCCGGGCCGGCAGAACTGCTCCGACACCTGAGGGACACGGTGCCGCCGTACATGGTCCCCTCGCTCGTGGTCCCCCTCGCTGCGTTCCCGCTCACCGCGAACGGCAAGATCGACCGCGCCGCACTGCCGGAGCCGAACTTCGCGTCGCACGGCGGACGAGCACCGGGCAACGACGTCGAACGCACGCTCTGCTCGCTGTTCGCGGAGATCCTCGGTGTCGACTCCGCCGTCGCCCTCGGCGTCGACGCCGACTTCTTCGACCTCGGCGGCCACTCACTGTCCGCGACCCGGCTCGTCGGTCGCATCGCCACCGATCTCGGCGTGACCATGCCGGTCCGCACCGTGTTCGACCACCCGACCGTCGCGGAGTTGGCACGTGCGGCGACGACCGATTCCGTGGTCCTGCCACCGATCCGCACCGCGCCCTCCGATGCCGACGTGCCCCTGTCGTTCAGCCAGCTGCGACTGTGGTTCCTCTCCCATCTTCAACCCGGCGCGGTGTACAACGTGCCGTTCGCGCTGCGCACGTCCGATCCCGTCGACGACCGCGCACTCGCGGCCGCGTTGCGTGACGTCACATCCCGCCACGACGCCCTGCACACCGTCGTCGACGAGGTCGACGGCGCCCCGCGGCCCCGGTTGCTGTCCCCGGACGTCCCACTGCACGTCGAGTCCGTCACCGAGGACACCCTGCCGGACGCCGTCCGCGCGGCGGCCGGCCACCCTTTCGACCTGGCGTCCGAGCCCCCGATTCGGGCGACACTGCTGCGACTGCCCGGCGGCGACACGGTGTTCGTGCTGGCACTGCACCACATCGCCACCGACGACTGGTCGGGACGGATCCTGCTCCGCGACCTCGCCGCCGCCTATCGCCATCGGTGCGTCGACATCGATTCCCCGTCGCCGCTACCCGTCCCCGAGGTGACGTACCGCGACTACGCGCGGTGGCAGCGTGACCTGCTGACCGACGAGGCCGGTGCCCTGGCCCGCCAGCGCGACCACTGGGTCGCGACGCTCGCCGATCTGCCGGACGAGATTCCACTACCCACGGATCGGCCGCGGCCACCCACCACCGAGTACGCCGGCGGAACGGTGTCGATCACCCTCGATCGCAGCCTGTCGGCGGCGCTGCACCGCACCGCCCGTGCACATCGCGTGACGCCGTTCATGTTCGCGCACGCCGCTGTCGCCGTCCTCCTGTCGGCGATGGGGTCCGGCACCGACATCCCCGTCGGCACACCGGTGTCCGGACGTGTCGACCCCGCGCTGGACGGCGTCGTGGGCATGTTCGTCAACACGGTCGTGCTGCGGACCGACCTCACGGGCAACCCGACGTTCGGTGACGTCCTCGCGCGGGTCCGCGACACCGACCTCGCTGCGATGTCCCATCAGGACCTGCCGTTCGACGCGCTCGTCGATGCCCTGAATCCGCCCCGTGCCCTCGGACGGCATCCTCTGTTCCAGGTGCTCGTCGACTACCAGCGCACCGACGGCACCGAGCACGCGGACGTCCTCGGTCCGTCCGGTCGGCGCGTCGAATTCGGCGTCGGCACGGCGAAATTCGACCTCGCCGTCGCCCTGGTGGAGAACACCGCCGACGGCACGGTCACCTTCTCGGTCGACTACGCCACCGACCTGTTCGACGAGGGCACCGTCCAGGCACTGACCCGCCGTCTCGCGGCGGTGGTGGAGCAGGTCACAACCGATTCCACGACACCGCTGTCCCGGCTGACCGTGCTCGTGGACGGAGAGCCGGCGCGCCTCGACGGTGGTGCGGTGGACGCCGCGGCCGGCGGATCACTCGCTCGGGTCCTCTCCGACACGGTCGCACGCCACGCGGACGCGACCGCGCTCGTCGGACACGACCGCTCCCTCACGTTCGCCGAACTCGACGCCGAGTCCGCCGCCCTGGCCCGCGTCCTGCGTGCTCGCGGCGCGGGTCCGGAGGTCGGTGTCGGTGTGGCGCTTCCCCGTTCGGTCGAGGCGGTCGTCGCATTCTGGGCCGTGGTACGAGCGGGCGGGATGTTCGTGCCGCTCGACCCGTCGTACCCGGCGGATCGTCTGGCAGGGATGGTCGAGGACGCGGAGATCCGGCAGATCGTCACGTCGTCGGCGTGCTCCCACGTGCTGCAGTCACTCCCGGGCGTGGAGGCCGTGCTGGTCGACGCCACCTGCGACCCGGCATGGGACACCGATCTGCCCGCCATCCAGCCGGATTCCGGCCTGTACACCATCTTCACGTCCGGTTCCACGGGGCGACCGAAGGGCGTCGTCGTCACGCACCGGGCCGCGGCGTCGCTGCTGACCGCCTACCGGGAGACGATCCTCGCCGACGCGCGGCCGACGGGTCGGGTGCTGTCGACGTACTCGATGTCCTTCGACTCGTCGCTGGCGCTGATGACGTGGATGTTCGACGGTCACACCTTGCACCTCCCGGACGACGACGTCGCGCGGGACGCCGCGGCCACCGTCCGCTACGTCCGCGAGCACCGGATCGACCACGTCGACACCGTGCCGGCGATGATGGCCGCCCTCCTCGACGAAGGGCTCGTGACGGATCCCTCCAACCGCCCGCGGTCGTTGACAGTCGGTGGTGACGCCACCCGGGGCGGGCTGTGGAACCGGCTCGCCGACACCGGGACGGTCGCCCGGAACTTCTACGGCCCAACCGAG
Organism: Rhodococcus gannanensis; assembly: GCF_042681175.1. Lineage (NCBI taxonomy): Bacteria > Bacillati > Actinomycetota > Actinomycetes > Mycobacteriales > Nocardiaceae > Rhodococcus > Rhodococcus gannanensis. The sequence goes on from NZ_JBHUFB010000020.1 coordinate 850,929, forward strand.
AGCACCGTCGACACCACCTTCGCGGTGATCACGGCGGGCACCGACGTGAACATCGGGCACCCGCTGCCCGGCCGAACCGTCACCATCCTCGACGACTGGCTGCGCCCCGTCCCCACCGGCGTCCCCGGCGAGTTGTACGTCACGGGAACCGGTCTGGCGCGAGGGTACGTCGGGGCTCCGGGCCTGACGGCGGCACGGTTCGTCGCCGATCCCACCGGCGGCGGTGTCCGCCTCTACCGCACCGGAGACCTCGTGCGGTGTCGCCCGGACGGTGCGCTGGAGTTCCTCGGTCGCGCCGACGACCAGATCAAGGTGCGCGGACATCGCATCGAACTCGGCGAGGTCGAGGCGGCGCTGGCCGCCTGCGACGGCGTGGAGGACGCGGTCGCGGCTGTGGTGGCCGGTGAGGCCGAGGGTTCCGTGCCCCGTCTGGTGGGGTACGTCCGTGGCTCGGTGGACGCCGCGGCGGTGCGCGCGCAGCTGACGGCCCGGTTGCCGGAACACATGGTGCCCGTGCACATCGAGGTCGTCGACTCGTTCGCACTCACCGCGAACGGCAAGATCGACCGCCGCGCCCTACCCGAGCCCGTGTTCGCGTCCGCGTCGCCCACGGAGCCGCGTACTGAACGGGAGGCGCTGGTGTGCGCGGTGTTCGCGCGGACCCTCGGTGTGTCGCAGGTCGGTGCCGACGACGACTTCTTCGCGCTCGGCGGCGACAGCATCGTCTCCATCCAGGTGGTGTCCCGCCTCCGCTCGGAGGGACTCGTCGTCACCGCGAGGCAGGTGTTCGAATGCCGCACCCCCGCCGCGCTCGCCCTCGTCGCCGACTCGGCGTCGGCGGCGGTCACCCGGCGACGCCACGAACCCGTCGGCGACGTCCCACTCACCCCTATCGTCCTCGACGCCCTCGCCCGCGGACCACTCACCGCCCGGTACGTGCAGGCTCGACTGCTCACGGCACCCGACGGAATGACGGTCGCGACGCTGACCGCCGCGGTGCAGTGCCTGATCGACACGCACCCGATGCTGAGGTCCGTGCTGACGGTCGACGACAACCGGTGGCACGTACCCGACACCGGCGACGCCGCCGACCACGTCACCCGGGTGGACCTGACGACGGCAGCCGATCCGGCGGCCGCGATGGCCCAGGCCACCGAGAACGCGTACGCCGCCGTGCATCCGGGCAGACCCCTGCGCGTGGTGTTCTTCGACGCCGGGCCCGCCGAGTCGGGGCGGGTGCTGATCGCGGCGCATCACCTCGTGGTCGACGGCGTCTCGTGGCGCATCCTCGTCCCCGACCTGAAATCCGCATGGGAGGACGTGGCCGCGGGTCGCGAACCGACGCTGCCGCAGCCGGTCACCTCGTTCCGAGACTGGGCGCTGTCCCTGCGTGAGCTCGCCGAGTCGGACACCACGACCGCACAGCTGGCGCAGTGGCGTCGCGTGTCCGAGGCACCCGCCGGCCGCGCCATCGGGTCGCGTGCCCTCGATCCGTCCGTCGACACCGTCGGCTCGTGCCGCACCCGCACCGTCCTCACCGACCCCGCCGTCACCGAGGCGATCCTCGTCGACCTGCCCGCGCTGTTCCGTTCACGCGTCGACGACGTCCTGTTGACGGCGCTGAACCTGGCGACCGCTGCCACCACGGGGTCCACCACGTTGCGCCTCGATCTCGAAGGACACGGTCGCAGTGAGCATCTCGTCGCCGGTGCGGACCTCTCACGCACCGTCGGCTGGTTCACGTCGATGTTCCCCGTGGCACTCGACATGGGTGACGTGGACCTCGCCGACGCCCTCGCCGGTGGCCCGTCCGCGGGGATCGCCGTCGAACGCACCAGAGCGGGGCTGCACGCCGTCCCCGAGGAGCGAATCGGGTTCGGCCTGGCGCGGTACCTCCGCGATGCCCTCCCCGGGCACAGCACACCCGAGGTGGTGTTCAACTACCTCGGCCGTGCCACCGCAGGAGAGGCCCCCGGCGGCGCCTGGTCCGGCGCGCCCGAAGAGGGCCCGTTCAGCGGATCGGTGGATCCCGCCATGCCCCTCGATCACCTGATCGAGGTCAACGCGGTGACCGTCGACAGCACGGACGGACCCCGGCTGCACTGCGAGTTCTCCGCGGCCGCGGCGAGCGTCGACGAGTCGACGTTGCGGCGCCTCACGGACAGCTGGGCGGACGCTCTGGCCGGGCTGGCCCGTCACGCCGCCGATCCCGACGCCGGTGGCTACACGGCATCCGACATGACCTTCGCCGGCCTCGACGACGACGAGCTGGCAGACCTCGAAGCGGAGCTCGACATCCTGTGAGTACGACGACCACCACCCCTCCCACGCGGCGGCGCAAGCTCATCGAGAACGTCGTCCCGCTCACACCGCTGCAGCAGGGCATCCTCTTCCACGCGCAGCTGGCCGACTCCGACGACGGCACGGACGTGTACGTGGTGCAGATGGTGCTCGGCATCACCGCCCACCGCCCGCTCGACGCGGCCACGCTTCGCCGCAGCGCCCAGGCGCTGGTGGACCGGCACACCAACCTGCGCACCTGCTTCCGCACCCGCAGGACCGGTGAACCCATCGGCGTGGTGCTGCGCGAGGCGACGGTGCCGTGGACGGACGTGGACCTGCGCCCCGACGACGCCCATGCCGACGCGATGCAGCGGATCCGAGCCGACGACAAGGCCCGCGGCTTCGACGTCGGCGCCGCGCCGCTGCTGCGTTTCATCCTGATCCGGATCGACGAATCACGCTACGAGTTGGTGTTCACCTCGCATCACCTGCTCCTCGACGGGTGGTCGACACCACTGCTGATGCGGGAGCTGTTCCAGGTCTACGGGGCGGGCGGCGACCCCTCGGTGCTACCTGCCGCGCAGCCGTTCGAGAACTACCTGGCATGGCTCGGACGACAGGACACGACAACCGGACTGGAGTGCTGGGCCGAGTACCTCGGCGACGTCTCCGAGGGCACGCTGGTCGGGCCGGACGGCGCATCCCGCACCCCGGACATGCCGGACGTGTACCGGCCGAACGTGCCCGACACGATCGGGCACCGACTCCGGGAGCTCACCCGGTCGGCCGGGATCACCGCGAACACCGTCGTCCAGAGCGCATGGGCGCTGCTGCTCGGCTCGGTCACCGGACGCACCGACGTCACGTTCGGGTCCGTGGTGTCCGGACGTGTGCCCGACGTGCCCGGCATCGAGTCGATGATCGGCCTGTTCATCAACACCGTGCCCGTCCGGGTTCGGCTGTCGCCCGCCGAGTCCACGACCGCACTGCTGCAACGTGTGCACCGAGACCAGCTGACCGTCATGGAGCACCAGCACGTCGGACTCGCCGACATCGCCCGACGTGTCGGGGTCGGCGAGCTCTTCGACACCGTCGTCGTCTTCGAGAGCTACCCGGTCGACGGCGCAGCGATGGCCGACACGCACCGTCGGATCGGACTCGACGTCGGCGTGGTCGGCGGACGCGACGCGACGAACTATCCCCTCGCCCTCGTAGCCCAATTCGACGGAGAACTGGAGCTCGCGATCGAGTACCAGCCGTCCCTCTTCTCCGCCGAGGACGTCACCGACCTGGGCGCGAGCCTCGTCGCGATCGTCGACGCCCTCGTGGGTGATCGGGGCGACGCCGTGGCATCGGTCGGTGTCCGGCCCACACCGCACGCTCCCCGATCCCCTGCGCCCGGCACACCCGCGACGATGATCGACGCCGCCGCGGCCGGCGTGGCGCTCTGTCCCGACGCCGTCGCGGTGGCGTGCGGGAGCGCGTCCATGACCTTCGCGGAACTCGATCGGGCATCGAACCGGTTGGCGCGCCGGCTGATCGGAGCCGGCGTCGGGCCGGAGGTCGCCGTCGCGGTGGTCACGGCACGATCGATCGACGCCGTCGTCGCCCTGTGGGCGGTGCTCCGGTCCGGCGGCGTCTACGTGCCACTCGACCCCGCGTACCCGGCCGAACGGCTGGCAGGAATGATCGAGGACACCGGACCGCCGGTGATCCTCTGCACGGCGGGAACCGCCGCGGTGATCGCGGATGCAGTGGCCGGGTCCGGCGCCCTCCTCGTCGACCTGTCCGACGCGGACACCCGGCGAGCGATCGAGTCCTGCGATCCGTCGCCGCTGACCGACGCGGATCGCCGAGGCACCGTGCACCCCGAATCGTCGGTGTACGTCATCTTCACCTCCGGCACCACCGGAAGACCCAAGGGCGTCACCGTCACACATCGCGGACTGTGCACCCTGTTCGGGAGCCACCGCGCCGACCTCTACAGCGTGGCGACGCAGCGGGCCGGACGCGAGCGCGTCGGAGTCGGGCACGCGTGGTCACTCGGGTTCGACGCCTCGTGGCAGCCGATGCTGTGGATGTTCGCCGGACACACGGTGCACATCCTCGACGAGGACACGATGCGCGACCCCGAGCTCATCGCCCGGACCGTCGCCGAGAACCGGATCGACTTCATCGAGCTGACGCCGTCGATGCTCGACCGCGCCGTCGACTCGGGGTTGTTCGGTGCGCAGTCCGGCGACCACACCCCGGCCACCGTCGGCTTCGGCGGCGAAGCCGTCACCGGAGCACTGTGGTCGCGGCTCCGGGACTCGGGTGTGCACGCCGTCAACCTGTACGGACCCACCGAGTCCACCGTGGACTCGCTCGCGGCCTCCGTCGACGCGAGTGCCGAACCGGCACTGGGATTCCCGGTGCGCGGCTCCGGTGTTCGGGTCCTCGACGCGTGGCTGCGGCCGGTGCCCGCGGGCACGGCCGGTGAACTCTACGTGTGCGGTGCAGGTCTCGCGCGCGGCTACGTCGGAGCACCAGCGACAACCTCCGCCCGGTTCGTCGCCGATCCCGGCGGCTCGGGTGAGCGCATGTACCGCACGGGTGACGTCGTGACAGCCGGGCGCGACGGGACCCTGCGGTACCTGGGTCGTTCCGACGATCAGGTGAAGATCCGCGGGCACCGCGTCGAACTCGGCGAGGTCGAGGCCGCCCTGCGCCGGTGCCGAGGTGTGGAACAGTCCGCCGCAGGCGTTCACGTCGACGTCCGTGGCGTCCGCCGCCTCGTGGGCTACGTCGTCGGCGCCGCCCCCGACCTCGCCGCCCTCGCGGCCACCCTGCCCGATCACATGGTCCCCGCGGCGGTCGTACCGCTGGTGGACCTTCCGCGCACCGCGAACGGCAAGGTGGACCGCGCCGCCCTGCCGGCCCCGGACTTCTCCACACTCACGACCCGGACCGCGCCGCGCGACGAGCTCGAATCCGTTCTCGCACACGTGTTCGCCGATGTTCTCGGTCTCCCCGAGATCGGTGTCGACGACGACTTCTTCACGCTCGGCGGCGACAGCATCGTGTCCATCGCGCTCGTCGGGCAGGCGCGGACAGCCGGTGTGCACGTGACGGCGCGGGACGTGTTCGACGGTAGAAGCATTGCGGCGGTGGCGGACAGGGTGCGGTCGCGGTCCGACATCCTGCCGACGGTGTCCGGCGACGAGACGGGCGAGGTTCCGATCACCCCGGTCGTGGCGCGGACCCTCGCTCGCGGCGGCAACTTCGCCCGCTTCTGTCAGGCCCGCCTGTTGATCGCCCCGGACGACGCCGCCGATGTCGATGCCCGGGCGGCCGTGCAGACCGTCCTGGACACGCATGCGACCCTTCGCTCGACACTCACCGACGAGCCGAGGTGGACCGTCCGTGCTGCCGGCGCGGTCGACGCCGCGGACGTCGTCGACTACGTCGTGTGCCCGGACGACGCCGGATTCACCGAGGTGCTGGACCGGGAACGGCGGCGAGCGTTCGACTCCCTCGACCCCGTGACCGGCCGGCTGATCAAGGTCGTGTTGTTCGATCGCGGCGGCGGCGGACGCAACCGCCTCCTCGTCGTCGTCCACCACCTCGCGATCGACGCGGTGTCGTGGCACATCCTCGTGCCCGACCTGCGCTCGGCGTGGGAGCGTCGGCCGCTCGCGGCGCCCGGCACACCGTTCCGGGAATGGGCGCGTGCGCTCGCTCGGGTTCCGAAAACCGTACGCACGCAATCGGAGTACTGGGACGAGGTCGACGCGGCGGCGGCAACCGAGCCCCGGGTGACGGTCGCCGAACCCGGCGGCCCCGGCACGACTCTCGCCGACGGTGTCCACGCGGACGAGCGACTGGACACCACGACGACGGCCACGGTCCTCGCCGCCGCGAGCCGCCTGGGCGTCGGAGTCGACCACGTGCTGGCGACGGCCGTGACGATCACGGTAGCCCGCCTCGCCGGGCACACCGCGCCGTTGCGAGTGGACATCGAACGCCACGGCCGCGAAGAGGCACTGTTCGACACGACGACGGACCTGTCGCGAACCGTCGGCTGGTTCACCGCGATCGCGCCGGTGGCACTGGACGTCTCGGGCACGCTCGACGCCGCGGCGGGACACTGGTCCGCAGGCGAGATGGCCGCCGCGACCACCGCCGTCGCGACGGCGATGCGAGCCACACCCACCGGGGGTGTCGGCCACGGCGCCCTCCGGCAGTTCGGCGGCGCGGACACACCCGTGCCGGTGCCCCAGATCCTGTTCAACTACCTGGGCCGGACGACGATCGGCGAGGCAGTGGGCGAGCCGTGGGCGGGTGCCCCCGAAGCCGGCTCTCTCGGCGGGACCATCGACCGCGCCACGTCCGCCGGCCACGCGTTGCAGTTCGACGCTCTCGTCGAGGACACCCAGACCGGACCGGAGTTGGTGTGCGAGTGGACGGGAATCCCCGCCCTCCTCGCCGACCACTGCGACACGGCCACCGTCGCACGCACCTTCGTCGACGTCCTGCACCGAATCACCCACCCCATCGAGGAAGGACACCAGTGACCACCTGCATCGTCCCCGCGGATCGCGTCCGAACGGATCTCGCGAACATCCTGGAACTCGGCATCGGCGAACTCGAGGAGGACGTCGACCTCAGCGATCTCGGCCTCGACTCCGTGCGCCTGATGATGCTCGTCGATCAGTGGCGGGCCGACGGCTGCGACGTCGACTTCGTCTCCCTCGCGAGCGCACCCGTCCTGGCCCGCTGGATCGAGATACTCGACGGCGATTCGGTCACGGAGTCACCGTCGTGATCCTGCGCGAGAAATTCGTCGTCGACGTCTCACCACTCAGAACCAGCCGCGAGTTCCGATATCTGTTCGTCGCCCGTGTGGTCTCGATCCTCGGCCTCGGCATGCTGGCGGTGACGGTACCGCTACAGACGTTCACGCTGACCGACTCCACCATGCACGTCGCTCTCGTCGCTGCGGTGCTCGGTGTCAGCACGTTCTCCGGGACGTTCGCCGGTGGCGTACTCGCCGACCGCGCCGATCGCCGCCTCGTCATCGCGGTGTCGCGCGGCACGGCAGGAGTCATGTTCGCGGTGCTGGCGCTCAACGCCTTCCTGCCCGCTCCACAGTTGTGGATCATCTACGTCGCCGCGGCGATCGACGGCCTGTGCGGCGGCATCTCGGCAACCGCGCTGATGGCGGTGACGCCGTCGCTGATCCCGCGCGACAAGATTCCCGCGGCCGGCGCGCTGATGGCGTTGACGGCGGACCTCGGGTCGATGGTCGGACCTGCGGTGGGCGGTGTGGTGATCGCGGCCACCAACGTGGGGGTCACGTATGCGTCCGCGGCGGCGCTGACCGCGGTGACCACGTTCTGCATCACCCGGCTGCCGTCGCTGCCACCCGCGGACGCCACACAGGAGTCGGCGATGGAGTCGCTCCGGTCGGGTGCGCGGTTCGCGTTCGGCAACCGGGTCATCGGCGGTGTCCTCGCCGCGGGATTCGTGACGATGCTCCTCGCCGGATGGGCGGTGCTCATTCCCGAGTACGCGACGGAGGTGCTGAACGTCGGTCCGGCGTCGACGGGCCTGCTGTACACGGCGCCGGCGATCGGCGCGGTGCTCGGATCGTTGACGAGTGGGTGGACGGCCGGCGCACGGCGCGTCGGCGTCGCGATCTTCGTCGCGATGTTCGTCTCGGCGGCAGGCCTGGCCGGCGCGGGCGCGACGTCCATCCTGGTGCTGTCGCTGGTGTTCCTGGCGGCACACGGGTTCGGGGACGCGATCACCGAGATCCTCCGCTACTCCACCGTGCAACGACACACCCCCGACGAGTTCCGCGGACGCGTCGCCGGAGTGTGGTCCGCGCAGGTGACGGCCGGCGCGGCACTCGGCGCACTCGTCGCCGGCGCGGTCGCCGCTCTCGTCCCGGTGCAGACTGCCCTCGCCGCGTACGGCGTCACCGGCCTGGTGTGCGTGGCGTTCCTCGCGGTCACTCTGAAGTCGTTGCGTGCCCTGGACGAGACGCCCGAGCCGAGCTACGTCGAGTAGCCCGGCCCGATGGACGCGCGGCACGAACTCCACTCACTCGTAGTGTTCGTCGAAGTCCCTGTCGTGGTCTGCGGTGTGGCCGTACTCGGTCTCGGTGGCGTTCAACCGCCAGTAGCCGATGACGAGGGTGACCTTGCGGTTCAGCCCGGCTTCCACACGCAGGTACCGTCGCAGTTCGAGCACCACCCGCGATTCCGCGGACACCCACGCGAACACGGAACCGTCGGTCGGCAGCTCCACGGACTTCGCGGCATCGATCAGGAGTTCGGTGCTCCCGGCGGGGGCACCGTTGCGGTGCAGCCACCGGACCTCGACGCCCACGGGGCGAACGAGATCCTGTTCCTCCGCAGGGTTGTCGATCTCGACGAGCGCCACGCCTCGGGCGTCCGGGTGCAGGCGTTCGAGCATCCGGCCGATGGCCGGGAGCGCGGTCTCGTCACCGACGACGAGGTACCAGTCGGACTCCTTTGCGGTGATGCCGCCGCCTCCGGCTGCCCCGATCGCGGAACCAGGCTGCGCGCGTTCGGCCCAGGCGCTGGCGAGACCCTCGTCGCCGTGGCGGACGAAGTCGATGTCCATCTCCGCCTTCTCGGGGTCGAGACGGCGAACCGTGTACGTACGGACTCGTTGGCGCACAGTCGGATCAGGCCAGCTGAGACGTCCGGATGCGGACCCGACCGGGAGAACGAGATTGCCGTCCGGGTCGGGGAACACGAGCTTGACGTTCGGGACGCGGGACGGGTCGTGCGCATAGGTGGCCACTCCCGCGCCGGCGAACGTCACTCGCCGCATCAGCGGCGTCACATCGGTCACCCGGGCGACCTCGATGACACTCGGGAGCGTTCCCGGGGGCAGATCATCTTCGACGTCAATGCTTTCCACATCATTGGGGCGTGTCATGACTTCCTGTTCCGTATGGTGTCGTTCGGCGAAACTTCTTCGTTTTCCTCTCGGATCACGTTACACAACAACACATGTCAACATCGGGACGTAGCACCCCCGTTCGCCGTCCTGCCCACCTACTCTGGAGAGGACACACGGTCGATCGGGGAGGATCCGGCGTATGACTCGAACAGTTGTGGTGGACAGGGGCATCGGCACGACCACGACACGATCCGGACGCCGAGGGGAGCCGACCCGGGAATCGGGCGTGTTCGAACTGTCACGCCCGGATCGGTCGATCTCGGCCAGCGGAGTCCGGGCCGGGTTCGACGACCCACGTGCGGCACTCGAACAGCTTCGGTCGGGCTCGGTCTCGGCCGTCGTCGGCGCGCTGCCGTTCCGCCGCGATCGACCTGCCGCGCTCTTCGAGCCTGTGACGATGCGACACCACGACGGGTCGGCAGCGGTGACTCACGCACCCGCGCTCCCTGCTTTCACAGTCGGAAACCTCCACGACGCTTCCCATCTCGATCGGGTTGCGGCAGGCGTCGCCGTACTGGCCGACGCCTCGTCGCCGCTGCAGAAGGTCGTGCTGGCGCGCACGGTGGAGCTCTCCTCCGAGCACGAGACACATCCGATGGCGGCATTCGCCGCCTTGGTGGCGGGAACGCCCACGGGGAACGGATACTGCGTCGACCTGAGCTCCGCAGGCGCCGAGTACTCGGGGCGCACCCTGGTGGGGTCGTCACCGGAGGTGTTGATCCGCAAGAGCGGTGACGTCGTGTCGTGTCACCCACTGGCAGGATCGGCACCACGGTTCACCGACCCGGAGCAGGATCGCTCGAGCGGACGCACCCTGACGCAGTCGTCGAAGGATCTGCGAGAGCATGCCTTCGTGGTGGACGCACTGCGGGAGACGCTGGCCCCGTTCTGCAAGACCTTGGACATTCCGGATCAGCCGACGTTGACGAACACGCCGCAGTTGTGGCACCTGGGGACGCCGATCAGCGGTGTGCTGGCCGATCCGTCCACACCGTCGTTGGAGATGGCGTTGGCGTTGCATCCGACACCGGCGGTGTGCGGTACGCCGACCGACGTCGCCTACTCCACGATCGAGGAGCTGGAGGGCGAACGAGGCTTCTACGGCGGGGCCGTCGGCTGGTGCGACGCGGGCGGCGACGGGGAGTGGATGGTGACCATCCGCTGCGCCGAGATCTCGGCCGACCGGCGACGGATCACGGCATACGGCGGCGGCGGAATCATCGCCGAATCCGATCCGGACGCGGAACTGGCGGAGACGGTCACGAAGCTCGGGACCGTCCTTCGCGCACTGGGAGTGTCGACCGACGTCTGACCGGACCGACCGGCGGTCGAACCGCCCGCCCGTCTCGGGCTCGGTCCGGTGTCAGCCCCGTGTCGACAACGTGAGACGGGAGTGTCTGCGTACCAGGAGGCTGGGCGCCCACTCGGCATCCACCAGACCCACGGACTCGGTGCGCTCGAGCAGCAGTCTCAGTGCGACCTGCGCCTCCATCCGGGCCAGCGCGGCGCCGACGCAGAAGTGCGCTCCCCGCCCGAACGCCACGTTCGCCTTGAGGTTGGGGCGGTGCAACCGCACCTCGTCCGGCGCCTCGAACACCGCCGGGTCACGGTTCGCCGCTCCCCACAGCAGCGTCAGGTGGCTTCCCGCCCCGAGCGGGACGCCACCGAGCGACGTCTGCCGGGTGACGTGCCGGTGATGCCCGCGGAACGGCGACTCGAAGCGCAGCATCTCGTCGATGAAGGGCGCCACCATCGTCGGGTCCGCGCGCAGGAGCGACTGCAGATCGCGCCGCTCCGCGAGCACCCGTGCCGCCGAACCGATCAGGCTCGCCGTGGACTCTCCCCCGGCACCGACGAGCTGCACCAGGATCAGCACCGCCTCGGTGACACCCACCGCACCCCCTGCGCAGGCCCGAGCCAGGTCCCCCAGCAGGTCGTCGCGCGGATCACGTTGCGCCCGTTCGAAAGCGGCGTACAGGTGGCCGGCGAGCAGGGCGGCCGACACCGACAGAGCCGACAGCTCCGACTCTGTCACCACGCCGCCGAGCATCTCGGTGCTGTCGTACGACCACGCCAGCAGCTGCGGCACGTCGCCGTCGGGGAGGCCGATCAGCCGCGCCACCATGGCCATCGGCAACCGGTCCGCGACGGCCGCCGCCCAGTCGATCCTCCGCCCGTCCAGCCCGTCCTCCCACAGCCGCTCGGCAAGAGCGCCGACCTGGGGCTCGAGGGCCCGAATCCGCTTGGCCACCAACGTCGGGAGCACCAGCCGACGGTGCGCGGCATGGTCGGGGTCGTCGGCGGTCGCCAGTACCTGCACCGCCTGTCCACCGCCGGTCATGTCGAAGGCCGCCGGCCCGTCCGTCCCCTGCACCAGTGCGGCGGTGAGGTGGGACGAAAAGTCGTCGGTGCGCGCACACGCCTCCGCAACCAGCTCCGCGGTGGACACCAGATACCGATCCGTTCCCGGCACGCGACACACCGGTGCGTGCTCGCGCAGCCATGCGTAGAGCGGATACGGATCGTCCAGGACGTCGGGATCGAACAGGTCCAGCGCCGGCACCTCGTTCACGTTCACTCCTGTCGTGGTCGCCGTGGGTCCGGCTCACCGTCGCAGGACCTGTTCGGGAGCGTCAAGGGGGCGCGGGAAAGTGAGATTCCCCAGTTCGCAGGGGGTGCGCCGCCGTCTCACCACGACGGCGTCGTCGCTGGTCGAGTGCCGATTCGGGGTAGACGCTCGGCGCATTTCTGTCTCAGAATGAGACGTACCTTCCGAACGAATTCCAGGGGGTTGGATGACCGGCCGCACCGACTGGCTCACCGGCACACCGCGCCGCGAGGCGGCCACCGACCGCATCCTCACCGCAGCCGCGGCAGTGCTCGCCGAGCGCGGATTCGACGCCGTCACCGTCGACGCCGTCGTCGACAGGGCCGGCTGCTCGCGCGCGACGCTGTACCGGTACCTCGGTGGCAGGCAGGCGATTCTCGACGGGGTGATCGCCCGCGCCGCCACCGAGGTCGCCGACCGGGTCAGCGCTGCCGTCGACGGGTTGGACGGCGCGGACCGAGTGGTCGAGGCGATCCTGGTCTCGGTGGGTGCGGTCCGGTCGAATCCGGCGCTGGGCACCTGGTTCACCGGCTCCCGATCCCGCACCGTCGACGACTACCTCGCGTCCTCCACACAACTCGGTGCGCTGTCCGCGACGCTCACCGGGCTCGGCGGCGACGAGGCCGGGTCGCGCTGGATCGTCCGGGTCGTGCTGACCCTGCTGACGTGGCCACTGCCCGACGCCGAGACGGAACGGGAGACGGTGCGACGCTTCGTCGCACCGGCGTTCTCCTGAGACCAGTGCCCGCCCCCGTGAACGACGTTCCGGACAGGACGTTCAGGACAGGTCCGCGAGCACGCCCTCCGCACTGCGGGCCGCGACGGCGCACGCCCGGGCGGTGAACCCGTCGACGAGGGGATGTTCCGCGCGCGCACGCCAGTACCGCACCGCGCCGAGTGCGAGGTCACGCTGCTGTGAGGCGCCGGCGTCGGGGTCGAGACCGAGCCGTTGGGTGGCGGCGACGCCCTGCCCGCCGACGATGCGCTGCAACAGTCGGGTGTCGTCGTCGTCCAGCGTCACGGGTGTCGATCGCAACCGCCCGAGCAGCCGGATCTCCTGGAACCCGTGACCGTCCGACAGCGCCTGCTTGACGGAGTTCAGGACCCGCCCGGCATCGGCGCCCGGCTCGTGTGCGAGGAGCCGTTCGAGCGCGAGCAACGCCGAATGGGCCTTGAGCTGGTCGGCGCGTTGCCCGAACTGGACGTCGATCACCTGCTGCAGTTCGTCGAGTCCGCTGCGTTCGACGAGCTCCGCCGCCAGCGTCGGCGAATCCTGCGTCCCGAGTTTGACGAGCGTGACGGCCAGCCGGATCCCGAAGAGTCCGAATCGATGCGCCAGCTGCACCCGCAGTTCGACGTCGACGGGCAGCGGGCTCTCGGGCCGTGCGAACCGGTCCGCCGACAGCATCGCCACCTGAAGGTCGTCCGACGGAACCTCGGCGAGAGCGCGGAACGCCTCGAACTCGGCCTGCCGCAGGGTGCGGGCGCCGAGTGCGAGGAGGCCGGCGACGGGCACCACAGCCTGACAGAGTCCTGTGCGTTCGAGTTCGGTGGCGAAGCGGTCGGCCACCTCCCGTGCGGACGACATCGCGTCGATGCGGCCCGCGCCCACCTCGTCGGCGCGGGACACCACCCCGACGACTCCCAGCGGACCTGACTCCCCACCGACGTGTACGCCGATCCGCCCGAGGAAGTCCACGTCGGACGCGCCGAGCGTGCGCAGCAGATAGACCACGGCGTCCGCACCCGACGTCCCGTCCTCGGGGGCCAGCATGCTCAGTGTCCGGGCCGAGACATCCCGGGACAGCGACGACGTGCCGGGAGTGTCGATGATCGTGGTGTGCCGCAGGGCGCGAGCCGGCCACTGCACCTCCAGCCGATCCACGTCGGCGGCGGTCAAGCGGCCGAGATCGAAGGTGAGCGCACCACCGATCCGGTGAACGGGCACGTTCGCGGTGCGGTCCCCGGCGTACCGGGCGGTGACGCTCGGGGTGGCGCCGCTGCGGTACCAGGTGACGACGCGGGTGCACTCGGTCGAATCGGTCGGCGCGATGTCCTGGCCGACAATGGAATTGAGGAGCGTCGACTTCCCCGCCTTGAGCGATCCGGCGAGCGCGATACGCAGCGGTTCCTCGAGGCGCCGCGCGCAGTCCTCGAGTCCGGCCCGCGCCCGGCCACCGGCCGCCTCGCGCGCCGCACCGATCAACTCCCGTGCGGAATCGAGCGCAGCACCGGTCACGACGCCGCCCCGGTCACCGCGGACCGTGCGGACGCGAGAACCCGCATCAGCTCCTCGATCTCGGCGGCACGCCGGGTGCGCTCGGACGCGGCGAGCTGCGCCGCCTCCTGGGCGGCACGCAGCGACTCGGCGAGCGAACGCAGCGTCTGCTCCGCGACCTCGGTGAAGTGGTCCCGCAGCAGACGCTGGATCAGCCGCAGTCGGTCCTTCGACTCCTTGCCCGCCTGGAAGCTGACGTCGTCGACGAAACGACGGATCGCGACCTTGGCCTCGCTGCGGCGCTTGAGGATTCGCGACTCCCGGTCCTCGCGGTAGGCCTTGGTGCCGAGCAGGAGACCGGCACCGACAGAGATCGGATTGACCAGGGCCATACCCATCATCGTCGTGATCAGGCCGAACATCAGCACACCGCCGTACGACCCGCGCATTCCCACCAGCACCTTCTGGGTGATGCCGATGCGCCCCGATTCCAGGTCGGCGAGCGACGCCACCGGGTCGAGCAGGCCGTCCAGGTCCGCCGCGTCCAGGTGTGGCAGTGCCACGGCGCCCGATTCGGAGAAGGTGCCCGCGACCACTTCGGCCAGCCACACGGAGCGGTCGTGCGCCCACACGAAGTTGTCGCCGATGGCCATCGCCACCTGCTGTTCGAGCCACTCCCCGTGTTGCTGCCAGTCCTTGCCCGGGTCGCCCTCGTCCACGACCTCCTCGGCCTCCCGGGTGACCCGCCGCAGCCGGTCCCGCAGGTCGTGGTCGATGTCGGCGGCGAGATCGGCGATGCCGTCGCCGAGTATCTGCTGCCACTTCGACGACTTCTTCTGCAACTCCTCGGCCACCGCCTTCGCCTTCTGCAGTTCGGCGACCGCGGCGGCGCCCTTCGCCGGGTCCCGCAGGGCCGCCAGCTCGCTGCCGAGCGACAGCGACAGATGTTCTGCGACGGAACGGATGTCGAGCGAGACGGCCTGGTGGATCGCCTCCACGGTGCGGGTGCGCACCTGTTCGCGGAGGAAGTCGTAGAGCCCGGCGAACCCGGACTCGGCGTCGAGCTCGGCATCGCCCAGTCGCAGGGCGTGTGTCCGCAGGGCGGAGGACAAGGGAATCAGCGGCAGTTGCAGTCCCTCCCGCGTCAGGTGCTCGCGGTCGGCGGCGACGATCTCCCGCCAGTGCGGGTACAGGTCGGTCTTGCTGATCAGGCAGGCCACCGCGGGGCACAGGCCGACGACCTGGTGGAGGAACGCGATCTCCGGCTCGGTGAACTCCTGGCTCGCGTCAGAGAGCACGAGCACCGCGTCAGCCGAGGTGACGAGGCCGAGAGTGGCTGCGGCATGCGGGTTCCCGTGACCTCCGACGCCGGGGGTGTCCACGAGGACCACACCTTCCGCCAGCAGCGCGCTGGGAACTCCGATCTCGACCCGCAGCACCTCGCGGCCACCGGCCGCGGGAGTCGTCGGGGTGAGCGCCGCGAGTTCGGTGAGCGGTAGGGGAACACGCACCGGGTCCAACCCGGGCTCGACGAGAACGAGTTCCGCAGCGGCGGGGTCCGCGTTCTGCACAACCGTCACGACCGCGGTGGTCTCGTCGTCTCCCACCGAGCAGACGTTCAGGTTCAGCAGCGAGTTCACCAGCTGGCTCTTGCCCTGCTTGAGCGGGCCGACGACGACGATGCGCATCCTGGGGTCGACGAGCCTGGTGCGGGCACCGTCCAGACGAGCGACCAGATCGGTGCGGCCGGCACCGGCCGCGACCGCTGCGACGTCGTCGACGAGACCGGTCAGTGTCGTCGATCGTGCCCCGCCGATCGGCGTGGCCGTACCGGATGCGTTGTCCATGAACCCGACCCACACTTCCCTCCGCGAGGACCGGCCCCGCACGTGTGTCACCGCGTGCGGGGCCGGATTCGTTACAGCGCTCGCTACTCGACGTGCATCGCGGTCTCGCCGAGATCGGTGTCGGCGACGGCCGGTTCCTGGGCGAACAGACCGTCGCCTGTGGAGAAGAGTCCACCGGACCCGGCCGCGCCCTCGCCGAGGTCGGCGTGGGTTTCCGTGCCGAAGGTGCTCGATGCGTCCAGCGAGCTCCACGCGTTGCCGACACCCGTCGCGACACCCTGGAGTCCGGCGGTCAGGTCACCGCCCAGCCCCGCGTCGAACTGGGTACCGAGACCTGCGGTCGCGTCCAGTCCGGAGCCGATCGCGGCACCCGCGTCGGTCACCGCGCCACCGAGTCCGGCGCCCGCATCCGCAGCGGCACCGACGGTTCCCGCGAGGGTGCCGCCGAGGTCGGTTCCGGCGTCGAGCGCCCCGCCGACACCCGCCCCGAGTCCGGCCGTCAGGTCGCTCCCCAGCGTGGCCGCCGTGTCGATGCCGCCGCTCGCGGCGCCTGTGAGCGCGGCGTTCAGGTCGGCCGCGGCGCCCCCGCCTGCGTCGACAGCACCGCCGAGCGCCGCACCGAGGCCACCGGTGAGTCCGGCGCCCGCGTCGACGAGCCCACCGACGCTGCCGGCTGCCTCGCCTGCGGATCCCAGCAGGCCACCCGCGTCGAGTCCGGCGCCGAGGGCACCGCCGATGCCGCCGCCGAGCGCACCCTCGACTCCGCCGCCGAGCACGGCGTCGAGTGACGAGTCGGCCTCTACGCCTGCACCGAGCAGCCCGGACAGGTCGAGTTCGGTGAGTCCGCCTGCGCCGAGTGCGCCGCCGAGCGCAGCGCCGAGATCGGTGGTCAGGGCGGTGTCGAGTCCGAGGGAGCCGCCGAGCGCCGCGCCGAGGGCGCCGCCGAGATCCAGTCCGCCGGACAGTGCGGAGTCCACGGTGCCGCCGAGCTCGCCGCCTGCCCCGAGCGCTCCGCCGAGGACCCCTCCGAGCGCGGCACCGAGGTCCGATCCGACCGACCCACCGGCACCGAGCGCGGTGCCAAGGACCGCTCCGAGGTCGACGCCGCCACCGACGCCGCCTGCCAGGTCGAGGAGACCGCCCGCACCCAGCGCGGCGTCGAGCGCCGTTCCGAGCTCCGCGGTGAGGTCACCGCCGACGCCGAGGGCGCCACCGAGTGCAGTGGCGAGGCCGCCGCCGAGCCCGAGTGCACCACCGAGTTCGCCGCCCAGATCCAGGGCTCCGCCTGCGCTCACCAGGGTGTCGAGGACCCCGCCGAGGGCACCACCCAGGTCGGCTCCGACGGTGCCGCCCGCTCCGAGCGCGCCACCGAGTGCGGTGCTCAGCGCAGCCGTGAGGTCACCGCCGAGACCGCCGGCGAGGTCGAGGGCACCGCCCAGTCCACCCCCGACGCCGAGCGCGGCGTCGAGTGCACCGCCGAGCGCCGCCGACAGGTCGCCGCCGACGCCGAGCGCGCCACCGAGCGCCGCACCGAGGCCGCCTGCGAGGTCGAGTCCGCCGCCGAGCGCGGCGGCGAGGTCGCCACCGATCCCGCCTGCGATGTCGACCGCACCGCCGAGGACGCCACCGAGGGACGTTCCGAGCGTGGCACCGAGGTCGCCGCCGACACCGAACGCGGCACCGAGAATCGCACCGAGGTCGAGTCCGCCACCGACGCCGACGATGCCTCCGAGATCGACGCTGGTGACGGCGCCGAGCGCGGCCCCGAGTGCAGCTCCGAGGTCGGCCGTGAGGTCACCACCGACGCCGAGGGCACCGCCGAGCGTCGCCGCGACGGTGGTGCCGAGATCGAGGGCGGCGTCGAGGTCCAGCGCGCCACCGAGATCCAGCGCGCCACCGAGGTCGAGTCCGCCGCCGACGTTCAGAGCGGCGCCCAGCGCGGCGCCGAGTTCCGCCCCGATCTGCCCACCGATCTGCAGGGCGGCGCCCAGCGCCGCGGCGAGTTCGGCACCGAGATCGAGCCCACCCTCGATGCCGCCGCCGACGCTTCCGCCTGCCGCCGCACCGAGCCCGAGGCCCGCTCCCGCGCCCAACCCGATGCCACCGCCCAACCCGGCACCGAGCCCACCGCCCAGCCCACCGCCGAGGGCCCCACCGAGGGAGCCGCCTGCACCCGCACCCGCGCCGAGGATTCCGGTGAGGGCGGTGCCCGCACCCGCGAACAGGCCGGATTCGGCAAC
Organism: Rhodococcus gannanensis; assembly: GCF_042681175.1. Lineage (NCBI taxonomy): Bacteria > Bacillati > Actinomycetota > Actinomycetes > Mycobacteriales > Nocardiaceae > Rhodococcus > Rhodococcus gannanensis. The sequence goes on from NZ_JBHUFB010000020.1 coordinate 869,103, forward strand.
GAGCGGGGCGACTGCGGCGATGTCGGCGTGCGTGACGTCGCCGAGTCCGGCGGCCGCGAGGACGGTGTCGGGGCTGGCGCAGTACGCGGCCCGCGCCTCGTCGTCGCGCAGCAGGCTGAGGATGAAATCGAGCAGCGCGTTGGTGGCCATCTCGGACTCCTGACGTGTCGTGTGGTGCGGCGTTGCTCCACAGGAAAAGGACCCTTCCGAAACTAGGCAGCGCTGCCCTCCCGCCCAACGGGGTCGACTCCCCCATCTGGAACGCCGACCCGGGGGCCGGGGACATAGGGGATCCAGGGGATATGGGGGAAATGCCCCTCAACTGCGGTTATGGGCGCGCAACCGGTAACGGAATCGCTGTCGGGCACGACACTTGTGGCAATGGCGCGGTCCCTGGGGCCGCCCGACGGGGCCCCTCTGCGGCCCCGGGGACACCGGGCTGACGCCCACCGCACTGACACGGGTGTGGACCCCTGACACGCACGTCGCGCACAGGAGGTCGACGCCCCGGAGACGGGAGAAGCAGGATGGCGACAGGGCTCGGACTGACCGTCGGCTCGATGCAGTCGACCGCGGCGCTCGCCGCCGATCCGACCGCGAGCGCGGCCGGCACGGCGCCCGGCGTGCAGACACACACGGTGCGAACGGCCCTCGCCCTGGACGGGTCGAGTGTGTCGCTGCTGCACGAGGGCGAGGCACCGGCCGTCGTGGTCTCGGGTTTCGCACACCGGGTCGGTGACCCGGTCGCACTGATCGCCGACGACGGCAGCTCGCACACCGGTGCGGACCTGGTGGCCGCAACGGTGCGGTGCCTGGTCGACGAGGCACCGCCCGCGGACGCGGTGGCGGTTGCCCATCCGGCGACGTGGACGGGCTACCAGTCGGATGTGCTGTCCGCCGCGCTCGAACGCGCCGGACTCGCGGACGCCGTTCTCCTCACCGAACCGCAGGCCGCCGCCTCGTGGATGCGGCACGCGCACCCGTCGGCGGACGACTCCCCTGTCGTCGTCTACGACCTCGGGGCAGGCTCGCTGGACGTGACCGTGGTCCGCCCGGCCGAGAGTCCGGAGGTCCTCGGCACGCCGCTGCGGTCGGAGGAGTACTCGGGTTCCGCGTTCGATCACATGGTCCTGCAGCACGTTCTGGGTGCCCTGCCGGACGACGCGAGGGGGATCGATCCGTTCGAGCCCGAGACGGCAGCCGCGTTGACGGAGCTGCGCACGCTCTGCCGGATCGCGAAGGAGGCGCTGTCCGCGGACACCGCAACGGTGGTGGGTGTGGACCTGCCCGGAGTCCGCAGCGACGTCCGGCTGGTGCGGGAGGAACTCGAGGACCTGATCCGGGAACCGCTGGCCGATTCGGTGAACCTGGTGCACGAGGCGGTTCGCAGCGCCGGACTGGAGCTGTCCGACATCGGGTCCGTTCTCCTCGTCGGCGGAAGCTCCGCCGTTCCCCTTGTCGCCGAACTGCTTTCGTCCCAGCTGCGGCTTCCGGTGTTCGCGGACGTCGATCCGGCGTCCACTGCCGCGGCGGGCGCCGCGCTGTCGGCTGCCTCGGCCGTCGCGACGGCGACGGCGGACACCGACACGGCCGCGCTCACCGCACTCGGTGCCACGATCGGCGCACCGGCCGCACCCGACGCCACCACCACGGGCATCGCCGCGACCACCGGCAACGGACGCCGAGGCGCCGGCCTGACAACGCCGAAGAAGGCGGCCCTGATCTCCGCCGCAGCCGCGGCGATCGCGGTGCTCGCGGCGGGTGGCCTGTCACTCGGAACCGGCGCCTTCGGGCCCGCGTCCGGATCGAAGTCCGGCGCTGCGACCACGACCTCCCCTGCCACGGCGGGAGTTGCCGGTCCGGGGACGGCGGCGCCGACCACGGCGGGCGCCCCCGGCGACGCGGCCACCACCGGCAGTGCCGGTACCCCGACCGGCGCGGCGAACGTTCCCGCCGGGACACGGTCGGGGTCGTCCGCGACGACGAAAGCGGCTGCGGTCGCCGGAACCACGGGCGCGACACCCGCCGATCCGGCAGCAGCCCAGGCCGGGTCGGCTCCGACCCAGGCGGCGACGGTCGCCCCCGGACCCGCCCCGGAGGCACCCGTCTACACCGCCCCCGCGCCTGCCCCCGCTCCCGGGGGCGGCGGAACCGGCGTCGGCCAGGGCGTCGGCGACGCCGCCGCGGGCGCCGGCGAGGGCCTCGGCAATGTCGTCGGCGGCGTGGGCCAGGGTCTCGGCGGCGTGGTCGGCGGGGTCGGCCAGGGCCTCGGCGGTGTCGTCGGCGGCGTAGGCGGCGTCGTCGGCGGAATCCTCGGCCAGTGAATCCGTCCACCGACATCGGGAGGGAGACCGTCATGCCCACACAGCTCGCGCGCCCGGCGCCCGCCGTGGCATCCTCGCCCGCGGCGCGGGCCCTGCTCGACGGCGTCCGGTCCGGTCACCCTCACGTGCTGATCCGCGGCGCGTCGGGATCCGGTAAGTCGGCACTGTTGGCGCTGGTGCGCGAACGTATTCCGGGCGCGGTCACCTCCGACCCGACCGCGGTCACGGCTCCTGGCGCAGCCGTCGTGGTGGACGACGCGCAGCTGTTGTCGGCGTCGGCGCTCGACGCCCTCACCGAACTCGCGAGGCGCTCCGACACGACCGTCGTGGTCGCCACGGAACCGCGTCCCGGCAACCCGGGTCTGCTGGCACTGGCCTCCGCACTCGACGGCACTCTGACGTTGACGAACCTGACGTCACGGGAGGTCGCTCGGCGCGCGGAAACGATTCTGGGAGCATCGCTTCCGCCCGGGCTTGTCGCACTCGTCCACCGGCTCTCGGCAGGCGTGCCCCGCTGCGTCGACGCCGCCTTGACCGGACTCAAGGACATCCCGTCGCCTGCGGTTGCGGATCGCGCCGTCGCGTCGTCGGTCGCGGCCTGCCACGCCGAGGTAATTGCGGCGATGGACCCGAACATGCTGTGCGCGTTGTCGATCGCGATGGTGGGGAGCGGACTCGACGCGGGCGAACTCTCCCGTGTCCTCACCCTGGGCGAGGACGAGGGCCGCGATCTGGTGGACCGGGTCCGGGGCAGCGGGTTGCTGCTACCCGGGGACGACCTGGTCGCGTCGGCATGCGAACCGCTGCGTTTCGCTGTCGGGACGCAGCGGGTGGCGGGGCTGCACCTCGACACGCTGCGCGTGAAGCTCGAACTCGGCACGCTCGACGTCACCTCCGCCCGCGCGTTCGCGGCAGTCGGGGTAACCGACACCGACCTGGCCGAATACCTCTGCGCCCAAGCTGCTCTCGCGGCCCCGCAACTGGCGACCGCACTGTACGAGGAAGCGGTGTGGGCGGGCGCCGACGCCGACGCCCTCGCCCTGCGGCGTGCCGAAGCTGCCGGCCTCGCCGGAGACCTGGCAACCGCCGCCCGGATTGCCGACACCCTGTTGGAACGTGCGTCGACCACACCCGGTCCCGAACTTGCCGCCGCCGTGCGCATCGCCGCCAGCATCGCGGCGCACCAGGGAATGCTGGTCCGCAGTGCGGACCTGTACGAGTGGCTGGGACCGGACCGGCTCGGCAGCGACCGGCCGATCGCCGAGTCGATCCTCCTCGCGGCGGGCCGCGCCGACGCCGCGGACGCGGCGGCGGCAGGTGGGACGGACGCGCCTCCGACGTCGACGACGGCCGCCGAAGCGCTTCTCGCACAGGGGTTGCGCCAATCCGTCGACGGTCAAACCGCGGTGGCGCTCAACTCGATGACCCGCGCGGTCTCCCTGTCCGCCACCGCCGCGCGCCCTCGGCTGCTCCCCGACACCGGAGCCGCCGTCGCGGCGCTGACCGCGATGCACTGCGGGGAGCTGGACCGCGCCGCCACCGTCCTGGCGAAGGCGACCGACACCGACCCGGACTCCGGAGTCGCGCACAACAGGCATCGCCTCCTGGGGGCATGGGTGTCGATGCTGCACGGCGACCTCGACGCGGCGACCCGTACCGTCGACGCGCTGCCCTCCGTCGCGGCACGTCCCCGGGACGCGCTGTTCGCCGCGGCGCTGCGGGTGGGTGTGGCGCGGCGCGGCGGTGAGATCGGCGCGCTGCACCAGGCATGGGACGCGGCCGGTTCCGTCGTCGCAGAACACTCGGTGGACCTGCTCAGCCTACTGCCGCTCGGTGAACTGTGGCTCGGCGCAGCGCGTCTGGACGCGACCCACCGCGTCGCGCACCTGGTCGACCAGGCCCGCGAGCTGCTCGCGCGGCTCGGGGAGCCAATCCTGTGGGGCACGCCGTTGCACTGGTACGGGGTGCAGGTCGCGATCGCCACCGAGTCGCCCGCCGACCTCGTCCCCCACGCCCACGCTCTCGGCGTCGCCGCCGAGAGCAGCTCGTACGCCGCCGGTCTCGCCCGAGCGGGACGCGCCTGGCTCCGGGTACTGCAGGGCGACACCGATGCCGCAGAAGTGCAGCAGGCCGCCACGGGCCTCGGCGCGATCGGACTGCCGTGGGACGGCGCACGGCTGGCGAGCGAGGCAGCGCTGCGCGTCGGGGACACCGCGACCGCCACCGCACTGCTCCAGGTGGCGCGCGCACTGCGTCCCACCCCCACCGACCGTGACGGCGCCCCCACCCCCACGGTCGGCGCCACGCTGACCGAACGCGAATCCGACGTGGCGCGACTGCTGGTGACCGGTCTGACCTACCGCGACATCGGATCGCGGCTGTTCATCTCGGCGAAGACCGTCGAGCACCACGTCGCCCGGATCCGCCGCCGGCTCGGCGCGCAGTCCCGGGCGGAGATGCTGTCGATGCTGCGCGCGATGAGTCCGGGCGCCTGAAAGACGCCTGCGGCGCTCAGCGTGCGAGCACCACCGACGCCTCCGACGTCAGCGCCGAGAAGGTCAGCGTCTCTTCGAGGAACAGCGTGACCTCGGTGGCGGTGTGGCTGTCGTAGCCGATCGACAGGTCGACGCCGAGGGTCAGCTGGTTGTCGCCGCCGCGGGTCGACAGCACGAAGCCGCCGCGCACCGCAGGCGCCCACACGATCTCGCTGACCAGGTTCTTCAGGTGGTCGAACACCGGATGCCCCTCGTCGCGGGTCTCGCTGACCGCGGTGTACGCGTCCGCGTCGAGGACCAGCGCGTACGGTCCCTCGACACCGGCGAGCCGCAGCGCCGACAGCGCCGACACCACCGCGTCGGGCACGGCCAGCGGATCCTCCGGCAGCTGCAGCACGGGGTTGCTCGACGACGGTCCGAGCCCGAGGATCCCCGCCTCCTGGTAACCGGCGAACACCGCACGGTCCTCCGCGAACGCGATCGCCTTGGCGGCGTCCTTCACCGGCTGCCAGTCCGAGTCGAGCGATCCGCGAGCGACGTCGTCGATCTCGGCGCGGCTCAGCGTGAACGGGAAGCGCAGTTCCACCAGCGGGTGGACCTCACGGAGCTGCGCGCGAATCCTGCTGTCGGACGACGTGATCGGCTTCACGCGCCCCACGTTGTGCGCCGAGTAGGCATAGCCGTGCGGTCCGTCGACATCGACGACGCGGCGGCCCGCGACATGCCGCTTGAAGGTACGCGTCGCCTCCTCTCCGATCTGCTCCCATGCCGCGTCCGTGACCGGCGCGAGCTGACGGTGCAGATTGCTGGACTGGGTCATTGAGCTACTCCTTTGAGGTTGCCGATGTTCAGTGACGTTCCGTACTGCGATGTCAGGTCCTCGGACTCGGGCACGGCTTCGTCGGTGTCCGGTCCGGGATCGGCGAGGGACTCGAGGACGTCGACGCTCGGCACGAAGAACAGGGTGCCGGTCACCGCCGTCGAGAAGTCGAGGATGCGGTCGTGGTTGCCGGGCGGGTCGCCGAGGAACATGTGCCGCAGCATCTCCTCCGTGACGTCCGGCGTCTTCGCGTACCCGATGAAGTAGGTGCCGAACTCGCCTACCTCGATGTCACCGAAAGCCATGTTGCCGCGCAGAATTTCGCGTTCCTCGCCGTTCTCGTCGACGAGCGTGTTCAGCGCGACGTGCGAATTCGACGGCAGTGACTCCAGCTCCACGTTCTCGAGCTTCGTCCGGCCGACCACACGCTCCTGGTCCTCCGTCTTCAAGGCACCCCAGGAATCCATGTCGTGCAGGTACTTCTGCACGATCACGTAGCTGCCGCCGGCGAACTCCGGGTCCTCGTCGCCGATCACCGCGGCGTCCTGTGCGCCCGTCCCGGTGGGGTTCTCCGTTCCGTCGACGAAACCCAGCAGGTCGCGGGCGTCGAAGTAGCGGAAGCCCGTCACCGCGTCGACCACCGTCCCGGCGTCGCCGAGGGCGACACGGATCTGCCGTCCCAGTTCGAAACACAGGTCAGCGCGCGATGCCTTGATGTGGAACAGCACATCGCCGGGTGTCGCGGGCGCACTGTGAACCGGCCCGTCCAGCGGGACGAACGGATGCAGGTCGGCGGGCCTGGTCGACTTGCCGAGCCGATCCCAGAAGTCCGAGCCGACACCGACCACACAGCTCAGGGACGCGGCGAGCTCCCGGAAACCCACGGCCCGGACGAGGCTTCCGACATCCGCCGCGACCTCCGCCACGGTCGTGGCATCGGCCTGTTCGGGACCCGCCGTGACCACGAGGAACAGCGCCGAGACGGTGAGCGGCTCCAGGAGCTCTTGGGCTGCAGGTCTACTCATGGCACTCCAGACGTGTCGGACGGCGCAGGCGTACGGGACGAGCCTACCCAGGCGCGACGACCGACACCCACTCGCCGGACCGCCTCCGGCGATCTCGACACGCACCCGTCCGGGCGGCCGATTAGTGTGGCCCGTCGGCGCCGGAACGCGACGACGTGCGCTCGTCGACCGCCGCGACAGCAACGAAGAACACAGACAGGGGTGTGCGGAATGACGGTCGGTCACGGGATCGGACTGGGCGTCGGCGACACCGACGCGATCGCGATCCTGCAGTCGTCCGACGCGCCGCTGACCGACCGGCCCGTACTCATCCGGCCCGCAACCCTGCAGATCTCCGCGACCGGGGCCCGGCTCGGGGCACCGCGCAACGAACCGGGCGTGATCAGCGGGTTCCTCGGCGCCGTCGGCGACCCCGACGGCATCACCGACGCGGACGGCACCACCTACCTCGCCGAGGACCTCGTCGCGACGGCCACCTCAAGCCTGATCGCCACCGCCGCTCGGCAGTTCCCCGGGTTCCCCGACACCCCCGAACTCGTCACGGTCCACCCCGCCCGCTGGAACGACGACCGGGTCGCTGCGCTGCGCGGCGCACTCGACCGCGGCGGTCTGTCGGCGGTGCGACTGGTGCCCGATGCGGTCGCGTCGGCCGCGTGGCTCGAGGCCACGCACCCGGCGGCAGGCGAGGGCACCGTCGCGGTGTGCGACTTCGGTGCGACCGGCCTGACCGTGTCGTTGGTCGACGCGGACGGTGACGAACCGCGCCTCCTGTCCTCCACTTTCTCCTCGTTCTCCGGTGACGACCGCGGCGCCCCTGCCGTCACCGGTGAGGACGCCACCGAACCCGCGGGCGCAGGGGACTTTCTCGACAGTGCCGTGACGCTGGCCAAGGAGACACTGCTCGCCGACGTCGACGAGCAGGTGACCCTGCGCGGGATCCTGCTCACCGGCGGCGGTGCCGCGATCCCGGCACTGGCGGAACGGGCCGCAGCGACGCTGCCCGCGCCCGTTGTCGTGGCTCCGGATCCGGCGCGAACCGCGGTCCACGGCGCCGCGATCCTCGCCGCAGGCACCGTCGGAGGTACGGCTGCCGCAGCCACCCCCGTCGTGGTCGTCGGCCTGGACGGCACCCTGACGGACCGGCTTCCGGTGATCGAGCCGCCGCGCCGGCCCCTGGCGTTCACGGAGTCGATGTTCGGGAACCCGGTCTCGGCCGCGGCAGGCGGCCCGGCCACCGCGGTACCCGCCGCACCTCCGCGTGACGCCTCGACCCCCAGTCGCCGCGCTCTCGTCGCCGCCGGAATCGCCCTCTTCCTGCTCGTCGTGACGATCGCAGGCGCCGCCGCGGCGACCCGCGGCGACCACGACACCGACACTTCGCCCCCGGACAGCACCACTGCCACCCCCGCGCCACCGGCGGCCACGGCGCCCGCACCTGGTACCGCCGCCGCTCCCACGCCCTCCCGGCCGGCCGACTCGGCGCCACCGCGACCCACCACCACCGGCCGCCCGCCCGCGACCACCGCGGTCGCGCCGCCACCCGTCGTGGCGACCCGTCCGCCTGCCGTGGCCACCACGACGGTGACCACGCAGCCCCACGAGACCACTCACGAACAGGACCCGGGGGGCGAGACGACCACGCCGACCGAGACCACACCGGAAGAGACCACACCGGAAGAGACCACACCGCCGGAGACCACACCGGAGGAGACGACGACCGAGCGTCCCGCCGACACGGAAACCGCGACCGCGACCACCGAGCCCGAGTTGGAGACGCCGGTCGAGTCCGCGCCCCAGCCGGAGCCGCCGGCGCAGTCGGAGCCGGAACCGTCCGAGGCCGGCGAGGTACCCGCCGGTTGGGGCGCAACAAGCACGGAATTCCTGACAAGGAATACTGCCACCAGGAGTTACTGACGCCACATCGAACTTTCCCCTATGGTGGGGCGTCGTCATCCGTTCGAATGCCTCCAGAAGGGTTTTCATGCGTCTGCCGCTGGCGCTTCGCGCCGCCATCCTGGCCTCTGCCACCTTCCTCACGGCCGGCGCACTCGCGCAGGCCGCACCGCGTGAACCCCTGGTGACCGAGAAGCAGGTGACGCAGCTCCCCGCCGAGCTCGTGGAAGCGATTGCACGCGATCTGAAGATGACCCCGCAGCAGTATCTGGAGCGTGCCGAACTCGCGCAGCGCCTCGGCTCCTACGCCGACGAACTGCGTGAGTCCGAGCCCGAGACCTTCGCGGGTTCGTGGATCGCCACCGACGGACGACCGATCGTCGCCGTCACCACCACCGAGGCGGCCCAGCGCGTTTCGGCGGCCGGTTACGGCACCCACATGGCCGCGGTGTCCGAGCGACAGCTCGAGACGGCTCGCGGCCAGCTCAACCAGTGGATCGGCGCACTTCCCAAGGACGTGTCGTCTCAGGTCAACTCGACCTCGATCGACGTCCTGAACAACCAGGTCGTCATCGACGTCGTCAACAGCCCGGTCGGCCGCGCACTGAATCTCCCGACGCTGCTCGCGCAGCTCAAGGTGATCGTCTCCCCCGGAGGCGGCGGTCCCGTCGACCCGAGGCCCCAGGGCGGCGACACCTACGTCACCACTGCGACGCCGCTGAGCCCCGAGACTCCCGCCGAGACGATCGGCCTGTGCTCGTTCGGCTTCAACGCGGTCGGCGCCGACGGCGACGCGTACAACCTCAGTGCCGGTCACTGCGACCCCGCCCAGGACGGGGCAGGTGTCCCCAGCGACTCCCCCGTCTACCTGCCCAACCCCGTCGACATCGGTCGCAGCACCCAGATCGGCGCCTTCGAGCACTCCGAGATGGGTGAGGACGCGGGCGGCCTGGACTACTCGGTGATCCGGCTGAACAAGGCGGGCGTCGACGCCGGCCTCGACCAGCCGACCGTCCGCGGCGCGAACGGCACCACCGTCACCGTCACGGGCACCGCACGCCCGGTCGTGGGGGCCCCGATCTGCAAGTCCGGTCAGACCTCCGCCTTCACCTGCGGGGTCGTGCTCGCCGACGCCGTCGACGTGCCCCTGGACATGGCGAACGGCACCACCCGCCTCGTGCGCGGCTTCGCCGGGTCCACCTGCACGCTCAGCGGCGACAGTGGCGGCGCGATCCTCACCGGCACGCGCGCACTCGGCATCTCCTCCGGGTCCAACGCGAGCGGCGCCCCGAACTGCAACGAGGCGAACATGGTCCTCGCCCTGGACGGCGGCACCGCCAGCATCGGCATCCCCGTCGAGAGCATCGTCGACCGCGCGAACGCCACGCTCGGTCACGATCTCCGGGTTCGCACCCAGGCCGCACCCGCCTGATCGCACGGTCCTGACGACGGCCGCACCGGGCACACCGGTGCGGCCGTCGTCGTCTGGCGCACCGACCGAACGGGACATCCCCGGCAATATCCCGACGCTGCCCTGGTCGAATGCGGGAGTCGGTGTCTTCTCGCCGCGTCAGGCCATATAGTCATGTGAACTCGACCCGGACCCGCGGCGCCCGGTGGTCTTCGCATGTCCTGCGACTCCCACCGCCCGCTGGTCCCCGAACGGGAAGGTCCCCATGCGCAGCACTCGCGCGCGCCGCGCCGCGATGATCGGTTCGGCCGCCCTGCTCCTGCTCGCTCCCGCATTCGCCCATGCCGAGCCCGCGACTGCACCGGCCGACAGCCCGGCGAGCGCACTGCCGGAAGACCTCGTCGCCGCGGTGCAGCGCGACCTCGGTCTCACCGCGGACGAGTACCTCGCCAAGGCCGAGGCGGGACAGAAGCTGGTGGCGTTCGCCCGCGACATGCGCGACCGGTTCCCGGACGTCTTCGCCGGCGCCTGGCTCGACCAGTCCGGAAAGCCATTGGTCGGCGTGGCCCCGGGCCAGGACGCCGATGCCGCCCGTGAGGCCGCTCGCGACGCCGGCTACACCGTCAAGGATCTGCCGCGCAGCGAGCGGACCCTCGAGCACCAGCTCGCGAAGGCGGAGGACTGGATCGCCGCGCTCCCGCAGCCGCTGTCCGGGCTCGTCGGCGGTGCCGCGGTCGACGTCGTCAACAACCACCTCGTGCTCCGCGTCTCCGACACCGTCGAGCTCGGCGGATTCCAGGTGCCTGACTTCCTGCAGGGTGCGGTCGTGGCACTGCAGCCCGCACTCGGATCCGTGGCGCCCCCGGTCGTCGACAACGGCGGCGCCCCCGCCGACGCCATGTTCGGTGGCGATTCCTACGCAGCCGAGAACGCCGAAGGCGCGTTCCGCTGCTCGCTCGGCTTCAACGGCACCGACGGCTCGGGTTCCACGGTGAACATCTCGGCCGGCCACTGCGACCCCAACCACGGCGCACCCGGCGTCACCGACGTGTTCCAGATGCCGTCCAACGGCGTGTTCGGTCCGCACATCGGCACCTTCGCCAAGTCCAGCCTCGACGGCCTGGACTTCTCGATCATCGACATCGACGATGCGGTGGCCTACCGGTTCCAGAACAACCTGGTCCGTGTCCCCGGCAAGTCTCCGCTCCGGATCACCGGCACCGCGGATCCCGTCGTCGGTGCGCCGGTCTGCAAGTCGGGACTGACCACCGGGTTCACCTGCGGCACCATCAACGCGGTCAACCAGTCCGTCGCCGTCGGGCCGCGGGTTCTGCGTGGCGGCTTCTCCGCCAACATCTGCGCCCTCCAGGGCGACAGCGGCGGCACCATCGTCACCGGCGACCGCGCCCTCGGCATCTCCAGCGCGTCGAACGTCGCCGACATGCAGTTCTGCGAGGTCGCAGCGGTCGTGACGACGATCGTCGGAGAGAGCCCGCAGCTGTTCGCGTCGCCGATCAACTCGATCCTCGCCGCCAATCCGGGCCTGAAGGTTCGCACCAGCTAGAGACGTTGCACCTCTGTGCGCGGGTCTCCCACCGGGAGACCCGCGCACCGTCGTTTCCGGTCCCGCCGCAGGTGACGACACCACGCAGCGGTCCGTGACGGTAGAATGCGCCGAAGTTGTTGCTGCCAAATCTCTTTCGTACCAACAACAACCTGGACGAACCGGCTGGAACGCAGCCGGCAGTTCGCCGGCCGCCCGCGTCGGCGTCGGCACAGAGACAAGGAAGTGCAATGGAAGCGCTGCTCCCCGTCCTCATGGACATCCTGGGTTACATCTTCACGATCGCGACGAACGTGGGCGGTGCCGGACTGTCCTGAGCACCACCGCGACGAGGCCGGAGCGCACCCGCGTTCCGGCCTCGTCTGCAATGCGGGAACGCCACCGAGACGCGAGCTGCCCGTCACCTCCGCGAGGTGACGGGCAGCTCGGTTGTCTGTGTCGGGACGGGCTACTTGGCGGCGTAAACCGTGGTTCCGGGCTCGGCGAGCAGGGTCTGGCCGAGGCCGATGCCCGCCGCGATCAGCGTGGGTCCGCCGACGACGATGGTGCCGATGACGCCACCGATTCCCGCACCGGCAGGGACCGACACGAGGCCGGCCGGACCACCGAGGAAACCGAGGCCGCCGAGGACGGCACCGACGACGGTGCCGATGAGTCCGCCCGAGGCCGTGGCGATCGCGAGCTGCGAGCTGAAGGTCTGCTGCGCCTTGAGGTTCTCGTCGGGGGACGCAATGTCCTTGACCGCGAGGCCGGCGCCGTTGATCGGCTGGGCGGTGACGTCACCGCTGACGGGCTCGGCTTTGCCGAGGTCGAAGACGGGCGTCAGGGTGACGGTCTTGCCGTCGGCGCTGATCTCCTGCTCGACGGGGAACTGGAGGGTGTTGAGCTGGAAGGCGAGCGGGAGGCTGACGACGGCGTTGCCGTTACCGTCCTGCAACTCGATGCTGTGGCCGTCGCCGGACACCTTGAAGGCGCCCGCGTCGATGGTGGTGACGACGGAGTTGCCGTCGATGTTCGAGCTCCAGTCGATCGTCTCGGGCGCGGGATTCGCGTGCGAGGTTCCAGCCCCGACTCCCAGCGCGGCGATCGCGAGCAGCGACCCGACAGTCAGCTTCGTCATCTTCATACGCTCGATCCCCTCCGGATGGCCTCGCATGCGCGAGAAAAGACACAGCAACATGGGAACACTAAACGTGATTCCCGCTCGAAACAACGACTACGCAGCCTAAGTTAGGAGACCCTCAGAACCTAGCAAAGTTACTGGTCAGTTGTCTAAGTTAGGCTCACCTGCGCTTAACGCCCGCTACACGTGCCTTTACCGTGAGTGCGAACATCTGCGTACATCGGGCCGAAAACCCGACCCACGCAGCGTCGACATGAGTTGAATCAATAGCTACCGGCGGGTAACTTACGGTGACCACACAGCTGCCGTAGCCGACGGAGAAGGAAAGGCCGAGACATGAATGCCCTGACGATCACGTTGGGCACGATCGGCGTACTGCTCAGCCTCGTGTGCTGGGCCTCGTTCCTCAGCGGGGCCTGCAGCATGGGCAAGACAGTGACGATCGGTCAGCCCGCGCCCGACCGGTGGCGCCCGTTCTTCCCACGCTTCAAGCAGATGATCATCGAGTTCATTGCGCACACCCGGATGCAGAAGTTCCGCACCGTGGGCTGGGCGCACTGGCTCGTGATGATCGGCTTCCTCGTCGGCGCGCAGTTCTGGTTCATGGCGTACGGCCAGACCTTCGACCCGACCTGGTCGTGGCCGATCATCGGCGAGACGTGGTGGTTCCACCTCGGCGACGAGATCCTCGGCGTCGGCACGGTCGTCGGCATCGTCACGCTGATGGTGATCCGCCAGCTCAACCACCCGCGCCTCCCCGAGCGCCTCTCGCGCTTCAGCGGATCGAAGTTCGGCCCCGCCTACTTCGTCGAATGGGTCGTGCTCACCGAGGGCATCGGCATGGTGCTGGTGAAGGCCGGCGTGCTGTCGCTGCACGGCCACTCCAGCTGGACCGACCCGGTCACCGGCCTGATCGCCAACGTGATCCCGGCGAACGTCACGCTGGTCTCGATCTTCGCCTTCGTCAAGCTGATGTCCGGCATGGTCTGGCTGTTCGTCGTCGGCCGCAACATCACCTGGGGCGTCGCGTGGCACCGCTTCTCCGCGTTCCCGAACATCTACTTCAAGCGTGAGGCCGACGGCGGCGTCGCCCTCGGTGCCGCGAAGCCGATGATGTCCAAGGGCAAGGCCCTCACCATGGACAACGTCGACCCGGACACCGACACCCTCGGCGCCGGCCGGATCGAGGACTTCTCCTGGAAGGGCTGGCTGGACTTCACGACCTGCACCGAGTGCGGTCGTTGCCAGTCCCAGTGCCCCGCCTGGAACACCGGCAAGCCGCTGTCGCCGAAGCTGCTCATCATGTCGCTGCGCGACCACGGCTACGCCAAGGCTCCCTACCTGCTGGCCGGTGGCAGCAAGGACATGGGCGGCGACGAGGTCGGCCTCGTCGACGCCGACGGCAACGTGAACGAGGCCGCGCTCGCGAAGATCCCCGAGGCCGCGCGCCTCGAGGCCGAGCGCAAGCTGGTCGGCGAGACCGCCGAGCTGGTCGCCGCGGGCGAGCAGGCCCCGGTCATCGACCTCGAGACGCTGTGGTCCTGCACCAACTGTGGTGCCTGCGTCGAGCAGTGCCCCGTCGACATCGAGCACGTCGACCACATCATCGACATGCGCCGCTACCAGGTGCTCATCGAGTCGGAGTTCCCGACGGAGCTCGCCGGTCTGTTCAAGAACCTGGAGAACAAGGGCAACCCCTGGGGTCAGAACGCCAAGGACCGCCTCAACTGGATCTCCGAGATGGACTTCGAGATCCCGGTCTTCGGCAAGGACGCGGAGACGTTCGACGACTACGAATACCTGTTCTGGGTCGGCTGCGCCGGTGCCTACGAGGACCGCGCCAAGAAGACCACCAAGGCCGTCGCCGAGCTGCTCGCGACCGCGGGCACGAAGTTCATGGTCCTGGGCGCCGAGGAGACGTGCACCGGCGACTCCGCACGCCGCGCGGGCAACGAGTTCCTGTTCCAGCAGCTCGCGATGCAGAACATCGAGGTGCTGAACAACGTCTTCGACGGCATCGACGAGTCGAAGCGCAAGATCGTCGTCACCTGTGCGCACTGCTTCAACGCCCTCGGCAACGAGTACCCGGAGGTCGGTGGCCGCTACGAGGTCATCCACCACACCCAGCTGCTCAACCGCCTCGTGCGCGCGAAGAAGCTGATCCCCGTCGCCTCCGTGCAGGAGGACGTCACCTACCACGACCCGTGCTTCCTGGGTCGCCACAACAAGGTGTACGACGCGCCGCGTGAACTGATGGCCGCGACCGGCTCCACCCTCAAGGAAATGCCGCGTCACGGCGAGCGGTCCATGTGCTGTGGCGCCGGTGGTGCCCGCATGTGGATGGAGGAGCAGCTCGGCAAGCGCATCAACATCGACCGTGTCGACGAGGCCCTCTCGACCGATCCGAAGAAGATCGCGACCGGCTGCCCGTTCTGCCGCGTCATGCTCACCGACGGCGTCACCGCGCGCCAGGAGTCGGGCCAGGGCGAGGGCGTCGAGGTCGTCGACGTCGCGCAGATGATGCTCGAGTCGATCACTCGCCTCGAGCCGGCGAAGCTGACCGAGAACCTCGTTGTCGTCCAGACACCGCGCACCAAGGTCGAGGCCGACGTCGTCACCGAAGAGGTCGCCGAGGTCGAGGAAGCCGAGCGGGTCGAAGAGGTCGCGCAGGCCGCGGCCACGGTCGCGCCGAAGGCGGGCGGTCTGCAGATGAAGGGCGGCCTCAAGGCTCCCGGCGGACCCAAGGCCCCCGGCGGACCGAAGGCACCGGGTGGCGCAGCTCCCGCGGCCAAGGCCGGCGGACTGCAGATGAAGGGCGGCCTCAAGACACCTGGCGGACCGAAGGCACCCGGCGGTGCGGCTCCGGCTGCCGAGGCCGAGGCTCCGGCGGCACCCGCAGCGAAGCCCGGCGGACTGCAGATGAAGGGTGGCCTCAAGGCTCCCGGCGGACCGAAGGCACCGGGCGGCGCGAAGCCGGCCGCTCCGGCAGCCGAGGCTCCCGCCGAGCCTGCTGCCCCGACGGCGAAGCCGGGCGGACTGGCGATGAAGGGCGGCCTCAAGGCCCCCGGCGCCAAGAAGCCCGCCGCTCCGACCGCTCCCGCAGCTGCGGAGGCACCGGCCGCCGAGGCACCCGCGGCGGCACCCGAGCCGCCGAAGGCCAAGCCCGGCGGACTGGCGATGAAGGGCGGCCTCAAGGCTCCCGGCGCGAAGAAGTCCGCGGCTCCGACCGCTGCCGCGCCGGCTGCCGAGGCTCCCGCCGTCGAGCCCACCGAGGCCCCGGCCGCGGAGGCACATGCTGCACCGGCCGCCGAGGCTCCGGCACCGCCGCAGGCCAAGGCAGGCGGACTGGGCTTCAAGGCAGGCGCCATGGCTCCCGGTGCCCGGAAGGCCGCTCCCGCAGCTGCTGCCCCGGCCGCCGCGCCCGCACCGGCCGAGGCAGCCCCCGTCGAGGAGGCCCCGGCCGCCGAGGCTCCCGTCGAGGAAGCGCCCGCGACCCCGGCCGCCGAGTCACCGGCACCGCCGCAGCCCAAGGCAGGCGGGCTCGGCTTCAAGGCAGGCGCCAAGGCCCCCGGCCGCAAGTAACCGCGCACCGAACGCGCCCCCACCGGATTCCAATTCCGGTGGGGGCGCGTTCCGCGTTCCGGGCCGCTCGCGAAAACCCCTGTGCACGCCCCTTTTCCCGCTCCCACACGGGTTCTGCACGCCGAAAACCCCTGCACACCCCTCCAACACCCCTGCGGACGATGTACGCAAGTGCGGTGTGTACAAGCCGGATTCACTCCACAGACCACCCTTTCGGCGAGTTGCGGGGGGGTGGCGTCAGGCACGATACGGGCATGGGGGGAAACATCATTCGACGCGCCGAGGCGCGGTGCGACGGACCGTGAACTGCAACGCCAGTGCCGAACGGGGACATGGAAGCGCCTGCACCCGGGACGTTTTGCGCACGCCGCAACGTTCCTCGACCTCGATGCCGCCGCCAGGCACCGCCTGGTCGCCGAAGCGGTACTCGACGTCGCGGCTCCGGAGGCGGTACTCAGTCACCAGTCGGCAGCGACCGTGCACGGCTTCGACCTGTGGAACACGTCGATGTCGCGGGTGCACCTGACTCGCGACCGGTCCTTCGGTGGAAGCGTCACCGCCCGGCGACACGTCCACTCGGTGCCGCTCCCACCCGAGCACGTCACGACAGTCGACGGCCTCCGCGTGACGCCGCCCGCACGCACGATCGTCGACCTCACCGCGGCCTGTACTGGACGCTCGAAACCCCTGCGGGAGCGGTGCCTGCGGCTCACACCGGAAGCCATGCCCCGTGCAGCCCACTCGGAACCCGGATCGGGAGCTTTACCCGAGCCAGCGGTCCGGATGCGGGGTCGGCGGCGGGCAGCAGGACGAACCACGACGTCAGGTCGGCGCGGTCGGTGCCGATCATCCCCCAGTAGTCGTCGCCGGCGCCGGGGATGTACTGCGGCTCGCCGACGGCCAGCGAACCGGGATCCCAGTGCGTTGCGGTGCCCGCGTCGGGGTCGAAGAACCACAGCGAGTCCCAGCCGTCCGAGTCGCTACCGAGCTTGCCGACGGTCGCGACCGGGCCGGCGGCTCGGGTGAGGGTGCGGTCGTCGACGCGGGGGAACTCGACGTCGCGGTCGAACACGGCCTGCCGATCGACCGTGCCACGCTCGGGATCGACGGTGGCCCGGACCAGTCCGCCGGTGGCCGGGGTGTCGGCGTGGGCGAACCCGCCGGGGTACGTCCACTGTGCGTAGTCGACCTGGACCCGGCCGTCGGGAAGGTCGCGGGCCCCCGCGAAGTGCCACACCCAGAAGGCGTCGCAACTCGCCCACCGGACCGGCCCGCCGTCTCGGGGGATCAGCGCGATCCGGGTGCCGTCATCCGGCCGCCAGTCGAGGAGCGAGCCGCCGGTGAGCATGGCGGCGATGTCGAACGCCAGTGGGCACAGGACGAGGACGACGTAGCGGTCGGTGAGGGCCATGTCGTGGATCATCAGCGGGACGTCGACGCCGTCGACCGGCTGCGGCGCGCGGGACGTCGTCCCGTCGGCGCCCACCACCGCCCAGGTCAGGTACGGCGCCTCGAGCATGTAGTTGAAAAGGACGAGTTCACCCGTCGCGGGATCGAACTTCGGGTGCGCAGTGCTGCCGACCGCCATCGCGCCGTCGCAGGTGTCGCGGCCGAGAGTGGCGAGGTCGGCGGGGTCGATCCGGTACGGCGGGGCACTCTCGGCCATCGCGAGGAGCCGTCCCCCGTGCCGGACGATGTTGATGTCGGGGAGGTCGCGGCTCGTTCCGGCGAGGTCGGGCCCGACCTCGTCTGCGCTGGGCGTGTAGAGGTCCGTCACCCCGCCCCAGATGACGTGGCCTGCCCGCTCCTCGGCCTCGACCATGGGTGTCCGCACGAAACGGTTCGTGTAGCGGACGTGCCCGTCGGCGATCTCCACACGGTGCACCATGCCGTCGCCGTCGAGCGGGTACACATACCGCCCGATGGGGTCGAACCGGGGATTCGGACCGTTGCGCAGGTAGGCGCCGTGCAGGTCGGCGGGGATCTCGCCGACGACCTCCAGGTCGCGGACGTCGACCTCCTCGCGCTGCGGCGCGAACAAGCCGGTGAGGTGCTTGTGGTGTGCCATGTCGACGGATGCCGGGCGGGGGATGCCGGGTGCGCTCATGGTTTGCCGCCTCCGTGTGGGATCGGTGTGATCTGCGACGCACCGTCCAGGATCCTCCAACACGTCGCGGTCGTCTCGCCGAGCGCCGTGGCGCCGGTCGGCATCGGTGCTGACGGGCGGCGCGCCAGCGGATTTCCCGGTGTGTTTCGCGTACACACCGGCCGGGACCTGTGCGAATACCCACCACACCCGCACCGCGCCGGACGGTCCCCGCCAGTAATTCGCTTTGCCTGCAGTGGCACCATGGACGGGTGACCGCCTCGGAACCCTCCCACCACACCCATGTACACCCGCGCGTCCTGACGCAGTCCGCGAAGCTGCAGAACGTGCTGTACGAGATCCGGGGTCCGGTACACGCACACGCCGCCCGACTGGAGGCCGAGGGCCATCGGATCCTCAAGCTGAACATCGGCAACCCGGCGCCGTTCGGCTTCGAGGCACCGGACGTGATCATGCGGGACATGATCGCCGCGCTGCCGACGGCTCAGGGCTACTCCGAGTCGAAGGGCATCCTGTCCGCCCGGCGCGCGATCGTCACGCGCTACGAGCTGATCCCCGGCTTCCCGGACCTGGACGTCGACGACGTCTACCTCGGCAACGGCGTGTCCGAGCTGATCACGATGACCATGCAGGCGCTGCTGGACAACGGTGACGAGGTGCTCATCCCGGCGCCGGACTACCCGCTGTGGACGGCGACGACGAGCCTCGCGGGCGGCACGCCGGTGCACTACCTGTGCGACGAGGCGAACGACTGGAACCCGGACATCGCCGACATCGAGTCGAAGATCACCCCGCGCACCAAGGCGATCGTGGTCATCAACCCGAACAACCCGACGGGCGCGGTGTACTCCGAGGAGGTGCTGGCCCAGATCGTGGCGCTGGCGCGCAGGCACCGACTGCTGCTGCTCGCGGACGAGATCTACGACAAGATCCTGTACGACGACGCGAAGCACATCTCGCTGGCGTCTCTGGCCCCGGACCTGCTGTGCCTGACGTTCAACGGCCTGTCCAAGGCGTACCGGGTGGCCGGCTACCGCTCGGGGTGGGTGGCGATCACCGGCCCGAAGGACCACGCGTCGAGCTTCCTCGAGGGGCTGGACCTGCTTGCGTCGATGCGTCTGTGCCCGAACGTGCCGGCCCAGCACGCCATCCAGGTGGCCCTCGGCGGGTACCAGAGCATCGAGGACCTGATCCTCCCCGGCGGCCGTCTGTTGGAGCAGCGCGACGTCGCGTGGGAGCGACTCAACACGATCCCCGGCGTGTCGTGTGTGAAGCCGCGAGGCGCGCTGTACGCGTTCCCGAAGCTGGATCCGAACGTCCACGAGATCCACAACGACGAGAAGCTGGTCCAGGATCTGCTCCTGCAGGAGAAGATCCTCGTGGTCCAGGGCACCGGCTTCAACTGGCCGAATCATGATCATCTTCGGATTGTGACGCTGCCGTGGGCGAGGGACCTCGCGGTCGCCATCGAGCGGTTCGGCAACTTCCTGGCGAGCTACAGCCAGTAGGGGCTTCGGGCACGGGGCGACGCACCGGTCTCGCCTCTCTGCGAGAGGGCGCGAGCAATCGTAGGGTTGGGCCAGACTCTGCCCCTACGGCGTTCGGAGTTCCGCGCATGAGAGTTCGACTCGTCCCGAAGGTTCTGGCTGCGGGAGTTGCCGCCGCGATGCTGACCGCCCTCCCCGCGACCGCGCTCGCCGCGCCCGTCCGACAGGATGCGTCGCTGCCACTCCCCACGGTGGGTGTCGGTGGGTCACTGTCCTTCTCGGGACGGACGTCCGAGGTCACTCTCCAGATTCCGGTGCCGCAGAACCTGTCCCCGGTCGCGTTGCGCGGCACCGTCCAGGTGCCTGCGGGGGCGGGCAGGGGGTGGATCGACGTCGAGTCGGACGGACGCATCCTGGGTCGCGTCGAGTTGCCGTCCGGGGCGCCGACGGCACCGGTCACGCTCCCCCTCACCGGAGCGACGATCGTGGGCAACACCGCCCGCGTCACGCTGCGCTCGTACCTGTTGCCGATCGACGACCAGTGGTGCGCCGAGGACTGGTCGGACGGCCAGCTACGCATCGTCGACGGCAGCGTCGACTACACCGGCGACGAGGCACAGCCGGGGGTGATCGCAGACTTCCTGCCGCCGGTTCTGACCCGCCTGTCGATCTACGTGCCCTCGGAACCCAGCTCCACCGAGACCGCCGCCGCGCTCGAGTTCGGTGCGTCGATCACCGCGCGATACGCGAATCAGGGCACGCCCGTTGACCTTCGACCGCTTCCTGTCGGCCAGGCTCTCCCGACCGACCCGGTCGGACTGCTGGAGCGCCAGGTCGTCATCGCCGACTCCGACGTCAACTCGACCACGCTGAACACCTCACCTGCCGGGGTGCCGGTGCTCACGCTGGCCGGCCAGGGTGACGGTCTGTTGAACCAGACGCGACTGTTGACGAGCGACCTGTCGCAGATCACCGTCGCCACCGAGGCGACGGCCGGGTCGCTGGCCGCGGCACCGGGGATCGCTCCCTCACTGACGACCCTCGCCGACCTCGGTGCGGGCCAGCTCACTGCGACCTCGACCGGCCGGGTACAGGTGCGGATGGGTATCGACCAGACGCAGCTCGGCCATCCCGTCGGTCCGGTCGAGGTGCACCTGATCGGCGACTACACGCCGCTGCCGAGCACCCAGAACGGGCAGATCACCGTGACCGTCGGCGACACGACGCTGGATCGGTGGCCGGTCGACGCCGACGGCCGCATCGACCGGTGGGTGACGATTCCGCCGGAGCTGATGTCCCGCTACACCGAACTGGCGGTGACGCTGCAGGTGTCCGGAGCGATGGAGTGCGGTTCCACCCAGGCGGTGACGCTCAGCCTCGACCCCGCCGGAGCGGTCCGCAGCGAGGAGTCGATGCCGCCGCAGCCCGACGGATTCCAGGCCCTGCCGCAGGCGCTGATGCCGACGGCCGTCGTCGGTCTGCAGGACGGGACGTTCGACGACGCCCGGCGCGCGATGCAGATCGTGACCGGACTCCAGGGACTGACGGTGACACCCTTCCGTCCGGAGCTGACCGACTTCGACGACGCGGTGAACTCGAACACTCCCGCGATCCTCGTCGCCGCGAACGGCGGTCTGCCGGAATCGATTCCACTGCCGTTGCAGATCACCGGTGACGACACAGTGGAACTGGTGGACCTCACCGGCGACGCCGCGACCCAGACCGTGGACGTTCCCGGCCTGCAGTTCGGCTCGTTGCAGGCGGCCTGGGACGGCGGCAACGACCGAATGCTGGTGGTCGCCACCTCGACGGGTGTCCCGCAGAGCGTGGACAGGATCCTCGACTGGCTGTCGGCGGACCGGAACCGGTGGTCCACACTCTCCGGTGACGCCCTGTTCCAGACCGGCGACCGCGACCCGGTCACGGTGGCGGCTCCGCAGGAGGCCACCGAGACCGACGGGACGACGAGCACCGTCCGGGCCGTGCTCCTCGTCGGCGGCATCCTGCTCCTGGTCGGTGTCGTCGCCGCGGTGGTCGTACTGATCCGGTCCAGGCGCCCGTCGGACTCCTGAGCCGAGCGTGCGATGACGACCACGCAGTCTCCTCCCCCACCGACCGCGGTGCGGGACGTCGACCCGCACGTCCTGCGGAACCTGATTCTCCGGTTCGCGCTGATCGCAGTGCTCACTACGGTGGCGTTCTGGGAGTCCCTCACCCGCACCACGCTCGACACCCTGCCCGGCGGCCTGTTCGGGTACCTGCTGATGATGCCGCTCATCGTGCTGGCGATGGCGATCGGGATCACCCGCCGCCGGCACGACGAGCTGCCGATCCACGACCGCGAGGTCGACGTCATCGTCGGGGGCATCGCACTGGCGATGGCGGTCGCGACCTACACGCTGCTCGTCCCCCGGTACCGGGACACCTTCTTCCTGCTGCGGACCGATCTGTTCGCGATGATCCTGTTCCTGTTCGGCGCGTGCGTCCTGCTGTTCGGCCTGCGCCCGGCCGGCCGCTTCTGGCCGATCTGGCTGTTGCTGATCGTCGTCAACCCGCTCGGATACCGGGTGATCGTCATCTGGGTCGGCGGCACGTGGCTCGCGGTAGCGCTGGTGTCGACGGTGCTGATCGCCCTCGGCGTCGGCGTCGCGGTCGCGAGGACCAACCGACTCGGGTGGATCGGATTCTCGTCGGTTCTGGTGCTGTCGTCGGTGATTCTCGCTGCGCAGTTGCTCCACGGGTGGCCGGAGCTGCTCGGCCCCTTCTCTGCGCGCCTGGCTCCGGTGACCGCAGGTGCGATCGTCGCGTTCACCATGCTGGGGCTCTCGGTGCGGCGCCGCGATCCGAATTTCCACCTGCGACCCACCCGGCCATCGCCCGTGACCCGGCCGTGGAAGGCAGCGCTGCTCGCAACGGCCGCCGCCGCGGCGATAGCCGCGGCGTCACTGCCGAGTGAGCTGTACATCCCGATCGGGGAAGGTCCGCCGCTGACGAGAGCCGCCGGCCTGGAGGTACCGCCCGGCTGGACGCAGACGCAGTTCGAACGGACCGACTGGGCGCAGCGATACTTCGGTGAGGACGCGACCATCGTCCGGCAAACCTGGACCGCGGACGAGGTGAACCCCCAGTGGGACGACAAGGGGCGCCGCCGAACCGTGACGGTCGACTCACTGCTCAGCCACGACCCGGAGTCGTTGAACGTCTACCCGGGCGAGACGCTGTATTCCACCATCAGCGGCAGGCGCTCGCCGACCGTGCGCGTCGATCTCGGCCACGGCATCACCGGCCTGTTGTACACCATCGTCGATCAGGACAAGTTCCTCACCTGGACGAAGATGCACTTCGACTGGACCCGCGGTGACGGCGTCGTGCAGGTGGTCAACATGATCTCGGTGGACAACCACGAACCCGATGCTCAGTTCCCGGCACTCGACCCGGAGGCTCTGTCGGTCGTCTCCCAGACCGTGAAGGTGCTGCTGCGCGGCAACGCCGTCGAGGAGGACGAGAATCCCGACTACAAGGACTCGGACATGTTGACCACGCTCGGCCGCGACACCATCGAGTGGCAGTGGGAGGTGGCCGAATGAGCGCACCCGACGCCGAGCGCCCCGTGCCCCCAGCCCCCGGCACCGAATCCGCCGAGTTCCGCGAGTTCGCCCTGCACGACGCCGTCCACGGGTTGCGTGAACGCGACCCGGACTCCTCCGCGTCGGTGGCGTTCGTGCCGTGGCAGCGAAACCTCCTGATCGCGTCGACGATCGTCTTCCTGTTCTGCCTGTTCTTCGCCCCGCTCGGTACTCTCACCGTTGTCACCGGGATCTGCACGATCGCCTACGTCCTCACACTCGGTGACCGGCTGGTCGTCTTCCGGAAGGGGTTGGCGGCGGATGCGATCATCCGCGTCACCGACGAGGAGGCACGGGCGATCCCGGACGAGGATCTCCCGGCGTACACAGTTCTGGTTCCCGCTTACCACGAGCCGGAAGTGATCGGGCAGCTGATCAATTCCGTTGCGGCGCTGGACTATCCCAGCGACAAGTTGCAGGTACTCCTACTTCTCGAGGAGGACGACGACGTCACGATCGAAGCTGCGACGGCCGCGGGTGTGCACGGGGTTGTGACGGTGCTGCTGGTTCCCGAGTCGCAGCCCCGCACCAAGCCGAAGGCCTGCAACTACGGGCTGCACTTCGCAACCGGCGAGATCATCACCATCTACGACGCCGAGGACCTACCGGAACCACTCCAGTTGCGGAGGGTCGCGGCCACCTTCGCGAAGCTCGACGACCGCGTGGCGTGCGTGCAGGCGAAGCTGGCCTATCGCAACGGTTTGCAGAATCTGCTCACCGGGTGGTTCACGGTCGAGTACGGGGTGTGGTTCAGCTACCTGCTCCCCGGACTGATGCGACTGAAGGCGCCGATCCCGTTGGGCGGCACGTCGAATCACCTGAGGAAGTCCGTCCTGGACGACATCGGCGCGTGGGATCCGTTCAACGTCACCGAGGACTCGGACCTCGGTGTCCGGATCGCGGCGACAGGCTACACCACGGCTGTACTGGAGTCGACCACACTGGAGGAGGCCAACAGCGATCCGATCAACTGGATCCGGCAGCGTTCGCGGTGGTACAAGGGCTACCTGCAGACCTGGCTGGTGCACACCCGCCATCCGGTGAGGTTGTGGCGCCAGATCGGGTCGTGGGCGTTCGTCCGGTTCACCCTTCTGCTGGCGGGCACCCCGCTGATCGCCTGCCTGAACATGGTGTTCTGGTTCATCACCATCGCGTGGATCCTCGGGCAGCCCATCGCGATCGGGTCCATCTTCCCGCCGCCGATCTACTACCCGGCGCTGGTGTGTCTGGTGTTCGGCAACGCCGCGACCATCTACATGAACATCGTCGGTGCCCGTGAGACGGGGACACCACGACTGCTGCCTGCCTGTCTGCTCGTGCCGATCTACTGGCTCCTGATGAGCATCGCCGCGATCAAGGGCGTGTGGCAGCTGCTGTTCCGGCCGTCCTACTGGGAGAAGACGTTCCACGGGCTCGACGGCGGCGCGTCCGACGACGACGCGGTGGTCGCGACGGGCGGCACGTCATGAGGATCCTCCGGAGCCCTGCCCTCGTCGTGTACCTGCTCAGCGCCGCGCTGTACTTCGTCGTCGGGTACGTCCTGGCGGTGCATTACCACGTCATGCTGGGTGATGCGCTCAGCCGTGTGCAGTCGGCGCAGGGCGTGCTGTTCAGCCGGGACCCGCACCTGGCGAGCATCGGTTTCATCTTCACGCCGATGACGGCCCTCGTGGAGGTGCCGCTCACCGCGCTCAACTCGTGGTTCCCCAGCCTCACCCGGTACGGGATGGCCGGGGTGATCATGTCGTCCGTCTTCATGGCCGGTGCGGCCGTGCAGATCTGGGCGATCGGCGGCGACCGTGGCGTCCCCCGTTGGCAGCAGGTCGCGGTCACCGTGCTGTTCGCCGTGAACCCGATGATCGTCTTCTACGGTGCCACCGGCATGAGCGAGGCGCCGTTCGTCTTCCTGATGTGCTGGGCGACGCGCCGCCTCATCCGATGGACGAGCACCGACGACGTCCACGACCTGATCGGCGCCGGAATCGCGCTCGGGCTCGCCTACCTCACCCGGTACGACGCGGTCGTGCCCACCGCGTTCGGCGCGGTGTTCGTCGCGATCGTCACGTGGCGCCGCGCGAAGGTGAACCGCTGGCAGACGGCGTTTCTGGACGGCGTGATCCTCGCGGCGCCGGCATTCCTCGCGTTCGTCGCGTGGGCGGCGACGAGTTGGCTGCTCACCGGGCAGGCGTTCGCGCAGTTCACGTCGGAGTACGGCAACAGCGCGATCATCGAACAGTCCGGTGGCGCCGCCGAGTCCGGCCCCGCGACGATCGCGTACTCGGCGGCGGAGATCCTCGTCCTGGCACCGGCATTACCTCTGCTCGTGCCCGCCGTGGTCGTGCTGGCGACGCGGCGCCGGGACCTCGAAGTGCTGGCCGCGACGCTGATGTTCGGGTCCGTCCTACTGTTCCAGACCGTGTCGTATGCGACCGGGACGACGTTCCCGTTCCTGCGCTTCTACATCTGCATCATTCCGCTGGTGTGCATCTATGCCCACCAGATCCGGGCTCCCCGGGGTCAGATCGCGGCCCGCCGCCCCGGGGTGTTCAACGCTCCCCGAGAGACGGGTGGGCCGTCGATGCGCATCGCGGCAGCCGTTGCCGTCGCCCTGCTGGTGGTGAGCCTTCCGGTGACGACGGTCCTGATGGAGAGCCGGAGCCTGTCGGTGCAGCAGTACGCCGTCGGCGCGCTGTTGCCCTTCGACCCGCAGGAGGGTCTGGAGATGGATCGTCAGCTGTCGATCCTGGAGTCGTTCTCCACGGAGCGCGAGATCGCCGACCGGCTCGACGCCATGGACCTGCCGGACGGCTCGATCCTGGTCGACACGTTGTACGGGTTCGCCGTGGTCGCCGCGTCGAACTACCCGAAGCGGTTCGTCCTGCCGTCGGACCGGGACTTCATCTCCGTCCTCAGCGACCCCGCGTCGCACGGTGTTCGATACCTGCTGACCGTGCCGAACGAGGGCCGCGGCACCGCTGACGCGGTCAACCGTCGCTACCCCACCGTCTACGAGAACGGCGCCCAGATCTCGATGCTGGACCTGGATGTCCCGAACGACGGTGCGGACCAGCCGGATTGGCGACTGTATCGGGTCCTCGACACGCCCGGCGGCGACTCCGAGTGAGTCAGGCCGGAGGCGGATCGGACAGGTAGGCGGCGAGCAGGTCGTAGAGGGGGTCGCCCGGTCCGATGTCGTACGTGCAGTCGTCGTGCCGCGGGTCGGGGACGAACGCCCACAGCAGCGCACCCGCCGTCCCGGCGACCCGTTGCCCTGCGATCTTGGTGCCGATGTCGGCGGCGCGCTGCGCGTAGGGCAGGCACCCGCCCGCGGCCTGCCCGATCTCGGCGACGAGCAGCGGCTTACCGATCGCCTCGACCTGATCGATCCTGCGGGCCAGCCCGTTCCACTGATCGCCGGGCAGCGGGATCCCGTCGGCGTGATAGTCGTGGTACTGGAGGACGTCGACGTTCGGGGACTCGCCGACGTACTGGAACTCGTCCCCCTGCGTACCGCACTGGCCGCCGCCGGTGAGTCCTGCGGTGATCAGTCGATACGGATCCTGCGCGCGCACCAGCGCGCCGGCGTCGTCCATGAAGGTGCGGAGCACCTCGGCCGCGTCCGGTGGGCACACCCGGTTGGCGAAGTCGCAGTTGCCGCCCGGGCAGACGCTCGTCTCCGGTTCACCCACCAACTCCCAGGCGGCGAGCGCCGGCGAGGAGCGCCATCGCGCCACGGCGGTGGTCACCCAGTCCTGGAAGGACATCGGCATTCCGGCCGCCTGCTGCTGCCAGCCGTCGACGTACCAGTCGCGCTGTTTGAACACGTCGTCCTCGCAGGCGCCGTCCTGTGCGGTGAGTACCGGGATCACGAACTGGCCGTGCCGCTCGGCCGCGGCGAAGACGGCGTCGACGGGCGCGAAGTCCACAGCCCCGGTGAACTTGTTCGTGGCGAGGGCCGAGAAGGCGTTGAACCGCGTGATCGTCACCCCCGGCAGCGCGGAGAAGTAGGCGTCCAGGTCGACTTGCGCACCGCAGCCGCGGTTGATCGACCAGTCGGTGGCGAGTTGGTAGGCGTTGAACCCGACCGGCCACCATGGCGAACCGTCCAGCGTCAGCTCGGTGCCGGTCGCGCCGACCCGGGCCGGCGAGGGTTGCGCGTCCACAGCACCCCCGGTCACGAGGACCACCACGGCGGCCGCAACCACCCATCGCACGATCCGTCCGAATCCCACACACGCAGGCTATCGAGTCCTGTCAACTCCCGGCGCCCGTCGATCCGGAGGATCCGGGGTCGGGATCCGGGGCGGGAATCGGCGGTGGCACCGCGGCGAGGGCGCTTCGGGCCGAACGTCGCACGAACGCTGTGGACACCATTACGCGACGCTACCGCCGGTCGGGAGCCGCTGCCCGCCGAAGAGGGCCGCGCAGGCAGATCGGTACCGTGACGTGCGTGTCGAGAGATGTGAACAGCGGTCCCGCCCAACCCACCGAGCCCGGCCCGGCGTTGTCCGTGTACGACGCCATCCGGATGCGCCGCGACGTGCGCGCCGAGTTCACCGGCGAACTCGTCGACGAGGACCGACTGGGTCGGATCCTGCGCGCCGGCCACGACGCGCCGAGCGTCGGGAACACGCAACCGTGGGACTTCGTGGTCGTGCAGGACCGGAACACCCTCGCCACGTTCGCCGAGCACGTCGCCGGGTGTCGACGCGACTTCGCGGACTCGTTGCCCCCAGAGCGCCGCGAGACGTTCGACCCGATCAAGATCGAGGGCATCGAGGAGTCCGGCACCGGAATCGTCGTCACCTACGACCCGTCACGGGGCGGGGCGAACATCCTCGGCAGGCACACCGTCGACGACACGGGCGTGTTCTCCGCGGTCCTGGCGATCCAGAACATCTGGCTGTCGGCGGTGGCGGAGGACATCGGCGTCGGTTGGGTGTCGTTCTACGACGAGGCTTTCCTGACCGATCTGGTGCGGATTCCGGCCCCGGTGCGGCCGATCGCGTGGCTGTGCGTCGGGCCGGTGTCGCGGTTCCAGGAGACACCGGACTTGGTGCGTTTCGGCTGGCGTGACGGTCGCCCGCTGTCCGAGGCGGTGCATCGAGAGACGTTCTGACACGGCCGAGAAACCTCACAGGCCGCCGCCACCTGCAGTGATCCAGTTCTCAAAGAAAATATCGTGCCGGAGTGGGACAGAATGCCCATCACCCTGTAAATTCGACAAGGACACCATTGGTGTCCAGCACGCTCGATTGCACCTCCCCCCCTGTGTGCAATCGGGCCGGTGGCGGGGAGACACCCCCCTGTACCCCGCCACCCCGCTGGGGGGCTCCACTTCACTCGTGAGTCCGACTCTCGGATTCCGGTTCACGTTTTCACTCTCGGTACTGTGACGCCATGCTTCGTCTGGTGTTGTCGCGATGAGTCACGGCCATGGGCACGGCCACAGCGGCCCGATTCCCGTCGGTCCCGGGGCCGCCCGCGTGGTCGTCGGCATCCTGACCGTCGTCGGCATTGCCGTCCTCATCGGACTGATCGCCCTGTGGCCGAGCAGGCACAGCGTCGAGATCCCCCTGCCGTTCCAGACGGCCGGAGGCGGCGCGGTCGTCACCGAAGCGGGCACCGTGGTCCGCTCCGACTTCGGTCCGTGCGGAAGCACCTCTGTCGGAAAGCCTTTCACCGGCGAACCCACTCCCCCACCGAACAACGCGTACGAGTGCCAACGCAGCGTCGTCGCCATCGAGTCCGGCCCCAACGAGGGCACCCGGACCCTCCTCGAGATCGGCCCCGGCCCGGGCCAACCCGACCTCGCTGCAGGCGAGAGCATCCGCCTGGTCCGGCAGACCGACGCCACCGGCGCGACGGCGTACTCGTTCGAGGACTACGAACGCGGATGGACGCTGCTCGCGGTGGTCGCGCTGTTCGTGCTGGTGATCGTCGTCGTGGCGCGATGGCGCGGCGTCCGCGCGCTGCTGGGCCTGTTGGTCGCGTTCGCGGTACTCGTCGGGTTCATGCTGCCCGCGCTGCTCGACGGCAAGCCCGCCGTTCCGGTCGCGCTCGTCGGCGGCGCGGTGATCCTGTACGCGGTCCTCTATCTCGCACACGGAGTGAGTCTGCGGACGAGTTCCGCGCTGCTCGGCACCCTCGCGTCGATGGTGCTCGCAGCGGTCCTGTCGTGGGCGGCGATCGAGATGACCCACCTGACCGGCCTGTCCGAGGAACAGAACACCAACGTCCAGACGTACCTCGGGCACGTGTCGATCACCGGACTGCTGCTCGCCGGTTTCATCATCGGATCGCTCGGCGTGCTCAACGACGTCACCATCACCCAGGCGTCCTCGGCGTTCGAACTCGCGCACCTCGACCCGGACGCGACCCGCCGGTCGGTGTTCACCTCCGCGATGCGCGTCGGCCGCGACCACATCGCCAGCACCGTCTACACCCTCGTCCTCGCGTACGCGGGCGGGGCGCTGCCACTGCTCCTGCTGTTCTCGGTCGCCGGGCGCTCGATCACCGACGTCCTCACCGGCGACGCCGTCGCCATCGAGATCCTGCGGTCCGCGGTCGGTGGCATCGCGCTGGCCCTGTCCGTACCGCTGACGACGGCGATCGCCGTCGCACTCGCCCGGCCTCCGCGTCCCGGCGAGTCGGCCGGCCGGTCGGCCTCGGTCACCCGGACTGCCGGCGGCAGGCACGCCCGTCACGCACGCTGACGGCTCGCATGCTGCACGGTGGGTGGATCAGCGGATCATGCCCGGCGGCAGCTGGATGTTCGGCGGGACCTCGATGCGGATCGGGTCGGGCAGGTTCAGGAAGCGCGGGCCGGGAGCCGGCGCCGGCGCCGGCGCGTCCGAGGTGCTTTCCGGTGCCGTGGTCGCCGCGGGAGCAGCCGAGGTCGACGACGGTGTGGTCGTCGTGGTCGTCGAAGGTGCGCGGGTCGTGGTCCGCGGCGGGACGGTGACCTCCGCGACGGCGGACTCGCCCTGGTTCGTGGTGCCGGTGTCGCGGCCTCCGAGCGCCAGTCCGATGGCCGCAACGACGACGAGTCCGGCGGCGACCGCTCCCGCGAGAGCGAGGTGCCTACGGGACGGTCCACGCCGGGCTTGGGAGGTGGACGCGATGTCGGCCCAGTCCGGCTCCGGCTGCTCGGGCCGGGATTCGTGCGGCACCGGTGCCGCCATCGGCGTCGCGAGCAGCGCGGCACCTTGAGCGGCGACCATCTCGGGTTCGGGCGGGAGGATGATGCGCAGCCCGAGCCAACTCTGCAGCAGGCTCGGCACGAGCGGAATCCGGACCCCGCCACCGAGGAGGACGAGGACGTCGGGATGGCGTCCCGACGCGGCGATGACATCGCGGGCCAGACGCGCGGACGATTCGAGCGGCACCCGGACGAGCGCCTCGAAGCGTTCCCGGTTGAGAAGGACGAGGCCACCGTCGCCCGGGACGGCGGCACCGGTGCCCGTGGAGAGCTGTTCCTTGGCCTCGCGGCACCGTGCGATGAACTCGGCGGCCGCCCACGCGTCCTCGGGCCGGGTGAGTCCGCGTTCCCGCAGTTGCTGCTCCGCGACGAGAGCGTCGAACCGATCGCCGCCCGCGACGTCGCTGCGATGCTGCGCGAGGACCGTGTGCGAGTACCGGTCGACGACTGTGACGGTCACGCCGGAGCTGCCGAGGTCGTACAGGACGAGGGTCTGGTCGGTCGGGGCGAGCTGCCCGGCGCTCTCGAGGAGGGCGACGACGGCCGCTGCCTCGGGGACCAGGTGGTAGTTGTACAGCTGCTGCCTGGCCATCGCGTCGTGCATGGTGTCGGGGTGCAGTCCGCTGCCGTAGGCCACGCCGGTGGCCCCGATGTCGGCGTGCCCGTCGTGTTCCAGGAGGACACCGATGGACTGCGCCGCGACGTCCTCGACCGGCCCGGCCACGACCTCGACGGCCCGCCGCTCGAAACCGGGAACGGTGTTCTCGTCGTGCTCGGGTGCGCTGAGGGTCGCCATGCGGACAGCACTGGTCCCCACCGACACTCCCAGTACCGCGCTCATCGAGTTGCCCCTCGTCGATCTGTGCGAACCCCCGACGGCCCGCACGCGAACGTCGCAGAGTTTATCGAATCGCGATCTTTGCGCCAGAGGCCCGTTCCGACAGGTCAGTTGCCTGCCGGGGTGATCACACGTCCGGTCCGGTTTGCCCGTTCGTTGCCGTCGGCCTTGCTGCCGAGCGCGAAGTACGTCCAGCCCGCGGCACGCCACCGGTCGGCGGCGAGGCACCGCCTGCCGTCGACGATGACCCGCGAGCGCACCACGCCGTCGAGGTCGGCGGGCTCGAGGGACCGGAACTCGTCCCATTCGGTGGCGAGCAGAACGGCGTCCGCCCCGTCGCACGCCTCGATCGCGGTGGTGGCGTAGGTCAGCGTCGGGAAGAGTCGCCGGGAGTTGTCCATCGCCTTCGGGTCGTAGACGGTGACGGTGGCTCCGTGAAGTTGAAGCATTCCCGCGACGTTCAGCGCGGGCGAATCGCGAACGTCGTCGGAGTCGGGTTTGAACGCCGCCCCGAGCACCGCCACGGTGGAGCCGAGCAGGGAGCCACCCACCGCGCGCGTGGCGAGCTCGACCATCTTGGTGCGACGTCGCATGTTGATGCTGTCGACCTCGCGCAGGAACATCAGCGCCTGATTGGCGCCGAGCTCGCCTGCGCGCGCCATGAACGCGCGGATGTCCTTCGGCAGGCAGCCGCCGCCGAACCCGAGACCGGCGCCGAGGAAGCGGCGACCGATCCGGGCGTCGTGGCCGAGCGCGTCCGCGAGGGCACCGACGTCGGCGCCTGCCGCTTCACAGACCTCCGAGATGGCGTTGATGAAGGAGATCTTCGTCGCGAGGAACGCGTTGGCGGACACCTTCACCAGTTCGGCGGTGGGGAGGTCGGTGAGCAGGAAGGGAACCTCGGCAGCGATCAGGTCCGCGTACAGCTCACGCAACAACGCCTCGGCGCGGCCGTCACGAGTGGGGTCGACGCCGACGACGACCCGATCCGGCCGCAGCGTGTCGACGACGGCATGGCCCTCTCGAAGGAACTCGGGGTTCCAGGCGACCTCGACCGCGTCGCCCGCGGGTGCGAGTCCACTTGCCCGGACGGCGAGTTCGGCAGCGGTGCCGACGGGGACGGTGGACTTGCCGACGATCACGGCGGGCCGGTCGAGCAGGGGCGCGAGGGCGTCGACGACGGCGTGCACATGCCGCAGGTCAGCGCCGTACTCGCCCTTCTTCTGCGGTGTGCCCACGCCGAGGAAGTGAAGGTCCGCGAATGCCGCGGCCTCCGCGTAGGAGGTGGTGAAGCGCAGTCGCCCGCTGTCGAGGTTGCGGCGCAGAGTGTCGGCGAGCCCCGGTTCGTAGAAGGGGACCTCCCCCGATGCGAGCTTGGCGATCTTGCCCTCGTCGATGTCGACGCCGAGCACCTCGTGGCCGAGTTCGGCCATGCAGGCGGCATGGGTGGCGCCGAGGTAGCCGGTTCCGAATACGGTGCAGCGCATGACTTGTTGATACGCCACCGGAGTGAGCGCCCGAGGTATCCGGCGCGAACGGTGAGTGTACGGGTCACATCGGTCTCGACACACCGCACGCGACAGCGGCCGGTGACAGCCGGTCGGTTACTCTCAAACCTGTCGCATTAGACGGCAGTGGCCGTCGGCGCGCACCGACCACTTTTCAGCGGCCCCGCGAAGCGAGAGTGCATCCCGCAGGCGAGACGTTCGCCGCAGCAAACCCGGTCGCCCCATCCCAGCAGAGAAAGCAGAGCGCAATGACAGCGCCCCGATCGACATCGAACATAGGCCGTCGCAGTGACCGGCCGCAGCGTCAGGCCGACCGGCAGCAGCCGGAGGAGAAGCGTGAGACCTTCACCGACCGCACGCATCAAATGTTGTTCTCGCACTACGTCCCGGACGGCCAGCGCTGATTTTGCACGACCGAGCCGCTCCCGGCGCGCGCCCAATCGAGACTGCGCGCCGGGGCACTCGCCCCGTCGAACACCGAACCCCGCCCGGGACTTCCGTCAGGACGTGGGCGTCTTCACGAAGTTGAGGTACGCCTTCGACGGCGTCGGCCCGCGCTGCCCCTGATACTTCGACCCGACGCTCGCGCTGCCGTACGGCTGCTCGGCCGGGCTCGTCAACCGGAGCAGGCAGAGCTGCCCGATCTTCATCCCCGGCCACAGCGTGATCGGAAGGTTCGCGACGTTCGACAGTTCGAGGGTGATGTGCCCCTGGAACCCGGGGTCGATGAACCCTGCCGTCGAGTGCGTCAGCAGGCCCAACCGGCCGAGGCTGGACTTTCCTTCCAGCCGGCCCGCCAGGTCGTCCGGCAGGGAGCAGAACTCCAGTGTCGACCCGAGCACGAACTCCCCCGGGTGCAGCACGAAGGGCTCACCCTCGGCCGGCTCCACCAGGCTCGTCAGCTCGTCCTGCTGCTGCGCCGGGTCGATGTGCGTGTACCGCGTGTTGTTGAAGACCCGGAACAGGCGGTCCAAACGCACGTCCACGCTCGACGGCTGCACCATCGAATCGTCGAACGGTTCGATGCCCAGGCGGCCGGCGGAGATGGAGGAACGGATGTCACGGTCGGAGAGAAGCACGACCTAGAGGGTAGACGCACAGTCATCGGCGGGTCTGCTAGAGTTGCCGCTCGCAGGGACTTGCACCGTCGAAATGGCGGGAAAACCGCTGCATGCCGATGTAGTTCAATGGTAGAACATCAGCTTCCCAAGCTGAATACGCGGGTTCGATTCCCGTCATCGGCTCTCTCTCCCTCCTCCTTTTCTCTCTCGTCTATCTCTTCTCTCTGTCGTCTCGACGCCTGCCTCCACCCACGTTGTCTCGTTGTGTTGGTTGTGCGTTGCTTGCATTGCAGAGGTCAGCTGTCGCGCCACTGTCGGATGCCGGTTCGAATCCCCATGCAGCCACAACCTCGGAGCCGGCCTTCCCCAGAAGGTTCGCGACGATGTTCGCGGCGACTTGGGCCCGAAAGGGCGCCTGACCTCAAACGGTGTTCGCTCCGTCCCGTAGCGGGATGACAAGGACCGGCCGGATCTGCGCGTTGCGGATGGAGTTACGCAGCTCGAAGATCACCTTGATGTCGGAGTGGGGCGATTCAGTTCTGCGATCGCGTTGGCCTCGACTGGATCGGGACTACAGGTTGCCGACATTGGTCGTGCACCAGCCGACGTACGGCTTCACGGACAGCACCTTCTCCGGCGACAGGTGCAGGGCGCGGACGATCACATCCATACCTCCACGCAACAGGAGAAGGAGGTGATCGAAGTCCGTCCATGCAGTCTCGAGTCGAGAGCTCCGAGGAGCTACCCAGGCCCCACGCGATGCCGTCGCGGCTTTCGAGCGCGCGGGTGATCCTCCTACATGTCGTCCGGTACTGCGACGACGCCGCAGTCTTCACCACGGGTTCGCCACCACGGACCATGTCGGCGGTTCGGAGGCAGCTCGGTGCGCCGAGCAGCATGACGGACGCGCCAAACTATCTCTGGGAGAACGCCCTTCGTGGGCTGTTGAGGCTGGTGCAACCTGGTCGGGCCACCGCCGGCTGAATCAAGCGCGGCCCTCCGCGCCGTCATCGGTGCCGAGAGAACCGACTCCCAGGAACCGTCGACGCCCTGATCGAGGACTTCGAAGCGGGCCGCGGGTCAAGGGTGTGCCGCCGGACCGGTGACGTCCGCCGACGAGTCGATGAGGGATTGTCCGCGAGTCCATGGCATGAACAGCGCGAAGACGACGGCGGTCACGACCACGCTGACGACCATCAGCATCGCCGATTGCTGCCACCCCTGCATCGCGGCGTCCTGCATCACGTACACGAGGCTGTTCGGATCGGTGAGATCGGTGATCGCCGGTGGCAGATCCGTCCGTTCCAGGATGGAGAGAATCGAAACCGGTGAGTTCTCGACGAGTTCGCGCTCCCGGTCCGACACGAAGCCCCCCACGAGGGGACCGTACGAGTCGAGTTTCGCCGAAACGACCTCGTGGTACTTGCCGAACAGGACGGAGCCGAGCACCGCGATGCCGAGTGCGCCGCCCACCTCGCGGGTGGTGTCGTTGACCGCGGACCCCGCACCGGCGGCCGACGCGGGCACGGAAGACATGATCGAGTCGGTGACGGGACCGGTGACGATGCCGAGGCCCGCACCCATCAGGATCATCGACCCGAACGGGATCTCCCAGTATGTGGTGGTGACGGTCGCATGGCTCGCCCAGTAGAGGCCGGAGGCGAGAATCGCCATACCCGCCACGACCACCCCTGCGTGCCCGTACCGGTAGCCGAGCCACGCGGAGGCCGGGGCCCCGACACCGACCGCGAGTGCGAACGGCAACGAGTGGATGCCGAAGGTGAGGGGATCCATCATGAGTACGGCCTGGAAGTACTGACTGACGATGAACAGGAACCCGAACATCGCGAAGTACGAGACCGCGAGGGCGAGCGCCGGGAAGGCGAACCGGCGGATCCGGAACAACCCGACGTCGAGCACGGGGTAGGGGGCACGCAACTCGCGGACGGCGAACGCTGCGAGAAGTGCCAGGGCACCGGCTATTCCGCCGAGTGTGAGCGGCGACAGCCAGCCGTGCCGGGGAGCCTCGATGAAACTCCACACGAGGAGGAACACGCCGAGGATCGAGAGCACGATGCCCTGGACGTCGAGTGGACCGGTCGTCTCGGAACGTGACTCCCGCACGAAGACGAGGGAGGCGGCGGCGACGACCACGGCCAGCGGTACGTTGACCCAGAAGACTGCGTGCCAGGAGAAGTGCGTGAGCAGCCAACCGCCCACGACGGGGCCGAGCGCGACGGCGAAGCCGGCCATCGCCGTCCACGCGGCGATTCCCGCGGCGCGTCCGCGCCTGCTCGGGAAGGCCGCGGTGATGATCGCCAGAGTTGCCGGGAACACCGCTGCGGCCGCGATACCCATCGCGGTCCGTGCGACGAGAACCTGGGTTAGGGTGTCGGCGGCGGCGCCGATGATCGACGCCGCGGCGATGCCGATCAGGCCGCCCAGCATGACGCGACGTCGCCCGAGTCGGTCTCCGAGATGCCCGAACATCAAGAGGAATCCGGCGAACGGCAGCGTGTAGGAGTCCACGACCCACTGCAGTCCGCCGAATCCGGCTCCGAGGTCGTTCGCGAGGGTGGGCAGCGCCACCACCACGACGGTGTTGTCGACCAGGACGAGCAGGACGGCGAGGCACGACGTCACCAGCGCGCCGAGCGCCGCCCACCTCTCGCGCGGTGACGATTCCGCCCTGTCCTCGATCGCCGGCATGCCCATGGCGTACCCCCTGCAGTCACCTTGGTGAATTAAGCGTTACTCTGAGTAACACTATTGACTCGGGACGAGACTAGGCGCCCGAGCCGAACGCGCGCAAGGGGAGAGGGGCTACTCGTACTCGAGACCACCGATCGTGAACACCCCTCTCTCCTCCTTCTCCCTCCTCCCTTCTGGGGTGTTCGCCTATCGGGCCCGCGGCCGAAGTTGGGCTTCGATTTCCGTACGCTCCGCCCAACGGTCGGATTCGGCCGATGGCGCCCGACGCTCTGTGCAAATGCCGCAACGGCCGTTCCCGGGGCGATGTCGACCGTCCAACCCTCGGGCCGGCGCGGGTCCTGCAACAGCGGGAGTCCACTACACGGGACTGCGAAAGTTCCCTGACTGCAGCATATTTCCTGCCGCGGACGTCACTGTCGTTCGAACAGTAGACATCGGTTCGATTGTCGTAGGCGCCCTCTACAGTGCAGTCACCCCGTGCAGTGGGGAAGCCGGTGCTCGTGCGGTGCCCGGCCACTATCCAAGGAGTCCGAACACCATGAGCGAGTACATTCCTCCCCCTCCGCCGTCCGCAGGTTGGTACCCAGACCCGAGCGGGCAGCCCGGCCGGCGCTACCACGACGGCGCCACGTGGACCGAACACTTCACCCCGGACGCTCCGGCACCAGCGACACCGAGTGTGGTCGTCAACAACCATGTCAACGCGGCCCCCGCCTACCCCATGCCGGTGATCGTCACAGGCAAGCGCACCAACCATGTGCTGCATCTCGTGCTGACCATCCTGACGATGGGTCTCTGGCTGCCCGTCTGGCTGATCGTCGCGATTGCCAACAGCGGCAACACGACCGTGGCCGTCGGTGGCGTGGCGCAGACGGCCAAGGGCCTCAGCCCGAAGACTTGGAAGATCATCGGCGGAGTCTTCGTCGCCCTGTTCGTGATGGGCCTGATCTCGGAAACCCCCGCACTCCTCGGCGTTTTCATCTCGCTGGCCGTTCTCGTCGGAGGCTGCTACTTCGTCGTCCAGAAGAAGGCGGTCCGGGACGAGGAGGCCCAGAGGCTGGCGATGCGCGCCGAGTACGAGAACAACCTCCAGACCCAGGGCGACCCCCGTGGCACACACGGTCGGTTCCCGCCCGCCGCCGGCTGATCCGGGCCCTCCCCGTCGATCGGTCCGGAGTAGCCACACGTATTCGTGAACATTCGTCAACGGCGGGACAGCCGGCCTGACGAGGTCCTGATCGAGTTCGGCCGATCCGGGCGGCAACTCGGCGGCGACTTCACCCGACGACGCGCTGACACTCCTGGTCGACGCGACCGAACGCCACGAACCCTCGCTGAGAACCGCACCCGTCAGTCGGTTCTCACGCGTCCGGTGTCGTAGGCCCACATCGCGACCTCGACGCGGTTGCGGGCGCCGAGCTTGGTCATCAACGATGCGACGTGGGTCTTGACCGTGCTCAGGCCGACGAAGAGCTCGGCGGCGATCTCGGCGTTGGTGCGGCCCCGTGCCACCAGCGCGAGCACCTCCTTCTCACGCTCGGTGAGCGGGTCGACGGGCTGGACCGGCACCACCGGCGCCTGGTCCGCGAAGGTCGCCAACAGTCGGCGGGTGACGTTGGGCGCGATCAGCGCGTCCCCGTTGGCCGCGGCGTGGACGGCCTGCACGAGGAGCTCCGGCCCGGCGTCCTTGAGCAGGAAGCCGCGGGCGCCGGCGCGAAGGGCGCCGAGGACGTACTCGTCGAGGTCGAAGGTTGTGATCACGACGACCGCCATCGGGTCCGTCACGCCTGGCCCGGCCAGACGTCGTGTCACCTCGACGCCGTCGAGCCCGGGCATTCGGATGTCGACGAGAAGGACGTCGGGACGCAGCCGGGTCGCCAGGTCGAGCGCTGCGAGCCCGTCTGCCGCCTCCCCCACGACCTCGAGGTCGGGGTGCGCGCCGAGGATCATCACCAGCCCCGTGCGGACCAGGTCCTGGTCGTCGGCCACGACGACACGGATGCTCATGCCGGCGCCTCCACCGGCAGCACGGCCTCGACCACCCAGCCACCCTCGGGACCCGGTCCCGCGGAGAGCGATCCGCCGAGGAGCTGGGCGCGTTCGGCCATGCCCAGCAGACCGAACCCGGGTGCGGGGGCGGGGCCCGGCTCGGTCCGTCCGTCGTCGCTGACACGCAGCCTGACGGCATCGCCCTCGCGGCGTACGTCGATCCCGACGCGGGTCACGCTCCGGGCGTGCCGTACGGCGTTGGTCAACGACTCCTGCGCGAGCCGATAGAGCGCGGCATCCACGGGTCGTCCGAGCCGGGACAACGAGCCGTCCAGCGAGACCTCGACGGTGGGCGTCGCGCCGGCCCGGGCCAGGGCCTGCAGGTCCGCGACACCCGGCTGTGGTGCGAAGGCGGCGCCTTCCTCGTCACGCAGGACCCGCACCATGGATCTCATCTCCGCCAGGGTTCGCGACGCCTCGGACTCGATCGCGGCCAGGATCTCGGCAGCCTTGTCCGGCTCGGTGCCGGCAACCACGCGACCGGCCTGCGCCTGCACCGAGATGGCCGAGACGTGGTGGGCGACGGTGTCGTGCAGCTCGCGGGCCAGCTCCATCCGCTCCTGATTGCGAATCTCGCGCTGTTGGCGACGCCAGAGATCCGCACGATAGCGGAACGCCGCGGCGAGGGCGACGAACAGCAGCAGGAGGACGCTCCCGCCGAACACGTCGGCCCAGCCCGCGGAGGAGACGTACATCCCCAGCGCGACGACGACCGTCACGAACGCCGTCCCCCAGACGATTTCCGGGCCCGAGCCCCACCGCACCAGGGAGTAGAGCAGGGTCAGGACGGCCATCATGGAGTAGAGGTCCAGGTCCCCGGCGGGCGCGGTCAGCTGGACGACCGAGAGCAACCCGGCGACGCCCCACCCGACCAGTGCGGCGATCAGGGGGCGACTCCGCCGCCAGAGCAGGGCAGGTATCAGCGCCAGGGCAAGCACCGTCACAAGGGGCCGCCAGGCCACGCCCGGCCGAGCGATACCCTCGACCACAGCGGCGGCCGCGAACACGCCCACCAGAAGCCAGTCGAACCGGCCGACAGGTGGGGCGCCGGCAGGCCGCGGCTCGTGCCAGATGGAGCGCCGGACAGTGACCACGACTCCAGCCTAGGGGCCGGCGCGCCTCGGCGTATCCGCCGAAAGTACTAGAGCGAGACCATGCCATCGGCCAGGGGAATCCTGGCCTCGGGACCGAGGCGCCCGCCGCCGGGCTCGGCGATCGTGGATCTACCGATCCTCACCTCGACAACGGAGCCCACGATGAGAACACCTCAATCCGCCACCACCCTGGAAGACCCGCCGATCCCGGTGCGGGCAAAGCTCGTCGCAGCGTGGACGAGCGTGATGTTCCTGTACGCCTACGTGGACATCATCGCCTTCTTCAAACCCGGCGTCGTCGAGAACATCCTCGTCGGCAGGGTCTTCGAGTTCGACGTCACCCAGACGCTGTTGACCACCTTCCTCGTTCTCATGGCGATCCCGATCGCCATGGTCCTGCTGTCGATGACGCTGCCCGCCCGGGCGAACCGCATCACGAACCTCGTCGTGGCTTCCGTCCAGATCCCCTACGCGGCATTCAATATGGTGGGCGAGCCTTCCTGGGCGTACTTCTACGGCCTCGGCGTCGCACTGGAAGTGATCATCTTCGTGCTCATCCTGCGGTGGGCCTGGACCTGGCCCCGCACCACAACGTCGACCACCACAGTGACCGGCCAGGACCGCGAAACCGTTCGCACCCAACGGCAAGCGTGAACCCGGGAACAGTCCCCGCCGCGCCGGTCACGACGCTTCAGCGCTGCGGCACGGAAGGCCCGAGTCGGATCGCCAACCGGACAGGTGCCCGGCGTCCGCGGTCACGAGTGCACCTCGCACCCTCGTCAGGACTCCTGATCCGCGCCCCCGGCCACCCACGCCGCGATCTGCGCGCGAGTCGTGAATCCCAGCTTGGTGAGGATGTTCTCGACGTGTCCCTCCGCTGTGCGCTGGGAGATCACCAACTGCTGCGCAATCGCCTTGTTGGTCATCCCCTGTGCGACGAGTTCGGCGATCTCTCGTTGCCGACGGGTGAGCCGCGTCGCCGCCGCACTCGCGCCCGCCTCGGGCGACGTCTGGTCACCGAGTGCGTAGGCGACCGCCGAGTCCACGCGGAGGTCGCGTCCGCGCGCGAAGGCGGCGTCGAATGCCTTCTGACCGATGGCATCTGTCGCCTCGCGAACGATTCGGTCGTGGTGACCGAGAAGGTCACGGACCACGATCGTGGGACTGCCTGCCGCCTCACCCACCCACGCCGACGCGCCCATCAGTACGGCGACCCGCTCGGGTCGGTCCGCGCCGATCCAGGCCAGGATCTCGAGACACATCGCGAGGCCGAGCGGATCGTCGACGACGCGGGTGAGCCGCACCCCCTCCTCGATCAGCTTCGTCGCGCGCCTCGTGTCGCCCTGCTCCCACAGCGCCAGGCCCAGCATGCCCAGCGAGTACGACCGGTACATGGACTCGCCGAGCGACTCGGTGAGTTCGACGACCTCCTCGTGGCAGGCGATCGCGCGCTGAGCGTCGCCCGCGAGCCCGCATGCCATCGCGAGTCCGACGAGAGTCCCGACGCGTGACAGCGGAGGCCCCTCGACACTGAGTGTCAGCAGCGCTTCCTCGAAACGTTCTGTCGCACGGTTGAAGTCACCGGAGAAGGTGGCGAGGTAGCCGGTCGCGGAGACCGCGACCGCACGCACCGCGGG
This sequence comes from Rhodococcus gannanensis, assembly GCF_042681175.1. Lineage (NCBI taxonomy): Bacteria > Bacillati > Actinomycetota > Actinomycetes > Mycobacteriales > Nocardiaceae > Rhodococcus > Rhodococcus gannanensis. Next base: position 910,660 of record NZ_JBHUFB010000020.1, read on the forward strand.
ATCCCCCTCCGACTGCGCCAGGGCGAATGCACCGTCGGTCCACACCCGGGCCGCCTCGACATCGCCCTGCATCGACGCCAGCATGCCGCCGAAGCACATCGCCGTCACCCGTGACGCGGCAGGAGCCTCGTCGGCACGGGCCAGCGCCCGCTCGATCCAGTACCGCCCCTCGCTGTGCAACCCGCGGGAAACCCAGTACGGATAGATCGCAGCGACCATCCGCAGCGCCGCGTCCGTGTCGGCCGCGGCAGTGACGCTGAACTCCAGCGCCCCACGCAGATCCGCTCCGGTGCGGTCGAATCGAGCGATCCACTCGAGCTGCCGCTTCCCCATCCACTCGGACTCCGCCTGCAGCGTCAACCGAACGCACCAGTCGTGGTGACGTTGCCGCAGGAGCGCCGACTCGTCCGCCTCCGTCAACTTCTCGAGCCCGTACTCACGAATCGTCTCGAGCATCCGGTACCGGACGACCTCGCCCGTCTCCTGCCGGATCAGGATCGACTTGTCGACCAGCGAGTCCAGCACGTCGATCAGCACGTCGTCGGCGAAGCCGCTGACCTCCGCTGCGGCATCGAACTCGAAGCCGCCGGCGAACACCGCCAGCCGGCGCCACAGCGTCCGCTCGCGTTCGCTCAGGAGGTCGTGACTCCAGTCGATGCACAGCCGCAGCGTCTGCTGCCGCGACGGCGCGACACGGTTGCCCGACGTCAGCAGCGGGTACCGGTCGGTGAGACGAAGAAGGATCTCCTTCAGCGACAGCGCCCGCAACCGGGCCGCGGCCAGCTCGATCGCCAACGGGAGACCCTCGAGTCGTTGGCATATCTTCGCGACCGTGACCTGGTTGTCGACGGTCAGGCTGAACCCGGGAACTGCGGAGCGGGCACGAGCTTCGAACATGACGACGCCCTCGTACCGATTCAGATCCCGCAACGATGCCGTCGTGTCCGGATCCGGGACCGTCAGCGGCGGCACCCGCAGGACCGCCTCCTCGCCGGCGGCCAGTGCCTCCCGACTCGTCGCCAGGATCCTCACCTGCGGGCAGGCACTGAGTACCGCCGCGGCGAACTCGACGACCTCTGCAACCAGGTGCTCACAGTTGTCGAGGACGATCAGCGCACGCCGGTCGGCCAGGAAGTCGACGAGCAGTGGGAGCGGGGAGAGGGCCACTCGTTCCCTGAGCCCCAGTGCGGCCACGACAGTGTCCGCGAGCAGGTGCGGCTCGACGAGCGTACCGAGTTCGACCAGCCAGACCCCATCCTCGAAGTCGTCCTGGAGGCTCGCGGCGGCCCGCAGTGCCAGCCGGGTCTTGCCGACGCCCCCCATGCCGGCCAGGGTCACGAGACGCGACTCGGCCAACAACTGACGAACCTCCGCCAACTCGCGGTCGCGGCCGACGAAGTTGGTGAGCTCGTGGGGAAGGTTACCGATCCGCTCGCGCACCGCCGACGACATCGGGGACATCCCTTCGTGATCGCGGCGCCACCGCCCGGCGCACCTGAGGGAGCAAGACTATCCCCACTCGGATCCGAGCGGGCGAATCGTGCCCTGCCCGACACCCGAGCCGTCGAACGAGGTTCTGCCGGTCCGCCGGCAGCGACGCGACCCAGCCCCTGGTAGCGCGTGCGATCATGTCGGCATGAGTGCTGGGGCTACGGCCGCGGCCTGGGCCGAGCAGCAGACCGCTGCGGTGCGCGACGATCCTGCAGGCCGGATCGCGCTGATGCAACGCTGCTACTACGGCCCGTACGGCCGGGCCCCGCGGCATCTCCCGTTCCAACGGGCGGCGATGTCGTTCATGCGATGGCAGCTCCGGCGCGGTTTGCTCCAACCACTGGCCGGCAACCGTCCGGGTAGTCCGTGGTGGCGCGCGGTGAACGAGCGCCCTGCCCGACAGAGCGGGGGTGACGAGTGTCGCCGTTGTTGTGCGCCTCGGTCGAATTCGGGGATAGTCGCCCGATGGCCTTCTCCATGCACCATGTGGCGATCAGTGTGGCGTCGATCGAGCGGTCGACCCGGTTCTACGAGCAGTTCGGCTTTCGTGAGGCGCTGCGCTACGACGCTCCGGACGCGAGCATGTCGGTCTCGCACCTACGCCTCGACGGGTTCATTCTCGAGTTGTTCTGTTACTCCAGTCCTGCACCACTTCCCGACGCGGCACGCGAGTTGACGACCGACCTTCCCGAGATCGGCGTGAAGCATTTCGGATTGCAGGTGAGCTCCGTGGAGGAAACCCTGCGGGAGTTCGTCGACCGCGGACTGTGCCCGCCCTCCACCACGATCACCGAGGGACGGACCGGCGTCCGCTACTTCTTCCTGACCGATCCCGACGGCATCCTCGTGGAGTTCCTTCAGGACGACCGCGTCTTCGATTGAGCCGCGCCCGCCGGCGATGAGTTCGGGCCACGGATCGAGTCTGTCCTGGTATGAAAACGAATCGCGTGGACGCTCCCCGACCCACGATTGCCGCGGGTGATCCCATGACCACCGTCGATGTCGGCGACGTCACCGTGGGCATGGAGTCGTTCGGCGACGACGGCGCGCCACTCGTCCTGCTCGTGGGCGGCCCGACGATGCTGTCGTGGCCGGATGACCTGTGCGAACGCCTCGCGGCCGGCGGACGCCGGGTGGTGCGCTACGACCTGCGTGACAGCGGCGAGTCGACGACGGTGGACCCGGATGCACCCGCCTACACCCTGCGCGACCTCGCCGCCGACGCAGCGGCCCTCGCCGACGCGCTCGGTGGGCCTGCGCACCTCGCGGGCAGCGGTGTCGGTGGGATGGTTGCCCAGGTGGCCGCGCTCGATCACCCGGGAGCCTTCTCGGCGCTCACGCTCATCGGTACCCGCCCGGTTGCACCCGGTCCGCCGGACGACGACCTTCCCGACCACGATCAGGCGACGATGAGCCGACTGTTCGCACGCCCGATGCCGGACTGGACCGACCGCGATGCGGTCGCGGAGTTCGCCGCCACGGGCGCGGACATCCTCGGTGACGACCCGGTGGCCGCGCGCGCGATCGCGGCGCGCATCTGGGACCGCACGGCGGGCACCACACCCTCGATCCAGACGGCCAACCAGATCGGCACGGTGTTCTCCAGGCTCGACTGCACTCCCCGCTGGCGCGAGCGGCTGCCCGAGATCGAGGTCCCCACGCTCGTCGTCCACGGCCGCCGCAACCGGTTCTTCCCGGTCGGCAACGGTGAGGCGATCGCGCGCGAGATCCCCGGTGCACGGTTGCTCGTGCTCGAGGAGGCCGCCACGTCCGTCCCCGATGCGGCGATCGGCGAGGTCACCGCGGCGATGCTCACGCTCGGATAGGGGCTGCCACCCCGGCGTCTCCGCCTCGCGCGGGAGCAGAACGGTTGGCACACCGGCGTACTCGGGGTGCCAACCGACCTCCCCCGCGGCACTCGTCTCGCGAGTCCACCTCGGCACGAGACCCTGAGCACGGATGCCTGGGCACCGCACCCTCCACAGGTTCGTTGCTAGACTGCCTCGATGCAGATCAGGTACACCGCTCCGCGTTCGGAGCAGCGGTCTGCCTCCACTCTCGCGAGGACCGAGTGCTCGTCCGAGGGATTCTCGATTCGGTTCGGCGCCCCTGCAATGATGTTCTTCGAGGAGAACCTGCGACCCGGCGGAACGAACGGGTACACCACCTCGTGGGGGACCAACGCGCACGGCAAACTTGCGGGCGTCCCGCCGTCACCACGGCGTTGAGCGGCTTCTCGACGTACACCTGACCTCACTCGATTCACCTTCTGCACGGGCACGCGCGAATCAGACCGCACGCGCCCTCGTCGGTGACCGAAGGACTGGGACGCTGACGCCGCTCCCATCCGAATTCCCCCTTTCCCGGCTCGATCCGCCCGTTTCGTGGGCGGTGATTCCGGCCTTCCGATGGAGTGACATGAGCTCGATTACCGTTCCTGATCGCAACCTGGCACTCGAACTCGTTCGTGTGACCGAGGCCGGCGCTCTTTCCGCCGCCCGCTGGGTCGGCCGCGGCGATAAGGAAGGGGGTGACGGCGCAGCGGTCGACGCGATGCGCGCGATGCTCGCAACGGTCGACATGGACGGCATCGTCGTGATCGGCGAGGGCGAAAAGGATGATGCACCTATGCTTTTCAACGGAGAACGCGTCGGCGCCGGCACCGGCCCCGAATGTGATTTCGCGGTGGACCCGGTGGAGGGCACGACGCGGATGGCAACCGGAACGCCTGGCGCGATCAGCGTCGTCGCTGTCGCCGAGCGCGGCACGATGTACGACCCGTCGGCGGTGTTCTACATGGACAAACTCGTTGTCGGGCCCGAAGCCGTGGGGCTGGTGGAGCTGGACATGCCGACAGGCGACATCGTCGAGGCGGTCGCGAAGGCGAAGGGGATCCGGAGCCGAGATGTGACCGTCGCCGTCCTGGACCGACCACGCCACCGGCGTCTGATCAACGACATTCGCGGCTGTGGCGCGCGGGTGCACCTGCTCGGCGACGGCGATGTGGTGGCAGCGATCGCCACTACCCGCCCCGAGTCGGGCATCGACATCGCCGCCGGCATCGGGGGTAGCCCCGAGGCGGTGCTCGCTGCGGCAGCATTGCGTTGTGCGGGAGGAGAGATCCACGCCCGGATCGCCCCACGGGACGCCGGAGAAGCCGTCCGCGCGCAGGCAGCCGGCCACGACACCGATCGGGTGCTGTCGACGACCGATCTCGTCTCGGGCGACAACGTGTTCTTTGCAGCGACCGGCGTCACCGACAGCCCGCTGCTCGACGGTGTCCGCTTCCACGGTGGACGTGCGCTCACGCAGTCGATCGTGATGCGCAGCCGCAGCGGAACGCAGCGCGTCATCGACGCCGAACACGTCCGGCCGCCGTCACTGCGCGACCACTGACCGGCCGCGCGGGATCTATGTACCGACCTCAGGATTGCGTATGGATTCTGGTGTGGGCGTGAGGGTGGGGGTAGATGTGGATGCATGGCTACTGATGAACCTCCCGACACGGAGATCGACGAGCTCGAGTGCGAGCGGCCGCGCTGTCGTGCGGCGGTCTCCTCGAGGAGCCTGACAACGAGGGGACTGGACGGATGATCGATCCAGTCATGTTGGTACTGCTCGGGATTCCGGCAGGAGTGCTGTCGACTGTGAGATATCTCAACCGACGCGATGAGCGTCGCGACATCGCCAGGAAGCAGTCGGCTCACGCCCTGTGCGCATCGCCGGGTCGACAGGTCCGGTGAGACCGGCGGGGAGGGCGAGGAGCACGGTCGGGGCAGGGCCCAACACTGGGGTCACAGTTGCGCGGTCGGGATACTCGAGAGGCTGGGCTTCGAGGCGACAGCCACTCCGATCTCCTCGAGGCTCTCGACGACCCACCTGGCCCAGGTCGCGTCCGCGCCCGGGATGCACCCGTGCCGGAACGGCACCTCCGGGTTTCCCGGTCGGACGATGACGCGGAAGTCCCGCTCCGCCACGCGCATGTCGACGGTGACCGAGGCGCCGGCACCAGTCGCCACGACGACGCCGTCGAGTGCAGCGACGTCACTGATTCCTGAAGCCTCACGGATGGCGTGCTCGGCGACCTGCGCCTGCTGTGGCAGCGCGGCGCGGCCACGCAGATGGGTGAGCGCCATCCGGCCGTCGAGGTAGTCGCGTGCCGTCGTTCGAGCCGACTCCGCACCGAGCCGGCTGAAGTACAACCCGGCCGGAAACGCAATCATGTTGGCGGCGAATCGGTCTCCGCCGATGTGGGTGCACTCCCAGACATCCACCCCGTCGACCTGGGACAGTGCGCCGACGATCGGACGGCCCAGTTCGGCACAGCAGGCGTCCTTCTTCCCGTGCGTGCACACCGCGAACAGCGGGGTGCGTCGCGCCGTCCCGACCGTCGGTTCGTCCCCGGCGGCACTCGCCTCGAACGGCAGATCCCCGAGGTCCGCGTAGTCGGCGACGGTGCCCTCGCGCATCCAGTGGCTCACCCCGTCCGACCAGGCGAGGATCCAGCGTGGCTCGGTGACCTGCCGACGGCGGGGGCGACGGATGAGCACCAGTCGCGCCGGGTCCGCGAGCGAGTCGATCCGGTCGAGGAGTGCGTCCGGCAGCAGACCGGACGGCGCGGTTTTCGGCCACGGTCCGGGATGTTCGACCATCACCCACAGCCGGGTGTGTCCGGCGCGCGCGGCCATCGGCTCACCGACCGCGGACGACCGCCGCGTGCACGCGTCGGGGCGTCGACTGACCTGACCGTTCTCGATCACCGTGCATCCGAGGCCGGCGCCCTCGGGGTCAGCAGACTCCACGAGGCCTCCATTCTGTAAGTTAGCCTTACCAATCTTAGGGGACGCCGAACCGGCGCCCACCCGGCACCAACCGGTGGCGAATGCAGTCTTCAGGAGTGTGGATGAGACAGGGAGTTACCCGAGCCGGTCGCGTGCTGATCGGTGCGATCGCCGCCACGGTGGCACTGAGCGCCTGCGGCGGCGGGGACGACGACGCGTCGGCCGAAGCCTCGTCCACCCGCACGATCGCGCACGCTCACGGTTCGACCGAGGTTCCCGACGCTCCCCAGCGCGTCGTGGTCCTCGAGCCCGTGCAGCTCGACACCTCCATCGCGCTGGGCGTGATCCCGGTCGGTGCCGCGGTTCTCAGCGAGGCGACCGGCGTGCCCGCATATCTCGGTGACGAGGCCTCCTCGGTCGCGACGGCCGGGACCGTCGCAGCACCCAACGTGGAGAAGATCGCCGCGCTCCAGCCGGACCTCATCATCGGAACCGAGACCCGCCACGCGGACCTCTACGACCAGCTCGCCGCGATCGCACCGACGGTGTACATGGCGTCGCAGTCCGATCCGTGGCAGGACAACGTCCGTTTCGTCGCCGACACGCTCGGCAAGGGCTCCGACGCGCAGGGCCTGCTCGACGACTACACGACACGCTGCGACGAGGTCGCGGCCGAGCACCACACGGACGGCAAGACGGCGCAGCTGATTCGCCCCCGTGACGACGTCCTCACCCTGTACGGACCGACGTCGTTCGCGGGCAGCACCCTCGAATGCGCAGGATTCACCATCCCGCCGCGCGACTGGGAGAACTCGATCTCCGTCGACCTGTCCCCCGAGCTCGCAGGGGAGGCCAAGGCCGACCTGGTTCTCGTGACCAGTGCGAAGCCGGACGACCCGGCGTCGGTCCCCGGTGTGGTGACCGACAAGGCGCTGTTCCCGAACATGCACGTGGTCGACATGTCGTACTGGATCACCGGCGTCGGTCCGCTCGGCGGCCTGACCGTCCTCGACGACCTCGACGACATCCTGTCCGAGCAGCCCACCGGCAGCCACTGACCACAGCTCGGACCACCACCGGACGGCGCCGCGGAGTCGAATCTCCGCGGCGCCGTCGGTGTTCGAGCGGAGGGGAGGCGGTTTCGGCAGCCCCGCTACCCTGGCCTCGTGTCCTCAGCAGATTCCCCGTTCGGCGTTCGCCTTCATCCCACGACCGCAGTCGCGCCTCCTGCGGGGACCTCGCGGCCGGCCGTGGTCATCGGCACCATCCACGACGGCGAGTTCCAGATCGTGGAGTTCGAGGACGACGCGACCACCGCCGTGTTCGACGCCTCGACCGGTGTGACGCACCCGCTGAATCGCGACCGCGCCCGCCTCGAAGGCTTCCTGGACGCGCTCGCCGACCATCTGCGTTCGGGCACAGACGATCCCGGCCCGACGGTGATGACGGCGGAGCAGGCGGCCGAGCGTCTCGCCGCCTTCAGAGCGGGCCGGATCACGCCCGGCAGGAAGCCCACACCTGAGGTCTCGGATCGGGAGCGCGCAGCCGAACTGCGCCGACGGCTGACGCGGATCGACCCCGTTGCCCTCCACCCGGACAGCTGGTGGCACCTGACGCTCGAGCAGATCGACGACGGCATTCTCTGAGTTCGACCAGCGTGCAATGTCATTCGCGACGTCGTTCACGCCGCATCGTGGAACACGAGGCCGAGGGTGTGGCGCTCGCCGGAACGGATCACGGAGACACCGTGGCGCACCGGCGCCGCCGACCACCCACGCGTCGACCTCACCGGCCGGTCCCGGGTGGTGAACAGGTAGCCGTGCCCGTGGGGCAGCAGCGTTGCGGTGCCGCGGGACTGCGCGCGCGGTCGTTGCTCGACGAGCAGGAACTCCCCGCCGGTGTGGTCGACCCCGGGCTCGTTGAGATTGACCACCACCTGGAGCGGGAACACGAGGTCGCCGTAGAGGTCGCGGTGCAGCGCATTCCAGTCGTTCTCCCGGTAGCGCAGCAGGATCGCCGTCGACCGCCGCTGGCCTGCGTCGTGGCACATCCGCAGCCACTCGTCGAGGGTGTCCGGCCACGGCGCGGCCCGGCCGAGCCTGTCCCACCAGTCGCGGGCGATCGGCAACAGCCGCGGGTACAGCGCCTGCTTCAACCGTTCGACCGGCTCGGGGTAGGGCGTCCGGAAGTAGCGGTACTCGCCCTCGCCGAACCGGTGGCGGCTCATCGTGACGGTGCTGCGGAACAGTTCGTCCCGGTCGTACAGACCGCGGATCTCCCTCGCCTCGTCCGACGTCAGGAGCTGCGGCAGCAGTGCGCCGCCGTACTCGTCGACCTCGCGGGTGATCGCGCCCCAGTCGCCCGCGTCCACCCGCGTCCACCATCGATCGACCGTCGCCGTCGTGGGATTCATGCTGCCTCCAGTTCCAGCAGGGTCGTCTTGGCGGCGAGGCCACCGATGTAGCCGCCGAGCGTTCCGTCGGTGCGCAGCACCCGGTGGCACGGCACGACGATCGGCAGCGGGTTGGTCGCGCAGGCCGTGCCGACGGCCCGCACGGCCTGCGGGTTTCCGACCAGCTCGGCCACGTCGCGGTAGCTGCGGGTCGTCCCGTAGTCGATCTCCGGGAGGTGCCGCTGCACGAGTTGCCGGAACCCCCGGGACAGGGACAGATCCAGGTCGAGGTCGAACGACCGGCGGTGCCCGGTGAAGTACTCGTCGAGTTCGTGGGCGACGACGTCCAGGCGCTTCGGGGCCCGTAGGATGCGGGGGCTCACCTTGTGGGCGAGCGTCTCGAGCACCTGCTCGTGGTTCTCGTTGGCGAACGCCACCCGGACGAGGCCTCGGGGCGTGGCCACGAGAAGCAGTTCGCCCACCGGTGAGTCGACGGTGGTGAAGGCGATGTCCAGGAGTCCGGCTTCCGCTGCGTCGTCCTCCAGTCGCCGATGCAACCGCGCGAGCAGGTCGGCGTCGACGGGCGCCCGGAGATGCTCGGTGATCTTGTCGGAGCGGGTGTCGTTCATGATTCTCCTTCCACGGTGTCGCCCGGATATGTCGTGCGTAGGGTCTTGATGCCGTCGGCGGCGGCTCGGCGTGCGGCGTCGACGCTGCCCCCGACGATCTGCGCGATGTCGGCGTAGGCCAGGCCCGCCAGGTAGCGGTAGGCGACGGCGTGGCGTTGCTTGGTCGGCAGCCGACGGACGGCGATCCACAGGTCCGTGTCCGCGGTCTCCGGCTCGCCGATCCGGGCCGGTGGCTCCGGCACCTCGTCCACGGGCAGCGGATTCCGCTTCGCGGCGCGCACCACGTCGATGGCCTTCCGGTGCGCGATCGTCACCAACCAGGCCTCCACGTTCGCCGTCTTCGGCAGATCCGGATACGCCTTCATCGCGGCGAGGAAGGTCTCCGACCAGGCGTCGTCCGCTTCGTGTGCGTCGAGGACCGCGCGGCAGACCCGCAGCACGGTGGCGCCGTGCTGCGCGACCACGTTCTCGAAGGGCTGTTTCATGTCCATCCCACTGAAGACGCAATTGCGGCCGAACATGTGAGATTCGGGATCAGAACAGCGGAACCGCTCGTCCGTCCGACGGGAGCGGCTTCAGGAGATCGAGAACAGCGGCCCGGTGATGGTGAGCCCGAGATCGCCGGTGTGGGCGAAGAAGGCGAACAGCATCAGTGCCGCGCCGGCCAACGCGATGTCCTTGTTGAACTGGATCATCTCCGTCTGCTTGGCCTGCGCGTCGGATTCGGACCAGAAGTTGTGCATCAGCACGGCGGTCGGGACGAGGAACGCAACCAACAGCAGTGAGCCTAGGTCGGCCCAGACACCGAGGAGCACGCTCAGCGCACCGAGCAGCAGGACCACTCCCGAAACCAGGACAGAGAGCTGCGGAACGGGCAGACCCTTGCTCTCGGCGTACTGGGCCATGGCATTGGATTGCGTCAGGTGGCCGGCGGCCGAGGTCAGGAAAAGCACCGAGAACAGGATTCGACCGATCAGAACGAGGACGTCCATCGTCTACCTCCGCTGTGCGAATCGACCCCCGTTCACCCATTGTCCAACAACGAACTGCCGGCAGCCGGAAACGGGTGCCGACATGTCGGATGGGTCAGCACCGAAGGACAGGTTGTAGGCGAATTGCCAGGTGACGGCAACCTGGCGTTCATCCTCAGATGGTCGACTACCTGTATGGGCCACCAGAAAGACGGCGCCGCCCCGAAAGAGGCCGCGGCGTTGAGCGACGTCGCATCGGCGATCAAGAAGGACTTTCCGCACCTGGCCGACGACGACGTCGCCGCTATGGTCGACCGCGCACGCGAGGACTTCCACCACCGGCCGATCCGCGAATTCGTCCCGCTGTTCGTCGAACGCCGGATCCGGGCCCAGCTCACCACCCAGCAGGAATAGGGCGGGTGCAGCTTCCTGTTGACCAACGCCGGTGCGCGGAGCGAGACTTTCTCATGTTGCCGAAAGAAGAACAGCACCTGATCGATCTCTCGATCCGGCGCCTCGCCGCCAAGTACCCGCACAAGTCGCTCGCCGAGGTCAGCGACGCCGTCACCCGAGCCCGAATCCACTTCGACGGCACACCCATCCGCGACTTCGTGCCGCTGCTCGTCGAGCGTCACGCAGACAAGGAACTCGGCGGCGCACCGCGTACGGCCTGAGCGGCGGACCCGAGGGCATCTCAGCCTCGGGTGGATCAACCGGGCCGAGTCGAACTCTCCTCCACCCGCAGCCCACAGCAGAATGCAGCACTGCTCGACTAGCTGGTCCGAGACCTGCACGCCAGGTATCCGGCAACCGACGCGCAGATCCGGCAGGGACTGATCCAACAGGCCGAATACGCCTGCCCCGACTACGTCGACTTGCTTGTCGTCTATGACTGGTGGGCCGCAACCCGATGACTTTCGGGTCCGAGATCAGTCGATACTGAAGTACACGTCCATCCGACTCCGGGAGACGCCATGTCCGAGCAGACACCCCATGCCCTGCCTCCGATCGTCGACCGTGAAACCTGGCAGACGGAACTCGACGATCTGCGGAGACGGGAGAAGGCCGCCACCCGCGAACTCGACGCCATCGCCGCCCAACGTCGCAGGCTGCCGATGGTCGAACTGCCCGACTACACACTGATCGGGCCCAACGGCCCGCTTCGACTCGTCGACGTCTTCCAGGACCACTCCCAGCTCATCGTCTACCACCACATGTGGTCCGACGGCGCGGAGTGGCAGTGCGGCGGATGTACCGGCCTCACGTCGCAGTGGACGCGGCTGGGCATCCTCGACAACTACGACGCCAGGATGGTCGTCGTCACCAACGGGCCGATCGACGAAGCACTGGCTTACAGGGCCAAGGTCGGCAACACGATGGACTGGTACTCGTCGTCGGACAGCTCGTTCGGCGCCGACGTCGACGCGCCACCCGGCGGCGGTTTCGCGGTCAACGTGTTTCTCCGCGACGGCGACAAGGTCTACCGCACCTGGCACACCACCGGCCGCGGAACCGAACAGCTCAGCTACACCTTCGCCCTGATCGACGTCCTTCCGTGGGGCCGCCAGGAGGAATGGCAGGACTCCCCCGACGGGTGGCCCCAGTCCCCGACCTACTCGAAGTGGCTCGATTCTCCTGATGTGGCGCGGCTCTACGGCAAGAGCGCCGACGACCGGTAGTGGTCGGGCCGATAACCACACGCTCCGACTTCGTGGGACGAAGCCGTAGCGTGAAGTCCTGCGACTTCGGAATCGGCAGCTGCACGTGACGTGATCGCCAAGTTCCCCAGTTGGAACACGGATCGGCGGGAGAACAACACCCGTTCCGGCATCGGCACCCGCGCGGAGGCGCTGGGGCGAACGAACCCGAGCACGAGGGTGCCGACCCCGACCGCCACCGCGCCCAGAGTTGCTCCCGCGGGCAACGACGCGCCGATCCCGAGAACGGCGGCCCCCACCTTCGACCCGACCCCGGGTCCGGCGAATTGCAGGCCGAGCCACGCGCCGGAAACTGCCCCACAGACCAGGGGCCACGTCATCGCCCACAGGTGCCATCTCGTGGTCGTGGAATCACCGGTGGCGGCGCAGCACATCAGTATCGCCTGACACGTGAGGGCTCGGACTCAACGAGCTCGCCCGCCTGCAGACTCGGGAAGCCGACCGGATGTAAGTCGCGTGCCATCGCACCATCATTCCCGGCCCCGGCCCGACGGGCCCTAGTAGGACTTTGTTAGGTCGGAAAGGTGTGGTGGCAGGTCGGGCAGGTGCCGATCCAGATGGCAAGTGCGCGTTGGATGTCGCGGACGATGCCGTACAGGGTCAGCCCTGCCCACCGGCTTTTGGGCCCGTGAGCCGCAGGATCGTCAGGAACAGGTGGGCGGCGGTGACGAGGGTGGCGTGGTGGTGCCAGCCGAGCCAGGAGCGGCCTTCGAAGCGGTCGAGACCGAGTGCAACTTTGAGTTCGCGGTAGTCGTGCTCGATCCGCCAGCGCAGTTTCGCGAGGCGGACAAGTTCGTTGATCGGGGTGTCGGCCGGCAGA
>NZ_JBHUFB010000021.1:0-101671 GCF_042681175.1 Rhodococcus gannanensis
CTGTACGGCATCGTCCGCGACATCCAACGCGCACTTGCCATCTGGATCGGCACCTGCCCGACCTGCCACCACACCTTTCCGACCTAACAAAGTCCTACTAGGGCCTGTCTCCCAATCCCCGTGTCGGCGCGACAGGGGATCAGGAGATACGCCTTAGACGACCGTTATCGGGATGTCGCCACCGCGGCGGGCGAAGACGGACCCGAAGCGGGCGTCGAGACGTAGCCAGGTGCGCGTCGCGCGGACCCGGACGAGCTCGGCGGGGTCCACGACCGCGCCCTCGACGTCGCCTCCCGGTACGAAACCCATCGCCGCCAGCGCGAACACCGTCCGCATGGTGACTGCGACCTGTTCCCCGCCACCGTCGACGGCGAGCACCTCCTGATCGAGCAGGGAGGCCGGCGGCCCGTGACCGCCGTGCTCGGCGGCGACCTGGGTGCCCTGGCGGGCGAGGTCGATGAGCGCCGCGGCCGGGACGTCGTCGACGTGCGCCCAGCCCTGCTCCGGAGGCAGTGCGCCACGCCATACGGAGTCCATCGCGAAACCGGGGTCGATGTCGGCGCTGTCGGACCCGATGGCGTGCAGGAGTGCGTCTGCGGCGGCGGTCAGATCCGACGGGCGGACGTGCCCGGTGACGACCCGCGCGGCGAGTGCGTCGAATCCCGTCGGGGCCCACACGACCAGGTGGTCGTCGTCGCGGCGCCGCAGCCGCACCACGGCGGCCTCGTCGAGGCGGACCACCCGGCCGAGGAAGGCGGCGAGGTTCGCCCGCTCCCCCGGGCCGGTGAGGGCGACGGCGCGGTCAGACACGGTGCCAGCGCGACAGGTACTCGCGTTCGGGCGACGTGAGCCTGCGCAGGCGCTGCGTGTCGATGTCGAACGCGGCGATCTGGGTGGACGCGACGATCGACGGTGCGGACTGCGGGTCGGCGCCGCCCGCGCGGACCTCGTAGCCGATGGTGAAGTCGACGGCCCGGATCTGCTCGATCCACATCAACACGTCGAGGGGTCCGTCGTCGTGGCGCAGCTGGCCGCGGTAGCGGACGTGCAGGTCTGCGATGACCGCGCCGTCCCGCAGGGTGACCGTCGGCAGGCCGTCCTCGAACAGCCACGGAATCCGGGCCTCCTCGAGGAGCGTCACCATCCGGGCGTGGTTGATGTGCTGGAAGACGTCCATGTCGGACCAGCGGACCCCGACCTTGGTGTGGAAACCCACCTGCGTGCCCTGCTGGGCCGCCTCTGCAAGAACCCCGCTCACCGTGCTCCTTCTGCTCGGGTGCCCGCTCCGCGCACCATGCTCCGTACCTGACGCGCCGCCACGGACAGCGTCGCGAGGTCAAGGGTTCCAGACTCCCCGATCTCGGCGAGCGCCGCCCGCGCCCTCGCGAGCCGAGACGCGTTGGTGGACTCCCAGTCCTCGATCTTCTCGGCCGCGCTCTCGTGGGTTTCGCCCCCGCCGAGCACCTCCATCGTCAGCGCCCGCAGCGAACCGTACAGGTCCTCACGCAATGCCAGGCGAGCCAGCGAATGCCATCGGTCGCCGCGTTCGAGTCCCGATACCGCCGTGAGGAACTCGTCGATGCCGAGGTGTGCGTCGAGGGCGTAGTAGAGCGGTCCCACCTCGTCGTGTTCGCGTTCCGTGATGTCGGCGATGTCGATGATGTCGAGGACCGGGAAGGAGTCGAGCAGTCCGTACACCCGCAGTGCCAGTTCCGGTGGACAGCCGCGGTCGACGACGGAAGCGGTGCGGTTTCCGAGTTCGGTCAGATGGTGGCCGCGCAGCCAGCCGCGGATCTGCGGTGTCAGTTCGCGGACCCGTTCGGCGTAGCGGTTGATCTCAGCGCCGACCGCGATCGGCTGCGGGCGATTCGCCAGCAGCCATCGCGACGCGCGATCCAGCATCCGCCGAGACTCGAGGACGAGGTCGTCCGCGACCGCCACAGGCACACCCGCGCCCGCGATGTCCGACCACAGCCCGCGCAGATCGAAGATCTCGGTGGCCGCGGTGAAGGCGCGGATCGCGTCGGTGCCGCTGGCGCCGGCGTCCTCGGCGAGTCGGTACGCGTAGGTGGCGCCGCCGAAGTCCACGGCCTCGTTGGCGAGCATCGTCGTCACGATCTGTCGGCGCAGCCGGTGGCCGCGGATCCCGGCCGCGTACCGCTCGCGCAGCGGCCGCGGGAAGTAGTGCGGGAGCCGGGTGGCGAAGGTGTCGCTGTCCGGGAGCTCGCTCGCCAGCAGATCGTCCTTCAGCTGCAGCTTGACGTGGGCGAGCAGCGTCGCGAGTTCCGGTGACGTGAGCCCCCTTCCGAACTCGCCGCGGCGTTCGATCTCCTCCTCCGTCGGCAGCGCCTCCAGTTCCCTGTCCAGTCCGCGCGTGCGTTCCAGCTCGGCGAGCAGGCGCGTGTGCACCCCGGCCATCCCGGGGGCCTCGGCTCGGGCGGTGCCGATCAGTGCGTTCTGATCGATGTTGTCCCGCAACACGAGTCGCGCGACCTCGTCGGTCATCGACGCGAGCAGGTCGTCCCGGTCCGACGACGCCAGTTCCCCGGTGCTCACTGCGGCGTCGAGCAGGATCTTGATGTTCACCTCGTGATCGGAGCAGTCCACGCCTGCCGAGTTGTCGAGGGCGTCGGTGTTGATGCGCCCGCCGCTCAGGTCGTACTCGACGCGGCCGCGCGCGGTGAACCCCAGGTTGCCGCCCTCCCCGACGACGCGGGCCCGCAGTTCGCGGCCGTCGACCCGGACACCGTCGTTCGTCTTGTCCCCCGCGTCGGCGTGCGACTCGTCGGCGGACTTGACGTAGGTGCCGATGCCGCCGTTCCAGAGCAGGTCGACGGGTGCGCGCAGGATCGCGCGGATCAGTTCGGGCGGCGCGAGTTCGGTGACCTCGTCGGGCAGACCGAGCACGGCGCGCGACTCCGCGGACAGCGGGACGGACTTGCGGGAGCGGTCCCAGACACCGCCACCCGGTCCGATCAGTGCCGGGTCGTAGTCCGCCCACGAGGACCGCGGCAGCCGGAACATCCGCTCGCGCTCGGTGAACGACCGGGCCGGATCGGGATTCGGGTCGAGGAATATGTGCCGGTGGTCGAACGCCGCGACGAGGCGCAGGTGCCTGCTCAACAGCATCCCGTTGCCGAACACGTCGCCGCTCATGTCACCGATGCCGACGGCCGTGAAGTCTTCCGACTGCACGTCGATCCCGAGTTCGCGGAAGTGCCGCTTCACCGATTCCCACGCTCCGCGCGCGGTGATGCCCATCTCCTTGTGGTCGTAGCCGACGGAGCCACCCGAGGCGAAGGCGTCACCGAGCCAGAAGTCGTACTCGGCGGCCACCTCGTTGGCGAGGTCGGAGAACGTGGCGGTGCCCTTGTCGGCGGCGACCACCAGGTAGGTGTCGTCGGCGTCACGGCGGATCACCCGGTCCGGCGGCAGCACCCGACCCGACTGCGGGTCCACGTTGTCGGTGACGTCGAGCAGTCCGGACACGAACAGCCGGTAGCAGGCCCGTCCCTCGGCCTGCATCGCCTGCCGGTCAGCGCCGGCGTCGCCGGTCGCGACGGGTGGGCGTTTGACGACGAATCCCCCCTTGGCGCCGACCGGCACGATCACGGCGTTCTTCACGGCCTGGGCCTTGACGAGGCCGAGGATCTCGGTGCGGAAGTCCTCGAGTCGGTCCGACCAGCGCAGGCCACCGCGGGCGACTGGACCGAACCGCAGGTGCACACCCTCCACGCGCGGAGAGTGCACGAAAACCTCGAAACGCGGTCGGGGCCTGGGCAGTTCGGGAATCTCCCCCGGGTCGAACTTGAACGCCATCACGTCGCGGTACGCACCGTCGGGTCCGCGCACGAAGGCGTTGGTGCGCAGGGTGGCGAGAATCAGCGACAGCAGCGCTCGCAGGATCCGGTCGGCGTCCAGTCCGACGACACGGTCGATGCGCGACCGGACCTCGTCGGCGATCTGCTCGGCGCGGGCGTCGTCCGCGACGTCGGGGTCGAACATCGACCGGAACAGGTCGACGAGGAGTGCGGTGGTGTCGGCGTGGGCGAGCAGCACGGACTCGACGTGCTGCTGACTGTACGGAAAACCTGCCTGGCGAAGATATTTCGCGTACGCACGCAAACCGGCGGCCTGCGTCCAGTCGAGCCCGGCACGCAGCACGAGTTCGTTGAAGCGGTCCGCCTCGGCGCGACCGCGCCACACCGCACCGAACGCGGACGTGAACCGACGGCGCAGGGCAGCACCCGGCCCGGACTCGAAGATCCGGCCGACCGATTCCCGTTCGAGTTCCCGTTCGATCTCGTCTTCGACGAGCTCCGGCGCCGCCTTCAGGCCGAAATCGTAGATCCAGCACGGTGTTCCGTCCGGACGCACGACGTTGTACGGGCGCTCGTCCACCACCTCGACCCCGAGCGACTGCAGCACCGGCAGCACCTGACTGAGCGACACCCCGTCTCCGCTGATGTACAGCGAGAACCGCCAGCGCCCCGCGGGCGCCGAGATCCGCCGGTACAGCTCCACGTCGATCTCGCCGGGCTCCAGTTCCTCGAGCCGGGCGATGTCGGCGATGGCCCGGAACGCGTCGAAGTCCTCTTTGTAGCTCTCGGGGAACGCTGCCGAATAGCGGGTCGCCAGGGACGAACTCACGACCGGGATGCGTGCGGTCTCCTCGATCAGGTCGTCGTCCCAGGCCCGCGTCGCCGCGGCGAGGAGCGACTCGATCCGCTCGCAGTTGGCGGCCGAGGTGTCGACGGCCTGCGCATCCTCCCCTTCGGGCGCTCGAATCGTGAAGTGCACCATCGCCAGGTCGGACTCCGTGACCCGCGCACTGTAGTCGAGCGTGCCACCCCCGAGCTCCCGCAGCAGGATCGACTGCATCGCCAACCGCGACCGCGTGTTGTACCGGTCCCGGGGCAAGTACACCAGGGCGGAGACGAACCGTCCGTCGTGGTCGTCGCGCAGGAACAGCCGCGCCTGCCGCCGCACCCCGATCGCCAGCACCGCCGTCACGGTCCGGAACAGCGTGTCGGTGTGCAGGCAGAACAGTTCCGTGCGCGGCATCGACTGGATGACCTCGAGCATCGCCTGCCCGGAGAACGAGTGCAGGTCGACTCCGGCCCGGGCGATCACGGCTCGCGCCCGGGTCGCGACGACGGGGATGTCCAGAATGTTCTCGTGCACGGCGGTCACGGTCAGCACCCCGAGGAAACGGTGCTCGCCGACGATCCGGCCGTCCGCGTCCAGTGCCGCGACTCGCACGAACGACGGGTACACCGATCGGTGCACCGTCGCGGGCCGCGGACCCTGGGAGAACATCACGAGCGCCATGTCCGCGTCGAATCTCGGTGCGGGCAGATCGATCCGGTGATCGGTGCGGGTGGTGGGCCCGAGCACCCCGAGGCCGCTGTCGTCGACGACGTGGGCCGTCGACGTGCCTTGCGCGGCAGGGTCGCCGAACTCGTAGCGGCGGTACCCGAGCAGCGCGAAATGCCCGGACGCCAGCCAGCGCAGCAGCGCCGCACAGTCCCGGACCGCGTGGTCGGCGTACCCCGTGGCGCCCGCGTCGGCCAGCGACTCGAGCCATTCGGCGAGGTCGCGCTGGACCCGCCGCATCTCCTCGGTGTCGGAGATGACCTGGCGCACGTCGATCAGCACGTTCCGCACCGATTCCGCGATCGAGTCGAACAGCGCCGGATCGGTCGCCGGATGCAACTGCAGGTGCATCCACGACTCGGCACGAGCCTCGGACTCGTGCTGGCCGCCCTCCACGACGATGTCGGAGAGGGAACCGTCGGACTCCCGGCGTACCCGGAGCACCGGATGCACGATCTCGACGACGGTCACCCCGAGCCGGGCGAGCATGGCCGTCACCGACTCGACGAGCATCGGCATGTCGTCGGTGACGACCTGGACGGCCGGCGCGTCGGGCGTCGGCACGCACACCCGGGCGATGGGCTCGCGATGCGGCCGGTGGGTCCCGAACTCGACGTGCTCGCGGAAGGCGGTCATCGCCTGATCTGTGACGGCACCCCCGGTCCATGCGAACTCGGTGCCGCGGAAGTACGCCTCCACCACTTCCGACAGGTGGGCGGACAGGTCGGCGGGCAGACCGCCCGTCCACCCGGGACCGAAACGGTCAGCGGACACGGTCATCTTCGCGGTCACCCCTCGTCGCCGGGACTGGTGTGCACCGTCGAGCCTAGTCGGCCCGCCGCCGACCGTGGGTCAGCGACGGGCCACCAGGAGAACCTCAGGGTGTCGCGGTCAGTGCGCGACCTCGACCGCCGAGTACTGCAGCAGCAGTTCCCGCGCGCGATCGGACAGCGGGACGGAACGCTCGGTCGCCGGGTCGAACCCGACCATCACGCCCTCGATCTCGACGCACAGGTTGCCGTGCCGGTCCCGCAGGGACTGCCGGAGCGAGAACGACGAGTTCCCGACGTGCAGGATCTCCAGCTCGGCGGTGACCGGACCGGTCTGGTCGGTGACCGGGCGGATGTAGTCGAACGACATCTTCCGGACCACCATCGCGGCGGGCTGCGCGCCCGCCGCGACGATGCAGTCGCGGAAGAACCGAACGCGGCCCTCCTGGGCGTACTCCGCGTAGAGCACGTTGTTGACGTGCTCGTTGCGGTCGGAGTCGCCCCAGCGAACCTGGATCTCGCAGCTGTACGGCGCCGACATCAGTCGCGCGTCAGCTTCCGGTGGGTGACGCGGTGCGGGCGGGCGGCCTCGGCACCGAGACGCTCGATCTTGTTGGCCTCGTACGCCTCGAAGTTGCCCTCGAACCAGAACCACTTGCCCTCTTCGACGTTGCCCTCCCACGCGAGGATGTGGGTGCAGGTCCGGTCGAGGAACCAGCGGTCGTGGGAGATGACCACGGCGCAGCCGGGGAACTGCTGCAGCGCGTTCTCCAGCGAGCTGAGGGTCTCGACGTCGAGGTCGTTGGTCGGCTCGTCGAGGAGGATCAGGTTGCCGCCCTCCTTGAGGGTCAGCGCCAGGTTGAGGCGGTTGCGCTCACCACCGGAGAGCACCTCCGAACGCTTCTGCTGGTCGGGGCCCTTGAACCCGAACGCGCTGACGTACGCGCGCGAGGGCATCTCGTTCTGACCGACCTCGATGAAGTCGAGTCCGTCGGAGACGACCTCCCACACCGTCTTCTTCGGGTCGATGTTGGCGCGCGACTGGTCGACGTAGCTGAGCTTGACCGTCTCGCCGACCTTCACGGTGCCGGAGTCCGGGTTCTCGAGGCCGACGATCGTCTTGAACAGCGTGGTCTTGCCGACGCCGTTGGGGCCGATGACGCCGACGATGCCGTTGCGGGGCAGCGTGAACGAGAGATCCTTGATGAGGACACGGTTCTCGAAACCCTTGTCGAGGTGGTCGACCTCGACCACGACGTTGCCGAGGCGCGGCGGCGTCGGGATCTGGATCTCCTCGAAGTCGAGCTTGCGGTGCTTCTCGGCTTCGGCCGCCATCTCCTCGTAGCGGTCGAGGCGGGCCTTGTTCTTGGTCTGGCGGGCCTTTGCGCCGGAGCGGACCCAGGCGAGCTCCTCCTTGAGTCGCTTCTGCAGCTTCTGGTCCTTCTTGCCCTGCACCTCGAGTCGCTCGGCCTTCTTCTCCAGGTAGGTGGAGTAGTTGCCCTCGTAGGGGTGCAGCTTGCCGCGGTCGACCTCGCAGATCCACTGCGCAACGTGGTCGAGGAAGTACCGGTCGTGGGTGACGGCGAGGACGGCGCCGGGGTAGCTCGCGAGGAACTGCTCGAGCCACAGGACCGACTCGGCGTCGAGGTGGTTGGTGGGCTCGTCGAGGAGCAGCAGGTCGGGCTTGCTCAGCAGCAGCTTGCACAGCGCGACGCGGCGGCGCTCGCCACCGGACAGGTGGGTGACGGGCTCGTCGGCGGGCGGGCAACGCAGGGCGTCCATGGCCTGCTCGAGCTGGGAGTCGATGTCCCAGGCGTCGGCATGGTCGAGATACTCCTGGAGGACGCCCATCTCCTCCATCAGTTCGTCGGAGTAGTCGGTGGCCATCAGTTCGGCGATCTCGTTGAACCGATCGAGTTTGACCTTGACCTCGCCGAGGCCCTCCTCCACGTTGCCGCGGACCGTCTTCTCCTCGTTGAGGGGCGGCTCCTGCATCAGGATGCCGACGGTGGCCTCGGGGTCGAGGAACGCCTCACCGTTGGACGGCTGATCCAGGCCGGCCATGATCTTGAGGATGGAGGACTTGCCGGCGCCGTTCGGGCCGACGACACCGATCTTGGCTCCCGGGTAGAAGCTCATCGTGACGTCATCGAGGATGACCTTGTCGCCGTGCGCCTTGCGCACCTTCTTCATCGTGTAAATGAACTCCGCCATGCGCACCAGCGTATCGGCAGGACAGACACCGCCCCAATCCACGCCCGCGCCGCCTGCCCCGGTCAGGCGGCGCGGGCGTGGGTCACAAGTGGGCGCGGACGAAGGCGAGGACGTCCGGCGTCGCCTGAGTGAACGACACCCGGTGCTCGCCCGGGTACGCCCTGGCCGTCACGTCCTGGCCGCCCACGAGCAGATCCGCGGCCAGCTTGGCACCGAGAGGGAACGGAACGGTCTGGTCGGGCAGTCCGTGCCCGAGGAACAACGGCCGGTCGTAACCGCTGGTCGGGACCGCGAGGTAGTCGTTCAGCGCGTCGTGGATCCGAGGTTCCGCGAGCGGCCGCGACAGCATCTCGCCGACGCCGACGCCCACCTCGGAGGCCCTGCTCACCAGCGGCAGGTAGCAGGTCGTCTCCGATTCGCGAACCAGTTCGGCGCCTGCCGGCGTCAGGTAGTCGTCGATCGGCAGGTCGGGCCGGGCGATCCGGAGCCCGTCGATGATGAAGGCGGCGAACGCGGTGAGACCGTTCAGGCCGACGTTGGGGAATCCGGGCCCACCGATCAGCAGCGCAAGTTCGAGGTTGGCGGGCGTACCCGTGGCCGAGGCACCGCGGAAGTCGAGTTCCGGGGCGTATCGGGTGGCAGCGTGCGCCGCGAACATCGTGGCGTGCCCGCCCTGGGAGTGCCCGACCGCCATCCACCGGCGCGACAGGTCCGGATCGACGGAGGTCGCGGCGCGGACCATGTCGATCACCGCGGCGCCCTCGCTGCGTCCGTGCAGGTAGGCGTGCACGCCGTCGGTTCCGAGCCCCACGTAGTCGGTGGCGACGACCGCGTATCCGGCGTTCAGCAGGGTGGTCAGGAACGTCTGGGTCAGCGGGGTGTCGCCGACGAACGAGGGTGCGCAGTCGTCGCCGACGCCTGCGGTGCCGTGCGCGAAGGAGACGATCGGCCAGCCACCCGCGGGAGCCTGCCCCGGCGGCACGTACACCGACCCGGTGCTCAGGGCGGGCTCACCGGTCGCACCCTCGGTCCAGTAGGTGAGCTGACGCTGGCCGCTCGCAGCGGCGAGACGGGCCGGGGCGGGCAGGTCGACGTCGCGGACGACGGTGCCGGGTGCCTGCGGTGCGGCGACTGCCGTCGAGGCGGAGACGAGTCCCGCGCTCACGGTGGTCGCGACTGCCGCGGCGAGGCCCGCGACACGGAGGAACCCCCTGGTTCGTTTCATCCGTCCTGAGTACCCGATCGTGGCACCCGGTCGGGTCGAATCGCCGAATCAGGTGCCCCCGATCACGTTGTCTGCGCAGGTCAGTTCACGAGACGGTCCACCACGGCAGCGGAATCGTCGAACGACGCGGCGAGCACCCCGATGTGATCGGCCGACGGATACAGGCGCAGGTCGAACCGTGAGTCGGCCGCCACGAGTTGCTGCGTGAACAACAGCGTCAGCGGCATCGGCACGACCAGATCGACGGCTCCCTGCCCGATGAACACCGGTCGGTCGTAGCCGACGGTGGGAACGCCGATGTAGTCGGCCAGCGCGGGCCGCAGGTCGTCGATCGGACGCGAGAACAACTCCCCGACCTGCATCTTCCCGATCTGTCGGCCGACATCCGTGGTGCACACCTGCGTCGCGAGGGCCGCCAGTTCGCGGCCCCGCGGTGACAGGCGGGAAGGGACGTCGAGGTCGGGGCGGGCACCGGCCAGACCCACCATCGTGAAGAGGGTGAACTTGGTGAGTCCCGCGACCCCGAAGTTCGAGACTCCGGGTCCGGCGAACGGGAACACCTGCTCCAGGTTCGTCGGTGGCGCGAGCGCGACTGCGCCGCGGTAGTCGAGCTCCGGCCCGTAGGCGGTCGCGAGATGGGCCGTGTGCAATGCGGCGTGCCCGCCCTGGGACAGTCCGGCCACCACCCAGCGCGGCGACAGTTCGGGCACCGTGGCCCGCCCGGCGCGGACCATGTCGACGACGTCGTGGCCGGCCGCCACGCCGTCCAGGTACGCCAGTTCTCCGGGGGTGCCGAGACCCGCGTAGTCGGTGGCGACAACCGCGTAGCCGCGCCGCAGCCACCGGTCCATGTAGGCGCCCTCGTCGCCGAGCCCGCCGGTGACGGACGGCTCGCACCCGTCGGCGAGACCGATGGTGCCGTGCGCGTAGGAGACGACGGGCCAGCCGCGGTCGGGCGCGGGCCCGGGTGGGACGTACACGGCGCCGGAGCTCAGGCGCCCCGCACCGTGATGGTCGGTGGTGCGGTAGACGACGCGGTACCCCTCGGCGGCTCCGGGCAGCATCGCCACGGAGTTCAGTGGGCCGGCCTCGACCACCGAGCCCGGCGGGCCCGCCACGGGATCTGCATGAGCCGGCAGACCGGCCACCGCGACCGCCACCGAGACGAGCACCACCGGCAGTACCGCTGTCCACCTCATCGACGCCTCCCGGGTCGGGACCGGACGTGATCGCGCGCCCATCCACGGTATGCCCAAGACCGTGCGGGACACTGTGTTTCGGGCTCGCCGTCGCGGACTTTCGGAGGTGTGACCGCGACGTTATCCGACTGCGACGGCATCGAGTTCGGAAGTGCGATAACCGGTCTCGCACCCCTGGCGTGATCCCGACTCGACACCTTCCCGATATCGACACGAAAACTTCAGTGCACGTATCCGTTTCGCCGGTAGGTCGGCGACAGGTATCGACGGGTGACGTCGACGGCGACGACTCACGGACGGCCGACGAGGCCGTGGATGGGATGCGCATCCGTCCCCACGACCGGCGAATCCCGCCGGGGCCGAACAGCCCGTCAGTCGGCCCGGGCCGCAGGAACGGCGATCATGCCTGCCAAGGCACTCGCATACGAGGCGAGGCGGTTACGCGTGAAGGAGTCGGGGTCGCCGACAGCGAGCCGTCCCAGCATCTCCGCGAAGGACAGCATCGTGTGGGCGAGAAGTTCCTCGTCCAGTCCGGCGAGGGCGGGTTCGAGTGCGATGCCCGCGCGCGCGAGCTCCACTGCCCGCCGGAGAATGGCGGACCGCGCCGAGCGCAGGTGGTCGCGGTACTCCCCCGGCGCCGTGTCGGGTGCGGTGAGGATGAGGCGCCACCGCGTCGGATCACCGAGGACGGCATCGACGAACGCGGTCACGGTGGCCGCATACGCGGCAGCCGGGCCCGAGACGGTGAGGTCGGTCGGCATGGCCGCGATCACCTGTGCGACGGCGCGCTGGTGCTCGCGTTCGAGCAGCGCGGCGACGAGGTCCGCGCGAGTGCGGAACACCGTGTACAGCACGGGCTTTCCCACTCCGGCCTCGTGGGCCACGGATTCCATGCTCAGGTCGTGGAGGCCGTGCCGACGAGTGACTTCGAACGCGGCGTCGAGCAGTTGCTCGCGCCGTTGTTCGGGCGGCAGTCGCGGCGCGTACTTGCGCCGCGGCCGGTCCGGCTCTACCCGTGTCACGTGGCCCTCACCTCCTTCGCGTCACCCTAGTGTCCGACCTTCGGAAGCAATCCTACGCAACCGTTGTATTCGCCCCGGCAACATTGCTACGGTCGCGTTGTATTCATCCACGAGGAGGCAGCCGTGACCGAAACCCGCATGATGTCGACCCGGAGATGGCCGTTCGATCCGGCACTTACCCGGCGCGACCACGGCTTCTTCGGGCCGGACTCGCCGAGCTGGAAGGTGTGGACGCATCCGACGGCGCTCATCGGCTTCCAGCGCGCCGTCACCCTCGAGCACTTCGACCCGATGCTCACCGCTGCGGTCGCGGACGCCGACGGGATCTACACCGATCCGCGCGGACGCCTCGACGGCACCCTCTCGTACTTCCTCGTCGTCGCCGTCGGCGACAGTCGTACCGCCGTCGAGACATCGGAACTGCTGATGCGGGTGCACGCCCGGGCCACCGGGATCGAGCCGATCTCCGGGAAGCGGTACGGCGCCAACAATCCGGACAGTCAGCTGTGGATCCACGTGACCGGCTGGCATTCGGTGCTCAAGGCGTACGAGATGTTCGGGCCGGGTCCGTTGTCACCCGCGGACGAGGACCGGTACTGGGCAGAGTGCGTCGTCGCGGCCGAACTCCAGACGTGCTCGCCCGCCGACGTCCCCGCGTCCCGGCAGGCGGTGCGGGAGTACTTCGAGCGCGTCCGGCCGCGGCTGTGCACCTCGGAACGTGCGCAGCGCGGCATGCACTACCTGCTCCGCACCGAGGGCGGCCGAGGACGCTGGCCCCTGTGGGCGACGAGCCGGATGCTGGCCCCGGCCACGATCGCGACACTGCCGAAGTGGATGCGCGTGCTCGGCGACTTCGACCAGCCGGCAGCGCTCGACCGAGCAGTCGTGCCCGCCGCCCGCGCCGTGGTACGCGCCACCCGGTCCCCCGCCGCGATGCAGGCGGTACTCGGTCCGACCCTCCCGGTGACCCGGTCCGTCCTGCGCTGGCACTTCGCAAACCCCGTCGCGGAAATCCCCGAAACCGTCACCCCCGCCGAGGCCAGGGAGCGGCTGCGCAGCGCCTAGTTCCAGCCTTCCTTGTCGCGGCGAGCGAGTTCGGCGAACATCGCGTTGTGCGCGGCGAGCTCGGCGTCGTCGTCGCGGTCGGCGGCACGGTCGATACGCTTGGCGGTCTTCTCGTCGGACCGCGACCACTGCACCAGCAGCGCCAGCATCACCAGGACGAGGGGGATCTCGCCGGTCGCCCAGGCGATGCCGCCGCCGACCTTCTGGTCGTTGAACAGGTCGTCGTTCCAGCCGAGGCCCAGCGATCGGTAGTACCAGCCACCGATGACCTCCATGGTGCTCATGAGGGCGATACCGAAGAACGCGTGGAACGGCAGCGATCCGAACACCATCGCCAGCTTCGTCACCGGCTGGATCTGGCGCGGCGCCGGATCGATACCGATGACCACCCAGTAGAAGAGGTAGCCGCTGAGGATGAAGTGCAGGTTCATCAGCAGGTGCGCGCCGTGGGAGTCGAGCGTCGCGCCGAAAATGCCACCGAGGTACAGCGCGTAGAAGCCGCCGACGAACAGGAACGACGCCACCAGCGGATGCGTGACGAAGCGCGAGTACTTGCTGTGCAGCGCCGCGAGCAGCCACTCACGTGCCCCCGGCGGGGCGTCCGGGCCGGCGGGCTTGAGGGCGCGCAGCGCCAGCGTCATGGGGCCACCGAGCACCAACAGGACCGGCGCGAGCATCGACAGCGCCATGTGCGCGCCCATGTGGACGCTGAACACTGCGGGTGCGTAGCGCCCGAGTCCGGACGAGGTTCCGATCAGCAGCGTCGCGCACCCGAGCAGCCACGCGACGGTCCGACCGACGGGCCAGCTGTCACCGCGACGCTTGAGGCGGCGAACCCCGACGACGTACCAAACGGCCGCGATGATCGCGGCGGTGCCGAAGATCAGGTCGAAACGCCAGTCGAACATCAGTCGCGCCACGGTCGGCGGACCGTCGAGGTTGTAGCCGAGCTGAACCTCCGCGGGCGTCGGACGGATGTCCTCCGGCGGCGGCGGGGTGCGACCCAGGCCCACCGCGAGTCCGATGGTCGCCGCGAACACGAGCGCCTCGGCGCCGGCGAAGCGGATCAACGCGCCGCGGGACGTCGGGTCGGCCTGCAGCGCGGGCAGCGCCTGCCTGCGCTGCAGGTACCCGAACACACCGAGGATCACCAGCGCGACGGTCTTCGCGACCAGCAGCCATCCGTAGGTGCTGGAGAACAGCTCACGCAGCGGCAGCCGGACGAGTCCGTTGATCACACCGGAGATCGCCATGACGACGAAGGCGACCGTCGCGACCGTCGAGAACCGGCGCGCCGCGAGGTCCGTGTACTCGCCGCCGCGACGCGCGTGGGCGAGCAGGGCGAACAGTCCACCCGCCCACAGCGACGCCGCGACCAGGTGCCAGATCAGGCTGTTCGTCGCCATGTCGTGGGAGCCGCCGGCCGAGGAGTGGCCCGTCAGTGCAAGAGGAATCAGCGTCGCGATGCCGAGCCCGAGCACCACGGGCGTCCAGTTCCACCGCAGCAGCATCCGCGAGCAGATCGCGAGGATCACAGCCAGGATCGCGGTGTTCCGCCACGCCTCCGCCAGCTCGATCTGCGGAATGGCCCGCCACAGGTTCTCCGGCTTCAGGGACTCGCCGAGCGTCTGGCCGGACGTGTCGGAGACCGTCAGCGGGACGAGCACGATCGCGCACGCCGCCCACACGATCGCCGCGTTCGACGCGGTCCGCACCGCGCGATAGCCACCGACGTCGAGGACACCGCTCTTCTGCGGCGGCACGAGGAAGGACGCCAGCAGCAGGGATCCGACAGCGATGACGGCCGCGACCTCACCGATCGCCTTGACCGCTGGCAGCCCGTAGGTGGTGAGCGGACCGGGATCGGGGATGCCGAGCCGCACCAGCGCCTCGGACGCCGACAGGCCCACCACCATCGCCGCAACCAGTCCGGCGATCAGCCCGAGAACGACGAAGACGGGAACCACGCTGTCACGTGCCGTGCGGGTCGTCGGCGTGTCGGCGTGGGCGAGCTCGGGTGATGCCATGCCTACCAGGGTAGGAGGCGCGCGCGTGTGAGCCACGTCCAGGTACGACGCCCCGTAGCAGCGCGGCCTGACGTGACCGCGAAACCGGAGCCGGTAGACTCCTGACCCGATCCCGACAGGGGTCACGCCTCCGTAGCTCAGTTGGATAGAGCAAGAGCCTTCTAATCTCTAGGTCGCAGGTTCGATTCCTGCCGGGGGCACCGTGGTGGCCGTTTCGCGCCCGATCCGCGGCCGAATGTGTGCCGAATCGCCCGACCCACCCGAATGTGGTGTGAAACACTATCTGTCCGGGCGCCGATACACGGGGTTGAGGTGAGTCCCGATGACCGAACTCCACATCGACCGCTGCGGTCGGCACATTCTCGAGAATTCTCCGACCGCGCCCTGCCGGTCGCCTCCCCCGTGACGATCGTCCCCAGACCAGGTGGCGAGGACGGGACGCGCTGCGAACGCAGTCCGGCGCGTCCGGTCCGTCGCCCCACGCTCCACCTGTCCCGACAGTGAAGGTGTACGACCATGGACGTCTTGTTGGATCTCGTAGAAGTACTCGGAGAACTCCTGAAAGTCATGGAGGGCATGCAGGGCGGAGGCGGAGGCGGAACCGGCAGCCTCGGCAGCCTCGGCGGCGGTTCCTGACCAACTGCCGACGCCGTGAGCCCCGGTCGCGATCCGACCGGGGCTCACGGCGTGTCTGGGTCGAACGGCGCAGGTCGACCGCCCGGCGACGATTCGCCTGCAGGGCCGCATTGTGCGGAGTAAAGTCAACCCCTGTCTTCGCCCGACCCGCACAGGGTCACATTCAGTCCCAGCGCGTTTCGCGGTTCGTGGACAGCCGCGCGACGCGGATCACCGTGTAAGCGAGAACGATCTCGAGAACCGATCGATCACCGTGGGAGTCGCCATGAAGATGGCCAAGGCCGTGATCCTGCCCGTACTCGTCACCGCTGCGATCGCGTCCGGCGCGGGCCCCGCCGCAGCTCAGTTACCGGCGCCTCCGCCATTGCCCGCGCTGCCGACCATCCCGCCACCACCCCCTGTCGCCGCCATGTTCGCCGAGCAGACCTGGCCCGGCAACGAGACCAAGCAGGACGCGTTCAACAACATGGCGAACGAGGTGAACACGGGCTGGGCCACCAACGGACTGCAGAGCACGCTCATCGGCGCGAACATCGGTTTCGGCATCGGCTGCCTGTCGATCTTCCCGAACTTCATCGCCGGCTGCATCATCGGCACCGCGGTCGGGGTCGTGGCGGGCGCCGCGACGGGCATCGGTTCGAACCCGAACGTGGTGCCGTCGATCGAGAAGTTCGTCGCCACACCCTGACCCCATCCGACGGGCTGTTCGTCCGTTCACCACATTCACCTACCGGGTCCCGTGAAGCCGCCGGATCACATCGGACCACTTGGGAATCGCCATGAAGATGGCCAAGACTCTTGTCATGCCCGCGCTCGTCGTCGCGACGATCGTCGTCGGCACCGGAACGGCTTCCGCGCAACTGCCCGCGCCACCGCCACTCCCCGAACTGCCCGCCCTGCCACCCCTGCCGTCGATTCAACTCCCGGAACTGCCGCCACTGCCGCAGCCGGCTCCGGTACAGCTACCGGCGGTCGAACTTCCGTCCGTGCAGCTACCCGCCGTGACCGTTCCCGAGCCGATCCCGCTGCCGACGGTGACCCTGCCCGACCCGAGTCCGGTGGATCTTCCTGCGCTTCCCCCGCCGCCGCAGGTCCCCACTCTCGACGAAGTCGCCCGAATGCTGGGACTGCCGCCACCACCGACGGACCCACCCGCAGTGCTCTTCGCCAATCAGGTCTGGCCGAACAACGAGTCCAAACGGGAGGCCTTCGTCGACCTCTCCAACGAGGTCGTCGTCGGGTGGAACAACGGCGGCCAGCAGCGGATGATGCTCGGATCGTTCGTCGGGCTCGCGATCGGCTGCGTGTCGATCTTCCCGAACTTCCTGGCGGGCTGCATGCTCGGCAACCTCATCGGTGCGGGCGTCGGGGCCGTCACCGGCATCGACGAGGGCAACCCGAAGGCGCGACCCTCGTTGGAGAAGTTCATGGCCACACCCTGGTGACAGCGACTGCCGCCAACCCGTCAGGCGGCACCGCCGCCGCGGCGTACCACCGTCAACTTCGACACCCGCGACGAGATGCGGCGATCCTCGCCGTCCCGGAGCAGCGCGATGCCGGATCGGATCTCCTCGACCACCCAGGTACCCGCCGTGTCCGAGATGTGGACCAGGTCGCCCGCGCGTACCGCCTCACTCATCAGGATCTCCACTTCTGCGTCGTCACGCGCCGTCGGTGGGCGGCCGCGTGCACACAATTATCACGCGCAGATACCCAGCCGCCCGGGGTCGGGCCCGGTTCACACCGTCTCGGCCAGATGTGACCGATCCGTCGCGCCGAGGGTGACCGCCGCGACGACGATCCCGACGGCGACACCGACGACGGTGACGAGGACGCGACCGATCCCGATCTCGGGTCCGACCGCCGTACCGAGACCGACGATCAGCAAGGCCATCGGGGTGACGAACACGGTGCACAGCCCGTAGTTCCGGGCCGCCGCCACCTCGGTGCACGTCTGCAGCACCACGATGAGGAGCGCCGTCTGCCAGTAGCCGAGCGTCAGTGCGATCAGGCCGGCCGCAACGGCGGCGCCCGCAACGTTGCCGAGGAGTCGCTGGATCCCGCGTTCGACGGTGCCCGCGTACGTGATGCCCTGCATGGCGGCCATCGCACCCATCGACGCCCACATCGGGTGGTCGAGACCGACACCTGCGGCGAGCCAGCCCGCGAGCGCAGCGGCGAGCACGACCCGGCCCGCGTAGGCGCGCACGTCACCGGCGCCGAGCCGGCCCAGGCCCGGAGCGAGGAACGGGACCGGCTGCGGCAGGTCGCCCAGGACGGCACCCTGGGCGAGAAGGGCGCTGTGCCGCTTCGTCTTCCGAAGTTCACGCTCGTGGCGGACGACCGCGTGCAGCCGGGCGTCGTCGCCGTCGGTCAGCCAGTGATCGAGTGCGGCGTCCGCCTCGGCGAGCACGGCGGCGAGGTCGTGGTCACGGGCGGACGCGCCTGCCGTGAGCGCGAGCGTCTGCCGCGCGGTGACGACGGCGGATCGAGCCGCAGCGACGTCGCCCCCGTCGGGCACCCGGGCCAGCGCGCCCAGGGCCCGGGCGGTGGCGAGTCGCGCCGGCCCCCAGGGCAGGAACACGAAGGGCAGCACCGCGACACCGAGTCCGACGGCCGCGCCGAGTGCCGCCGACGCCACCGCGACACCGAGATGAGCGGCGCTGCCGGCGTATCCGACCGCCGCACTGGCCGCGAACACCAGGATCACGGGTCCGGGGCCACCGATGCGAAATGCGTACAGCAGCGCAGCGGCAGCTCCGGCGTGGACGGCCACCACCCCGATCTGCGCCTCGACCGGCATACCGCTGACCGCGACGAGCCCGCCGACGAGGACCGAGGCGACGACGGCGCCGCCGACGAGGCCGACCTTCTGTGCGGTCCGGCGCAGCGGTTCGTGGCGCGAGAACGCGGCGCTCAGCGCACCGAGCAGCGCGAACCCGGCGATCGCGCCGTGCCCGGTGACGCCGAAGACGACGAGGACCACCGCTGCCGCGAGACCGACGCGCAGCGAGACCGCGAGAGTGGCGTCGGCGGAACGGACGCGCAGCGACCGCCGCCACACCGCGCCGGACATCGGGTGCGCGAGTGCGCCCCGGGTACGACGGAGCCGACTCGGGGCGGCGGCGAGGGTCGGCATGGCACCGACTCTAGCAAATATTTCACTAGTAAAACATCTGCGAATTTTATCGGCGGATGCCGCTACGATGTGCAGATGCCGCCGACAGCCGACAGCGATCCGGACGACACCGCGACCGGCGACTTCATCGACCACGTCCGACGCCAGTGGCACGTCGCGCGGCCCGACCTCGACACCGACCCGATCGACGTGCTCGGCCGCATCACCCGGATCGGGTCCCTCGCGCTGCACCAGCTCGACCGCGCCCTCACCGGCAGCGGCGTCTCCCGCGTCGAGTTCGAGATCCTGTGCGCACTCGCCCGCAGCGACCGGCCACTGCGGGCATCGGAGGTGACGACCGCGACGATGAGCAGCGGCGCCTCGACCACCAAGCATGCCGACCGTCTCACCCGGGCGGGCTTCCTCGAACGCCTGCCGTTCGAGCGGGACGGACGCGTCGTGCTCCTGCAGCTGACGGACGCGGGGCGGGCACTCGTCGACGCGGAGTTCCCGGCGCGGGTCGAGCGCGACCGCAGAATGCTCGACGGACTCGACGAGGACGAGCGAGCGACGCTGGCCGCACTGCTGCGCCGTGTCGCGGGCAACGTCGAAGCCTCTCCGTGGTGAATCCCCAGCGGCACATGCGCGGCGAACTGCACTACACTGTGGGCACTTTCACAGTAGGAGGCTTGCCTTGAGTGACCACGAAGTGAAGATGATCATCCTGTCGACCGACAATCTGGACGAGTCGATCGCCTTCTACACCGAGACCCTCGGCCTTCCGCTGAAGTTCCGCGACGGCGCGCACTTCGCCGCCGTCGACGGCGGTCCGGTGACCATCGCCCTCGCGACCGCGGTCGACCACCCGATCCACGGGCAGGTCGTCGTCGGCATCAAGACCCCCGACGTGGACGCCGCGGCGAAGTCCGTCGAGGAGGCCGGCGGCGGGATCGTGACGGGGCCGTACGACGACGCCCACGAGCGGCGAGCCGTCGTGTACGACAACAAGGGCAACGGGATCGTCTTCTACAGCCCTCTGAAGCGGTGACCTCGACACCGGTGTCGTGAGCGGCGCGGGGACGACGGTCGCCCTACGCCTCGAACGGCACGGTGTTGCCCGCCGCGTCCCGAACCCCCATACCTGCCTCCACCGCGTCCGCGAGATCGGCCGCCGTCTCCCACGTCGCCGGTGGCGTGTCCTCGAGATTGCCGATGGTCAGCCACGTCTCGGTGCCGCGGTAGCGCACCAGCCCACGCCCCGCGGATGTCACCGTGACATCGAGGAACCCGGACACCGTCCCCTCCTCGACGGTCATGACCGCAGCACGGGAGCGCAGTTCGACCACGTCGCCCATCTCGCCCCTCCCGATGTTGCCTCCGCGCACGCCTACCCCAGGCCGGTCGGATCGCCACAGGCGGCGACCGCGGTGCGCAGAGCGGTCTGCTCGGCGGGATCGACGGTCAGTCCGAACGTCACCTTCACCCGAAGGTAGCGATCGAGATACGTGCACCGGAACTTCCCGGGCGGCAGGTAGTTCGCCGCGTCCTGGTCGCCCTTGGAGCGGTTGGCCGACGGGTCCGACGCCACCAGGTTGGTGGCGTCGTTGGCGATGCGTCGGCGCGTGTCCTCGTCCAGTTCGGCAGCACCCGACCGCCACGCCTCTGCGAGCGGAACGATGTGCTCGGCGTCGACGCCCGACGAGTCCGTCATCCACTTGTACGGGTTCAGCGCACCGGTCTGGCGGTCGAGGGTTCCGTACTCGTCCTGCCAGCCGCCGGTCGACCCGACCGACAGATCGCAGGTCTTCGGATCGAGCCGGACCGAGCCGACCGCGTCCCGCAACAACATCACCTCCCGGGTGGTACACCGCGCGTACTGCGCGAACTCGTCCCCGAAGCCGTACTCGGGACGGTTCGGTTCCCAGTGCGGGAACTCCTCCCTGCTGTATCCGGCCATCGGCAGTTCGTCCGCGACCTGCACCCGCGCGAGCAGTTCGGTCAGTTCACCGGCGTGGACCGCATCCGGTTCCGAACCGGGTTCCGTCCATTCCTCGATCACGAGATAGCCGACGGCAACCAGCGCGGTGAGGACGACGGCCGCGCACACGGCGAGTACCTGACGCGCGGAACGGGCCACGCGCGACGTCTGCCGGTTCACCGCGATGTTCCGCCGAGTCCGGCACGAGCAGGGCGGAACACCGATGGGTCACTCACGGGACAACTCCTCAGACGGGGACAAGGCGGCCGTATTGTGGCCCGGCCGGCCGCCTTCCAACGCACGCCACGCCGACGACACACGGTGACGCTGATTACGTGCACTCGCCCGCGCGGCCGGCGCACCACCGACTCGCAGCCGGCACCCTCACCTATCTGTCGGGCGCGCCGTCCGAGTCGTCCGAGTCGTCCGGGACGGGCTCGGACGGCGGCGACGTCCGCTCCTCGTCCTCACGCGCCCGGCGGGAGGCCTCCCGCATCTCGAGCCCGTCGCTGATCCAGTCCCCGATCTCGCGCGTGACGTCGCGGACGGCCCCGGCGATGATCACGGCGATCCGGCCGACGTGCGTCGCCCCGGACTCGGTCAGTTCCTGCACGGTGTCCTTGCGGCGCTCGAACTTGCCCACCATGTGTGCCTCACTCTCGGGCCGGGACGCGGGAACGATCGACGATAACACCCGTCGGAGGCGTCGACCGGGTGAGGAACGGCGGCAACGCGAGGGAGAAGATCTTGCCCCACACCGACCCGACCTGGCGGAAGAACCCGCCGGTGTTGTACGGCAGGCCGTGCTTGGCGCACAACGCGCGAACCTCGGGTGCGATCTCCGGATAGCGGTTCGCGGGCAGGTCGGGGAACAGGTGGTGCTCGATCTGGTGCGACAGGTTGCCCGACATGATGTGGAACAGTCGGCTGCCTTCGATGTTGGCGCTGCCGAGCATCTGCCGCACGTACCATTCGCCGCGCGTCTCGTCCGCCGTCTCGTCCTGACTGAAACTCTGTACGCCCGACGGGAAATGGCCGCAGAAGATGATGGAGTACGCCCACACGTTGCGGACCAGATTCGCGGTGGCGTTGCCGAGCAGAGTCGAGACGAACAGCGGTCCCGTCAACGCAGGGAAGATCACGTAGTCCTTGAGCACCTGCCGACCGGCCTTGCGCCACATCCCCTGCAGCAGCGGCTTGACGTCGTACCACGAACGCTTGCGCGCAACGATGTTCTCCACCTCGAGGTCGTGCAGCATCACACCCCACTGGAACAGAAGCATCAGCGCGGTCGCGTACACCGGGTTGCCGAGGTAGTAGGGCCGCCACGGCTGCGCCTCGTCCATACGCAGGATCCCGTACCCGATGTCGCGATCGAGGTCGACGATGTTGGTGTACGTGTGATGCATGTAGTTGTGCGAGTGCCGCCACTGGTCCGCGGGGCACACGGTGTCCCATTCGAACTCCCGCGAGTTCAACCCGGGTTCGCGCATCCAGTCGTACTGGCCGTGCATGACGTTGTGGCCGATCTCCATGTTGTCGAGGATCTTCGAGATCGACAGTGCCCCGACCGCAGCCACCCAGAACGGCGGCAGGAACCCGAGATACATCAGTCCACGCCCTGCGACCTCGAACCCTCTCTGCGCCTTGATGATCGAGTAGATGTACTCGCGATCCCGAGCACCGAGGTCGGCGACGACGCGGTCACGCAGCGCGTCGAGTTCGCGGCCGATCTCGTCAACCTGTTCACGGGAGAGGACGACGGGTTCGGGGACACGCTCTTCGGTGCCACCACCGAGCAGGGCGGGAAGTGTGAAGGACAATCCGAACATGGTGCACTCCTTCGAGTGGTGAGTGTCTACAGGTCGAGGGTCACGTCGCCGACCGCGGCGTTGACGCAGAGCTGGATCGGCTTGTCGGGGTCACTGTCGAGCTCACCCGTCCGCAGGTTGCGGACGCAGCCCGAGGTCTTGACCGTGGTGCAGGTGAAGCAGATCCCCATCCGGCAGCCGTAGTCCGGTGTCAGGCCCGCGGATTCTGCCTGTTCGAGCAGGCTCGTCCCGGAGTTCTCGGTGCAGATCCCCGACGCGGCGAATGCGACGGACCCGTCGGCATCGTCGGCGGATGCAAGAGAGGGCGCGAAATCCTCGGTATGCAGCCTGTCGGTGAGCCCGCGACTGTCGTACAGGTCGCGCACCGCCCCCATCAGGGTGGGGGGACCACAGAGGTAGGTCTGCGCCTGCGCGTGCAACGGCGCCGCGGCGTCCAGATGTTCGGGGCCGAATCGTCCGCGCAGGTCTCCGTCTTCCGAATGCGTGTATGCGAAAACGACCTTCACGTCGGCGTGGTCCGCTGCAAGCGCGCGGAGTTCGTCGAGGTAGGGCACCGCGGCGGCGCTGTCCGCGTAGTGCAACAGCGTCACCGCACCGTCGTACCGTTCCGCGACCAGGGTGCGGAGCATGGACAACACCGGGGTGATGCCGCTGCCGCCACTGATCAGCAGCACGCTCGGCGGACGCGGCATCGGCAGGGCGAACTCCCCGTCGGCCTGGGACAGCGTGACCACCAGGCCGACCTCACCGTGGCGGTGGAGGTGGGCCGAGACCAGCCCACCCTCGTGTGCCTTGACGGTCAGTTCGATCGTCGAGCCGCCCTCGGTCCCGGCCGGCGAGAAGCACCGGGTGTGCCGCACCCCGTCGATCACGACGCCGATCTGCACGAACTGGCCTGCGCGATGACCGCGCCACTGCCGCGTGGGTCGCAGCGTGAGCGTGACGCTGTCACTCGTGGGTCGCCGGACGTCGACGACCTCGGCGCGCAGGTCGCGCACCGTTGCCATCGGATCGACGAGTTCGAGATAGCGGTCGAGCGGGTGCGGGGTGGCCATCGCCTCGAACAGCGACAGCATGCGAGATCGGTTCCTGGTCGGCACGGGCACACTCCCTCAGCGCGGGTTCAGTGAACACTTGTACACAAATGAGTGTGACAGAAAGTGCCAGGTAGTTGTCAAGGGCAGGACCGTTGTGACGGCGACAACAGTTCACAGCCGCTTATGCCGGTGCACAGGCATACACTCGTTCGGTGACCGCTGTCGAGAGTCGAGCCGAGCGCAAGGAACGCACGCGAGCCGCGCTGCTCGACGGCGCACTCGGCCTGCTCGCCGATCGCAGCCTCTCGGCGCTCAGCCTGCGCGAGGTGGCCCGCAGTGCGGGCATCGTCCCGACGGCCTTCTACCGGCACTTCGCATCGATGGACGAACTCGGAGTCGCACTCGTCGAGGACGGCATGCGGATGCTGCGGCGCATGCTGCGCGAGGCGCGGCGCGACCCGGTGCCACGCGACGCCCGCACCTCGCTGGACATCCTGGTCCGGCAGGTTCGCGCCAACGAGGGGCAGTTCCGGTTCCTCAGCCGGGAGCGCTACGGCGGAGTCACCGAGGTGCGGCAGGCGATCGCATCCGAATTGCGTTTGTTCTCCAGCGAACTCAGCACCGACCTCGGGCGGAATCCCGCACTGGCACAGTGGCCGCGGAGCGACCTCGACATGGCGGCAGACCTCGTCGTCAGCGTGATGATGACAACCGTCATCGACCTGCTCGAGGTCACCGGCACCGAGGAGGAGGTCGTGATCGACCGCGCCGAACGCCAACTGCGGCTGGTCATCATCGGGATGGGTGGCTGGCGCCCGGCGACGTGACCGATCCGCTCCGTCAGCGAGCGGACCAGTCGGGGATCGCGATCCGGGCGACGACGCCGCGATGGTCGGCGCCCGGGAGGTCGACGGCGTCGACCTCCGTTGCGGTGGCGCCCGACACGAGGATCCGGTCGATCGACAGCAAGGGCGGCAGCGAGCGGTCCGTGGGGTACGTCCGCAGGACTCCCGCCCCGGCCTGTTCGGCGGCGTCGTGGACCCCGTCGCCGAGCAGTGCCCGGAACTGCGCGTGATCCCACGTCGCGTTGAAGTCCGCGGCCATGAGTACCATGTCGTTCCGCGAGCGCAGCCCGTCGAGAATCGTGTGCAGGCGGGACAGTTCGTCGGCCCAGATCGGCGTCTGATGGCGTGGCCACGGCGGCAGCGGGTGTGCCACGAACATCGTGAGCGATCGGTCGCCCGGCAGCACCACACGTGCGGACAGTGCCGCCATCACGAAGTCTGGGTACTCCACCCGATCGGTGAGCGGATACCGACTCCACATGCCGCTGCCGTCCGCTCCGGATGCCGCCGGCCGCACGTAGCGGTACGGCAGCAGGTCGCCGAGCCCGGCGTCGTCCAGTCCCGCGAGTGCAGAGTCGGTGAGCTCCTCGACGGCGAGGATGTCGACGTACCGTGAACGTACCTGTGCGACAACGGAATCCGGATCGCCCTTGCCGAACTCGATGTTCGCCTGCATGACCACGAGCTCGTCGCCCGCCGCGGCACCGCCTCCGAGGTACAGCGGTGCCTGCGTCCACGCCGCCGCCACCGCGACGGCCGTCGCAACCGCCAGCCCGGCCCAGTGCCGGACCGCGAGGAAGACGAGGACCGCCACCACCGACCCGAACAGGAGGTACGGCGCCGCCGACGCGGCAACCACCACCAGCGGCGAGGTCACCGTCATCAGGTGCGCGGTCACCCCGACCACCGCGCCCGCGAGGGCCGCCCAGCCGATTGCGACCGCGACCCGGCGCGCCCGTCGACCGCGCGACCGGCTCGGGGACACCTCGTCGGGGGCGGTGCTCACTCGCCGGACCTCAACGCCACCAGCGCCGCACCGATACGCGGCAGGTCCGACGGATCGGTGGGATTGAGACCGGTGAGCTCCAGCACCCGCCGCATCCGGTAGTCGACGGTGTTCGCGTGCACGGCCAGCGCCGCGGCGGTGGCCCGCCGGTTGAGCCCCGACGCGATGTAGGCCTCGAGGGTCTGCATCAACTCCGGCTTGCCGGTCAGAGGAGAGAGAAGGGCGGCGAGTTCGCGCCGCGCCGCACTCGGACGACTCAACTGGTAGTCGAGGAGGACGTCCGCGAGCCGGTACAGACCCGGCGCACGATGCGATCTCGTCACCAGGGCCAGGATGTCGGTGGTCTGCTCGACCGACTCCGGCACGCCCGCGGGCGTCGCCGTGGTCCCGGCCGCGTGCAAGGGGGCTCCGAGCACACGTTCGAGACGCTCCACCACGACCCTCAGCTGCTCCCAGTCGGGTGGGCTCGGCGGGCACGGCACCAACGCCAGACCACCACTGCTGTCGATCACCGTCAGCGCAGGTTCACCAGTGATCCGGTCCAGCTCGCCCTGCAGGCGACGCACCTTGCGTCGGCCCGCCACGGTGCCGTTCACGCCCAGCCGGCGCTCGTCCTCGTTCTCGCCGATGGACAGACTGAGGACCAGATACTTCGGCGCGAGCCGCAATCCGGTGCGGGTGACGACCGCGTCGAGGTCCTCGCCGGCGACCAGCGCGGACATCAGGGACCGCCGACCCGAGTTCTCCTGGCTCTCCATGATCTGGCGTTCGTCGAAGTACGCGGAGCTGACCGCGATCGTGAGCCGGCGCAGGAAGTCGAGAACCATCGCGTTGACGACCAGCACGTCGGCGACGTCATCCGGCCCCGCCCCCCTCGACAACGACGCCGACGCCATCTCCACGCCGATGTGATAGGCGTGCAGCACCGCCTCGAGCGGCACGCCCTCCTCCGCCCGACGTGCCGCGGAATTGCGCGGCTCGGCCAGTTCGGACTCGCGTGGAGGCCTCCGTTCGAACAGCAGTGTGGCGAACAGTTCGATGCAGCGGAAGGCGATCGCCTCGATCTCGCCCGGCGGCAGCGCCCGATAGATCGGCATCTCGTCGGCGAGCCGCGCCGCGACCGCGGCCGCGAGATCGCCGGTACCGGCCGACAGCGACCGCGCGACATCGCGTCCGGCGATCCGCAGAGGTGGCCGACTGTTGTCGACTGTCACGTCCGTCCTCCCGCCTATTGGGAACGATCTGGCGCCGCTCGCCGCGCGCGACGTCCCGTCGTCGAGCGCAGCACCCTCGTCTCACACATAACACCCCGTCGGCACGTCCGAATCCCAAAACGCCGCTGCGGCGGTAGTGTTTCGCCCAGCGGGCCCCGCACAGCCGCGCGGCCACGGAGGCGGGAGACGAATGGAACCGGCAGTCACGTCAGCCATCACGTTGGGCGAGCACACCTTCGACGTCACGACCGCCGGTCCCGCCGACGGCACCCCGGTGGTCCTGCTCCACGGCTTCCCGGAGACGTCCGCATGCTGGCGTCCCGTGCTTCCGCGGCTCGCACAGTACCGGGTGATCGCGCCGTCGCAGCGAGGGTACTCCCCGGGGGCACGGCCGGTCGGGGTGGAGAACTACACCGTGGACCGTCTCGGCGGCGACGTCGTCGCCCTGCTCGACCACTTCGGCATCCGATCCGCACACCTGGTCGGCCACGACTGGGGCGCCGCGGTCGCGTGGTGGACCGCGGCACGTCATCCCGATCGCGTCGAGTCACTGACGGCGGTGTCGGTTCCGCACTCGTCGGCCTTCTCGTGGGGGCTGCGCGACGACCCGGACCAGCAGACCCGCTCGCGGTACATCGGCATCTTCCGGCACGGCGACTCCGCCGAACGTGCCCTCCTGCCCGACGGCGGCAAACGCCTGCGCGACATGTTCGCCGGCGCCGTCGACCCGGAGCTGGTCGACGAGCACGTCCGTGTCCTCACCGAACCGGGGGCGCTGACCGCGGCGCTGTCCTGGTACCGGGCGATGGGCCGCGAGTTCACCGACGTCCCGGCGATCACGGTGCCGACCACCTATGTCTGGTCGAACCGCGACGACGCGGTCAGCCGCGCCACCGCCGCGAAGTGCGCCGAGTACGTCACCGGGCCCTACCGATTCGTCGAACTCGACGGCGTGAGCCACTGGGTGCCGGAACAGGCACCCGACCGACTGGCCGACATCATCGTCGACCGCGTGGAAGGAGCCCGGGTATGACCGGCGGTATCGCAGTACTCCTGATCGGCGCACTGCTGTGCTTCTACGGCATCCGCTCGATGCACCTGGCGGTGCTCGCCGCCGGATTCGGTCTCGGCTGGCTCGTCGCGGACCTCTTCAACGCCTCCCTCGCGACGCTGTTCCTGTTCGGTTTGATCGGTGCGGTCGCCGCATGGGTCGTCACCACCCTCGTCTTCCGGTTCTCTGCCTACTTCATCGGCGGCATCACCGGCGCCATGGCGGGCGCGAAGATCGCGGACGTCCTGCAACCCGGCGACAACAACTGGGCGCTCAGCGCCATCGTGATCCTCGCCGTCGGTGTCGCGGCCGCCTTCCTCGCCGACAAGTTCCGGGCCCGGGCCCTGTTGTGGCTGACGTCGATCGGTGGCGCCAGCATGATCCTCACCGGACTCGGCAGCATGACCGGCGCCCTGGAGTTCCTTCGCCACCCGGAGGCGGGCTGGCAGCAGGTCACCTCGACACTCGCGTGGATCGGGCTGTCGGTTGCCGGCTGGATCGTCCAGCGTCGCCTCTTCCCGGAGAAGCTGGGGATCGACCGCGACCGTTAGGCGGTCGGCGACTCGGACGGCGGCCGCACCACGAGGAGCGCCGCCAGTCCGGCACCGAGGACCACGAGCAGGCCGAGGATGCCTGCGCGGTCGTTCGAGAACATCCACGCGAACAGTCCGAACAACGTCGGGGACAGGAACGAGACGGCGCGTCCTGTCGTCGCGTACAGACCGAACATCTGCCCCTCCTGCCCGTGGGGGCTCAGTCGTGCCATGAAGGTGCGCGCCGCCGACTGCGCGGGCCCGACGAACAGGCACAGCACCAGGCCGAGGATCCAGAAGCCGACCGGCCCGGACACGGCCAGCAGCAACGCCCCCGCGGCCAGCATCGAGCCGAGCGACCACACGATCACGGTCTTCGGGCCTAGGCGATCGTCGAGACGGCCCGCGCCGAGCGCACCGAGCGCCGCGACGACGTTGGCCGCGACCCCGAACAGCAGCACATCCCCGGACGCGATCCCGTAGACGTTGACCGCGAGCACTGCGCCGAACGTGAACACCCCGGCCAGGCCGTCGCGGAAGAGCGCGCTCGCGAGCAGGTAGCCGACGGTGTTGCGGTCCGTCGACCACAGGGCGCGCATGTCGTTCCACAGCACGCGGTAGGAGCCCAGGAATCCGGGGCCTTCGCCGGCCCGCGGGGGGCGGGGCAGTTCCGGCACCGCGAAGAGCACCGGGATCGCGAACGCGGCGAACCACACCGCCGCGAGCACCACGACGATCCTGATGTTCATCCCGCCGTCGGTGCTCACGCCGAGCAGTCCGCGGGTGTCCCCGTCGCCGGAGATGAACCCGAAGTAGCAGACCAGCAACAGCACGATGCCGCCGAAATAGCCCATCGCCCAGCCGAATCCGGAGACGCGGCCGATGTTGTCGGGACGCGAGACCTGCCGCAGCATCGCGAAGTAGGGAACCTGCGCGAGTTCGAACAGCACCGATCCGACCCCGAGCAGCACCAGACCCAGCCACAGGTAGTGGTGGTCGTCCTCGACGAAGTACATGGCGAGCATGCAGCCGACGACGGTGGTCGTGAGCAACGCGAGTGAGCGCTTGCGATGGCCGGCGGCGTCGGCCCGCTGCCCGGTGACCGGAGCGAGGAGCGCGATCGCCAGTCCCGCGGCGCCGAGCGACCAGCCCAGCCAACTGCTCGCCGAGACCGATCCGGGCAGGTCGTCACCGACGGCGTCGGTGAGGTAGACGGAGAAGACGAACGTCACGATGACGGCGTTGAATGCCGCCGAACTCCAGTCCCACAGTCCCCACGCGAACACCTGACCCCGCGTGATCGCGCCCCCGCCTCCCCGTGCGGCGCCGCCGCCGTCGACCGCTGTGCTCATGGCGCGAGCCTAGGCCAGGTGGTCACCCGATCGACCGCTCGACGGACGCCGCGTCGCGTCGTCGCGGCGCCCTATATGCATCGGGGTGAGTATGCGCTTAGTTGCATATCGGACGGAGGTGCCGGACACTGACGAGGTGGCACTGGAACATGCACTACTGGTCTCGCTGTCGGAACAGGACGGCTCCGGCTACG
This sequence comes from Rhodococcus gannanensis, assembly GCF_042681175.1. Classification (NCBI taxonomy): domain Bacteria; kingdom Bacillati; phylum Actinomycetota; class Actinomycetes; order Mycobacteriales; family Nocardiaceae; genus Rhodococcus; species Rhodococcus gannanensis. The sequence goes on from NZ_JBHUFB010000021.1 coordinate 29,695, forward strand.
AGCTGGCCCGGCGTTTCGACCGCTCGATCGGCTTCTTCTGGAGCGCGAGCCACCAACAGATCTATCGCGTGCTCAAGCGGATGGACGAGTCGGGCTGGGTGACGGGCGAGACCGTCGGCCAGCAGGGCCGGCCCGACAAGCGCGTCTACCAGGTATCCGAGGCGGGGCGCGCCGAGCTCGCCCGATGGATCGCGGAACCGACCGACGCCGGACACCTGCGCAACGAACTCGCCGTGAAGATCCGCGGCGCCGCGCACGGCGACCTCGACGCACTGCGCGCGGAGGTGGCCCGGCATCGCGACGCCCATGCCGGGCGGCTCGAGGTCTACCGGCTCATCGAGAAGCGCGACTTCCCCACCCCCGACCGACTGTCCGGCACCGACCTGCACCAGTACCTCGTCCTGCGCGGCGGCATCCGCGTCGAGGAGGGATTCGGCCAGTGGTGCCAGGAGGTGCTCGACGCCCTGATCCCGGCCACCGAACGACCGACGGCGCCCAATCCGAAAGGCATGCGCGAGTGAACAACCCGTATCCCCACCTGATGTCCCCGCTCGACCTCGGGTTCACCACGCTCCGCAACCGCGTGGTGATGGGCTCGATGCACACCGGCCTGGAGGACCGCACCAAGGACGTGCCGAAACTGGCCGCGTACTTCGCCGAACGCGCCCGCGGCGGCGTCGGCCTGATCATCACCGGCGGTTACGCACCGAACCGCACGGGGTGGCTGCTGCCGTTCGGCGCCGATCTCATTACCCGCAAACAGGCGTCCCGGCACCGCGAGATCACCGATGCCGTGCACGCCGAGGGCGGCAAGATCGCCCTCCAGATCCTGCACGCCGGCCGCTACTCCTACCAGCCGCTGAGCGTCTCCGCCTCGTCGATCAAGGCACCGATCAACCCGTTCCGGCCGCGCGCCCTGACCCGGCGCGGCATCGAGTCGACCATCGACGACTACGTGCGCTGCGCCCGGCTCGCTCAGGACGCCGGCTACGACGGTGTCGAGATCATGGGCGGCGAGGGCTACTTCCTCAACCAGTTCCTCGCGGAGCGCACCAACCGGCGCACGGACGAGTGGGGTGGCTCCCCCGCGAATCGGCGTCGCATCGCCGTCGAGATCACCCGGCGCATCCGCGCCGCCGTCGGCGAGAAATTCGTCATCGTGTTCCGACTGTCGATGGCCGACCTCGTCGAGGGCGGCCAGACCTGGGCCGAGATCGTCGACCTGGCACAGGAACTCGAGGCCGCGGGCACCACGATCCTCAACACCGACATCGGCTGGCACGAGGCCCGCGTGCCCACCATCGTCACCTCCGTGCCCCGCGCCGCGTTCGTCTCCTTCACCGAGCGGCTGGCCCGTGAGGTGAGCATCCCCGTGTGCGCATCGAACCGGATCAACATGCCCGAGACCGCCGAGGAGATCCTCGCACGCGGTGACGCGCAGCTGGTCTCGGCGGCCCGGCCGCTGCTCGCGGATCCGGAGTGGGTGAACAAGGCCGCCGCCGACCGCGGCGACGAGATCAACACCTGCATCGCCTGCAACCAGGCGTGCCTGGACCACGCGTTCGCCAACAAGCACGTGTCCTGCCTGCTCAACCCGCGCGCCGGACGCGAGACCGAACTCGTGCTCTCCCCCACCCGCCGCCGCAAGTCGATCGCAGTCGTGGGCGCCGGGCCGGCCGGACTGTCGGCTGCGCTGAACCTCGCGCACCGCGGCCACGAGGTGAACCTGTTCGAGGCGGGCAGCGAGATCGGCGGCCAGTTCGCCATCGCCCGCCGGATCCCCGGCAAGGAGGAGTTCGCAGAGACCATCCGGTACTTCACCCGCAGCCTGGAGACCGCGGGCGTGAAAGTGCATCTGAACACCCGGGTGGACGCGACCGCACTCGCCGAGGGCGGCTACGACGACGTGGTGCTCGCGACCGGGGTGACGCCGCGCATCCCCGCGATCCCCGGCGTCGACCATCCCAGCGTCCTCTCCTACGCCGAGCTGGTCCGGGACGGCAGGCCCGCGGGCGATCGCGTGGCGGTGATCGGTGCGGGTGGGATCGGTGTCGACGTCTCCGAGTTCCTCACCCACGACCACTCCCCGGCCCTCGACCTCGCGGAGTGGAACCGGGAATGGGGAGTCACCGAGGACGAGGCGGCGCCGGGCGCGCTGACCGAGCCGGTGGTCGCGCCGTCGCCGCGCCAGGTCTTCCTCCTCCAGCGCAAGTCCTCGCCCATCGGTGCCGGACTGGGCAAGACCTCCGGGTGGGTCCATCGGGCCGCGTTGAAGAAGAAGGGCGTCGAGCAGATCTCGGGCGTGAACTACGAACGAATCGACGACGAGGGACTGCACATCACCTTCGGGGACAAGCGTGAGCGCCCTCGGACGATCGCAGTCGACACCGTCGTCGTCTGCGCGGGCCAGGAATCCGTGCGCGACCTCGAGGACGACCTGACCGCCGCCGGCATGACGGTCCACGTGATCGGCGGCGCCGACGTCGCAGGCGAGCTGGACGCCAAGCGCGCCATCGAGCAGGGCACGCGTCTCGCCGCCGTCCTGTAGGGGCTTCGCCCCTGTGCGCACTTTTGGTAGTGGGCACTACCGAAAGTGCGCACAGGTAGCCTGGGCGACGTGAGTCTGCCTTCCCCCACGCCCGAAGCCCGTGCCGTCGTCACCGGCGCCTCCTCCGGAATCGGGGAGGCACTGGCCGCCGAACTCGCGGCTCGGGGTCATTCCCTGATCCTCGTTGCCCGCCGCGAGGACCTGCTGAACGCGCTCGCCGAGAGGCTGTCCGCGGCGCACGGCGTCACCGTCGAGGTGCGCGCGGTCGACCTGTCCGACCGGGACGGGCGCGCGCCGCTCGTGGCGGAACTGGCGGGGCGTGAGATCTCGATCCTGTGCAACAACGCGGGCATCGCGACGTTCGGTCCGGTCTCCGAGCTCGACCCCGCGTACGAACGGGCACAGGTCGAGCTGAATTCCGTTGCGGTGCACGATCTCACGCTCGCAGTCCTGCCTGGCATGATCGCCCGCGGCTCGGGTGGGATCCTCATGGTCGGCTCGGCTGCGGGCAACATGCCGATCCCGAACAACGCCACCTACGCCGCGACGAAGGCGTTCGTGAACACGTTCTCCGAGTCCCTGCGCGGCGAACTGAAGGATTCCGGCGTGCACGTCACGCTGCTCGCTCCCGGACCGGTGCGCACCGAGGTCCCCGACCCCGCCGACGCGTCGATCGTCGACAAGCTGGTCCCGGACTTCCTCTGGATCTCCAGCGAGTACACGGCGAAGCTGTCGCTCGACGGCCTGGCGAGCAACAAGATGCGCGTCGTCCCCGGCATTCTCAGCAAGGGCATGTCGGTCGCGGGCGGGTACAGCCCGCGTGCCGTCGTCGCGCCGATCGTCGGCACGTTCTACAAGAAGCTCGGCGGGTAGCGGGTCGGCCGTCAGGCTCTCGTCAAGCCGGCGCCACGCGACGTAAAGACCTCGTCAGGGACGCCGATCCCGAGCGCGGTGTCGAGTACTCCGGAAGGTGTATCCCACCTTCAGGAGTTCACCGTGACCCTGCTCGACATCCTCCCCTCGCTGCGTGCGGTGATGACACCGCGCCTGGACCCGGCGCTGTGGCCGGCCACGACCCACGTCGACGACCTCGGACGCGTCACCGTCGGCGGCCTGGCACTGTCCGATATCGCCGACCGGTTCGGCACGCCGGTGTACGTGCTCGACGAACGCGACGTCCGGCACCGGTGCCGCACCTACCGCGAACTGTTCCCGGAGGCCGAGATCGCCTACGCCGGCTCGGCACTGCTCACCCGGGCCGTCGCGGGATGGACAGCGGAGGAGGGACTCGCCCTCGACGTGTGGTCGGCCGGCGAACTCACGGTCGCCCTGTCTGCCGGTGTCGACCCCCGCCGAATCATCCTGCACGGCAGCGTCAAGACGTCCGCGGACCTGGCCGCAGCGCGCGCCGCAGGGGTCGGCCGGATCGTGGTCGAGTCGCAGACCGAGATCACGATGCTGGCCGCGTCGTGTGCGCGCAGGCAGAACGTACTGCTCCGCGTCGACCCGGAGTTGGACGGTCACGCCGAGCGCTCCGGTCCGGTGCACGGGTTCCCGCCCGACCACGGTCACGCCGCCGAGGCGGCGGCGCGGATCCTCGCGCAGCCGCGACTGAATCTGATCGGCCTGCAGTGCCACCTCGGCTCGCAGATCACCGATCCGGCACGCTACGCGACCGCAATCGACCGGATGGTCGGCGCGATGGCGGACGTCCGAGCCGAGCACGGCACGATCCTCTCCGAACTGAACATCGGCGGCGGCCACGGCATCTCGTCCACGAGCGGCGACGCCTGCCTCGACCCCGCGGTACTGGCCGAAGCGGTGGAGGACGCTCTGGACGACGCGTGCGCCCGGCATCGCTTCCCTCGCCCGCGGATCACGCTCGAACCGGGGCGCGCCGTCGTCGGTCGCGCAGGGGTGACTCTCTACCGGGTGGCAGGGGTGAAACGGATTCCGGGCGGGCGCACGGTGGTCGCTGTCGACGGCGGGATGAGCGACAACCCCCGGGTCGGGCTGTACGACGCGCGTCACGCCGTCGCGCTCGTCAACCGGCGCGGGGCTGCACCCGTCGAGTCGGTGACGGTCGCGGGGCGGCGCTGTGAGGCCGGGGACGAACTCGCAGCCGACGTTCCGCTGCCGGCCGACGTCCGTCCGGGTGATGTGCTCGCCGTACCGGTGACCGGCGCTTACCATCACAGCATGGCGTCGTCGTGCAACGCGGTCGGCCGGCCACCGGTCGTGGCGGTCGCGGACGGTACGGCGCGCGAACTGATCCGCCGAGAGACCGTCGCGGACCTGATGCAGCGTGAGGTCGGCATCTGAGTCCGCACCTGGCGCCCGTCCTTACTGGCAAGTAAGTTGGGTCGGGTGTCGTAGCCGCGCGACATCCGACCCGCCAGGAGGACCAGCCGAATGCCGAGAATTTCCCAGGCAACCGATCTCGTCAAGGGCCTGGTCCCGATCACCAGGGCGGGGATCGTCGGCCCACTCGGACCGCGCACACTCACCGACGTCGCGACGGCCTGGTTCCAGTGGGACTTCACCGCGGGCGGCCTGCTCGCCGTCGCCGCCCGCCGCGACGGTGACCGGATCGCGGTGATCGACGACGCGGGCGCCGTCACGTTCCGCGAACTCGACTCCGACGCCGAGGCACTCGCGATCGCCCTCTACGACCGGGGTCTGCGGGAGCGAGGCCGGATCGGAGTCCTCGCCCGCAACCATCGCGGCTTCCTCCTGGCGATGGGCGCCTCCGCCCGGCTCGGTACCGACCTGGTTCTGTTCAACACCGGCGCGTCGGCGTCGCAGCTCGCCGAGATCCTCACCGAACAGCGGATCGACTGGCTGCTCGTCGATCCCGAATTCACCCCACTGCTCCCCGAATCCGATCTGCGGGTGGCGGTGTTCGAGGATCCGGACGATCCCACTGGCGGTGGTGCGGACTCGGCGGGCTGGGCGCGCGTCGACGGGCTCGTCGAGGACGGCCACGGCGGCCGCAGTCTCGTCCTGCCCCGCAGGCCCAGGCGGGGTCGCCTGGTCGTCCTCACCTCCGGTACGACCGGCACCCCGAAGGGTGCGTCCCGGCCGGAGCCGCGCAGCTGGATGCCCGCCTCCGCGGTGCTGTCGCGGCTGCCGCTCCGCAGTCGCGGGACGACGGTCGTCGCGTCACCGGTCTTCCACACCTGGGGCCTGGCCGGTGTCCAGATCGCGCTGGTGCTGCGCTCGACGCTGGTGCTCACCCGCCGCTTCGACCCCGCCGGGACCGTCGAATCCGTTGCGCGCCACCGCGCCGACGCCCTGTGGGTGGTGCCGACCATGCTCCAGCGCATCACCGACCTCCCCAAGGACGAGCGCGACGTCGACCTGTCGTCGCTGCGCGTGATCGCGGCCAGCGGGTCCGCGATCCCCACCGGCGTCGTCCACAAGACGTTCGACGTGTTCGGCGACGTCCTCTACAACTTCTACGGTTCGACGGAGGTCAGCTGGGCGTCGATCGCGCAGCCCGACGAGCTGCGCGTCCACCCCACGACCGCGGGCAGGCCGCCGCTCGGCACGGTCGTCAAGATTCTCGACGATCACGGCACACCGGTTCCCGCGGGCACAGTGGGCCGCGTCTTCGTCGGCAACGGCATGCTCTTCGAGGGCTACACGCGCACCGGCGGCGAGAAGGAGGTCGTCGGTGGACTGATGTCCACGGGCGACGTCGGCCACTTCGACCACGACGGTCTGCTCTTCCTCGACGGACGCAGCGACGACATGATCGTGTCCGGCGGCGAGAACGTCTACCCACGTGAAGTGGAGAACCTGCTCTCCGAGCTGCCCGGGGTACTCGAGGTCGCGGTACTCGGCGTCGACGACCCCGAGTTCACGTCGAGGTTGGCCGCATGGGTCGTCCGCACCGACGACGCGGACGGCGCGGCGCTGACAGTCGACGGCGTCCGCGACCACGTGCGCGCCAACCTGGCACGGTTCTGCGTCCCCCGCGACGTCACCTTCCTGGACGAGCTGCCCCGCAACGCCACCGGCAAGGTCGTCCCCCGACTCCTGCGCTGACGCGCCTGCGCGTGATTCTCACGCCAGGTGGGGTGAAATCACGCACGGCTCCGTCAGCGTCGGCGGCGGCTCGTCCCGAAGATCGAGCGGGAGATCTCCCGCCCCGCGACCGTCGCCGCCGACCGCAGGAAACTCTTCACGGCGGAGTTCTGCATGATCTTCTCGACCGCGGTCGGCTCGTCGGGTGCGGGCGGCGGCAGGTCGGGAAGGTCCGGCAGTGCGGGCGGCAGGTCCGGCGCGGGCTGCGACGGCGGTGCCAGCCGGGCGGTGAGCATCTCGTAGGCCGACTCCCGGTCGACGGTCGCGCCGTACTTCGCGTGCAACGGGCTCGCCGTCGCCGCCGCGCGGATCGCGTCCTCGCCGATGGTGTCCATCAGCGACCGCGGCGGCGGGATCTTCGCCCAGGCCACCGGTGTCGGCGCGCCCTTCTCGGAGAGCACCGTCACCACCGCCTCGCCGGTACCCAGTGACGTGAGTGCCTTCTCCAGGTCGTAGTGCTCCGTCTTCGGGTAGGTCCGAACCGTCTTGGCCAGCGCCTTCTGGTCGTCCGGGGTGAACGCGCGCAACGCGTGCTGGATTCGCGCACCCAACTGCGAAAGCACCGCGTTGGGCACGTCGGTCGGCAACTGGGTGCAGAAGAACACGCCGACGCCCTTGGACCGGATCAGCTTCACCGTCTGCTCGACCTGCTGCAGGAACGCCTTCGAGGCGTCGGCGAACAACAGGTGCGCCTCGTCGAACACGAAGACGAGCCTGGGCTTGTCCACGTCACCGACCTCGGGCAGCGTCTGGAACAGGTCCGCGAGCACCCACATCAGGAACGTCGAGAACATCACCGGCCGCGACGCCTGGTCCCCGAGTTCGAACAACGTCACCACACCGCGCCCGTCCGGGCCCACCCGCAACAGGTCCGCGGCGTCGAACTCCGGCTCGCCGAAGAAGGTGTCACCACCGTCCGCCTCGAGGTTGACGAGCGCGCGGAGGATGACGCCCGCGGTCGCAGGTGAGACACCGCCGATGCCCTTGAGATCGGCCTTGCCCTCGTCCGACGTCAGATGCGCGATGACCGACCGCAGGTCCTTCAGGTCGAGCAGCGCCAGACCCTGCGTGTCGGCCCAGTGGAAGATCAGCCCGAGCGTCGATTCCTGGGTTGCGTTGAGGCCCAGCACCTTGCTGAGCAGGATCGGGCCGAAGCCGGTGATCGTCGCCCGGATCGGGATGCCGATGCCCTCGGTCCCGAGGGAGACGAACTCGGTGGGGAACGCGGCCGGGGCCCAGTCCGAGATTCCCGTCTCGGCCGCGCGGGCCGCCATCTTCTCGCTCGCCGCGCCCGGCGCGGCCAGCCCCGACACGTCCCCCTTCACGTCGGCCATCACGACCGGCACGCCCGCCGCCGACAGCTGCTCACAGATTCCCTGCAAGGTCTTCGTCTTGCCGGTGCCCGTCGCACCCGCCACCAGACCGTGCCGATTCAGGGTGGCCAGGGGAATCCGCACCCTGGCCGAGGGGTCCACGACGCCGTCGACGATCACCGTGCCCAGTTCGAGTGCTCCACCCGAGGTCGCGTAGCCGGCGGCGATCTCCTGCGCTGCCGACGATCCCGCCGCTGCGCCCTCGGTCGGACCGCCCGCCGCTGCGGCCGCGGCTGCGGCGGCCTCGGCTGCTGCTGCTGCCTCTGCTGCGACGCGAGCCGCCTCCTCGGCTGCCGCCTTCGCGGCCGCGGCCTTGTCTGCGAGCGCCGCCGCATCCGACCCGGGATCCACCGACATGCCTGCCTCCCTCGACGAGAAACACCGACACCAGGGCCGCGACAGCGGTCCCGACCGTCATTTCGACTCCACTGCGAACACTAACCGAGGAAGCGCTGGCTACTGTGGAACCTCGTGCAGGACAAACTTGTGTGGATCGATTGCGAAATGACCGGGCTGCGGCTCGGCTCCGACAAGCTGATCGAGGTGGCCGCGCTGGTCACCGACAGCGAACTGAACATCCTCGGCGAGGGCGTGGACATCGTCATCCACGCCGACGACGCGGCGCTCGCGGACATGCCGGACGTCGTTCAGGAGATGCATGCCAAGTCGGGGCTCACCGACGAGGTGCGGGCGTCGACAGTGACGATGGAAGAGGCGCAGGAGCAGGTGCTCGCGTACATCCGGGAGCACATTCCCGCTCCGGGAACGGCGCCGCTGTGTGGCAACTCGATCGCCACCGACCGCGGCTTCCTGGCCCGCGACATGCCCGAGCTCGACGAGTACCTGCACTACCGGATGATCGACGTCTCCTCCATCAAGGAGCTGTGCCGGCGTTGGTACCCGCGGATCTACTTCGGTCAGCCGGAGAAGGGCCTCGCGCACCGCGCCCTGGCGGACATCAAGGAGTCCATCCGGGAGCTGCAGTACTACCGACGTACCGCGTTCGTCGCCGAACCCGGACCGTCCACCGGCGACATCGCCGCCGTCGTCAAGGATCTGACCAGCGAATAGGGGCCGATTGGCTTTCTCGGCTCCGCACACGCTAATATCGTCCACGCTGCTGACGAACGGCCCTAGGGCTGATCGCCGGAAGCGATGGTGACCGTAGTTCAGTTGGTAGAGCACCAGGTTGTGATCCTGGCTGTCGCGGGTTCGAGTCCCGTCGGTCACCCCGAAGAAAGGCCCCCGACTCCGGTCGGGGGCCTTTCTCGTTTCGTCGACATTCCCCGCATTCGCTGACAAACGTCAACGAAAGTGCAATCATCATTCCCGTTGGACTTACGGGAAGCTCAATCGCAACTAATGCGGGAGCATGATGGCCGGCAAGCGGGATCTCACGACAGGGCGCGACGCCCAACGCATCCAGACCCGGGAACGGGTGCTGGGCGCCGCCGTCGCGGAGTTCGGCGACCGGGGTGCCGCGGACGCCGACCTCACCGCCATCGCGGCGAGCGCGGGCGTGTCGCGCGGAACGTTCTACTTCCACTTCCCCACCAAGGAACACGTGCTCCTGGAACTGGAACAGCGCGAGGAGTCGCGCATCGCCCGGGAACTGACCGAATTCCTCGGGACGCCAAGGGATCTCGAGTCCTCGCTGTCACGAATTGTCGAACTGACCCTCGCCATCGAGGAACGGCTCGGCAATCGCCTGTTCAAAGACCTTCTGGCCCTGTACTTCTCGCCGACCCGCCCGCTCACCGAATCCTGGCGGGAACACGCACTCATCGGACTCGTCGTCGACATCCTCGGACGCGCCCGCGACACCGGTGAGGCCGAGATCGCCGTCGACCCGTACCACAGCGCTGCGATCTTCCTGCTGGGCCTCTACGGCCTGCTGTCCACCACCTCGGGCGCCGGACCGCTGCGCACCGCAGTGCTGGACAGCTACCTGACGACCACCTTGCGGAGCCTCCAGCCCCGCTGATCACACCGACCGAAAGAGAGTCACCATGTGGCAGGAAATCGTCCGACTCGCCTTCGCCTGGGGACTGATGATCCTCGTCATCGGTTTCTGGTACTGGATCATGCGCAACATCGGGACCTTCTGAGCACCCCGTGGCCGTCACCGACACCGCACACGCGATGGCCGTCGAGCGCAGTTGCGCGCTCACGGCCGTCGCGTTCTCCGAACGCCGGCGGGACGGCGTGCGGCTGACCACGGGGCCACACCGCGGGTTCGGTCTGAGCCCCGGCCGTCGCATGGTCAACGTGCCTTACCCACCGCTCTCGGCCGACTGGGAGCGGTCGACACTGACCTGCGGCGTGGCACTCCAGTGCTCGCCGTCGAAGGATCGGATCGCCGAGTACGACCTGCACGAACTCGACGCCCGGCAACTCGGGGCCCTGTCCCTCGTCGAGGGCGGCGTGGCCGCCGGGTGGATCGCCGAGACACTCCCCGGCCTCGTCCCCGAGATCCGCCGTCGGGTGCCGAATCTCGAGATCGGCGACCACACCCTCGACGGTGGGGAGATCATCGACCGAGCACTGTCCCTGGCGCGCTCCCACACACCGATCGACGGCCACCCCGTCCTCGGTGCCCTGCCCCTCCGCGCACCCGCCCGCGGCGCGCTGTCCTCGGCGGTGCGCCGCGCCTACGGCCGGATGCCCTGGACATCCTCGCGCACCGACGCGAAGCGGCTGATGTCCGTGCCGGTCGGCGGCGACGGCGGCGCCCGCAACTCGAACCTGCCCCCACCGAGCAAGCCCGAGAACGAGGAGATAGAGATCCGGCCCGACCAGCGGGCAGGCATCCCCTACCCGGAGTGGAACATGTGGCGCGGGACGTTCCTACCCGACCACGTCGCGGTGCTCGAACGCAGGCACCCCACCCGGAACAGCCCCGTCACCGCGGTCTCACCGGACATCCGTCGCTGGTTCGCCGAACACACCCACCGGACGATGCGCAGCGGCCTCGAGGACGGCTCCGACCTCGACCTGGACCGCTACGTCACCCACCACCTCGACACCCTCACCGGAACCCCGTCCCAGCCGCGACTCTTCCGCGACCTCGTGCCCAGCGCCCGCGACGTCAGCACGGCGCTGCTGCTGGACGGCAGTTCGTCGCTCAGCACCAACGGCGGCCGGGCCTTCCGGATCGAGCTGGCCTGCGCCGACGCGCTGTCCCGGGCGATGACGCTGTCACGGGAGCGGCACGGCATCTTCGTGTTCTCGGGAAACACCCGACACCGGGTGGAGGTGAACTGCCTCAAGGATTTCACCGACCCGCATTTCGTCGACCCGAGCAGCCTGGGCCTGCGGGCGGGTGGGTACACGCGGCTCGGCGCGCCGATCCGGCACCTCACCCGACGGCTCCTGGACCAGGCGTCGGAGCGGCGACTGCTCATCGTCATCGGCGACGGCCTGATGTCCGACGAGGGGTACGAGGGCCGGTACGCCTGGGCCGACGTGGCCCACGCCCTCGACGAGGCCGACGAGGCGGGCGTGTCGGTGTACTACGTCGGGATCGGCCCGGTGCGGGTCGATCCCCTCCCGGAAGTGTTCGGGGAGCGCAGGTCCAGGCGGATCCGCCACGTCGACGACCTCCCCCAGGTTCTGGCCCACATCCATCGAGAGTTGGTGAGCGCGTGAACGACGACCTCTACTTCGCCGGCGGCGGTGAGGTGCAACTGTTCGAGTGGGCGTACGCCCAGCACATGCCCGTGATGCTCACCGGCCCGACCGGCTGCGGGAAGACCCGCTTCGTGGAACACATGGGGCACCTGCTGGGGCGGCAGGTGATCACGATCAGCTGCCACGACGACCTCACCAGCGCCGACCTGGTCGGCAGGTTCATGGTCACCGGCGGCGACGTGGTCTGGACCGACGGCCCACTGACGACCGCGGTCCGGACCGGGGCGATCTGCTACCTCGACGAGGTGGTCGAGGCCAGGCACGACTCGCTCGCGATCCTGCACTCGCTCACCGACCACCGGCGCACGCTGTACCTCGACCGAGCCAACGACACCGTCACCGCACCGGACACCTTCATGCTGGTGAGCTCCTACAATCCCGCCTACCGAAGCTCGCTCAAGGATCTCAAACCGTCCTTCCGCCAACGCTTCGTCACCGTGCCGATGCGGTACCTGCCAGCGGAACGGGAGGTCGACGTCGTCGTCGCCGAATCCGGTGTGGAACGAGCCGTCGCCGAACGACTCGTCCGCTGCGCGGTGACGATCCGCGACGCCGACGACGTCTTCCACTTCGAGCCGCCGTCGACCCGAGTGCTCGTGGCGGCGGCCAGGCTCGTCGTCGCAGGCGCCGGTGAGATGGAGGCGGCGCAGGCGTGCATCCTCGCTCCGCTCAGCAGCGACGGCGCGATCCACGACGGCCTGCACGAGATCGCGGCCGCGCACCTGTCCGGGGCGGCGCCGCGATGACCAGCACGATCCCCAAGGGCCCCACCCACGACGAACACGAATCGGACAGCCGCGCGGCCCAGCGCCGGGCCGACTATTGGCTCATCGCGGGTACCGCTTTGATGGGCACCTACGTTCTCGGGCTGATCGGCCTCCCGATCTTCCTGCGCGGCGTGTGGTTGCAGCACCGAGCCCAGCAGGATGGACTGTCGGTCCGGCCGGTCATGGTGACACTGATCGGCTATCTGGTCATCCTCGACGCATTCCTCAACACCGTGGGCTGGGCACTGGACCTCATCGCCAACCACACGCTCCTCAACCGCGTCTTCTTCACCGCCTGGGGCAACTACGCCGACAACGGCTACTTCTGGCACTACAACGAACTCTGGATCGGCGGATCCGCGGCGCCGGGCGAGAAGGGCTGGGAGGTCGCCTGCGTCTTCGTGGTCTTCCCGATGCGCGTCGCCGCCGCGATCGCGTTCCTGCAGATGAAGCGGTGGGGCCACCAGTGGCTCACGGTCACCTGCTGGTTCGGCGTCGTGATCTGGGTCGGCTACATCACCAACATGACCGTGTACGCGGACCTCCGGTTCACCGGGACCATCCTGCCGGTCTTCGGCTGGTGGCTCTACGACATCTTCTACATCACTCCGTTCCTGGCAATCCCCTACCTACACACCGTCAATCGCGAGATCTTCACCGACTGACCGATCCGCCACAGCGAGGAGAACGAGATGAACGAGCAGGACCGTCGACGCAAGCGCGCACTGATCGTCTTCCAGATCGCGATGTACGGATTCCTGGTGGCGATGTTCCTGATCCAACTGAACATGTCACTGCACCGGGACTGGTAGGGCAGCGCGATGAACCTGCCGATCGTCACCCGCAACCGGAAATCCGGCACCCCCGGTCCGCCATCGACCGGACACGGCCTCGACGGGCACGAGGAGGCCAGCCGCGCGGCGCAGCGCGAGGCCGACCGCTGGCTGATCGCGGGCACCGCGGTCATGGGCACCCTGGTCCTAGGATTCGTCGGCCTGCCGATCTTCCTGCGCGGCCTGTACCTCCAGCGGAAGGCCACGCTCGCCGGGCTGTCGACGCGGCCGATCATGGTCACCCTGATCGGCTACCTGGTCATCCTCGACGCCTTCCTCAACAGCATCGGCTGGACCCTCGACGTCCTCGCCAGCCACACCCTGCTCAACCGGGTGTTCTTCACCGCCTGGGGCAATTTCGTCGACAACGGCTACTTCTGGCACTACAACGAGATGTGGATCGGCGGCTCGGCGGCACCGGGCGAGAAGGGCTGGGAGATCGCCTGCATCTTCGTCGTCTTCCCGATGCGCATCGCCGCCGCCATCGCGTTCCTGCAGATGAAGCGGTGGGGCCACCAGTGGCTCACGGTCACCTGCTGGTTCGGCGTCGTCATCTGGGTCGGCTACATCGTCAACATGACCATGTACGCCGACATCCGCTACGAGGCCACCGTGGTTCCGGTGTTCGGCTGGTGGCTCTTCGACATCTTCTACATCACGCCGTTCCTCGCAATCCCTTACCTGCACACCGTCAATCGCGAGATCTTCTCCGACTGAACCGAGGACAAATCCCATGACCAAGGACACCCCGCAGGCCGGACCCGACACCGACGAGGATCTGCCCCTCGGCACCACGCCGCAGTTCTCCCGCATGCACCGCTACCTCAAGCGCGGGATCATCGTCTGCCTCGTCGCGCTCGTCGTCGAAGGCTCGATGACCGTTCCCGCACTGGCGATCTGGTACGGCTTCCCCACGTTGTCGCTCACCGAGATCTGCGACGAGATGATGAAGGTCCGGTGGTCCGACGAGAACGCCGAATGCGACTACCCCTACCCCATCCAGGGTCCCCCGTTCGGCGGGAAGCCCGAGGGCGCAGGACGGGACACCGCAGAGGACGAATGGGGAGTGCAGCCGAAGCCGCAGTACGACCGCATCGGATTCCGGGAGCTCGTGCGCAACAAGGAGGAACGGGAAGCGCGCCAGGCCGCGCAGGAGCAGTCCGCGGCGACCGCACCCGACGACGCCCAGACGGCCCCCCGGTGATCCGGACCGAGTCGCGCGCGCGGTCCGCCGCGCTCGGGGCCGGACTCGCCGTCACCGAGGCGGCCCGCGCGGCCGCCGACCGCGCAGTCCCCTACGGGGCGGCGATCCCACGCCGTGCCGAGGACGTGACACCGCGGTGGCTCGCCGACGCGGTCGGGGTGGACCCGCGCTCGATCACCTCGGTGCGGGTGATCGAACACGACTCCGGGACCGCGGCACGCGCCCGCCTCGGCGTCACCTCGGATGGCGAACTGCCCGCGACCCTGTTCTGCAAGCTGCCGCCACGCAACTACCTCCAGCACGTCCTGATGAATGTGTTTCGGCTCGGATCGAAGGAGGTGGCCGCCTACCGGGCACTCGGCGAGGAGCCTCCCGTGCGGGTGCCGCGATGCCATGCCGCGCAGGAGGATCCGCTACGTCGGCGGGCGGTCCTGATCCTCGAGGATCTCGCCCCGACGGCGACGTTTCGCACCTGCGTCGACACGGTGACCGTCACCGAGGCCCGTGCCGTCGTCGACGCTCTCGCCGACCTCCACGCCGCATACTGGAACACCCACCGGTTCACCGGAGATCTCGCGCCCCTCGCACGACGTCCGGCCGCCGAGGTCCGGCTGGGTGACCTCATCCGACGACGATTCCTCGGCGGCATCACCGGGCACACCGCCGATCTCGTTCCCGCCGAGGTCAAGCGGCAGTGCCGGATCTTCTACGAGCGGAGCAGCGCGATCGACGCGTTCTGGGCCGGTGAGCCGCAGACACTGATCCACGGTGACCCACACCCCGGCAACCTGTTCTTCGAGGCGGACTCACCCGGGTTCCTCGACTGGCAGATCGCGTGCGCCGGCCCCGGCGTCCGGGACGTCGCCTACTTCCTGACCGCATCCGTCGACCCCGCGATGCTGCGTGTCGTCGAACGCGACCTCGTCGACGGCTACGTCCGCCGGCTCGACGACAGGGGAATCCACCTCGACCCCGGGCGGCTGTGGACGCTGTACCGCGCCGCCGTCACCGAGTGGTTCCTCGCGGCCGTGTGCACGGCCGAGGCCGGCGACCGGATGCAGCCGCTCGACGTCTCTCGGGTCGGCGTGGAACGGGCCGTCGCCGCCGTGACCGCGCACGACAGCTTCGAGTTGCTCGCAAGCCTCGTCGACGGCGGCTGACGCAACCGTCACACGACGGCGTTGCCCGCCTTCCAGGTCTCCCACGGGATGTTCCAGTCGCCCAGGCCGTCGACGCCCGACAGGGTGCCGCCGAGGGTGTTCTTCACCACCACGATGTCGCCGCGCTTGGTGTTGTCGTAGACCCACTTGGCGTTCGACGGGCTCAGGTTCAGGCAGCCGTGGCTGACGTTCGAGTACCCCTGCTGACCCACCGACCACGGCGCCGAGTGGAAGAAGATGCCGCTGTACGACATCCGGGTCGCCCAGTCCACCTCCGTCCGGTAACCCTGCGGGGAGTTGACGGGGACGCCGTACGTCGACGAGTCCATGACCATGTGGTCGAAGCGGTCGCCGATGATGTAGACGCCGTTGTCGGTCGGAGTGCTGTCCTTGCCCATCGACGTCGGCATCGTCATGACGACCTGACCGTTGCGCTCGAACGTGACCTGCTTGGTGGCGTCGTCGGCGGTGGCGACCAGTGCGTCGCCGACACGGAACTCCGACTTCCCGTTCGCCTGGCCGAACAGCCCGTTGCCCAGGTCGCGGCCGAACACGTCGACGGAGACGGTGATCGTCGTACCGGGAGCCCAGTAGTGCTCCGGCCGCCAGCGGACCTCACGGTTGTTGACCCAGTAGAACGCGCCCTCGACAGGCGGATTCGTGGTGACGGTGATGGCGTCCTGCGCGGCGGCGCGGTCGGGGATGTTCTCGTCGAACTGCACGGCGACCGGCTGCCCGATCCCGACGACCTCACCCTCGGTGGGCAGGATGTACGGCTGGGTCAGGTTGCCCGGCGAGCTCGTCGCGAAACTCGACACGAGGGCGCCCGAGCCTCCGAGACCGATCGCCTCGGCCTGCAGGCGGTAGTTGCCGTTGTAGACCAGCGGCGCGGTGTTCACCCACGACCGTCCGTCGGTGGCGATCTCGCCAGGGACGGCGGCACCTGCGGCGTCGACGAGGGTGACGTTCGCGAGCTTGCCGTCCTGAACCTGCACCGTCACCGGATCGCTGGGAGAGTGCCCGACGGCGCCGTCCGGCACCGCCGACGTCAGTTTGGGCTTGATCAGTTCGGTGACGGGATTGACGTCGATCGCCGGCGCAGCCGACGCCTCGCCGCTCGACGGGACGGTGCAGCCCGACACCCCCAGCACCGCCGCGGACGCGACGGCCATCGCGACCATGATCCGAAACTTCGTCACCGCTACCCCACTTCACACGTCCACTCGGCGGGTCCCCGCCCCAACGGAAGCCATTCGCGCACAGAACCCGCGGACAGCGATTTTGCCAGGTCTTTGCGCGGGCACGTCGGGGGGACCAGCCACAGGCCCATAACGTTCACATTGCAATCGATCCCGCGCCCACGTCCGTTACGGGACGTTCGCCGTAAACCGTATCTGACCTGCCGATTTCACATACCCCGTGCCGGGCTGTTAATGTTCTCTTCGCACCGAGCGAGCCATCCGGCCCGCCGGACGCACCAGGCGCCATTAGCTCAATTGGCAGAGCAGCTGACTCTTAATCAGCGGGTTCGGGGTTCAAGTCCCTGATGGCGCACCACCACGAAAGGCCCTGATCGAGAAGATCGGGGCCTCTAGTGTGTCGGGCATCGCCTCGCCGCGGTCCTGGCGCGCGCCATTAGCTCAATTGGCAGAGCAGCTGACTCTTAATCAGCGGGTTCGGGGTTCAAGTCCCTGATGGCGCACCACCACAGCAGGCCCCGATCCTTCCGGATCGGGGCCTGCTGTCGTATCAGCGGAAGATCTTGCGCAGGACCAGGACGGCGACCAGCGCACCCGCACCGATCAGCGCGAACGTGACGGGCGGCTCGCTCGCCTTCGAGACCAGCGCGGCCTTCGTGGTCTCGAGCAGTCGCTTCGGGTTGGTGCGAACGCTCAGCTCGTCGAGGGTGGCGGCGAGCTGATTGCGCGCCTGCTCGATGTCGCGCTCAATGCTCTCGGTGTCCCTGGGCACGTGGACTTCCTCTCATGGTCGGTCTTTCCTGCCATGACCGTACCCGGCGACCGCCGACAAGTAGCCTGGCCATCGTGACCGACAACAACAGGCTCGCCCCCGGAGACACCGCGCCCGACTTCACGCTGCCCGACGCCGACGGCAACGACGTCTCGCTCGCCGACTACCGCGGCCGCAAAGTCGTCGTCTACTTCTACCCCGCCGCCAGCACGCCGGGCTGCACCAAGCAGGCGTGCGACTTTCGCGACAACCTCGCCGAACTGAACGAGGCGGGGATCGACGTGATCGGAATCTCTCCCGACAAGCCGGCGAAGCTCGCCAAGTTCCGCGACAACGAGGCGCTCACGTTCCCGCTGCTGTCGGACCCCGAGAAGACCACGCTGACGGCCTGGGGCGCGTTCGGCGAGAAGAAGATGTACGGCAAGACGGTCCAGGGTGTCATCCGCTCGACGTTCCTGATCGACGAGACCGGCAAGGTCGAGGTGGCGCAGTACAACGTGCGCGCCACCGGCCACGTCGCCAAGCTCCGCCGCGACCTCTCGGTCTGACCTCCCCGACCACCCCCGCTTCCGGCTGAAAGTGCCGTTCGTGCGCTTCAACGGCACGAACGGCACTTTCAGCCAATCGCGGGTGCGGGTCGGTCAGGACCCGAAGCTGCGGAGGAAGAGCGCCTCGGCGACGGCGAGGTTCTCGATCTCCGACGGATCGACGCTCTCGTTCGGCGCGTGGATGAGGCAGCGCGGCTCCTCGACGCCGAGCATCACGATCTCCGCCCCGGGCACCTTCTCCGCGAGGACGTTGCACAGCGGAATCGACCCACCCTGCCCGACGGTGCCGAGCGGCTTCCCGAACGCCTCCGCCATCGCCTCGGCGAGCGCGGCGTAACCGGGCCCGTCGGTCCGGGCCCGGAACGGTGCGCCCACCGACTCCGGTTCGACGGTCACCCGCGCACCCCACGGCGCATGGGCGTCCAGATGCCTGGTCAGTGCCTCCTGCGCGACCGTTGGATCCATGCCGGGAGGCACCCGCAGGTTCAGCCGAGCCGACGCCCGCGGCTGGATCGCCGCCGCGGACCCGACGACGGGCGGGCAGTCGATGCCCAGGATCGTCAGCGCCGGTCGCGCCCACACCCGATCCGCGACGGCGCCCGTGCCGACCAACCCGACCCCGTCCAGGACGCCGGCATCGGTTCGGAACTGCGCTTCCTCGTATCCGACGCCGTCCCACTGCTGTCCGTTTTCCAGCCCGTCGACGACGGTGTCGCCGGCCTCGTCCCGCAGCGAGTCGAGGAGCCGAACCAGCGCTGCCAACGCATCAGGCGCGGGCCCGCCGAACATCCCCGAGTGCACCTCGCCGGCGAGGGTTTCCACGTGCACGACGACATTCGCGATGCCGCGCAGGGTGACGGTCGCGGTCGGCTCACCCACCGCGGCGTTGCCGGTGTCCGCAACGACGATCATGTCCGCCTGGAACAGTTCGGGGCGGGACTCCACCAGCGCCTCCAGTCCGCCGGTCCCCATCTCCTCGGTGCCCTCGGCGACGACCCGGATCCCGACGGGGAACGGCGACCCCAGGGCCCGCAGCGCCAGCAGATGCGCCACGATGTTGCCCTTGCAGTCGGCGGCGCCTCGCCCGTACCAGCGGCCGCCCCGCTCGGTGAGCTCGAACGGCTCGGTCGTCCACTTGCTCTCGTCACCGGGCGGCTGGACGTCGTAGTGGCAGTACAGAAGTACTGTCGGCGCCCCGGGCGGTCCGGGTTGATGCCCGATGACCGCATGCGACCCGTCGACCGTCTCGACCAGGTCGACAGATCCGATGCCCGCAGCCGTGAACGCTTCCCTGACCCAGTTCGCCGCCGCGAGACACCCCTCCGGTGGGAACTGACGGGGATCCGCCACGGATCGGAACCCCACGAGCGTCGCAAGCTCGTCCTTCGCCGTCGGCATCAGCTCCTGCACCGCCGACCGCACGTCGCGAGTCGTCACCTCGTCCGCCACGCCAACTCCTCTCCTGCGCCGGGGATCATTCCCCGGCTTCGAGTTTCAGACCGTCGACCCAGGCGTCGAACTCGGGCAGCCGGTCCGGGCAGTAGACCGTGAGCACGAGCCGCTCACCTTCGAGGAGGTTCCTGGCGACCAGGATCGGACGCTGTCCGGGCCCGGCCGCGCCGTTGACGATCTGCTGATGGAACAGGCTTTCCCGCAACGCACTGCCGTCGTCGGCGCATGCGGCACCGCCGTCGGTGCCCAGCACCCGTGCGGTGGCGTCGATGTCGGGCGACTTCAGGTCGGACGCCGAGAACAGAACCGCCAGCTCGATCGCCTTCTCGCGTGCCTGGTCGTCGTTCTCACTGTGCTGATACGCAACGAGTCCCCACACGGTCAGGCCCACGAACAGCGCGAAGGCAGCGAGATACAGGATCAGGTGGGTGTTCTCGGGTCGCTCGTGGAGGTCGTCCCCCGGCGCCAGGCTCACCGCATCGGGGTCCGGCGGGGGCGGTGACTGATCCGAACTCGGTGTCGGCGTGTCCATGTCACTCCTCCCCGCTCGTCGGGTCCTGCGCCGCGGCGACGGCGCTCGTCGGGTCGACGGTGAGATCCTGCTTCCACGACGGCTTGCGCAGCGCGAGGATCAGCAGGGGAACACCGAGGCCCACGATGCCGAATCCGCCACCGACGATGAGCACGTACACGAAGACGCTGCCGCCGCCGAACTGCGAGGGCGGGACGAACCCGATCAGGAAGGCCGCGACGCTCGAGACCAGCCCGACCCAGCACAGGACGAACAACGCAGGCGCGCGGTAGCCGCGAGGATGGTCCGGCTTGCTGCGGCGCAGCCGCATCGCCGCGACGAACATCAGCACGTACACGACCAGATACACCTGGGTCGTGATGACCGAGAGGATCCAGTAGGCGCTCGACACCTCGGGAATGAACGCGTACAGCAGTGCGATCACCGTCGTCACCGCGCCCTGTGCCACAAGGATGTTCCGTTGGATGCCGTGCTTGTTCAGCCGCTGCAGGATCGGCGGGAGGAAGCCGTCCTGCCGCCCGATCATCAGCAGCCCCTTCGAGGGCCCGGCCAGCCACGTCAGCATTCCGCCGAGTGAGGCGGCGATCAGCATCAACGCGAGAATCGGAGTGGCCCAACCGAAGCCGAAGTAGGCGAAGAACGAGTCGAATGCCTGCATGACGCCCGCCGTCAGAGACAGCTTCTCGGCGGGGACGACCCAGCTGATGGCGATGGCGGGCAGGATGAAGATCGCGAGGACGAGACCCATGGCGACGAACATCGCCCTCGGGAACTCCGAGGCCGGCTTGCGCAGGCTCGACACGTGCACCGCGTTCATCTCCATCCCCGAGTAGGAGAGGAAGTTGTTGACGATCAGCACGAGCGACGCGATTCCGGTCCAGGCGGGAAGCAGCGCCGACAGTTCCATCGGCGCGGCCGACGTGTTCCCCTGCCCGAGGAACACGATGCCCATCACGATCAGCAGGGCGCCGGGGATCAGGGTCCCGAGAACGAGTCCGGCGCTGGACAGTCCGGCGACCGCCTTCATGCCACGGGACGAGACGAAGACACCGGTCCAGAACAGCGTCACGATGATGATCGCGGTGTACAGGCCGTTCGACGCCAGCGCCGGGTTGATGACGTACGCGAACGTGCTCGCCACGTAGGCGAGCAACGTCGGGTAGTAGAAGATCGTCATCGCGAACTGACACCACACGGCGAGGAATCCCGCCTTGTCGGAGATGCCCTCGCCGACCCAGCGGTACACGCCGCCGGACCACCCCGAGGCCAGTTCCGCGGACACCAGCGACGTCGGTAGCAGGAAGACGATCGCCGGCACCACGTAGAGGAATATGCATGCGAGTCCGTACACCGCCATCGACGGCGCCGACCGCAGGCTGGCGACGGAACTGGTCGTCATCATCGCCAGGGCGATCCAGGTGATGTACTGCTGTCGCGGTGCGGAACTCAGCACGCGCGCGGACTTCGGTTCTCCGGCTGTCTCGACGCTCATCGGCTCCACCATCCCGTCGGACGGGCCGCCGCGGACCGGGGAGGCAGGCGACGGCGCAGGCTTCCTCCTTGCACTATCCGCCCCGCGGCCGCCGAGCGCAGCACGCCGGGCAACATTCACCCGGATCGGGTGAACACGTCAGGAACTCCGGTCGACGAGCTTCTCCACTCCGTCGAGGAACAGGTCGAGGGCGAACAGGAAGTCGGCGTCGCTCCACTCGACTCCCTCGTCTGCGTCGAACGCACCGTCGGACAACGTCGCGGCGAGATGGGGAAAGTCGCCGCCCGCGACGAGCCTCCCGATCACGAACCCGTAGTCGTACCGGGCAACGCCACGCTCGGCGGCCGGGTCCACGGAGGCGGCGAAGAAGTCGGCGGCGAACCGGGCGCGGCCGATGACGAACAGCGAGGTGTTGAGGACGACCTGGAAACGCAGTGCGGGCGAGAGCGGCGTGTCCGCCAGGGTGCCGAGTCCGACGTCGAGCCACGCGATGTTGTTCGGGCCGGTGGGCGGGGACGAGCCCACGGCGAGTTGCAGCCACCAGCGGTGCCGCATCAGCTGGTCGTACTCGGCGCGGGCCCAGTGCCGCAAGCCCGTTCGCCACGACGATCCGGCGGGGACGACCGGCGGCGGACCGATCACCCGGTCGCTGATCAGGTCGATCAGCTCGTCCTTGCTCGCGACGTATCGGTACAGGGACATCGTGGTGAACCCGAGACGCTTCGCGACCCGGGCCATCGAGAGCGCGCCGACTCCCTCCTCCTCGGCCACCTCGACCGCCGAGTCGACGATCCGCTCGAGACTCAGTCCGCGTTTCGGGCCGCGCGCGCCGGCCTTCTCCATTCCCCAGGCGAGCCGCACCGAGCGCGGGAGATCCGGATCCGACACCACCTCCGAGTCCTCCACGAGACTCCCTTCCACCGTTCGACACTTGCGCTCATCCTAAAACTGCGTATGGTCTAAACAATAGTTTATGCCATACGCAGTTACTCTCCGGGAGCGAGACATGACCGCACATACGACCGCGATCGCGGTGACAGATCTCCACAAATCGTTCGGCGACCAGCACGTACTCACCGGTGTCGACCTCGAGGTCCCCGCAGGCACCGTGTTCGCCCTGCTCGGATCCAACGGCGCGGGCAAGACGACGGCCGTCCGAATCCTCTCCACCGCACTGCCCTTCGACTCCGGGTCCGTCGTCGTCGCCGGGCACCCGCTGCCGGGGTCCGCGCGCGCGGTCCGCCGCGCCATCAGCGTCACCGGCCAGTTCGCCGCGATCGACCAGCTGCTCACCGGCCGCGAGAACATCACCCTCGTCGGCGAGCTGAACCACCTCGGTCGACGCTCGTCACGGAAGCGGGCCGACGAGCTCCTGGAGCGGTTCGATCTCACCGCGGCCGCGGACCGACGGGCCGGCACCTACTCCGGTGGTATGGCCCGGCGCCTGGACATCGCAATGAGCCTGGCAGGCGATCCCGAGGTGTTGTTCCTCGACGAGCCGACCACCGGACTCGACCCCCGCAGCAGGCGCGAGATGTGGTCGGTCGTGCGCGAACTGGTCCGCAGCGGCGTCACGGTGTTCCTCACCACCCAGTACCTCGACGAGGCCGACGAACTGGCCGACCGGATCGCCGTCCTCGACCGCGGCCGGATCGTCGCCGAGGGCACGGCGCGTGAACTCGAGGCCCTCGTCCCCGGCGGGCACGTCGAGCTCCACTTCGGCTCCCCCGAGGACCTTCGGCGCGCGGCGGGCGCACTGTCCGATGCCACCGTCGACGCGAACGCCCTCGCGCTGACCGCGCCCACCGACGGCAGCATCGCTTCACTCCGCGCACTTCTCGACCGCATCGACGAGACACTGACAGTCGAGCGCGTCGAGCTGCACACACCCGATCTCGACGACGTCTTCTTCGCACTCACCGGCTCGCAGCGCAGCAGCGAGACCACGACGAAAGCGGTTGCGCGATGAGCACTCCCACCCTTCCCGGCACGGTCGCCGACACCACGATCCTGCTGCGCCGCAACCTCACCCACCTGCTGCGCAGCCCCGACTCGGTGATCATGGCGCTGGCACTGCCGATCGCGCTGATGTTGCTGTTCGTGTACGTGTTCGGCGGTGCGATCGACACCGGCACCGACTACCTGAACTACGTCGTGCCCGGAATCATCCTGCTCTGTGCGGCGTTCGGCGCCGCGACAACCGCGGTGAGCGTCTGTTCCGACATGACGGAGGGCATCGTCGACCGTTTCCGCACCCTCGACATCGCCCGATCCGCCTTCCTCACCGGCCACGTCCTCGCGAGTGTGGCACGAAACCTCATCACCGCGGCGCTCGTGATCGCGGTGGCGGTCGTCATGGGCTTCCGGCCGACCGCCGACCCGGTCCGCTGGGTGGCGACGTTCGCGCTGCTCGCCCTGTTCCTCGTCGCGCTCTCCTACCTGTCCACGGCGTTGGGGCTGATCGCCCGGAACCCCGAGGCCGCCAGCGGGTTCACCTTCGTGATCATGTTCGTCCCCTACGTGTCCAGCGCGTTCGTCCCCGCCGAGACCATGCCGACCTGGCTGCAGGGGTTCGCCGAGAACCAACCGGTGACACCAGTGATCGAGACGGTCCGGGGGCTGCTGACCGGAACCGAGATCGGGTCGAATGCCTGGCTCGCCGTCGCCTGGTGCGCCGGGATCGCGATCGTCGGATTCGTCTGGGCGAACGTCCTGTACCGGCGGCGGCTCACGCGCTGACCGCAGGCAGCCCCAGCTCCCCGAGCAGCGTGCGGGCCTTGACCACCGCAGCCGCTGATCCCGTACGCCCGGCCACCGCCGCCAGTCCGGTCCACGCCGCGGCATCCTCGGGGATCAGTCCGCGGAGCGCCGCCTCGCGAAGCACCGGCGCGGAACGCATTGCGACGTCGAGCACCCGGTTCAGCCAGCGTGGCAACGGGCCGCTCGTCTCGGCCGCACACCGCACCGACTCGGTGAGGACGGGCCACAGCACGGGCAAGAGCTCGGGGTCGCTCTCGAGCACTTTCATCATCCGGGCGGGGCTGACATCGGGTTGGGTGAGCAGGGCCCGCATCGCAGCGCGGACCGATTCGGACCCGACCGCACGGGCTGTCAGGATCGCGGTGACGTAGTACAGGTCCGGTGCGTCGTGGCAGAGACCGGCGAGCACGACCGCAACCATCGACGTGGTCAGCGGCGGCACCGGCCCGTTCCGGTCGAGCGGGGCATCCGTGCCGGCGGTGCGGTTCCGGTGCTCGGCGACGGCGAGCGCCCCGGCGTCGGCGTCCCAGTACAGCCAGGAATCACGGGGGCCACGCTCCGAAGGTGAATCGCGTGTGTATCTCGTTGCGGCGCACTGACCTTCGCACTCGAGGTCGTAGTACCAGCCCTTGTCCACGCGGAAGCGGTCGACACGGCCCGGCAGGGTGAGGTCGAGGACGATGCGTTTCGTGGGCGCGGCAGGGTCCGCCCAGGCGGCGGTCAGAGTGACGCCGTCCGGAGTCGCGGGTGCGGTTCCCGCGCCGTCGGCCCAGACCTGCGCGAACTCGGGCCCGGTGGCGGGCGCAGGCGGCAGCGGTGCCGCGGCGGTGGGTTCGGGAAGTTGGGCCACGATTGCGCGGGCGACCTGTGCCGCACGCGAACTGCCCGGGCGTGCCGCGAGACCACGGGTGCCCGGCAGATCGAGGACCGCCGCGTCAGCGGCACCGGCGTCGACGGCGGCGCGCGCCTCCGGGAGCAACCGCGCGATCGCCTCGGCGACGTCGGCGGTCCCGGCGGGCATCCGCGGCGCCTCGAGCCCGGCACCGACGAGCGCGTCGAGTACCGGCCACAGCACCGACAGCAGTCCCTCCTCCGCCAGGTCGACCGCGGACCGCGCGAACGCCGCGAGGTTCCGCGGCGGCGCGGCGCTCCAGTCCAACAGCCGGACGTCGGCGACCCCCGGGCGCAGCAGCCCCCGCTGCCACGCCTCGACCACCGCCGCGCCGCCGTCCGCCGCCGCGGCGTGATGGAAACCGCGTTGGGCGCCGAGCATGTTGACCGCGAGCCCCGGGGTGAACGGGACGGCCCGGCGGGCGGCCTGTCGCAGCACGGCTCCGCGTTCCGCCGACTCGTCGTGCGTGACGTCGCTTCCCGCCGCGTCGCCCCAGGTGGGGAACACCGCGAGGCCCGGCGTCCGGTACGACTCGTCGTCGAGTCGCGGCGGGAAGTCCGCCAACGCATCAGGCAGCGTCAGAGCCGGCCGCCACGACTTCCACCGCGCGTCGACCACGACGGGCGGCTCCACCACCGGATCCACGGCGTACGCGGCGATCGCACCGCCCACGGTGACCGTCATGGGCTCACCGGACTGCAGCACGACCGGCACCGCGAGGGAGGCGAACTCGGCACGCCGGGTGTCGGTCATCGAGGCCAGGTCGAGGCGCGTCATCGCCAGGTACAGATCGGCTTCCGCGGCGGCCGCGCCCGTCGCCGTGTACTCACGAACCCGTTCGAGCAGGTCCGCGGGGTCGATTCGCAGATCCACCCACGACGGGGTGGACAGCAGGTTCGGCGCGGCGCCGAGCCGAGCCACGACCGCGGCTTCCCGCGCCCGCAACGGCTCCCACACCGTCGCGCTCACCCACAGCGAATCGCTGTCGGAGTCACGATCACGCAGCGGGTTGTCGCCGCCGTCCCGCCACGACGGCACCACGCACAGACCCTCGATCCAGTTCTCCGGGACACCCCGCAGCGCCGCGCGGGCGGCGTCCGGATCGTCGTGCGCGACCGCGTTCGCCAGTGCGAGGAAATGCTCGACCTCGACGTCGACCGCACTCGACCCACGGGAGAGCAATGCGGCGGCGGCATCGGTGAGGGCTGCGGGGCCGACGTTTCCGAGTTCGAACCGCGGCACCTCCCACAGCGGTGGGGTGGCGCGCCACAGGCCCCGCACCGGATCCGCTTCCGCCTCGGCCGCGTCCACCGTCACGTCCCAGGCGGCGAGGACCGCCTCCGCGGCGCGTACGAGCGTACGATCCCCGTCGGCTGCGTGCTCCGCCACCAGTGGCGTCAGCGCGTCCACCGCGTCGGCGCCCGGTTTCGGTCTGGCGGCAACGGCTTTCAGAACCAACCGGCGGGCCTTGCGGGTCTTCACCCCGAGTGCGACGGTGAGCAGGTCGACCAGGAGGTCGTCGTCCGCGTCGGCCACGAGGACGGGCGTCAGGGCCTCGACGACGAACGGATCACCGAAGGCCAGCACCGAGATCAGCGCGTCGGCGCGATCCTGCAGCACATCGTCCCCGACCGCGAGTCCGCCGAGCAGCAACTGCAACCACGCCTTCCGGTCGCCGGGCCGCTGCGCCGCGTCGAGCGCCGCGAACGCCAGCTCGACCACCTCGTCGCGGTCGATCCAGCCACGTTCGATCGCGGGCAGCAGGGTCTCCGGGAAGGGGCCCGTCGCGGGCATTCCCACCGCGACGGCGACACGAGCGTGAGCGGCGTACCCGGACTCGATCGCCGCGGCGTCCATCCAGCCGCGGGAGTCGGGAAACAGCTCGCCCCGCCCGGTGAGGGCGCCGAGGGCGTACACGGCCCAGTCCTTGAGGTACTCGATGTTCTCGGGAACCGGGAGGGTGTGCCGGGCGACCAACCGCACCGCGACGCCGGCGTGCGCCGATGTGCAGTGCTCCCATGCCCGGCGGGAGGACACGCACACCGCGCCGACGAACCGTGCCGCGAATTCCGGGCCGCGGGTGGCGAGGACATCCGCGGCGAGGTCGTCGGGAATCCGGTTGCTGTGCGGCATGATCTGCGCGGAACGCTGCGCGTCGACACCCAGCCTGATCGCGAACAGCGCGAGCGCCGCCTCGTCGACGTCGACCCAGCTGATGTAGCCGTAGGTGTTCTCCCGGATCCGCCCGAATTCGCCC
The DNA here is from genome assembly GCF_042681175.1 of Rhodococcus gannanensis. Taxonomy (NCBI): domain Bacteria; kingdom Bacillati; phylum Actinomycetota; class Actinomycetes; order Mycobacteriales; family Nocardiaceae; genus Rhodococcus; species Rhodococcus gannanensis. The sequence continues at coordinate 57,263 of NZ_JBHUFB010000021.1, forward strand.
CAGGCGCCGGATCGCAGCCCGGCGAGGGCTGCCCGGCGCTGCTCCGCGGTACCCAGCGACAGTGTGGGGGCATCCTCGATCGCCGCACCCCGCCAGCCGAGGTCGGAGAAGATCTCGATCGCGTCGGCGAGTGCCGGTGTGACGGTCACGTCAGTGCGTCCTTCCGGGTGATACGTACGGCGAGTTGATGTTTACACGGTCCGCGGCGGCCGGCGTGCCGCAGGTACCAGGTGCAGGTGCACCGGTCCGGCGACCGCGTGACACGGTGGTCGCCGCGTGCGGTGCGGACCGTCCACACCTCGCCACCGTCGTCCGTGACCGCGCCGTCGTCGACCAGGGCCCGCGCCGCCACGAGACGGGGGTTGTCGGCGAGGGCACGGTCCGGGTCGTCGGGCAGTTCGCGGTGGAACCACGCGTTGTCGTGAAGATCCCAGCCGACCCGCCCCGACGAGGCGAGGACGGCGAGGGCGTCGCGGACCGCACCGTCGTCGAGTGCGGACTCCCGAGCCAGCCGGGACACGTCGACGACGGGATCGAACGCGAGGATCGCAGAGATCAGCTCGGCGTCCTCCATCACCGTCGGCGCCGCCAACGCGGGCAGCAGCGCACCCTCCCCCGAGTGGCCGCGCCACGGTTCCTCCGTCAGCCCGAGGGTCAGCCGGCCGGCGGGCAGGTGCACTTCGACCGCCACCGGGCCCGGCACCGGATCTGCAGGTCCGTACAGGGTGAGTCCCTGGACGTGCGGCAGGAGGCGCTTCGCCGCCGCGAGCCGATGCAACCCCGCGACGTGTACCGCGTCGCGCGCCGGTCGGGTCGCGATCCGCACACCACTGCGGTCCGCGGTCAACCACCCGCTGCGAGCGACACCCGTGACCGGTGGCAGCGCCGCGAGGAACCGGCGCGCAGCAGCGGCGTCGCAGTCGAGGGCGCGACGCAGTCCACGATGCATCTCGGCGGTGTTGCCGAGGGCGCGAATCCACCGGTCGGGCATGTCGACGGGACGTTCGACGCTCGTCGTGCCCGGCTGCGACAGGGCCATTCCCGCGACACCGACGTCGAGGTGCAGCAGGTCGCTGCGGCGCATCGCGGAGAGCTGCCGTCGCATCGTCGTCCCGATGTCGACATTCGTTGTGCCGAGTCCGATGTCGCCGCCGTCGAAGCCGTCGCCGAGCAGGTCCAGACGCGCGTACACCCCGTTGCACGCCGAGAAGCACTCGGCGCGAAGCCGATCCCCGTTCGCCGTCAGGACCGGATCACGCAGCGATGCGGGCGTGTAGTTCACGTAGCGCGTGGCGGTGACGTCGGCCAGCACCAGCAGCCCTCGTGCGAGCACCTGCGGCCGGGTCGCGAACCCGTGGAAGAAGCCGGCGCGCAGCGTGGCTCCGTCGGGTGTCAGCGCGGGGCCGAGAGCGAGTCCGAGCGTGGTGTCGGTGAGTGTGGAGGCACCGGTGAACGTGGGCACCGCGCGAGGGTATCGACGCCCTCCGACACCCCGGCGCACCCCACCCACCCACCTCCACACCCGACTGATTGAACGGCCCGTTCATCTCGATCACCCGAACGAACGCCACTTTCTGCCAGATCCGCGGTCTCCCCTGTCGCCGACAGGGCGGCGGACGGCGCGGTTTCCGGTACCGCGAGAAACACCAGATTCCGGGGTTCGTCGATTGCGTGGGCGACGCGGGCTAGGGTGGAACGCGTGGAGTCGAGCACCAGAGCCCCGCGACGCGCGGACCCGGCGCTCGATGCTGTCGTCGGCACGGACGAAGTGCCGGAACCCCTGGAACTCCTCCCCCGCAAACTGCCGACGCAGGAACGCAGTCGCCGCAAGTTCGACGCCCTGCTCTCCGCGTCCCGCGACCTCCTGACCGAGGTCGGGTTCGAGTCGTTCACCTGCGAGGAAGTGGCCTCGCGCGCCGACGTCCCGATCGGCACCCTGTACCAGTTCTTCGCGAACAAGTACGTCATCGTGTGCGAGCTGAACCGTCAGGACTTCGCCTCGGTCCGCGACGAGCTCGAACAGTTCGACGGCGTCATCCCGTCGCTGGACTGGCTGCGGTTCCTCGACAACTTCGTCGACCACCTGGCGATGCTGTGGACGTCCGACCCGTCGCGTCGGGAGGTGTGGCTGGCGATGCAGTCGACGCCGTCCACCCGGGCGACCGGCAAGATCAGCGAGAAGCAGCTCGCCGAGAAGATCGCGACGATGCTCGCGCCGCTGACGCCGCGCACCGATTGGGACCGCCGGATCATGATGGCGGAGGTGCTCGTCCACGTCGTCTACTCGATGCTCAACTTCTCCGTTCAGGACGGCCAGGCCCATTCGGAGGCGGTCGCCGAGCTGAAGCGGCTGATGGCCGCCTACCTCCTGGTCGCAGAGAAGGAGTCACGCGCCAGCCAGGAACGCTGACGCCGGGTTGAAACCACGTGGATTCGGGTATCGCGACTGTCATGAACTACATCGACAGCGCACTCCGAGTGCCCTTCAGCCTTGCGTCGACGCTGCGCCGCGCTCGGGTGTTCCACGCCCATGGTGTGGTGGCTCAGGGCCATGCGGAACTGGGTTCCCATTGGTGGCCCGTTCAAGGACGTGTACCGGTCACCGTCCGGCTCTCCCGGGGCGTCGGACTTCCCGGGTCCGTGCCGGACATCCTCGGACTCTCCATCAGGCTGCATCTCGCAGCGCGACCCTGGGACCTGCTTCTCGCGTCGACGGACCCGGTCACCCGGTTCCTCCCCTGCCCAGCACTGAGCTGGTCCACCGCGCAGTACAGCAGCCTCAACGCGTTTCGCACCCCTGACAACGACTCCCGCACCTGGGTTCTCGCTTCCCCGGATGCCGGCCAACCGCGCACCGCATCGCTGAACGCGTTGTCCACTGCCGACCCGCTGCACTTCACGTTGTCACTGGCACGTTCCCGGTCCGACACCACGGCGGCCGGCCGGTTGTCGCTCGAAACTCCGGTGTCCATCGGCGACGACGAGGAACAGCCCGACTTCGACCCTGTTCTTCACCACCCCGACGGGCTCGAGATGTGGCCCGAGTGGGTCGCCGATGCACGCCGCGCGGCCTACTCGGGCAGCCGATCCGGTCGGCACTCCGTGGACGCCTGACTCCTCACTGAGGAAGGCGAGGACAGGCACGACGCCGCAGGCCCGGCGATGGACGTTTCCACCGCCGGGCCCGCTGCGTCGTCGTGGAGTCAGCGCGCCACCGGTGCCACGAGGTCCGGTTCCTCGATCACGACCATCGCACCCGCCATGTCCCCGTCGTGGGTCAGGGACAGGTGGATGATCGCGCCCGGAAGGAACTGCGCCGCCTCGTCGTGCAACTTGATCGACGGCCGGCCCCAGGCGTCGTTGACGACTTCCACCTGCACGTAGGCGTTGTCACCGACTGACGGCGGCCGGGCGAACCGCGAGGACGCCCACGCCTTGATGACCGCTTCCTTCGCCGCCCACCGGACGGCGTAGTGCCGTGCCGGGTCGGCCTTGGCCTCGCAGTAACGGCGCTCCCCGGGCCGGAAACTGCTCTTCATCGCAGTTCCCGGCCGGGACAGCTGTTCCGCGAACTCGGAGACCGTCACCAGGTCGAAACCGATTCCGAGGATTGCCATCTACTGGCACCCCGGCAGTCCGGAGGTGTAGACGTCGCGGTCGCCGAGGCGCGCGGCCTCGGAGAGCAGCACGTTCGCCTCGAGTTCCCGGGCTGCCTTCGCCGGCACCGAATCCCCGCCGAAGCGACGATCCGCGGGACGCTCGTACAGGTCCGCGCCACCGCACATCGCTGCCGCGAGGCGACGCTGACCGTCGACGGTCCGCTTCCGCGCCTGCTCCAGGTAGGCCGCCCGACGGTCCGCGGGGACCGCCTCGACGAACGCCTGCGGGTGCACGACCGCGATCAGTCCGGAGACGTGACCGAAGCCGAGGCTGGTGAGCAGACCGGCCTTGAGCGGGAACTGCCCGCCGAACTTGAGCGGCTCCCGCGGCCAGACGAGGTGCGAGAACTCGGCCATCTTGTCGTCGATGCAGTCGAGGCTGCGGTTCGGCGGCACGATGCCCTGGCTGAGGACCTGGCACAGGCCGATCAGCTGGAACGCCGCGGCGCCGCCCTTGGCGTGACCGGTCAGCGTCTTCTGCGAGACGACGAACAGCGGGGCGCCCTCGCTTCGACCCAGGGCCGCCGCCAGACGTTCGTGCAGTTCGGCCTCGTTCGGGTCGTTCGCGGCCGTGGAGGTGTCGTGCTTGGAGATCACCGAGATGTCGTCGGCGGTGACACCGAGCGCATTCAGCGACAGCGCGAGCTGCGAGTCCTGCCCGCCACGACCGGCGCCGAGGGCACCGATACCGGGAGCGGGGATGGAGGTGTGGACACCGTCGGCGAACGAACCCGCCCACGCGACCACACCCAGCACCGGCAGGCCCATCTCCAGCGCGACATCGCCACGCGCCAGCAGGATGGTGCCGCCACCGGCCGACTCGACGAACCCGCCGCGTCGACGGTCGTTGGCCCGCGAGAACCGGCGGTCGCTGATGCCCTTCGCGGCCATCTCCTCCGACTTCGCGGTGGCCGACATGTCACCGAACCCGACGATGCCCTCGATGCCGAGGTCGTCGAAGCCACCGGCGACCGCGAAGGTCGCCTTGCCGAGGCGGATCTTGTCGGCGCCCTCCTCGACGGAGACCGCAGCCGTGGCGCACGCCGCGACCGGGTGCACCATCGCGCCGTAGCCGCCGACGTACGACTGCATGACGTGCGCGGCGATGACGTTCGGCAGCGCCTCCTGCAGGATGTCGTTCTGCCGCGACTCCCCGAGCAGGGTGTCGATGTAGAGCGAGCGCATCGACGTCATGCCGCCCATACCGGTGCCCTGCACGTTGGCAACCGTCGACGGGTGCACCCAGCGCAGCAGCTCCGACGGGGTGAAGCCGCCCGTGAGGAAAGCGTCCACCGTGGTGACCAGGTTCCACAGGCCGACCCGGTCCACCGAGCCCGCCATGTCCGCGGGGATGCCCCACTTGGTGACGTCGAAACCGGTCGGGATCTGGCCGCCGACGGTGCGGGTCAGCTTCGCCTTGCGCGGCACCCGGATCTCGGTGCCTGCCTTGCGGGTGACCTGCCAGTCGCCACTGTCGGGCTGCTGCGACGCGATCGTGTGCTCCGGGTCGGAGTCCACGAACGCCTGCGCCTCGGCCTCGGAGCCGACCACGAAGGTCAGGTCGTTGTCGAGGAACACCGACGTCATCAGCGGCATGGTGTTGTCGACCATCGCACCCTCGTCGGCGTAGCGGCGGATGCCGCAGCGTTCGACGACGATGTCGTGGTAGCGGTCGGCGATCTCCTCCTCCGGCACGAGCTCACCGGTCTCGGCGTCGTACCAGCCGGGCTTCGGATCCTGCTCCCAGCCGATGAGACCGGTGTTCCACGCAAGCTCGAGAACGCCTGCCGCCGAGAGCTGCTCGTCGACCTCCATCTCGAAGCGGGTGCGTGCGGAGCCGTAGGGGCCGAGCTCGCCGGCACCGACGATGACCACCAGGTCGGACGGGGCGACGTCGAGTTCCGGCCATGTCGGGGCGGGCAGCTCGTCGACGACCCGCGGCGGAGCGGGCAGCGCGGCGATGGTCTCCTCGGCGAGTTCCTCCGTGTCCTCGGCCTCGGCGGCCTCGGCAGCCGCCCGCGACAGGGCCACCAGGTCGAGCTGTGCGTCACCGAGTCCGCCGGTGAGGTCGAGCGAGACCGGAGCGACCGCCGCCTGCTTCACCGTCTCCGGGGTGCAGGCGCCGAGCAGCTGCTCGGCCATCTCGTCCGTCGACCAGGTGCGCACGCCCTTGGCCTCGACGGCGTCGACCATCGGGTCGTTGCCGCCCATGAGGCCGGTGCCGCGGACCCATCCGATCAGCGCGTGGACCAGCGTGACCCGCTCTGCCCAGCTGCGCTCGGCGTTCCAGCGGCCGACGAGGGCGTCGAGCGCCGCCTTCGACTCGCCGTAGGCGCCGTCACCGCCGAACAGTCCGCGGTTCGGGGAGCCCGGCAGCACCACGTGCAGGTGGGTGTCGACGTCGCGGTCGTATCCGATCTGGGACAGTCCGGCGACGAGCCGCTCGACCGACCACAGCAGGACCCGCATCTCCATCTCGGCGCGAGCGCCTGCGTCGGAGAGCTCGCCCATCACGCGCGGCGCGGCGAACGGGAACAGCATCGTCGGAGTTGCGGCCTCCTTGACCAGCTTCTTCGCGCCGCCCGCGGTCTCCGTCTGCTCCTGGCCGATCCAGTCGATCAGGGCGTCGACGTCGGTGTAGGACGCCATGTTGGCGGGAACCACCCACAGCGACGCGCCCGCGCGGGCGTTCTCGCGGTACAGCTTCCGGTAGAAGCCGACCCGCTCCTCGTCGAGGCGGGAGGTGGTGACGAAGACGGTCGCACCGCCACGCAGCAGCCGGCCGGTGACCGACGCCGCGATTGAGCCCTTGCTGGCGCCGGTGACGACGGCGACCTGATCCGACCACTGTCCGCTGAACGCGTCCTTGACCTGTGCGGCCTCGGCGATCGTCGCGTACACGCCGACTAGCTCCTCGCGGCCCTCGGCCTCGGCGCGACGCTTCCACCAGTCGGCGTGCGCGGCGACCGCCGGTCCGGCACCGGTGAAATCGGCGTCGGTGACCGAGACGACGGCAGCGTGATCGCCGATCCACAACCGGGCGAGGTCCTCACGGGCGGTGGCCCACCGGTCGTCGAGGAGCAGGGCCTTGCGGGCGTCGAACGCCGGCGCGACCAGGCGCGGCCAGTCGGAGCCGAGCTCGGCGGAGACCAGGTCGACCAACTCGCTGTCGGCATCGCCCGACGCGGCGGCCGCCGGCTCGTTCAGGCCGAGCTGCTCGAGCACCAGCCGGGCCGCGGAGGCGAGAACGCCGTTGCGTCCGGTGATGTGCTCGGTGAACTCGCCCAGCGCGGCGGCGTCGACCGTGCCACCGGCGCCGCCACCTGCGGCGGGCATGGACACCGCGACACCGCGGCGAGCCGCCACCGACTGCACGGCAGCGTCGACGACCGCGTCGACCGCAGCGCCGTCGGACAGCGCACCCTCGTGCAGACCGCCCATCGCGCCGCCGCGGACGGACGAGCCGTCGCGGGTGCCGAGTGCGACCTCGGCGGTGACGTGGCTGGCCCAGCCCGCGCCGAGCTCCCACACCTTGGTGACGCGGTCGGCGATGGCCGCCGGACGCTTACCGGACGGACCGAACACCTTGCGCAGGTGGTCGTTCAGCGAGTCGGACAGCACCGGGCCGAACGGCTTGTAGGTGCGGGCCAGCTTGTTGACCGTGACGGCCAGCGAACCCATGTCGGCATCCGCGGCGCCGTCGATCGCGCCGAGCGACAGCTCGGAGCCGAGGTCGACGAGCAGCTGGTTACGACGTGAGGACACGCCGTCGCAGAGCGCCTCGATGGTGTCGGCGGGACCGATCTGGTCGGGACGCAGCTTGGTCCACAACGCGATCAGCACGTTGGTGGCGTCGGACGCCGCGAACGCGATGTCGTCGGGACGCGGGCCACCGGACGGAGCCGCGGGAGCGGCGGCGGGTGCCGGAGCAGCGGCGGCCGCGGGTGCCGTCTCCGCAACGGGGGCCTCCGGCTCGTCGTCCTCGACGGGCGCCGGATCGGTGTCCGTGGAGTAGACGACGCCGGCCTCGCGCTCGATGTTGAGCACCTCGACCGGGCCACCGACGCGACCGGGCAGCTTGAGGGTCTGCGACGCCAGGTTGGCGACCGTCGGGGTGGCGGCGAGGCCGATCTCGACGAACCGCTCGATACCGAGGCCGCCGTCGGCCTCCTCCGAGAACAGCAGGTCCTGAGTCTCGATCCACCGCACCGGGCTGGCGAACTGCCAGGCCAGCAGCTCGGCGAGCACGACGCGGGTCAGCGCGACAGGCTGCGCCGACCAGGTGTCGAAGTCGGCGAGGACCGCGGCGAGCTGCTCGGACGGCACCAGGTCCGCGATCTCCTGGATGAACTCACGGCCCAGGTTGAACGGCTTGGGCACCAGGTTCGGGATGTAGCGCCCGATCAGGATGGCCGGGTCGATCTCCTCCGGCAGCAGCGCCAGCAGGCGCTCGCGGAAGTCGTCGACGCCGCCGCGCAGGACGTTCGAGTGGAACGGCACGTCGATACCGGGGACCAGGATGAACGCCCGCTTGCCACCGACCTCGGCGCGCTTGCGGTCGATCTCCTTCTCGAGGGCGTCGAGGCCCGCGACGGTGCCGGCGATCGCGTACTGCGAGCCGCGCAGGTTGAGGTTCACGATCTGCAGGAACTCGCCGGTCTGCTCCGAGACTCCGGCGACGAAGGCCTCCAGATCGGCGTCGTCGACACCGAACTGCGACGGGCGGATCGCGCCCATCCGGTAGTCGGATCGGCCCTGCGCGTCACGCGGAACCAGGGCGTGCATGGCGGAGCCGCGCTGGAAGACCACCTCGAGGACCGCCTCGAGCGGCAGCACGCCTGCGACGGCGGCGAGCGCGTTGTACTCCCCGACCGAGTGACCGGCCAGGTAGGAACCCTCGACGAACGCTCCGGACTCGCGGAGCTCCGCGACCTGCGCGACACCGAGGGTCGCCATCGCGACCTGGGTGAACTGGGTCAGGTGCAGCACGCCGTCCGGGTGCTTGTGGGTGACGCCGCGAGCCTTGACGACGGTCGGGTTGTCCCGGACCACCGCGAGGATCGAGAAGCCGAGCGCCTCGCGGGTGTGCTTGTCGGCGCGATCCCAGATGTCGCGGGCGGCCTTCGACCGGGCGCGGGCGTCGAGGCCCATGCCAGGACGCTGGATGCCCTGACCGGGGAACGCGTACACCGTCTTCGGCGCTGCGGTGCGGCCGGTCGCGACCATCACCAGCTCACCGTCGACGCGGCAGCCGACCTCGACGATCTCGGCACCGGCGTCGTGTGCGACCCGGTCGACGCGGACGTCGATCAGCGCACCCGGGCGGACCATGCCGAGGAAGCGGGCCGTCCACGCCGTCAGGCGGCGTGCCGGGACCGTGGCCTCGGGATCGACGGCGATGACGACCTGCTGGGCGGCGGCGGAGAGCCACATTCCGTGCACGATCGGGCTGCCCAAACCGGCGAGCAACGCAGCGTTGTCGGAGGTGTGGATCGGGTTGTGGTCGCCCGAGACCTGTGCGAACGCGGCCATGTGCCGCGGCGCGACGATCGTGGTCTGGCGGCGACGGCGGCGGGGGGTGTCCACCGCGGCGTCGGTGAGCGAGCCACCGGCGCGCTCCGGATCGGCCAGCTCGGCGGTGCCGGTGCGGCCGCGGATCGCGAACCGCTCGACCATCGTGGCGAACACGGGGGCGTTGGCGCCCTGCTCGCCGCGCATCGCGCCGACCTCGACCCGGACCTCGACGACACGACCGAGATCGGTGTCGACGACAGCGCCGCCCTCGGCCTTGACCGTGAGGACCGCGGCGTCCGCCGGGATGGCGTCGACCAGCTGGGCGGCGTGGTCGAGGTGGACGAGATCGAGCATGCCCTCGATGGCGTGGATGCCGGTCGCGGTCTGAGCGGCGCCGAGCACCGCGAACACCGCGGGCCAGCAGGCGCCGACGAGGACGTCGGGCACGGCGGTGACACCCGGCATCAGCGACACCGGCAGACCGGACGCGGTGACGCCCGAGTGGTCGGCGACCAGATCGGGGATCCAGGCGACGTTGAGGCGGGCGGTTCCGTCCTTGACGGTCGGCAGATCCTGACCCGCCGCGACTCCGAGCAGCGCCGACATGGCGGCCTCGGCGTCCCCGGCGGTGACGACGGGTGCGCCGCCGTCCCGAGTGGACGAGGGAACGGTGAGCGCGATGGTGACCGCACGATCACCGGTCAGCGGCACCCGGAGCTCGACCCGGTCGCCGTCGAGCAGCCGCAGGGTCGCGCCGGTGGTGGCGTGCGCGGCGTCGGTTGCGGAGACGGTCCAGGCGTCCACGTCACCGAGGCGGTGGACCGGGTTGCGGGTCATCCGGCCGGCCCAGAGCACGTCCGGGGCGGCGAGCACGACACCGAACAGTCCATCGGCGTCGGCGCGGCGACGACCCGCGACCGCGACCGGCGCGGTTCCGGCGGCGAGCAGCTCGTCGGTGGTCGCCTTCTCGAAGCGGTCGAGCAGGTCACCGACGGGCTCGTCGGCGCGGGTGATCCCCGCGACGGCGACCGTACCGGGGATGATGCAGACCTGGTCCGCGGAGTAACGCGGGTCGTGCGCCTGCCACAGCGAGTCGGACCGCCACCAGCGACGCACGTCCTTGTCGACGACGGGCACGAAGTTCACCGGCTTGCCCGGCGTCTTGCACAGCGCGACGAAGAACGCGACGTCGGCCGGGTGCAGGACGGTGGTCGCGGCGTCCGGGAAGCACGCGGCAAGGGTGCACAGCGCGGCCTCGGGACGTTCGAGGATGAGCTCGTCCGCGAACTGGGTGACGATCGGGCCGCGGTCGTTGCGGTGCAGACGAGCCTCGGCACGCTGCAGCATCTGCGCGAATCGGTCCCGCCAGGTGATGTCGAGCCACACCGACTCGGTGGCGTCGGCGTACGCCTGCGCCCAGTCGGTGCCGCAGTCGAACTCCTTCGCGGAGTCGATGCCGACGGCCAGCTCGAGGTACCGGCGCAGCCAGCGCTCGTAGGTCATGGTGGCGACGTCGCCGAAATAGGGCTTCGCGGTGACGTCGAGGGCGGCGACGATCTCGTCGCGACGCTTCGCGACGGCCTTCTCGTCACCGGCGACCTCGTCGAGCAGGCGGCCCGTGCGGGAGGCCGCGTTGTCGATCTCGTGGATGTCGGCGCCGAGCTGGCTGCGGCCGGAGGCCATGCCGCCCGTCGCGGTGCCCGCGGCGACCCAGTCGGGGGTGCCGGGGGTGTCGACGAGCATTTGCTTGACGTCTGCCGAGGTGGTCGCCTCGAGGGTCGCCATCGCGGCGGTGCCGACGAGGATGCCGTCCACCGGCATCGCCGGGTAACCGAGCTGCTCGGACCAGCGGCCCGTCAGGTAGTCGGCGGCCCGCTCGGGCGTTCCGATGCCGCCACCGACACACACCACGAGGTTGGGGCGGGTCCGGAGCTCGGCGTAGGTGGCGAGCAGCAGGTCGTCGAGGTCCTCCCACGAATGGTGGCCACCGGCGCGACCGCCCTCGATGTGGGCGATGACCGGGAAGTCGGGAACCTCGGCGGCGATCCGGATGACCGACTTGATCTGCGCGACGGTGCCCGGCTTGAACGCGACGTGCGTGATCCCGGCGTCCTGCAGGTCGCCGATGATCGTGACGGCTTCCTCGAGCTCGGGGATGCCTGCCGTGACGACGACACCGTCGAATGGCGCACCGGCGGCGCGGGCCTTCGGGACCAGTCGCTTCCCGCCGACGTGCAGCTTCCACAGGTACGGGTCGAGGAACATCGAGTTGAACTGCACCGCGCGACCGGGCTCGAGCAGCGTCGACAGCTCGGCGACGTGGTCGGCGAAGATCTTCTCGGTGACCTGGCCGCCGCCGGCGAGCTCGGCCCAGTGGCCTGCGTTCGCGGCCGCGGCGACGATCTTCGGGTCGACGGTCGTCGGGGTCATGCCCGCGAGCAGAATCGGCGAGCGGCCGGTCAGCTTGGTGAACGAGGTTTCCACCGCGACCTTGCCGTCGGGCAGGGTGACCAGCGTCGGGCGGAAGGCGGTCCACGGAGTGGGGCGCTCGGGCGCGGCGCCCGGCGTGAGCAGGCTGCGCTGGCCTGCGCGGGTCGATGCGGCGACGATGCCGACGCCGCTGCCGCGCAGCGGTCCGGTGGTCATGCGGGTGAGCAGCTCACCGGGTCCGAGGTCGAGGATCCAGGAGGCACCAGCGGCGACCGCGGCATCCACCTCGGCGACCCAGTCGACGGGGTCGGTCAGGCAGGCGCGGGCCAGGCGGGCTGCGCGCTCGACGTCGAGGCCGCAGCGAGCGGCCCAGGCACCGACGGTGTCGACGGCGTCCGCGAAGGCCGGGTGGTGGAAGCCGACCTCGACGGAGACCGGCTCGAAGATCGGGGAGAACACGTCGCCGCCGCGCTTCTTCGCCTCACGCTCGGCCGATTCCTCGGCGGCGATCTGCTCGGCGCGCTGCTGGACGCGGGCGAGCTGCGCCGGCGGTCCGGAGACGACTACGCGGCGGCGGCCGTTGCGAATCGCCATGACGGGGGCGCTCTCGGGTGCCACTGCGCCTGCGATCTCGTCGACGACGGCCTGCATGCGGGCGGGGTCGACGTCGGAGACGGCGAGCATCGGCGTGCGCTCGCCGCTGCCGATGATGCCGCGGCGACGACCGACCAGCACCGCGGCCGCACCGATGAGCTGCGCGATGGCCAGCAGCTCGCCGTCGGAGTCGCCGCCGTCGGCGACGGAGTCCGCCGCGACGACGCCCTGGGAGTGTCCGATGACCTTGACGGGGGCGACCTGCGCGGGGTCGAGACCCTGGAGTCGGAGTGCGCGGAGCGCGGCGAGCTGCGTCAGCAGCACACCGGGCATCGACACGGAGGCGGACGTCAGCGCCTCGGCGGTAGGTCCGGCGTCGGTGGCGTCCTCGTCGGCGACGTCGCGCTCGAGAATCCAGCCGATCGGGTCGAAGCCCATGGACCGGACCACGAGGAGGTCCTGCGCCACGGGGGCGACCAGCGCGGCGGCCTCGTTGACCAGCGCGGTGAGGTCGGGCTCGAGGCCGTTGTCGCGGATCAGCTCTTCGAGGGAGTCGAGCCAGGCGGCACCCTGTCCGCCGAATGCGAGTGCGTACGGTTCGCCGGCGGCGATGCGGTCACGCAGGGGCGACTTCGCGGCGTCCGCCCGAGTCTGCGCGAAGCGGGATCCACCGGCTCCGTCGCCACTGCCCAGAGGTGTGCTCTCGTCGATCGTCACGCTGGATGGTCCTCTCCTGGTCGGAACCCGCCGACGTCACAAACTCACCGTCGAGCGCGCCGCTGCGCCCGCGGATGGTTCCTTCGGGGGTGGCACCAGAGTCGCACACAATCATGAGGGGTTCCTCACGTTTACTGTCCAGGTGCGATGTCCTACCAGGTAGTAGGCGTGACGTCGCTCACAATACGGTCGTCCAAGTGACTTTTCGGTAAGGAAGAAATGCGCTGGCAGTGCCGAGTACTCACGAGTAGGAAACCTGAGGAATCCCTCACGTTGATCGTTATGAATCCGTTATCTACTGTGGTCGGGCGCGCCGGCGGCTTTACCTTCGAGGCAGCCGGAACCGATCGGGTCGCACGGACGGTCGGCAGTGCCGCCGGTATCGACCGCGTGGCGTACTCTGATCCGGCACGCGCGAGTGGCGTAATTGGCAGCCGCGTCAGGTTTAGGTCCTGGTGTCTTCGGACGTGGGGGTTCGAGTCCCCCCTCGCGCACAACACAGCAGCGGCCCCGACCTGGGGAACTCTCGGGTCGGGGCCGTTCTCGTCCAAGCGCCTCCGGTCCGGCGCCCGCGCAGTCGTCAGACTCCGGCATCCTTCCGAGACGCACGCGCCAATCGCTCGACGAGGTCGTCGGGGATCGGTGACCGCGGAGTGAAGGTGATCCCGGTCTTGGTCGCTTTCAGGCCCGCCGCCGCGATCTCTTCGGCATGCTCGGAGATGGCGCCCGGCTGGAGGTACAGACCGCACTGCTTGCTGAACGCCGCATAGCTCGCGACGACCGCGTCGCCGATCCGGAACCCCGGCATGTTGTACGCCACGATCTCGGTCGCGTCCGGGAGGGCGCGGGTCAGCAGTGCGCGCAACCGGTCCAGCGAAGGCCTGAAGGGTTCGGGCGCCGCGGTGATGTAGGCGGAGTGGTCGGTAATCGTCGTCATGGTGGCACCTCGCTTGCTTCGGGACGATCAGGGGCGGGGACTGCCATCATCCCCGCCGACGGGACCACTCGTCGTCGTCATCGTCGCGGTGGCCACCACCCGATCGTGACTCGCCGCGGCGATGAGTTTCCGGGCCGTTCTCGGTCTGCACTTCTGCATCAGCCGTCGCGACAATGGGGAGAACCGAGTGGAACAGCTGCTGAGAGTCCAGAACTTCAACGTCTCGAGCGACGGGATCGGCGCCGGAGAGCACCAGAGCCTGGAACGCCCGTTCGGACTCGACCCCGGTGCCATGTTCACCTGGGCGGGCGCCACCGCCAGCTGGCCCATGCGCACCGACCCCGGCGGCAGTCGCGGACTCGACGACTACCTGACGCGCGACTATGCCCGCAACATCGGAGCCGAGATCATGGGGCGCAACAAGTTCGGCCCTCACCGCGGGCCGTGGGACGACCACGAATGGCGCGGTTGGTGGGGCGACGAGCCCCCGTTCCGGACTCCGGTGTTCGTGATGACCCACCACGCGCGTCCGTCCTTCGCCCTCTCCGACACCACCTTCCACTTCGTCGAGGGCGACCCCGCCACCGTCCTCCAGCAGGCCCGGGCGGCGGCCGCCGGCAAGGATGTCCGCCTCGGTGGCGGCGTCACGACCATCCGGCAGTTCCTCGACGCAGACCTCGTCGACACCATGCACGTGGCGGTGTCACCGGTGCGGTTCGGATCCGGGCTGCGGCTCTGGGACTCACCCGACGAGCTCCTCGACAGGTTCCATCTCGACGTCGTACCCAGCCCGAGCGGGGTGACGCACCATCTCTTCTGGCGACGGTGACCTCGTGGGCCTGCTCGGCGCCGCCGAGCAGGCTCACGACGCAGGTCCTGCGGTCGTCCGATTGTGACCGCCGACTCCCCTACCGGCGGTTTCACACCACCCCTACTCCGGTACCGTCGTGGTGTGGCCCGTACATCCTCTCGCCGTCGACCAGCACTGATCGTGTTCGTCATCGTCGCGGCGGCCGCATGCCTGGCGCTGGGCTACTGGCAGTGGACACGTTTCGAAGCCGTCGGCGGAAACGGGCAGAATCTCGGCTACGCGTTCCAGTGGCCACTGTTCGCAGCCTTCGTCGTCTACGCGTACCGCCGCTTCGTGCAGCTCGAGGACTCCGACCCCGAGGACCAGCAGCGGATCGTCCACGGCGAGGAGCAGCGCGAGATCCCGGCGGACCTGCTGCCGCAACGCACCACTGCCGTCGCCGAATCCCTCGACGCCGACGATCCGGGCGACGAGGCCCACCAGGCGTACAACAACTACCTCGCGCAGCTCCGAGCCGGCGAGGCCGATAGGAGCAGCACGTGAGCACGGCCCCCGACGACACCGCCACCACCGTCCCCGCCCGCGACACCAAGAAGATCGCGGGCGCGCTGCTGCGGTACCGCGTGCTCGCCTACGCGACCGGCATCTGGCTGCTTGTGCTGACGGCCGAGATGGTCGCCAAGTACATCTTCAAGGTCGAGGACCTGCCCAGCTGGATCGCGATCGTCCACGGCTGGGTGTACTTCGTGTACCTGATCCTCACGATGGACCTCGCGGTGAAGGTGCGCTGGCCCGTCGGCCGGACCGTCGGAACGCTGCTCGCGGGCACGATTCCGTTCCTGTCGTTCTTCGTCGAGCACCAGCGGACGCAGCAGGTCAAGCGCGACTTCGGGGTCTGACACCGCGGCCCGCCCACAGAATCGGCCCCCGCACTGCGGGGGCCGATCCTTGTCAGTTCGTCAGGACCCGGTGCCGCCGCCCATGATCACCGGCTGCCCGGTGATCATCGCGACGATGTAGGTCAGCCATTGGCACGGTGTCTGCGGAACCATCATCGGCGACATTCGCTCACCTCTCCTGTGGAGCCACCTTGCTGTGGCGGTCGCGGCGATCGTGCCACAACCCGGTCGTCGCCGGGACGTGGTCAGGAAACCAGCGCCGCGATGTCGGGCACCAACTGCGCGAGCGCACGACCTCGATGCGAGGCCGCGTCCTTCTCCTCCGGAGTCAGTTCAGCGGCCGAACGGTCGTCACCCTCGGGCACGAACACGGGGTCGTAGCCGAAGCCGCCGTCACCACGCGGAGCACGGGCGATCGACCCGGGCCAGGTGCCACGGACCACCCGCTCCACCCCGCCGGGGACGACCAGCGCGCATGCCGACACGAACGCGGCACCACGACGGCCGTCCGGAGTGTCCGACAGCTGGGCCAACACCAGCGCCGTGTTCGCGGCGTCGTCACCGTGACTGCCTGCCCACCGAGCCGACAGGACACCGGGCATGGCGTTGAGCGCGTCCACTTCGAGACCCGAATCGTCGGCCACGCACGGCAGTCCGGTCGCGGCGGCGCCGTCACGAGCCTTGACGAGCGCGTTCTCCTCGAAGGTCGCGCCCGTCTCCGGGGTCTCGGGAAACTCCGGGACCTCGTTCAACCCGACGAGTTCGATGCCCTCGACCCCCGCCGACTCCAGGACGCGCCGCAATTCCTTGAGCTTCTTGGCGTTGCGGGAGGCGACGAGAACGCGCACGACGGCCGGGTCAGCCACCGAACTTCTTCTTCTCGGGCGCCTTCGGTTCGGGCAGCTCACCCGGGTACGGCAGGTCGAGCGCCGTCTTCTGGATCGCGAACAGCTGCTCACAGCCGGCGAGCGCCGAGTCGAGCATCTTGTCGAGGGTGGTGCGCGGGAATGTGGCGCCCTCGCCGGTGCCCTGGATCTCCACGAGGGTCCCGGTGTCGGTGGCGACGACGTTCATGTCGACCTCCGCCCGCGAATCCTCCTCGTAGGGCAGGTCGAGCCGGACGCGCCCGTCGACGACGCCCACGCTCACGGCGGCGATCGCGCACGAGATCGGCTGCGGATCGGACAGCAACTCGGCCGCCCGGAGGTAGGTCACGGCATCCACGAGGGAGACATAGGCACCGGTGATGGCCGCGGTGCGGGTGCCGCCGTCGGCCTGTAGGACGTCGCAGTCGATGGCGATGGTGTTCTCGCCGATCGCGGCGAGGTCGATGCATGCCCGCAGGGACCGGCCGACGAGGCGGCTGATCTCCTGGGTGCGGCCACCGACCTTGCCCTTGACCGACTCGCGGCCGCTGCGGGTGTGGGTGGCTGCGGGCAGCATCGCGTACTCGGCGGTCAGCCAGCCGAGACCGGAGCCCTTACGCCAGCGCGGGACCCCCTCCTCGACGCTGGCAGTACACATCACCCGGGTGTTCCCGAATTCGACGAGCACCGATCCCGCCGGGTGGCTGGTGAACCCTCGGGTGATCTTCACTTCGCGGAGCTCGTCGTCCGCCCTGCCGTCCAGTCGTCTGCTCACCCGGGTGAGCCTAGTCGGCCGCCGGACGGCGCAGCCGCTCAGATGTCGAAGACGTCTCCGGCGCTGACGGCGTGCACGGGGCCGGCGAACGCGGCCTTCGCCTCGGCGATGACGTCCTCCCTGGACGTCCACGGCGGAATGTGGGTCAGGAGCAGTTCCTTCACTCCGGCGCGGGTGGCGATCTGGCCCGCCTCGGTGCCGGACAGGTGAATTCCCTCGGGTCGATCCGGGGAATGGGTCCACGACGCCTCGGAGAGCAGGACGTCGGCGTCCCGTGCCAGTTCGACGACCTGGTCGCACATGCCGGTGTCGCCGGTGTAGACGAGGGTGCGCCCGTCCGGGTCGGTGAACCGCAGCCCGTACGCCTCCGGTGGGTGGAAGACGCGCACCGACTTCACGGTCAGCGTGCCGTACTCGATGACCTGGCCGTCGGCGAACGTGCGCAAGTCGATGGTGTCGGAGATGTCGTCGAGGTCGCCTGCGCACTCGGCCGAGGCGACGCCGATCCGGTGATGGCTGTCGGTGGGGCCGTAGATGATCGCGCGGCCGGTCGGCGGATTCGGGTGGTACCGACGCCACACCAGCAGACCAGGCAGGTCGAGGCAGTGGTCGGCGTGCAGGTGGGTCAGGAAGATCGACACCGATCCCGGGTCCTCGTACCGCTGGAGTGCACCGAGCACGCCGGGACCGAAGTCGATGACGACCGGCGGTGTGTCCGGTGCGGTGAGCAGGTAGCCCGATGCGGGCGAGTCGGGTCCACCGACACTGCCCGAACAGCCCAGGACGGTCATGCGCATAGGGTCATGCTGCCACGACCGACCGGTCTCGAAAAAGGGTCAGCCCGATTCGAGACGAAGCCGCAGCGTCGGAGGCGGTGCGCCTGCTATCACACCCTGGGCCGAAGTGTCCGCGGCGGCACTGTCGGGGCTACTGCGTCACCACTTTCGCGGCGCGCGCCGAACGGACATCGGACGCGAGTACCCACGCCGCCAGGACACCGCCTACGGCACCGAAGAGGTGGCCCTCCCACGACACACCAGGCTGGCTCGGGAGCACGCCCCAGAGCATCCCTCCGTAGAAGAAGAGCACCACGACTCCGAGCGCCAACTGCCCGAAGTGCCGGGTGAACAGGCCTCGGGTGATCAGATACGTGAGCCAGCCGAAGATCAGGACGGACGCACCGAGATGGAGGGTGCCGCTGCCACCGGTGAGCCAGACTCCCAGTCCGCCGACGACCCAGATGATGCCCGTCGCGGCGAGGCCACGCCCGATTCCGGAGAGCATCACGAAGAAGCCGAGCACCAACAGCGGAATGGTGTTCGCGACGAGATGTCCCCAGCCGTAGTGGAGGACCGGGGCGAAGGCCACGCCCCACAACCCGTCGAGGGTCCGCGGTTCCACACCGCCCCCGTCCAGCCTGTTCCCCAGGATCATGTCGACGAACTCGAGGACGTACAGTCCGACGACGAACGCGCTGATCGCGATCGCCGCCTGCTGCCACTGCGGGCGGCCGGTGGTGGCCGGGACGTTCGACGAGCCGGGGACCGGGAGGGACGGGCGGGTCATGTCCCGAGCGTACCCAGCGCGACGGACACGCGGCGGGCGCTCGGTCAGACGTCGAACGCCGACGGGAACAGGTCGCGGTAGCCGGGTATCCCGGCGACGGTCGTCGCAGAGAGCACGGCGTCCACGATCGCGCTCGCCACGATGTCGGCGGCCGCCTCGCAGAGCGCGGCGAGGGCGGGCAGGTCGGGTGGAAAAGCCTCGGGTACCGGAGATTCGGGCGGAGTGAGCGCGCGGGTGCCCGTCGAGAGCGCGAAGAGCGTGTCGCCGTCGAGCGGCGAGTGCGCGGGACGAATTGCGCGCGCCATCCCGTCGTGGCCGGCGACGGCGACACGACGGCAGGCGGCCTTCCCGAGTGGCGCGTCGGTTGCGACGACCCCGATCGTCGTGTTGAGGACCGTGCCCTTGTCGCCCAGGGCACGTGCGGCAGTGAGTTCTGCGGCGTCGGGTCGTCGGAGCCCCCACCGGGCCGCGTCGGATTCCCCGATCCCCCACGGCAGTCCCGTGGCGGGGTCGAACACCGATCCGACGGGGTTGGCGACGACCAGGGCGGCAACGGTCGCGCCCGCGGCCGGTCCCGCGCCCAGGACGACGCTCGCCGTTCCGACGCCGCCCTTGAGGACTCCTGCGCGGGCACCGGTGCCCGCTCCGACCGATCCGCGCGCCACGTCCACGCCGGCGG
This sequence comes from Rhodococcus gannanensis, assembly GCF_042681175.1. NCBI lineage: Bacteria > Bacillati > Actinomycetota > Actinomycetes > Mycobacteriales > Nocardiaceae > Rhodococcus > Rhodococcus gannanensis. Next base: position 76,710 of record NZ_JBHUFB010000021.1, read on the forward strand.
CGTCGGCGGCCAGATAACCGTGGTCGGCCGTCGGACGCACCGACCAGTCGCCGACCGGGAGGTCGAAGATCACGGCACCCGGCACGATCGGTACGACGTGGCCGTCCGTGTCCATCGGGATGCCGCGGCCGCGCTCCTCGAGCCACCGCATCACGCCGTCCGCGGCCGCGAGCCCGTACGCGCTGCCACCGGTCAGGAGAACTGCGTCGACCTTCTGCACGCTGTGACTCGGGTCCAGCAGGTCGGTCTCGCGGGTGCCCGGTCCACCGCCACGGACGTCGACGGCCGCGGTGGCTCCGCCGGGTGCCAGGACGACCGTGCATCCGGTCGCGCGTCCCTTTCCGAGGGCGGCGTCGTCGTCGAGTTCGTGATGGTGGCCGACGAAAAGGCCGGCGACGTCGGTGAGTGCGCCGCGGTGCCGGCTGGCCGTGCTCACGGCAGGAGGACCTGCACGAGCGAGTCCTGCATCCAGGTCAGCCAGTGGTAGACGTCGAGGTGGGGCGCGCGTCGATCGTCCGGGTCGAGCTCCTCCGGGGTGTCCGCGTCGATGCCGATCGTGGTGCCGAGCGCGAGCCGGATGTCGTTGAGGCCGTACAGCCACTGCTCGGCCTGTTCGGGGGTGAGCACAATCTTGCCGCCCTCGACGGGGACGGTCCGCAGGATCGTCGAGCCCGCCGCGACCTTGGCGTCGATGATGTCGGGCTCGTAGAGGCTGCGGAGCGCCCCGTTGTCGTTCGCGTCGCGGGAATCGGGATCGACGGCGTCGCGGCCGGACCCGAAGAAGTCGGGCAGAAGGCGCGCGACGGTCGCATCGGTCGGCGCGGTCGGGTTCCCGGTACGCAGGCCGGTGAGTTCGGCGAGATCGTCGGTCGGCGCGGATGCGGACCGGTCTTCGAGAAGGCCGAGGACCGAGGTCACCAGGGAACGCAGGACGGAGGCCTCACGACCGTCCATCTCGGATCGGATCTTCACTCCGCTCAACGAGTTCTTTCGGCTCCATGTGCGCACGTCGAATTACCTGGTGGCCCTTCCTGCGTGACGGGGATTCGGGATGACTCGTGATCCGGTGACGCCGTCAGCTGTCCCGTTGCATCGTCGCCCACAAACCGGCGGCGTGCAGACGCTGGACGTCGTGCTCCATCTTGTCTCGCGACCCGGACGACACGACTGCCTTGCCCTCCTTGTGCACCTGCATCATCAGGTCCGTGGCCTTGGCCTTGCTGTAGCCGAACAGCTTCTGGAAGATGAACGTCACGTAGTGCATGAGGTTGACCGGGTCGTCCCACACCACTGTCACCCAGGGACGATTGAGCGCCTCGTCCTCGTCGGTCACCTCGGCCTGCTCGGGCACGACGGCCGGCGCCGGGAGCGGCATGCTTGCCATCGGCACGGCCATCAGCGTGGTGTACGGACGCGGAGCCATACCTCCAGACTACGACGCAATCCGGACCAATTGAACACCGAGTCGTCAATCCACGACGGCACACACCACCACCTGCGGGCCTGCTCGTAGTGTGGGCGCGGTGACGAACTCCGAGTGGTCCGTACCCGCGACCAGCACCGCCCTGCTGACCGACCAGTACGAGCTGACGATGCTCGCAGCAGCGCTCGCGGACGGGTCCGGTCACCGCCGGTGCAGCTTCGAGGTGTTCGCCCGCAAACTCCCGAACGGCCGACGGTACGGCGTCGTCGCAGGTGTCGAGCGTGTACTCGATGCGATCGCCCGTTTCCGCTTCGGCGAGCCGGAACTCGCGATCGTCTCGCGCTTCCTCGACGACGACACGATCGCATGGCTGCGCGACTACCGGTTCGGTGGCGACGTCGACGGCTATCGCGAAGGCGAGCTGTACTTCCCCGGCTCGCCGATCCTCTCGGTCCGGGGAACGTTCGCGGAGTGCGTCCTGCTGGAGACGCTGATCTTGTCGATCCTCAATCACGACAGCGCGATCGCGTCGGCGGCCGCCCGGATGGTCGGCGCGGCGGGTGGCCGGAAGCTGATCGAGATGGGGTCACGGCGGGCACACGAGGAGGCCGCGGTGGCCTGCTCCCGTGCGGCCTATCTCGCCGGCTTCGACGCGACGTCGAATCTGGAGGCGGTTCGCCGCTACGGGGCCCCCGGCGCGGGCACCAGCGCGCACGCGTACACCTTGCTGCACACCACCGCGGCCGGACCCGACGAGGCCGCGGCGTTCCGCGGTCAGATCGCTCACCTGGGTGTGGGGACGACGCTGCTCGTGGACACCTACGACATCACGGAGGGAGTGCGAACCGCGATCGAGGTGGCCGGTCCGGAACTCGGCGGCGTCCGCATCGACTCGGGTGATCTCGGGGTGTGGGCCCGTCAGGTGCGCGCGCAACTCGACTCGCTGGGTGCGGTGAACACGAAGATCGTGGTGTCCGGCGACCTCGACGAGTACGCGATCGCGGCCCTCCGTGCGGAACCCGTCGACACCTACGGCGTCGGCACGTCCCTGGTCACGGGGTCGGGCGCCCCGACTGCGGGCATGGTCTACAAGCTGGTCGAGGTCGACGGTCTACCGGTCGCGAAGCGCAGCAGCCACAAGGCGTCCCGCGGTGGCACGAAGTCGGCGATCCGGTTGGCGCGGCCCACCGGGACGATCGTCGAGGAGGTCGTCCATCCGATGGGGTCGCCCGCACCGGAGAGTGCCGAACTCGTGGGCAGACCACTGATGGTCCCGATGGTCCGCGGCGGCGAACGCGCCCCCGATCTGCCGGGACTGACGGACGCCCGGGACCTGCTGGCCGCGAACCTCGTGAGCCTGCCGTGGGAGGGCCTCAAGCTGTCGAACGGCGAGGCGGCCGTACCGACCCGTTTCGTCGACTAGTTCACCGATCTGCGGGACGGCAGGGCGAAGCAGATCGCGGTCGCGACGACGGTGAAGCCCACGGCCCACCAGAAGGCCGTGCCGAAGGCGTGCACCCGACCCTCCACCGTGGACGCCCCACCGATCGACGATTCGAGGATCACCGCGAGTAGGGCGGTGCCGAAAGCACCTCCGACCTGCTGGGCCAGGCGCGTGATGATGCTGGCGTGCGGCACCTCGGCGCGGTCGAGACCGACGAACGCGACCGACATCACCGGGATCATCACCGCACCCATTCCGAGGCCGCGGATCAGCAGTACGACCATCAGCCACACCGTGCCGGTATCGGCATCGGCCAGCGCGAACGGCACGGTCGCGAGACCCATGACGACGAAGCCGACGATCGCGACGATGCGGGCGCCGATCAGGTCGGTGTAGCGACCGGCCACGGTGCGACTGAGCAACGCCCCGACACCCTGTGGGATCAGCAGGAGAGCCGCACCGAGCGGATCGGAACCGTGGATCACCTGGAAGAACAACGGCAGGAGCAGCATCGAGCCGTACAGCGAGGCGCCGGACAGGAACAGCACCGCGGACGACGACCCCACCGCCCGGCGACCGAGCAGACTGACGTCGACGAGCGCGGTGTCGGGGCGACGCAGAGCCCACAGTGCGAAGGCGACGAGGAGAACGACACCCACGACGGTGGGCAGCCAGACGTCGATGCGCGCGAATCCGCCGTCCTTGTTCACGTTGGACAGGCCGTAGAGGATCCCGACGAGACCCGGTGAGGCCAGCAGCAGGCCGACCGTGTCGAGTTTCACCCGACTCGGAGGCCCGTCTGCGGGCAGGAATCGCCAGGCGAGGGCGAGTCCGACGAGGCAGAACGGCACGTTGACCCAGAAGAGCCAGGGCCAGCTTCCCCAGGTGAGGATGATGCCGCCGACGACCGGACCGAGAATCGGCCCGAGCGCCGCGGGCAGGCTGACGGTGGCCATGAGCCGTCCGAGGTTCGCGCCGGCAGGCACCTGCTGGATCGCCAGCGTCGCCATGAGCGGCATCATCACGCCGCCTCCGACGCCCTGGAGCACACGAAAGGTGATGAGGCTGGCGGCATTCCACGCGAGGCTGCACGCGACGGACGTGACGAGGAAGACGATCAGCCCGATCATCCAGAGCCGTTTGCCCCCGATCCTGGCCTGGGCCCAGCCGACCACCGGAATCGTGACGCCGAGTGCGAGGAGGTAGCCGGTGCTGACCCACTGGATGGTCGACACGCTCACCCGGAGGTCCTCGGCGAGCGTGTTCAGGGCGATGCTCACGATCGTCGCGTCGAAGATCACGGCCAGGCCGCCGACGATCAGCACCATCGCGGTGACGATCGCCGACCGCGGGATCTCCGGCGCGGTCGTGGTGTCGGTCATGACGCCTCCTCACAGACGGCTACGACTGTGCATCGTGCACCAGCGAACGAGTCGGCGGCACCGAACCGGGGACCTGCGGCACCGCAGTGGCGGGGACGAGGGGAGTATGGGTGGTATGACCGGAAAAAGGGCCCTGGTGATCGTGGACGTGCAGAACGACTTCTGTGAGGGCGGATCGCTCGCGGTGTCGGGCGGCGCCGCGGTCGCCGAGGCGATCACGGAGTATCTGGCATCGCCACACCGGCCGCGGTACGCGGCGATCGTCGCGACCGCCGACCGGCACATCGACCCCGGCCCCCACTTCTCGGAGAAGCCCGATTTCGTGGACAGCTGGCCGCCGCACTGCGTGGTGGGGACGCCCGGAACCGACTTCCACCCGGACCTCGACCTGTCGTCGGTGCAGGCGGTGTTCGGCAAGGGCGCCTTCGCCGCGGCGTATTCGGGTTTCGAGGGGGCCTCCGAGGACGGCGACACGCTGTCGGACTGGCTGCAGGACCACGGCATCGACGCGGTCGACGTGGTGGGCATCGCCACCGACCACTGCGTGCGCGCGACCGCGATGGATGCGGTGCGGGAGGGCTTCGACACCCGAGTCCTGCTCGACTACACCGCAGCGGTGTCGCCGGACACCGTGCGCACCGCCCTCGGCGCCATGCAGGACGTGGGGGTCACGCTCGTCGGTACGTCGGCAGTGCCCATGCCGCGGCGACCGGCCGGTCGCCCGCGCACCGGACGCTGACCACGGCCGTGTCGGCGGGCCCCGACCGCCGGCGGACCCGGGATGCGGCAGGTCGGCGGCTCGGACGACGGATCGCCGCGTAGCCTTGTCGGGTGCCTGAACTCCCCACCGTCCCCGAGTTGCTGTCCGAGGCGGTGCGCTCCCTCGGCGGCGCCGAACGGCGGAACCAGCTGACGATGGCGTCGGCGGTCGCGCATGCGATCGAGTCGGGCGAACACCTCGCGGTGCAGGCCGGTACCGGCACCGGCAAGTCCCTCGCCTACCTGGTGCCGAGTGTGCGGCACGCGGTGGAGTCGGGTCGCACGGTCGTCATCTCGACGGCGACGATCGCGCTGCAGCGCCAGCTCGTCGACCGCGACCTGCCGCGACTGGCGAAGGCACTGAAGAAGCCGCTCGGCCGGGAACCGAAGTTCGCGATCCTCAAGGGCCGCAACAACTACCTGTGCATGAACAAGGTGCACAACGGGATGGCGGAGGATCCTGCCGCGGATGCCGAGCTGTTCGACGCGTTCGCGGTGTCGCGGCTCGGCCGGGAGGTCAAGCGGCTGACGGCGTGGTCGTCCGACACCGAGACCGGAGACCGCGACGAGGTCGTCCCCGGTGTCAGCGACCAGGCCTGGCGGCAGGTCAGCGTCACGGCCCGCGAGTGCCTCGGCAAGGCCCGCTGCCCGGTCGGCGAGGACTGCTTCGCGGAACGGGCACGCCTCGAGTCCGCCCGTGTCGACGTGGTCGTCACCAATCACGCCCTGCTGGCGATCGACGCGATCTCGGGGATCGCGGTGCTGCCCGAGCACGACGTCGTGGTGATCGACGAGGCCCACGAACTGGTGGACCGCGTCACCGGTGTCGCGACGGCCGAGCTGTCACCCACGACGATCAGCGCCGCGGCCCGGCGCTGCGTGAAGCTCGTCGAGGAGCAGGACGTCGACCGGCTGGAGGCATCCGCCGAGGCGTGGACCGCGGTCCTCGACGAACTGCCCGCGGGACGGTGGGAGCACCTCCCCGACGGCGCGGGACAGGCGCTGGCGCTGGTCCGGGACTCGGCCTGGGCGGTCCGTACGGCGATCGGCCCGTCCCGCCCGGGCCAGGCGACGATGGACCCCGAGTCCGCGGCGGCCCGGACCGCGGCACTCGCAGCGGTCGACGAGGTGCACGACAGCGCGGTCCGGGTGCTCACGGCCTACGACGAGCCGGATCCGGCCAAGAGGCGGGACGTCGTGTGGCTCGCCGACGAGGAGCGCCGCGGGAAGCTGGTGCGGATCGCGCCGCTGTCCGTGGGCGGCCTGCTGCGGTCCAGGCTGTTCGACGAGTCGACGGTGGTGCTGACGTCCGCGACCCTGACGGTCGGCGGCTCGTTCGACGGGCTCGCCGTGGACTGGGGACTGCCGGCGCAGGCTCCCTCCCGTAGCGACACCGCGATGGCCACCGGCACCGAGGCACCGTCCGACGAGTCGACCGTCAAGTGGAACGCCCTCGACGTCGGATCGCCGTTCGACCATGCGAAGTCCGGAATCCTCTACGTGGCCAAGCACCTTCCGCCGCCGGGCCGCGACGGCCTCACGCCGCGGGTCCTCGACGAGATCGAGGCCTTGGTCGGCGCCGCCGGCGGCCGCACCCTCGGGCTGTTCTCGTCGACCCGGGCGGCGAAGGCCGCGGCCGCCGAGATGCGTCAGCGCCTCGACACCCCGATCCTGTGCCAGGGCGAGGACTCGACGGGGCAGCTGGTCCGCAAGTTCGCGGAGGACGAGGCGACGTCACTGTTCGGCACGCTGTCGCTGTGGCAGGGCGTGGATGTCCCCGGCCCGTCGCTGTCGCTGGTGATCCTGGACCGGATTCCGTTCCCCCGCCCCGACGACCCCCTGCTGGCGGCCCGTCAGCGCGCGGTCGAATCACGCGGCGGCAACGGCTTTCTCGCGGTCGCGGCGAATCATGCCGCCCTGCTCCTCGCGCAGGGGGTCGGGCGCCTGCTGCGCAGCACCGACGACAAGGGTGTGGTCGCTGTGCTCGATTCGCGGCTGGCGACCGCGCGGTACGGCGGCTACCTGCGCGCCTCGCTTCCGCCGTTCTGGGAGACGTCCAACCCGGACGTGGCCCGCAAGGCACTCGAACGTCTCGCGGCAGGCTGACCGGGCCATGACCGTGCGGACCGCGGTTGTCGTCGGGAGTGGCCCGAACGGACTCGCGGCCGCGGTCCACCTGGCCCGACACGGAGTGCACGTGCAGGTCCTCGAGTCCGCGGACTCGATCGGCGGCGGCACCCGCTCGTCGGAACTCACCATCCCGGGACTGCTCCACGACGAGTGCTCCGCCCTGCATCCGATGGGCGCCGGGTCGCCGTTCTGGCGGCAACTGGACCTCGAACGGTACGGGTTGCGCTGGCTCCGCGCGCCGATCGACTGCGCGCACCCGGTGGACGACGGCCCGGCCGCCCTGCTGCACCGGTCGGTGGACGTGACAGCTGCGGGGCTCGGTGTCGTCGACGGCGACCGCTGGCGCCGGCTGGTCGGCGGCCTCGCAGCGCACTTCGACGAGCTGGCGGGCGACGTCATGCTCCCCCTCGGCCGGGTTCCGCGACATCCCCTGCGGCTGGGGTCCTTCGGCGCCCGGGCCGTACTGCCTGCGACCGTCACGGCACGCCTGTTCCGGACGGAGCACGCCCGCGCACTGTACGGCGGGATCGCCGCGCACGCCTACCACCGGCTCGACCGCCCGCTGACCTCGGCCGTCGGGCTACTCATCGCTGCGGCCGGGCACCGGTACGGGTGGCCGGTCGCCGAGGGCGGGTCGCGCGCGATCACCGACGCGTTGGCCGCGATGCTCGCCGACCTCGGCGGGTCCGTCGACACCGGCATCCGGGTGCGCACGGTCGCCGACGTACCGCCCGCCGACGTGGTGCTGCTCGACGTCGCGCCGGCGCAGGCGGTCGACATCCTCGGCGATCGGGTCCCGCCACGGATCGTGCGTTCACTGCGGCGTTTCCGGCACGGCCCCGGCGCGTTCAAAGTCGACTTCGCGGTCGAGGGCGGGGTGCCGTGGCTCGACCCCGAGTGCGAGCGCGCGGCGATGGTGCACCTGGGCGGGACGTTCGAGGAGATCGCCGCCGCGGAACGCGCGGTGACCGCGGGCCGGATGCCGGCTCGCCCGTTCGTCCTGGTCGGTCAGCAGTACGTCGCCGACCCCGGCCGCTCGTCGGGCAACGTGCATCCGGTGTACTCGTACACCCATGTCCCCCATGGTTTCTCGGGCGACGCGACGGCGGCCGTCACCGACAGGATCGAACGGTTCGCGCCGGGGTTCCGCGACCGTGTGGTCGCGACCGCGGTCCGCGGCCCGGCCGAGTTGGCGGCGTCGAACGTGAACTACGTCGGCGGCGACATCCTCGGCGGCGCCAACTCCCCGATGCAGGTGCTCGTGCGGCCGCGGACCGCGTGGAATCCGTATCGCACCGGGGTTCCCGGCGTGTACCTGTGCTCGGGGTCGACACCTCCCGGCGGCGGTGTCCACGGGATGTGCGGTTTCAACGCCGCCGAGGCCGCACTACGGTCGGGCGAACGCTTCTCCGGGTGACGGCGCCGTCGTGCCCCCACTACCCCGCCGGCGTCGCCACCAACCCGAGTTCGGCGTCCCCGGCGAGCAGCTCGTGATGCGGGAGCACCCGCACCGTGTAGCCGACCGCACCCGACAGCGGCAGCACCGTGTCCACGACATACTCCTCGCCGAGCTCGTCGGAACCGACGTGGGTCATCGGGACGGTCACCACGTCGGTGAGGTCCTCCTCGGGCCCGACCCGGCCGAGCACCGCCTGCACGGTCACCTCGGAGGCGTCGAGCCCACCGAGCCGGACGTAGGTGCGCAGCGTCAGCTCGGCTCCGATCACCGGGGTGTCGGGCAGGCCGGAACTGTCCACCTGCACCACCTGCACGCCCGGCCACTTCGCCGCGACCTGCGCACGGTAGAGCGCGAGCCGCTTCGCGCCCGCGTACCCGTCCGCGACCACCGTCCGCGCGGCCGCCGCGGCGGGCGCGTACAGCTCGACGACGTAGTCGCGAACCATGCGGGACGCCAGCACCTTCGGACCGAGGGTCTGCAACGTGTGGCGCACCATCTCCACCCAGCGCACCGGCACCCCGTCGGCGCCGCGGCCGTAGAACTTCGGCAGCACCGACTGCTCCAACAGGTCGTACATGGCGTTGGCCTCGAGGTCGTCGCGGCGCGTCTCGTCCTGCACGCCGTCGGCCGTCGGGATGGCCCAGCCGTTCTCGCCGTCGAACATCTCGTCCCACCAGCCGTCGCGGATCGACAGATTGAGGCCGCCGTTGAGCGCCGACTTCATCCCCGACGTGCCGCACGCCTCCAGCGGACGCAGCGGGTTGTTGAGCCACACGTCGCAACCCCAGTACAGGTACCGCGCCATCGACATGTCGTAATCGGGCAGGAACACGATCCGGTGCCGGACGTCGTACTCGTCGGCGAACCGCACGACCTGCTGGATCAGCGCCTTGCCGCCCTCGTCCGCGGGGTGACTCTTCCCCGCCACGACCAGCTGCACCGGCCGCTCCTCGTCGAGCAGCAGCGCCCGGAGCCGCTGCGGGTCACGCAGCATGAGGGTGAGCCGCTTGTAGGTCGGCACACGGCGCGCGAACCCGACGGTCAGCACGTTCGGGTCGAAAACCTCCGCCGTCCAACCCAGTTCGGCCTCGGTGGCACCACGTTCCACCCAGGACGCACGCACCCGTCGGCGAACCTCGTCGACGAGTTGCGCCCGCAGCGCGTTGCGGGTGGCCCACAGCTCGTCGGCGCCGATGTCCTGCAGCTGCTCCCAGCCGCGCGCCTCCTCGACGAGCTCCGGTCCGACCGCGCGGCGCGCCAGGTCCATCCACTCGCGGGCCGCCCACGTCGGCGCGTGCACACCGTTCGTCACGGACCCGATCGGAACCTCGTCCGCGTCGAATCCCGGCCACAGCCCGTTGAACATGTCGCGACTGACGATGCCGTGCAGCCGGGAGACGCCGTTCGCCCGCTGGCCGAGGCGCAGCCCCATGTGCGCCATGTTGAACACCGACGGATCGGCCTCGCCTCCGAGGGCGAGGATGCGGTCGACTCCGACGCCCGGCAGCAACGCCGAGTCGTTCCCGCCGTCGCGCCCGGCGAAGTAGTGCCTCACCAGGTCGAGCGGGAAGCGGTCGATGCCTGCGGGGACAGGAGTGTGGGTGGTGAAGACGGTCGCAGCACGTACCGCGGCGAGTGCCTCGTCGAAGTCCAGACCCGTTCCGGTGACCAGTTCGCGGATGCGCTCGGCGCCGAGGAATCCCGCGTGCCCCTCGTTCATGTGGAAGACCTCGGGGTCGGCGAGCCCCATCGACCGGGTGTAGGCGCGGACCGCTCGCACCCCACCGATCCCCGCCAGGATCTCCTGCTTGATGCGGTGGTCCTGGTCGCCGCCGTAGAGCCGGTCGGTGACCCCGCGCAGCTCGGCGTCGTTCTCGGCGATGTCGGAGTCGAGCAGCAGCAGCGGCACCCGGCCGACCTGCGCGATCCACACCCGCGCCCGCAGCACGCGGTCACCGGGCATCGCGACGTGCAGCAGGACGGCCGCCCCCGACTCGGGTTCCGTGAGCAACCGCAGGGGCAGGCCCTGCGGGTCCAGCGACGGGTAGTGCTCGGCCTGCCAGCCGTCCGCGGTCAGCGACTGGCGGAAGTATCCGGACCGGTAGAGCAGTCCGACACCGATCAGCGGCACACCCAGGTCGGACGCCGCCTTGAGGTGGTCGCCCGCGAGGATGCCGAGGCCGCCGGAGTAGTTCGGCAGCACCTCGGTCACGCCGAACTCCATTGAGAAGTACGCGATCCCACTGGCCAGGTCCACGCCCTTGGCCTGCTGGTTCTGGTACCAGCGCGGACGGTCCAGGTAGTCGCCGAGATCGGCTTCGAGGCGGTCGAGCTCGGCGACGAAATCCTCGTCCCCCGCGAGCTCGTCGAGACGCCCCGGCGCCACCTCACCGAGCATCCGAACGGGGTCGTGACGCACCAGCGACCACAGTTCCGGGTCGATGCGCGCGAAGAGGTCCTGCGTGGGCGGATGCCAGGACCAGCGCAGATTGGTCGACAGCTGCCCGAGTGCGGACAGCCGGGCGGGCAGGTGGGCGCGGACGGTGAACCGACGCAAGGCTTTCACCCGGCGAAGACTACAGATCACGAAGCTTTCGGTCCTGTCGTGCGCGACCCCGCCGTGAGGCCCGGCGGCGTCGGCACCGCGAGCGCGCAACCGGCGGATACCCGTAATGTCTCGGACATGACCGGGCGGATTGGTATCGACGACGTCGTCCCCGAGATCGCGGGAGGGCGCTACCCGGCGAAAGCCGTCGTCGGCGAGACGTTCCCCGTGTCCGCCACGGTGTGGCGTGAGGGCCACGACGCCGTCGCCGCCACTCTCGCGGTCCGGGGCCCCGGCTTCACCCGCAGCATCCGCATTCCGATGGCGCCGGGCCCGCTGCCGGACACGTTCGCCGCCGTGTTCACCCCGACGTGCCCGGGCACCTGGACGTACCGGATCGAGGGGTGGAGCGATCCGGTCACGACCTGGCGTCTGGCCGTCGAAGCGAAGCTCGCGGCCGGTCAGGGTCCGGCCGAACTGGCGAACGATCTGGAGATCGGCGCCCGCCTGTTCGAACGGGTGGCCCGCGCCGTGCCGCGGGGCGAGCGGCCCCGTTGCCTCGCCGTCGCCGCGGCGCTGCGCAGCAGTGCCCATCTGCCGGAGCGGGTGGCCCCTGCCTTCGCACCCGGGGTGAGCGAGCTGTTGCGCGCCCACCCCCTCCGGGACCTCGTCACCCGCGGTCGCGCACTGCCCGTTCTCGTCGACCGCAGCCGTGCACTGTTCGGCTCCTGGTACGAGTTCTTCCCCAGGTCGACCGGGGGGTGGGATGCGGAGGGGCGGCCGCGACACGGCACCTTCGCGACGGCGGCGAACGACCTGCCTCGGATCGCGGCGATGGGTTTCGACGTCGTATACCTCCCGCCGATCCACCCGATCGGCCGGGTGAACCGGAAGGGACCGAACAACACCCTCACCCCTGGCCCGGACGACGTGGGGTCGCCGTGGGCGATCGGCGCTGCCGAAGGCGGGCACGACGCGATCCATCCCGAACTCGGAACGATGCGGGACTTCCGGGCGTTCGTCGCCCGCGCCGCCAAACTCGGGATGGAAGTCGCGCTCGACCTCGCGCTGCAGTGCGCTCCCGACCATCCCTGGGCCGCAACGCATCCGGAGTGGTTCACGGTCCTCCCGGACGGGACGATCGCGTTCGCCGAGAACCCACCGAAGAAGTACCAGGACATCTACCCGGTCAACTTCGACGACGACCGGGACGGCATCTACACCGAGGTCCTGCGGGTGGTCCGGTTCTGGGTCTCGAAGGGCGTCAAGATCTTCCGCGTCGACAATCCGCACACCAAGCCGCCAGACTTCTGGGAGTGGCTGATCGCCGAGGTCAAGTCCACCGACCCGGAGGTGCTGTTCCTGTCCGAGGCGTTCACCCGCCCCGCACGGATGTACGGACTGGCCAAGCGAGGATTCACGCAGTCCTACACGTACTTCACGTGGCGGGTGTACAAGCAGGAGCTGATCGACTTCGGGATCGAGCTCGCAGCGAAGGCGGACGAGGCGCGGCCGAATCTCTTCGTCAACACACCGGACATCCTGCACGAGTCCCTGCAGGTCGGCGGTCCCGGAATGTTCGCACTGCGGGCCGCGCTCGCCGCGACGCTCGCCCCGACCTGGGGCGTCTACTCGGGATACGAACTGTACGAACACGTTCCGTTGCGGACCGGCAGCGAGGAGTACCTCGACTCGGAGAAGTACCAGCTCCGCCCCCGCGACTTCGACGGCGCCCGCGCGCGCGGCGAGTCGCTCGAACCGTGGATCACCCTCCTCAACCGGATCCGACGGGCGCATCCGGCGTTGCAACAGTTGCGCAACCTCACCTTCCATCACGTCGACAACGACTCGATGATCGCCTACTCGAAGTTCGACCCGGCGACCGGCGACGCGGTTCTGACCGTCGTGAACCTCAACCCGTACGGCGCCGAGGACGGCACCATCTGGCTGGACATGCCCGCCCTCGGCCGCGACTGGCACGACCGCATCACCGTCCTCGACGAGGTCTCCGGCGAGCAGTACGACTGGGGGCAGACCAATTTCGTGCGCCTCGAGCCGTGGCGCGCAGTCGCACACGTACTCGCGCTTCCCCCCGTCCCCTACCCCGAGCGGCTGCATCTCGCGCACCGCCCCCCGGCCTCGTGAGCCCCCGAACGTCGCGCGTCGGCGCGTCCCCCGACCCGGACGATCTCGCCCGTCTGGTCGCGGGCACCCATCACGACCCGCACGCGATCCTCGGCGCGCACGCCCACCCCGGGGGGACCGTGATCCGCGCACTGCGCCCGCACGCGGTGTCGGTCGCGGCCCGCGTCGGCACGACCGACCACGTGCTCACCGACCTCGGAGACGGGGTGTTCGCCGGGGTGGTTCCCGTCGAGGACCTCGTCGACTACCGACTCGTCGTCGAGTACCCCGGCGGCCACACCGAGGTCGTCGCCGACGGATACCGATTCCTGCCCACCCTCGGCGATCTCGACCTGCATCTGCTGAGCGAGGGGCGACACGAGCGGCTGTGGGACGTGTTGGGCGCTCACCCCCGCAGCTACACGACACCCGACGGTGAGGTCACGGGTGCCTCCTTCGCCGTGTGGGCACCGAACGCACTCGGGGTCACGGTGATGGGCGACTTCGACGGCTGGGGAGGCCGGACCCCGATGCGGGCGCTCGGGTCCACCGGGGTGTGGGAGGTGTTCGTTCCCGGGATCGGTCCCGGCGACCTGTACAAGTTCCGGGTGCACTGCCGAGACGGGTCGGTGCGCGACAAGGCTGATCCGATGGCGTTCGCCACCGAGGTACCACCCGCGACGGCGTCTCGCGTCGCGCGGTCCTCACACGTGTGGACCGATGCCGAGTGGATCGCGGCACGAGCACGCCGCGAGCCGAACCAGGAACCGATGAGCGTCTACGAGGTCCACCTCGGTTCGTGGCGGCCCGGACTCGACTATCGCGAGCTCGCGGAGCAGTTGACGGAGCACGTCCTGGGGTGCGGCTTCACGCACGTCGAGCTGCTTCCCGTGGCCGAGCACCCTTACGGCGGCTCGTGGGGCTATCAGGTCACGTCGTACTACGCCCCGACCGCGCGGTTCGGATCGCCCGACGACTTCCGCGCCTTCGTGGACCACCTGCACGGCGCGGGGATCGGCGTGATCGTCGACTGGGTCCCCGCGCACTTCCCCAAGGACGAGTGGGCGCTGGCGCGGTTCGACGGCGAGCCCCTCTACGAACACGCCGATCCCCGCCGTGGCGAGCAACTCGACTGGGGGACGTACGTTTTCGACTTCGGACGTCCCGAGGTGCGGAACTTCCTCGTCGCCAACGCACTGTTCTGGATCGACCAGTTCCACGTCGACGGGCTCCGCGTCGACGCCGTCGCCTCGATGCTGTACCTGGACTACTCACGGCCGGCAGGCGAGTGGACACCGAACATCCACGGCGGCCGGGAGAACCTCGAGGCCGTCTCCTTCCTGCAGGAGATGAACGCCACCGTGCACAAGCATCACCCCGGGGTGGTGACCATCGCGGAGGAGTCGACGGCCTGGCCGGGTGTCACCCGGTCCACCACAGTCGGTGGTCTCGGATTCTCGATGAAGTGGAACATGGGCTGGATGCACGACACCCTCGGGTATCTGGGGCACGATCCCGTGCACCGCAGCTTCCACCACCACGAGATCACCTTCTCGCTGATGTACGCGTGGAGTGAGCACTTCCTCCTCCCCATCAGCCACGACGAGGTCGTGCACGGCAAGGGCACCCTGTGGACCCGCATGCCGGGCGACGACGGCGCCAAGGCCGCGGGGGTCCGGGCACTTCTCGCCTACATGTGGTCCCATCCGGGTAAGCAGTTGTTGTTCATGGGTCAGGAGTTCGGTCAACGCACGGAGTGGTCCGAGGAGCGTGGGCTCGACTGGAGCCAGCTCGACGATCCGGACACGGGCGCGTTGCAGCGTGGCATCCTGGCGATGGTGCGCGACCTGAACGCGGTCTACCGAGAGTCCCCCGCGCTGTGGACGCTCGACGCGTCCCCGGGCGGCTACTCGTGGATCGACGCCAACGACACCGAGAACAACGTGCTGAGCTTCCTGCGATACGGAACCGACGGCTCGATCGTGGCCTGCCTCTTCAACTTCGCGGGCACGACGCACGACCGGTACCGCGTCGGACTGCCGGAACCGGGACGGTGGCGAGAGGTCCTCAACACCGACGCCACCGACTACGACGGGTCGGGGCGCGGGAACTTCGGCGAGGTAACCGCCACGACGTCACCGTGGCACGGCAGGCCCGCCTCCGCGGAGGTGACCTTGCCGGCGAACAGCGCCATCTGGCTTCGCCTGGAGCCGACGTGAGGCGCACGGTCCGGGCAGCTGTCGCCGCGGCGGCAGCGGTTGTGGCGCTCGCGGGCTGTGCGCGGGTGGTCACCGGCGAGGCGGTGTCGATCTACGCCGACCCCTTCGCAGTCGCCGGGCTGCCCGCCACCGACGGCCCGAGCGGTCCCCGTCCGGACGCCCCCCACGCGATCCCGTCCGTTCACGGCGCGGACGGCTCCGACGCCGATGCCCTTGCCTCCGCGGCGATCGCCGATCTCGCCGACTTCTGGTCGACCGAGTACCCCGCGGTGTTCGCGGGCCACTTCCGGCCGGTGACGGATCTGACGTCCTGGGACCCGAACGTCGACGGGTCGGGCAGGTTCTGCGGCGAGAGCACCCACGGCGTGGTCAACGCGGCGTACTGCACGCGCGACGGCTCGATCGGGTGGGACCGCGCGATCCTGCTTCCGACCCTGACGGACACCTTCGGACCGATGGCCGTCGTCATGGTCATCGCCCACGAGTACGGCCACGCCATCCAGCACGACTCGGGGCTGGCGGGCGCCGACTCCCCCACTCTCGTCCTCGAGCAGCAGGCGGACTGCTTCGCCGGGGCGTACATGCGGCACGTCGCGGCCGGTGGGTCGAATCGCTTCACACTCAACACATCCAACGGTCTGAACGCGGTCATGGCGGCCATGGTCGCCGTCCGCGACACCGATCCCAATGATCCGGAGGCGGTGCACGGCAACGCTTTCGAACGGATCACTGCGTTCCAGACCGGATTCACCCTCGGAGCCCGCGGATGCACCACGATCGACGAGGCGGAGGTTGCCGGCCGTCGGGAACAGCTCCCGCAGGCGTTCACCCGGTCCGGCGAGTCCGGCGACATGCCTGTCACCGAACAGTCCGTCGGAATGATCGTCGACTCACTGAACTCGGTTTTCGGACTGCCGGAGCAACCGACCGTGGTGTACTCCGGTGCGGACACGGGATGCCCGGACGTCACGGCGACCGAGCCCGTCTCGTACTGCCCGGCCACCCGGACCATCGGTGTGTCGATGCCGGAGCTGATCGACCGCGGGACACCGTACGACGTGGGCGCGGCCGGCCAGGGCGTCGACGAGCTGGCGGTGGACATCCGGGGTGACTTCAGCGCCTTCGGCCTCGTCGCGTCCCGGTACGCCCTCGCGGTCCAGCAGGAGGATGGATATCCGCTCACGGAACCGTCGACGGCGCTGCACACGGCGTGCCTGACCGGGGTGTGGACGGCGGCAACAGCCGCCGGCGGAACCCCTGCCCTGTCCCCGGGCGACCTCGACGAGGCCGTGTCCGGCCTGCTCACTGACGGGCTGATGGCCAGCGACGTCGACGGAGAGACCGTCCCGAGTGGGTTCGCCCGCGTCGACGCGTTTCAGGCGGGCGTGCTCGGCGGCGCCGACGTCTGCACCAACCGCTACGGATAACGCGTTCCGGCGCCTGTGCAGCGCAGCTGCTAGTACAGGGCGGACGCGAGCTTGCGACGCGCCGAGACCACGATCGGGTCTGCCGGGTCGAAGAGCTCGAACAGTTCCAGCAGTCGGGTCCGCGCCGCCGTCTTGTCGTCGCCCGCGTACCGCTTGATCGCGTCGATCAGCAGACCGAACGCCTCCTCCGGCTGTTGGGTGTACAGCA
The DNA here is from genome assembly GCF_042681175.1 of Rhodococcus gannanensis. NCBI lineage: Bacteria > Bacillati > Actinomycetota > Actinomycetes > Mycobacteriales > Nocardiaceae > Rhodococcus > Rhodococcus gannanensis. The sequence goes on from NZ_JBHUFB010000021.1 coordinate 93,830, forward strand.
GGGCGTCCGCCGCTGCGAGCTGCGCCTCGACATCGGCTTGATCGGCAGCGGCCACGGCGACGGCATCCGGAGCAACGGACTGCACGCGCGCCAGGAAACGCACCTGCCGCAGCGCGGCCAATGCCTGCGTGTTCGCAGGCTCGGCATCCAGGATCGCCTGGTACGCGGCTTCCGCGCCGTCGAGATCGCCCTCGGCGAGCGCGTCCTCGGCTGCGACGAAACGCGGATCCTCGGGCTCCGGCTCGGCGCCCTCGACGGGCGGCGGCCCCGTCAGCTTGCCCGCGGTTGCCGCGAGAACCTGCCCCAACCAGCCGCGAACCTGATCGACGGGCTGCACACCCTGGAAGTCGGCGAGCGGCTGACCGCCCGCGACCGCGACGACGGTCGGGATGCCCTGCACACCGAACGCCTGGGCGATCCGCATGTTGCCGTCGACGTCGACCTTGGCGAGCACCCAGGTCCCGTCCCCTTCCGCGGCCAGCGGCTCGAGATCGTCGGCGAACGCGACGCTCGCCTCGCTTCGGGGCGACCACAGGTACACGAGCACCGGAACCTGCATCGACCGTTCGAGAACCTCGGCCTCGAAGGTCTCCTCGGTCACCTCGACGACCGGAGCCAAGCCGGACGGCGAACCTCCGGGCGCAGGCTGTCCCGCGCCTGCGGGCGGCGCCTGCGGGCGATCCTTGAGCGCGGACAGGTCGACCGCGCCGGACATGGCTGCGGCCATCGCTGCGGAGGGGCGTGCGGGCTGACGGGAACCTGGTCGAGTCACGTTTGCCAGTTTGTCACAGACACGACGACGCCCTCAGGGAGCAGTGGCTCCCCGAGGGCGTCGTGTGGTCGGGATCGTCAGACGAGGTCGGCGGTTCGGGCGTCGGCGACGGCGGGTTCGGTCCCGGCGGACAGCTCGCCCAGCTTGCCGGTGCGCGCGGCCCACCACTCGAACAGCACGGTCGCGAACGGCGGGATGCTGGAGATCAGGGCCAGGCCGAGAGTGACGAGGTTCCACTTCAGGGCCCGCGCGGTGAGGAACGAGATCAGCACGAAGAGGACGAACACGCCGCCGTGGAACGGGCCGAAGATCTTCACGCCGATCTCGTTGCCGTTCTCGGGGATGTACTTGAACGCCATGCCGATCAGCAGACCGGCCCAGGTGAACGCCTCCAGAATCGCGACAAATCGGAAACGCTTGGCCGGAGTGCTCAGATCGAAGATGTTCGCCATGCCCGCCATTGTGCCGGGCATCTACGACGATCCGTCGTTGGTGTGGGAGACATCACGACCCGCCGCGCTGCGCCACAACCCCAACCGGAGTAATGACACAGCCGTCGGCGTGGGTCAGGGGGTGGGGACGCGGAGGATCAGGGCGTCGCCCTGGCCGCCGCCACCGCAGAGGGCTGCGGCGCCGGTGCCGCCGCCGCGGCGCTGCAGTTCGAGTGCGAGGTGCAGGGCGATGCGGGCGCCGGACATGCCGAGGGGGTGGCCGAGGGCGATGGCGCCGCCGTTGACGTTGACCTTGTCGGGGTCGATGCCGAGTTCTCGGGTCGACGCGATGCCGACGGCGGCGAAGGCTTCGTTGATCTCGACGAGGTCGAGATCGGCCGGGGTGATGCCGTCCTTGGCGCAGGCGGCGGCGATGGCGTTCGCGGGCTGGGACTGCAGGGTGGAGTCGGGGCCTGCGACCTGCCCGGCGGCGCCGATCTCGGCGATCCAGGTCAGGCCGAGCCGCTCGGCTGTGGCCTTGGACATGACGATGACGGCGGCGGCGCCGTCGGAGATCTGGGAGGCGGATCCGGCGGTGACGGTGCCGTCCTTGGCGAATGCGGGGCGCAGTTTTCCGAGGGATTCGGTGGTGGTGTCGGCGCGGATGCCTTCGTCTTCGCGGAAGTCGATGGGGTCGCCCTTGCGTTGCGGGACCGGGACGGGGACGACCTCGTTGTCGAAGAGTCCGTTCTTCCAGGCGGCGGCGGCCTTCTGGTGGGAGGCGGCGGCGAATGCGTCCTGCTCTTCCCTGCTGACGAACGTGGTGTCGGTGTTGGCGGATTCGGTGAGCAGGCCCATGGCCTGGTCGGTGAAGATGTCGTGGAGTCCGTCGTAGGCCATGTGGTCGCGGAGGGTGACGTCGCCGTACTTGAAGCCCTGGCGGGACTTTTCGAGCATGTGGGGGGCTTGGGTCATCGATTCCTGGCCGCCGGCGACGACGATGTCGAATTCGCCGGCGCGGATCATCTGGTCGGCGAGGGCGATGGCGTTGATGCCGGACAGGCACACCTTGTTGATGGTCAACGCTGGTACCGACATGGGGATGCCGGCGGCGACGGCGGCCTGGCGGGCGGGGATCTGGCCGGCGCCTGCGGTGAGGACCTGGCCCATGATGACGTAGTCGACCTGGTCGCCGGTGATGCCGGCTTTGTCGAGGGCGCCCTTGATGGCGATGCCGCCGAGGTCCGACCCGGAGAAGTCCTTCAGTGATCCTTGCAGCCGACCCATGGGGGTACGGGCTCCGGCAACGATGACAGAAGTGCTCACGACTGGCCTCCAACGATGACGTACTGGCGTCGGCGGCGATCGAAGTCACAGCCGACAGAGAACTACGAAAACGGTAACGCTAACGTCGGACCATGACGAACTCCGCTCCTGCAGGATCACCGCTGGCATCCGACCTGGTGGTCGCGATCGACCACGTCGGCATCGCCGTTCCCGACCTCGACGTCGCGATCGCGTGGTACGCCGAGCACCTCGGCCTCGTTTCCACCCACGAGGAGGTGAACGAGGAGCAGGGCGTCCGTGAGGCGATGCTCTCCGTTCCGGGCAGCCCGGCAGGCGCCCCGGCGATCCAGCTCCTCGCGCCGCTGAACGAGAACTCCACCATCGCGAAGTTCATCGACCGCAACGGTCCCGGCATCCAGCAGATGGCTTACCGCGTCACCGACATCGACGCGATCTCGGAACGGCTGCGCGCCGGTGGCGTCCGCCTCCTGTACGACGCCCCGAAGCGCGGCACCGCGGACTCCCGCATCAACTTCATGCACCCGAAGGATGCCGGCGGCGTGCTCGTCGAACTGGTCGAACCCGCCGCGCACCCGGCTCACTAGACACCGCGAGGACGCTTCCTCCGTGCGCCCGCCTCGGTGGGCGCACGGTGTCGCATATCACAACCAACACGCGCAGTCCCTCAGCGGCGCGACCGGCGGTAAATTGGTACGCATGGCCTACGAGCAAGACGGCGGGATGCCGTTCACCATCGTCCGCAAGGGATACGACAAGGACGAGGTTCGGCGATACTTCGACCGCTTCGACACGGAATTGCGGGTGACCGCCACCGACCGTGACGCTGCTGCTGCGCAGGCCCGCGACCTCGCCCATCAGCTCGAAGACGCTCGCGACGAGATCGACTCGCTGCGCAAGGACGTCGATCGCCTGTCGGTGCCGCCGACCACCGCCGAAGGCATGAGCGAGCGCATCTCCCGCATGCTCCGCCTCGCGTCCGACGAGTCGTCGGAGGTCCGCGCCAAGGCGCAGGCCGATGCTGCCGAGATGATCTCCATCGCCGAGCAGGAAGCCACGGCGCTGCGCGGCAAGTACGAAGCCAAGCTGGCCGAAACCAACGACCGCCGCTCCGCGATGGAAACCGAGCACGAGCAGACGATGGCGCGCGCCCGCACCGAGGCCGCACGCACCGTCGAGGCCGCGCAATCGGAGGCCGCTCGCCTCGAGGCAGAGTCGGACGCCAAGCGCGCCAGCATCCAGCAGGACTTCGAGATCACCATGAGCGAGCGTCGCACCAAGGTCGTCGCCGCCGTCGAGGAACTCGAGGCGTCGAGCAAGGCCGAGGCCGAGCGCCGTCTGACGGACGCCACCAACGAGGCGCGTCGCCGCCTCCAGACCGCGACCGAACAGGCCGACAAGCGGATCGCCCACGCCAAGGAGCTCGCGGAGGAACTGCGCGTGCTGCGCGGGCGAATCCTGGCCCAGCTGCTCGGAATTCGCGGCCAGCTCGACTCTGTTCCGGCGATGCTCGCCTCGGTCAACCGCGAGGGCGAACTCCTCGACGGCAAGGCCGAGTCACAGCGCGGCCGGAGCACCGATCGCACGGACGACGAACTGCCGTCGGACGAGGAACTGCCGGAGGACGAGTCGATCGACGACGAGTCCGCCGGGGAGCAGGTCACGACCAACGTCGGGTGACGCTCCGCGATCCCCGACCGTTCCAACAGCCGGTGTGCCAGTGCCGGCGGTCGTCGGCGCCGCCGAGACCGTCGGCCGGCCACGCCACGAGGTGCGCGACACCGGGCCGGATCTCGTGGTCGCAGCCTGGGCAGCGGTAGGCCTTGGTGGCCCGGGCGCCCGGAATCTGACGCACCAGGTACTGCTCGTCGCCGTATCCGGCGGGGCCTGACTCGACACGCGGCCCGCCGAGGCCGACCGGCGACGGGGCGCCTGGACTGCGTTTGTTGTTGCGCCGGGGCATGGCTCCACTCTAGGACGTGGCCTGGCGGCTCGATCGGGCCACCGGGTTCACGGGGACGCTCAGAACAGGCGGAACTCGGTGCTCTCGATTCCGCGAAGTGCCTCGTAATCCAGGGTGAGGCACCGAATTCCGCGATCCTCGGCGAGCGTCCGCGCCTGCGGCTTGATCTGCTGGGCCGCGAAGACACCGGTCACCGGTGCGAGCAACGGATCACGATTGAGCAGCTCGAGGTACCGGGTCAGCTGCTCGACACCGTCGATCTCCCCGCGACGCTTGATCTCCACCGCGACAGCTGCGCCCGAACCGTCCCTGACCAGAAGGTCGACGGGACCGATGGCGGTCATGTACTCGCGCCGGACGAGGCTGTATCCCTCACCCAGGGTGTCGACGTGCTCGGCGAGCAGTTCCTGCAGGTGCGCCTCGACGCCATCCTTGACGAGTCCCGGATCGACACCGAGTTCGTGTGAGGAGTCGTGCTCGACCTCGTCGATCGTGATGCGCAGTTCCTCGCCGGCCTTGTTGGTCACCACCCACAGCGTCGTGCCGTCGTCGCGTCCCTCCTCGACCAGCCAGCACGGCGGGCTCATCCAGTTCAGCGGCTTGTAGGCACGGTCGTCAGCGTGGATGCTGACGGACCCGTCCGACTTCACCAGCAGCAACCTGCGCGCTTTCGGCAGGTGGGAGGTGAGTCGCCCTACATAGTCGACCTGACAGCTGGCAATCACGAGGCGCACCCGACCACCCTAGAGCACCCGGGCTCGGCGGCACGGCACCGCTAGGGTGAGGCACACCATGAACGGATCGCCGCGTACGCCCTCGCCTCTCGGTTCGCCGATCCTCGGCCGCCCGGATGAGAGCGCGCGGCTACGCCGCGTGCGGGTACAGGTCCTGCTCACCTCCTCGCTGTTGCTGTCGAACGCGATCGGCGCCGGAGTCGTGGCAGCGCTCCTGATCGTCGTGATCCCCGGCCCCAAGGTGATCACATGGGACTACGTGATCGTCAACGCGGTGATCGCGCCCCTCTACATCGGCCTCGCGCTCGTGGTCGGCGCCACGTGGGGAACCGTCGTCGGCATTCGCGACCTGCGCTGGGCGGTCGAGGACAGGGTGCCGACGCGTCGCGAGGCCGCAGCGGCGCTGTCCATGCCGTGGCGACTCACCGTCATCCAGATCGTGCTGTGGTCGGGCGGCCTGGTGGTGTTCACCACCGCCTACGCACTCGTCGACGTGCAGACGATCCCCAAGGTGGCGTTCACGATCACGATGGGCGCGGTCACCGTCTGTGCTTTCAGCTATCTGCTCAGTGAGTTCTCCCTGCGCCCGACGGCCGCGCGTGCGCTCGAATACGGCGACCCGCGCCGGGTGCGGATCGCGGGCGTTGCCGGACGCGGCCTGCTGGCCTGGGTGCTCGGTACAGGTGTGCCGGTCACCGGACTCATTCTCGTCGCGATCTTCAGCCTGATCCGTGAGGACGTTCAGCCAACTCAGGTCGCCGTGTCGGTGCTGGCGCTCGGCGGTGTCACCCTCGTGTTCGGGTTCGCGTTGACCCTCCTGGGACTGAGCGCCACCGTTGCACCGATCCGCGCGGTCCGCGCCGGCATGTCGCGCATCGAGCACGGGGATCTGGACGCATCAGTGGTCGTCTACGACGGCACGGAGCTCGGAGAGCTGCAGAGCGGCTTCAACCGGATGGCCGACGGCCTCCGAGAGCGCGCTCGCATCCAGGAACTGTTCGGCAGGCATGTCGGGCGGGATGTCGCAGCAGCCGCGATCGCCCGCAATCCCGAACTCGGCGGCGAGGAACGCGAGGTCGCGGTGTTCTTCATCGACCTCGTCGGGTCGACGGAACTCGCCGCGACACGGCCACCGAAGGAGGTGGTCGACCTTCTGAACCGGTTCTTCGCGGTCGTAGTCGACGAAGTCGATGCGCACGACGGGCTGATCAACAAGTTCGAAGGTGACGCCGCACTCGCCGTGTTCGGGGCACCGGCAGAGGTGGAGGACCCCGAGGGCAGCGCCCTTGCCGCCGCCCGCCGCATCAGAGACCGCCTGATTCTCGAGGTGCCGGACTGCAACGCAGCGATCGGCGTCGCTGCAGGAGTTGCCGTCGCAGGCAACATCGGTGCCCGCGATCGCTTCGAATACACCGTGATCGGCGATCCCGTGAACGAGGCCGCGCGGCTGTGCGAACTCGCCAAGTCCATGCCGGGCGCTCTGGTCGCCTCCGAACGCGCGATGTCCGCCGCAGCGCCCGAGGTGTCGCGACAGTGGGAACTCGGCGACTCCATCGTCCTGCGCGGGCGGTCGTCGCCGACGCGGCTCGCAACTCCCATCCCCGCGGTGACTGCCTGACCAAGGTGGTCGACGTACCGACCCGTCTCGGTTGTCGGCGCCTCGTGGTAGACGTGACGTATGGCCGTGACCGTGGACGAGTTCCTGTCGATGTTGGACACATTGCCCGAGACCCAGCAGGTCGATGCGGGCCAGTGGATCTCGCTCAAGGTCGGCGGCAAGGGCTACGGCTACGTGTGGGAGAAGACCCGGACCGTGGGCCTGAAGGCCACGCTCGACGAGCAGGCCGCCTTGGTCGCCGAACGTCCCGACGTGTTCGAGGTTCAGTTCACTGCCGGCCAGTTCGGGTGGGTGGTCGTGCACCTGGAGGGCATCGAGGCCGACGAGCTCCTCGAGTTGGTCACCGAGGCCTGGTGCCTGACGGCTCCCCGCCACCTGGTCGAGTCACACGAGTACGGGTACCTGTACGAGGAGTAGAAGTAGCCGTTGCTGTCCCTGCTCCTGCCACAGCCCACCTCGTCGCGTGTGGCTGAACGTGGCGTTCACGCGGTTGGAGGAGGTGAAGGTGACGTTCAGCCGAACCGACCGGTGGCCGCCGGCCGGAGTCACCCACCACCGACCCGAACCGCCGGCGATCCGGTGGGGTGCCGTGCTGCCGGCTGAACGTGCCGTTCATACGGGCGGACGAGACGAAAGTGGCGTTCAGCCGATCCGTCCGGCCGCGGCCTGCATGGGTGGGGCGGAAACGAGGAAAGCCCCGGAACCATTCCTGGTTCCGGGGCTTCCCCTGATGTTATGTACGGCGGTGTCCTACTCTCCCACACCCTGTCGAGTGCAGTACCATCGGCGCTGGAGGGCTTAGCTTCCGGGTTCGGAATGGGACCGGGCGTTTCCCCTCCGCTATGGCCGCCGTAACTCTGTGAAACTGTCACACGGATTCAGAGAAAACCATCCACACCCGAAAGATGTGATGGATTCTCCATCCGATACAACGTGTGTTGTTTCAGATACCGCACAGTGGACGCGTAGCTTCTTTGTGGTAAGTCCTCGGCCTATTAGTACCAGTCACCTACACCAGT
>NZ_JBHUFB010000022.1:0-27640 GCF_042681175.1 Rhodococcus gannanensis
CCTCGGACAGGGCTGCAGCATCCACCCGGTCATCGTCTCGAGAACCACTCCGAAACTCGAGCTCCCACACCAGCTGTGGCAGACCTAACAAAGTCCTACTAGTCCTCGGGTGCCAGGAACGCCGCCAGCGCCTCCGCGTACGAGGTGACGTCGGAGGATCCCATCAGCTCCCGCGCCGAGTGCATCGCCAGCTGGGGAGCGCCGACGTCGACGGTCGACAGCCCTGTGCGGGACGCGGTGATGGGGCCGATCGTGGAACCGCACGGCAGGTCCGCCCGGTGCACGTACCGCTGCATCGGCACGCCGGCGCGGTCGCAGGCGAGAGCGAACGCCCCGGTGCCCGCGGCGTCGGTGGCATAGCGCAGGTTCTGGTTCACCTTGAGGACCGGTCCGCCGTTGACGGTGATCCGGTGGGCGGGCTCGTGCCGGTCCGAGTAGTTCGGGTGGGTGGCGTGTGCCATGTCGCCGGACGCACACACCGATCCGGCCATGGCGCGCAGGAAGTCCTCCCGCCCGCCGCCCCGGCCGAGCACGATCCGCTCGAGCACCGAGTTCAGCAGGTCCGAGAATGCACCCCGGTCGGACATCGAGCCGACCTCCTCGTGGTCGAACAACGCGAGAACCGGGATCGCCTCGCCCGGATTCTCGACCGCGGAGAGCAGCGCCCGGGTCCCGGCGTAGCAGGTGCCCTGGTTGTCGAGGCGCGGCGCGGACACCAGCTCGCCGTTCAGACCGACGACGGTGCTCGGTGCGAGGTCGTGGGTCATCAGCTCCCAGCCCAGCACCGCATCGCCGTCGACTCCGGCCTCCCCGGCGAGAAACGCGAGGAAGCTGCGCGGCGACGTCCCGACACCCCAGATCGCGTTGACGTGCCGCTGCGGGTCGAGGCTGACGCCCTTGCGGTCCTCCGACAGGTGGATGGCCAGCTGCGGCACGCGCAGGATCGGCCGGTCCACGCGAACCAGGCACTCCCGCACCCTGTTTCCGTCGCGGACGCTGAGCCGGCCCGAGATGCCGAGGTCGCGGTCCAGCCAGGAGTTCAGCCACGCGCCGCCGTACGGTTCCAGTCCGACCATCTGCCAGCCGGCGGACTCCAGGTCGGGATGCTGCTTGACCCGCAGGTTCGGGCTGTCCGTGTGGCCGCCGACGATCCGGAACGGCGCTGCCTCCCGACCGAATCCCTCGGTGCTCCACGCGACGAGCGATCCGCCACGCACCAGGAAGTACCGGCCCGCAGCCGCCGGCCAGCCGTCGGTCTCGCGCAGTTCCACGAATCCCGCGGCGATCAGCTCACCCGCGACCGTCTCGCACACGTGGAACGGCGACGGTGACGCGTCGACGAACGAGCAGAGTCCGGAGGCGGTGGCGTCGGTCAGTGGGGACATGACCGAATCCTAGAGACTCGCCTAGTGCGGCTGCCCCGCGACGCAGAAACGGTTGCCGTCCGGATCGGTGAGCGTGACCCAGCGGAAGCCGTCCATGTCGTGGCGCTCGTATTCGCTCGCGCCCGCGGCGACGAGCCGGGTGACCTCGGCGTCGAGGTCGGGGGCCGACATGTCGAGGTGGATGCGGTTCTTGCCCGGTGTCGGATCCTCCACCTTCTGGAACGCCAGCTTGAACGGCGCATCGGGAATCCCGACGAGGTAGAACCAGCCGTCGTTGTCCGTCTCGATCCGGCCGCCGGTCTGCTCCGCCCACCACGTGGCGAGTGGCCCCGGTTCCGCGCTGTCGAACGTGATCATGCCCACGGTGATCGTCATGGGGTGGACGGTAGCGGCGACCTCCGACAAAACCGGCGCAGCCGCCCGCCCACCTGGCTGAACGCCACGTTCATGCGGACCAACGAGACGAACGCCACTTTCAGCCGGTTAGGACCGGGTGGATGGGAGCTAGCGTGTCGTGCATGCCCGATCACCCGCGCCCGCAGCCCGTGCTCGGCGAGCAGTCACCGGTCGCGATCTTCCTCGTCGCCACCGTCGACGACGAGGAAGCCGTGGGCGCGTTCCTGAGCCGGGTGACCGGTGTGGCACGGGTGGTCGGCCTGCAGTTCCCCGGCTCGGGACTCGAACTCGTCGTCGGCATCGGATCGGACGCCTGGGACCGCCTGTTCACGGGTCCGCGACCGGCCCTGCTGCGCCCGTTCCGCGCCGTTCACGGCGACCGACACACCGCGCCGGCGACTCCGGGCGACCTGCTCTTCCACCTCCGCGCGACGACCCAGGACGCGTGTTTCGAACTCGCCCACCGGATCGCGCGCGAACTGCGTGGTGCCGCGACGATCGTGGACGAGGTGCACGGCTTCCGGTACCGGGAGAGTCGCGACCTGACCGGTTTCGTGGACGGCACTGGCAACCCCACCGGCCGGGCCGCGTACGAGGCCGTCACCGTCGGCGACGAGGACCCCGCGTTCGCGGGCGGGTCGTATGTCCACGTGCAGCGCTACCGGCACGACCTCGACGCCTGGGACGCACTGACGGAGCCGGAACAGGAACGAGCGATCGGGCGCACCAAACGGGACGACCGCGAACTGGATAACTCTGTGCAACCGCCGAATTCGCACGTGGCGCTCACCTCGATCACCGACGACGACGGCCGCGACCTCGAGATCGTGCGCGCGAATCTGGCGTACGGAAACGTCGGCGGCGAGGTGGGCACCTACTTCGTCGGGTACAGCCGCGACCCGGCCGTCACCGAACGGATGCTGACGAACATGGTCGTCGGTGATCCGCCCGGGAATCACGATCGACTGCTGGACTTCTCGACGGCGGTCACCGGTACCGCCTTCTTCGCGCCGAGCGTGACCTTCCTCGAGGACCCGACCGGCCTATGACGTGGTGATGTCGCGGCGCCGGAACAAGGCGACACCGACCGCGCCCGCTGCGACGGCGATCAACACCAGCACGATCAGAGGAGCCAGGGAGACGTCGGCGGCGGGCAGCGCCGGGACGTGCGCGAAGGGCGACAGGTCGCGGACCGCGTCGGGTATCCCGAGCAGTGGCCCGAGGAGCCCGAACACCAGGCAGATCGCGAGAACGCCCCACGACAGTCCGACGCACCACCCGGGCAGTCCGCCGAACACGAGCGCGACCACCCCGACCACGACGAGGATCGCGGGCACGAACGCGAGCGCCGCGCCGGTCAGGCTGGGGACCTGACCGGCCACGTCACCGATCACCACCCCGTACGCCAGGCCCGCCGCGACACCGGTCAGCAGCTGCAAGGCCACCACCCCCGCCGCGACCAGCCCGACGTGCGCGAGCATCCACCGTGGCCGTGAGATCGCCGTCGCCAGAACCGGTTCGAGCCTGCCCGCCGTCTCCTCGGAACGCATGCGCAGCAGTGCCTGAACCGCGTACCCGGCAACCGCGATCGCCATCATCCCGAAGATGGCCGCGAAGTAGGCGTTCACCAGATCCTCGACTCCGCCACCGAGTTCCTGGAACAGGTCGGTGACCTGGTCGCTCTCGCCGAGGAAGTCGTCGACCTGGTCACCGATCGCGCCGTACACCAGTGCCAGGGCGGCAAGACCGAACGCCCACCAGAACAGGATCATCCGCTGGATCCGCCATGCAGACCCCAGCGCCGTGGGCAACGACTGCGAGGCACGCGGCGGGCCGGCCCGGGTCGGTACGAGCCCGGACCCGAGATCGCGATGCTCGGTGAGGACGTACGCGATCCAGGTCACCACGACAGCGAACGCGGCGGGCAACAGCAGCACCCACCAGGCGTTGTCGTCGTACGGCCGCACCTGTTCCGCCCAGCCGATCGGCGACAACCACGTCGGCCACGACGTCTCGACCCGGGTTCCGCCCTCGGTGACGGTTCCCGTCATGTCCCCGACGGCGCGGAGCAGGAACGCGACTCCCAGTGCGGCACCGGCCAACCCGTTGGCGGTGCGGGCGCTGTCGGTGACCTGCACCGCGACGGCGGCGACCGCTGCGAACGCGATGCCCGCGGCGGCGACACCGGCCGCGAGGGCGATCGACCCGCCCTGGGGCAGGTCCTGCAGGACGAGGACGATCACGTTGAGCAGGCCGAGCACGACGTTGGCGCCGACGGCGACGGCCAGCGCCGCGGTCAGCAGGGCCTTGCGTCCGACGACGGCGGCCCCGATCAGTTCGGCCCGCCCCGTCTCCTCGTTCTGCCGCGTGTGCCGAACCACCAGCAGCGTCGTCATCAACCCGGCCGCCAGGGCGAGGGGCATCACGATCTGGGAGGCCAGGATCGCGCCGATGCTGTACCCGGACACGATGCCGTTGGTCGCCAGCGCGACGGGGGAGGCCGCAGTCACCGCCGCGAACGACTGCCGTTCGGCATCGGTCGGATACAGCCCGATCACACTCGCCGCCGAGAACCACTGCAGCAGGGTGAGCGCGATCAGCCAGACCGGCAGCTGAATCCGGTCGCGGCGCAGGGCCAGTCGCACCAGCCGCGCGGTGCCGGCGAACTGCGCGGCAGTCCCCGACACGGGCGCCGTGACCACCGTCATCGGACCCGCCTCCCCTTTCGGGCGGGCTCGGGTTCGGCGGCGTCGTGGGCGAGTTCGTCACCGTAGTGCCGCAGGAACAGTTCCTCCAGTGTCGGCGGCGCCGAGGTCAGCGACGTGATCCCGAACGGCAGAAGGCGTTGCAGCACACCGTCGATGGCACTGCCGTCCACCTCGCAGCGGGTGCGCAACCCGTCCACCTGCACGTCGTGGATGCCGGGGGCGTCCTCGAGCCCGGTCACCGGCCGCTCCGTCACTGCGGTGATCGACGTCCGCGTGAGGTGCCGCATCTCGGCAAGAGTGCCCGTCTCCACCGTCCGGCCCTCGCGGATGATGCTCACCCGGTCGCACAGCACCTCGACCTCCGCGAGGATATGGCTCGACAGCAGCACCGTCTTCCCCGCGTCGGCGATCGCTCGGACGTAGTCCCGGAACACCGATTCCATGAGCGGATCGAGTCCCGAGGTGGGTTCGTCGAAGATGTACAGGTCGACGTCGGACGCCAGCGCTGCCACGAGGGCGACCTTCTGCCGGTTGCCCTTGGAATAGGTGCGCGCCTTCTTCGCCGGGTCGAGTTCGAACCTCTCGAGAAGCTCCGCGCGGCGTGTGTCGTCGAGCCCGCCGCGCAACCCGGCGAGGAGGTCGATCGCCTCCCCACCGGTCATGTTCGGCCACAGGTTCACGTCACCGGGGACGTAGGCGAGGCGGCGGTGCAACGACACCGAGTCGCTCCAGGGGTCACCACCGAGCAGGCGCACGCGCCCGGCGTCCGCGCGCAGCAACCCCAGCAGGATCCTGATGGTCGTCGACTTGCCCGACCCGTTCGGGCCGAGGAACCCGTGCACCTCCCCCTCGGTCACCTCGAGGTCGAGGCCGTCCAGCGCACGCGTGGGCCCGAAGGTCTTGACGAGACTCTCGATCGAGATCGCAGCCATGCCAGCGACGGTACGCCCGCACCCCGCTGCACACAGATTTTCGGTCCCTCACCCACGTTCTGAACGCACAAACCCGTGTGCACCACGGAAAACGTGTGCGCACACGGGATCTGTCGGAGCGAGGATCAGTGCCCGGGCAGTACGCAGGCGGTGTCGAGTCCGAGCACCCGGTTCAGCCGCCCGAACGCGAGCCACGACCCGATGCTCATGGACAGCTCCACGATCTCGGCGTCCGTGTAGTGGGCCTTCATTCGCTCCCAGAACTCGTCGTCGAGGTTGTGGTGATCGGTCGCGTAGCGCTCGGCGTACTCGGCGGCGAGGCGGGTGCGGTCGTCGAAGTTCTCCGTGGTTCGCCAGTTCTCGACGTCCTCGTCGAAGCCGAGTTCGACCTTCACGCCGTCACGTTCGGTGCGCCAGTCCTGGCAGAAGATGCAGCCGTTGATCTGCGCGATCCGCAGCCGTGCGGCCTCGAACGCGGGCAGGTCGATCTTCGAGTGCTCGTAGACGGAGAGCGAGAACTGGGAGGCGGGCAGCCCGATGCCGGGCACCATCTCTCCCCACACATAGCCGATGGGGTCCTTGCCCTCGGGGAGGTCGATGATCATGCCGGGGTCCTCTCGGGAGTGGTTGCGGTGAGCTTTCCGATCGCGGGACGGATCGGGACGTCGAGTGCGTCGTACATTCCGGGTTCGTTCTCCACCAGCCAGTCGATGGCGCCGACCAGACGCCCGACGGCGGTCGCGTTGCCACCGGCGGACCGGTTGCCGCCCTCGTCGGTGGCCTCGATGGACACTTCGATGCGGGGCCTGCCCTCGATTATCACGCGGTGCGCTCCCTCGCCGCCATCCGCGGGGACCGGCCAGTCGGGGGCGCAGGACGGGTGGATGCGGGTGACGTGCTCGACGACGATGCGGGGCTCGCCGTCGACGATGCCCTGCACCTCGAAGCGCAGCGCGCCCTGCGTGCCCGCCTCGAAGTCACCCATGGTCGCGGTGGTGACGGTGGTCTCGAGCGCCCGGCGTTCGAGGGTCTCGCGGACCTCGTCGAGTTCGATGCCAAGGGCCCGAGCCATCAGCCGGACCTGACCACCCCACACCATCGACGGGATCGTGGGTGCGACCATCGGCGGCAGGTAGTCCATCGGCTGTCCCATCCCGACGAGCCAGCGGACGGAGTCGGGCTGGTCGTAGGTGGAGTAGTCGAAGATCTCCTGGCAGCGGATCACGTCGATGGTGGTCGCGAGGCCGCTGAGCAGCAGCGGCAGGACGTCGTTGCCCCAGCCGGGGTCGATGCCGGACGCGAACAACGATCCGCCGCCCTCGTCGATGGCGTCCTGGACGGCCTTGCGCATCTCCTCCGGCGCGCTGCGGTGGTCGTACAGCGGGTACAGGGACGTGGTGACGACGACGGCGCCGGCGCGGAGGGCGGTGACGATGTCCGCGAGCGCATCGTCGGGGCGGATGTCGCCGGATGCGGCGTACACCACTGCCGCGGGCTTGGTGGCGAGAACGGCGTCGATGTCCGAGGTGGCGGCGACACCGAGTTCGCGGCCGACGTCACCGAGGTCGCCCGCGTCGCGACCGACCTTGTCGGGGTTGTGCACGATCACGGCGGAGAGTTCCAACGCGGGGTGCGCGTCCACCGCCCGGATCGCTGCCCGTCCGACATTTCCAGTGCCCCAGACGACCGTTGTGATCATGTCCGGGACGCTACCGAACTGGAACACGTTCCCGTGGCGGATCAGGACATTTCGGCGGCGCCCGGCGACCTGCCGAACAACGGGAGTTCAGGGGCGGAGCAGGTCCACGTCGTCGTAGACGCCCGGCTCCCGTCCCACGAGCGCATCGATCCGTGCGACGAGCCGGTCGACGGCCGTTTCCCCACCGGACCGGGGCCCGGGTTCGACGATCACCGCGATCCGGGGGTCGCCGTCGACGAGAACCGTGTGGCCCGCTCCCCCGGCGGGCGGGTGTGGCCACTCGGGCGCAACTTCTGCGTCGATGCGGCCGACGTGCTCGACCACCACGGCAGGCGCGCCCGACGCCCACCCCTGCACCTCGAAACGCACCGCACCCATGCCGCCCGCCTCGAACTTGCCCATGGTCGCGGTCTCGACCGTGACCTCGAGCTCGACGCGCTCGACGACCTCACGGATCTCGTCGAGTTCGACGCGAAGCACTCGGGCCAACTGCCGGACGCGGTCACCCCACACCGTCGTCGGCATTCGCGGCGCGAGCATCGGGGGCAGGAAGGACAGCGGCTCCCCCATCCCCATCAGGTAGCGAACGGACCCGGGCAGGTCGTGGGTCGAGTAGTCGACCGTCTCCGTGACACGGACGGAAGTCGCGCGGTCGCCGATGCTCCGAAGCGCCAGTGGCAGAACGTGATCGGCCCAGTCCACATCGACGTCCCCGACGTGCAGTCGGCCGCCGCCGTCGCGGATCGACGTCAGGATCTCTTCTCGCACACCGTGTTCGGAACCGCGATGGTCGTAGATCGGATGGATCGGCGGCGTCAGGACGACGGCTCCGGCCCGGAGCGCGGCGACGATGTCGGCCCGCACGTCCACGGGCCGGACCCGGCCGGACCCGGCGTACACGACCGCATCCGGTCGCGCCTCGAGAACTGCCGCCGCGTCACCGGTGGCGAGAACTCCGAGCGGTCGCCCCAACCCGGCGAGGTCGCCGGCGTCGCGGCCCGCCCGGTCCGCGTCGGTCGCGACGACCGCCGTCAGCGTGAGTGCGGGATGCGCGTCCACGGCGCGGATCGCGTCCCGCGCAATACTGCCGTCACCCCACACGACCGTCGAGATCATGGCCCGGACCGTAGCAAGTTCGGACGGGAAATCTCTTCTCGAACCGTTGCGCCCACCGTTGACATCGCCAACTTTGCGCTGCAAAGTGAACACATGAACTCTGCATCGCAAAGCGAGCCGAGCGCAGCGGCCGCCAGAGAACTGGTCGCCGCCGTCGAACTCTGGTCCGAACAGGGTCGCCGGATGGCCGCACCCGCATGGTTCCCACTGCTGTGCGTGTCCGTCACCGTCCTCGCCTGGGCACCTGCATCGCTGCTCCTCGGCGACGCGAGCGCCGTCTACTGGTACGTGGTCACGCCCTTGTCGGCGGTCACGTCGGGCTGGTATCTGTCCACGCGTCCCGCCCAGCCCGCTGCGCGACCGGGGGTTGCCGCGCTCGTGACGGGCATGGCGATGCTGCTCGGCGTCATCGCACTCCTGACCTTCGGCAGCGGCGAATGGATGAACGTGGCGCCGTGGCTGATCCTGGGATGCGGGCTCGGAGTCCTTGCCCTGTGCTGGCATTCGGCCGCCACGGGAACGGTCGCCGCCGTCACGCTGGCCACGTCGGTGCTCGTCGCGGTCATCGACCCCGACCAGAGCCAGGCCGCGCTCGCCCTGATCGTCGGGGTTGCCGCTGCGATCGGCGCCGTCATCGACCTCCTGCGCACCGACGCCGTCGCCCCCGCCGAGGATGCGACGGCGTGACAGTCCCACATCCCACGGTCGGACTCGACGACGTCGTGCACCAGCGCACCCGTCTCGGCGTGCTGGCCCTGCTCAATTCCGGTGTGACACTGGAGTTCGGCGCGCTGCGCGACACCCTGCACCTGACCGACGGCAACCTCAACCGGCACCTCAAGGTGCTGCGGGACGCCGGTCTGGTGTCCACGGAGCGGCGCGGTTCAGGTCGCTCGAAGACGTGGGTCGGGATCACCGACCCCGGCCGCGCCGCGCTCGCCGCCGAACTCGCGGCACTACGCGCGGTGATCGCCGCCGCCGAGCCTCAGAGATAGCTCTCGACGACCGCGACGGCGGCCCGCACCCCGCCCGCCGCCCGGAGCTCCTCGGCGAGTTCGGCACTGCGTTCGCGAATCTCGGACCCGTCCACGGTACCGAGCGCGTCCCGCAGTTCCTCGACGGTCACCGAGTCGCTGTCGACGCGCACCGCCACCCCGGCCGCGACGAGCGCATCGGCGTTCTCGAACTGGTCGACGGCCTGCGGTGCGGCGATCATCGGCGTCCCGGTGACCATCCCCTCACTCGAGCCGCCCATCCCCGCGTGGGTGAGAAACGCATCCGCGTCACGGAGGATGTCGAACTGCGCCACCCATCGGTGCACCTCGACGTTCGAGGGCACCACACCGAGATCCGCGACGTCGACGTGGGTGCCGACCTGCAGGACGACATGCCAGCCCGCCTGGTCGCCGTACGCCGCGATACAGCGGCGATAGAAGTCGGCCTGATCGGTGAACGCCGTGCCGAGCGAGATCAGCAGCACCTTCTCCGCACCCGCGGGACGCGTCCAGGTCCCGTCGGACGGGCGGTCGACCGGCAGCGCCGGGCCCGTGAACGTGTAGACGTCCTCGTTCACCAGGTTCGCGTTGGGCTGCATCGACTTCGCGATCAGCACCACCGCGCGGGGCGGGCGCCCGAAGAAGGCATCGGGGTCGGTGGTGACACCGTTGTCCTCCAGGAACTTTCGCTGACGCGCCCGGTACGCGATCCCCTTCGGTTCCTCGCGGATCGGCGCGAGCACCGACGCCATGTCCTCCTCGTAGCCCTCCCACGCGACGTAGGTCGGCGAGAGCTGGACGAGCGGAATCCTCCACTCCTCGGCGAGGATCCGCGCCGGCCCACCCGCGATGTCGTAGAGGAACAGGTCGGGTCGGTCGGAGTCGTAGATCTCCCGCAGTTGCGGGAGCATCGACTCGTAGTCCTCCTGGAACAGCGTCAGCTGGTCGATCATGTCGCCGTCCCAGGACTTCTCGGACTTCTCCCCCGGGTCGCCGGTGTTCACGCCGGGCAGCGTCGACGTGTACGGCCGCAGCTCGGCGCCGGTGGTCTCGATCACCGCCGCCATCGACGGATCGTTGGCGTACGTCACCCGATGGCCGCGGGCGACGAGCTCGCGCACGATCTCGAGGCTCGGGTTGACGTGGCCGGGTGCGGGGATGCTGACCATGGCGATGTGCGCGGGAGACATGAATTCCTTCCGATGCGGACGACCCGCCCAGCCGAACACAGAAGGCCCCGGAAACTCCAGTGAGTTTCCGGGGCCTTCGATCAGGTTCCGATCAGGCGGAGACGACGCTCTCCAGCACCGAGTAGAACATCCCGAGACCGTCGTCGGACGGGCCGGTCAGCGGCTCGGTGGCGTGCTCGGGGTGCGGCATCAGGCCGACGACGCGACCGTTCGCGGAGGCGATTCCGGCGATGCCGCGCTGCGAACCGTTCGGGTTGTCGCCTGCATAGCGGAACACCACGCGGCCCTCGCCCTCGAGCTCGTCGAGCACCTCCGGCGACGCCTGGTAGCGGCCCTCACCCGACTTCAGCGGGATGAGGATCTCTGCACCGGACTCGTAGCGGCTGGTCCACGCGGTCGAGTTGGACTCCACCTTCAGCCACTCGTCGCGGCAGATGAAGTGCAGACCCTCGTTGCGGGTCAGCGCACCGGGAAGCAACCCTGCCTCGCAGAGCACCTGGAAGCCGTTGCAGATGCCGAGGACGGGCATGCCGCCCTTGGCGGCCTCGACGACCTTGCCCATCACCGGCGCGAACCGGGCGATGGCGCCGCAGCGCAGGTAGTCGCCGTAGGAGAAGCCGCCGGGCACGATGACGGCGTCGACACCCTTGAGGTCGGCGTCGCCGTGCCAGAGGCTGACGGCCTCGCCGCCGGCGAGCGTCACCGCACGGGCGGCGTCGACGTCGTCGAGGGTGCCGGGGAAGGTGATGACTCCGACGCGGGCGCTCATGCCTCGACGTCGATTCGGTGCACCGCCCAGTCCTCGATCACCGTGTTGGCCAGCAGGCCCTCGGCGATCTTCTCGAGCTCGGCGTCCTCGACGCTGCCGTCGATCTCGAGCTCGAAACGCTTGCCCTGCCGGACGTCGGACACGCCGGCGAAGCCCAGCCGGGACAGTGCCCCGACGATGGCCTGCCCCTGCGGGTCGAGAATCTCGGCCTTGGGCATGACTTCGACAACGACACGGGCCACGTGCTGCTCCTCGCTTGGTGCGGTTGCGCCCGGGAGAATCGCGCCGGGCAACTGGCAGTTTACCGGTCCGCCCGGGCGCCGTCAGAACCGCCCGACCCACGCGCGGGAGGGCGGGCGCCCGGGTGTGAGGCAGCGC
The DNA here is from genome assembly GCF_042681175.1 of Rhodococcus gannanensis. Taxonomy (NCBI): domain Bacteria; kingdom Bacillati; phylum Actinomycetota; class Actinomycetes; order Mycobacteriales; family Nocardiaceae; genus Rhodococcus; species Rhodococcus gannanensis. The sequence continues at coordinate 11,569 of NZ_JBHUFB010000022.1, forward strand.
ATACTCGATGCCATGCAGCTCACGCATTTCGGCCATTCCTGCCTGCTCGTCGAGCACCTCGGAACGACGGTGCTGTTCGACCCCGGAACCTTCTCGCACGGCTTCGAGGGCATCACCGGGCTCGACGCCATCGCGATCACCCACCAGCACCCCGATCACGCCGACCCGGCCCGGCTGCCCGCACTCGTCGACGCCAATCCCGGGGCAATGCTGTTGTCGGACCCGCAGACGGCGGCGCTGCTCGGTGGTTCCTGGCGGTCCGTCGGCCCCGGCGACAGCGTGGAGCTGGGCGACGTCCGACTGCGCGGCACCGGAGGCAGGCACGCGGTGATCCACCCGGAGCTGCCCGTCATCGACAACACTGCCTTCCTGCTCGGCGACGACGAGTGCCCGGCACGGCTGCTGCACCCCGGCGATTCTCTGTACATCCCGTTCGAACAGGTGGACGTGCTGGCGCTGCCGTCGGCCGCGCCGTGGCTGAAGATCGCGGAGGCGGTGGACTACCTGCGCGCGCTGAATCCGCGGGTCGCGGTCCCGATCCATCAGGGCATCGTCGCCGAGCAGGCGACCGGTATCTTCTACGGCCGCTACTCCGAAATGGCGCCCGAGGGAACCGAGTTCCGGGTACTCGAAGCGGAGAACTCGACCGACCTGTGACCGACCTGCACATTTGTGTTCCTCCGCTAAGTTGACGGGATGCCCAAGGTCATCGACGTCGAGCAGCGCCAGCAGGACATCGCGGAAGCGGTGTGGCGCGTCCTGCTACGCGACGGGATCACGGCGGTGTCGGTCCGCGACGTCGCGGCGGAGGCAGGACTCTCGCCCGGATCGCTGCGGCACACGTTCGCGAGCAAGGCGGAGTTGCTCGCGTACTCGATGCAACTGGTGCACCGGCGCGCGGAGGAGCGTGCGTATTCGCACAGCCACATCTCGGATCCCCGGGACCGGGCCATCGCCATCATCTCGGAGGTGCTGCCGCTGGACGAGACCCGGCGCTCCGAGCTGGAGGTGAACCTGGCCCTGGTGGCCGAGGCGCCCGCACATCCCGAACTCGGCGAGATCGCCCGCAGAGCGCAGCACGCGCTGCGGGAGGGACTGACGATCCTGGTCGCGGACATGAAGCACCACGGGCTGTGCGCTCAACGGCGGAACGTCGCGGACGAGGCGCGCCACCTGCACGCCCTGCTGACCGGCGCGTCGATGCACGCGATGGTCGGCGACCAGGACAATCCGGCATCGGCGCTGAAGATGGTCACCGATCACATCGACTCGCTGGCCCGGTAGGTCTCAGGCGACGTCGAGGTTGCCCCGGCGCGGCGTCCACGAATAGGTGCCGGGTCGGGCCTCGTGGTGCAGGGCGAGGTCGACTGCGTCGATCAGCGCCTGACGCGGGCCCGGCTGCGCCAGCTTCTTCGCGGCGATCGCGAGCCGGACGGTGCCGCCGCGGCGGGCCGTGCGACCCGCGCCGAGCACCATGGCGCGGCACCACCACGGTTCGGCGCGGAACCCGTCTCCGATGCCGAGGACCCGGGCGCGTACCACGGTGTCGCGCTCGAGGTCGTGGATGCCGGTGATCCCGGCCAGAAGTCGAAAGCCGGTGCGCGGCAACGCGTTCACCGCACCAGGAGACGCCAGCCAGCGCGGGGCGGCGAAGGCCCGGGTCCGCAGTCCGACCTCCTCCATGACCCTGTCCGCGGCGGTGAGCCGCAGCATCGCCTCGTGCTGCGGCAACGCCGCGAACTCCGCGCGCCGCTTCTTCGTCGCGGCCTGGTCGTAGCCGTGCAGCACGATGGCGTCACCGCGACTCTGCCGGTCCCGCAGCCACTGCTGGGTGCCCTCGTCGCGCACCAGCCGGTACTTGTCCTTCAGCCGCGGGGCTACCAGGAGGGACAGCGGGACGCCACGGCGGTCCATCTCGTTCGCGATCTCGTCCACGACGTCACGGGTGTCGTCCCTGATGCCCGACACCGACACGATCAGCGTTGCGGTCATGACGTCAGGGTGACAGCGCAAGGTGAACGGGCGCTGTCGCGCTCGTGAGCGGTTGACGTCCACCTGGACCCGTCAACCGCGCACGAGCGGCGGAGCCGCCTACCTCGGGAGCACGGCCTCGATCGCGGCGACGACCTCCGGGGCGTCGGGCTCGGTGCGGGGCCGGAAACGGTTCACGACGGTGCCGTCGGGCGCGACGAGGAACTTCTCGAAGTTCCACTGGATGTCGCCGGCCTCGCCGTCCGTGTCCGCGGCCTTGGTGAGCTCGGCGTACAGCGGGTGCCTGCCCTCCCCGTTGACCTCGATCTTCTCCGTCAGGGGGAACGTCACACCGTAGGTCGTCGAGCAGAACGTCTCGATCTCCTCGGCGGTGCCCGGCTCCTGGCCCATGAACTGGTTACACGGGACACCGATGACAGTGAGGCCGCGGTCGGCGTACCCGGACGCGAGCTTCTCGAGGGCCGTGTACTGCGGAGTGAGGCCGCACTTGGAGGCCACGTTCACCACCAGCACCGCGCGTCCGTCGAAGGCTCCGAGGGAGGTCGGCACGCCGCCGAGCGTGTTGATCTCGATGTCCTGCAGCTGCGGGTTCGTCATGTCGCCGACAGTACGGGAGCCGGGGCGGGAGCGGCCTCGCCGCTGGTGGGACGGTCGTCGCCCTCGGGCAGGTCGTCGTCGACCATGGTCGTCTCGTCGAACGGGAGCCGGCCGGACAGGACCTCGCGCACGCGGTCGCGGTCGACGCTGCCGGTCCACGTTCCGATCAGGAGGGTCGCAACCGCGTTGCCGGAGAAGTTGGTGACGGCGCGGGCCTCGGACATGAACCGGTCGATGCCGACGATCAGCCCGACACCGTCGAGCAGTTCCGGCCGGTGGCTCTGCAGGCCGCCGGCGAGGGTGGCGAGCCCCGCACCGCTGACGCCGGCGGCGCCCTTGGAGGCGATGATCATGAACACCAGCAGCGACAGTTGCTCGGTGAGCGACAGCGGCATGTTCATCGCGTCGGCGACGAAGATCGACGCCATCGTCAGGTAGATGGCGGTGCCGTCGAGGTTGAAGGAGTAGCCGGTCGGGACGACGATGCCCACGGTCGACCGCTGGACGCCGAGGTGCTCCATCTTCGCGATCAGGCGCGGCAGCGCGGACTCCGAGGACGACGTCGCGAAGATCAACAGGTACTCCCGGGCCAGGTACTTGACGAGCTTGAACACCGAGAAGCCGGTGACGGCGCGCAGCAGCAGCCCGAGGACGCCGAACACGAAGATCACGCAGGTCACGTAGAAGCCGACCATCAGGGTGCCGAGCGCGGTCACGGCCCCGAGCCCGGTCTGCCCGACGACGCTCGCGATCGCGCCGAACGCGCCGATCGGCGCGAGCCACAGGATCATCGCGAGGATCCGGAACACCAGCTTCTGGATGTAGCCGATGCCGGTCAGCACCGGTTCACCCTGCTTCCCCATCGCCTGCAGTCCGAAGCCGACGAGCAGCGCCACGAACAGGGTCTGCAGGACGTTGCCCGCGGTCAGCGCCGACAGCAGCGAGGTCGGAATGATGCCTGCAATGAAGTCCATGGTGCCGCCCGCACCATGCGCCTTCTCCGCGAGGCCGGCGCCGACCGCGGCGTCGCCCGGTGTGAGCTGGAGTCCGCTCCCCGGGTCGAGCAGGTTGCCGACCAGCAGGCCGATCCCGAGCGCGACCGTCGACATCCCGAGGAAGTACAGGAGGGAGAGCCCGCCGACCTTGCCGACCTTCGCGGCCGCCTTCACCGACCCGATGCCGAGGACGATGGTGCAGAAGATGACGGGGCTGATCATCATCTTGATGAGGCTGATGAACAGCGTCCCGAGGACCCCGAGATCCTTGCCGACCTCGGGCGCGAGCCAGCCGACGAGGACGCCGCCGACCACGGCGACGATCACCGCGATGTAGAGCCAGTGGGTGCGGTCGCGCTTGCGCCTCGCCCCGGGTGCCGGGGTACCGTCCCGCCTCGTGTCTGTGGTCATGACCTGTCCTCTTTGACTGCCGTTCGTCGGATCGACTCGAGTGACCGCCGTCACTCTTGTCTCGGGAAGAATGGTGGAACGCACGGTGTCCACGAGTCACGGTTGCGTACGTTTCGTTCACGCATGGACGGAGAGATCACAGGTGTTCGGGTCGGTGCGGCGTGGATCCCTCGCACGGCAGGTGCTGGCGCTGCAACTGCTGGTGTTGGCGGTCGTGGTGCTCGTGGGCAGCGCGCTCACGGTCCTCGACGAGCGGCGGGACGCGGACGACGCGGCGAGGCGCGAGGTCGTCGCGGTCGCGGAGACCCTCGCCGACGCGGACGGGACGGTGCAGGCCCTGCGCTCCCCCGACCCCACCTCCGTGCTGCAGCCGCAGGCCGATCGGATCAGCGCGGCGACCGGCACCGACTTCATCGTCGTGATGGCACCCGACCGGACGCGCTACACCCATCCGGACCGGTCCCTGATCGGCGGACGGTTCACCGGCACCATCGACCGCGCGTTGGCCGGGGAGACGTTCACCGAGACCTACGCGGGCTCGCTCGGGCCGTCGATCCGAGCCGTCGCGCCGGTCGTCGACGACGGGCAGGTCGTCGGGTTGGTGTCGGTCGGTGTGACCCGCGAACGGATCAGCGACCAGTTCCTCCGTGGCCTGCCGCTGATCCTGACGCTGGCGGCGGGCGCGATGACGCTCGCGGCCGTCGGGTCGATCCTGCTGGCCAGGCGGGTGCGACGGCAGACGCTCGGCCTCGCGCCCGAGGAACTGCGCACGCTCTACGAGCACCACGACGCCGTCCTGCACTCGATCCGCGAGGGCCTGCTGGTGTTCGACGCCGACTCGGGCACCGCCGACGTCGTCAACGACGAAGCCAGGAGGCTGCTGTCACTGCCGGCGGGTCCCGTTGCGCGCGAGGATCTTCCGCCGTCACTGCGCGGACTCGGGTCGGGACGCGTGCAGGACGAGGTGCACGTGACCGGGGATCGAGTCCTCGTCGTCAACCAGGCGCCGGTCCTGTTCGAGGGCCGACGGATCGGCACGGTCCTCACCGTCCGCGACCAGACCGAACTGCAGTCGGTCACGGGTGAACTCGACTCGATGCGCCTGTTCACCGATTCGCTGCGGGCACAGGCGCACGAGGCGGCCAACCGGCTGCACACGGTCGTCACGATGGTCGAGCTGGGACGCACCGACGCGGCGGTCGCGTTCGCGACCGCGGAGCTGGAGCTCTCGCAACACCTGATCGACCGGCTCACCGCAACAGTGCTCGAACCCGCTCTGCTCGCACTGCTGCTCGGCAAGGTGAATCAGGCCGCCGAGCGCGGCGTCGAGCTGACCGTCACCGACGACACCGCCGTACCCTCGGCCGATCCCCTGACCGCACGCGAACTCGTCACGGTGGTGGGCAATCTCGTCGACAACGCGATCGACGCGGCAGCGGAACCGGACGGCGACGAACCCTGGGTGGAGGTGACGGTGCACGCCGACGACGCGGCCCTCGACATCCGCGTCGCGGACAGCGGCCCCGGGATGTCCGCCGACGAGTTCGCTGCCGCGTCCCGCCGCGGCCACTCGACGAAGTCCGATCACCACGGCCTCGGCCTCGCGCTGGTCGCCCAGGTCACCTCCCGCCACGGCGGCCGAATCGAGTCCGAGAACACGTACGGGGCCGTCGTCTCCGTGCACATTCCGAGAGAGAGGCACGAATGATCCGGGTGCTCGTCGTCGAGGACGAACGACTGATCGCCGAGGCGCACCGCAGTTACGTCGAACGGGTCCCCGGCTTCGAGGTCGTGGGCGTCGCGAACACCGTCGTCGGCGCGGTGCGCGCGGTGGCGTCGGCGTCGGCGACCGACGCACCCGTCGACCTCGTGCTACTCGACCTGGGTCTTCCGGACGGCAGCGGACTGGACGTCGCCGCGGCCCTCGGTGGGTTGCGGCCCGCACCCGACGTCATCGCCATCACCTCGGCGCGGGAGATGGCGACGGTCCGTGCGGCGGTGAGTCAGGGTGTCGTGCTGTACCTTCTCAAACCGTTCACCTTCGCGGCGTTCCGGGATCGCCTCGAACGCTATCTCGCGTATCGGAGTGCGCTGCCGTCCGGCGAATCGGCGCTGAGTCAGCGCGACGTGGACCGGGCGATGGCCGTCCTGCGCAGCACCGACTCCCGGGCGACCACACCGAAAGGTGTTGCACCGCAAACTCTCGACGAGATCTCGGCGACGGTCCGCGATGCCGGCGACTCCGGTGTCACCGCGGCGGAGGCCGCCGCCGCGGTCGGCGTCTCCCGCGTCACCGCGTGGCGCTACCTGGAACGGCTCGCCGACGACGTCCTGGCCGACCGCCGCACCGAGTACGGCCGAACCGGGCGACCCCAGGTGCGGTACGTGTGGCGGTAGCCCTGTGCGCCGTTCTGGTAGCTCCCACTACCGAAAGGGCGCACAGGCCTCAGGCTCCCGCGGTGTCGAGCACCCACGCGTACTCGAACGCCACCTCGCGCCACTTCTCGTAGCGACCGCTGACGCCGCCGTGCCCGGCGCTCATCTCGGTCTTGAGCAGCAACGGTGAGTCGCCGGTCTTGGTGTCCCGGAGCTTCGCCACCCACTTCGCCGGCTCGACGTACAGCACCCTGGTGTCGTTGATGCTGGTGATCGCGAGGATCGCCGGGTAGTCGTGGGCGCCGACGTTCTCGTACGGCGAGTAGGACCGCATGTACTCGTAGACGTCCTTGTCGGCGAGGGGGTTGCCCCACTCGTCCCACTCGATGACGGTGAGCGGCAGCGAGGGGTCGAGGATGGACGTGAGCGGGTCGACGAACGGCACGTTGGCGAGGATGCCCGCGAACATCTCGGGGGCCAGGTTCGCGACGGCCCCCATCAGCAGTCCACCGGCGCTGCCGCCGTCGGCGACCATCCGCTGCGGGGTGGTGCGGCCGGTGTCGACGAGATGCCGTGCGCAGGAGACGAAGTCGGTGAAGGTGTTCTTCTTCGACAGCATCTTCCCGGTGTCGTACCAGTGCCGGCCCATCTCACCGCCGCCGCGGACGTGGGCGACCGCGAAGACCATGCCGCGGTCGAGCAGCGACAGTCGCGCGACGGAGAATCCCGGGTCGATGCTCGACTCGTAGGAGCCGTAGCCGTACAGGAGCAGCGGCGCGGGGGCCGTGGTGCCACGGCGCTGGACGATGGAGATCGGGATCCGGGTGCCGTCGGCGGCGACCGCCCAGTCCCGGTGCTGCTCGTAGTCGGCGGGGTCGTAGCCGCCGAGTACGGGCTGCTCCTTGCGCAACAGCAGTGCGCCGCTCGCGATCTCGTAGTCGTAGATGCGGCTGGGCGTGATGAAGGAGGTGTACCCCATCCGCAGCAGCGGGCTCTCCCACTCGGGGTTCGAGCCGGCTCCGACCGAGTACAGCTCCTCGTCGAACTCGAGTTCACGGAGCTCGCCGTAGCCGGACTCCGTGAGCGGCCACACCGCCAGCCGGGTCAGCGCGTCGCGCCTGTACCCGAGCACGAGGTGGCCGGCGTAGGCGTCGACCTCCTCGAGCCGGACGTCGGCGCGGTGCGGAATCAGCGTGCGACGATCACTCGGGTCCTCGACCGGGGTGTCGACCAGGGTGAAGTTCTCCGCCTTCACTCCGTCGACGACTCCGTTGTGCAGGATGAGGAAGCGGTCCTCGCCGCCGACGACGGCGTGCTCGATCCCGTACTCGACGCCTTCCTCGCGCGGCCAGACGACGGTGAACTCGCCTTCTGGGTCGGAGGATTCGAGGTAGCGGATCTCGGAGGTGATCTTCGAGCCGATCCAGATCGTCAGGTACTTCTCGCTGCGGGTCGAACCGAAACCGACCCAGAACCGCTCGTCGGGTTCGTGAAACACCTGCACGTCCGCAGACCGGTCGGTGCCGAGCTCGTGCCGCCACACGGTGTCGGGGCGCCACGACTCGTCGACGGTCAGGTAGAAGACGTGCCGGTTGTCCACCGACCACGTCGCACCGGGCGCGGTGCCGGTGATCTCGTCGGCAATCGCCTCGCCCGTTTCGAGGTTCTTGAACCGCAGGGTGTACCGCTCGTCGCCCTCCGTGTCGACGGAGTACGCGAGCAGGGTGCCGTCGAGGGTCACCGACATGGCGCCGAGCGCGAAGAAGTCGTGGCCCTCGGCGAGCTCGTTGCCGTCGATCAGCACCTGCTCACCGGGGATGTCCACCTCGGCCGACAGCACGGGCGGAGTCCAGTCGTCGGGGGCGTCGATCGGGCACCGGCAGTGCACGCCGTACTGCTTGCCCTCGAAGGACCGGGAGTAGTACCACCACCGACCCATCCGGGACGGCACCGACAGGTCCGTCTCCTGGGTGCGGGACTTGATCTCGCCGAAGATCGCCTCCCGCAGCGGCCCGAGGTGCTCGGTGCGGGACGCCGTGTACGCGTTCTCCGCCTCGAGGTGCGCGATCACGTCCGGGTTGCTCTTGTCACGCAGCCACTCGTAGTCGTCGACGAACGTGTCGCCGTGGTGGGTGCGCTCCTGGGGAACCTTCTTCGCGACCGGGGCCGCGGTGACGGGCGAACTCATGCGCCCACCCTATGCGGTCAGCCGATCCAGTCGTCGAAGGACAGTCCGGAGATGCGCTCGTACGCCTCGATGTAGCGGGCGCGGGTCGCGTCGACGATGTCCTGCGGCAGCGGGGGCGGCGGGACGTCGGACGCGCGGTCCCAGCCGGACTCCGGCCCGGTCAGCCAGTTGCGGACGAACTGCTTGTCGAAGCTCGGCTGCACCTTGCCCGCCTCGTAGCCCTCCATCGGCCAGTACCGCGACGAGTCCGGGGTGAGGACCTCGTCGGCGAGCACCAGGTTGCCGTCGCCGTCGACGCCGAACTCGAACTTCGTGTCGGCGAGGATGATCCCCCGCTCGGAAGCGAAGATCGCGGCGCGGGAGTAGATGTCGAGGGTGTCCTCGCGCAGCTTCACCGCGAGGGCCTGACCGACCTGCTCGACGACCGCCGCGAAGTCGACGTTCTCGTCGTGGTCGCCGAGGGCCGCCTTCGTCGCGGGAGTGAAGATCGGCTCGGGCAGCTGCGACGCCTCCACCAGCCCCTCGGGCAGTTCCACCCCGCACACCGCGCCGGTGTTCTGGTAGTCGATCAGGCCGGAGCCGGTGAGGAACCCGCGGGCGACGCACTCGACGGGCACCATGTCCAGCTTCTTGACGACGAGCGCCCGGCCGAGGACCTCCTCGGGGATCCGCTCGTCGTCCGGCGGCCCGGCCAGGTGGTTCTGCGCCGTCAACCGGGTGAAGAAGAAGACGCTCATCGCGGTCAGCACACGGCCCTTGTCGGGGATCGGCGTGCTCAGGATGTGGTCGTAGGCCGAGATCCTGTCGCTGGCGACGAGAAGCAGGTGCTCGTCGTCGATGGTGTACAGGTCACGGACCTTGCCACCCGCGAGATGGGCGTAGTCGGAGAGTGAGGGGCGCACGAGCCAACCCTATCGGGTGGGAGCGACACCCGATCGGGCGGCAATCCCACCGTCTGGGCGCACCCGCACCGCCCGCGACCGGAACCGGACAAGCCGGACCCTGCCGAAACGAGTCGTCGTCTATCCTTCGAGCCGGTGTCACGGTGAACGGGAAGTCCGGTGCGAATCCGGCGCGGTACTCGCCACTGTGAGCAGGTACGTCGACCACACGGGGTGATGCCCGGCCACTGGACGCGACAGCGTCCGGGAAGGCGTGGTCGGCGGTCAGCCCTGCCGAGCCAGGAGACCGGCCGTGGCACCTGCCTGCATGTTTTCCACGAGTAATGGAAGGCGGGTTGCCGTGCGCACCCACACCCCCACGCGAGACCTCTCGCGCATCCCACCCCGGGCCCTGCCCGCCGCCGCGGTCGCCGTTGCCGCCGCGTTGACCCTGACCGCCTGCGGAGGCGGATCGACCGATTCGGACGCCGCCGCGGCGATCTCCCTGGAGAACTGCGGCCGCACCGTCACCCTCGACAGTCCCGCCGAGCGGGCGGTCACCGTCAGCCAGGGCGCCACCGAGACGGCCCTGTCGATCGGGGCCGAGGGCCGGATGGTCGGCACCGCGTACCTCGACGACGCGATCGCCCCGCAGTGGCAGGAGGCGTACCTGACGGTTCCGGTCATCGAGGAGAGCGACTACCCGAGCCGCGAGGCGCTCCTCGAAACCCGCCCCGACCTGGTGCTGTCGTCCTACGGGTCGGCATTCGACGAGAAGGCGATCGGGTCGCAGGACTCCCTCGCCGAGGTCGGTGTCGCCTCCTACGTCTCGCCGTTCGGCTGCGCGGACAAGTCGCTGCGCGCCCCGGCCGAGTGGGAGTCGATCTCCGGCGAGATCACCGACTACGGCGTCCTCTTCGGTCGGGAGGCCGAGGCCGCCGCGGTCGTCGAGCAGCAGGACGAGACCCTGACGGCCGTCCGGTCCGCCGCGTCGGGCGCCGGGAAGAGCATCTTCTGGTACGACAGCAACACCGACGTCCCGTACGTCGGCGCCAACGGGGGCGGTCCCCAGTTGATCATCGACGCGGTCGGTGCCACGAACATCTTCGCCGGGCTGGACGGGTCCTGGGTCGACGGCAACTGGGAGACCGTGCTCGCCGCGAACCCGGACGTCATCGTGCTCGCGGACGCATCCTGGGACACCGCCGAGCAGAAGAAGGCGTACCTGCGCAGCGATCCCGCACTGAAGGACCTGACCGCCGTCCGCGAGGACAGGTTCGTGGTGCTGCCCTTCTCCACGACCACCCCGGGACCGCGGTTGATCGACGGCGCGTCCGCGCTCTCCGGACAGCTGGCCGGCGAGCGGGGATGAGCGTGACCACCCGGGTGCCCGCCCGGGTCCGGGCGACGACCGCCGCCGGTTGGTGCGCGGTCGTCGCCGCGGCACTGCTGCTGAGCTGCGCCGTCGGCGTCGGGGTCGGTGCGGCCGACCTGTCGGTGGTGACCGTCGTCGATTCCGTCGCCGGTCGGCTCGGCATCGGGTCCGGCACCGACCTGCTCACCGAGCACATCGTGGTGGACCTGCGGCTGCCCCGGGTGATCGGCGCAGCGCTGGTGGGGGCCGGTCTGGCACTGTGCGGTGCGGTCCTGCAGTCCCTGACCGGCAACGCGCTCGCCGACCCGTACCTGCTCGGTATGTCCGGTGGCGCCTCGCTCGGTGCGGTGCTCGCACTGACGACCGGCATCGGCATCGGCGGACTGTTCGGCGCCGCGACGGTGTCCCTGGCGGCGTTCGCCGCCGCGGTGGCGAGTCTGCTGGTGGTGTTCCTCATCTCGACGTCCCGCTCCGGCGCGCTGGTGCCTGGCCGCCTCGTGCTCGCCGGGATCGCGATCGGCCAGTTCACGGCGGCGGTGACCTCCGCGCTGGTGCTGCTCGGCGACCGCGACGCCGCCCACCGGGTGCTGCAGTGGACCCTCGGATCGGTCGCCGGGATCCGCTGGCCCGGCGTCGCGACGGTGGCCGTCGTCGTCGCGGTGACGACGGTGGTGGTGCTGTCCCACATCCGGGTGCTGGACTCGTTCGCGTTCGGGCAGCGGGCCGCGGCGAGCCTCGGCACCGACGTGGAGCGGTCGCGGTGGGTCCTGTACGGGCTGGTGTCGCTGTGTACCGCCGCGCTCGTCGCGCAGGCCGGGGTGATCGGCTTCGTCGGACTGGTCGTCCCGCACGCCGCGCGGATGCTGGTCGGTCCCCTGCACGCCCGCCTGCTGCCCATCGTCGCGCTGCTCGGCGCGCTGCTGCTGGTGTGGGCGGACATCGCCGCCCGGACAGTGATGCCCGGACGCGAGCTGCCGCTGAGCATCGTCACCGCGATCGTCGGGGTGCCGATGTTCGTCTGGTTGATCCGCCGGAGAGGAGCCCGCGCATGAGCCACCACTCCCCCGAGGTCCGCGTGGAGGACGTCACCTGGTCGGTGGCCGGAACCACCATCCTCGACGGCGTCTCGTGTGTGGCACCCGAGAAGAAGTTCACGGGGCTGATCGGCCCGAACGGGTCCGGGAAGACGTCGCTGCTGTCCGCGATCGCGCGGCTCGAACGTCCCGACCGCGGTCGGGTGCTGCTCGGGGACGACGCGGTCGTCGATCTGTCGCGGCGCGAGTTCGCACAGACCGTCGCGCTGGTCGAGCAGCACTCGGCCACCGAGCTCGAACTGACCGTGGGGCAGGTCGTCGAACTCGGCGTGATTCCGCATCGGCGCGGCTGGGCTCGGCCGGCCGGCACCGGGTCCGGGGACGCCGTCGACGAAGGCCTCGCGGCAGCGGGCGTCACCCACCTGCGAGACCGCCTGTGGCACAGCCTCTCCGGCGGCGAGAAGCAGAAGACGCAACTCGCGCGGGCGTTCGCGCAGCGGCCCTGCGTGCTGCTGCTCGACGAACCGACGAACCACCTCGACGTGTCGGCCTCGCTCGACCTGCTGACACTGATCCGGCGGCGCGGCCTCACCACCGTCGCCGCGATGCACGACCTGAACCTGGCGGCCATGTACTGCGACCATCTGGTGGTGCTCGACGGCGGCCGCGTCGTCACAGAGGGCCCCGTCCCGGACGTGCTGACCGAGGAACTGCTCGCCGACGTCTACGGACTCGACGCCGTCGTGCAACCACATCCGCGGACGGGACGACCGACGGTGACCCTGTGCGGCGTGGTATCGGACACCGAAAGGGCTTTGTCGTGAACACGATTCGGCGCTGGGTGGTCGTCACCGCACCGACGGACCGCGGCGAGGACCCGCGCGACGTCCTGGCGTCGGCGCTGACCGCACTGCGCGACCGTCATCCGGACACGACGTTCCGCACCGCGGTGCTCGGCGGGTCGGGCCCGGCCGTCACGACCGTCCTGGACGAGGCCGCGGCGGCCGGGGCCTCCGAGGTGGTGATCGTGTCCGGGCAGACCCTGCACGACCGGAAGATGGAGGCCTGGTTCCGGCGCGTCGTCGGTCACTGGCTGCGTGAGCAGGCCGACGCGACCGGCCCGCAGGTCCGGCTGGCGGCGGGCCTGACCGACACAGCGTCCTACGCCGACCTGATGAGCGCGGCGATCGAGGGCCCGACCGTCCCGGCCCGCGACACCACCGCGCCGCTGTCCTCTCCGGCATGGGACGAGGTGCCCGGATTCGCCCGGCACGTACTGGTCTGCCGGGGTCCGCGCTGTTCGGCGCGCGGCGGCCCGGAGACCGCGCGGGCGCTGGACGATGCACTCGACGCCCGCGGCCTCGGCGACGACGACGTGCTCGTCACCCAGACCGGATGCATGTTCCCGTGTTCGCAGGCGCCGGTGGTGGCGGTGTACCCGGACGACACCTGGTACGCCGGGCTGACCGCGGACCGCGTCGACCGTTTCGTCGGCGACCACCTCGTCGGCGGGCATCCGGTCACGGCGTGGGCAGGCGCCCGACGGGACCGCGTCGGCGAGACCGGTCCGGGGCTGGCAGGCTGAACCCCATGGGAGCGCCGCGGGTCCGGATCACGTACTGCACGCAGTGCCAGTGGCTGCTGCGGGCGGCGTGGATGGCGCAGGAGCTGCTGAGCACGTTCGGCACCGACCTCGGCGAGGTGGCCCTGGTTCCCGGCACGGGCGGCGTCTACCTGATCGAGGTCGACGACACCCTGGTGTGGGACCGTTCCCGCGACGGCGGTTTTCCGGACCCGAAGACCCTCAAGCAGCGGGTCCGCGACGTGATCGCGCCCGGCCGGGATCTCGGGCACGCCGACCGACCGCGGGATCCGCGCACCGGGCAGGCTGCGACGGGACTGCCGGATCAGACGGTCTGAGCGCAGTCGTTCAGCGCGGCCCGTAGGTGTCGACGAACACGATCGGCGCGTCACCGAACATCGGGTGCTCGTCGAGGGCGAGCAGACCGGCGAAGGCCTTGGCCGTGTAGACCGGGTCGAGTGTCAGGCCGGCGTCGGCGGCGACGCGGGCCGCCGCGGTTCCCTCGGCGGTCGGATGACCGTATCCGGGCCCGAGCCACCGTCGGGTGACGATCAGTGATCCGGACCCGAGGTCGACCGGGCCGAACCGGGCGCCGCGACTGCGGAGCAGCCGTTCGGTGCCCCGTGCGAGTCCGACGAGGTCACGCTCCGCGAGCGGCAGGGTGTCGTTGACGACGACGGCGACGACCCGGGTGCGCAAGCCCGCGAGCCGCAGTCCGAGGAGCAGTCCGGCCGCGGTGCCACCGGACCCGACCGCGGTGACGACGGCCGCCGGCTCCGGCATCTCGCCGCTCCGGACCTGCTCGGCCAGTTCGAGCGCCGCCTCGACGTATCCGAGGGTGCCGATCGGAGTCGATCCGCCCGCCGGGAGGTAGTACGGGAAGCCGTGCCGGGCGAACAGCCAGGGTGCGAGCGCGATCGTGCGGGCCTTGGTGTGGGTGCGGTGCACGGTCGCGCCGGATTCGTGCAGCCGGACGAGCTGCGCCCGGACGTGCTCGTCCACCGGCTGGTCGATCAGCGCCAGCGTGGTGTCGATACCCCGGTCCCGCGCGTACAGGGCCGTCGCGAGTCCCCAGTTGGTGCCCAATGCCCCGACGGTGAGGATCCGGTGTGACCGGTGGGCCTCGACGTCGGGAAGGATCCATTCCAGCTTGCGGACCTTGTTGCCGCCCCAGCCGCCGTCGCCGAATCCGCTGTCGTCCTTGCACCACACGCGGTTTCGGACGCCGATGCCGTCCAGCCGGGTCAGCGGCCTCGGGCGTGAACCCAGCCGCAGGTGCGGGAGCGTGGCGGCGAGCTCGGGGTACCGACGATGCAGTTCGGGGTGCGACTCAGCCATGGCACCGGTGTGCTTCTCGCATCCGCGCAGACTACCCACGCGGACCGGATCGGGGCGTGGTTCAGCCGGCCGTCGACGCGGCGGCCGCCTCGCGCGCCCAGCGCGGGAGGATGAAGATGCCCTCGGCCTCGACGCAGATGCCGGCGGCGTCGGCGATGTGGCCCTTGACGATGGCCTTGACGCCGTCCATCCGGTCGAACCGTGCCTCCGCGTGCAGGTCGCCGAGCGGCGTCGGCTTGCGGTAGCGCAGCGTCAGGGTGCCGGTCATGCCCGGGCTGCCCGCGGCGACGGCGCAGTCACCGAGCACCTGGTCGAGGATCAGTGCGGACACGCCCCCGTGGGTGAGCCCGGCGGGGCCCTCGTACTGCGGGCCGAGGTGGAAGTCGGTCCACGTGCGGCCGTCGGGGTCCGTCTGGATCGTCAGGGGCGGCGCGACGGCGTTGCGGACACCGTCTGCGGCGTTGCCCCAACCGCGCTTCCAGCCCGATGCACCCCAGCGGACTCCGTAGGGCCCGGGGATGGCGCGCTCCTGCAGGATCGCGGCGGCCTCCTCGACGAGCGCCTTGGCCCGTCGCACGTCCGGCTCTCCGACCTCGGTCTGCAGGGTCGCCGCGATCAGCTGACGCACGCTGTCGGTGAGCGGCCCGTACAGGTCCACCTCGCGCTGGATGTCCTCGTCCGAGAGCTGGTCGTGGATGTACAGGAGCCGCTGGTCGGTGATCGGATCGGACACGGTACCTCGCTTGTCGTTCTGCGCTATCCGCAAAATTGCATGGTACACAGACACGAAATGGGGGTTCAGATCCCGTCCAGACGCCTCCGCAGCGCACCCGCGAGGTAGTCCAGGTCCGGACGACGCGCCGACATCGGCCTCCCCCGCAACCCGAAGCCGTCGCCGGCCGTCCGCGGGATCACGTGCAGGTGCACGTGGAACACCTCCTGCCCAGCGAGGGCGCCGTCGGCGAGGAACAGGTTCACACCGTCGGCGCGCGGGCCGTCCCGCAGCTCCGCGGGCACCCCGCCGTCAGACTTCAGGGCGGCCGCCATCCGCTGCCCGACCGCAAACACCCGGCGGCCGTCCTCGGGGTCGAGGTCGGCCAGCCCCGAGGCGTGGATCTTCGGCACCACCAGCAGGTGCCCCGGCGTGAACGGCCGGATGTCCATGAACGCCAGCGTGTGGTCGTCCTCATGGACGACGCTGGCCTCGGCGGTGCCGGCGACGATCGCGCAGAAGATGCAGTGCATCGCAGCAGTATGCGCTTCGCGCTCGTGCGCGGTTGACGGGTCCAGGTGGACGTCAACC
>NZ_JBHUFB010000022.1:27769-118143 GCF_042681175.1 Rhodococcus gannanensis
GACTCCACGACGCGACCGTCGTCCAGGACGACGATCCGGTCCGCATGGCGGATCGTCGACAGCCGGTGCGCGATGGTGATGGTGGTTCGGCCCCGGCTGACGGCGTCGAGTGCGCGCTGGAGGGCGGCCTCGGTGTCGTTGTCGAGGGCGCTGGTCGCCTCGTCGAGGACGAGGATCCTGGGGTCCCGCAACAGCGTCCGGGCGATCGCGATGCGCTGCTTCTCGCCACCGGAGAACCGATGCCCGCGGGCGCCGACGACGGTGTCGTAGCCGTCGGGCAGCGACACGATCAGGTCGTGCACCTGCGCGGCACGGGCCGCGTCCTCGATCTGCGCGTCGGTGGCGTCCGGACGGGCGTAGCGGAGGTTCTCGCGAATCGTGTTGTGCAGCAGATAGGTTTCCTGCGACACCACCCCGACGAGCCCGGACAAGTCGGCGAGCGTCATGTCCCGCAGGTCGACGCCGTCGATGCTGACCCGACCTGATGTGGGATCGTGCAGCCGGGCGACCATCGACGCGAGAGTGGTCTTCCCGGAACCCGTTTCGCCGACCAGAGCCAGTGAGGTACCCGCCGGCGCGGTGACGCTGACGTGGTCGACGGCGTCGCGGTGCGACCCGGGATAGCGGAACACCACGTCGTCGAACCGGACCGTGCCCGCCACCTTCTCGCGCGGCATCGGCACCGGATGCTCGGGATCGTCGATGTCGACGGGCAGGTCGAGGTACTCGAAGATGCGGCTGAACAGGGCGAGCGAGGCGGTGACCGAGACACCGACGTCGAGCAGGCTCATCATCGGGCGGAACAGCGCGCCCTGCAGTCCGGTGAACGCGACGAGGGTGCCGATGGACATGCCGCCCGACGTCGCGGGCAGTCCCGCGACCAGGTACAGCAGCGCGGGGATCGCGGCGAACACGATGTTCATGGTGGCCATGCGCCACCGGCCCGACAGCTGCGAGCGCACCTCCAGGTCGGACAGCAGCGACGAGGTGTCGGCGAACCGCTGCGACATCGCAGGCCCGGCGCCGAGTGTTTTGCCGAGCTGAATTCCGCTGACGGACAACGACTCCTCGATCTGCGTCTGCATGTCGGCGAGGGTCCGCTGGCGCTGGGCGGTGATCTCGCGGCGCATCCGCGCGACGCGGCGCGTCAGCCAGATCGCGGGCGGCAGCACGATCAGCGACAGCAGCGACAGTCGCCAGCTGAGGACTCCCATCGCGACCGCGGTGCCGACGACGGTGGTGACGTTCGCGGCGACCGATGTCGCGGTGGAGGTGACGACGGTCTGCATGCCGCCGATGTCGTTGGTGAGCCGGGACTGCACCTCGCCGCCGCGGGTGCGGGTGAAGAACCCGAGGGACTGTCGCTGCAGGTGCGCGAACACCTGCGTGCGCAGTCCGTGCATGACGCGTTGCCCGACAGTGGTGGAGATCCACGTCTGGACGACGCCGAGCGCCGAGCCGGCGACGGTCACGGCGAGCATGCCGACAACCGACCACACCAGCAGCGGGACGTTCTGGTCCGGGATCGCGTGGTCGATGACGGCCCGGACGAGGAACGGGTTGGCGAGGGTGATGAGTGAGGACACGACGATCAGCGCGACGACGACGGCGACCTGCGTGCGATAGGGGGCGAAGAGCGCGCCGATACGGCGCAGGCTGACCGGCTGCTCGGCGAGCTGGGCGCGGTCGGCGGGGTCGATCTTCGCGGGGCGGCCCGGTCCGGGTCCGCCGAATGGGGGGCTAGTCATTGCACCACCCCTCTCGAAGTGTCGGGGTTAGACTTATTGAGGTTCCCTCACAATGAGGCAGCCGTCAAGTAGCTGTAGGGTGAATCACCATGACCGCCGACCGTCCCGACACCCTCAGGGACCTCGTGATGTCGACCGCCCGCGGACTGCGCCGACGCTGGGTGGACGCCCTGCAGCCGTGGCAGCTGACTCCGCACGAGTACCGGGCGCTGCACGTCATCGGACACGGGGACGATGGCACCCCCCGACTCGGCGACGTCGCGAAGGCGCTGCGCATCGCGCCCCGCTCTGCGACCGAGGTCGTCGACAGGCTTCAGGACCGCGGGCTCGTCGAACGGATCCCGGACGCCGCGGACCGGCGAGCCACGTGCGTACGACTGACCGCGGAGGGTGCGCGCACGATCCGGAACCTGGAACAGGCGCGGGAGGCCGACGCCGACGACTACTTCGCGGCGTTGACCGACGAGGACCGAACCGAACTGCGCCGCATCCTCGGCAAGCTGCGCTGACCCGCCACCCCAGCCCCGACTCGACGCCCCACCGGCTGAAAGCGCCGTTCATCTCGACAGACCGAACGAACGCCACCTTCAGCCGACACACCCACCTGGCTGAAAGCGCCGTTCATCTCGTTGAACCGAACGAACGCCACGTTCAGCCAGGAGTGGGTGGGCCCGGCTGCCTGGGGGCTGGGGCTGGATGACCTAGAGGATCGGGGACGGGGCGTAGGCAGCGGCGTCGGGGTACGCCTCGACCAACTTCTCGACCTGCGCGACGACGGCCGCGACCTGCGCCTCGGCGGCGCCGATGAACGCAGACTTGTCGGCCAGCGCGGCGTCGAGGGCGGCGCGGTCGAGCGGCAGCCGGTCGTCGGCGGCGAGGCGGTCGAGCAGGTCGGGCTCCTTGCCCTGCTCACGCATCGCGAGGGCGACGGCGACGGCGTGCTCCTTGATCGCCTCGTGCGCGGTCTCGCGGCCGACGCCGGCGCGGACCGCGGCCATGAGCACCTTGGTGGTGGCCAGGAACGGCAGGTAGCGGGTCAGTTCCTTCTCGATGACGGCCGGGTAGGCACCGAACTCGTCGAGGACCGTCAGGAACGTCTCGATCTGGCCGTCGATCGCGAAGAACGCGTCGGGCAGCGCGACGCGGCGGACGACGGAGCAGAACACGTCGCCCTCGTTCCACTGGGCGCCGGCCAGCTCGGCGGCCATCGACGCGTATCCGCGCAGCACGACCTGCAGGCCGTTGACGCGCTCGCAGGACCGGGTGTTCATCTTGTGCGGCATCGCCGACGACCCGACCTGGCCGGGCTGGAAGCCCTCGGTGACCAGCTCGTGCCCGGCCATCAGCCGGATGGTGTGCGCGAACGACGACGGTCCCGCGCCGACCTGCACCAGCGCGGACAGGACGTCGTGGTCGAGCGAGCGCGGGTACACCTGGCCGACGCTGGTCAGCACGTGCGCGAAACCGAGGTGCTGGGCGACCTTCCGCTCCAGGGTGTCGAGCTTGTCGGCGTCACCGCCGAGCAGGTCGAGCATGTCCTGCGAGGTGCCCATCGGACCCTTGACTCCGCGCAGCGGGTAGCGGTCGATCAGCTCCCTCAGCCGGGTCAGCGCGACGAGCAGTTCGTCGGCGGCCGACGCGAAACGCTTGCCGAGGGTGGTGGCCTGCGCGGCGACGTTGTGCGAGCGGCCTGCCATCACGAGGGAGCCGTACTCGGCGGCCTTCTCGCCGAGCCGTGCGGCGACCGCGACGCCGTGGGCGTGCACGTGCTCGAGCGAGCGGAGGATCTGCAGCTGTTCGACGTTCTCGGTGAGGTCGCGGCTCGTCATGCCCTTGTGGACGTGCTCGTGCCCGGCGAGCGCGTTGAACTCCTCGATGCGCGCCTTCACGTCGTGCCGGGTGACCCGCTCACGGTCGGCGATGGAGTCGAGGTCGACGTTCTCGACGACCCGCTCGTAGTCGGCGAGAGCCGCGGCCGGAACGTCGATCCCGAGCTCGGCCTGCGCCCGCAGAACCGCCAGCCACAGCTGACGTTCGAGGACGATCTTGTACTCGGGCGACCACAGCGCCTTCAGCTCGGGGCTGGCGTAGCGGGTGGCAAGGACGTTCGGGATGCGGCTCACGGGCATCCAGTCTACGGCCAGGCAGAACTGCCGCCGGACCAGCGGTCGGGGTGTGGTCAGGCGCTCATCGGGGGAGCCACCAGGTCGATCACCTGCAGCAGCATCTCCCGGGCGAGGGTCTTCGGGTCCGGGTCGACTTCGCCGAGGGCCCCGACGACCGCGCCGTCGACGACGTACACCAGCCGCCGCAGCCCCTCCGGCTCGACTTCGCGGCCCGACCGGTGGAGCGCCGTGACGATCAGCGCGTCCTGCTCGGCGCGCAACCGCTGCTGCACGTCCCGCATCTCCGGATGCCGGGCGACCGCGACGGACCGCTCGTACCGGTTGACGAGTTGGTCGTGCCCGGCGGCGTCCTCCTCGAACACCCCGATCAGCATGTCGACGATCAGTTCGACCGTCTCTTCGACGTCGCACTCCCCCTCGGGCGCCTCGTCGATGCGGGCGTGCATGACGTCGAGTTCCCGCTGCCCGGCACGTTCCACGGCGGCCGCGGTCAGGTCCTCGAGGGAGGCGAAGTAGTAGGTGGTCGACGCCAGGGGCACCGCTGCCCGGGCGGCGACGGCGCGGTGCCGGACCGCCTCGAAGCCACCTTCGAGCAGCAGATCCGCCGCCGCGTCGGCAATGGCCAGCCGTCGACGCTCACCCTTGGGAGTCGCGGCTGCACACACGGCGTCATCTTTGCAGCGACGGTGAAAACCTGAGCCGAAATTGCGAATTCGTGTTCGTGTCGATGCCGTCAGCGTCGCAGCGCGTCGCTGCGGGCCATGCGTTCGAGCGCCTCCTCGACGTCGGCGGTGCTGCCGGCGAACGACATCCGCAGGGTGCGGTCGCCGTGCACGGTGTCGAAGTCGATTCCAGGCGCGAGGGCGACACCGGTCTCCCGCAGCAGGTCCGCGCACCACGACGTGGAGTCGTCGGTCAGGTGCCCGATCCCGGCGTACACGTAGAAGGCGCCGTCGGCCGGGGCGAGCTCGGTGATGCCGAGCCGCGGCAGTTCGGCGAGCAGGAGGTCGCGGTTGACGGCGTAGCGCCGCACGTGCCCGTCGAGTTCCTCGATCGACTCCTCGGTGAACGCCGCGACCGCCGCATACTGCGAGATCGCGGGCGGGCAGACGGTCATGTTCGACGCCAGCCGCTGGATGACGGGGACCATCGCGTCGGGCACGAGCGCCCACCCGAGCCGCCATCCGGTCATGGAGAAGTACTTCGACACCGACCCGATGACGACGGACTCGCGCGACGTCTCCCAGGCGCTGGACGTGGGCTCGGTGCCACCGGCGTCCACGGCGAGGCCGGGGGTGCCGAATTCGATCCCGTGGTAGATCTCGTCGGAGATCAGCAGCGTGCCGTGGTCGTCGCACCACCGTGCGAGAGCGGCCAGCTCGGCGGGGTCGATGACGGTGCCGGTCGGGTTGGCGGGGCTGGCGACGATCAGGCCGGCGGGCGGCTCGGGTAATTCCTCGAGCATCGCGACGGTCGGCTGGTATCGGGTCTGCGGGCCGCAGTCGAGCTCGACGACACGGCACCCGAGCGCGGCGAGGGTGTTCCGGTAGGCCGGGTACCCGGGCCGCGCGACGACGACGGTGTCGCCCGCGTCGAAGGCAGCGAGGAACAGCAGTGTGAAGGCGCCCGACGAGCCGGTGGTGACGACGACGTTCTCCGGGTCGACGTCGATCCCCGACTTCCGCGAGTGGTAGTCCGCGATCGCCTCCCGCAGTTCCGTGATGCCGAGGGTCTCGGTGTAGCCGAGGACGTGCCCGTCGATCACCTCGCGGGCCGCGCGCAGCACCGGCGCGGGCGCGGGCGTCGACGGCTGTCCGGCTGCGAGGGTGAGGACGTCGCCGTGGGTGCGGGCCCGTTCCGTCGCGGCCTTCCACACGTCCATGACGTGGAAGGTGGGAACTCGGGACCGCCTGGAATCTGCGCGCACGACTCGACGGTAGGGCATATCTCCCAATCCCCTGGTCGGCGCCCCTGCCGTTCGATCGCCGCCCTGCTGCGTTGTCGTCGGCGCAGATACAACCCCGGTATCTGCTTCTCCTCCGCCTTGCCGGACGACGATCGATCCGTCAGGGGCATCCGAGAGGGATCAGGAGAAACGCCCTAACGCGCCCGAGCCGAGCGCCGCGCCACTCCCCCGCCGAGCGAGACACGGTTGGCGTCGACGGTTTCGCGGAGCGCCCCGATGACGGCGGCGACCTCCGGACGTCGCAACCCCTCGGGACGGGTCACCAGCCAGTAGGCGAGGTTCGCCTCGACCTTGCCCGGCAGCACTCGCACCAGGTCGTCGTGCCGGTCGGCCATGAACGCGGGCAGCAGGCCGATGCCCGCGGCGGCCCGGGTCGCCTCGACGTGCACGAAGACGTTGGTGGCGGTGACGGACTCGCGCATCGAGAGGGTGAGTCTGCGTGCGAGGTCCAGTTCGTCGACCTGCAGCATGGAGTCGACGAAGTACACGAGCGAGTGGTCGGCGAGGTCGTGCACGGTCTCGGGTTCACCGTGCTCGGCGAGGTAGCCGCGGGATGCGTACAGGCCGAGGGTGTAGTCGGCCAGCCACATCGCCTCGGCGCGGTGGACCTCCGGTTTCCCGACGACGATCTCGATGTCGAGGCCGGATCGCTGCTGGGACGCGCGCCGGGTCACGGCGACGATCTCCACCGAGACGTCGGGGTGCCGTCGGCGGATGAGCGCGCCGGCGGGGGCGGCGATGTACGCGCTGAACCCGTCGGTGGCGGAGAGCCGGACGACACCCTTGAGGCGGTCGCCGGAGTGGTCCGAGGCCAGCCCCTGGACGGCGGCCTCGACGCGTTCGGCCGCAGCCAGCGCCTGCCTGCCGAGGTCCGTCAGTTCCCAGCCGCCGGCCGCCTTGGCAAGCACCCTGCCGCCGAGGCTCTTCTCCAGGGACGCGATGCGGCGGGAGATGGTGGTGTGGTTGACCCCGAGGTCGTCGCCCGCGGTGGTGAACCGTCCGGTTCGCGCGACGGCGAGGAGCACGAGGAGATCGTCTGCGCTGGGTACGGGCGGTCCGGAAGACATGTCTGCATATTTGCACACTTGGGCTGCAACTTGCGTCATTGTGAGCGCAGAAACATGCATCGATACTCGGCAGGACAATAGAGATGTGTCACCGGTCACATGAGGAGTTCGCATGAGTGTCGACGAAACGACGCGGGTCGAGGACAACCCGCCTTCCGGACTGAAGAAGGTGGTCGGCGCCTCGATGGCGGGCACCGTCGTCGAGTGGTACGAGTTCTTCCTCTACGGCACCGCGGCGACGCTGGTGTTCAGCAAGGTCTTCTTTCCCGCGGGCGGCAACGAACTCGACGCGATCATCGCGGCATTCGTCACCTACGCCGTCGGCTTCGTCGCCCGCCCACTCGGCGGCATCGTCTTCGGCCACTTCGGCGACAAGTTCGGCCGCAAGCAACTGCTGCAGTTCAGCCTCGTCCTCGTCGGCGCGGCCACCTTCCTGATGGGCTGCCTGCCCACCTTCGACGCCATCGGCTACTGGGCTCCCGCGCTGCTGGTCACCCTGCGCTTCGTCCAGGGCTTCGCCGTCGGAGGCGAGTGGGGCGGCGCGGTCCTCCTCGTCGCCGAGCACAGCCCCAACCGCTCCCGCGGATTCTGGGCGTCCTGGCCGCAGGCGGGCGTCCCGGCGGGCAACCTCGCCGCCACCGTCGTCCTGCTGATCCTCACCACGACCCTCCCCGACGCCGCGTTCCTGAGCTGGGGCTGGCGAGTCGCGTTCTGGCTCTCCGCCGTCATCGTCCTGGTCGGCTACTACATCCGCACCAAGGTCACCGACGCCCCGATCTTCATCCAGGCGCAGAAGGAAGCCGAGCAGGTGAAGGCGACGTCGTTCAGTGTCTTCGAGGTCGTCAAGCGGTACCCGCGCGGCGTGCTCACCGCGATGGGCCTACGGTTCGGCGAGAACGTCATGTACTACCTCGTCGTCACCTTCTCCATCACCTACCTGAAGGTCGTCGTCAAGACGGACACCGCGACGATCCTGTGGTGGATGCTCGCCGCGCACGCCGTGCACTTCGCGGTGATCCCCCTGGTCGGAAGGCTGTCCGACACCATCGGACGCCGACCCGTCTACATGATCGGCGCGGTCACCGCGGGCACCTGGGGCTTCTTCGCGTTCCCGATGATGAACAGCGGCCACAACGCCGTCATCCTCGGGGCGATCATCATCGGCCTCGTGTTCCACGCGTTCATGTACGCCGGGCAGCCCGCGATCATGGCGGAGATGTTCCCCACCCGGATGCGCTACTCCGGTGTGTCCCTGGGATATCAGGTGACGTCGATCGTCGCCGGGTCGCTCGCGCCGATCATCGCGACCAGCCTGCTCAGCCGGTACGACTCCGCGTGGCCGATCGCGATCTACCTGGCCGCCGCCTGCCTGGTCACCGTGGTCGCGGTGTTCTTCGCCCGCGAGACCAAAGGCCTCGCGCTGGAGTCGATCGACGCCGCCGACGCGCGGACCCTCGCCGACGAGAAGAGCGCGGTCCCGGCATGACCGAACAGACTCTCACCGGACGACGAGCGCTGGTCACGGGCGGGGCAGGCGGCATCGGGGCGGCATCCGCCCGCGCTCTCGCCGCCCGCGGCGCGCACGTCACGGTCGCCGACGTCGACGACGTCGCCGCCAAGTCGCTCGCCGACGAGATCGACGGATCCGCCTGGCACGTCGACCTTCTCGACACCGAGGCCCTGGAGAACCTGGCGCTGGACACCGACATCCTTGTCAACAACGCGGGGGTCCAGACGATCAGCGCGATCGAGGACTTCCGGCCCGCCGACTTCCGGCGCATCCAGACGTTGATGGTCGAGGCTCCGTTCCTGCTGATCCGGGCCGCGCTCCCGCACATGTACGCGGGCGGCTTCGGACGGATCCTCAACGTGTCGTCGGTGCACGGGTCGATCGCGTCGCCGTTCAAGTCGGCCTACGTCACCGCGAAGCACGCGCTCGAGGGTCTGTCGAAGGTGACGGCACTGGAGGGCGGACCGCACGGCGTGACGAGCAACTGCGTCAGCCCCGGCTACGTCTCGACCCCGCTGGTGCACGCGCAGATCGCCGATCAGGCGAGGGTGCACGGCATCAGCGAGGCCGAGGTGGTCGAGAAGGTGATGCTGACGGAGAGCGCGATCAAGCGGCTCGTCGAGCCGGAGGAGGTCGGGGAGTTGGTCGCCTGGCTGGCCTCCCCCGGCGCCGCGATGGTCACCGGCGCGTCCTACGCGATGGACGGCGGCTGGACCGCACGCTGACTCACCCCGGCATCGAACGGGGTTCGTGTGCGGTCCGACTTCCGCGGTCCGGGCATGAACCCCGTTCAACCTGCCAAGGGGCGTCACACTGGAGTGGTGATGCCGTCGGTGCCGGTCCTGATGCGCGTCCTGGTGACGTTGCTCGTCCTCCTGTGCGTCCTCGCGTTCGCCGCGTGGGGGTTCCAACGTCGGCTGATCTACTTCCCCGACGCCTCCCCGGTTCCTCCGGCGGCGAGTCTGTTCCCCGGCGCCCAGGACGTCCGACTGGCGACGACAGACGGCCTCGAACTCGGCGGGTGGTACGTCCCGCCGACCGCGGCACCCCGCGACGTCACGGTGCTCGTCGCGAACGGGAACGGCGGCAACCGTGAGGGGCGCGCCTCGCTCGCGGCGGCACTCGCTGCCGAAGGGTTTGCCGTCCTGCTGTTCGACTACCGCGGTTACGGCGGAAATCCGGGCACCCCCACGTCGGCGGGACTCGCACTCGATGCTCGTGCCGCACATCGATTCCTGCTGCAGGACAAGGGTGTACCGCCGTCTCGACTGATCTATCTCGGGGAGAGCCTGGGCACCGCGGTGGTGAGTGACCTGGCGCTCGAGCATCCTCCGGCAGGACTGCTGCTCCGGTCGCCGTTCACCGACCTGGGCTCGATGGCGCGGCGCATGTTCTTCGGGTTGCCGGTCGGCTTCCTCCTCCGCGACCGGTTCGCGGTCGCGGACGCGGTTTCCCGTGTCGACCGCCCGACGACCGTGGTGTACGGAACAGCGGACGACATCGTGCCGCCCGCGGAGAGCGTCGCCGTCGCGGAGGCCGCCCGTGGTTCCGTCGAGCTCGTCGTACTGGAGGGCATCGGGCACAACGACGACGTCATGTTCGGCGCCGGCGTGGCGAGCGCGGTGGCGGCGCTGTCCGACCGGATCGACGCCGCGCGGTAGCTACCGGGGGCGCGTTCACCGACCCGACCTGGGCAACCTGCGTCCCAGGTCGGCGCGCGGTGAACCGCGTGGTGTGAGGGCGACGGTGCGCCGGCCCTCACACCACGCGTCCGACGTCAGAGGTCGGAGGCGATGATGCTCGCGATGTTGCGCTCGGCGAGAGCGGTGATCGTCACGAACGGGTTGACGCCGACGTTGCCGGGCACGAGTGCACCGTCCATCACGTACAGGCCGGGGTATCCGTGCAGGCGGCCGAAGTTGTCGGTGGCCTTGTTCAGCACCGCACCACCGAGCGGGTGGTAGGTCAGGCCCTCGTTCCACACCTTGTTGCTGCCGAACATGTCGGACCGGTAGACCGTGACCTCTTTCTTGTTGATCTTGTCGAACACGACCTTGGCGAGGTCGATGGACTTCTGGGCCTGGGCCTGGTTCCACGACAGCCCGACGCCCCCGGTGCTCGAGTTGTACTGGAACGAGGCGCGTTCCGGGTTCTTGGTGATCGCCAGGTAGAGGCTGACCCACAGCTCGGCGCCCGCAGGGAACGGCGCGATCTCGGCGAACACCCCGTTGGTGTCCCAGGCGTCGATGCCCATGGTCGGGATGGACGACTGGTTCTTGCCGGTGGTGTCCCAGGCGTGATTCGCGCGGGCCACCATGACGTTGCCGTTGGTGCCCCATTCCTGGCCGACCGCGCCGGCCAGGTTCGGCAGGTGGCCCTGCGCCTTCATCGAGACCAGGAGCTTGCTGGTGCCGACGGAACCCGCCGCGAAGAACACCTTGTCCGCGGTGACACTCTTGGTGGCGACGACGCCGCCGGTTTCGTTGATCTGCTCGATGTCCACCGTGTAGCCGGAGCCCGCCGCGGGCGCGACCTTGGTGACTCGGTGCAGCGGGCTGATGGTGACCTTGCCGGTCGCGGCGGCCTGACCGAGGTACGTGACGGGCAGCGACTTCTTGCCGTGGTGATTGCCGAAGATGACCTCGCCGGCGAGGGCGGACTTCGTGACGGTGCCCGCGGCCTCCTGCTTCATGTAGTTGAAGTCGTAGACGTTGGGCACGAACGTCGTCGCGAAGCCGGAACGCTGCGCGACCTTGCGCCCGACCCGCGAGAACTGGTACCACTCAGTGGAATCGAACCAGGCCGGATCGATGTTGTTCACACCGAGCGTCGCGTTCGCGCGCGGGTAGAAGGTGTTGTACATCTCGTTCGCGTCCACGGACGGCAGGATCTGCTCGAACCAGGACCGCTTCGGGGTGACGGCCATACCACCGTTGACCAGCGATCCGCCGCCGACGCCGCGACCCTGGTAGACGTGGATCGCACCCATGTTCTCGGCGTCGAGGATGCCGGTGTACTTGGAGATGTTCCTGTCGATCGAGACGCCGAGGAAGTGCGACACCGGCTGCTTCGTCCGATCCCTCAGCCAGAAGCCACGCTGATCGGGCGAGGCAGTCTGGGTGAAGATCCTGCCGTCGGAGCCCGGGGTGGTCCAGTCGCGCCCCATCTC
Source organism: Rhodococcus gannanensis (assembly GCF_042681175.1). Lineage (NCBI taxonomy): Bacteria > Bacillati > Actinomycetota > Actinomycetes > Mycobacteriales > Nocardiaceae > Rhodococcus > Rhodococcus gannanensis. Next base: position 39,356 of record NZ_JBHUFB010000022.1, read on the forward strand.
GACGATGTGGCAGTCGATACCGGCCTGGGCGAGTCGGAGCGCGGTGACTGCTCCGCCGTACCCGGAGCCGATAATCAGGGCGGGCACCCGGTCACCGGTGTTCAGCGCGCGGCGAGGGGATGCGGCAGCACTGACCCAGGAGGACGAGAGTGCGGCGGCACCGACCGCGAAACCTGTTGCCGCCAGAAATCTTCGACGATTCAGCCGGGCGGAGGAGATCGCGCCGCTGGGGGATGTCCGGAACTCGCTCAATGGAACCTCTTTCGGTCACAAGCGGATTTGACTGACTGGTTATACCGAACCGGACCGGACAGATCACCCGAAACCGTCGAGTAATTTCGATACACGGAACAATTGATGGTGATAGTTCGAAAACCACTGCTCGTCAATCGGGTTCGACGGTAGGGTCCTCGTCCCGCACCACGCCGGTGGCATCGGACCGTCCCGAGACCCACCCGGCTGACGGGGACAGTCGGCGGTAGCGCAGTCGCACCACGCCGTCGGCGACTCCGGTTACGAACACCCACGGGTCGGGTACAGGGGAAACATCCGTCGAGCGCACCGCTCGCTAACTCCGAACAGCACTGCGCCCGTGAGTATTCCGGGTCCACAAGTGGACCGCGGAACCCACGGGCGCGACGTGCTCGATCAGATGCTGATGCGACCCTCTTCGGCGGCGAGGCCGATGTCGGTGCGGAAGTGTCCACCCGGGAGCTTGACCGCGTCGAGCTTGGCGTATGCGTCCGCGCGAGCACCCGCGAGGTCGGCACCGGTGCCGACGACGCTGAGCACCCGCCCGCCTGCCGACACGACGACACCGTCCTTGATCGCGGTACCGGCGTGCAGCACCCCGTCGGCCTCGGCACCGGTGATCTTGTCTCCGGTCCGCGGGGTGCCGGGGTAGTTCTCCGCGGCGAGGACGACCGTGACGGCGGCGCCGTCGCGCCACTGCAGCGGCGGCAGGTCGGCCAGCGTGCCGGTGGCGGTCGCGTTCAGTGCCGCACCCAGCGGCGACTCCAGCAGCGCGAGCACGGCCTGCGTCTCCGGGTCACCGAAGCGGCAGTTGAACTCGACGACGGCCGGGCCGTCCTTGCCGATCGCCAGCCCCGCGTACAACAGACCCGAGAAGCCGCTGCCCCGCTTCACCATCTCGGCCGCGACGGGCTTGACGACGTCCTCGACGATCGCGGTGACCGTCTCGGCGGGCAGCCACGGCAGCGGGGTGTAGGCGCCCATGCCGCCGGTGTTCGGTCCGGTGTCTCCGTCGCCGACCCGCTTGTGGTCCTGCGCGGGCAGCAGTGGCACCACCGTCTCCCCGTCGACGAGGCAGAACAGCGAGACCTCGGGACCGTCGAGGAACGATTCGAGCAGCACCGGGTGCCCGTGCTCGAGGATCTCGGCGGCGTGCGCACGGGCCTCCGCCCGGTCGGTGGTGACCACGACGCCCTTGCCCGCGGCGAGTCCGTCGTCCTTGACCACCCAGTTCGGGCCGAACCTGTCGATGGCCGCGTCCAGCTTGGCCGGGTTGTCGACGACCTCGCTGTGCGCGGTCCGCACACCGGCGGCGGCCATGACGTCCTTCGCGAACGCCTTGGAGCCCTCGATGCGGGCGGCGTCGGCGGAGGGGCCGAAGCACGCGATGCCTGCGGCACGGAGTGCGTCCGCGACGCCGGCGACCAGCGGCACCTCGGGTCCGACGACCACGAGGTCCGCGGCTACCTCACGGGCCAGCGCGACGACGGCGTCACCGGACGCGGCGTCCACCGGGTGCTGCTCGGCGATCTTCGCGGTTCCCGCATTACCGGGGGCCGCGACGAGCGCGGTCACTCCCGGGTCGCGGGAGAGGGCGAGCAGAAGGGCATGTTCACGGGCTCCGGAGCCGACGACGAGTACGCGCACGGGTCTCAGACTACGTTCCGACCTGGCCGGTGGGCGACGTCAGGTCGTACAGCGTGACCCCGTCGACAGTGGTCGACGTGAAGTTCTCCGTCACCCACTGCGAGATTTCCGACGCCGTTCCGCTACCGCCCCGGCCGCCACCCATGCCGCCACCGGCGATGAAGTAATGGATCTCGCCGGCCGCGACGTACTGCTGGAACTGCTCGAGGGTCGGCGACGGATCGCTGCCGTTGAACCCGCCGATCGGCATGACCGGACGTTCGGTTGCGAGCTGGTAGCCGGATGCGCTGTTCGAGCCGATCGCGGCAGCGACCCAGGTGTAGCGGTCGGCGTCCTCGGACAGCAGCGCCGTCAGCTCGTCGCTCGGGGTGCTGCCGTTGAGCAGGCCACCGGCACCGCCGCCCATCGCGCCGACCTCCATGCCACCCGGCACCTGACCCGTGCCGCCCGGCATCTGCCCCGCACCTCCGGGCATCTGGCCCATGCCACCCTGCATCTGCGGCGTACCCCCGGGAATCTGCCCCGTGCCACCCGGCATCTGCGGCATCCCGTTCGGAACCTGCCCCATGCCACCCTGCATCTGCGGCATGCTGCCGCCGTCGCGCTGCCCGAAGCCGCGTCCATCACCCGGACCGCCCCGGCCACCGAAGCCCATGCCGCCGGTGTTCGGTCCGGCCGTGACGATCGAGCCGGCATGCGGGGTCGCGATGGTGTCGACGGCGTACGCGGTCGGACCCGCCAGCGCCGCGAGGACGGCAGCGGTGGCGGTGACGGCGGCGAGTGCGCCCGTCAATCGCGGCAGCAGCAGCCCGACCGCGGCGAGCACGCCGACGACGAGGATCACCCAGCGCAGCCACGGGACGAAGTCGGCGCTGCGGCCGAGCAGCTCCCACGCCCACACCGCGGTGAGCGCCATCGTCGCGGCCGACACGATCCGCACCCACAGCCGGTCACGGTGCCGCCACACGGTGACCGCGCCCGCGCCGACGAGCGCACCGATCATCGGGGCCATCGCCACGGTGTAGTACGAGTGAAAGATGCCGGCCATGAAGCTGAACACCAGTGTGGTCGTCGCCAGCCAGGTACCGAACAGGACGAAGGTGGCGCGCTTGCCGTCCGTGCGAACGGCCTTTCCGGACAGCACGATTCCGGCGACGGCGAGGATCAGGGCCGCGGGTAGCAGCCATGCGATCTGGCCGCCCTGCGCGGCGTCGAACATCCGGCCGATGCCGGTCTCGCCCCACATGCCGCCACCCGGACCACCGGCAGGCATACCGCCGCCCATCGCGTAACCCGCGGCGTCGGCCGCGTTGCGGCCACCACCGGGTGTGACACTGCCGACCTCGTTGCCGTTGAGCCGGCCGAGACCGTTGTATCCCAGCGTCAGTTCGAGGATGGAGTTGTCCTGCGAGCCGCCGATCCACGGGCGCGAGTCCGCGGGCCACAGCTCCACGGCGAGCAGCCACCAGCCGGCGGACACGATCATCGCGCCGAGCGCGGCGAACAGCTGCGCGATCCGCTTGCCCAGCTTCGGCGGACCGAACAGCAGGTAGGTGAGCGCGAGTGGGGGAACGACCAGCATCACCTGAAGTTGCTTGGTGAGGAATCCGAAGCCGACGAACACGCCGGTCAGCACCAGCCAGCGGGTGCGGCCGTCCTCGATCGCGCGCAGCAGCGCCCACGCCGCGGCCAGCATCAGCAGCACCAGCAGGGCGTCCGGGTTGTTGAACCGGAACATCAACGCCGCGACCGGTGTCACCGCGAGAACGAGACCGGCGAGCAGGCCGGCGGAGGCACCGAAGTGACGGCGCACCGTGGCCCACAGCAGGGCCACCGAGCCGACACCCATCAGCACCTGCGGCACCAGGATCGCCCACGAGTTGAGGCCGAACGCCCGCACGGACAGCGCCATCACCCACAGCGAGGCGGGCGGCTTGTCGACGGTGATCGAGTTCGCGGCGTCGGAGGAGCCGAAGAAGAACGCCTTCCACGACTCCGAACCGGCTTGTACCGCAGCGGAATAGAAGGAGTTCGCCCACCCGGACGAGTTCAGGTTCCAGAGGTACGCGGCGGCGGTGCCGATCAGCAGTGCGGCCAGCGCCCACGGCTCCCACCGTGGGCGCTGCCGGGGCTGCGGCGCTTCGGGGACCACGGGTTCGTGATCGATGACGGAGGTGGTCACTGGAGAGCTCCCTGGTTCTGGGTCGTGCGGTGACGGAAAACCCACCGCAGTGCGACGAAACGAGTCACGGTGGCAACGAGATTGGCGACGACGAGCACGACGAGTTCGACGTGCTTCGAGGCGTCGGGAACGAATCGGTGCAGCAGGAACAGCGAACCGCTGGTGAGCAGCAGTCCGAAGCCGAACACGGCCAGCCCTTGCACCTGATGCCGGACCGCGCCCGCCCCGCCGCGGACACCGAACGTGAAGGCCCGGTTCGCGGCGGTGTTGAGCACTGCGGTGATCAACAGGGCTACGAAGTTCGCGGCCTGCGCGCCGAGGACGGCGTGCAACATGAGGTAGATGACCATGTACGCGGCCGTCGACGCGACACCGATCAACCCGAAGCGCAGCAACTGCCCGATCATGCCGTGCGGCACCCCTTCGACGAGTGGTTCGCGGCCGAGGGCAGCGCGCAGGTCCGCGACGGGCAGCGTTCCGGTCGCGAGGGCGCGGCCCACCCGGACCACACCCTTGAGGTCGGCAACGGCCGTGGCGACGATGTCGACCGTGCTGTCCGGGTCGTCCACCCAGTCGACGGGCACCTCGTGGATGCGCAGACCCACCCGCTCCGCGAGCACCAGCAGTTCGGTGTCGAAGAACCAGCCGGTGTCCTCCACCAGCGGCAGCAGCTTCCGGGCGACGTCGGTGCGCATCGCCTTGAACCCGCACTGCGCGTCGGAGAATCGGGCCTGCAACGCGCCGCGCAGGATCAGGTTGTAGCAGCGGGAGATGATCTCCCGCTTCGGGCCGCGCACCACCCGCGACGACCGGGACAGGCGGGAGCCGATCGCCAGGTCGGAGTGGCCGGACACCAGCGGAGCCACCAGCGGCAGCAGCGCGTTCAGGTCCGTCGAGAGGTCCACGTCCATGTAGGCGACGACGGCGGCGTCCGAGGTGCTCCACACCGTGCGCAGCGCCCGCCCGCGCCCCTTCTCGTCGAGGTGGACGACGCGGACGTTCGGGAACTCGGCGGCCAGCCGCGTCGCGACGGCGAGGGTGCCGTCGGTGCTGGCGTTGTCGGCGACGGTGATCCGGCTCGGGTACGGGATCGACTCGGCGAGGTGCCGGTGCAGTCGCCGCACGCAACCGTCGAGGTCGCGTTCCTCGTTGTACACCGGTACGACCACGTCGAGCGTCACCGTGCGGATGGGCGCCGTGACCGCGTCGGGGTCGTGGCGAACCAGTGACTTCGTCATGCCAGCAACTGTCGTGGCGGAACCTGCGCCGTCGCTCCGCCCTGCCTGCGAGTTTCCTGTGAGCGATTGACCTTCGAGTCGGTTGAAGCCGGATCATGATCGGGTGGCCCCACTCGACGACCTGATGACGATCGGCGTGTTCGCCCGCTCGACGGGCATCACCCCGAGTGCGCTGCGCTTCTACGCGGACTCCGGCGTGCTCGTTCCCGCTGCCATCGACGACACGACCGGCTACCGGTACTACTCACCCACCCAGCTCGACCGGGCGGTGACGCTGCGCCGGCTCCGCGAGATCGACGTGCCGCTCGACCGGATCGTCGAGATCCTCGATGCCGCCCCCGCCAGGGTGTCCGCACTGCTCGACGAGCACGTCGACCACCTCACATTGCGGGCAGGGCAGGCCCGTGAGACCGCGACGGCGATCCTGGAAGCGCTCGGCCGACCCGGCGGATCCGTCCCCGTCGCCATGGTCCGCGGTCCCGGTTTCGCGGCGGCCGTCGAACAGGTGCTTGCCGCGACCGCGCACGACACGGAGCACCCGGCACTGACCGGTGTGCGGGTCGAGTCGTCCGAGGACGGCCTCGTACTGACGGCCACCGACCGTTACCGGCTCTCGACCCGGACCGTCGCGCCGACCCGGCCGGGCGCCGCATGGGCGGGCACCGTCGACGGCGACGACCTACGCCTCACGCTGGGCTGGATACGGCGCCAACCGGTGGTCGAGCTGCGGGTCGACGCCCGGGGACTGACCGCCGTCGGAGGTTCGGACTCCCGCGTGTGCCGGCTGCTGCCCGAACCGTTCCCCGACCACCGCGCGGTGTTCGCCGCACTGTCCCCGGTCCGCACCCGCGTCATCGCCGCTCGGAACGCGTTGGTGGACGCCATGTCCGGCGTCGCCGGCGACCGCCTCCTGCTGACCGTGACACCGAATTCGCTGCGGGTGTCCGGAATCGGCATGCCGGTGGTCGAGGTCCCGTCGTCCGCGCACGGCGACGCCGTCACGGTCGCGTTCGAGGTGACGACCCTGTACCCAGCCATCACCAGCACGGCGGGCCCCGACGTGATGCTCGACGTCGCGACCCCCGACCAGCCGGTGATCGTCCGGTCTGCCGACGACGGCGACCTGACCACCCTCGTCATGCCCGTCCGCCACGAAGGAGCACCCACATGACCGACACGGCAGCACCCGACACGACGATGGCCGCGATCATCGAGGCCGTCACCGCGGGACGGCAGGGCGACACTGCCGGCGCCCGGACCCGACTGCTCGCGCTGTGGGAGGAGATCACCCCCACCGGCGACGCGCTGCACCGCTGCACCCTCGGCCATTACCTGGCCGACCTGTACCCGGACGCCGCGCAGGCGTTGATCTGGGACATACGCGCGCTCGACGCGGCAGCGGCCCTGACGGACGCACGCGCGCAGGACCACCACGCGTCCCTGCAGGTCGCGGGCTTCTACCCGTCGCTGCACCTGAACATCGCCGACAACCTGCGCCGCCTCGGGTCGTTCGACGCGGCCCGCGAGCACGTCGAGGCCGGGCGGGCGCGGGTGGACGCCCTGCCGGACGACGACTACGGCGCGATGCTGCGCCGCGCGCTCGTCGAGGTCGGCGAGGCGGTCGAGGCGCAGTCGACCGAGGTTCGCCCGACCGCACCGACGATGTGACCGGCGGCGCATAATCGCAGCCATGGCATCCGTGTTCAGCATGATCATCGCCGGCGACCTGCCGGGCCGTTTCGTCTGGGAGGACGACGACGTCGTCGCCTTCCTGACCATCAACCCGATCACCAAGGGACACACCCTCGTGGTTCCCCGGGCCGAGATCGACCAGTGGCAGGACCTCGACGGCGAGGTGTTCGCGAAGGTCTCCAAGGTCGCGCAGATCGTCGGCCAGGCCGTCCGGAAGGGTTTCGACGCCCCCCGCGCCGGCCTGCTGATCGCCGGCCTGGAGGTGCCGCACCTGCACCTGCACGTGTTCCCGGCGTACAGCCTGGGCGACTTCAACATCTCCGGCGCCGATCCGAGCCCGTCCCCGGAGTCCCTCGACGAGGCCCAGTCGACCATCAAGGCCGCGCTCCGCGACCTCGGCCACGGCGCCAACGTCCCCGACTGACCTCCCCCAACGCCGTCACACCCCTGTTCGTCGCATGAACGGTTCCGTTCACTCGGTCTGATCGAGTGAACGGAACCGTTCATGCCGACGGCGGGTGTGTCCCGGCGAGCGGGAACCGGAGTGCGGGGCGTCGGGTACTCGGATTGAGTTGGACTCCTTGTCCGACCCCGAGGAGTTGTGATCGCCCCGTGACTGCGCCCGATTCACCCGCTGTCGATTCACCCCTGTACCGCCCCCTGCGCATCCGCGGCCTGGAACTGCCCAACCGGATCGTGATGACCCCGATGACGCGGACCGCGTCGCCGGGCGGCGTCCCGACGGAGGCGGTCGCGCAGTACTACCGGCGACGCGCGGCGGGCGGCACCGGTCTGATCGTCACCGAGGGTGTCGGTATCGACCTGCCGAGCGCGATGGACCACCCGGACGTGCCGAACCTGCACGACCCGATCGCTCGCGACGGATGGCGGCGCGTCGTCGACGCCGTGCACGAGGCGGGCGGGCGGATCGCGCCTCAGCTGTGGCACGTCGGTCCGCTGTTCGGCGCGATGCGCCGTGTCGACGACGTCGCACCGATGCGACCGTCCGGACTGTGGGGCGAGCCGGGCGTGACGTCATATCCCCAGGAGTACGTCGACCGGTCGGTCACACCCACCGCGGCAATGACCGAGTCCGACATCGCGGCCGTGATCGAGGCGTTCGCGGACGCCGCCCGCACCGCCGCCGACCTCGGTTTCGACGCGATCGCGATCCACGGTGGCCACGGCTACCTGCTCGACGCATTCCTGTGGTCGTCGACGAACCGCCGCGACGACGACTGGGGTGGAGACCTGCTGCGCCGCACCGCATTCCCCGTGGCTGTGGTCCGTGCCATCCGGGAGGCGATCGGTGACGAGATGCCGATCCTGTACCGGTTCTCGCAGCACAAGCAGCAGAACTACACGGCCCGGACCGCCGAGACACCGGAGGAGCTGGGGATCGTCCTCGGTGCGCTGGTCGATGCCGGAGTGGACGTGCTCGACGCCAGCTCACGCCGTTTCGACGCCCCGGCCTTCGACGGCAGTGACCTGTCGCTGGCGGGCTGGGCGAAGAAGACGACGGGCGCGATCTCGATGGCCGTCGGCAGCGTCGGACTCGGAAAGTCTCTGCGGGACGGGCGACTGGCGGGCCCGACAGTCGAGTCCGTGGACAACATCGCCGAGCTCGAACGCCGCATGGGTGCAGACGAATTCGATCTCGCCGGCATCGGACGCCTGCACCTGGCGGACCCCCGGATCGCGGAGACTCTGCGGCAGCGTGGCCCGTTGCCCGAGTTCGACCGTCGCAGGCACGAGGCCGTCCTCACGTAACGCGGCTGCGCCGCCTGTGCGCACTTTAGGTAGTCCCCACTACCAAAAGTGCGCACAGGTGGCGGAGGCGCCCACTCACCAACCCTTGACTGCGGTCCCGTCCCAGCGCGGATCGGCGAGCAGCTCGGGCGTCGGACCGACGAAGGCGCGCGCGGCGTCGGCGTCGGCGGTCAGGGTGAAGCGCAGCCACGCGGTGAGGTACCCGCGGAATCCCACGCCGTCGGATGGCCAGTTGTGGCCGACCCCCAGCAGGCGGCCGCGGGCCGCCGGAACCGGGCTCACGGCGTGATAGGCGGCCTGCGGGACGGCCGTCGAGACCGGATCCTCGGCGCCGGTCAGGTAGAACACCGGCCCCGTCAGTCGAGCAACGTCGATCACGTCGACGGGCCGGGTGAACCACCAGGGATCGGGCAGATCGAGCACGGCGGTGGAGGTGACGAGCCCGCCCGAGTCGGTGCTGGCGTTGATCGCTCCCCCGGCGCCCTGCGAATGCCCGACGGCACCGACGTGCTCGACATCGATGCGATCGTGAAAGATGCTCTCCGGGTTGTCGTTCTGCGCCAGAACGTAGCGCGCCGCCGCCAGGATCTCGGTCCCGTCGCCGGTGACGCTGCTGTCGGCGACCACGACGACGAAGCCCCACGAGGCCAGGTGACGCAGTAACCCCTCGTACTGCTCGTGCGTCGCGTAGCTTCCGTTTCCGAAGGTGACCACGGGGTGCCGGTCGGGGCTCGTCGTGATGTCGGCGGGATGGAACAGCTGGTACCCCGGCACCGAAACCGATGTGACCGCATGGATTCCGGTGTCCGCGTATCGCTCCCCCACGGGTTGCCGGTCCGGTTCGGCGGGCGCCGTGGGGGCTGCCGCGGGTACGGATGCGCCAGCCGGGGCGGACAGTACCGCCGCCGTCGGCATCGCGATCATCGCGGCGAGGAACAGCGTCCGGGCCTGTCGAGCGGAGGGCAGCAGAGGTCGTCGCATCGTCACCCGCCCACCTTAGCCAGCGCCGCGGGGAGCAGATTCCTGTCGTGGCCGTGGACATTCCGAGCAGAGACGACCCCGCGGCGCAGACACGAAACCCTGCTGAGGGTTCCACGACCCGCTCTCCCGTCCGGTCGTGGAAAATCACCACGGACACCGAGGTTGCTCCCGGTCCGGCTGACGTGGCGGGCCGAGGATCGACGACGGGAGAACGGGGAGTGACGGAGAGCTGTCAGAGCTGCCCACCGGCGTCGACGACATGCGTGGTGCCGGTGACGTACCGGCCGCTCTCTCCGACCAGGTACAGGACGGCATTGGTGATGTCGCTCGATTCGAGGGCGGGTACCGGGAGCGCGTTGAGGGTGAGCGCAGCCTCCTCGAAGTCGGCGCGGGTGGCCTTCTCGAGGTCGGGCCGGAAGAGTTCGTAGGTCGCGTCGTTGAGGATCATGTCCGTGGCCACCGTGGTGGGATGGATGGTGTTGACCCGGATCTTCTGCGGCGCGAGCTCGACGGCCAGGACCCGCATGAATCCGACGAGGCCCGCTTTCGCCGCCGAGTAGTGCGCGGTGTTCGCGTTGGCCTTCAGGGCCGCCAGCGAACTGGTGATCACCACCGAGCCGCCGCGGCCACCCGCGACGATGTGCGGCACCGCGGCCGTGACCGTCTTCCACACGCCGGTGAGATTGACGTCGATTATCGTCGACCACGTCTCCTCGGACATCTCGAGAGTCGGTGCGGGCACCGAGATGCCGGCGTTCGCGATCACGATGTCGAGCCGGCCCAGCTCCGCCACACCGGCGTCGACGGCGTCCTTCAGTGCCGCGAGGTCCCGGACGTCGACCTCGCGGGTGACGATTCGCCGACCCAGCGCCTTGACCTGGCGTTCGGTCTCGGCGAGGTCGTCGGGTGTCGCCATCGCGTAGGGCACCGTCTCCAGCTGCCGACAGACGTCGACGGCGATGACATCGGCGCCTTCCTCTGCCAGCCGCACCGCGTGACTCCGCCCCTGCCCACGCGCAGCACCGGTGACGAACACGACCTGGCCATCGAATTGACCCATGAGAGTAGACCTTTCGGCACATGCAGCGCCGACCTTCAGCAGCGCTGCGTCGTACCGTCGAGGTTATGACAGTCGATGACAAAATGGAATCCCCGACACGACGAAATGGGCGGGACATCAGTTCGTCGGCGACCTGGAACCATGGACCCGTGACAGACACAGCGGACCGCGGAGGCCGACCGGCGGCGACGAGCGCGCACGAGCTCGCCGCCGTCGCGCAACGCCTGTTCGTCGAGCAGGGGTTCGACCAGACCAGCGTCGAGGACATCGCGCGCGCCGCCGGAATCAGCGGCCGCACCTTCTTCCGGTACTTCCCGACCAAGGCGGACGTCCTGTGGGTCGAGTCGGAGGGCGAGATCGGGCTGCTCCGCGAACGGCTCGCCGCCGGGGCGCCGACCGAGCGGTACGAGGACGTCGTCGTGCGGGCCGTGGTCGACGCCCTCGCGACCTTCCCGGACGATCAGGTCGAGTGGGCCAGGCACCGCGCCCAACTCGTGTTGCGGGAACCCGCGGTTCAGGCACAGGCGTTCCAGCGCCACGCCCGGTGGCGCGCCGCGGCCGTCGAGTACGCCGGAGCCCGAACCGGACAGCCCGTCGACGCCCTGTTCCCCACCGCGGTCGGGCACGCCGCCCTCGCCGCGACACTCACCGCGCACGAGTACTGGGTCGCGCACCCCGGTTCCGATCTGACCGGGATCCTCGAACAGGCGCTTCGCCTGCTCCTTCCCGCCGAGCCCGCGGGCTGAGTGGCTCCACCACCCTGTGCGCGAGTTTGGTAGTGGGAGCTACCAAACTCGCGCACAGGTGCCGGAGGCGCCTACTCGCGGGGAAGGCTCACCCGGAACACCGCTCCCCCGCCCTCCGGCGAATCCACGGTGACGGTGCCGCCGTGGGCGGCAACGAGCGCGGCGACGATCGACAGTCCGAGGCCGCTGCCGCCGGACTCGCGGGTCCGTGACGCGTCGGCTCGGTAGAAGCGCTCGAACACACGCTCCCGCGCCTCCGCGTCGAGGCCCGGTCCGGTGTCCGCGACCTCCAGCAGGACCTGGTCGTCGACGGTGCCGACGCGGACGGTGATCGCGGCGTCGGCCGGGGTGTGTCCGAGCGCGTTGCCGATCAGGTTGGTGAGCACCTGCCGCAGTCGCGCGTCGTCGCCGATCACCTCGGTACGGCCGGATCCGTCGAGGACCTCGAGATCGATCCGGCGGTCCGGTGCCATGGCGCGGGCGGCATGAACCCCGTCGGCCGCGACCGCGAGCAGGTCCACCGGCGCCTTCGCCAGCGGACGCTGTGCGTCGAGTCGGGCGAGCATCAGCAGATCCTCGACGAGCAGACCCATCCGGGACGCCTCCGCCTCGATGCGGCCCATCGCCTGAGAGGCGTCCGGTACGGCACCCTGCCGGTACAGCTCCGCGAATCCGCGGATCGTGGTGAGCGGGGTGCGCAGTTCGTGGCTGGCGTCGGCGACGAAGCGCCGCATCTTCTCCTCGGAGCGGCGCGCCGACTCCTCCGACGCCTCCGTGGCGGCGAACGCGGTCTGGATCTGCTCGAGCATGCCGTTGAGCGCGACGGTGAGCCGGCCCACCTCGGTCCGTTCGTCCCGCTCCGGGATACGTTGGTGCAGACGGCCTTCCGCGATGGCTTCCGCCGTCTGCTCGACCTCGACGAGGGGCGCGAGACTGCGGCGGACCACGAAGTAGCCGATGACGCCGAGCGCGATCAACACTGCGACGCCGATCCCGATCTGCAGTCCGATGAGCCGTTCCACGGTGGCGTCGACGTCGTTGAGACGCACCGCGACGGTGACCGTGCCGTCGGGGGTGGTCGTGGTCAGTGTCCGCCACCGCTGGTCGGGGTTGCCGACGGAACCGACGGTGACCGGTGTGGTCCCCGGATCCTCCGGGAGGTCCGGTTCGAGTGCCTGGTCGTTGATGACCATCCGGACCTCGCCGTCCGGGGCGACGGTGCGCACGTAGAACGGGCTGGGTGGCCGGGACGGTCCGGGTTCGGCGATCGCCGCCTGCGGCGGGAAGTGCCGCGGCTTCGCCCAGGTCATCGACGCATCGCGGAGCGAGCTGTCGATCCGGGCGATGAGCGAGTTCTCCATCGCGGAGGTCACCGCGACCCCCGACGCCAGCAGCCCCAACGCCGCGAGCACGAGCAGGGCCCCGACGAGGGTGACCCGCAACGGCAGCCGACGCACCCCGCTACCTCGGCTCACGCATGACGTAACCGACGCCGCGCAGGGTGTGGATCAGTCGCGGTTCGGTGGTGTCGACCTTGCGGCGCAGGTACGAGACGTACGACTCGACCACGCCGACCTCGCCCCCGAAGTCGTAGTGCCAGACGTGGTCGAGGATGCGCGGTTTGCTCAGCACCACACCGGCATTGACCATGAAGTAGCGCAGCAAGGTGAACTCGGTGGGCGACAGCGAGACCGGTTCGCCCGCCTTCCACACCTCGTGGGTGTCGTCGTCGAGTTCGATGTCGGCGAAGGCGATTCGGGACGGCTCGACCTCGTTGCCCTCCTTCGTGACCCGCCGCAGGATGACGCGCAGCCGCGCGACCACCTCTTCGAGGCTGAACGGTTTGGTCACGTAGTCGTCGGCGCCGAGCGTCAGCCCGGACACCTTGTCCTCCACGGAGTCCTTCGCGGTGAGGAACAGCACCGGGGCATCGATTCCGTCGGCGCGCAACCGGCGCAACAGACCGAAGCCGTCCATGCCGGGCATCATCACGTCGAGGATCAGGGCGTCGGGGCGGAACGACTTGGCCTTGTCGAGTCCCTCTGCGCCGGTGGACGCGGTGTCCACGTCGAACCCCTGGAATCGCAGGCTCACCGAGAGCAACTCCACGATGTTCGGTTCGTCGTCGACGATGAGGATCTTGGCGTCGGTCTTCGTCCCAGTCACCACGTCATCATCACCCCGTTCGCTGGCGGAACGCTGACCGAAGCCTGCGAGTTTCCTGTGAGCGGGCATCGGGTCAGATCGCTCACAGGAGACACCGGAGTGCTGTGCGGTGTTGCTACGGTGGAAGCGTCAACGACGACATCCGGACGAGCGCACCGTACCCGGCCAGCGACAAGACGGTGCCTGGAGAGTGTTTCCGTCATGGCATGGCTCGTACTCGTTGTCTCGGGTGTCCTCGAAGCGGTCTGGGCGACCGCACTCGGCAGGTCCGAGGGTTTCAGCCGACTCGCCCCGTCCGTGGTGTTCGGTGTCGCGCTCGTCGCCAGCATGGGCGGCCTTGCATACGCGATGCGGACCCTGCCGATCGGCACCGCGTATGCCGTCTGGGTGGGTATCGGCGCCGCCCTGACCGTGGGCTACGCGATGGTTACCGGTTCCGAATCCGCGTCGATACTGAAGGTGCTGCTCATCCTCGGCATCGTCGGTTGCGTGGTCGGCCTCAAGGTCCTGCACTGAATCCGCACCCGCGGGTCACGGTTTTGTCCGTGACTCGCGGGTTACAGTAAACGCATGAACCTGGTGGCGATGGTCACACTGCCGGCCCGGGTGGGACTGGCGATCACCGATTCCGCCCTCGGCGTCGTCGAGACAGCGCTCGGGGCGACCCGGATCGCACTCGCCGCGTCGGCCACCGGCGACCTCGGCGGACTCGTCAGCCTCGGCAATGCCGGCGCCACGAACACGTCCGGGCCGCTCAAACTTCTGCAACAGGTCGCCGAACTCGCCTCCGACCAGCGGCCGCTGGGGCAGGCGATGCGCCCCGGCGGTCCCGTCGACAGGCTGCTCGAACCGGGCGGCGTCGTGGACCGGCTGACCGCGCCCGGTGGCACCCTGGAACGGATCATCGAACCCGGCGGACCCCTCGACCGGGTCCTCGCTCCCGGCGGCCCCGTCGAGCGGCTCCTCGACGAGGACGGCCCCGTCGAGCGACTGCTCGCACCGGGCGGCCTGCTCGACCGGCTCACCGCCGTGGACGGACCGCTGGAGCGCCTCACCGCGACCGCAGGCCCGCTCGAGACCCTCACCAAGGAGGGCGGGATCATCGACCGGGCGATCGAGGAGGGCGGTGTCCTCGAGACCCTGCTCGCGAAGGACGGCCCGCTCGAACGGATCATCGCCGAGAACGGGCCGCTCGACCAGATCGTGTCGCTGTCGGAGACCCTCACCTCGCTCGCCCCGAACCTCGAACAGCTCGGGGACAGCGTCGAACTTCTCCGCGAAACCGTCGGCGTCCTGAGCGCCGCCGTCGGCCCGCTCGGCGACCTCGCAGGCAAGCTCCCCGGGCGCTGGCTCCGGAGCGGCCGGCCCAACGGGAACGAACTCCCCTAGCGGGTCAGGTGCTCGTCGAAGAACGAGTACACGCGGCGCCATGCGTCCGCCGCCTGCTCCTCGCCGTAGTTGAATCCGACGACCCGCAACAGCGGTGCGGCGGGGCCGGCGGGCAGGTGGTTGACGAAGCTGTGGCCGACACCGGAGTAGGTCTCGACGTCATGCGGCACGCCCTGCCGCTCCAGCGTCGCCGTCAGCTTCTTCCCCGCGCCGGGGAGGATCGGGTCCCGAGCACCGAAGCTCGCGACGATCGGGCAGGCGCCGGACAGCGCCTCGTCGAGGGGCCGGGGCAGCACCCCGTAGAACGGCGCGGAGGCGTCGAACCCCATCGGCGACAACGCCAACGCGAATCCGCCTCCCATGCAGAACCCGACGACCGCGACTGCACCCGAGCAGTCCGGGAGCGAGCGCAGATGGTCGCGGGCGGCGAGCAGGTCCGACACCGCCCGCCCGCGGCGCCCGAGCAGATCCCGGAAGACACCCGGCATGCAGCGGGCCGTGCCGCCACGCGAGTACAGGTCGGGGGCCAGCGCCACGTACCCGTGGTCCGCGATGTCGCGGACGATCCCGCGGATGTCGGGGCTCAAGCCGAGCGCGTCGTGCACGACGACGACGCCGGGATGCGGGCCGTCACCGTCCGGACGTTCGAGGACCGCGGAGACGGGTCCATCCGGGGTGTCCACGTTGACTTCGGGCATGCGCTGGCCTCCCACATACGGTGCTGTGGCGCCAGGATAGTGCGGTCACTCCGATTCGGCCGGGCCGCTCGACTCCCGCAGCCGTTCCAGTTCGCCCTCGACCACCACGAGCCGGCGGTACAGGGCCTGCACGCTCGCCATGCACACGCCGTTCGCGTCGACCTGCGCGATGCTGCGGTCCGACGAACCGAGACCGAAAGTCGACGCGAAGTCCTGGGCCATCGGCCCGAGGTGCCGCACCGACTCGTCGTCGAACCGGTAACTCCACACACTGAGCGGCAAGGTGGCGAGCCGTTCGAGGACGTCGTTCGCGCCCTCGGGCACCCCGTCGGGGGCGGGAACCCCACGGCGGCGGGTCAGATGGGAGCGGACCCACTCGACCGGGTGGTGACGCGACGGTTCCCGGCCTTCGGTTCGACCGGGAACTGTGGGTGATTGCGTCATTCGCGTTGGTCAGGGCCGCAGCGGTCGAACGTGATGCTTCGATCCGGCGTCACTGAGCAACACACCTACGCCCGCGCCGAGCAGTCCGATTCCGACGCCAACCGCGGTGCCGGCGAGACCGATCACGAGTCCGAGCATGATTCCTCCAAGGCTCTCGTCGAGTCGATTTGTCGGGGCCGCCTGTCACGGAGCCGCCCCCACCAGTGGACACCTCCACGCTCGTCCTCCTGACCTGGGAATGCAACAGCCGAAACAGAGAAGGATGTCCGGTTTCCTCGAACTGTCTGATACAGATACCGATCATGAAACGCATCATGTTCGCCGCACTCGCGGCCGTGTCGGTGTCCCTGCTCGCGGCCTGCGGATCCGACTCCGATTCGGGCTCGTCCGACGCCGCTCCCGCGACGTCGGCGGAGTCGCAGTCGGGCGCCGACGCACTGGAGACCCCCGCGGGCACCGGGGACATCTACACGGACACCTGCAACGGGGTGCTGGCCTACCTCGAGACCCTGAAGGCATCGGGCCTGAGCGAGGGCGACCAGGCTCCGCAGGCGGTCGCCGACGAGTTCATCGCCATCGCGGAGGCCGAGCCGGACTGGGCGTCCAAGTCCGAGCAGGACAAGGCCGACTTCACCCGCGGCGTCCAGGCGGCGGTCTCCGGCGGCTGCTGATCGCCCGGCTCCACGAAAACGGCCCTGAACTGCTGGAAGCAGTTCAGGGCCGGGACGAGCCCCCTGTCGGGATTGAACCGACGACCTTTCGCTTACAAGGCGAGTGCTCTACCACTGAGCTAAGGAGGCGCGTGAAGCGCGCCCATCATATCCATCCGTCCGAACCGTCCAAACGCCGGACCATGCCCGGACCGCTCGGATATCGTTGATTGGTCAATTCCTGGACGGGAGCCGTCCCATGGATCTGAACACGATCACCGAGGTGGTCCGCCGACCGCCCGATCCTCCGATGGTGCACTGGCGTGACGGTGACGCCTGGCTGGCCGGAGGAACCTGGCTGTTCTCCGTCCCCCAACCCGACCTGCGTCGCCTCGTGGACCTCAGCGCCCTCGGATGGGACGCCGTCACCGTGACCGAGGACGGCGTGCACATCGGCGCGACCTGCACGATTCGTCAACTGTACGAAACTGCGCCGCAAGATCATTGGCCCGCATTCTCGCTCGCACGAACCAGCTGTGAGGCCTTCCTGTCGTCGTTCAAGGTATGGAACGCCGCGACGGTGGGCGGCAACATCTGCCTGTCCCTCCCCGCAGGCCCGATGATCACCCTGTCCGTCGCGCTCGAGGCCACCTACACACTCTGCGCGCCGGACGGAACCGAGCGCACCGTCGCCGCGGCGGACTTCGTGACCGGCGACAACCGGAACATCCTGACTCCGGGTGAGCTGCTGCGGTCGATCCACCTGCCCGCCGACGCCCTGCGCAAGCGACACACACACCGGCGTTTCAGCCTCACGAGGCTGGGGCGGTCGACGGTGTTCCTGGCGGCAACTCGGACTCCCGGCACCACCGACCTGTTGCTCACGATCACGGCGGGCACGACCCGTCCGATCCGCCTCGCATTCGACTCGACGCCCGACGCCGCGACGCTGCGGGACCGCATCGACGATCTCCCGGGGGACGTGTGGTTCGAGGATCCGAACGGGACCGCGGACCATCGCCGCCACCTGACCCGGCACTTCGCGGAGCAGATGCGCGTCGAACTCGCTGAGGAGGACCGGCCGTGAGCTACTCGATCAACGGCGTGCCGTCCGACGCGGAGCCCGGTCCCGGGCAGTGCCTGCGGACCTTTGTGCGCGAACTCGGCTGGCACGGGGTCAAGAAGGGTTGCGACGCAGGCGATTGCGGCGCCTGCACCGTGTGGCTGGACGGCATCCCGGTGCACAGCTGCATCACACCCGCGTTTCGTTCCGCGGGTCGTGAGGTGACCACGATCGAGGGGCTCGGCACTCCCGACGACCTGCACCCGATGCAACGACAGTTCCGCGACGCCCCCGGATTCCAGTGCGGGTTCTGCACGGCGGGGATGATCATGACCGCGGCGACACTCACCGACCGCGACCGCGAGAACCTCCCACGCGCGCTGAAGGGAAATCTCTGCCGCTGCACGGGATATCGTGCCGTCGAGGACGCGGTGAACGGTGTCGCGGCGATCGAGGTCGCCGAACCCGGCCGCGTCGTGGGTACCAGTGTCGGGGCCCCGGCGGCCACCGACGTGGTGACGGGCCACGCCGAGTTCACGATGGACACCCGGATCGACGGGATGCTGCACCTGAAGGTGCTGCACTCGCCGCACGCGCACGCTCGCATCGTCTCGATCGACAGATCCGCCGCGCTGGCCGTGCCGGGTGTACACCGCGTCTACACGTGGGAGGACGTGCCCCGTAAGCGATTCACCACGGCCATTCACACCGATCACCTCGTCGACCCGGACGACACGTACATCCTCGACGACACCGTGCGCTTCGTCGGGCAGCGGGTGGTCGCGGTGCTCGCCGACACGGTCGCGGCGGCAGAGGAGGGTTGCCGACGCGTGGCCGTCGAATACGATTTGTTGCCGGCGGTTTTCGATCCAGAGGATGCGATGGCGGACGGCGCACCGCAGCTGCACGGTTCGGACGATCCGTTCGTCCGGGACCCGGCGCACAACATCCTGCTCGAACTGCACGGTCACGTCGGCGACGTCGATGCCGGTCTCTCTGCGGCCGACGTGGTCCACGAGGG
The DNA here is from genome assembly GCF_042681175.1 of Rhodococcus gannanensis. Classification (NCBI taxonomy): domain Bacteria; kingdom Bacillati; phylum Actinomycetota; class Actinomycetes; order Mycobacteriales; family Nocardiaceae; genus Rhodococcus; species Rhodococcus gannanensis. Next base: position 58,355 of record NZ_JBHUFB010000022.1, read on the forward strand.
CACCTATTTCTCACCGCGCGTGCAGCACGCGCATCTCGAGACCCACGGGTCGATCGCGTGGATGGAGGACGGCCGGCTGCACGTACGGACCAGTTCGCAGTCGCCGTCGATCGCGAAGGTGAAGCTCTCCCACCTGTTCGACCTGCGACCCGACCAGCTGCGCGTGTTCTGCATGCGGGTCGGCGGTGGGTTCGGCGGCAAGCAGGAGGTCATCGCCGAGGATCTGGTCGCCCTCGCCACCCTCGACACCGGGCGGCCGACGTGCCTCGAGTACACCCGCGAGGAGGAGTTCACCACCGCCTCGCCGCGTCATCCGATGAGCCTGACCGTGACCCTCGGCGCCAAGTCGGACGGCACCCTCACGGCGATGCGTGTCCGGAACATCTCGAACACCGGCGCCTACGGAAACCACGGCGGCGAAACGCTGTTCGCCGGCGGCGCCGCCGTGATGCTCTACCGCTGCGCCAACAAACGGTTCGACGGGTACTCCGTCTACACCAACACGGTGCCCAGCGGTGCCTTGCGTGGTTACGGCATGACGCAGCCGGCGTTCGCGATCGAGTCCGCGATGGACGAGCTGGCGGCCGCCCTCCACATCGATCCGCTGGAGCTGCGGCGCCGGAACATCGTGCGGCCCGGGGACTCCCTCGTCGCGTTCGAGGACGGCCCCGACGACGTCGTGTTCGGCGAGGACGGCCTGTCCCCCTGTATCGACCTGGTCGACGCGGCGCTGCACCGAGATCGGGACGGCCAGGTGTTCGGGGACGACTGGCTGATCGGAACCGGCGTCGCGAGTTCACTGCACGAGACCGCGCCCCCGACCGAGCACCTCTCCGAGGCGTGGGCGACCCTCGGTGAGAACGGTGTGTACGAGATCGCCGTGGGCACGGTCGAATTCGGAGAGGGGACGTCCACGGCGCACGTGCAGATCGCAGCCCAGCAGCTGGGCACCACTCCGGACCGAGTGCGCCTCGTGCAGTCCGACACCGACCGCACCGGATTCGACACCGGCGCCTTCGCGAGCGCCGGGCTCGCCGTCGCGGGCAACGCCGTGCTCAAGGCGTCCGCGGCACTGCGGGACCGCATCCTGGCCTTTGCCGCCGACCACACCGGGGTCCCGACTACCGACTGCACGATGGACGACGACGGCGTCGTCTGCGGGGACACCCGCATGACGCTGACCGATCTGGTCGACGCCGCCTCTCGCCGCGGCATCCGATTGTCCGCGGCCCGGAAGGCATTCGGGTCCCCGCGCAGCGTCGTCTCGAACACCCACGGCTTCCGCATCGCGGTGCACACGGTGACCGGCGAGATCCACATTCTGCGCAGTGTGCACGCGACCGACGCCGGGGTGATCGTCAACCCGGCGCAGGTACGGGGGCAGATCGAGGGTGGTGTCGCACAGGGCATCGGCTTCGCGCTGACCGAGAACCACCACGTCGACGCGAACGGGGTCATGATCAACCCGAACCTGCGCAACTACCGGATCCCGACGTTCGCCGACATCCCCCGCACCGAGGTGCTGCTCGTCACCTCCTCGGATTCGGTCGGCCCGATGCGCGCGAAGGGCATGGCGGAATGCTGCATCAATCCGGTGGCACCCGCACTCGCCAACGCACTCCAGGATGCGACCGGGGTGCGATTCCGGGAACTGCCGCTGACACCCGAACGCATCCACTCACAGCTGGCCACGCCGCAATTCGACCCGTCCGGGCTGCGGTAGGGGCGCGGCGATGATCGGCGAGCACACCGGCGACACCGCGACCGTCATCATCGGCCAGCGAGTCCGTCCCGGATTCGAGTCCGAGTTCAAGGCATGGCAGCAGGAGATCAACGTCGAGGCCTCGCGCTACTCCGGCTTCCTCGGCGCCGAGATCACCGAACCCACTGCTGTGCAGCCCGACTGGGTGGTGGTGTACCGGTTCGACTCCGTCGCGCACGTGCAGGCCTGGATCAACAGTTCGACCCGGCAGGAGCGGCTCGTCCGCGGACAACACCTCCTCGACGGACCGGCAACGCAGCAGGTGGTGGCGGGCGGATCACGCCCCTCCGATCAGCTAGTCACGGTCGTGGTGACCCACCGCGTCGACCCCGGAAGCGTGGACGAATTCCTCGCCTGGCAGGACCGGATGCGTGTCGCCGAGGGCCGATTCGAGGGATACCGCGGCTCCGAACTGTTCCGCCCCGTCGAGGGTGTACAGGACGAATGGACCGCGCTGTACCGCTTCGACACCGCGGCGAACCTACTCACGTGGATCACCTCCGACGAGAGGAAACGACTCCTCTACGAGGGAGCGGCGTTCCACGAGTTCACCTCGCGCACAGTCGACGGTTCCTTCGGTAGCTGGTTCAGCTTCGACGAGAAGAGCGGCGAGAAACCACCGTCGGAAACGAAGACCGCGATCGCGGTGTGGGTCGGGTTGTATCCCACGATCGTGCTGCTGTCACTCGCGCTGTCCCCGTTGAAGATGCCACTGTGGCTCGGTCTGCTCGTCGGAAACCTGGTGTCCAGCTTCGTGATGAGCTTCGTGACGATGCCCTACTACGTGAATCCGCTGCTGGGCCGCTGGCTCCGCCCCCGCTCCGACGCACCGGCGCTGCGGACGAACCTACGTGGACTCGGCATCGTCGCTGTGGCGATGGTGTTCTGGGCTGTCGTGTTCTATCTCGTGACGAGACGGTTCTGGACCCTGCCCTGACCCGAGCGACCACCAACGGAACGGACCCACGATGCGTGAGATCCTGCACCAGATCGCCGAGTGGCATCGCACCGGAATCGACTGTGCCACGGCGACGATCGTCGCGGCGACCGGGTCGGCGCCGTGCCCGGTCGGCAGTGTGATGGTGTTCGCCGACACCGGAACCGTCGCCGGGGGCCTGACCGGCGGTTGCATCGAGAGCGACCTCTGGCACGTCGCTGTCGCGGTGATGGAGACGGGGCGGCCCGAGTTGCGCCGGTATTCCGACACCGACGGGATCAATGCCATCGGTCTGGTCTGCGGTGGCTCGATCGAAGTGCTCGTGCAGCCGGCGGGTGCGAGTCGGCTGCCGGGCCTCGTGGCGATGTCCGATGCGATCGACGGCGGGCGGCCGGTGGTGCTCGCCACGCTCGTGGGCCGGGGCCGGTCGATGGTCGTGACCGCCGACGCGGTGGCCGGGACCGGTGGCGGGCCCCGACTCGACGCGGCGGTCGTCGGACTCGCGCGGGCATGCCTCGTCGGGAACACCGCCGTGACCACGTACCGGGAGAGTATCGACGGGGAGCGAGTGGTGTTCACGTCGATCCCCTCACCGCCCCGGCTGGTGGTGTACGGCGCCGTCGATCTCGCGCGCCCCCTCATTCGGGCGGCGACGGTCCTCGGGTTCACGACGACGCTGTGCGATCCGCGGGCCGTGTTCGCGACGACGCAACGGTTTCCGGAGGCCGACGAGGTGGTGGTCGACCGGCCGCACCATCACCTCGCATCGGTGGACATCCTGCCCTCGACCGCCATCTGTGTTCTCACGCACGATCCGCGGTTCGACGTGCCCACTCTGATGATCGCGCTGCGGTCGGCGGCGGGCTACGTCGGCGCGATGGGCAGCAGGCGCACCCATCGCGACCGCGTTCGACGGCTCCGGGCCGAGGGCATCACCGACACCGAGTTGGCCCGCCTGTGTGCACCGATCGGACTCGACCTCGGGGCCGTCACCCCGGCGGAGACTGCGGTCTCGATCCTCGCGGAGATCGTCGCGAAGCGCCGCGGCGGCTCCGGACGCGCCCTCACCGCACTCGACGGTCCCATTCACCGCGCGAACGAGAGCCTCCTCGACATCGTGACCACGGTGAACCCGTCGTGACCGTCGACCCGTCTCATCGCCGAGCGACCGGCGTACTGCTCGCCGCCGGCGCCGGTGCCCGCTACGGAGAGCCGAAAGTTCTCTCTCACCACGGCCTCTGGCTCGACTCCGCGGTCACCGCGCTGCGCCGCGGGGGCTGCGACCGCGTCCTGGTGGTGTTGGGCGCCGCGACCCCGCCCCTCCCCCGCTGCGCCGAGGCAGTGTTCGCGCCGAACTGGGCGGTCGGCGTCAGCGAGTCGCTGCGTGCGGGTCTGAGCGCCGCGGCCGACGATCCCGGCACCGACTTCGCTGTCGTTCACCTCGTCGATCTGCCGGACGTCGGATCTCCCGTCGTGGCGCGCGTTCTGGGAGCCGCCACCCGGTCTCCGGGCGGTCTGGCTCGCGCGTGGTTCGGCGAGCGTCCCGGGCACCCCGTCGTGTTGGCGCGCCGGCACTGGAACGCCGTGTCCGAGAGTGCGGTCGGAGACTCGGGTGCGCGGGAGTACCTGCGCGAACACGACTCGCTGGTGCTCCGGGTGCCGTGTGGGGACCTCGCGACCGGCGCCGACCGGGACCACCCGACCGGCTTCGAGCGGGCGCCGGGCTGATCGGGCCGGATGCCGACCGCAGCGAGTTGCGCTGTCCGGTCGGGATCCGGGGTCGTCGCGTCTCACGCCCCCGTCGCGGCGAGCATGTCCAGGTAGTGCTGGTTGTACATGACTCCGAGGATGTTGCCGAACGGGTCGACGACGGATGCGGTGACGAAACCCGGGCCTCGTTCGAGGGGCTTGTCGTGGACGGTCGCGCCGAGCGCGAGCAGACGCTCGAATGCGGCCAGGACGTCGTCGACGTGCCAGTACGTCACCTGACCCGCGGGCTGCTCGGTCCGGGCGTGAGGCGCGAACCGCGCGTCGACGATGCCCAGTTCGTGCTGGTAGTCGCCGATGCGGAACTCGACGTACGCGGTGTGACCGTCGACCTCGCGGTCGAAGTACGCCGGCGTGCCGAGCACCTCGGCGTACCAGTCGCGGGCGGCGGCGACGTCGTCGGCGTAGAAGCTGACGGTGGTGAGTCCTCGCAACATCGGTGGTTCCTCTCTTCGTGGCTGACCTGTCGAAATCCATCCTCGCCGTCAAAGTGCTCACCAAATGAGCACTTTTTCTGGGAACCTCGAACCATGCGCGCAGACCGACTCGTCGCCACCCTCCTGCTGATGCAGTCCCGTGGCCGCGTCACCGCCGCCGAGGTCGCGGGTGAACTCGAGGTGTCCGTGGCCACCGCCCGCCGCGACCTCGAAGCACTGTCCGCGGCAGGCATCCCCGTGTACCCACAGTCCGGGCGCGGCGGCGGATGGTCCCTCGTCGGCGGCGCCCGCACCGACCTGTCCGGCCTGTCCGCCACCGAGGCACAGGCCCTGTTCCTGCTCGTCGGCCCCGCCGCAGCGGTCTCGCCGGAGGCCAAGTCCGCGCTGCGCAAACTCGTCCGCGCGCTGCCGCAGACGTTCCGCGCCGACGCGGAGGCGGCCGCGGAGGCCGTGATGATCGACCCGACCCGATGGGGCGAACGTGAACGCGACCGACCGGACATGGTCGCCATGCTGCAGTCCGCGGTGGTCCGCAGGCGACAGGTCCGCCTCGTCTATGTCAACGGCGCCCGCGAACGCAGCGAGCGCCTCGTCGCACCATGGGGTCTCGTCGACAAGGACGACACCTGGTATCTGATTGCCGGAACCGACCGTGGCCGAAGAACTTTCCGTGTCGACCGAATCGCCGAGGCCGACGTGACCGACGAGCCGGCCGATCGTCCCGACGACTTCGAACTCGCCGCAGCCTGGGACGAGGTGGTCGGGAAGATGGAGGAACGTCGGTCGACCACCTGGGCGACCGTACTCATCGCACCGCGGTTCGTGCCCATCCTGCGCGACCACTTCGGCAGGCACTGCCACGTCGACGGCACCGCCGACGACGGCCGCACCCAAGTTCGCCTCGCCGCCCCGACCCCGCTCGACATCGCCCGCAACCTCGCGGGCTGGGGCGCTGACGTCGAGGTACTCGAACCGCAGGCGGTACGTGACGAACTGGCGCGGATCGGAACCGAGCTCGCGGCGCGGTACGACGGCGGGCGCTGACCGGCGTCCGGCCTCAGGCCCAGGCCGACCCGCGCAGGTCTGTGTGGTGTTCGACGACCCTCTCGAGGAGCGCGGTCAATTGTGCACGCTCACCGGCGGTGAGCGGCTCGAGCAGGTCGTCGCGGGCGGCGGCTGCCAGCCGACGCAGCTGCGCCAGTCGTGCGGTCCCGCCGGGCGTGATGGTGACGACGTTGCGCCGCCGGTCCACCGGGTCCGACTCCCTCCGCAGGTGTCCCGCGCCCTCGAGCTCACCGACGAGCGCGGCGACGTCACTCCGGTCGAGGTGGCAGCGCCGCCCGATCGAGGCCTGACTGACGGCCCCGAACTCGTCCAGCACCTCGAGTACCGACAGCTGGTGCCGGTGCGCGTCACCACTCGCCATCCGCTCGTTCAGCAGCCGCTGGGCGTAGATGCCTGCCTGCCCCACGAGCCAGCTCGGCGAGCCGGACAGCGCGGCAGGTGGTGCGTCGTCGGAGGGTTGCATGCGTCCATCCTATTTATCGTTGGCGACACCAACAAGTGGTGTATCGTTGGCATTACCAACAAATACTCGGAGGTTGCCGTGCCCGACCCCGCCATCACGCCGTATCGGATCGACGTCCCCCGGTCCGCCCTCGACGACCTTCACCTAAGACTGGCGAACACCCGCTGGCCCGACGAAGTGGACGGTGCCGCCTGGGACTACGGGATCCCCGTGAGCCGGATGCGGGAGCTGGCCGACCACTGGCGGCACGGATTCGACTGGCGCGCCCGGGAAGCGACAATCAATGCCCACCCGCAGTTCGTCACCGAAATCGACGGAGCCACCGTGCATTTCCTGCACGTGCGCTCCCCGGAGCCGGATGCGACACCCCTGATCCTCACCCACGGATGGCCCGGCACCTTCGTCGAGTTCCTCGACGTGATCGGCCCGCTGACCGATCCAGGGGCCCATGGGGCAGACGCCGCCGATGCGTTCCACGTGGTGATCCCGTCCATTCCCGGCTTCGGCCCCGCGGGGCCGACGCGCGAACGGGGTTGGGACTGCGCCCGAGTCGCCCGGGCCTTCGCCGAACTCATGCGCCGGCTCGGCTACGAGCGGTACGGCGCGCAGGGCGGAGACTGGGGATCGGGCGTGTCCCGACTGCTCGCCGTCGAGGCACCCGACGCCGTGATCGGCGTGCACGTGAACTACCTGCCGCACGGCCCCGTCCCCCACGACGGGCTCTCGGAGAGCGACATCGCCCGTGCCGACAGGATCCGCGAGTTCCTGGCGAGCCCTCCCGGCTACATGCGGATGTCGGCGACGCGGCCACAGACCATCGCATACTCGCTGACCGATTCGCCCGTGGGACAACTGGCCTGGATCGCGGACAAGACACGAGAATGGACCGACCCGGCCCACCCTCTGCCCGACGACACCCTCCTCACCATCGTCTCGATGCACTGGCTGTTCGGCACCGCCGGCTCGTCTGCACGCCTGACCTTCGAGACGGGCAGCCCTCGTGCCGGCGGACCGACGGGCACCGCACCACTCGGGATGGCCGTGTTGGCACACGACATCGTCCGACCGGTCCGCAGTGTCTCGGAGAAGGCGAACCCGACCCTGGTGCACTGGAGCGAGTTCGACGAAGGCGGGCACTTCGCAGCACTCGAGGTACCGGACCTCCTGGTCGGCGACGTCCGGACCTTTTTCCGGTCGATCCGCACCGAATAGCCGGTGGCATCGGAGTCAGGGGCCGTGGCACTCCAGATGTGTCCGCCACCGCCGCCGAAGGCGCAGGCGATGCCGGCTCGCGGCGCTGACGTCTCGCTTCCGTCAACGCCCTCCCAAGGGAATCGGCGCCGCGCCGACGGGTATCGGAGCCGACGTTCCGACGACCGTCGGCACGACGGTCGTCGCCTGCGGCTCGGGCCGAGCGAACCCGAATCTGCGTACCTCCGCACCGGTCGGCCCGTTGCCGCTGACGAGCAGGTCCGCACCGGTGGTGGTGCTGGTCGTCGCGACCTGGACGCCGCTGCCCACGAACGGTTCGAACGAAGCGATATGCCGGAAATCCACCTCTGTTGCATGGTGATTCGGGCTCTCGAGGTACATGGCGGGCTCGCCGTCGAGCCGCGATCCGCTCGACCACACGCGCACCTCGCCCGCGCCGCCTGCCATGCCGGTGACGATGCTCTTCGCGCCGCCCTCCGCGCCCGCCACCCATCCGGTCGACAACGAGACGCCGTCGCGGTAGCCGTCGTCGAACGCGAGGAACTCGGCCGTCGTCCGCGGCTCACCCACACCGGCGACGTGCCCGGCGTGGGCATCGTGGCCGCCCGGCCCCCTGACCGCGGCCGTCGGTTCGAACAGGTCGTAGCGGAACGTCTTCACCAGCGGCGCCTCGCCCCGCCCCGGCGCGGTCACGATGCTCGGACGGCCGGATCCGATGTCGACCAGTCCGGTCGCGAGGGTCACCCCGGTCGTCGATCCCGGATAGGGCGCGAAACTGGAGAACACCTCGGGTGTTCCACCTTTCGACGGCAGCGCCGAGGAGAACACCGTCACCTGCGACGGGGCTCCCGGACCCGCGCCGACGACGATGTTGTCGGCCAATGCGTTTCCGTCGATGTCGGCACCCGCCACGCTCACCCCTCCGCGGAAGCCGGATTCGAACGGCGCGAATCGGGCCACCTCGTCGGCGAAGATTCCGTCCGCACCGTCGTAGGCGACCACCTCGGGTGCAACCCCCGGTCCCGTCCCGACGACGAGGTCGAGCACCATGTCGCCGTTCACGTCCGCCATCGCCACCGACGGCACGCCCTCGAACGCCGGGAACGGCGTCACCGCCGCCAGTACCCGGTCACCGTTCCCGTCGAGCACCCGCACCGTCGCCGGTGTGCCGGGCGAGCCCGGGACCGCGACCGCGTACGCCGACACCTCGGGGATCACGCTGACCAATGCCATCAGCCCGTTGTCCTCGTGGTTGAGTCGATGACAGTGGATCACGAAAGTGCCTGTGTACTCGGTGAACTTGGTGCGCAGCGTCACCGACGCGGGTTCGAGTGCGTTCTCGTTCTCGTCCGTCACCGGCGCCGGCACGTTGACGTTGTCCAGTCCCCACGGCTGGACCCCGGTCCTGGTCCCCGCCACGGGATCGACGATCTCCATGACCTGGAAGTCGTTGACGTGGACGTGCATCGGATGCTCGTCGTTGTTGCGGTTGGTGATCACCCATTCCTCGACCGAGTTCAGGCGTGGCTGGATCAGCGGAATGTTCGGGAAGGTGTTGGCGTCGAATTCGTAGGTGAACGCCTTGGGGTCGCTGGCGCTGGCCTTCTCGTTGCCGAACCCGCCCGAGACGGTGAGGCCCCGCGTCACATCCGGTGTCATCACCGACGTGTCCACGAAAGACGTGTAGGTGTCCAGGTTCTGTCCGGGCTCGAAGGCAGTCGTCCGCCCCTCGCCCTCGTCGGGGGTCACCCGCAGCAGTGTCTGGATCGGGAAGGTGAAGAATCCGTCGGCGTAGCTGATGACCGACGGGTCCACAGTGATCGTGCCCAGTTCCGCCGGAGAGCCCTCGGTGCCGTCGTTGGTGTAGAGCACACCGGGATTCGTGACCGGTTTCGAACCCTCGAGCGGCGGCATGTCCAACACCAGGTCTCCGCGCTCCGGCATCGTGACCGCGATGGCGAACCGCGACGCGGGCGGGATCACGAGGCGGGTGCCGTCACCGTCGACCGGGCGCTCCACCCGGGTGAACGGATTTCCGTCCTGCCCGACGATCGCGAACTCGGGGTGGGCGCCCGTCGCGGTTTCGGTCAGACGAACCGGCATGTACGCGATGTCACTGATGTTGGCCAGCACCCAGATCTCCGTCTGACCCGGCTTCACCGCCAGCGCGGGTTGGAACCGCCCGTTGACCGTAAACTGCACGTCACGCTGATTCTCCGGCAACCCTGGATCGGCGCGCACGGTCGTCGTCTCGCTGGTGAAGGTCTGCAGGTTTCCGGGTACGAACTGGTTCTGGCCGCGATGATTCGCCGGCGACAACGGCCCGGCGTACCAGTTGGTGAGGTACTGCGCGCCGATCGTCGAATCCGAGAAGTTCACCGGCGCCAGACTCGGACGGTACGTGCCGTCGGACAGCTGTGACCCCTCCGGTGGCGTCAGCGTGCTCACCCACTGCGGCCACGTGGGGTCGTTCAGCTGACGACCGCGACCCTTGCGATCGAAGACGTAGTTGTACTGCAGCGCCATCGTCCGGATCGGGATGTCGTTCTGCGTCACCAGGGGCAGGTTGCCGTCGGGACGCCCGATCTCCAGGAGTCCGGCCAGACCCGCGTACGTCTGCTGAGCGGTCAGGGTGTGGCGGTGACTGTGGTACCAGTAGAGCCCGTTCGGCATGGTGTCCGGGACCGCGTAGTCGTACACGTTGCCCATCCCCGCAGGGATCGAGAGCAGCACGTTGTCCGCGTTGCCGTCCGGGCTGACGTGTACGCCGTGGGTGTGCAGATTCAGCGGCGCCTCCGACAGCGCGCGGGGATACAGCGGCACCTCGGCGCCCGCACCCGTGAACGCCGGGTCGTAGAAGTCCTCGATCGTCAGGTCCCGAAGGTCGTTGTCGTAGTGGATGATCAGGTTCTCCCCCGGGTCGACACGCAGGGTCGGAGCGGGATAGAGGTCGTCGCCCGAGGTCGCGCCGTCGGATGCGGTTCCGCGGATCAGTTCGTACCCGAACAGGAGGAAATTCGAGACCGGCGCGGACGCGGTGTCGAGGGGGACGGTGCCCTGGTGCGCGGACAGCCGCACCTCGAGCACCCCGTCCTCGCTGGTGAGCCGGACGGGTTCGCTGTACGCGGCAGGGCTTCCGCCCGGGCCGGCGAACACGCCCGCGGCATCGTCCGTCCCCGATCCGCCGACAGTGCATCCGGAGAGGATCAACAAGAGCGATGCGATCACGCACGCGAGTGCGCTCGGCGGCTTCGTGCGATTCGCGACCATCGGGCTGCCCCGTTCCGGAACCGGAATGCGCCGGCGCGGAAACGTCAGCGCTCCTGAAGCATAGTTCGCCGACCGAGACGCCATCGCCGAAGCCGATCCGCGTGCGCGCCCAGAAGCCCGGAAACCGATAGCGTGGCAGCCATGAGCACATCCGAGATCGCCACGGTCCTCGCGTGGCACGACGCGTTGAACAGCTCCGACCTCGACACCCTGCTCGCCCTCTCCAGCGACGACGTCGAGATCGCCGACCAGACGGGCGCGGGTCAGGGCATCAACGCACTGCGTGAATGGGCGTCGACCGCCGGGCTGACACTGAACCCGGGCCGGATGTTCGTGCACAACGGTGTCGTCGTCGTCGAGGAACAGCGGACGGTCGCCGTCCGGCCCGAGGAGTCGACGACCACCGCAGCGGCGTTCCGCGTGGTGCACGACCAGGTGACGTCGATCTTCCTGCACAAGGATCTGGCGTCCGCGTTCGAAGCGACCGATCTGACGGAAGAGGACGCGGTGTCCTGATGGCCTGGTGGCAGTCGGCCGTCACCACCCTGGGAAAGCTCGTCGGCGAACGCGCGGTCGTCGACGAGCCGGTCGCCGCGCCGACACCGCTCCAACCGATCGACCTGACCGAGGACGCCCGCGTCGCCCAGGTGCTCGACCTGGCTGTGCGGTCGGGCGAGGTCCTGCTCGCGGCGGGAACGTCCGCGGTGGACACCGCCGCTCAGGTCCAGTTCGTCGCCGCCACCTACGGGCTGGCCCGCTGCGACGTCGACGTCACGTACAACTCGATCCGTGTCAGCGCGTACCGGGGGCCCACGATGCCGCCCGCGACCAGCATGCGGATCGTGCACTACCGGTCGCTCGACTTCACCCGGCTCGCCGCTGTCGACAAGCTGACGCGGCAACTGCGTACCGAGGCCATCGACCCGGTGATCGCGCTCGCCGAGATCAGCGCCATCACGCACTCCCCGCATCCCTACAACCGCTGGGTCGCCACCATCGCGTGGTCCGGGATGGCCGCGTCCGTCGCGATGCTGCTCGGCGGTGGCACCCTGATCGCTCTCGTCAGCCTGCTGACGACCGCGGTGATCTACCTGGTGAACACGTCCCTCAACCGATTCGGGCTACCCATCTTCTTCCAGCAGGTCGTGGGTGGTTTCATCGCAGCCTCCCCCGCCGGGATCCTCTACGCGCTGCGAGAACCCCTGTCCCTGGACGTGAAACCGTCGCTGGTCATCGCCGCAGGACTGACCGTGCTGCTGTCCGGGCTCGCCCTGGTCGGTTCCGTGCAGGACGCGATCACGGGCGCCCCCGTGACCGGTGTGGCCCGGTTCTTCGAGGTCCTGATGCTCACCGGAGGCATGATCGCCGGTGTCGCGCTGTCCCTGCGCATCGCGGCGGCGTTCGGGACACCGCTTCCGCTCACCGCTCCGAGCCAGTTTTCGACGAGTCTGACCGAACTCCCGGTGCAGGTCGTCGCCGGCGCTGCCACATCGCTGTTCTTCGCGCTCGCCTGTTACGCCGAGCGGCGCGCCGTCGTGGTCGCCGCACTCAGCGGGGCAGCAGGCATCCTCGTGCTGAACCTGGGCCTCGCCATGCTGATCGGGCCGGTGGTCGGCACCGCGATCGCCGCGACCGTCGTCGGTTTCGTCGGCGGCCTGCTGGCCCGTCGCGCATTGACCCCGCCGCTGGTGATCGCAGTGTCGGGGATCACCCCCCTGTTGCCCGGTCTGTCGCTGTACCGCGGGCTGTATGCCCTGCTCAACGACGAACTCCTGCTCGGTATCAGCGGCATGATGTCGGCATTCGGTATCGGGGTCGCCCTCGCCGCGGGCGTGACACTGGGCGAGTGGGGCGCCCGAACACTGCGGCGCCCACGGATGCTCCGCAGAACAGAAGCGCTCCGGTACCCGTTCCTGCAACGAATGCAGAACGGGTCCGGAGCGCGGAATCTGTGGTTCTGGCGGTGACGCGGCCGGGGCCGCTCACCATCCGGACCGACTAGCCGTTGCCGGCAGCCTTGTCCTTCTCCATGGCCTCACGCAGGCTCTTCGGCCGCATGTCGGTCCAGTTCTTCTCGACGTACTCGACACACGCCTGTCGGCTGTCCTCGCCGAACACCACACGCCAGCCCTGCGGGACCTCCGAGAACGTGGGCCACAGCGAGTGCTGGTCCTCGTCGTTGACGAGCACATAGAAGCGACCGTCTTCGTCGTCAAAGGGATTGGTGCTCATTTGGCCTCGCTTGTCGCAAACTCGTTCGAAGTGCTGTCCACCCCTGTGGAAGCCTCGACCCTATCAAGGTCGTGTCGTGCAGACCGATTATCCACGATCGAAGTCAGAATCTCGCCTGCACGTACCGCGACATTAGACAACAGCGACGCGGTCAGTCCGTGCGTTTTCTCCGTTCCACCCTGAAGGTAGATTCCGGCGCGCACATTGCCCGGCGTACGCAGGCGATAGTCGCGGGCGACGTCCGGCACGGCGCCGGCGGCCGGAGCGAGGTCGCCGAGGAGGTCGTCCAGCGGCGCGGGCGCGAATCCGGTCGCCAAAACCAGCGCGTCGCACTTGAGCGTGTCGGTCAGTCCGTCGAGGTTGCTGCGCACCCCGATCTCGATGCCGTCGTCCCCGTCCACGACGGAGACGACGTCGGAGGCGCGGCGCATGAACAGCCTGCGCCGCCCGTTGACAAGCTCCTGGTACTCGGTCGAGTAGAGCTCGTTGATCAGCTCGATGTCCACGACCGAGTAGTTGGTGCTCTTGTGCAGGGCGAGGATCCGCTCGCGCTCCGCGGGGGTGGCGCCGTGCAACTCGTCCACGGCGACCGGGTCGAAGATGCGGTTCGCGTACGGGCTGTCGTCGGCGGGACTGTAGCCGTACCGGGAGAAGACGCTGTGCACCTCGGCGTCGGGGTAGTTGGTGTGCAGGTACTGCACGACCTCGGCGGCGCTCTGGCCGGCCCCGAGCACCACGAACCGGTTGTGTCGGATCTCGGGGAGGCGATCGAGGTGGAACAGGAACCGGTGGTTGTGGAAGCACCGGGGCGATTCCGTCGCCCACTCGGGCAGCCGCTCCCGCAGTCCGGCGCCCATCGACACGTTGCGGGTGACGAGTCGCTCGCCGCCGGAGGTCTCGACGACGAACTCGTCCACCCCGCCGTCGGCCGACTCGACGCCGGTCACCGACGTCACCGAGACGCCGTACGCGACCTCGGCGTCCACCTTGCCCGCCGCCCAGCACAGGTAGTCGTTGAACTCGTGCCGCGACGGGAAGAAGGTCTGATGGTTGACGAAGTCGACGAGACGACCCTTGTCGAACAGGTAGCTGAAGAAGCTGTAGGAGCTCGCCGGGTTCCGGAAGGTGACGAGATCCTTCGGGAACGCGATCTGCATGGTGGACCCGTCGAGGAGCATGCCCGGGTGCCATGCGAACTCGACCTGCCGTTCCAGGAATCGAGCGCGCACGCGGTCCTGCGGCGCGCAGGCCGCGTTGTGTTCCTCGATCGCGATGGCGAGCGCGAGGTTGGCGGGCCCGAACCCGACACCGACGATGTCGTACACCTCGCCCCGGTCGCTGCCGGCTTCCCCTGTCGAAGGCATCTCAGTCGTCCATCCTCGCCGCGAGGCGGCGGTTCCGTTCTCCGTTGGCGGCTTCGACGAACCGACAACAATTGATAGCGCAGCCTACCCTAATCTCAGGTGTCATCGCGCGTCACCGATCCCTTTCTTCGCCGATCCGACGTCCACACAGGCGTCGGTGACGAGTTCACTTGTGCGCCTTGCAATTCGGCCCGCCCCCTCGGGCGACAAGGCATCCGTCCGATATGCGAGGAATGTGTGGACCGGTCCGGGGCCCGACGGTTCGTGGAAACTCAGCGTCAGATCCGCCTGCGGAACCCCGACCGGTACCGGCACCAGCGCGCCGAACACCTCGTCGACCGCACCGAGCCGGGCCTGCTCGTGATGCACGATCACGACGCGCGGCGTCCGGTCGTCGAATCCGAGTTCCGTCGCCACGTCGTCGAACCCGACGTCCTGGTGGTCGAGCGCCGTGAGGTTCGACTCCCGCACCCGAGCCAGTACCTGCTCGAACGACGGCTCCCCCGAGGTGTCGGTCCGCAGGACCACCGTGTCGGCGAAGCAGCCGATCAGCGGGGCCAGCGCCTCCTCCGGACGGCCGGCCACCAGCGCACCGATCGGCAGATCGGTACCCGCACCCTCCTCGGTCAACGCCAGCGCCAGCGCGGTCTGCAGGACCATGAACATCGACGTCGACGTCCGCCGGGCCAGGGCGTCGATCGCCGCGTGCAGGTCCGCGTCGATCGGGAGCACGACCACGCCTGCCGTGGGGAGATCGTCCGGCCCCGCCGGAGTGTGATTGTCCGACCCCGCCGGAAGGCGCGGCTCGGACACGTCGACGAGGCGGTCCTTCCAGTAGGCCAGCTGACGGGCGTGGCGGCCGCCCGCGTCGGCGGGGTCCCCGAGCAGCTCCCGCTGCCACGCCACGTAGTCGCGGTAGGAGACCGGCAGTTCGGGCAGCTCGGGTACCGCACCGGCGGCCCGTGCCCCGTAGGCGGCGAGCAGTTCGCCGAGCAGCGGCACCACCGACCACTCGTCGACCGCGAGGTAGTGCATCACCAGCAGCAATGCCTGCTCGCCGTCGTCACCGTCGACGAGCGTCACCCGGATCGGTGCCGACGCGCCGAGATCCATCGGTTGCTGCGCCAGCCCGAACACCCTCGACCGCAGGTCGGCACCGGTGGCGTCCACCTGGTCGACCGTCGGGGTCGCGACGGGCACCCCGACCACGACACCGCCCTGGTCGACGTACCCGGTACGCAGCGGCTCGTGCCGCGCCACCACGTCGCGGAGCGCCTCGGCCAGGACCGACGGGTCGAGCGGAGCCGACGGGTAGAGGGACAGCGCGTGGCTGCCGAGGCCGGTGTGCTGTCGCCACTGTCGCCGCTGGGCCGCGGACAGGGGCACGGGTCCGTCACCATCGCGGCGAACGAGCGGCGGCCGGTCCCCGCCGCCCCGTTCGGTGGCGGCCGCGAGTTCCGCGACGGTCGGAGCGTCGAACACCTCACGGATGCTCAGCTGGGCCCCGAGCCGGGCGCGTACCCGGCCGACCAACTGCATCGCGGCCATCGAGTGCCCGCCGAGCGCGAAGAAGTCGTCGTGGACGCCCACCGAGGGCAGGTGCAGGATCTCGGCCACCAGGTCGGCGAGCACCGCCTCCCGCTCGGTGCGCGGGGCGACGTCGCCGGTCAGCTCGGCCCAGTCCGGGGCGGGCAGGGCCTTGCGGTCGAGCTTGCCGTTCGGGGTGAGCGGCAGCGGTCCGTCGAGGACGAGGACCACCGACGGAACCATGTAGTCGGGCAGCGACGCGGCGACGTGCGCCCGCACCGCGACCGGGTCGACCGTCCCGACGTCCGGAACCACGTACCCGATAAGTCGGGCGATGGCCCCGGCCCGGTCGACGACGACCGTCGCCTGGCCCACCCCGGCGGCGTCGGCGAGTGCGGCGACGACCTCGCCGAGCTCGATCCGGAAACCGCGGATCTTCACCTGGTCGTCGACTCGGCCGAGGAAGTCGAGCACGGCACCGAACGGGCTGTCCGCGTCCTCCCGCCACCGGGCGAGATCGCCGGTGCGGTACATCCGTCCGGACCCGAACGGGTCGGCGACGAAGCGGCCCGCGGTCAGCGCCGGCTTCCCGAGGTAGCCGCGGGCGAGCCCGCGGCCCGCGATGTACAGCTCACCCGCAACCCCGACCGGGACGGGACGCAGCGCCGAATCCAGCACGTACGCCTGCTCGTTCGGGTCCGGGATGCCGATCGGGACGGCCTGGTTCCAGCCGGGCTTCGCCTGCCAGAGCGTGTTGTTCACAGTGGCCTCGGTGAGGCCGTACGCGGCGAGCAGGTTCAGCCGCTGCGCCCAGCGCCCGATGAGGTCCGGCGGCACCGTCTCGGTGCCGACGAGTACGGTGCAGCCCTCCGGAACGAGACAGCCGGGTGGCAACGCCGCCATCAGGGACGGTGGGAGGATCGCGTGTGTCACCGCCTGTGCGTGCATGAAGTCGGTGAGCTCCGGGCCGGCGACGCGTGAACGTTCCGGCACGATCACGAGCCGCGACCCGGTGCACAGCGCCATCGACAGTTCGAACACGGCCACGTCGAATCCGACGGAGGCGAACTGCATCACGACCGATCCGGGTACCAGGCGCATCCGGTCCTCGGCGGTCGCGACGAGCGAGGAGATCCCCTCGTGCGAGACGATCGCGCCCTTCGGCTTCCCGGTGGACCCGGAGGTGTAGATGACGTACGCGGCGTGGTCGATCCCGTCCGGAACGGCGCAGTCCGGCGGTGTGGCAGCGTCGAGTTCGGCTGCCACGTCGGGATCGTCGAGCAGGACCCGAGCCAGGCCGGGTGCCTCGATCCGCGCGGACTCCGCGGTCGTGGAGAGCAGCACCCGGGCCGCCGAGTCCGCGAGCATGTAGGTGATGCGGTCGGCGGGGTGGCTCAGGTCGAGTGGCAGGTACGCCGCACCGAGTTTCAGCACGCCGAGCACGGCGGCGACCATGTCCACGGAGCGTGGCACGGCCAGGCCCACCACGGATTCGGTGCGGACACCGCGTCCCGCGAGGACCGACGCGATCCGGTCCGAGCGGTCGTCGAGTTCCGCGTAGGTCGCCGACCGATGTTCGTCGACGACGGCGACGGCATCGGGCGAGCTCTGCACCCAGCGCGCGAACGAGGCGTCCAGGGTCTCCTCGGGAACAACACGGCCGGTGTCGTTGAAGGACACGAGGACCCGGTCCCGCTCGCCCGGAACGAACACGTCGATCGCACCGAGCCGCCGTTGCGGATCATCCGCGACGACAGTCAGGAGTCCGAGCTGACGGCGGGCGATCGTCTCGGCGGTGGACCTGTCGAACAGGTCCGATCCGTACTCGAGCCGGAGCTGGATGCGACCGTCGGAATCCCCTGTACCGGGCAGGAATTCGGTGTAGTTGAACACCAGATCGAACTTCGCGGTGCGTTCGGTGGTGGACAGCGGCTCCAGGGTGAGGTCACCGAGATCGGTGACGTCCGGGGTACGACTGTGGTAGCCGACCATCACCTGGAACAGCGGGTTCCGCGACAGCGTGCGCACCGGGTTCACCCGCTCGACGACCGACTCGAACGGCACGTCCGCGTGCGCGAACGCCTCCAGGTCGAGTTCCCGCACCCGACCGAGCAGTTCGGTGAAGGTCGGGTCGCCGGAGGTGTCGGTGCGCAGGACGACGGTGTTGACGAAGAACCCGACGAGGTCGTCGAGCCCCTGCTCGGTACGGCCCGCCACCGGCGCACCGAGCGGAAGATCCTCCCCTGCACCGATTCTGGTGAGCAGTGCCGCCGACGCGGCGTGCAGCACCATGAACATGCTCGAGCCGGTGGACGTGGCGAGGGCGCGCAACGCCGCGGCCGTGCCCGCGGGCAGGTCGAGTTCGATCGCACCGCCCGCGAAGCTCTGCCGGGCCGGTCGCGCCCGGTCGGCGGGCAGCGCCAGTTCCTCGGGCGCCCCGTCCAGCCGCCGCTCCCAGTACCCGAGCTGCCGGCCGGCGAGCGAGACCGCGTCCGCCGGATCACCGAGAACCCCGCGCTGCCACAGCGTGAAGTCCGCGTACTGCACCGGCAGGGGCTCCCACACGGGCGGCTCGCCCCCGAGCCGGGACGCGTACGCCACCATCAGGTCACGCAGGAACGGCCGATCCGACCATTCGTCGGTCGCAATGTGGTGCAGCACCAGGACCAGCACCTGGTCCTGTGCGCCGAGCCCGATCAGACTGCCGCGCACGGGGATGTCGCGGGCCAGGTCGAACGGCCGCAACACCTCCGCCCGCACCAGGTCCGCAACGGTCGACTCGGACGCGTCCACGATCCGGAACTCGGGTGTGACCGCGTCCAGGATCCGCTGTACGGGCACACCGTCGTCGGCATCGAAGACGGTCCGGAGCGACTCGTGCCTCGCGACGACGTCCCCGAGAGCGGCGGCGAGGACGGTGCCGTCCAATCCACCGCGAACACGCAGGGCGATCGGGAAGTTGTAGGCGGCCGACTCCCGGTCCATCTGCTGGATGAGCCACAGCCGCTGCTGCGCCGCCGACAACGGAATCCGGTCCGGTCGCGTCGCCGGAACGAGCGGCGGCCGGACGGCGGACACGCGGGACCGCACCCGCTCGGCGAGGTCGGCGACTGTCGGCGCCTCGAACAGGTCCCGCATCGTCAGCTCGGTGTCCAGCGCGGCCCGCGCCCGGCTGATCACGCGGGTCGCGAGCAGGGAATGCCCACCGAGGTCGAAGAAGTCGTCCTCGGGCCCGACGTCCCGGACCTCGAGCACCTCACCGAACAGCGCGCACAGCACTGCCTCCACCCGGTCCGCAGGCGGTCGGGACGAGCCGCCCACCGAATCGGGCACCGGGGGCAGCGCCCGCACGTCGAGCTTGCCGTTCACGGTCATCGGCAGGGTGTCGATCTCCACGAACGCGCTCGGCACCATGTAGTCGGGCAGGGAGCCGCGCAGCGCCTGTGCGTACTTGTGGTGGTTCTGGCTACCAGAAGTGCGCACAGCCAGGTAGGCGACGAGGCGCTTGCCGCCGCCCGGGCCCGGGACCGCGACGACCGCACACCGCTGGACGCCGTCGAGGGCCGCGACCGCGGACTCCACCTCGCCGAGTTCGACCCGGTGCCCGCGGATCTTCACCTGGTCGTCGGTGCGGCCGAGGTAGTCGAGCATGCCGTCCTGGCGGCGGCGCATCAGGTCGCCGGTCCGGTACATCCGTGCGCCGGGGTCGAGCGGGTCGGCGACGAACCGGTCCGCGGTGAGGCCGGGACGGCCGAGGTAGCCGCGCGCCAGACCGATTCCGGCGATGTACAGCTCGCCGGGGGTGCCGTCCGGCACCGGGCGGAGCCACGAGTCGAGCAGGTGGGCGCGGGTGCCCCGGATGGGCGTGCCGACGGTGGACGCGTCGCTGTCGCCGGTACCGGCTCCGAGGGTGTTGATCGTGTACTCGGTGGGCCCGTACAGGTTGTAGCCGAACGTTCCCTCGGTGTCGCGCAGCGTGTTCCACACCGAATCGGGAACAGCCTCGCCGCCGAGCAGGACCAGCGGCGGCCGGTGCTCGCCGGGACCGTCGCCGAGCAGCCCCGCGTCGAAGAGGTGCTGGGCGTAGGTAGGCGTGACGTTGACGACGTCCACAGAGTGTGTGTTGCAGTACGCGACAAGCTGTTCCGGGTCACGGCGCAGCTGTTCGTCGCAGATGTGCACCTCGTGGCCCTCGACGAGCCACAGCAGTTCCTCCCACGACATGTCGAACGCGAACGACACCGTGTGCGCGATCCGCAGGACCCTTCCGCCGGTGAGCGCGGCCGTCGGGTCGAAGATCTCGGCGCGGTGGTTGAACTGCATGTTCGTCAGGCCGCGGTAACCGGTGACCACGCCCTTGGGGGCGCCGGTCGACCCGGACGTGTAGATCACGTACGCGGGATGGTCGAGGCGCCCCGGCGTACCGGGTGCGAACGACCCCAGCTCGGCGCCGGAGAGCGCAGTGGTGGCCCACTCCCGCCCTGCCGGTTCGTCGAGAAGCAGTACGGCACCGTCCCAGTCGAGCGTCGCCCGCACCGCGATAGTGCTGACGAGGACGACGGGTCGGGCGTCGTCGAGCATCCCCACCAGCCGCTCCGCGGGATGGTCGAGTTCCAGAGGCAGGTAGGCCGCACCGGTGCGGAGCACCGCGAACAGCGCCACCACCATGTCGGTGGACCGCGGCAGGCCGAGCGCGACGATCGCTTCCGGGCCGGCACCGGACGCGATCAGGCGTCTGGCGAGCGCGTTGATCCGGCCGTCGAGTTCGGCGTAGGTGACGCGTTCGTCCCCGAACACGAGTGCCACCTGCTCGGGCAGACGCGCCGCGGCATCCGCGAACAGGTCGGCGACGGTGACGTCGGGCAGCTCGCGGTCTGCGGGGTGCGCGGCCAGGGCGGCCCGCTCCTCCGCGGTGACCACCGCGAGCGATCCGACCGCGACGTCCCGACCGTCGACGAGCTGTTCGAGGACACCGACGAACCGGTCGAGCAGCGCCCGCGCAGTTCCGCCGTCGATCGCTTCCGGGCGGAACTCGAACTTGACCCGCATCTCCCGGCCGGGCGTGACCACGACGGTCAGCGGGTAGTGGGTGTGGTCGATGCTGTCGCCGCCGCTGATGTCGTGGGCGGCGTTCAGCGCCGACACCTGGTTCTCGTCGACGAAGTTCTGCAGCACGTACAGGACGTCGAACAGCTGCCGGTGCTCGGATTCGCGTCCGATGTTCGCCAGGCCGAGCCAGTCGTAGGCGGTCAGGTCGAGACGTTCGGACTGGCTGCGGCGCAGCAGTTCCGCGACCGACTCGTCCGGCCGCAACCGGACCCGGACGGGAACGGTGTTGAGGAACAGCCCGGCGACGGTGTCGATGCCCTCGACCTCCGGCGGGCGGCCCGCGACGGTGGTACCGAAGACGACGTCGTCACGCCCGGTGACACCGCCGAGCACGAGCGCGAGAGCGGCGGACAGCACCACGTTGACGGTCACCCCCGCGGTGGCGGCGCAGTCACGCAGCCGCACCCCGAATTCCTCCGACAGCACCGTGTCGTGCCGGCCCGGCAGCTGCGGCGGACCGGGAACCGGCGCGCCGAGCAGCGTCGGCTCCGCGACTCCGGACAGCGCGGCTCGCCAGCGGGCGCGGCCCTCGTCGGCGTCGCGTTCGGCGAGCCAGACGAGGTAGTCGGGGAATCCGCCGGTCGGGGCGGGCAGCCCGCCGTCGTCGCCCGCCGAGTCGTACAGCGCGAGCAATTGCCCCACGACGATGCCGTTGGACCAGCCATCCCACAGCAGGAACTCGCGGTTGACCACGAGCCGGTCGTGGTCGTCAGCGAGGCGCAGCACCATCGCCCGCCACAGCGGCGGCGCTGTCAGATCGAACGGAGTGAGCCGGTCGGCGGCAGCCAGTTCCGCGGCGCGGGCCTCGGGGTCGGCGAGGCCACGCAGGTCGTGTTCGGTGATCGGGACGTCGCAGTCCGCGGTCACGAACTGGACCGGCGACGGCAGTCCGGCGCTGACGAATCCCGCACGCAGCGTGGGGTTGCGGCGTTGGAGGGTGCGCAGGGCGGCCGTGAGCCGATCGAGGTCGAGCCGATGCCCGAAGTCGAGCGAGAACTGGGCCGTGTAGATGTCGTCGGTGTCGTCGAACGTGGCCTGGAAGTACAGGCCCTCCTGCAGCGGCGACAGCGGCCACACCGCCTCGACACCGGCCGGGGAGTGTGCGACGACGGTGTCGAGTTCCGACTGCGACAGCGCCACGAGCGGAACGTCGGACGGTGTGAGTGTCGCCGGGCCGTCGTGTTCGCTTGCGGTGTCGGCGATGTCGCGCAGTGCCTGCGCCCAGCCGTCGGCGAGCGCCATCCCGTCGGCCTCGGTGAGGCCGAGTTCCGACCTGCCGAACACGGCGGTCAGCACGGGGCCGTCGGCGGTCTCCTCGCAGATCGCGTTGACGATCAGCCGGTACGGTCCGCCCATGTCGGTGTCGGGATCGGCGGCGAGGGCGTCGGATTCGAGTGCAGGCGTCCACGCCGCCCCGGTCCCGGCGGCGGGCATCCGGCCCAGGTAGTTGAACAGCACCTGCGACCGCTCCCCCGCGGCGAGCGGTCCCGCGGTGCGGCCGCCGACGAAACGCAGCATGCCGTAGCCGATTCCGCCGTCGGGTGCGGCCCGCAGCCGCTCCTTGACGTCCGCGAGGACGGCGCCGGGCTCCTCCCCGGCAGCGAGGCGCACCGGCGCGATATTGGTGAACCAGCCGACCGTGCGGGACAGGTCGACACTGTCGGCGAGTTCCTCGCGCCCGTGGCGTTCGAGGTCGACGAGCAGGTCGGACGTCTCGCGGCCGGTGTCGTGCTGCCAGCGGGTCACCGCGATGCGGAGCGCCGCGACGAGCACGTCGGTGACGTCCGCGTTCGCGAGGGTCGCGCCCGCGCCGAGCACCGTCGCCGTGACGTCCGGAGCGAGGGAGACGCGGTGCTGCGCGCCGGTTCCGATGGTGGCGTCCCCGGAGGACTCGGGTACCAGGGCGGCACCGGGTGCGGTGACCGCGGTCCAGTGGCCGAGCTCGCGCAGTCGTGCGGCGTGCGTCGCCTGCTCGGTGACGAGCGCACCGAAGCGGCGCAGGGAGGTGCCCACCGGGTCGAGGGCAGGTCGCTCCCCGGCCGCGACCGCGACGGCCGCCATCGCGAGGTCCTCGAGCAGGATGCGCCAGGACACGCCGTCGACGACCAGGTGGTGCGCGACGATCAGCAACCGTCCGGCCGTGCCCGGCCCGGCGTCGAGGTGCACGGCCTGCACCATGACTCCCCGTTCGGGATCGAGGCGGGCGGCAGCAGCGGCAGACTGCTCGGCAACCGTCGCGCGCAGGGTGTCGGAGTCGGCGGTCACGGCGGTGAGAACGGTTGCCGCGTCGACCGTTCCACGTGCGGTGGTCCGCAGGGACCAGACACCGGGAGCATGCCGGGTGAGGACGGCGCGCAGGCCGTCGTGGTGGTCGAGCACGGCCTGCAGCGCGGCGGTCAGCGTGGCGGTGTCGAGTCCGGCCGGCAGGTGAACGAGCATCGACTGGTTGAAACGGTCCGTGCCACCGGACCATTCGGACAGCCGGTGCACGACAGGCAGCGGGTTCAGTTCCCCGATTCCGTCGTCGGGCCGGGCGGAGCCGGCGGTCGCTCCGGCAGCGGCCGCGTCGAGGGTGCTCTCACCGAGCAGCCGCGCGAGCGCCGCCGGGGTGCGCGCCTCGAACACCTGCCGCGGGGTCAGCGTCAAGCCCTCCCGGCGCGCGACGTTGACGAGGCGGATCGCGAGGATGGAGTCCCCGCCGAGCGCGAAGAAGTCGTCGTCAGCGCCGACGCGTTCGAGGCCGAGCACCTCCGCGACGAGGTGCGCGATCCGGCCGTCGGCAGCGGCGGCCGGGGCAGACGGGGTCGCGACGGCGGCGAAATCCGGTGCGGGCAAGGCTGACCGGTCGAGTTTGCCGCTGGGGGTCAGCGGCAGCGCGTCGAGTTCCACGTATGCGCTCGGCACCATATGCGCCGGCAGCGCCTGTGCGCACTTCTGGTAGTCCGCGCTACCAGAAGTGCGCACAGGTACCACGTACGCCACGAGCTGCTGGTGACCGGGCCGGTCCTCCCGCACCACGACGGCGGCCTGCGCGACGGACGGGTCGCGCAGCAGCGCCGCCTCGATCTCGCCGAGCTCGATGCGGAATCCGCGAAGCTTGACCTGGTTGTCGGCGCGACCGAGGTAGTCCAGTTCGCCATCGATCCAGCGCACCAGGTCACCCGTGCGATACATCCGCTCCCCCGCCACGAACGGGTCGGCGACGAAACGGTCGGCGGTCAGGGCCGGCCGGCGGAGGTAGCCGCGGGCGAGTTGCGGTCCGGCAAGGTACAGCTCGCCGGTGAACCCGTCGGGTGCGGGCCGCAGGTAGCGGTCGAGGACGTACACCCGAGTGTTCGCGACAGGTGTCCCGATCGGTACCGACGTCGCCGACGGGGCGATCGACTCGGCGCCGAAGTGGTGGGTCACTTCGACCGACGCCTCGGTCGGCCCGTACAGGTTGTCGAGCCGGACGCCTGGCAGGACCTGCGCGAACCGGCGGGCGGTCGCGGCGGGCAGCGCCTCACCGGAGCAGGCGACAATCCGTAGCGAGGTGCACCGCGGTGCAGCGGGTTCGGCGAGGAACAGGTCCACCATCGAGGGTACGAAGTGGGCGCGGGTGATTCCCGTCGCGGAGATCAGCTCGGCCAGGTGAGCGGGGTCGCGGTGCCCGCCCGGGCGGGCGAGGACGACGGTCGCGCCGGCGATCAGCGGTCCGAAGAACTCGGGCACCGACACGTCGAAACTCGACGGCGTCTTCTGCAGCACCCGGTCCCCCGGGGCGAGCGGTTCCTCGGACTGCAACCAGCGCAGGCGGTTCACGACCCCGCGGTGCGGGACGGCGACACCCTTGGGGCGACCGGTCGAGCCCGAGGTGTAGATGACGTACGCGGGGTGATCGGCGCGCGCGCGGCGCGGCAGGAAGGAGGCGTCCCCGCCCCTGTCCCCGAGGTCGACGACCAATTGCTCGGCTGCGGTGTCGATGCCGCCGGGTCCGGTCAACACGACCACCGGACGGGCGTCGTCCACCATCATCGCCAGGCGTTCGGCCGGGTAGTCCAGGTCCAGCGGCAGGTAGGCACCGCCCGCCTTGCCGACTGCGAGCAGCGCGACCATCAGTTCGAGGGAGCGGCCCAGCGCGACGGCGACCACCGACTCGGCTCCGACACCCCGTTCGACGAGCCTGTGCGCCAACCGGTTCGCGTGCTCGTGCAGCTCCGCGTACGTCAGCGTCGCGCCCTCGAACTCGACGGCCACCGCGTCCGGATGAGTGTGCGCGGATTCGTCCAGGAGTTCGGTGAGCGTGGTGGCGTCGCGCGGCGACGGCGACCACCGCCGGTCACCGCCACGTCCGGACGGGTCGAGTGCCGCTATCGGCGTGGCGGGCGCGGCGGACACCTGGTCGAGCAGCGCGATCATGCCCTCGGCGAGGGAGCGTGCGGTGGCCCCGTCGACGACGGCGGGCCGATACTTGACCTCCAGCCGCAGTTCGTCGCCCGGCGCGACGAGCAGGGTCACCGGGTAGGGCGGGTTCTCCTCGAAGCGGATGCCGGTGATCGCGACCCGGCCGGTGACGTCCGTGGCGGGTCCGTGCCCGAGGGGATAGTTCTCGAACACGACGAGCGTGTCGAAGAGGTTCTGCAGACCGGTGATTCGCCGCAGGTCGCCCAGCCCGAGGTACTGATGGTCGAGCAGTTCGGACTGTTCCCGCTGCCAGCGGGCCAGCGCCTCCACCACCGGTTCGTCACCACGGAACCGCATCCGCGCGGGCACGGTGTTGATGAACAGTCCGACCATCGTCTCGATCCCGGGCAGGTCACCGCCGCGGCCGGACACGGTGGACCCGAACAGCACGTCCTCGCGCCCGGACAGCTGCCCGAGCAGCAGCCCCCACAGGCCGTGCACGAGGGTGCTGGTGGTCAGGCCGTGACCGCGGCCGAACTCGGCGAGCGCGGCGGTGCGATCAGCGGGCAGCCGGACCGAGACCGCGTCCACGGCGTCTCCGGTGGCGCCGCTCGATGCGACGAGGCCGCCGTCGTCGACGCCGGCGAGTGCGGCGCGCCAGAGGTCCAGCGAGGCAGACCGGTCCCGGTCCGCCAGCCAGTGCAGGTAGTTCCGGTAGGGCGTGGGCTGCGGAAGCACCGGCGCCGGGCCCTCGGGTGTGTACAGGGCGAGGAGTTCGCGCAACATCACCGGCACCGACCAGCCGTCCGCGACGACATGGTGGATCGACTGCAGCAGCACACTTCGGTCCGGCCCGGTGCGCACCAGCAGGTAGCGGACCAGCGGCGGGCGGGCGAGATCGAATCCGCGGGCGCGGTCGTCCGCGAGCAGGGCGGCGACACGTTCCTCGACCTCGACGTCCGAGCGGCCGGACAGGTCGACGAATCCCATCGGGACCGTCGGATGCGACTCGACGACCTGCACCACGCGACCGTCGGCGAGCACGTGCAGGCCGGTGCGGAGCGCCGCGTGCCGATCCACCAGCGCCTGCAACGCGGACGCGAGGGTCGGTGGGTCGACCGGACCGGTCAGCTCCACGACCTGTTGCACAACATAGGGATCGAGGTGCTCGCCCTCGAAGGTGCTGTGGAAGTGGATGCCTTCCTGCAGCGGTGTCAGGGCGAGCACGTCGGCGAAGCCGGGGACGGCCGTCTCGAGCTGATCGACGTCCGCCTGCGCGAGCCGGGCACCCGGGAAGTCGGACGGTGTGCGACCGCCGCGGTCGGCGACCCCGGCGAGGGCGGTCAACGCGTCGGTCCAGCCCGCGGCGAGGTCCTCGACGTGCGCGCGCGAAACGGTCCCGGGCGCGAAGGTGATCGTGGTGCGCAGCGTCGGCCCGTCGGGTCCGTCGTGGGTGACGGCGTCGACGGTGATCGCGTGCCGCATCGGGGCGTCGGGGTCTGCGGCGCCGCCGACGGCGGTCGGCAACCAGTCGCCGGCGCCGTCACTCGACGCGGCCACCCGGCCGAGGTAGTTGAACAGCACCTGCGCAGCGGCGTCACCGCCCAGGTCCGCGTCGGCGAGGTACCGCAGTGCCCCGTAGCCGATGCCGTTGCCCGGCACGGCACGCAACTGTTCCTTGACCGCCTTCACGCCGCGGGCGAGCGCGTCGGCGTCACCCGGATCAGCTGTGCCCGCGTCGATCAGGACGGGGTACAGGCTGGTGAACCAGCCGACGGTCCGCCCGAGGTCGACCCGGCGCCCGGCCGCGTCCTCCTCGCGGCCGTGGCCCTCCAGGTCGATCACGACCGCGGTCCCGCCGTCGGCCTGCGACCGTGCGAGGGCCGCGGCGAGCGCGGTGAGCAGCACGTCGTTGACACGGCCCGCGAACGCGGCGGGCACCGAGGTCAGCAGTGGACCCGTGACGGCCGGACCCAGGTGCACGGTCACGGTGTCCGCGTCCGCCCAGGTACCGGTCGGCGCGACCGGGTGCGAACGCCGCAGGTGGTCCAGGGTGGTGCGCCAGTGGTCGAGTTCGGAGTCGAATCGACCGGTGTCCGCGCTCTCCCGCAGCAACTGCGACCAGCGGCGCAGCGAGGTCGCGCCGACTGTCGGTGTCAGGGTGTCCGGCGCGACGACCGCGCGTGCGAGGTCCTCGACCAGGATCCGCCACGACACCCCGTCCACGACGAGGTGGTTGGCGACGAGCAGCACGCGACCGGGCTCCGCGCCGCCGTCGAATCGGACCGCCTGCAGCATCACCCCGGCTTCCGGATCCAGTCGTGCTGCCGCGGAGCGTGTTTCGCGTGAAACAGCATCGTCGAGCGTGTCGGGGCCGGGAAGCGGGACCGTGCGCAGCAGGCCGAGTGCGTCGACGGACTCGGGGACGACGAGCGACCACTTGTCGCCGCGTCGCAGTCGGGCACTCAGCGCAGGATGCCGTTGCACCAGAGTGTGCAGGGCGCCGCCGAGCGTGTCGTCGTCCACGCCCGCCGGGACGGTCAGCAGCACCGACTGGTGGAAGCGGGCCACCGCGCCGCCGCCCGCGCGGGTGTGCGCAATGATCGGGGTCTCGGCGATCTCGCCGACCGCGATGTCGTCGACGTCAACCTCCGCGACATCGCGGCCGTCGAGGGCGCGAGCCATCGCCGCGACAGTGCGCAGCGAGAACACCTCGCGGGCAGCGAGAACCAGGCCGGCTGTCCGGGCCTGGTTCACCACCTGGATGGCGACGATACTGTCGCCACCGAGGGCGAAGAAGTCGTCTGTGACACCGACGGACTCCAGTCCCAGGACCCCGGCGACGATCGCGGCGAGTCGATGCTCGAGATCGGAGCGCGGCGCGATGCCCTCGAGTCCAGCCCGGAGATCGGGTTCCGGCAGCGCCCGCCGGTCCACCTTGCCGTTCGCGGTCAGTGGGAACCGGTCGAGCACCACCACCGCGGTCGGGACCATGTACTCCGGTAACTGGGTGGCCGCCCACTCCTTGACGGCCGGACCGTCGAGGCTCCCGTCGTCCGAGATCACGTAGGCGGCGAGATACTTGGCGCCACCGCTCTCGCGGACCAGCACCGCGCTCTGCCGGACACCGGGATGCCTGCTCAGCGCGGACTCGACGTCCTCGAGTTCGAGACGCATGCCCCGGATCTTGACCTGGTTGTCGGCGCGGCCGACGAAGTCGAGCGTGCCGTCCTCCGTCCACCGGGCGAGGTCACCGGTCCGGTACAGGCGAGTCTCACTGTGCCCGAAGGGGTTCGCAACGAACCGGGCGGCAGTGATTCCCGGGGCGCCGACGTAGCCGCGACCGAGCAGGTAGCCGGCCGCGTACAACTCCCCCGCGGTGCCGGGCGGGACGGGGCGCAGCCGGGAGTCCAGCACGTACAGCTGTGTGTTCGGGTTGGGTCGGCCGATCGACGTGGCGATGCGTTCGGCGCTGTCCCGGTACACCACGTGCGAGACGCCGATCGTCGCCTCCGCGGGGCCGTAGCCGTGGTACAGCGTGGTGCCGAGCTGCCTACGGAATCTGTCGAACAGTTCCGGGGTCAGCACCTCGCCGCCGCACCAGACGTGCCGCAGCCCGTCCAGGGCGGAACCGCCCTCCGCGAGGTCGAGGAGCACCGACAGCATCGACGACACCAGGTACACGAAGGTGACGCGTTCGCGGTCGATCAGGTCGAGCAGCAGGTGCGGGTCACGTTCGGCCCCGGACTCGGCGACGACCAGACGTCCGCCCGACACCAGCGGCAGCAGGATCTCGTTGACGGAGATGTCGAAGGACAAGGGCGCCTTGAAGAGTGAGGCGTCACCCGGCCCGAAGCCGAGGATCTCCCGGACCTGCCAGTCGAGGCGGGCGCAGATCGCCTCGTGCCGGATCATCGCACCCTTGGGCCTGCCGGTGGAACCCGAGGTGAAGATGACGTACGCCAGCGACTGGCCGCGCGCCGAACACGGCACCGGGTCGCCTGCGTGGTGTCCGTGAGCCCAGTCCGCGAGGTCGACGGCCACCGCCGCGTCGGAGTCGGCCGGCACCCCGTCCGGTCCGGTCAGGACGAGGCGCGCACCGGCGTCGGCGAGGACCTGGGCCCGGCGGTCCGCGGGCCAGGCCGGGTCGAGCGGGACGAAGGCGCCACCGGCCGCCATCACCGCGAGCAGTCCGACCACCATCTCCGGGGACCGCGGAAGCCCCACCGCCACGACCTCTTCCGACCGCAGTCCACGTTCGGCGAGGTGCCGGGCGAGCTGGTTCACCCGAGTTCCGAGCTCCCCGTACGTCATCCGGACGTCCCCGGCGACCAGCGCTTCCGCGTCCGGACTCGCCGCGACCTGCGCCGCGAAGGCCTCCGGGACCGTGCGCTCCACCTCGGGGCGCGCGGTGTCGTTCCACTCCACCAGGATTCGGTCACGCTGCCGCGCGGACATCACGTCGACGGAGTCGACCGGCGCCTGCGGATCGGCTGCGAGGCCGCGCAGGAACTCGGTGAGCTGGGTGCGGTGTCGTTCGAGATCGTCGGCGAGCCCCGCACCGACCCGCACGTCGATGCGCAGCGGTTCACCGTCCTGTCCGCCCTGGACGGTGAAGTCGAGGTCACCGATCGCACCGGTGACCATGTGCTGCGGGAACGCGGGATGCCCTCCGAAGGTCATCTGATGCTCGAACATCAGGATGTTGACACCGGGACCGAACACCCGGCGCGACGGATCGCTCGCGCGCAGTTCGCGGGCGAGGTCCTCGCCGCGGTACCGGCCGTGGCGCAGCATGCCGATCAGCTCACGGTCGATGCGTTCGACCAGGTCGGCGAGGGTGGCGTCACGGTCGATCCGCAGGCGCATCGGCAGGATCGTCGACGCCATGGACGGCAGGTGCCGCAGCGCCTTTCCTGCCCGCCCGGTCAGCGGTACCGACAGCACGAGGTCGGAGGTGCCGGAGACGCGGTGCAGGTAGCCGGCGATCATCGCGAACGGGATCCGGGTGCGTCGAATGCCTGCCGAATCCGCATATCGGTACAGTCCCGCAACGGTTTCCGGGTCGAGAGTCACCGTCGCCGAGATCGGGGGCGCGGCCGGATCCGGCGACGGCGACGTCAGCGCGGGCGGCTCGGGCGCCTCGGCCATCGCCGACAGCCAGTGGTCGCGGTCGGCCTCGAACCGGGCCGACGCACGGTAGTCGAGGTCCGCGTCGACCGCGGCGCGCAACGACCAGTCCTTCGCGGCGACGTCGAGGTCCGGCTGCTTCTGCCGGTCGATGACCTCCTCGACCAGCCGGAGGATGCCGAAGCCGTCGACGACGCTGTGGTGGTAGCGCTGGTACCACCAGGTGCGTTCGGCACCGAGCCGGAGGACGGCCTGCGTGAACAGGGCCTCGTCGTTGTCGAGGGTGGACACCGTCCGCATGTCGGCGTCGATCCAGTCGCGGGCGGCGGCCTCGGGGTCCGGCCGGTCGCGCAGGTCCACGACGTGCAGCGTCCACGCCTCCGGGTCGAGTGGATGCTGTCGCAGTACCCGGTCCGGCCCGAGGGCGAATCGCACGTGCAGCGGCTCGGCTCGTCGGATCGTCCGGTAGACGGACTCGACCGCACGGCCCACGTGCAGCGGTCCACCGATCTCGACGGTGAGCGCGATGTTGTACGCAGGGCTCTCGGGCGCGAGCTGCTGCGCCACCCACACCTCGGACTGCGCGGCCGTCGCCGGGTACCACCTGTCGAGGTCGTACTCGTGATCGGTCGGGTCCGAGAGCGACTGCATGGGTGTCCGATCTTCGTGTGGCGGCCCTCAGGTCGCGCGAAGCAAGGTCGAAGGTGAGGATAGGCTTCCCACCCCCGACTCGGACACCCTTACTCAGCTACCACTCAGGAAGTCCAGAATGACCGAATTCACCACGTCGGGACGCTCGAGGTAGCCGTAGTGGCCGCAGTCCTCCAGCTCGACGTACCGCGAACCGGGGATCGCCTTCGCGACCTCCGCTGCCAGCGTCGGCGGAACCAGACGGTCGTCCGCGAACCCGACGGCGAGGGTCGGAACCGTGATCCGGCCGTACGCGGGCAGTCGGTCGCCGAAGTCGTCGAGGTTCTGCTGCGCGCGGACACCGGGCGTCGTCTCGCCCTTCGAGAACGCGAAGATGTCGAGCCAGTCCTGCGCTGCCATCGGATCCACCAGCGACGCGGGCGACAGGTTCAGCACCGCGGTGATCGCCGCCCGGTACGAGTCGGGCAGCACGATGCCCTTGCGATCCAGCTCGCGTTCGCCCTCCGACAGGTACTTCTGCAGGGTGTCGCGGCGACCGTGCGCGGCGAGGAAGACCGCACGACGGACCAGGTCCGGGCGGGTGAGCGAGAGTTCCTGCGCCACCCGCGCCCCGAGCGAGGTGCCGACCACGTACGCGGGTCCACCGAGGTGCTCGATCAGCGCCGCGGTGTCCGCGACCATGTCCTCGACCGTGAACCCGTCGGCGCACTCGTCGGTCGGCGCGATGCCGCGGTTGTCGAAGGTGCACACGCGGTAGCCGGCCGCGACCAGCGCCGGCACCTGGTGCAGCTCCCACACCCGGCCGGGACTGCCCGTCCCCATGATCAGCACCACCAGGTCACCGGACCCCTTGACCTGGTAGTTCAGCTGGATCCCGTTGATGGTGGCGAGCGGCATAAAGAACCTTTCGTACGGACGTGGACCCGCCCGACACCCGGCTGGCCTACGCTGGCCCACCGTCGACCCCGTTGCGGCGCCGAGGCGCCCCGCCGTGCCCAGAAATAATCCTTCAGGAGGACATTCGTGAGAGTCGCGACGCTCGGTTATCAGACGTGGGGTCACCGTACCCTGCAGGCGCTGCTCGCATCGAAGCACGAGGTGGTCCTCGCGGTGACGCATCCGCGCAGTGAGCACGCCTACGAGCAGATGTGGGCCGACTCCGTCGCCGACCTCGCCGCCGAACACGGTGTGCCGGTGCACATCGCGAACACCCCCGACGCCGATTTCCAGGCCGCACTCGCGGACGCCGAGCCGGACATCATCGTCGCGAACAACTGGCGCACCTGGCTGCCGAAGGAAGTGTTCGACCGTCCCCGCCACGGCACCCTGAACATCCACGACTCACTGCTGCCGAAGTACACCGGCTTCTCGCCGCTGATCTGGGCGCTGATCAACGGTGAGTCCGAGGTCGGGTTGACCGCGCACCTGATGGACGAGGAACTCGACGCGGGCGCCATCGTGTTGCAGCGCGCCACCCCGGTCGGGCCGAAGGACACCGTCACGGACCTGTTCCATCGGACGGTGGACATGATCGGGCCGATCGCCGTCGACGCACTCGACCTGATCGAATCGGGGCGCACCGACTGGACCCCGCAGGACCGGTCGCAGGCCACCTTCTTCCACAAGCGGTCGATCGAGGACAGCCGTATCGACTGGACCTGGCCGGCGGAAGTGCTCGAGCGGTTCGTGCGTGCCCAGTCCGACCCGTATCCGAACGCGTTCACCACCTTCAAGGGACAGCGCATCCGGGTGCTCGAGTCGTCGGTGTCGAAGGGGTGCTACGGCGGGACCCCGGGCCGGGTGTTCATCCACGAGGGCGACGGCATGGTCATCGTCGCCGGCCCGGACGCCTGGACGGGACGCAACCGCGGACTGTCCGTCGAGCGGATCCGACTGGACGACGGCACCGAGATGACCGGACGTGAGTTCTTTCCGCACGGCGGCGGTTACCTGGGACGATGACGTCACGGTGAACACGACGTGGCGGTGTCTGCGGAACCGGCACGCCGGGGCGGACCGGACGGTACCTTTCCTGCCGTGACGAACCACGCGCGCACCACCACCGTTCGCGTCCTCGGACTGGTCGCCGCAGGCACGGTCGCGGCCGGCCTGTTCGGGCCCGCCCCCGCCCTCGCCGACTCCAGCGACATCACCTCCGCGTCGAGTGGATTCGGCTCGGTCGAGCAGCCGACCCTGCCCGAGATCCCGCCGCCGTCCGCGGCCGCGATCCGGCTCGACGGCGCCCGGAACTTCCGCGACATCGGCGGATACACCACCACCGACGGCCGTACGGTCCGCAGCGGTCTGGTCTATCGGTCCAACAAGCTCAGTACCCTCACCGACGCGGATCTCGCGAAGCTGACCGCCGCGAACGTCACCCTCGACGTGGACCTGCGGAACGTGTCCGAGCGCGGCGAGGCCCCGGACCGGCTGCCCGACGGCGTCCGCTACCAGGTGGCCGACGTCGTCAGCATCGACCACGGCATCGCGTTCCACGAGTTCGTCCCCGTCACCCTGGGCCGCGCGCTGATCGACGGCGCCGTCACCGGGACCTCGGACATCGGCCAGACCATCGGCTACCCGTTCATGGTCAACTTCCGCGGCTCCGACGTCGCGTTCGGCGACCTGCTGCGCGCCGTCGCCACCAACCCGGACGGCGCCACCGTCTACCACTGCAGCGCGGGCAAGGACCGCACCGGCTGGGGCACCGCGATCCTGCTGACCCTGCTCGGCGTGCCGCGGGACATCGTGAGCGCCGACTTCATGGCGTCGAACGCCTACCTCGGTCGCGACGACGCCGTCGACCTGTCGTGGCTCAACGCCGCGTTCGCTCAGGCCGAGCGCCTGTACGGCAGCGTCGACGCCTACGTCCGCGACGGGCTCGGCGTGGACCAGGCGACCGTCGACGCGCTGCGCGCCAAGCTGCTGAACCAGGGCTACGACTTGACCGCGTAGCCCATGTAGGAGATGGCCGTGGTGCGGGTGCGCCCGAAGTCGAGGCGACGGGACACCTCCCCCCACGACAAGCGACCCCGTGCCGCACGCATCATGTCGAAAACCCGCAGCGGGTTCTTCGACCGCGGGCCCAGCCCCACAATGGCTCCGGTGTGCAGTCCCCGCCTGCTCATCGCCTGCGCGAGTTCGGTGGGCCGGATGCACATCGACCAGTCGTGGACGGCGGTGTCGAAGAGTCGGGTCAACCGCCACTCCTGCATCATCTTGATGGCCACGAGCCGGCTCGTCCTGGTCCGGTTGATGGTGTCGAACAGGAACAGCCCGCCGGGCCGGAGCACCCGGGCGACCTCACCGACGACGACGTCCACGTCGGTCACGTGCTCGAGAACGTCGCAGCAGTACGCGAGGTCGAAGGCGTTGTCGGGGAACGGGAGTCGCTCGCCGACCCCGACCCGGTAGTCGATGTCGAGGTCGCCGGCGGCCGCGTGGGAACGCGCGGCGTCCACGGACACCGCGGACGGATCCACGCCGACCACACGGCATCCGACGCGCGCGAACTCCTCGGCGAGGAACCCGCCGCCGGAACCGATGTCGACAGCGTCGAGTCCCGTGAGGTCGCAGCCGATCCGGGTGGTGAGGACCTCATGGAAGTAGGCGAAACGTCCCGGGGTGAGGCTGCCGTGCAGCATGTTGAGGGGGTTGTCCTCGTCCCACCACGTCGTGCCGACCCGGTTGTAGACGTCATTGTCGATCGGCACCGGATTCACCTGCGCATCCTCGAGGGGAACGACCCACCCGCCACCATCGCACGCCCGCCGCCGTCGCACCACCCGGCGGCTGCCGCACTCAGGCCCCGGACCACGCCTTCCACAGCCGGGCGTAGCGCCCGCCCGCGTCGACCAGTTCGTCGTGGCTGCCCTGCTCGACCACCTCGCCGTGCTCGAGCACGAGCACCCGGTCGGCCGCCGCCGCCTGGGTGAGCCGGTGCGCCACCACCAGGGTGGTGCGCCCCCGGGTGGCGGCATCGGCGGCCGCCTCCAGGTCGCGGGCGCCGGCGCTGCCCGCCTCGGCCGTCGCCTCGTCGAGCACGACGACCGGCGGGTCCGCGAGCACCATCCGGGCCAGCGCCAGCTGCTGCGCCTGAGCTGCGGTGAGCTGGTGGCCACCCTCCCCCACCTCGGTCCGCGGGCCGTCGTCCAGCGCACGTACCCAGTCGAGGGCGCCGACGGTGTCCAGCGCGGACTCCACCTCGGCATCGGTCGCGTCCGGACGCGCGAGGCGCAGGTCGTCGACGAGCGGACCCGCGAAGACGTGCACCTCCTGGCTGATCACGACGATCTGCGACCGCAGCCGGTCACCGAGATCGGCCAGCGGAACCCCGCCGATGGTCACCTCGCCTGCGGTGGGGACGAGCGACCCGGCGGCGATCGCCGCGACCGTCGACTTACCCGCGCCCGTGGACCCGACCAGCGCGACCCGCTCGCCCGGCGCGACCCGCAGGTCCACCCCGCACAGGGCCTCCCGGGAGGAGTCGTAGCGGTGCCGGACCCCGGTCAGCCGTAGCTCCGGCGCGGCCGGTTCTGCGCCGGTCGCGGCGGTCCCGGAAGCAGGCATCGCGACGACGCC
Source organism: Rhodococcus gannanensis (assembly GCF_042681175.1). NCBI lineage: Bacteria > Bacillati > Actinomycetota > Actinomycetes > Mycobacteriales > Nocardiaceae > Rhodococcus > Rhodococcus gannanensis. The sequence continues at coordinate 94,245 of NZ_JBHUFB010000022.1, forward strand.
GACGAGCCGGGCGAGGCTGGCGCCCGCCGACTGCACCTCGTTGAACGTGAACATCAACATGCCGATGGGGTTGAACAGCCGGTGGAACAGCAGCGCCGCGGTGGTCGCCTGACCGACCGAGACCGCGTCCGCGTTCACGAGAAGGAATCCGACGACGAGGATGCTCGACAGGCCGACGAACTCGGCCCGGTTCCCGCGTCCCGCGAACCGGGTGAACAGGGTGAACACGCCGACCCCGAGGTCACGGGCCCGGCCGGACGCCCGGTCGATGCCGTCGAGATGGGGGCCTTCGAGCCCGTAGGCGCGCACGGTCCGGACACCGGTCATGCTGGCGATCAGGGCCTGCGAGCGTTCGCCCATCGCGACGCGCTCCTCGGCGAACACCGGCGCCGACCGTGGCAGGTACCAGCGCAGTCCGAGGGCGTACATCGGCAGCGCGACGGCACCGGCGAGCCCGAGCCGCCAGTCGATCCCGAACATCGCCGCGACGCTCAGTACGACCAGCAGGACCGCCGACACGAGGTTCGGGACCACGTCGGCGACGGCCTTGCCGATCACCGCGACGTCGTCTCCGACCCGGGACAGCAGGTCGCCCTTGCCGACCCGTTCGACGGTCGCGGTCGGCAGCGACAGCGCCCGCGCGACCGTGGACTCCCGGAGCCGGGCGAGCATCGTCTCGGTGAGCCTCGAGATGAGCACCGACGCCCAGCCGGCGAGGATCCCGGCGAGCACGGCGGCAGCCGCGATGACGGCCACAACCCCGACGATGGTGGAGGTCGGGGCGCCGTCCTGGACCCGGTCGACGAGAACACCGAACACGTAGATCGGAACAAGGGAAGCCCCGGCACCGCCCGCCGCGACCAGCAGCGTCGTCGCGGCGAGACCGCGCCGACGGCGGATCTCGCGTCCGAGCCAGGTCCAGCAGGCGCGGGCCGAGGCGATCGGCAGTCGCGACGTCGCGTCGCCGGACTGGACTGCCTCGTCGTGAACGTCGGGCACGGTCATCGGAGCACCCCCCGGCGGTAGTCGTCGTCGGCGGCGGCGAGTTCGGCATGCGTGCCTTCGGCAACCACCCGACCCTCGTCCAGCACGACGACCCGGTCCGCGACCGCGAGCAGCGCGGGACTGCTCGTGATCAGGACGGTGGTGTGCACGCGCCGGTCACCCCGACGATCGCCGTGCCGGAAGTCCGCGATGCCGTCCGCGATCGCCTGCTCTGTGACGGCATCGACGGCCGTCGTCGGATCGTGCAGCACCAGGATCGGCGCGCGGCGGGCGAGGGCGCGGGCGAGGGCCACCCGCTGACGCTGTCCCCCGGACAGATTCGCGCCGCGGTCACTGACAACCAGCCCGGTGCCCTGAGGATGGGAATCGACGACCTCCGAGGCGGCGGACGCGACCAGCGGCTCACGCAGGTCGTCGCCGCCGGTTCCGCCGCCGGTCCGGATGTTGGATTCCACCGTCCCGGCGAACAGGTCGGTGTGGTGCGGCTCGGCGAGGAGCGTACGTCGGGCGGCGCTGTGTTCGAGGTCGGCGAGGGCGACACCACCGACCTCGACCGCACCGCGGTACTCGGACGGAGGGACGTGGCCCGCCAGCAGCAGCGCCAGCGCCTCCCCGTCGTGCGGCCTGCGTGCCAGCACACCGACGAGCGCGCCGGGTTCCGCGGACACGGTCAGCCCGTCCAGGGAGCGGAAGTGAACGTCTCGGAGTGCGAGGCCGCCGCCGTCGGGGACGTCGCGGGTGCCCTCCGGCACCATCGGCTCGGCATCGAGGACGAGCGCGAGCCGGTCCGCGGACGCCCGGGCGGCCGCGAGGTCACCCGGCGTCCGGGACAGCATCCCGAGCGGTTCGATGATGAACTGCGACAGTCCGACGACGGTGATGAGTTCGCCGACGCCGATACGTCCGGACAGCGCGAACCAGCCGGCCAGGCCCGCCACACCCACTGCGAGCAGGGCGCTGACGGTAACCGACACACCGAGGAAGATTCCGCGGGACCGTGCCGCCCGCAGCGTCGCGACCAGCGCGTCCTCGCTCACGTCGCGGTAGCGGCCGGTGGCGACCCCCTCGGCACCGAGACCACGCAACGGGCGCAGGCCCGCGACGACGTCGGTGGCCATCGCGGAGACCCGCGCGATCGCAGCCTGCTGGTCGGTGACCCGCCGCGTGATCAGCGGCGCCGCCAGTTGCATCGCCCCGAGGATCACCGGCGTCCCGACCAGGACCGCCAGCCCGAGGGTGACGTCGACGAGCAGCAGCGCGACGGCCGACGCGATCGCCGCGGTCAGTGCTGCGACGACCCGGGGGATCACGTCGAGGACCCAGGCCTCACGTTCCGCGTCCGACGTCGCGACGGTGAGCAGCTCACCGGACCGCAGGTCGGTACGCACTCCCCGCGGATCGAGGATTCGCCGCGCGACCTCGACACGCAGACTGTGCGCCTCGTCCTGCATCGCACGCACGATCAGCCGGGCGCCGATGCGCCAGGCCGCGGTCAGCACGGTGAACAGCGCGGCGAGTCCCGCGATGGACCAGACCAGGGCCGTCGTACTGCCGGGTTCGATCGCCTGCGCGACGATCACACCGATCGCGATCGGTACGGCGGTCTCGGCGAGCTGGTGCACGCACAACAGTGCGGTACCGACGGCGAGCCTGCCCCGGTGCCTCAGAACGGTACGGCGGAGGACTCCGCCACCGCCCGAACGCCGAGGTGGGTGGTCGCCGGAACGCGGCGGGTGGGACATCGGTCTCCTGTCCTGGTGATCCACTGCACCCTAAACCAGGTGAAACTGGCGCCGGGCAGTCCCGTTCTCCTAGAGTCGCGGGCATACATCGCGCGGCTGCTTTCCGTTATGCCGCATTGCCTCGAAGGAACCGGCACCATGGTCACCACCAAAACCGCCTCCGACAACGCCACCGAGAACGACATCCCGGACGAGGACCTCGAACCGGTCACCGATGAAACAGCGCGACAGGCGCAGCGAGTCGTCGCGGCTTATGCGGCCGATGCCGACGAATGCCGCATGTTGCTGTCTATGCTCGGTATCGGCCCGTCGGCCAAGATCGACTAGTTCGCCGCTTCTGCCGGCCACGGCAGCTCGGCCTCGGAGAACAGGACCACAGTGGGCTCAGCCGCTTCGGAATTCGTCGTCGTCGCCAACAGGCTGCCCGTCGATCTGGAGAAGCTGCCCGACGGGAACACCCGCTGGAAGCGCAGCCCCGGCGGACTGGTCACCGCACTCGAACCCATCCTCCGCAACAACAGCGGGGCATGGGTGGGCTGGCCCGGAGTGCCGGACACCGAACTCGAACCGATCGAGCTCGACGGTATCGAGATGCATCCGGTCGCACTCAGCTCCAAGGACGTCGCGGACTACTACGAAGGCTTCTCCAACGCCACACTGTGGCCGCTCTACCACGACGTGATCGTGCGCCCGGAGTACCGGCGCGAATGGTGGAACTCGTACGTCGAGGTCAACCGCCGATTCGCGGAGGCGACCGCGGAGGCCGCCGCGGAGGGCGCGACCGTCTGGGTCCAGGACTACCAGCTCCAGCTGGTGCCGAAGATGCTGCGGATGCTGCGCCCCGACCTCACCATCGGGTTCTTCCTGCACATTCCGTTCCCGCCCGTCGAACTGTTCATGCAGATGCCGTGGCGGACGGAGATCGTCGAGGGCCTGCTGGGCGCCGACCTCATCGGTTTCCACCTACCCGGCGGCGCCGAGAACTTCCTGTTCCTCGCCCGCCGACTGCTCGGCCACCAGACGTCGCGCGGCAACGTCGGCGTCCGGTCGAAGCTCGGTGTCGTCCAGGTCGGGTTCCGCACGGTCCGGGTCGGTGCGTTCCCGATCTCCATCGCGTCGGGCGAACTCGACACCGCCGCTCGCGCGAAGTCGGTTCGCGACCGGGCCCGCCAGATCCGCAAGGAACTGGGCAACCCCAAGAAGATCATGCTCGGCGTGGATCGCCTCGACTACACGAAGGGCATCGACGTCCGCCTCGACGCCCTGCACGAGCTGATCGCCGAGAAACGCGTCGATCCGTCCGAGACCGTGATGGTGCAGCTCGCGACACCGAGCCGGGAACGCGTCGAGTCCTACGTGCAGATGCGCGGCGAGATCGAGATGACGGTCAGCCGCATCAACGGCGAGTACGCCGAGGTCGGCCGCCCGGTGGTGCACTACATTCACCGCCCGATCCCCCGCAGCGAGCTGATCGCCTTCTTCGTCGCCGCCGACGTCATGCTGGTGACACCGCTGCGCGACGGCATGAACCTGGTCGCCAAGGAGTACGTCGCGTGCCGTCCGGACCTCGGAGGCGCCCTCGTCCTCAGTGAATTCACCGGTGCCGCAGCGGAACTCCGCCAGGCGTTCCTGTGCAACCCGCACGACCTCGAGGACGTCAAGGACAAGATGGAGGCGGCGCTCACCCAGGACCGCGAGGACGGACGCAGGCACATGCGCGCTCTCCGCAGGCAGGTCCTCGCCCACGACGTGGACCGTTGGGCGAAGGCGTTCCTGACGGCACTGTCGCGGGACTCGGTCGCCGGCCACTCCCTGATGTCGACCGACCCCACCGACTGACCGAATTCGGTTCACGGACAACGAGAGCGGGCCCTCGGAGACATTCCGAGGGCCCGCTCTCGTCGGTCGAAACCGGGTCGGCTACACCGGGGTGAGCCGTCCGGTGAGCCAGCGGTCGCCGTCCTTGTGCATCTCCATCCGCACCCGGCTACCGGTGGTCGCGGCGTCGGGGACGTCGGCGCTGGTGGTGATCTGGTTGACGAACAGGAGTACGACCACGTCGTCGGGGGTGGCGGAGACGACCGACCCGGCCTGCACGGTGGCCTGCACCGTCAGCTTCTTCTCCTTCGCGCCGGGCGCGATGGTCCCCTCGACCAGCTTCGTGTACTCCTCGCGGAAGTCGCCGGTGAGTCCGTCCGCCGCGGCGGCGAGCTGCTGGTCGACCTCGTTGTAGTCGTACGACAGCATCGCCGCGGCCTGATCGCTCGCGGCCGCGACCGCGTCCGTCCGGGCCTGCTCGGTCGCACGGTCGTCGAGGTATCCCTTCCCGAGGATCACGACGGCCACCGCGAGCGCGATGACCACGACCGCCGCGACGGCGGCCAGAATCGTGCCCAGGGCACCGGATTTCGTACTCGTGGCCGGCGGGTCGACGCTCACCGCCGACTCGCTCTCCACGTACCCCGAGTAGGGAAGCTCGGGCTTGGTGTCTTCACTCATGGCACGAACTCCACCTTCGAGGCCGTCATCGTTCCGCCGTCGTCCGTCACGGTCACCCGCATCCGGAAGTCGCGGGGCCCGTTCTGGGTTCCGTCGGGGGTACTGACGTCGGCCCGCGCCGCGACGAGCACCTTGGCCGTGTTCCCGTCCTCGCTCTCGAGTCCGGACTCGATGATCTTGCCGACGGTGGTGACGCCGGCCTCCTGCACGACACCGACGAACGGATCCTCGCGGCCGTCGAACTCCGCCTTGAACTCGCCACTGGCACCGGCGAGGATGCGATCCACGTCCTCCTTGGCGGTGTCCGGCTTGATGGTGGTCAGGTTGAGCACCGTCTGACGTGCGGTCTGCTCGAACGCATTCCGCTGCGCGTCACGGTCGTCCGCGGCGTTCTGCTTGACCAAGAGCCACCCGGTCGTACCGAGGAGCACCACGATGAGGACTGCGGCGACGATCGCCCAGACACGTCGGAGGCCGGACCGCGCAGGCCGCACCGGCGTGCCGGACCCGCCCTCTCCGGTGTCCTCGGTCGAGGCGTCCGCGCTCACTCCGGACGCCACCGACTCACCGCTCGGTGACGCGGCGTCGGACTCGGGCGACGCCGCTCGGGGCGGCGCGGCAACACTCGACGCGGATACCTCACCGGACTCGTGCGCCGGCGGTCCGGCGACGCGGCTGGCCCGTCTGCGTGTGGTGGCTTTCGTCTCGGGCGTCAGCCCTGCTGACGTGTCATCATCGTCTGCCACGTCGTGTCCTCTCTTGCTGTTCCTCCTGACGCCAGCGCAGGCTGGGCGTACAGGCGGCCGTCGGGCCCGACGTACTTACCTGTTGTCGGGTCGTACGGGCGCGCCGTGGCGGGCACCCCCGAGGCTCCGGTGTAGGACGCCGGAGCGGTCGTGTACGAGGGTACAGACGGATCCTGAACGGGCCCGGTCGGCGGGTTGTTGCCCTGAGCAACGTAGCCTGCCTCGCTCCGGCACTCCTCGACCGTGCCTGCACGCTTGCCGGGGAACTCCATGCAGGGGTAGTTCCTGGCGCCGCGGACCGCGGACGGGTCGTCCGGGGCGACCTTGCAGAACAGGTTCGGGGGCGTGTCGGGGACGGACACGTCGTTGCCGGGACGCCACTGATCGGCGGGCAGGAAGCCGGTGGTGCACGGCGGCGGGTCGTTGACCTGCAGGTTGAAGTTGACGATGGCGCCGTCTTCCTCCGGCCCCGCCAGCGCCGCCGTCATCAGTCCCGCTACCAGCGGCGGGTAGATGACGAGCACCTGCTCGATGCTCTTGTTGTAGATGACGCCGACCTCGCCGACGCTCACCAGGTTGGCCAGCAGCACCGGGAGGGTGGGCTGAAGATCCTGGAAGAGTTGGGTGGCTTCGGCGGCCGCCTGCGGGCCCTTCTCGAGCAGGCTGCGGAGCTGCGGATCGCTGGTGCGGAGCTGGTTGCTGAACGTCACCAGATCCTTGGTCCACGAACGGATCTCGTCGCTGGTGACCACCTGCGTGTCGAGCAGCGCACCGGCCTGGTTGATCAGCGTCTTGGTCGCGTCGACGTTGGCGTTCGCCTCCTGCACGAACAGCCGGGCGGAGTCGATCAGCTGCTGCAGGTCGGGGCCGGCACCGTTGAACGCCTTGAACGACTCGTCGACCACCGTGCGGAGCTGGGTGTTGGAGATGCTCTTGACGAGGGTGTCCGCTTGGTCGAGCATCGCCCCGACGTCCTGCGGCGTGGCGGTCCGGTCCCGGGGGATCACGTCCCCGTCGCCGAGATACGGCTCCGAGTCGGTGCGCGGGATCAGGTCGACGTACTGCTCACCGATCGCGGACACACTCTTGACGACGGCATCCACGTCGGCCGGGATGTCGTACCCGTTGCCGATCGACAGATTCGCGTCCACACCGTCCTCCGTGAGCACCACTTCGTCGACCTTGCCGACGTTGGTGCCACGGAACGCGACGTTGGCGTGCGGGTACAGCCCGCCGGTCGACTCCAGTTCGACGGTGACGCCGAACTGGCCGATGCCGAAGAGTGCGGGCAGCTTCACGTACTGGGTGGCCATGACGACCAGTCCGACCACGGTCAGGATCGAGAAGATCACCAACTGGGTACGGACGAACTTCGTGAGCATCATGGCGTCGGCGCTCCTAGCTGAGGCAGGCCGGGAATCTGGATCTGCGGCAGCCCCGGAATCAGTTCGGCCGCGGGCTTCGGTTCGGCTTGGATCGGGTCGGGACGACGAGGCGCGGGGGTCGCGAGGGGATTCTCGGCCTGACCGGCGGTGCCGGCGAATGCGCCGAGGGCGCCTTCGACGCCGGCGAGCCGGGTACCGGCATTCGTTCCGCCGAGGAAGTTGGTGTCGAGGCGGGCGTTGGTCATGTCGATCGTCATCATCAGGTTCGCGTAGTCGCCACGGAACACCTGGTCCATGTTCTTCATCGCGAACGGGAAGGTCAGCATCAACGACAGCACGTCCGTCAGTGCGTTGCCGGTGCCGGCCAACTGGGTGAGGACCGGCACGAGCGAGGCCAGGTTCGACTCCAGGTCGTCCCCGGTCTCGTTGATGACGCGCGTGGCGGTGGTGCTGAGGTTACCCAGCGCGACAAGGGCGTTGGTGAGGTTCTGCCGTTCACCGACAAGCACTTCCAGCGCGGGCGGTATGCCGTCGAGCGCTGCGGTCAACGTCTCGCTCTGCGCATTGACGGTGCTCGCGAGTCGGTCGATTCCCTCCATCGCCGAGATGATCTCGCCGCGTTGGGCATCGAGACTGCCGACCAGCTGGTCGAGCTGCGGCAGCAGGTCTCGGATCGACTCCTCGCGGCCGCCGAGCGCCGCGTTGAGCTCACGGGTGATGTCGTTGATCTGCGCCAGTCCGCCGCCGTTGAGGACGACCGACAGCGACGACAACGTCTGCTCGGTGGTCGGGTACGCACCCGCCCGGTCGAGCGGAATCACGTCGCCGTCCTCGAGCGTGCCCTCGGGAGCGATGCCAGGCGGCGGCGCCAACTCGAGGTGCTGCGAACCCAGCAGGCTGGTCTGCCCGATCTTCGCCGTTGCGTTGGCGGGCAGCTCCACATCGGGGTTGATCGACACCGTGACGACGGCGTGCCACCCGTCCAGTTCGATACCCGTCACGGTGCCGACCGTCACGTCGTTCACCCGGACGGGCGAGTTCTGCGACAGCGTGGTCACGTTCGGCATCTCGATCTGGACCGTGTAGGCACCGTCCTCGCCACCTTCGGTGCCCGGCAACGGAACCGAGTTGAGTCCGTTCCACTCGCAGCCGGTCAGTGCGAGGGCGAGCGCCGTGGTCGTCGCGATCATCGCGACCGACCGGCGGGGGCGCTTTCGTGCGATCATCGTCCCCCTCCCGGGTTGAGCAGTGCGCCGAGATCCTTGGGCACGTCGACGGTGGGCATGTCGGCGAGCGGACCCCGAGCCACGGCCATTCGGGTCGGAACGTCGCCGGCCAGGCTCGGCGGCGAGTAGACGATCTGGTCGGGTGTGGCGTTCGCGCCGACCGCCGGGTTCAGCAGGATGCCGGGGTAGTTCGTCGTGATCGAGTTCAGGACCGGTCCGAGGTATTGGGCGCACAGGTCGGCGCTGCGATCCGAGTCGTTGGTCTCGAGGCCCTCGATCATGCCGCAGATCATGTTGATCGGGTTGCCCGCGTTGGTCGCCGCGATGGCACCGTTGAGCGATCCCTGCCGCGGGCTGTAGATGTTGTTGAAGTTCGCCAGGGCGTTCGGTGCCACGTGCAACACCTGCTCCAGCTGGGGCCGCTTCTCGACGAGGGTCGTGGTTGCGTCGGCCAGCCGGCCGACCTGTTCGTTGAGTGCGTCACCATTCTCCGAAACGAAGCGCTGCACATCGCCCAGCGCGACGTCGAGGTCGGTGAGAGCGGTACCCAACTCGTCGCTGGTGTCCGCAAGCAGGGACGACACGGAGGCGAGCCGGCCGCCGAACTGCACGATCTGCTCGTTGCTGGCGGACAGTGCCGAGACGAACGCCTGCAGGTTCCGGACGGTACCGAACAGATCCGTGCGGCCGTCCGAGAGGAGCTTCATGGTGTCGGACACCTCGCGCAGGGTGTTGCGCAGTGCCTCACCGTTGCCGTCGAGGTTCTCCCCCGCGGTGTCGATGAAGCGGCCGAGCGACCCCTGATCTGCCGCGCCCTCAGGTCCGAGTGCATCGGAAAGGCGGGTCAGCTCGGTCTTGATCTCGTCCCATTCCACAGGAACAGCGGTGCGTTCCACCGGAATCTCGGCGCCGTCGCTCATCGCGTCGCCGCCGTCGTAGACCGGTGTGAGCTGGACGAACCGGGCGGCCACGAGATTGGGGGCCACGATCACTGCCTTCGCATCGGCCGGGATGTCCACCGACCGATCGACGTTCATCACGACCGTCGCGCCGGTGCCGTTGGGATCGATGCTCTCGATCGAGCCGACCTTCACACCGAGGACGCGAACGTCGTCGCCGGCGTAGAGGCCGGTGGTGGACGGGAACTGTGCGGTGATGGTGGTCTTCCCGATTCCCGGGAAGAAGTACAGGGCTCCGGCGACCACCGCCGCGACCACGACGGCAACTGCTCCGCCGATCAGCCACTTCTTGTTCGAGTTCATCTGGGCGCTCACCGGTTCGGATCCTTGAGCTCGGTCTGGAGAGGGGGAAGCTGCTGGAGGTCCTGCGGCACGTGCTCCGGCCACACCAGCTGGTCGACGAGCGTCTGCGACAACGCACCGAGCTGGAAGTTCGCGACGTACGCCATGAAGAACGGGCCGCTGCTGACGGCTTCGCCGAGCGCCGTGGCATACGGGGCGAGCCCGTCGAGGCCCCGGCCGATGTTGTCCTTGTTGCGCTGCAGGATCTCGACAGTCGCGTTCAGCTGATCGAGGGTGGGCTTCATCTGCTGCTCGTTGTCCTGGACCAGTCCGGTGAGCTGGCGGGACACCGCCGAGATGTTCGTGATCAGCTCACTGATCGCGTTCCGGCGCCGGTCGAGCTCGCCGAGCAGCTGGTTACCGTCGACGACCAGCGAATTGATCTGGTCGCTGCGCTCGGCCAGGATTCCCGTCACGCTCTCCGCACGCGCGAGAAGCTCCTCGAGCGATTCGTCGCGGGCGTTGATGCTCGCGGACAGCCTGCTTGCTCCGTCGAGCGCCGCACGCAGTTCCGGCGGCGTGTCCGCAAGGGTGTCGGACGCCGCGTTCAGCGCATCGTTGAGCTGCTCGGTGTCCAGGTCCGACACCGTCGTCGTCAGATCGCCGAGGGCGTCGTTGAGCGAGTACGGAGAGTTGGTGCGGTCCAGTGGGATCGCACTGCCGACCGGCATGGCGTCGGCCCCCTCGGGTGTCACCTCGAGGGACTTGCGTCCCAGGATCGTGTTGGTCTTGATGTCGGCGCGAGTGCCGTCACCGAGCTGGATGTTCTCGTCCATCGCGAAGGTCACCTGGACGGCGGTCCCGTCCAGTTCGACCTTCTCCACCTTGCCGACGTTCACGCCGGCGACCGTCACGTAGTCGCCCGTGATCAGGCCACCGGCGTCCTCGAAGTACGCCTGGTAGCGGACGCCTCCGGCGATGAACTGCAACCTGTCGTACTGGAGTCCTGCGAGAACGAGTGCGATCGCGACAACAAGGCCGATGACGCCGATCTGCACGGGGTTCCGTTCGAGCCTGCTCATCGGAATGCACACCTCCCTGTCGTCTGCGTCGGGGTCGTCGGCAGGTCCACGTGCAACTCCTGGCCGTCGGGGCCGCTGAACTTGAATCCGACCGAGCATGTGTAGAACTGGAACATGCTGCCGTACGCACCGGTTCGGATCAGTTTGCGGTAGGCGTCGGGCAGGCGCTCGAGCACCCAGTCGACCTGGTCCTGCCCGTTGACGAGCTGGGTGGCCACCCTGTTCGCCTCGGAGATCGTGGCCTGCAGGTCGGGCCTGACACCCTGCAGCAGCGATGCGAGATCCCCTGTTGCGGTGGCGATCTCGGGAATCGCGGCGCCGATCGGATCCTTGTCCTGGGCCAGACCGCTCACCAGCTGCTGGAGTTGGTCGAGCGTGGTTGAGAATTGCTCACCGCTGGCGTCGATCGTCTCCAGGGTGGTGTTCAGATTGTTGATGACGTCGCCGATGAGCTGATCGCGGTCCGCCAGCGAGGACGTGAAGGAACTGGTGTTGCCCAGCAGCGAGACCAGCGTCCCGCCCTGCCCCTGCAGCACCTGCAGGAGGGCGCCGGTCAGGTCGTTGACCTGATCGGCGTTCAGACCCTTCAACAGCGGCTTGAAGCCGCCGAGGAGCAGGTCCAGGTCGAGGGCGGGCGACGTCTGCGACTCCGGGATGGTGCCGCCGGCTTCGAGGGTGTCGGACGACCCCACCCCCTCGAGCAGCTCGAGATACCGGTCACCCACGAGGTTCTCGTATCGCACGGTGGCCCGGGTGCTCTGCAGCAGCGAGTACTTCGAGTCGACGTCGAAGCTCACCTCGGCGAGGTTGTCCCCACCGACCTCGACACTGCCGACCGAGCCGACCGGGACACCGGCGATGCGCACCTTGTCACCGGACTTGAGTCCGGAGGCACTGGTGAACTCGGCGTGGTACCCGTCGGCGGAGCTGAACCGGAACTGGCTGAACACCACGGCGAGGCCGGCGAAGATGACCGCCATCACCGTCGCGAAGGCCAGTAGCTTGATCGTGGTCGGCCGCATCAGTTCTGGCCTCCCTGCGGTGCGACGCCTGCATACAGCCACTGGAACATCTTCGGCACGTTCAGCGACGCCTCCGTGGTCGGCTGGAAGGGCACGGTTCCCGTGTCGGTGACGACGAACGGCGCGTTCCCGCTCTTCTTCGGATCGAAGTTGGGCAGGCCCCAGCAGTTCGGTCCGCCGCTGGCGTTCACCTTGGGCAGGTCCTTCGGGTACGTGTACGGCTCCGATCCCGGCAGGAAGCTGGCACTCAACGCGAAGCCGGGCTGGTTTCCACCTTCGAGTCGTTCCGCGATCGGGCGCACGTTGTTGAGTCCGACGATCAGACACGCGATGCTCGGCGAGTACTCCGCCGCCAGGGACGTCGTCGGCACGAGCAGGGACAGCGCCTCGGTCAGATTCGCCTCGTTCTCCGTCAGCACCTGGTTGCCGGTGTTCGCAAGACCGGTCACGTTCATCAGCAACAGGTTCAGGTTGTCCTGTTCTTCGACGATCGTGCCGCTGGTGGCGGTGGCGTTGCCGAGCAGGGTCATCAGATCAGGCGTGACGTCCGCGAACGTGTTGGTGACGGTCGCGGCTGCGGCCAGGTCCTTCTGCAGCTGCGGCAGTACGGGGTTCATCTCCTTGAGGTACGAGTCCGTCTCCTCGAGCAGCTGACCGAGCTCGTCTCCGCGACCGTTCAGAGCCGACGAGATCGCACCGAGGGTGGCATTGAGCTTCTCGGGTTCGATCTGCTGCAGCAGCTCCGACAGGTGCTGGAACAGCGTGTTGAACTCGACGGTCACCGAGGTGGCCTCGATGTCGGTGCCGGGCGCGAGCGACTGCGACGACGGGTTCTCGGGCACCACGAAGTTGACGTACTTCGCGCCGAACACGGTGGTGGACTTGATCTCCACCGTCGAATTCGACGGGATCAGGTGCATCTGCGACGGATCCATGTCGAGGTGCAGGACCACCTGGCCGTCGGCCTCGTCGATCGAGCCGACCCGGCCCACCTCAACGCCACGCAGCTTGACCTTGGCCTGCGGATCCATCACCAAGCCTGCGCGGTCGGCGGTAACGGTGACGGGTTCGGTGTCCTTGAAGGTGTTGGAGAACATGGCCAGGGACAACGCGACGACCGCGACGAGACTGCCGACGAGGATCAGTGCCGCGAGCTTCTTCTTCCAAGAGGAGTCGGTCATCGGCCTATCCCGAGAGGTTGAAATTGCCGGACCCGCCGTAGATGGCGAGCGACAGGAGCAGGGTGACGGTGACGACGGCGATCAGCGACATGCGCACCGCGTTGCCGACGGCGACGCCGACGCCGACCGGGCCGCCGCTGGCGTTGTAGCCGTAGTACGTGTGGATCAGCATGACCGCGAGGGCCATGACTATCGCCTGGGCGAACGACCAGAGAATGTCCGTCGGCATCAGGAACGTCGAGAAGTAGTGGTCGTAGACGCCGGACGACTGCCCGTACAGGACGACCGTCGCGAACCGGCTCGCAACGAAGGATGCGACGACGGCGAGCGAGTACAGCGGGATGATCGCGATCATCCCGGCCATCACCCGGGTGCTGACGAGGTACGGGATGGACGGAATCGCCATCACCTCGAGCGCGTCGATCTCCTCGGACACCCGCATGGCGCCGAGCTGCGCGGTGGAACCTGCGCCGATCGTCGCGGCCAAGCCGATACCCGCGATCACCGGTGCCGCGATGCGCACGTTGATGAATGCCGCGAAGAAGCCGGTGAGCGCCTCGATGCCGATGTTGCCGAGCGAGCTGTATCCCTGCACGGCAATGGTGCCGCCGGCGAACAGGGTGAGGAAGCCGACGATGACGACGGTGCCGCCGATGACGGCGAGGGCACCGGTGCCCATGCTGATCTCGGCGATGAGCCGGATCGTCTCCTTGCGGTAGTGGATGAGCGACCGCGGTGCCCACACCAGTGCGCGCCAGAAGAAGAGTGCCTGCTCGCCGACGCCGTCGATCGCGTTGGATGCCTTGCCGAGCCGGCGTCGGGTGCCCCGGAACTTTCCGGTCAGTGCGAATGCCATTGCGTCACCCCGCCGTCAGCTTGATGCCGATGGCGGTGACGAGGACGTTCACCACGAACAGCGCCATGAAGGCGAAGACGACGGTCTGGTTCACGGCGTCTCCCACGCTCTTGGCACCGCCCTTCACGTTGAGGCCCAGGTAGCACGCCACCAGGCCGGCGATCATTCCGAACAGTCCGGCCTTGACCTGCGACAGCATCAGCTCTCCGAAGCCGGTCAGGAGGGTGATGCCGTTGACGAAGGCGCCCGGGTTCACTCCCTGCAGCAGCACCGAGAAGGCGAAGCCGCCGACGATGCCGATGGTGCTGACCAGTCCGTTGAGCAGGAGAGCGACCACGGTCGATGCGAGCACGCGCGGCACGACGAGCCGCTGGACCGGGTCGATGCCGAGGACCCGCATCGCGTCGATCTCCTCGCGGATGGTGCGTGCGGCGAGGTCGGCGCAGATGGCCGTCGCTCCCGCGCCGGCGACGATGAGCACCGTCACCATCGGGCCGATCTGGGTGACCGAACCCAGGGCAGCTCCGGCACCGGACAGGTCTGCGGCACCGAGTTCGCGCAGCAGGATGTTGAGCGTGAAGGTCACGAGGACCGTGAACGGCACCGCGACCAGGACGGTCGGCACCATCGAGACCCGCGCGACGAACCACGCCTGGTCGACGAACTCACGGCCCTGGAACGGCGGCCGGGCCATGGCCCGGAACACCTCGGCGGTCATCTGGAAGAACCCACCGACCGCCCGCAGGGGAACGGCGAGGAGGTCGTTCATCTGCCCTCCTCCGGTGTAGTTGCCACGGTTGTCCGTGTGTGAATGCTCGACGCGGCGCGGTATCCGCACATCGGGGCCCGGGAGGCGTGTAGATTCCCCCCGGAGTCTGTGATCCAGGTCATATTAATTAGAACACGTTCACCTGTCAAAGAAGTCTGCCGCCTTGCTCATTTCCCCAGGTAGATGTACCAAAGCTCGAAAACTGAGATCCCCCGGACGGGGATGTGTTCATCGGCATTGCGCGGCGCGAGACCGCGCCCGCCGGATCCTCGTCGACGCCGACCAGCCCGAGCACGGCACCGAGATATGCCACCCTCCGACGAATCCTCGAACGACTCACGTTGCCCGCCTTCACCTTTCGCCAGGACGTGGAGGCAGCGACCCGGTCCGGCCCCAGGGCCGGCCCGACGGCAAGCGCTCGGCGCTTCCCTCCGGATGACGCGAGCACCGGCCCGCTTCGTCCGTACGACAGCCTCCCCGACGGTTCGTTGCCAGGGAACTCTTTCGAACACACACTCACGCCGAAGCCGAAACCTCGCCTGTTCGGCACATCATGGCCGGTCAGACGCTATGACGGAGCAGAATTGACCAATTGATTCTCAATGCGAAAGAAATGCGCTGTCGCGCCGCGGCGGCTCGGAAGCCGCCGCGGCGGATCAGCCGAGCGCCTTGATCGCCGCAGACGCCGCGAACATCCGGCCGGGCTCGCGGTCGTCGAAGTATCCACCGAGCGATTCGGCGAGTCCCGCGGGGCTCCATTCGGCACCGGGCGCGTCGAACCGCTGCTCGACGACCGGCGCCGCCATCAGCGCCACCATCGCACCGTAGACGATGAAGACCTGGCCGTTGATCGAGTCCGCCGCAGGCGAGGCCAGGTAGGAGACGAGGTTGACGACGTGCTCGGGCGAGAGCGGGTCGACGACACCCTCCGGGGCGTCACCGAAGACGTTCTCCGTCATCGCCGTGCGTGCCCGGGGGCAGATCGCGTTGGCCCGGACGCCGTAGCGCTCCAGCCCGCGTGCGGCCGACAGGGTCAGCGCGGTGATGCCGGCCTTGGCAGCACCGTAGTTGGGCTGCCCGGGCGGACCGAGGAGCCCGGCCTCCGAGGACGTGTTGATCAGCCGGCCGTAGACCGGCGCGCCCGCGTTCTTCGACTCGGTGCGCCAGTGCACGGCGGCGTTGCGGCACAACAGGAAATGCCCGCGCAGGTGGACCTTGAGCACGAGGTCCCAGTCCTCGTCGGACATCGAGAAGAGCATCTTGTCGCGGACGATGCCCGCGTTGTTGACGACGATGTCGACGCCGCCCAGCTCCTGGGCGGCGGACAGCAGGGCATCCGCCGTGGTGCGCTCACCGATGTCACCGGGGACGAAGACGCCCTTGCCGCCGAGCGCCTGGATCTCGTCCAGGAGCTCGTCGGCCTGCGTGCCGGCGGCGAGATCGTTGACGACGACGTTCGCGCCGGCCCGGACGAGCCCGAGAGCCTCGGCCTTGCCGAGACCCGAGGCTCCTCCGGTGACGATCGCAACCTTGCCGTCCAGACCTACCTCGCGACTAGCCAATCTGACCACTGCCTTCGTGAATCGATTAGGGAACGGCGGCGCAATGGGCGCCCAGCCCGTTCGTGACCGCAGTCACTCTAGAACCTGTTCTCGTTTACGGCAAGGATCGAGATGGTCAGCGCAGCAGCGTGAGTGCCGCGCGCGGGCACATCGAGACAGCCTCCTCCATCAACTTGACCGTTTCCGGGTCGTCCCCGACGGGCTGGGTGACGATCAGGTTGTCGTCGTCGTCGAGGTCGAACACCTCGGGCGCGACACCCACGCACACACCATTGGCCTCACATCGATCGAAATCGACCTTGACCTCCATGAATGAACCTCTTCCCTGAGCTCGATGCGACGGCGCGGTCGCGGACCTACGGGCTGGGTCCGCGACCGGATCCAGCATAAGGCTAGAACCTGTTCCACTCCTGTGCAATGATGCGGAAAACCCGCCGCGACGGGCCGAAAGACCAGTCGGAGCCCTCGGCTCCACGAGAACCCGCGCGCACCGATTGTCGATGACTAGAACTTGTGTCAGACCGGATGCACCAGTCGGACCGGAGAGGGATCGATGCACATCACCTACACCGCGGAGCAGCAGCAGCTGCGGGAGGAGCTGCGCGCGTACTTCGCGAAGCTGATCACTCCCGAGCGCCGCGAGGCACTCGCAGCTCAGACCGGTGAATACGGATCGGGCACCGTCTACCGCGATGTCGTGCGCGAGATGGGCCGCGACGGCTGGCTCACCCTCGGCTGGCCCAAGGAGTACGGCGGCCAGGACCGCCCCGCCATCGACCAGCTGATCTTCACCGACGAGGCGGCCATCGCGGGCGCACCGGTGCCGTTCCTGACGATCAACTCCGTCGCTCCGACGATCATGCACTACGGCTCCGAGGAGCAGAAGAAGTTCTTCCTGCCCAAGATCTCCTCGGGCGAGCTGCATTTCTCGATCGGGTACTCCGAGCCCGGCGCAGGCACCGACCTCGCCAGCCTGCGGACCAGCGCCGTGAAAGACGGCGACGACTACATCGTCAACGGCCAGAAGATGTGGACCAGTCTGATCGCGTACGCCGACTACGTGTGGCTCGCGGTCCGCACCGATCCGACGGCCAAGAAGCACAAGGGCATCAGCATGCTGATCGTCCCGACGACCGCGGAGGGCTTCTCGTACACCCCGGTGCACACGATGGCCGGCCCCGACACGAGCGCCACCTACTACCAGGATGTCCGCGTTCCGTCCTCGGCGCTGGTCGGCGAGGAGAACGGTGGTTGGGCCCTGATGACCAACCAGCTCAACCACGAGCGCGTCGCCCTGGTCTCGGCCGCGCCGATCCAGGGTGCCCTGCGCGACACCGTCGAGTGGGCGCAGAACACCAAGACGGCCGACGGCCGACGCGTCATCGACCAGGAGTGGGTGCAGATCAACCTCGCGCGCGTGCACGCGAAGGTCGAGTACCTCAAGCTGCTCAACTGGGAGGTCTCCGCCGTCGACGCCCCCAGCAAGGGTGACGCGTCCGCGTGCAAGGTGTTCGGCACCGAGTTCGCCACCGAGGCGTACCGGCTGCTGATGGAGGTCCTGGGCCCGCTCGCCTACCTCCGTCAGGACTCGAAGGGCTCGGTCCTGCGGGGCCGCGTCGAGCGGATGCACCGTTCCTCGCTGATCCTCACCTTCGGTGGCGGCACCAACGAGGTCCAGCGCGACATCCTCGCCATGACCGCGCTGGGACAGCCGCCCGCGCGGCGTTGACCTCCTGTTCAGGACTGCACCCGAAGGAATCACCGTGGACTTCACTCCCACCGAGGCCCAGCAGGACCTCGAACAGCTCACTCGGAGCATCGCCGAGAAGCTCACCACCAACGACCGGCTGCGGGAACTCGACGCCGCCGAGGACCGCTTCGACGACAAGCTCTGGCAGGCGCTCGCCGATGCCGGCGTGCTCGCGGCCGCGCTGCCGGAATCGGTCGGCGGCGGCGGATTCGGCGTTCTCGAGCAGTGCACGATTCTCCGCGAGATCGGTCGCCCCGTGTCGCCGGTCCCCTACCTCAGTTCGATCGTGCTGGCCGCGTCGGCGCTCGCCGAGTTCGGTGACGACGCACAGCAGGATCTCGCCCGTCGCGCCGGTGCGGGCACCGCGATCCTGACGGTCGCGCTGGCGGAGGAACTGAATCTCGACCCGGCACAGCCGGTCACCCGCGCCGACCGCAGCGGCGACGGCTGGACGATCACCGGAACCAAGATCACCGTCCCCGCGGCCGCGTTCGCCGATGCGATCCTCGTCCCCGCCACCACCCCCGAGGGCGTCGCGGTGTTCGTCGTGGACTCATCCGCGGCAGGTGTGCAGATCGATCGGCAGTCGACCACCGACTACAGCGCCGAGTCGATCGTCGACCTGTCCGGTGTCGCCACCAACCAGGTTCTGGGCGGGGTGGAGCGCGGCTCCGAGGTCGTGGGCTGGATCCTCGACCGCGCCGCGGTCGGTCTCGCGGCCCAGCAGCTCGGCACGCTCGAACGTGCCCTGGAACTGGTCGCCGAGTACGCCCGCGAGCGGGTGCAGTTCGACCGGCCGATCGGTAGCTTCCAGGCGGTGGCCCAGCGCCTCGCCGATGCGTTCATCGACGTCAAGGCCGTCCGGTCGACGCTGTGGCAGGCCGCGTGGCGCCTCAGCGAGAACCTGCCCGCCGAGGCGGAGATCCGGACCGCGAAGTTCTGGGCGGCCGACGCCGGTCATCGCGTCTCGCACACCGTGATCCACGTCCACGGTGGCGTCGGTCTGGACCGCGACCACCCGGTGCACCGCTACTTCCTGGCCGCCAAGCACAACGAGTTCGCGCTCGGCTCGGCGACCGAGCAGCTCCGCCGACTCGGGCAGTCGCTCGCCGAGATTCCCGCCTGATCTCCACCGTCGACATCGCGAGCGCCCGGTTCCGTCACTGGAGCCGGGCGTTCGCGTCGTTTCCGCCGCCGGCGCCGGTGCGGGCCCCTACCATCGGCCACGACCGTCGAGGGGGACACGATGACCAACCGATTTCTGCCCATCCGGGCGCTCACTGTCGCGGTGGCGGTCGCAGCCCTCGTGTTGCCCGGCGAGGCCACGGCCGGCGCCGCGGCGCCGGCTCCCGCGAATCCCTGCGTGCTGCTGGTACACGACATCGGCCGTGACGCGTCCTCGTGGCGTACCGCCGTCGACCTGCTCGAACGGCAGGGGCGATGCGCTGTCCCCGTCACCTGGGGCGTCCCCGCGGACGGGGAGGTTCCCCTGCCCACCGCGGGGCTCCGCGGCGCCGACGCGGGCGCCGACGACCTCGCGGACGCGATCACCCGTGCCGGTGACGGACCGTTCGACGTCGTCGCACACGGCGCGGGGTCGCTTGTCGCGCAACGGTATCTGCAACGGTTCGGGTCGTCGTCCGTCCGGAGCCTGACCACCCTCGGACCGCTCTGGCACGGCACCGAGATCGGCGGTCTCGCCGCGACCGAGGACCTCAGCCGAGCCCTCGGCACCTACGACCTGGTGTTGGCGTGGGAGAAACCGATCGTGGACCCGGTGTGCGCCGGGTGCCGCGAGCTCATCCGCGGTTCCGACCTCCTCCGCGACCTGCACCGAGGCGGGGTACCGACTCCTGGCGTCCGCTACACCGACATCGCGACGCCCTGCGACGAACTGGCGCCGCCCACCGGCCTGCCGGGCGCGCGACTCGTCCTCGACCACTGCGTGTCACATTTCGCGCTGACCGACGACCTCGCGGCCCTCGGGTACGCCGTCTCGTAGGGGCCGGTCCCACCAGGTGCGACTGCTGCTGGTCGGGGTGTCACGGCGCACCTAGACTGCGCACATGAGCACTTCCGCGCCCACGGTCGCCGACCTCCTCGTCCGCCTGCGGGACGTCGAATCGAACGGAATCCTGTTCGAGGACAACCGAACTTCGTGGTCCGATCACGTCTCGATGGGCGTCGATCTCGCCGCCGCGCTGGACGCCGCGCTCGACCCCGCGCTGCCGCCACACGTTGCGGTACTGCTCGACAACGTCCCCGAGTTCTCGCTCCTGCTGACCGCGAGCGCGATCGGCGGCACCGTGCTGGTCGGGCTGAACACCACGCGCCGCGGCGCCGCGCTCGCGGGCGATATCGCCAGGGCCGACTGCCAGGTGCTCGTCACCGACTCGGACCGGGTCGCACTGCTGGACGGACTCGACCTCGCCGGCGTCCGGGTCCTCCTGATCGACTCCGCCGAGTGGCGCGATCTGCTTGCCGCGCACCAGGGCAGCGCGGTGCCCGAACGGATGCCGACCCTCGACGACCTGTTCATGCTGATCTTCACGTCGGGAACCAGCGGAGATCCGAAGGCCGTGCGGGTCACTCACCGGATGGTCGCCGGTCCGGGCGTGATGCTCGCCGACCGCTTCGGGCTGTCCGACACCGACACCGCGTACGCATCGATGCCGATGTTCCACTCCGGTGCGGTGATGGCGTGCTGGTCGGTCGCGATCGCCGCGGGCGCGAACTTCGCTCTGCGACGCAAGTTCTCCGCCTCCGGTTTCCTTCCCGACGTGCGCGGGTTCGGCGCCACCTACGCACACTACGTCGGCAAGCCCCTCGCCTACGTGCTCGCGACACCCGAGCTGGAGGACGACGCCGACAATCCCCTCAGGATCCTGTACGGCAACGAGGGATCCCCCTCTGCCATCGCCGAGTTCGCCCGCCGATTCGACGTCCGAGTGGTCGACGGATTCGGCTCGACCGAGGGCGGCGTTCTGATCTCGCGCGCCCCGGGAACCCCTCCGGGCGCGCTCGGACTGCTCCCTGCCGGCATCGCCGTGCTCGATCCGGAGAGCGGAACACCCTGCCCCACCGCGGAGTTCGACTCCAGCGGACGCATCCTCAACGCGGACAAGGCGACCGGGGAACTGGTCAACACGACCGGAACCGGGAGCTTCGCGGGGTACTACAACAATCCCGAGGCCGATGCCGAGCGCGTGCGTGACGGCCGGTACTGGAGCGGGGACCTCGGCTACGTCGACGCCGACGGCTACGTGTACTTCGCGGGCCGCAGTTCCGGGTGGATGCGGGTCGACGGCGAGAACCTCGGCAGCGCGCCGATCGAGAACGTCCTCACCCGCCACCCCGCGGTGACCGAGGTCGCGGCGTTCGCGGTGCCCGACCCCGAGGTCGGAGACCGGGTGGCGGTCGCAGTCGTGCCCGCGGAGGATTTCGACATCGACGAGTTCGCCGAGTTCCTCCGGTCCGCATCCGATCTCGGACCCAAGCAGCTGCCGAGCTTCGTCCGGGTCACCGAGGACCTGCCGAAGACAGCCACGTACAAAGTGCTCGGCCGGTCCCTCACCGCGCAGCGGTGGAACTCGCCCGACCCCACCTTCTTCCGCGCGCCCGGTACGACCACCTTCGTTCCCGTCACCCCCGACCTCGCCGCCACCCTCGACGCCGAACTCGACCGCTGATCGGGCGGCACCAGCTACCTGGCTGAAAGTCCCGTTCATCTCGTTGAAGCGAGTGAAAGCCACCTTCACCCGCTGTGGCCGTCGACGGCGTCGGACAGCAGCGACATCAGCCGGGCGACCCCCGGCCCCACGCACTCGACGTAGTGCGCCAACGCCTCGCGGACGTCGGGGTCGTCGCGGCGTTCCCGCACCCCGCGCTGGACGTTGAGACGGGACCGTTCGAGCCAGTTCGCGATGTCGGGTTCCTTCGACCAGGAGCGGTCGGCCGCCATCTCGGTCAGTTTCCCGCGCACCCAGTCGAGCGGAACGTCGGGAAGCCGGTTGGTCGGGCAGAGCCGATTCTTCTCGGCGACGTCCCGCCCCGACGCCCGCAGCAACCATCGCACCGACACGACTGCGGTGTCCACCGTCGTCCGGGTCGGGCGCCACGGCGATGCCCCGCGACCCACGCCTCACCGGGTTCTCTTCGTCGGCGGCATTGACCTGGTCCGCCTGGCGATGTTAAGTAGATTCTCACGACAGGAGAATGACGTTTCTGCGATGCTCGAGCCCGACCCGGACGCGTGTGCGCGCAAGCGGTGTCGGTCCGGTTCGGTGCGTCCAGAGCCAGCAACCCGACGAGAGGAAGCACGCATGACGGTGCAGGAAATCCTGGACGAGCTCCGCGCCCGGCCGGGGACCGGTGAGATCATCCCGATCATCGACCCGGTCACCGAGGAACAGATCACCGAGTTCACCGACGGCGGCGAGAAGGCCGTCGAGGAGGCCGTGGCTCGTGCCCGCGCGTCGTTCGAGGCCGCGGTGTGGACCGGCATGCCGGCCCGTCAGCGCGCCAAGATCATGTGGCGCATCGCCGACCTGATGGACGCACACACCGCCGAGTTCGCCGAGCTCGACTCCCTCAACACCGGCATGCCGCTCGCCCAGGCGCAGATGATCGCCCCCACCTGCGCCGAGTTCTTCCGCTACTACGCCGGCTGGTGCACCAAGCTGAACGGAAGCGCGTACGAGGTGCAGATGGAAGGCGGCGTGTCCGGCGAGTTCGCGCAGATGCACGCCTACACGCTCAAGGAGCCCTACGGCGTCGTCGGGCTCATCTTCCCGTGGAACGGACCCATCTTCAACGCGTGCGCCAAGATCGCGCCCGCCCTCGCGGCGGGGTGCAGCATGATCGTCAAACCCGCTGAGGAGACACCACTTTCGGCCCTGCTGCTCGACCGGATCATTCGCGAGGCGGGCGTACCGGACGGCGTGGTCAACCTGGTCACCGGGTACGGCCACACGGCGGGCGCGGCGCTCACCACCCATCCGGACGTCGACAAGATCGCGTTCACCGGGTCGACCGAGGTGGGCAAGAAGATCGTCGAGGCGTCGGCGGGCAACCTCAAGAAGGTCATGCTCGAACTCGGCGGGAAGTCACCGGTCCTGATCTACGACGACGCCGACCTCGACATGGCGATCATGATGGCGTCGATGGGCATCTTCGTGCACTCCGGCCAGGGCTGCGTGTGCGGCTCGCGCATCTTCGTGCAACGCGGCGTCTACGACCGCGTGGTCGAGGGCATCGCGACGGTGGCGAACAATCTCAAGCTCGGCGGGCCCAAGGAGGAGGGCAGCATGATCGGCCCGCTGATCAGCCAGAAGCAGCTGACCCGGGTCATGGGATTCATCGACGAGGGCAAGGGCGACGGCGTCGAGGTCGTCACGGGTGGTCACCGACTCGACCGCACCGGCTACTTCGTGCACCCGACCGTGCTCACGAACGTCGACCGCGGCATGCGGCTCTACCAGCAGGAGATCTTCGGGCCGGTGGTGACCGTGCTGCCGTTCGACGACGACGACGAAGCGGTCGCGATGGCCAACGACACCAGCTACGGGCTGGCCGCCACCGCCTGGACCACGAATCTGAGCCGCGCGCACCGGCTGGCGAAGCGACTGCAGGCCGGCACCGTCACGCTGAACAGCCAGCTCGTCTTCGATCACAACGTGCCCTTCGGCGGCTACAAGCAGTCCGGGTGGGGCCACGAGTTCGGCAAGGAGGGCGTGGAGGCGTACCTGAAGACCAAGTCCGTCTGGGCGGCACTGTAGTTCGACGACCGGGTCCGGACATGCGTCGGGGGGAAGTGGCACTGCCACTTCCCCCC
>NZ_JBHUFB010000022.1:118255-364456 GCF_042681175.1 Rhodococcus gannanensis
CGCGACGAGGTCGGCCATCGAGTCCGCGACTGGGCGGATCTCGTTCATCCGTCCGACGATCTGGCCGGCCGGCATCGCCACCACCTCGGGATTCTCGGCGGCGACGATCCGCTGGTGCGCCTCCGCGACGAGGATGTTCTGCAGCGGCATCGGCAGCGCATCCGGAGCACCGGGCTTCGACCACGCCTCTGTCCACTTCGTCTTCAGCAGACGCGCGGGCTTGCCCGAGTAGATCCGCGAGCGGACAGTGTCGCTCGACGTCGCCGCGAGGAGCGCCCGCTGCGTCGCCGACGTGCCCTTCTCGGCGCTGCCGAGACGGTACTCGGCGGCGGTCAGCCAGTACGACCCCATCCACACACCCTGTGCACCGAGCGCCATCGCGGCCGCGACCTGACGTCCACTGCCGATGCCGCCGGCAGCGAGCACCGACGCGGAATCGCCTACGGCATCGACGATCTCGGGAACGAGAACCATCGAGGCGATCTCGCCGGTGTGGCCGCCCGCCTCGTAGCCCTGGGCGATGACGATGTCGACACCGTTCTCGACGTGGCTCAACGCGTGCGGGACGGCCCCGGCGAGTGCCGCGACCGGGACGCCGTGCTGATGTGCCTCGTCGATGACGTCCTTCGGCGGGGAGCCGAGGGCGTTCGCGATCAGGGCCGGGCGGTGCTTGAACGCGACGTCGAGCTGCGCCCGGGCGACCGAGTGCAGCCAGCCGAGGACGCCGGTGTTGTGCTCGACGTCGTCGGACAGCGGCGGCACCCCCAGCTCGTCGAGGGTTCGGTTCACGAACGCCCGATGCTCGGCGGGGATCAGCTTGTCGAGGTCGACGGCGCTGCCCTCGGTGGGGATCTTCGCCGGCATCACCACGTCGACACCGTACGGCTTGCCGTCGGTGTTCTCGTCCATCCAGTTCAGGACGGCGTCGAGTTCCTCGGCGTCGTTGAACCGGACGCACCCCAGCACGCCGAGGCCGCCGGCCCGTGAGACGGCCGCCGCGACATGCTCCGACGGGGTGAACGCGAAGATCGGGTACCGAATGCCGAACTTCTCGGCAAGATCGTTGTGCATCAGGACTTTCCGTTGCCGTTCGAGTAGTGACCGTCGGCGTCGCGCTCTTCGGTCTGCTGCTTCGCCCACTTGTAGTCGGGCTTGCCCGCCGGAGACCGCTTGATCTCGTCGACGAACCAGACGCTGCGCGGCACCTTGTAGCCGGCGACCTCGCCGCGGGCCACGGTCACGATGTCGTCGATGCTGGGGCGAGCGCCGTTCCGGGTGGAGACGACCGCTGCGACCCGCTGACCGAAGCGCTCGTCCGGGACGCCGACGACGAGGACGTCGAACACGTCAGGGTGCATCTTGATGGCACCCTCGACCTCTTCGGGGTAGATCTTCTCGCCGCCGCTGTTGATGGACACCGAGCCACGGCCCAGCATCGTGACCGTGCCGTCCGCCTCGACGGTGGCGTAGTCGCCGGGGATCGAGTAGCGAACGCCGTTGTACGTCTTGAACGTTGCGGCGGTCTTGACCTCGTCCTTGTAGTAGCCGAGCGGGATGTGTCCGTGGCGGGCGAGGACGCCGACCTTGCCGGAGCCGGGCTCGATCTCGTTGCCGTCGTCGTCCAGGACGACCGTGGCGGCGTCGATCTTCACGCGCGGGCCACCGGTGTGGGTCTCACCCTTGGTGACGGTGCTCAGGCCACCGAAGCCGGTCTCGGACGAGCCGATCGAGTCGGTGATGTAGCGGTTCGGCAGCAGGTCCAGGAACTCGTCCTTGAGCGCGGGCGAGAACAGGGCCGCACTCGAGGCCATGACGTACAGGCTGGCGAGGTCGTAGGGCTCACCCGTCTCCGGGTTGCCGGCGCGCAGGGCGTCGAGCATCGGCCGGGCCATCGCGTCACCGGTGATGAAGATGAGGTTGACCTTGTGCCGGTCGATGACCTGCCACACCGTGTGGGCGTCGAACTCGGGGTTCATCACGAGGGTTCCGCCGCCGAAGAGGCTGTGGAACACCGCGGACTGGGAGCCACCGTGGATCATCGGCGGGATCGGGAACCGCACCATCGCAGGGCTCTCGGCACCGACCTTCGCGAGCTGCCACTCGTCCTCGACGCGTTCGCCGGTGACGAAGTTGACGCCGCCGCCGAGCACGCGCCACCAGTCCTCGTGACGCCACATGACGCCCTTCGGCATGCCGGTGGTGCCGCCGGTGTAGATCATGAATATGTCGTCGGGGCTGCGCTCACCGAAGTCGCGGTCGGGCGAGCCCTTGGCCAGCGCCGCCTCGTACTCGATCCACTCCACGCCGTCCGTCGACGGGTACTCGAGATCGGTGCCGTCCTCGACCACGACGACCGTCTTCACGAGCGGCGTGTTCGGCAGCACCGCGGCCACCCGGTCGACGTAGCGACGCTCGACGAGGAGCGCGGCCATGTCCGAGTTCTCGAAGATGTACTGCAACTCGTTCTCGACGTAGCGGTAGTTGACGTTCACCATCACCGCGCGCGCCTTGACGATCGCGACCATGGTCTCGATCGCCTCGATGGTGTTGCGCGAGTAGATACCCACCTTGTCGTCCGGCTGGAGCCCACGATCCTGCAGGTAGTGGGCGAGTCGGTTGGCCCGCTCCTCCAACTGCGCGAAGGTGATCTCGCGGGTGCTGTCCACCAGCGCCACACGCTCGGGGTTCAGGTCGATGGAGTGCTCGACAAAGTCTGCGATATGTAGGGCCACGTCGATCAAAGTAGAACGTGTTACCGTTTCTGGCAAGAGCCAGTTTGAGATCCAGTTCACACTGCAACCGGGAGCAACAAGTGTCCTCCACCACAGCCGAAATTTCAGACGTTTCGGACAAGTCCGCGCACTGCCTCGTCGAGAAGCGCGGCCACGTCCTCATCATCACGATGAACCGCCCGGAGGCCCGCAACGCCCTCTCCAGCGAGATGATGGCGATCATGGTCGACGCCTGGGACCAGGTCGACAACGATCCCGACATCCGGGTGGCGATCCTGACGGGCGCCGGCGGCACGTTCTGCGCGGGCATGGACCTGAAGGCGATGAACAAGAACGCCCCCGGCGACGCGTTCTCCGCAGGCAGCCTCGACCCGACCAACCTCCCCGCCCTGCTCAAGGGCCGCCGCCTCAAGAAGCCGCTGATCGCGGCGGTCGAGGGCGCGGCGATCGCCGGCGGCACCGAGATCCTGCAGGGCACCGACATCCGCGTCGCCGCGGAGAACGCCCGCTTCGGCGTCTCCGAGGCCAAACTGGGCCTGTTCCCGCTCGGCGGCTCCGCGGTCCGGCTCGTCCGGCAGATCCCCTACACCGTCGCCGCCGACATCCTGCTCACCGGTCGCACCGTGCCGGCGCCCGAGGCCAAGGAACTCGGCCTCATCGGCTACGTCGTCCCCGAGGGCGAGGCACTGACCAAGGCCCTCGAGATCGCCGAGCGGATCGCCGCCAACGGTCCGGTCGCCGTCCAGGCCATCCTCGAGACCATCCGCGTCACCGAGGGCATGCACGAGGAAGAGGCGTTCAAGCTCGAGGCGAAGATCGGCGCCGAGGTGTTCAAGAGCGACGACGCCAAGGAAGGCCCCCGCTCGTTCGCCGAGAAGCGCCAGCCGAAGTTCCAGGGCAAGTAGCCCTCGACGAGTTCGCCCGTGTGCCCTGCCGTCCTCGTGACGGCAGGGCACGCGTGTGTCGGTGGAACAATCCCCACCGGAACGAGGTTGTGGCGCACATGAACCCCGACGCCGACGCCCGCCTGCTCGACATCCTCGCCGCGCACACGCGGGGAGTCCTGACGACCGTCAAGCGCGACGGCCGCCCCCAGCTGTCGAATGTCCTCTATGCCTGGGATCCCGCCACCCGGGTCGCGCGGGTGTCGGTCACCGCCGATCGCGCGAAGACGCGCAACGCGGCCAGGGACCCGCGGGTCTCGCTGCACGTGAGCGCCGACGACTTCTGGTCGTACGCGGTGGTCGAGGGCGACGCCGAGCTGAGTTCCGTCGCCACGGATCCGCACGACGCGGCCACCGACGAGCTCGTCGAGGTGTTCCGCGCCGCGTCCGGGTCCGAGCACCCCGACTGGGAGGAGTTCCGGCGCGCGATGGTTGCCGAGCGCCGCGTCGTGCTCCGCATCCGCGCCACCCGCGTCTACGGGATGGCCGAACTTCCCCGGCCGACCAGCTGAACTGCGCGGGTGGACGTCAGAAGTCCTCGTCCACGCACGCGAGCCGGTCGCCGGCCATGCCTGCCGTTCCAGGTTCGGTCATCGTGCGCTGGGCGTGCAACACCAGCGAGTGGGCGGAATCGTCCCGGAACTCCCAGTCGACGGTCGTCGCGGCCTCGGCGTTGCCGGTCGCATCCGTGGTGACGTCGAGCCAGATCTCGTTCTGGGGATTGGCGTAAGCGGGATCTGTCGACGGGGACTCCGGGGTTGCCGCCGGGTCGATCCGATCCTGGTAGTGCGGACCCGAGTCCGACGGCTGCGGTCCGCATCGCTTCGTGTGCACGTGGACACCGAAGTCGCGGTTCGGGGCGAGACCCTTCGCGCTGAACGTCACGGTGGTGCGTCCCGATTCCTCGTCGCTGTCGATGTTCACCGACGAACCCACCGGGACTGCGCCCTCGTCGTAGGTGAAGGCCGCATCGTCCCCTTCGAAGTTGTCGGGTAGGCCGAAAACGTAGCCCCCTGCTCCCGGTGCAATCGGTGGGATGCCGGTCGTCGTCTGGTCCGAGGTGCGGGGCGGCTCAACCGTCTGCGGTCCCTCGTCCGAGCCGCCGTCACCGCATCCGGCGACGACCAGTGCCGACGCCGACGCGGCCGCGATCATCGTTGTGCGTCGAATCTTCATGGACACCGCATGCCCATCCGTCGGCGCGCCGAAACCCGGCGCGCCGACGGACTCGAGAGGAAGCGTCAGGCAGGGTTGACGACGGATGCAAGCTGACGCATCTGCTCGACGTCGCGGGCGTGGACCAGGAGCATCGTGACGCCGGCGTCCTCCCACACCTTCAGCTGCTGCCGCACCTCGTCGCCGTTTCCGATGATCATCGTGTCGGTGACCATCTCGTCGGGCACGATCGACATGGCCTCCTCCTTGCGGCCCGACAGGAACAGCCGCTGGATCTCGGTGACGACGTCGCCGTAGCCCATCCGGGTGTACACCTGGGCGTGGAAGTTCATCTCGGCCGCACCCATCCCACCGACGTAGAGGGCCGTGATCGGCTTCATCCGGGCGATCTCGCCTGCCCGGTCGTCGGTCACCACCACCTGGCACGTCGCGGCGATCTCGAAGTCCTCGCGGCTGCGTCGCGCACCCGGGCGGGCGAAGCCCTCGTCGAGCCACTCGTTGTACATGTCCGCGAGTCGCGGGGTGTAGTAGATGGCGAGCCAGCCGTCGGCGATCTCCGCGGTCAGGGCGACGTTCTTGGGCCCTTCGGCGCCGAGCCAGATCGGCAGGTCCGCACGCAGCGGGTGGGTGATCGGCTTGAGCGGCTTGCCGAGGCCGAGAGCACCGGGACCGGAGTACGGCAGCGGGTGGTGCGGGCCGTCGTTCGTGACGGGCGCCTCGCGGGCGAGGACCTTGCGGATGATCGAGACGTACTCGCGGGTGCGTGCGAGCGGCTTCTCGAACGGCTCGCCGTACCAGCCCTCGACGACCTGCGGCCCGGACACACCGAGGCCGAGGATCGCGCGGCCACCGGACAGGTGGTCGAGCGTCAGGGCGTGCATCGCCGCGGCCGTGGGGGTGCGGGCGGACAGCTGGGCGACCGAGGTGCCCAGGCGGATCCGCTCAGTGGACGACCCCCACCAGGCGAGCGGTGTGAAGGCGTCGTTACCCCACGATTCCGCGGAGAACACGGCGTCGAATCCGCTCCGGTCCGCTTCTGTAACAAGTTCCTGCGCATTCGCCGGCGGCTGGGCCGCCCAGTACCCAAGTTGCAACCCGAGCTTCACCGATTTCCTCCAGTTCACGACAACCTATTGCAGCTCACTTTAGAACCTGTTCTACTCGATTCTGTGACCCCTGGAAAGAGCGGAGTGGCCGAGCAGCCACTGAGAGCACCTCTAAATCTGAAATTCGACTACACCCGATCGGTGGGGCCGACCATCGGCGCATTCGTGACCGGACTTCGCGACCGGAAGGTCGTCGGCGCCCGCGGCTCCGACGGTCGCGTGCACGTGCCGCCGCCGGAGTTCGATCCGACGACCCACGAGCCGATGACCGACTTCGTCGACGTGTCCGACACCGGCACCGTCGTCAGCTGGTCGTGGATGTCCGAGCCCATCGAAGGACAGCCGCTCCCCCATCCCTTCGCGTGGGCGCTGATCAAGCTCGACGGTGCGGACACCTCCATCCTGCACGCGGTCGACGCCGGATCCTCCGACGCGATGAGCACGGGCATGCGCGTCCGTGTCCGCTGGGCGGACGAGCGCACCGGGCACATCCGCGACATCGCGTGCTTCGAACCCGGAGAGAGCGAGTCGACCCCGGCACCGGCCGGCGGCGAGCCCGTCACGGACATCGTCACCCCCGTCGACCTGCACTACACGCACACCGCGTCGTTCGAGGAGACCTACTACCTCAAGGGTCTGATGGAGGGCAAGGTCATCGGCGGCCGCACCGGCCCCGGCGGCAAGGTCTACGTGCCGCCGCGCGGCGCGAACCCCACCGACGGCCAGCCGACGAAGGAGCAGGTCGAGGTGTCCGACAAGGGCACCATCACCACCTTTTGCATCGTCAACGTCCCGTTCCTGGGTCAGTCGATCAAGCCACCGTACGTCGCGGCGTACGTGCTCCTCGACGGCTCCGACATCCCCTTCCTGCACCTGATCCTGGACGTCGACCCGTCCGAGGTCCGGATGGGCATGCGCGTCGAGGCCGTCTGGCGGCCGAAGGAGGAGTGGGTGTACTCGCTCCGCAACATCTCCCACTTCCGTCCGAGCGGTGAGCCCGATGCCGACTACGACACCTACAAGCACCACCTCTAGGAGCCGGTAAAGACCATGACAGACATTGCAGTCGTCGGCTTCGCACACGCCCCCCATGTGCGCGAGACCACCGGCACCACCAACGGTGTCGAGATGCTCGTCCCCTGCTTCCAGCAGCTCTACTCGGAACTCGGAATCACCAAGTCCGACATCGACTTCTGGTGCTCCGGCTCGTCCGACTACCTGGCCGGTCGCTCCTTCTCGTTCATCTCCGCGATCGACTCGATCGGCGCCGTTCCGCCGATCAACGAGTCGCACGTCGAGATGGACGCCGCCTGGGCGCTCTACGAGGCCTGGGTCAAGATCATGACCGGTGAGGTCGAGACCGCACTGGTGTACGGCTTCGGCAAGTCCTCCGCGGGCAACCTTCGTCAGATCCTCGCGATGCAGACGGACCCGTACCTGGTGGCACCGCTCTGGCCTGACTCCGTCTCGATGGCGGGTCTGCAGGCGCGCCTCGGTCTCGAGGCAGGCAAGTGGACCGCCGAGGAGATGGCCTCGATCGCCCAGCGCAGCCGGGCCTCGGCGAAGTCCAACCCCCTCGCCCAGTTCTCCGGTGACGTCGACATCGAGTCGCTGCTTGCCACGGAGTACGTCGCGGATCCGCTGCGCGCGCACGACTGCGCGCCGATCACCGACGGTGCGGCCGCGATCATCCTGGCCCGTGGCGACCGCGCGCGTGAACTGTGCGAGCGACCGGCGTGGATCACCGGCATCGAGCACCGGATCGACTCCCCCGTCCTCGGGTCGCGCGACCTGACGGTCTCCCCGTCGACCGCGGCGGCGGCTCGGGCGGCGACCGGTGGCGACGTCTCGAACATCGACGTCGCCGAGCTGCACGCACCGTTCACGCATCAGGAGATCATCCTGCGCGAGGCGATCGGACTGACGGACGCCACCACGATCAACCCGTCGGGCGGCCCGCTCACCGGCAACCCGATGTTCTCGGGCGGCCTCGAGCGAATCGGCTACGCGGCCAGCAAGATCATGAGCGGTGACGCACAGCGCACCCTCGCCCACGCCACCAGTGGCCCTGTGCTGCAGCAGAACCTGGTCGCAGTCATGGAAGGACGCAACAACTGATGGCGAAGCAACTTGCAGCCGTCCTCGGGACCGGCCAGACCTACTACGTCGCCAAGCGTCACGACGTCACGATGGCAGGCATGATCCGCGAGGCCGTCGACCGCGCCATGGCCGACGCCCACGTCGGCTGGGACGACATCGACGCCATCATCATCGGCAAGGCTCCCGACCTGTTCGAGGGGTCGATGATGCCGGAGCTCGCGATGTCGGATGCGCTGGGCGCCAACGGAAAGCCCCTGCTCCGCGTGCACACGGCCGGATCGGTCGGCGCGTCGACCGGCAACGTCGCCGCCAGCATGGTGCAGTCGGGCATCCACAAGCGGGTGCTCGCGGTGTCGTGGGAGAAGCAGTCCGAGTCCAACGCGATGTGGGCGCTGTCCACCCCGGTGCCTTTCACGATGCCGGTCGGCGCGGGTGCGGGCGGGTTCTTCGCCCCGCACGTCCGTTCCTACATCCGCCGCTCGGGCGCACCCGACCACATCGGCGCGATGGTGGCCGTCAAGGACCGCCGCAACGGTGCACTGAACCCGTACGCGCACCTCAAGCAGCCCGACATCACCGTCGAGTCGGTACAGGCGTCCCAGATGCTGTGGGACCCGATCCGGTACGACGAGACGTGCCCGTCGTCGGACGGCGCCTGTGCGATCGTCATCGGCAACGAGGACGCCGCCAAGGACGTCCTGTCCGAGGGCCGCAAGGTGGCGTGGATCCACGCGACGTCGATGCGCACCGAGCCGCTGTCGTACGCCGAGCGCAACGTCGCGAACCCGCAGGCCGGCCGTGACGCCTCGGCCGCGCTGTGGAAGGCCGCGGGCATCACCGACCCGCTCAAGGAGATCGACGAGGCCGAGATCTACGTGCCGTTCTCGTGGTTCGAGCCGATGTGGCTGGAGAACCTCGGTTTCGTGCCGGAGGGCCAGGGCTGGAAGTACACCGAGTCAGGCGAGACCGCGATCGGCGGGCAGCTGCCCGTCAACGCGTCGGGTGGCGTGTTGTCGTCCAACCCGATCGGCGCGTCCGGCATGATCCGCTACGCCGAGTCGGCGATGCAGGTGATGGAGCGGGCCGGTGACCACCAGGTCGACGGCGCCCGCAAGGCGTTCGGTCACGCCTACGGCGGTGGCTCGCAGTACTTCGCAATGTGGGTGGTCGGCTCCGACCGCCCGACCAACTAGAAGGGGAACGCGCCGTGAAGTTCAGCGTCGGAATCGCCATGAGTCCGCTCGAGCAGCTGGTGCCGCTCGCGCAGACGGCCGAGGAGTGCGGGTTCGCGAACATCGCGCTGCCGGACTCCCTGTTCTTCATGGAAACCGCTGCGGCGGACTATCCGTACACCCCGGACGGCTCCCGGATGTGGAACGCCGAGACCCCGTGGGTGGACCCGCTCATCGCCGCTGCGGCGATGGGCGCGGCCACCTCCACGATCGGCTTCTACACCAACGTTCTCAAGCTGGGCTCCCGCAACCCCCTGCTGCTCGCGCGGCAGGTGGGTTCGGTGGCCAACCTCACGCAGGGCCGTTTCGGGTTCGGCGTCGGAATCGGCTGGGCGCCGGAGGAGTTCGAGTGGTGTGGTGTCCCGTATGCGAAGCGGGGTGCCCGGGTCGACGAGATGATCGAGGTCATCAAGCTGGTCCTCGGCGGCGGCATGGTCGAGTACCACGGGAAGTTCTACGACTTCGACCGCCTGCAGATGAGTCCGGCGCCGAGCTCACCGGTGCCGTTCTACGTCGGTGGGCACACCGAGGTCGCACTGAAGCGCGCCGCCCGCGTCGGTGACGGCTGGACGTCGGCGATGATGAAGTTCAAGGATCTCGCGGCGACCAAGCTCCGCCTGGACGAGCTGCGCGCCGAATACGGCAGGGAGAACGAACCGTTCGAGATCCAGGCGGTGTGCATCGACCGGTTCGGTAAGGACGGCTACGCCGAGCTCGCCGAGGCCGGCATCACCGACACGATCGTGGTCCCGTGGCTGTTCGACGGGGTCGCGTTCGACGGACCGCTCGAAGCCAAGCAGGACTCGCTACGCAAGTTCGCCGCCGAGAACATCGGATAGGAGCGTCATGAGCGACACCACGACCACGACACCGGTCGGCACCGCCAACGAGGAGCATCCCGCACTGACCGCATCGAAGGCGTCGCAGTCGGCGGCGAGCGGGAAGCGCAAGGAAGAGTGGCTGAACCTGTTCGCCGAGGACGGCTGGGTCGAGGACCCGGTCGGCCCTTCGGGTTTCGACCCCGAGGGCAAGGGACACCACGGCCGTGAGGCGATCTCGAAGTTCTACGACATGACCATCGCCAACACGGATTCGCTGACGTTCATCATCGACGACCAGCTGCTGTGCGGAAACGAGGTCGTCAACATCGGGCGCATCCGCACCGTGATGGCAGGTGCGCAGATCGACGCCGAGGGCGTGTTCGTCTACCGCGTCAACGAGGAGGGCAAGCTGCAGTCGCTGCGGGCCTTCTGGGAGGTCGAGCGGGCGATGAAGACTCTCGTCAAACTCTGACAGAACACCGAAACGAGAAGGGCTGCACCGAAAGATCGGTGCAGCCCTTCTCGTTTCGTCGTGTTCGCTTCCGGAACCGGCGACGCCCTCACGCCGCGGCCCGGAAATCCGACAGCGCCGGCGGGAACCTCACGATCCCGCCGGCGCCGCCTCGCACACTGCTCGGTGCTCTCCCTCAGTGAGCCGTCAGTGCGCGACGGGGCAACCCCCACCGGTGCCCTGGGTCTTGTAGTCCACCTGGTACTCCTTCAGGCCGTTCAGCCAGCCGGAGCGCAGGCGGCGCGGGGTCGCAACCTCGACGATGTCGGGAACGAAATCCGCGATCGCGTTGAAGATCAGGTCGATCTCCATGCGGGCGAGGTTCGCACCGAGGCAGTAGTGCGCACCGGTGCCACCGAACGAGAGGTGCGGGTTCGGGTCACGGGTGATGTCGAAGGTGTGCGGGTTCTCGAAGACCTCTTCGTCGAAGTTCGCCGACACGTAGTTCATCACCACGCGCTGCCCCTTCTTGATCTGTACGCCACCGATCTCGGTGTCCTCGAGCGCGGTGCGCTGGAAGGCCGCCACCGGGGTGGCCCAGCGGATGATCTCGTCCGCAGTGGTCTTCGGGCGCTCCTTCTTGTACAGCTCCCACTGTTCGGGATTGTCCATGAAGGCCTTCATGCCGTGCGTGGTTGCATTGCGCGTGGTTTCGTTGCCCGCGACCGCGAGGACGATCACGAAGAAGCCGAACTCCTCCGCGGAGAGCGTCTCTCCGTCGACGTCGGCCTCGATCAGAGTGGTCACGATGTCGTCCGCCGGCGTCGCCTTGCGGGCCTCGGCGAGCTGGTACGCGTAGCCGAGGATCTCCATGGAGGCGGCAGCGGGATCGTCCGTGGACTCGGGATCGTCGTAGGAGGTCATCTGGTTGGACCAGTCGAACAGCTTGCCGCGATCCTCCTGCGGGACACCGATGAGCTCGGCGATCGCCTGCAGCGGGAGCTCCGCGGAGATCTGGGTGACGAAGTCACCACTGCCCTCCGCGGCGGCGGCCTTGACGATCTTCTCGGCGCGATCGGCGAGCTCGTCCTTGAGGCTGTTGATGGCGCGCGGGGTGAAGCCACGAGAGACGAGCTTGCGCAGCTTCGTGTGCTCGGGGGCGTCCTTGTTCAGGAGGACGAAGCGCTGCAGTTCGATGTTCTCGCGCGGGATGTCGTCCTGGAAGCGCGGGATCGCGGTGTTCTCCCAGGTGGAGAACACCTCGCTGCGCATCGACACGTCACGGATGTCCTCGTGACGGGTGACCAGCCAGTAGCCACCGTCGTTGAATCCACCGACGCCGTCCGGCTGCTCGACCCAGTACACGGGCTCGGTCCGGCGGACCTCCGCCAGCTCCTCGACCGGAAGTCGGTGTGCGTAGATGTCGGGGTCCGTAAAGTCGAAACCCGCGGGAATGTTGGGCTGCGCCACTGCTGTCTCCTGCCCTTGCGAACCATGTCGCTCAGTGATCTGTAACACGTTCTACTCGTATTGAATCACAGCCCTCTCCTCTAGGAAAGATCTGCGGCCACAGTCCTTGCCGCCATACGGAACCTGTTCTACTTTTTTGAGAGAATCGTGAAAGGAGCCCACCGTGGGCACACCAGTAATCGTCGAAGCCGCCCGCACCCCGATCGGGAAGCGCGGAGGCTGGCTCTCCGGGCTGCACGCCGCCGAGATCCTCGGCGCCGCGCAGGTCGGTGTCCTCGAGCGGGCCGGGGTCGACCCCGCCCTCGTCGAGCAGGTCATCGGCGGCTGCGTCACGCAGGCCGGCGCGCAGTCCAACAACGTCACCCGCACCTCCTGGCTCGCCGCCGGGCTGCCGTGGCAGGTCGGCGCCACCACCATCGACGCCCAGTGCGGATCCGCACAGCAGGCCAACCATCTGATCGCCGGCCTGATCGCCGCCGGCGCCATCGAGGTCGGCATCGCCTGCGGTGTCGAGGCGATGAGCCAGGTTCCGCTGGGCGCCAACGTCGGCACCGAGGCCGGCCCGCGTCGCCCCGAGTCGTGGAACATCGACATGCCGAACCAGTTCGAGGCGGCCGAGCGGATCGCCAAGCGCCGCGGACTCACCCGCGACGACGTCGAAGCGCTCGGTGTCCGGTCCCAGGCCCTCGCCAAGCAGGCGTGGGAAGAGGGACGGTTCGACCGCGAGGTGCTGCACGTCGCGGCACCCGTCGTCGACAAGGAGGGCAACAAGTCCGGCGAGACGCAGATCGTCAGCCGCGACCAGGGCCTACGCGACACCACCGCCGAGTCGCTCGCGAAGCTCAAGCCCGTCCTCGAGGGCGGCATCCACACCGCGGGCACCTCCTCGCAGATCTCCGACGGCGCCGCGGCCGTCCTGCTCATGGACTCCGACCGCGCGCTGGCGCTCGGCCTGAAGCCGCGGGCGCGGATCGTCTCGCAGGTCCTCGTCGGCGCCGAGCCCGAGTTCCACCTCGACGGACCGGTCCAGGCGACCGCCCGGGTGCTGGAGAAGGCAGGCATGAAGATCGGCGACCTGGACCTGTTCGAGGTCAACGAGGCGTTCGCGTCCGTCGCGCTGTCGTGGGCGCAGGTCCACGGCCCGGACATGGACAAGGTGAACGTCAACGGCGGCGCCCTCGCCATCGGCCACCCGGTCGGCAGCACCGGCTCGCGGCTGATCACCACCGCGTTGCACGAACTCGAGCGCCGCGACGGCTCGACCGCGCTGATCACGATGTGCGCGGGCGGCGCCCTCGCCACCGGCACGATCATCGAGCGGATCTGAGCGTCCGATGAAGCGTCCCCCGCTGCTCGACACCGGGTTCACCCGGACGATCATCAAGTGGATGTCGAAGTGGAACGTCACGGCGTACCGCGCGACCGGCGGGCGACTCGGAGGCACGTGGCGGGTCGGCAGTGCCGCGAAGAACGGGCTGCCGATCTGCCTGCTCACCACCACCGGCCGCAAGTCCGGGGAGCCGCGGGTCAGCCCGCTGCTGTTCCTGGAGGACGGTGACCGGGTGGTGCTGGTCGCCTCGCAGGGCGGCCAGCCGAAGCACCCCATGTGGTACCTGAACCTGAAGGCGGACCCGAACGTCACCGTTCAGATCCGCTCGCAGGTGCGCACGCTCACCGCGACCGTCGCCGAAGACGACGAGCGCGCCGAACTGTGGCCGAAGCTGGTCGCGATGTATCCGGAGTTCGACGACTACCAGTCGTGGACCGATCGGAAGATCCCGGTCGTGGTCTGCGCGTAGCGGATGCGCCGCGGGTGGTCGAGAATGCGAACAGGACCGCCCGCGTGCGCGCCCTCATCCGGGCGGCACGGGGTCCGACCGTGCACCTCAACGGATAGGGAGATTCGTCATGACGGCTGGCCCGCAGGATCAGATCCTGAACCGACGTGAACTGGCGTCCGCACTGCTCGCGGCGCTGGAGAAGCGGCACGAGGTTCTCGACGCGATCGTCGACAGCGACGACCACGAGGCCGCGGTTGCCGCCGTCAGCGGGCTGCTCGCAACCAGTCCCGCGAACGCGGAGGTCGTGCTCGCACTCCAGCTCGGCCGGTTGACCCGTCTGGAACGGGACCGGCTCAGCGACGAGATCGCGAATCTGGACGCCACCCTCAAGTGGCTCCCCGAACAGCGTCCTGCTGCCACCGGGGAGGGTTTCCGGTTGCGCCCCTTCAGCACCAGCGACGCCGACACCGCACTGTTCGCGAAGCGGTCGACCGAGCAGTTCGACGAGAGCGGCGCACCGTGGTCGGCGGATCGCGTCGAAACCGAACGTGCCGAGGGGCTGCGCCGCGTGGACGACGAGTCCGCGGCGTGGTTCGTGTGCGAGGACGTCTCGCGCGGCGAGCCCGCCAGCGTCGGCCTCGTGTTCGGCGAGCTCACCGGCCACGAGGTGAACATCGCGGTCTGGGTGGCACCCGAGTCCCGCAAGAAGGGCTACGGCCTGGCCGCGCTCAAGGAGTCGCGTACGGAGCTCGCCGCCTACTTCCCCGGCACGACCGTCGTCGTCCGCGCCCCCGCAGGCCGCTGACACCTGTGCGCGTTTTTGGTAGTGGGAACTACCAAAAACGCGCACAGGCGGCGGAGCCGCTTACGCCCCGTAGACGGGGGTCGGAACCTCGGCCTTGGCGAGCAGGTCGGCGACGACCGGCCCGATCTCCTTCGGATCCCAGCGGTCACCCTTGTCCTGGGCCGGGCCGTGGCGCCAGCCCTCGGCGACCGTGATCTTGCCGCCCTCGACCTCGAACACCCGGCCGGTGACGTCCTTGGACTCGGTGGAGCCCAGCCACACCACGAGCGGCGAGATGTTCTCGGGCGCCATCGCGTCGAAGCCGTTCTCCGGCGCCGCCATCATCTCGGCCATCGCGCCGCCGGCACCGAGCGTCATCCGGGTGCGCGCGGACGGGGCGATCGCGTTGACGGAGACCCCGTAGTTCTTGAGCTCCGCGGCGGCCTGGATCGTCATCTCCGCGATGCCCGCCTTCGCGGCCGCGTAGTTGCCCTGACCGATGGAGCCCTGCAGTCCTGCACCCGAGCTGGTGTTGATGATGCGGGCATCGACCGGGCGGCCGGCCTTGGACTCGGCGCGCCAGAAGGCGGCCGCGTGCCGCAGCGGCGCGAAGTGGCCCTTGAGGTGGACGCGGATGACGGAATCCCACTCCTCCTCGCTCATGCCGACGAGCATGCGGTCGCGCAGGAAGCCCGCGTTGTTGACCAGCACGTCGAGGCCGCCGAAGTTGTCGAGGGCGGTCTGCACGAGATTCTGCGCACCCTCCCACGAGGCGACGTCGTCGCCGTTGACGACGGCTGTGCCGCCTGCGGCGACGATCTCCGCGACGACCAGCTCGCCGGGGCTCTCACCGGTCGCGGTGCCGTCGCCGCCGACGCCGATGTCGTTGACGACGACCTTCGCGCCCTCCGCTGCGAAGGCCAGCGCGTGCGCCCGTCCGATTCCGCGGCCCGCGCCCGTCACGATGACGACGCGGCCGTCCACCAATCCGCTCACTTCTTCTCCACTCACTTGTCGTAGCTCACTTGTTTGATTCGGCATTGCCCGCCGCCAGGAAGGCGGGACGTTCGCCGCCACCGTGGACAGTCAGGGTCGATCCGCTGACGTAGGCCGCCAGCGGGGATGCCAGGAACACTGCGCAGTTCCCGATGTCGTCGGGCCGGGCGAGCCGTCCCAGCGGAACGGTCTCGCCGACCGCCGCGATGCCGTCCTCGTCGCCGTAGAACAGGTGCGACTGCTCGGTCTCGACCATTCCGACGACGACCGAGTTGATCCGCACCTTCGGCGCCCACTCCACCGCGAGCGACCGCGACAGGCTGTCGACGCCCGCCTTCGCGGCGCCGTACGCGGCGGTGCCGGGCGACGGGCGCACGCCGCTGACGCTGGAGATGTTGACGATCGCACCGCCGGTGTCCTGCTTCTGCATCACTGCGTTCGCGGCCTGCGCGACGAGCAGCGGCGACAGCAGGTTCAGCTCGACGATCTTCGCGTGGAACCGCGGGCTGGCGTCGGCTGCCATCGCGGACGGCGACCCTCCTGCGTTGTTGACCAGCGCGTCGAGCCGGCCGTGCGTGTCGACGATCCGCTCGATCATCGCCTGCACCTGCTCCGGGTCACGCACGTCGCACTCGAGGAACTCGACGGTCCGCCCGTCGACCTCGATCGGTTCGTCACCGGGCCGTCGCGCACACGTCAC
The DNA here is from genome assembly GCF_042681175.1 of Rhodococcus gannanensis. Lineage (NCBI taxonomy): Bacteria > Bacillati > Actinomycetota > Actinomycetes > Mycobacteriales > Nocardiaceae > Rhodococcus > Rhodococcus gannanensis. The sequence goes on from NZ_JBHUFB010000022.1 coordinate 134,549, forward strand.
CACGGTCGCGCCTGCCCGCAGGAAGGCGCGGCTGATGCCGGCACCCACCCCTCGCACGCCGCCGGTGACGAGCACGACGCTGCCGTCCAGACCCAGATCCACCACACACCTCCGCTGTTCGTCTCCGGAACGGTTCGAGTTCCCGCCCCCGGGACGGGGTTCGAGTTTCCCTGTGGGCCGAGGGTTCCCTCCGTTGCCGCATGCAACGGGCTCCAGCCCGGCCCACAGGTGTGATAACTTACCAAGCAATCGCTTGGTTTGGCGACCTACCTAAGGAAACACGATGGGAATCACCTCCACTTCCGACGGGGCCGGCATCACCACGGTCACCGTCGACTACCCGCCCGTGAACGCGATCCCCTCCCAGGGATGGTTCGAACTGGCCGACGCCATCCGTGAGGCCGGCAAGGACATGAGCACCCACGTGGTGATCCTGCGAGCCGAGGGCCGGGGCTTCAACGCCGGCGTCGACATCAAGGAGATGCAGGCCACCGAGGGGCACGGCGCTCTGATCGCCGCGAATCACGGTTGCGCCGCAGCCTTTTCCGCCGTCTACGACTGCGAGGTTCCGGTCGTGGTGGCGGTCAACGGCTTCTGCGTCGGTGGCGGCATCGGACTCGTCGGCAACGCGGACGTCATCGTCGCGTCCGACGACGCAATCTTCGGCCTGCCCGAGGTCGATCGCGGTGCACTCGGTGCGGCCACGCACCTCGCCCGCCTGGTCCCGCAGCACATGATGCGCACGCTGTACTACACGGCGAAGAACGTCGACGCCCAGACGCTCAAGCACTTCGGCTCCGTGTACGACGTCGTCCCGCGCGCCGAGCTCGATGCCTGCGCGCTGAAGATCGCCGGCGAGATCGCCGCCAAGGACACCCGGGTGATCCGTCGCGCCAAGGAAGCCATCAACCGCATCGACGTGATGGACGTGCACACCAGCTACCGGATCGAGCAGGGCTTCACGTTCGAACTGAACCTCGCCGGCGTCGCCGACGAGCACCGCGACGAGTTCGTCGCCACCGGCAAGCCGCGCGCGAACAAGTAGGAGTGAACAGAGAAATGGCTGACAAGAGGAAGTCGCTCGACGAGGTCGTCGGCGAACTGCGTAGCGGCATGACCATCGGCCTCGGCGGCTGGGGATCGCGCCGCAAGCCGATGGCGTTCGTCCGCGCGATCCTGCGCTCGGACATCAAGGACCTGACCGTCGTCACCTACGGCGGACCCGACCTCGGCCTGCTGTGCTCGGCAGGCAAGGTGAAGAAGGCGTACTACGGCTTCGTGTCGCTGGACTCGGCGCCGTTCTACGACCCGTGGTTCGCGAAGGCCCGCACGTCCGGCGATCTCGTCGCCCGCGAGATGGACGAGGGCATGGTCAAGTGCGGCCTCGAAGCCGCCGCCGCGCGCCTTCCGTTCCTGCCGATCCGCGCCGGCCTCGGCTCGGACGTGCAGAACTTCTGGGGCGACGAGCTCAAGACCGTCACCTCCCCCTACGCCGACGAGTCCGGCAAGCCCGAGACCCTGATCGCGATGCCCGCACTGAACCTCGACGCCGCCTTCGTTCACCTGAACATCGGCGACGCCCGTGGCAACGCCGGCTACCTGGGCGTCGATCCCTACTTCGACGACCTGTACCTGATGGCCGCCGAGAAGCGGTACCTCTCCGTCGAGAAGGTCGTCGAGACCGAGCAGCTGGTCAAGGAGGTGCCGCTGCAGCAGCTGATCGTCAACCGGATGATGGTCGACGCCGTCGTCGAGGCCCCGAACGGCGCGCACTTCACCCTCGCCGGCGAGTCCTACGGCCGCGACGAGAAGTTCCAGAAGCACTACGCCGAGGCCGCCAAGACCCCCGAGTCGTGGCAGGCCTTCGTGGACCGCTTCCTGTCCGGTTCCGAGGACGACTACCAGGCCGCCGTCAAGAAGTTCGCAGAGGAGCAGGCATGACCGCCACCGAGACCGTTACTCGCGCCGAGTACTGCGCGATCGCCTGCGCCGACCTCTTCGCCGGCGCCGGCGAGATCATGGCCAGCCCGATGTCGACGATGTCGCAGCTCGGCGCCCGCCTGGCCCGCCTCACCACCGAGCCGGACCTGCTGATCACCGACGGTGAGGCGCTGATTCTCGCCGACACCCCCGCAGTCGGCAAGACCGGCCCGGTCGAGGGCTGGATGCCGTTCCGCAAGGTGTTCGACGTCGTCGCCTCCGGTCGTCGCCACGTCGTCATGGGCGCCAACCAGATCGACAAGTACGGCAACCAGAACCTGTCCGCGTTCGGCCCGCTGCAGCAGCCGAGCCGGCAGATGTTCGGTGTCCGCGGCGCCCCGGGCAACACCATCAACCACGCGACCAGCTACTGGGTCGGCAAGCACACCTCGCGGGTGTTCTGCGACCAGGTCGACGTCGTCTCCGGCGTCGGCTACGACAAGGTCGATCCGGAGAACCCGGCGTACAAGTACCTCGGTGTGTACCGCGTCGTCACCAACCTCGGCGTCTTCGACTTCGGTGGTCCGGGCCGCACGTTCCGCGCCCTGACGCTGCACCCCGGCGTCACCGCCGACGAGGTCGCCGAGAACACCTCCTTCGAGGTCGCCGGGCTCGCCGAGGCGGGCGTCACCCGCGAGCCGACCGACGAGGAACTGCGGATCATCCGAGAGGTCCTGGACCCGAAGAACTTCCGTGACCGCGAGGTCCCGGCGTGACACGCCAGGTGCTGCGCACCCCGCTGACCGAGCTGGTCGGCATCGAGCACCCGATCGTGCAGACCGGCATGGGCTGGGTGTCCGGCCCGCGTCTGACGGCGGCCACCTGCAACGCCGGCGGCCTCGGCATCCTCGCCTCGGCGACGATGACGTACGACGAGCTCGAAGCCGCGATCAAGAAGACCAAGCAGCTCACCGACAAGCCGTTCGGCGTCAACATGCGTGCCGACGCGTCGGACGCCGGACAGCGGTGTGACCTGCTGATCCGCGAGGGCGTGAAGGTCGCGTCGTTCGCGCTCGCCCCGAAAAAGGACCTGATCGCGAAGCTCAAGGACAACGGCATCGTCGTCGTCCCGTCGATCGGTGCCGCCAAGCACGCCGTCAAGGTGGCGTCCTGGGGCGCGGACGCGGTCGTGGTGCAGGGCGGCGAGGGCGGCGGGCACACCGGTGGCGTCGCGACGACGCTGCTGCTGCCGTCGGTCCTCGACGCCGTCGACATCCCGGTGATCGCGGGTGGCGGGTTCTTCGACGGTCGCGGCCTGGCGGCCGCGCTGTCGTACGGTGCAGCCGGTGTCGCGATGGGCACCCGGTTCCTGCTCACCAGCGACTCGGCGGTGCCGGACTCGGTCAAGCAGCAGTACCTTCAGCGCGGCCTGACCGACACCACCGTGTCGGTGAAGGTCGACGGCATGCCGCACCGCGTCCTCAACACGGACCTGGTGAACAGCCTGGAGAAGTCAAGCTACGCGAAGGGACTCGTCGCCGCGACCCGCAACGCGATGAAGTTCAAGTCGATGACCGGCATGAAGTGGTCGACGCTCGCCAAGGACGGCCTGGCGATGAAGAAGTCCGGCGACCGGACGTGGCAGCAGATCATCATGGCCGCCAACACCCCGATGCTGCTCAAGGCCGGCCTGGTCGAGGGCAACACCGAGGCGGGCGTGCTGGCGTCGGGACAGGTGGTCGGCATGATCGACGACCTGCCCAGCTGCCAGGAGTTGATCGACCGCATCATCGCGGACGCCGTCAAGCGCATCGACGCCCTGGGCGCCCTCCGCGCCTGACGCGCTCCCCCACGTCTGGCTGAACGTGGCTTTCGCTCGCATCAACAAGACGAAAGCCACGTTCAGCCGTTCGTGGGCGTCCCCATGGTTCTGGCTGAAGGTGGCGTTCGTTCGGCTGAACGAGATGAAAGCCACGTTCAGCCATTGACGAGGAGCGCGCGGGTGGGTGTCAGGCGCCGGCAGCGGCTGCGGCCTCGCGGGCCGCGATGCGGGCCTGCACCTCGGGGCGACGCAGCGGCGGGACCGACTGCGGTGGCTGGCGACGCTCCGGCAGCTCGGCGAGCATCCGGTGCGTCGCGGCGGTGACCTCGGCGACCGCGCGCTCGAACGGTTCACGGGTGTTGTCGGACAGTTTGTGGATTCCGCTGACCTTCCGGACGTACTGGACCGCGGCGGCCTCGATCTCCTCCGCGGTCGCAGCCGGCTCGAGGCCGCGCAACTCGGTGATGTTTCGGCACATGTATCGACGGTAGCCCCGAAAGCGCGGCCCGACGACCCGACCACGGGCGTACGGTGACTGCCGATGACGCTTTCAGGGGGTTCCGCTTGACCGTCGAACTGTCACCGCCCGGCCTCACGATTCCTCGCCCGAAGTGGCGCGTCCCGCTTCTCGGTGACGTGCTCGGGGTCAGTCCCCGTACCCCGGTTCAGGATTCGATGCGGTTCGCATCCGAACTCGGGCCGATCTACGAGCGGGAGGTGCTCGGAACTCGGTTCGTGATCGTGTCCGACCCGGACGTCGTGGCCGAATTGTCGGACGAGACCCGCTTCCGCAAGCATCTCACTCCCGCGGTCGCCGCCCTGCGGGGAATCGCGGGCGACGGGCTGTTCACCGCCTACACCCAGGAACCCAACTGGCGGAAGGCACACACGCTGCTCGCGCCTGCGTTCACGCAGTCGGCGATGCGCGGCTATCACGAGACGATGGTCGACGTCGCCGCCGAGCTGACCGACCACTGGGACCGCTCCCCCGGCATGCCGATCGATGTCGCGACGGACATGACCAAGCTGACCCTCGAGACGATCGGCCGGACCGGGTTCAGCTTCCCGTTCGACTCGTTCCGCCGCCGGGACACGCACCCGTTCGTCGCGGCGATGGTCCGCGCGCTGACCGATGCCCAGCGCAAGACGACCCCGCTCGGCATGTTCACGACGAGGCGACGGCGGGCGCGGCATGCCGCCGACGTTGCCCACCTGGCGCACGTCGTGGACGAGGTGATCCGCTCACGCCGGGACACGAGCGACGACGCACCCGACGACCTGCTCGACTTGATGCTGCGGGCCGAGCGGGACGGCGACCCGGACCGGGTGGACGAGCTGAACATCCGGCACCAGGTGATCACGTTCCTCGTCGCCGGGCACGAAACCACTTCGGGGGCGCTGTCGTTCGCCCTGTTCCACCTGACCCGTCGTCCGGATCTGCTCGCCCGCGCTCAGGAGGAGGTGGACCGGGTCTGGGGCACCGACCCGAGCGTCCGCCCCAGCTACGAACAGGTCGCGAAACTCCGGTACATGCGGCGAATCCTCGACGAGACGTTGCGTCTGTGGCCGACTGCGCCGGCCTATGCGCGGGAGGCGATCGCGGACACCACGCTGCAGTCAGGTCACCGGATGGCAGCGGGTGACTGGATGCTCGTGTTGATTCCCGCGCTGCACCGGAACTCCGTGTGGGGCCCGGACGCCGACGAGTTCGATCCCGACCGATTCCTGCCCGACCGGATGCGCGGCAGGCCGCCGCACGCGTACAAGCCGTTCGGTACCGGTGAACGTGCCTGCATCGGGCGTCAGTTCGCGATCCACGAGGCTGTCCTCGTGCTCGGCATCCTTCTGCAACGCTACGAAGTGGCGAGCGACCCGGGCTATCGGCTCCGGATCGAGGAGCGCCTGACCATGATGCCGACCGGTTTCACCGTGACGGCGACCCGCCGCTGAAATGCCGAATCGCCGCCGAACGTACTCGCCGGTCTGCGGCTGTCGCGCGCCTCACCTCAGGTAATGTCCGCATTCGTGAACCTGACTCGCGATCGACGACCGGACGCCGCCGGGCCTGGCCGCCCGCGCGATCCCCAGGTCGATCGTGCCGTTCTCGCGGCAACGGTAGCTCTCCTCGTCGAGTCGGGCTACCAGAAGACGACCATCCAGGCGATCGCCCGGCGTGCCCAGGTGAGCGCCCCGGCCATCTATCGGCGCTGGGCCACCCGCGAGATGATCATCGAGGATGCGATCTTCGGCCTGCAGGAGGGCCAGAGTCCGGCGCTCCCCCCGGCCACGGACGACCTGCGCGCCGACCTGCTGACCTGGACCCGCATGTTCCTGGATCAGATCGCGCATCCCGCCGCCCGGTCGGCGATTCCCGGACTGCTGTCGGCGTACCACCATCACGACGGCGTCCACGAACGGCTCGTCGAACGGGCCGAGGCGCCCGCCCGTGCGGCCCTGGCCGAACGCATCACCGATGCCGTCCCGAGCGCGGGTCCGCAGGCCGAGGCGACGGCGGGCATCGTGTTCGACATGCTGGTGTCGGCCACCATGATTCGTGGTGTCGCGCACGGTCACGACGGTGCCGACGACTGGTGCGAGCAACTCGCGGACGCTCTGTTCGCCGTCATCGACTCGCTGCGATAGCGCACGGAAACGCGAGCGCCTCGACGGCCGATGACCGTCGAGGCGCTGTCCGAACAACCGTGCGTTACTGCTCGATGCGCTCGATGATCGTCACGTTCGCGGTGCCGCCACCCTCGCAGATGGTGAGCAGACCGTAGCGGCCGCCCGTGCGCTCGAGCTCGTTGAGCAGCGTCGCCATCAGCTTGGTGCCGGTCGCGCCGAGCGGGTGGCCGAGAGCGATCGCGCCGCCGTTGACGTTGACCTTCGCCGGGTCGGCGCCGATCTCCTTGATCCACGCGAGGACGACCGGGGCGAACGCCTCGTTGATCTCGACCACGTCGATGTCGTCGATCGTCAGGCCGGTCTTCTCGAGCGCGTGCTGGGTGGCCGGGATCGGCGCGGACAGCATGAAGATCGGGTCGTCACCGCGGGCGCTCATGTGGTGGATGCGGGCGCGCGGCTTGAGTCCATGCTTGGCGACCGCTTCCTCGGACGCGAGCAGCAGCGCGCTGGCACCGTCGGAGATCTGGCTGGCGACGGCCGCGGTCATCTTGCCGCCCTCGGTGAGGACGTTCAGGCCCGCCATCTTCTCCAGGCTGGTCTCACGCGGGCCCTCGTCGACGGTTGCGTCGCCGAGCGGGACGATCTCGTTGTCGAAGCGGCCTGCGGCGATCGCGGCCTTCGCGCGCTCGTGGCTCTGCAGCGCCCACTTCTCGAGGTCCTCGCGGCTGATGTCCCACTTGTCGGCGATCATCTCGGCGCCCTTGAACTGCGACACCTCCTGGTCGCCGTAGCGCTCGGTCCAGCCCACCGACTCCGCGGACGGGGTGGTGAAGCCGTACTCCTTGCCGACGATCATCGCGGCGGAGATCGGGATCTGGCTCATGTTCTGGACGCCGCCGGCGATGATCAGGTCGGCGGTGCCGGAGAGGATCGCCTGCGCACCGAACTGGATGGCCTGCTGGCTCGACCCGCACTGACGGTCGACGGTGACACCCGGGACGTGCTGCGGCAGGCCCGCCGCGAGCCACGACATGCGGGCGATGTTGCCGGCCTGGCCGCCGATCGCGTCGACGCAACCGAACACGACGTCGTCGACGTCGGAGGCGTCGATGCCGGTGCGGTCGACGAGCGACTTGAGGATGTGCGCTCCGAGATCGATCGGGTGGACGCCGGCCAGGGCGCCGTTCTTCTTCCCGATCGGGGTGCGGATCGCGTCGACGATGTATGCCTCGGGCATGGGTGCTCCTACGGTGTCAGTGCTGTGCGTCGGGGCTCGACAGCCCGTCAAGCACGATGGCGAGGTACTGCTTGGCTACGGTCTCTGCGGTCATCGGACCGCCGGGCCGGTACCACCGGACCGCGACCCACACGGTGTCCCGCATGAATCGGTAGACGAGTTCGATGTCGATGTCGGGCCGGAAACTGCCGTCGGCGACACCGGATTCGAGAACGGACACCCAGAGCGTCCGGAACTCCCGATTGCGTTCGGTGATGTAGGCGAAACGCTCGTTCCCGACGAGATGTTTCGCCTCGTCCTGGTAGATGGCGACGGCGGCGTGCGAGCTGTCGATCGCCTCGAACGAGGTGACAACCAGCGCCTCGAGGGTGGCCCGCGCGCCGAGACCGGCTTCCGTGATGACGCGGTACCGGCCGAACAGGTCGTCGAGGAATCCGCGGAGGATCTCGTCGACCATCGACTCCTTCGAGTCGAAGTGGTGGTACAGGCTGCCCGAGAGGATGCCTGCCGCATCGGCGATGTCGCGAACGGTGGTCGCGCGGGTGCCGCGGTCCGCGAACAGCGTGGCCGCCAGGTCGAGCAGTTCGGCGCGGCGGCCCGACTTGGCGGCGGATTCTTCGGCGCGGGACGATGGACTCACCCCCTCACCATACCAACCAAGCAATTGTTAGGGTGAGTGGATGGTCGAGTCGTCACACTGCGCCGTCGTCACCGGTGGAACCGGCGGAATCGGAATCGAGATCGTCCGGCACCTGGCCTCGGAGGGTCGTCCGGTCGCGCTCACCTACCGCAGCAACTCCGAACGCGCCGACGCCGTCGTCGCCGAGGTCGCCGCCGCAGGCGGGAAGGCCCGAGCGGACCGCGTCGATCTCACGGACACCGCGGCGGTCGCCGCATGGGCGGATCGGGTGCGCGGCGAGTTCGGCGAGCCGTCGGTGCTCGTGCACGCCGCGGGGCCACACATTCCGATGGTCCACCTGTCGTCGGTGACTCCGGACGTCTACGCGCGCCACCTCGACGCCGAGGCCACCGCGTTCTTCGCGGTCGTGCACGCACTGCTGCCTGCCCTGCGCGCGGCGCAGGGATCCGTCGTCGCGGTGACGACCGCCGCCACCGATCGCTACCCCGTCCGCGACGGCCTGTCGTCGGGAACCAAGGGCGCCGTCGAGGCGCTCGTCCGGGCGTTCGCAGTCGAGGAGGGCCGGTACGGCGTCCGCTTCAACTCCGTCGGCCCCGGCATGCTCACCGACGGTATGGCCGAACGCCTCATCGGCAGCGACGACCTCGACGAGCGCGCGCTCGCCGTCGCGAAGAGCCGAATCCCGTTGAACCGCTTCGGCCGTGCATCGGACGTCGCGGCGGCCGTGGCGTTCCTCGCGAGCGAGCGCGCAGGCTTCGTCACCGGCCAGAAACTGAACATCGACGGCGGCTACTCCGCCTGACACCTCCCCCTTACTCACCCGAATGGCCCATTCGATCGCCTGAAGCGATCGAATGGGCCATTCGGGAACGAGGTGCGGGGGCGAGAACCTAGGCCCGCTGGCTGGAGATGGAGACGATCTCGCCGGTGAGGTAGGTGGTGTAGTCGCTGGCGAGCATGGCGATGGTCGCGGCGATCTCCCACACCTCGGCGGCACGACCGTACGCCTCGCGGGAGGCCAGCGTGTCGAGCAGTTCGTCGCTGGTGACCTTCGCGAGGAACGGGTGCTTCGCGATGGACGGGGCGACCGCGTTGATGCGGACACCGAACTCGGCCGCCTCGATCGCCGAGCAGCGGGTCAGCGCCATGACTCCGGCCTTCGCCGCCGCGTAGTGCGACTGCGAGTGCTGTGCGCGCCAGCCGAGGACCGACGCGTTGTTGACGAGGACGCCGCCGTGGTCGACCGACTCGAAGTAGCGCAGCGCGGCGCGGGTCGCGCGGAACGTGCTGTTCAGCGTGATGTCGAGGACGCGGTCCCACTGGTCGTCGGTCATGTCGACGATCGGGGTCTCGCCGCCGAGTCCGGCGTTGTTGACGAGGACGTCGATGCGACCGAGCTTCTCGGCGGCGCCCGCGATCAGAGCGTCGACCTGTTCGGTGCTCGAGACGTCGCAGACGAACGACTCGATCTGCTGCGTACCGAACTCGGCGGCCAGCTTCTCGACGGTCTCGCCGAGACGCCGCTCGTGGAAGTCGGAGACGAGGACGTCGGCGCCCTCGAGCAGGGCGCGGCGCGCGGTCGCGAAGCCGATGCCGGTGCCCGCCGCGGCGGTGACGACGACCTTCTTGCCCTTGAGCAGGTTGTGGCCCTCGATCTCCTCGGGGGCGACGGAGAGCGGGGACTTGACGGTGGCGGTCACGGGCGTGCCTCTCGGGGAAGGCCGAGCACCCGCTCGGCGATGATGTTGCGCTGGATCTCGTTGGATCCGCCGTAGATGGTGTCGGCGCGGCTGAACAGGAACAGACGCTGCTCGTCGCTGAGGTCGGCGTCGGCGCCGAACGGGCCGTCGCCGGCGAGCAGGCTCTCGGCTCCAGCGACCTCCATCGCGAGCTCGCCGAGACCGCGATGCCAGTTGGCCCACAGCAGCTTCGCGACGGACGCCTCGCCGCCGTTTCCGGTGGCGTCGACGGAGGACAGGGTCCGCATCGCATGGGCGCGCATCACCTGCAGGCCCATCCACGCGCGGGTGAGCTTGTCCTTGATGACGGGGTCCTGTGCGGCGCCGTTGCGTTCGGCCTGCAGGGCAATGGCGGCGAGTTCCTTCGCGAACCCGACCTGCTGGCCGAGGGTGGAGATGCCACGTTCGAACGTGAGGGTGCCCATCGCGACCGCCCAGCCCTGGCCGGGCTCGCCGACGACGAGGTCGGCGTCGGTGCGGGCGTCGTCGAAGAACACCTCGTTGAACTCGGAGGTGCCGGTGAGCTGCAGGATCGGCCGGACCTCGATGCCGGGCTGGTCCATCGGGACGAGCAGGTAGGACAGGCCCTTGTGACGCTGCGAGCCCGGCTCGGTGCGGGCGACGACGAAGCACCACTGCGCGACGTGCGCGAGCGACGTCCACACCTTCTGGCCGTTGATGCGCCACTGGTCGCCGTCGAGGCGGGCGGAGGTGGTGACGCCGGCGAGGTCGGAGCCCGCGTTCGGCTCCGAGTAACCCTGGCACCACAGTTCGCTGACGGTGTTGATGCCGGGAAGGAAGCGACGCTTCTGCTCCTCGGTACCGAATGCGATGAGCGTCGGTCCGAGCAGTTCCTCGCCGAGGTGACTGACCCGCGCGGGCGCACCCGAACGGGCGTACTCCTCGTGGAAGATCACCTGCTGGCTGATCGTGGCGTCCTTGCCGCCGTACTCCTTGGGCCAGCCGAGGCAGGTCCATCCGGCCGCGGCGAGGTGGCGGTCCCAGGCGAGGCGTTCGTCGAACGCCTCGTGTTCACGTCCGGGCCCGCCGAGGCCTTTCAGCCCGGCGAATTCGCCGGTCAGGTTGTCGGCCAGCCACTCACGGACGGTGGCGGCGAACTTCTCGTCTTCTACTGCTGTTCCCAGCCCCTGGCTTGCATCCACATCGGTAGAGTAACCTACCAAGCACTTGCTAGGTAGAGGAGTCCAGTGACCACTGATGTGAAGACAACCCCCGCGGCGCTCACGCGGGCCGCTCGTGAATTCGGTGACGCCGTGGCGATCGCGGACGGTGACGTCCGGATCACCTGGTCGGACCTTCTCGACCAGGTCCGGACCACCGCACGCGCCCTGATCGCCCGGGGCGTCGATGCCGGCGACCGTATCGCGATCTGGGCGCCGAACACCCACCACTGGGTGGTCGCGGCCCTCGCCTCGCACTACGCCGGGGCCGTGATCGTGCCGATCAACACGCGCTACACGGGTAGCGAGGCCCTCGACCTGGTGGTCCGCACCGGTGCGAAGGCACTGTTCGTGGTCGGCCCGTTCCTCAAGACCGACCGCTGGACCGAACTGCAGAAGGCCGCGGACGACGGCGACCTCGACGCCGTGCACACCGTCGTCCGCATCCCGTTCGACCCGGCCGAGCGCAGCGACAGCGTCGTCGAGTGGGACGACCTCACGACCCTCGCGGAGTCGGTCCCCGCCGAGCAGGCCGACGCGCGGGCCGATGCCGTCGGACCCGACGACCTCGCCGACATCCTGTTCACCTCCGGGACCACCGGCAAGAGCAAGGGTGTGATGACCGCGCACCGGCAGACCGTCGGCATCGCCGACGCCTGGGCCACCTGCGCCGAGGTCACCGAGGCGGACAGCGAACTGCTCATCAATCCGTTCTTCCACACCTTCGGCTACAAGGCCGGAATCATGGTGTGCGTGCTGCGCGGCGCCACCATCGTGCCGATGGCGGTGTTCGACGTTCCGGCCGTGACCGCGCGGATCGCCGAGGCGCGGGTGAGCATCCTGCCCGGCGCCCCCACCATCCACCAGTCGATCCTGGACTTCCCGACCCGCGACGACTACGACCTGTCGAGCCTGCGGATCGCGGTGACCGGCGCGGCAGCGGTCCCGGTGACGCTCGTCGAGCGACTGCAGTCCGAGCTCGGATACGACGCGGTGCTGACCGCGTACGGGCAGACCGAGGCCGTCGTGGTCACCATGTGCCGCACCGACGACGATCCGGTCACGGTGTCGACGACGTCCGGACGCGCGATCCCGGGCATGGAGGTCCGCATCGGCGATCACGGCGAGATCCTCGTCCGCGGCGAGAACGTGATGCTCGGCTACCTCGACGACCCGGAGGCCACGGCGAAGACCATCGACACCGACGGCTGGCTGCACACGGGCGACGTCGGAGTGCTCGACGACCGCGGCTACCTCGACATCACCGACCGGCTCAAGGACATGTACATCTCCAACGGGTTCAACGTCTATCCCGCGGAGATCGAGAACACCCTCGCCCGGCTCGATTCGGTGGCCGAGTCCGCCGTCATCGGAGTCCCGGACGAGCGGGCCGGCGAGGTCGGCCGCGCATACGTGGTGGCCAAACCCGGACGTACCGTCGACGAGCAGGAGGTGCTCGCATTCTGCAAGGAGCACCTGGCCAACTTCAAGATCCCCCGCTCGGTCCGCGTCGTCGACTCCCTGCCGCGCAACCCCTCCGGCAAGGTGCTCAAGAACGAACTGCGAGAGGACAAGTCGTGACCGCCTCCACCGATCACGTTCCTGCGGACGCCGTCCCCGACGAGGGCGACGTCGTCACCTACGAGGTGCGCGGCCGCGTCGCCGTGGTGACGATGAACCGTCCCACCTACCGCAACGCGCAGAACTCGGTGATGACGTACGCGCTCGACGCCGCGTTCCAGCGTGCGGTCGAGGACCCGGACGTGGGCGCGATCGTGCTCGCAGGCAACGGCGCGCACTTCAGCGCGGGGCACGACATCGGAACCGTCGGACGCGACCACCACGTCTCGTACGAGAACAAGGCCGTCATGTGGTGGGACCACGTCGACCGCCCGGGCGGCGATCAGCGGTTCGCCCGCGAGATGGAGGTCTACCTCGGCATGTGCCGCCGCTGGCGGGACCTGCCGAAGCCGATGATCGCGATGGTTCAGGGCGCCTGCATCGCGGGCGGGCTGATGCTGTCGTGGGTGTGCGACCTGATCGTCGCCTCCGACGACGCGTTCTTCGCCGATCCCGTTGTCCGGATGGGTATTCCGGGTGTCGAGTACTTCGCACATCCGTGGGTCCTCGGAACCCGCGCCGCGAAGGAGATCCTGTACACCGGTGACCGGTTCTCGGCTCAGCGGGCCTACGAGTGGGGCATGGTGAGCCGGGTGGTCCCGCGCGCCGACCTGGAGTCGACGGCGATGGACCTCGCCGACCGCATCGCGACAATGCCGCAGTTCGGACTGGCGCTGACCAAGAAGGCCGTCAACCAGTGCGAGGACCTCATGGGGATCCGCGCGGGCATGGACTCGGTGTTCGGTCTGCACCACTTCGCGCACGCGCACAACGCCGAGGTCGGGTCCGGCCCACTCGGCGGCATGGACGTCACAGCAATGAAGCGCGGCAACGCCGCAACAACAGAGCACGGCTCGGCCGTGGTGAAGGCTGGAGAAGAGTAGTGGACCTCGAATTCGACGACGCCACAGTCGCATTCCGCGACGAAGTGCGCGCGTTCCTCAAGGAGAACGTCCCGGCGGAACCGTTGCCGCACATGGACACGGCCGAGGGCTTCGAGGCGCACCGGCAGTGGGAGCGCACCCTCTCGGACGCCCGCCTGTCGGTGGTGTCCTGGCCCGCCGAGTACGGCGGCCGCGACGCCACCCTCGAACAGTGGGTGATCTTCGAGGAGGAGTACTACCGCTCGGGCGCACCGGGACGGGTGAGCCAGAACGGCATCTTCCTGCTGGCGCCGACCCTGTTCGAGCACGCCACCAAGGAGCAGCTCGACCGGATCATGCCGCGGATGGCCCGTGCCGACGACATCTGGGCGCAGGCGTGGTCCGAACCCGAGTCGGGGTCCGACCTCGCGAGCCTGCGGGCCACCGCCACCAAGGTCGACGGTGGCTGGCTGCTCAACGGGCAGAAGACCTGGAGCTCGCGGGCCGCGTACGCGGACTGGGGATTCGGCCTGTTCCGGTCGGATCCGGAGGCGCAACGCCACAAGGGCATCACCTACTACATGTTCGACCTGCGGTCGAAGGGCGTCACCGTGCGCCCGATCGACCAGCTCGACGGCCTGCCCGGCTTCGCCGAGGTGTTCCTCGAGGACGTCTTCGTCCCCGACGACCCGGCGAACCCCGGTGAGTCCGGCGTCATCGGCGCCGTCAACGAGGGATGGCGGGTCGCGATGAGCACCGCCAGCAACGAGCGTGGCCTGTCGCTGCGCTCCCCCGGCCGCTTCCTCGCCGCCACCGACCGCCTCGTGCAGCTGTGGAAGGACCGCGGCGACGCCTCCGACACTGCGCTCCGGGACCGCGTCGTCGACGCGTGGATCGGTTCGCGGGCATACGAACTGAGCACCTGGGGCACGGTGACGCGACTGAACGACGGCGGCCAGCTGGGTGCCGAGTCGTCCATCAACAAGGTGTTCTGGTCGGAGTGGGACGTGGCCACCCACGAAACGGCTCTCGACCTGCTCGGCCCCGAAGCGGAACTCGCCGACACCGCGTGGATGCACGGCTACCTGTTCTCCCTTTCCGGTCCGATCTACGCCGGCACCAACGAGATCCAGAAGAACGTCATCGCCGAGCGCCTGCTCGGCCTACCGAAGGCTGACCGATGAGATTCGCGCTCGACTCCTCGCACACCGACTTCGCGGACAGCATCGACGCGTTGCTCTCCAAGTCCGACATGCCTGCCGTCGTCCGGGCCTGGAACGCGGGCGACACCGCACCCGGCCTCAAGGTCTGGCAGCGGCTCGCCGAGACCGGCGTGAACGGACTGATCATCGACGAGGCCCACGACGGCCTCGGCGCGGACGCGATCGACCTGGTCGTCGCGGCCGAACAGCTGGGCAGGCACGCCGTCCCGGGTCCCGTCGCCGAGACCGTCGCCGTCGCGCCGGTGCTGCTGGCCGGTGCCGCACCGGACCGCCTGTCCGCCCTCGCCGAGGGCTCGCTGGCCACTGTCGCCGCGCCGCCGCTGGTCCCGTTCGCGGTCGACGCCGACGTCGCCGACCTGACCCTGCTCGTCGACGGCACCACCGTCACGACCGCCACCGCCGGCGAACGCCGCGGATCGGTGGACCGTTCCCGTGGGCTGTTCTCCGTCACCGCCGCCGAAACCCTCGGTGACGCGGACGCCTCGCGCGCCTTCGATCTCGGCGCGCTCGCGACCAGCGCGCAGCTGCTCGGACTCGGGCGCCGCATGCTCGAGATCAGCACCGAGTACGCCACGCAGCGCAAGCAGTTCGGCAAGGCAATCGGCAGCCAGCAGTCCATCAAGCACCACCTTGCCGGCGTCGCCGTCGGTCTCGAGATGGCGCGACCGCTGCTGCTCGGCGCCGCGATGGCGGTTCGGGACGATTCCCCGACCGCTCGCCGCGACGTCTCCGCCGCGAAGGTCGCCTGCGGCGATGCCGCGTACCGGGCGTCGCGGATCGCACTGCAGGTGCACGGTGCCATCGGCTACACGATGGAGCACGACCTGTCACTGTGGCTGACCAAGACCCGCGCGCTGCTCACCGCCTGGGGCACCCCGGCCGAGCACCGCGCCCGAGTGATGGAGGCGCTGTGAGCGTCGCGGCGGTCGGTGCGTTCACCGACGAACAGCTCGAACTGCGCAAGACCGTCCGTGCGCTGCTGACCAAGCACGCCGACCAGGCCGCGGTCCGCAAGGCCACCGAGTCCGAGCACGGATTCGACGCGACCCTGTGGGACCTGCTGTGCCAACAGGTCGGTGTCGCGGCGCTCGCGATTCCGGAGGAGTTCGGCGGGATCGGTGCGTCGGCCGTCGAAACCCATCTGGTGATGGAGGAACTCGGCCGGACGCTCGCCCCGACGCCGATGCTCGGTTCGGTCGTCCTCGCGGCGCAGGCCGTCCTGGCATCCGGCGACTCCGAGGCGTGTGAGCGACTGCTCCCGGCCATCGCGGAAGGCACGTCGATCGCGGCGCTGTGCTGGACCGGCGCGGACGGGTCGTGGGACACCGGGCGGGTGGGCGTCGTCGCCGACGGCGACACCCTCACCGGCAGCAGCCATTTCGTACTCGACGGCTCGTACGCTGACGTCCTGGTCGTGGCGGCGACCGTGGACGGCCGGGTCGCGCTGTTCGAGGTGGATCCCGAACAGGACGCGGTTACGCGGCGTCGGGTCCCGACGATGGATCCGACGCGCAGTGTCGCGGTCTTCGAGTTCGCCGGCGCGTCCGGACGGCTGCTCACCACCGACGGCAGCGCCGCGCTGGAGCGCGTGCGCACGCTCGCCTGCGTCGCACTGTCGGGCGAGCAGGTCGGCGCGGCGGAGCAGATCCTCGCGAGCACCGTCGAGTACAGCAAGTCGCGCGTGCAGTTCGGTCGGGCGATCGGCAGTTTCCAGGCGCTCAAGCACCGGATGGCGGATCTCTACTTCCTGGTGGAGACGGCGCGGTCCGCGTCGTATGCCGCGGTCGCGTCGGTGTCCGAGGGCAGCGGAACGGCGGCCACGGACGCCACCGTCGCGAAGGTGTACTGCTCGGAGGCGCTGCAGGCGGTGACGGGCGACGCGATCCAGCTGCACGGCGGCATCGCGATCACCTGGGAGCACGACGCCCAGTTGTTCTTCAAGCGCGCACACGGGAGCGCGCAGTTGTTCGGTCAGCCGCGGGCTCACCTCCACGCACTCGCGGTGGACTCAGGACTGTTCTGAGATCGGTCTCGCTCGTGCCACCGGTCGGGTCACGAGCGAGGCCTGGTCCTGGTCCCTGCCCGACCGGTTCGGCAGGGTCATCGACGAACACCGCGCGCAACCGAGGAGGACTCGAGTCGTATGGTCGACATGCAGGACAAGATCGCCGTCGTCACCGGAGCGTCGTCCGGGCTCGGCGCGGCCACGGCACGACTGCTCTCCGATGCCGGGGCGACGGTGTTCGGGATAGCGAGAGACACCACACGGCTGGCGGAGGTGTTCTCCGCCGTGCCACAGGGTGCCTACACACGTGCCGACATCGGCGATCCCGACGCCTGCCGTGCGGCGATCGCGGAGGCGATCGACACGTTCGGCGCAATCGATGCGCTGATCAATGTCGCCGGCGATCACCGGATGCGCAGAACCGAGTCGATGACGGATCAGGACTGGGCCGACGACCTGTCGGTCAACCTGAACGGACCCTTCTTCCTCGCCCGCGCCGCACTCCCCCACCTCCTCGAACGGGGCGGGAGCATCGTCAACGTGGCATCCATCGCGGGCATGGAGGGCCAGGCCTACTCCGCCGGGTACTGCGCCGCGAAACACGGATTGATCGGTTTGACTCGCGCTCTCGCTGTCGAGTACACGGCGGATCGACTGAGGGTGAACGCGGTCTGCCCGGGGGGAATGACGACCCCCCAGGTCGCGCGCTTCACGGCTCCGGACGACGCCAACTTCGAACTCATCATGCGATCCGCCGCACCGCGCGGGCTGATGGATCCGCTCGACGTCGCCCGCCTCATAGTGTTCTTGGCCAGCGACGATGCGGCAGCCGTTCACGGTGCCGTCTATCGCGTCGACAACGGCAAGGGGGCAGGTTGACCACCGTGGTCGCGCATTGACTCGAAGGTCTCCGCAAACCGAGCGTCTCGTCGAGATGATCGAAATCCTCGCCGAGATGCCCCAGCGCGACTACCACCTGACCGAGCTGGCGCGGCTGGTCGGCCTCGACAAGTCGACCTGTCACCCCATGCTCACCGAACTCACCCGGGTGGGATGGCTGGTCAAGGACCACACGAAGAAGACGTACCGCCTCGGTCCGCGACTGATCGCGATCGGCTCGGCGGCCCGCGAGTCGGTCGGGGTGACCGATCTCGCGCGTCCCACATTGGAGCGGCTCGGCGCGGACACCGGCGGAATGGTCTGCCTCGTCGTCGCGTCCGGTGACGCGCTCACCATCGCCGAGATCGTCAGGTCCACGCGGCCCGATGCACTGAACCTGCCACTGCAGGCGGGCGATCGGATCGAGTTCGCTCCCCCGCTGGGATCCGTGTTCGCCGCCTTCGCCGGACCGTTCGCGTTCGGCGAGTGGGTACGCCGCACCGGCGGTACGACGGCGGAGCACGACTCGGTCCGGGACATCCTTCGCACGGTGCGGCGACGCCGGTTCGCCGTCGAACTGCTCCCGGTCCCACCGAACACATTGCGGGAGCGCGCCTCCGAGACCCTCGACCGGTTCCACGGTGCACGCCGCGCGGAGCGCATGTCCTCCGAACAGCGGCCGAACCTCCCCCATTCACTGCTCCTGGGTGACATCGAGGACTCCCGGACCTATGCGCCGATGTCGGTGAACGCCGCGTGCTTCGACGCCGCCGGTCGGACCGTCTGCGCGGTGTCCGTGCTGGACCTGCCCGGTGATGGTCTGCGCGGGCTCGAACTGGGTCGGCTCGGAGAGCTCGTGGTCGCTGCGGCGGACGAGATCACCGAACGCCTGGGCGGCGCCGCCCCCGTCTGACCGGGTCACGCGACCGAGGCGTTTGCACTATGCCAATCGTTGCGTGGTCCGACACCCCGTCGCTAGCGTGACCGCACTCACAGTCGAGCACGTGTCATGGCGCGCCTCACAGTCCTGACTGCTGCTCGACCCGACGGCTTTCACGATTGGGGCAGCGATCATGGCATCGGTGACCGGCGGACAACTGGCCGCTCGCACTCTCGCATCGTTCGGCGTCGACACCGTCTTCGGCGTCCACGGCGGACATCTCGACTCATTCCTCGTCGAATCGGAACGACTGGGCATCCGGATCGTCGACCATCGCCACGAGGCGGCCGCGGGCAATGCCGGCGAGGGTTATGCGCGCACGACCGGAGGGCTGGGTGTCGTGTTCGCGACCTCCGGGCCGGGATACGCCAACGTCTTCTCCTCGGTGTGCAACGCCGCCGCAGATCGGGTTCCGCTTCTCGTCGTCACGAGTTCCCCACCGCTGCGGGAGACCGAACTCAACGCCCTCCAGGACGGACTGGACCAGGTGGGGACGGCGACCCTGGTCGCCAAGTGGGCGCACCGCGTCACCACGGTCACCCGGGTTCCCGACCTGGTGGCGCTCGCCGTGCGTCACGCGACCACAGGCGTTCCGGGGCCGGTGGTTCTCGACATTCCGATCGACGTGATGTTCCGATCGATCGAGGAGGACCTGGCCGCCACGCCCTCGGTCACTCTGCCCGCGCCGGCAGCGCCGTCCGCCGCCACGGTCGAGTGGATCATCGAGATCCTCGGCGCCGCAGAGCGTCCCGTGATCTTCGTCGGCGGCGGAGCCTCGATGAGCGAGGGCTTCCGGCCCGCGCTCGAGACCCTGCTGGCCGACCTCCGCATCCCGGTGTACGGGGTCTCCTGGGGGTTGGGGCTGCTCGATCCGGACCACCTGTGCTGGTGCGGCAACAGCGCGGATGCCGCCGCCCTCCAGTTCATGGCCTCGCCACCCGACGTCGTCGTCCTGGTGGGTGCTCGTCGCGGACCGATGACGGGGTCCCGGAACGCGACGATGATTCCTGCCGACGCCCGGGTGATCCACGTCGACCTCGATCCGACCCAGCCGGGACGGATCGACGACGTGGCGCTGTCGGTCAATGCCGATGCTGCCGAGACCGTTTCCGCGCTGACTCACCACGTCCACCGACTCCCCGGCTGGCCGGACTGGACCGCGACGGCACGCGGAACCGCCGATGCCCACGCCCTGCTGTACGCGCAGGAACCGGCAGAGTCCGACAGCGGACTGCATCCGTACTGGGCGTCGAAGGCGATCGTGGACGCCCTCGCCCCCGAGACGATCGTGGTCTACGACGGCGGCGAGTCCGCGGCATGGACCAGCTTCTTCGCCCGCGCCGAGCAACCCCGATCGTGGTTCGGCCTCGGCGCACTCGGCGGGCTCGGCATCGGTCCCGGAATGGCGATCGGTGCGCAGGTTGCCGAGCCGACCCGTCCGGTCGTCCTCATCACCGGCGACGGCGGAGTCGGTTTCCATTTGCAGGAGTTCGACACGATGGTCCGGCACCGACTCCCGATCACCACGATCGTCATGAACAACGCGGGGTGGGCGATGTCGCTGCACGGGCAGTCGGCGCTCTACGGACCGGGCACTGCGGTCGCGGTCGACCTGCCCGACACCAGGTACGACGCCGTCGCCCGGGCGTTCGGCTGCGACGGCGAGCACGTCGAGTCGATCGACGATCTCGTCCTGGCCGTGAAGAAGGCGCAGAAGTCCGGGCGCCCGACGGTTGTCGACGTCACGGTCTCCCCTGCCCCCGTCCACCCGATCATGGCCGGCCTCTCGGCCGAGTTGGGTGCCGGTGCCACGCGCGTGCCCTACTACGAGCCGATTCCCGAAGGCGAGGTCTGAGATGCGTCCGGAGTTCCGTTCCGTTCCCGTGGATGTCGAGAGTTTCCGTTTCGACGCCTGGGCGACCAGCACTGTCCCCGAGTCCGGTTCGAGTGCACCGGTTGTCCTTCTGCACGGCTTCCCACAGAGCAAGGCGTCGTGGGTTCCTGTTCTCGAGGTGCTGGAGTCGGAGAACGTCCCCGCCGTGGCCTTCGACCAGCGTGGCTACTCGGAGGGCGCCCGGCCGGCCGATGTCGCCGACTACACGATCGAGAAGCTGGTGGCCGACGTACTCGGTGTCTGCGACGAATTCGGCTTCGACCGTGTCCATCTCGTCGGACACGACTGGGGTGCCCTCGTGGCGTGGAACGTCGCCGCACGCCGGCCCGACCGGGTGGCGTCACTCGTTGCCCTGTCGGTGCCCCATCCCGCGGCGTTCGGGTGGGCGATCGAACACGACCCGGAACAGCGTGAGCACTCCGCGTACATGCAGTTCTTCCGGGAGGACCCGAACGCGGCGGCGTTGATGACCGCGGACGGCGGCGCGGCCGTGCGGGTGGGTTTCGGGGACGTGGTTCCGCCGGCCTTCGTCGCCGAGCACCTGCGGGTCCTCCTGCAGGACGGCGCCATGGACGCGGCCTTGAACTGGTACCGGGCCATGGACGGCATGGATGACGTTCCGCCCGTGGACGTCCCGACCACGTTCGTGTGGGGCACCGAGGACATGGCGATCTGCCGCGCCGGTGTCGACCGCTGCCGCGACTTCGTCACCGGCGACTACACACTGCACGAACTTCCGCGGGCATCGCACTGGATACCCGAGGAACATCCGGAGACGGTTCTCGACGCCATTCGGAAGCACCGGTCCATCGAGGGAGGACACAGGTCATGACCGACTCACCCGCGCTGCGCCTGCCGGAATCCGCACAGTCCGACGCCCGCCGTGAGGTGATGGCGCGATACCGGGAGATCGAGGCGGCCCTCACGGCGCCCGGCGCGGACTTCGAGGTCGTCGACGTCGCGGACCGGCATCACACCGTGAGGACCTACCGGCACGTGTCGGCGTCGTTGCACGACATGATCGCCGAACTCGTGGAGCGCAACCCGGACGCGGTGCTCGCTCGGGACGCGGACGGAACGTCCCGGACGTATCGGGAGGTCTTCGACGACTCCGCGCACCTGGCGGCCGCACTCGAGGCACGTCACGGTGTCGGACCGGGCGATCGGGTCGGCATCGCGATGGCGAACCATCCCGACTGTCTCGTGGTGCTGTTCGCGATCACGCGGCTCGCCGCGACCGCCGTCCTCTACAACAGCCGCGGTAGCGCCACCGACTTCGAGGCGGCTCTGGAGGACGTTCCGTGTCGAGTCGTGCTCGCTGACGGCCGCCGGGCGGCGATGCTGCACGCGATCGCACCCGCGCTCGACGTCGTCGCCACTGCGAGAGTGCCCGAGCTGCCCGAGGTTCAGTCCGTGGCACAACTGATCGCGGACTCATCGGGGCCGACCGACCCCAAGCCGGCGGGAACCGCCGACATCTGCCTGATCCTGTTCACCTCCGGCACGTCGGGACGGGCGAAGGGGGTGATGCTCAGCAACCGCAACCTGGTCAACGTCCTGATGAACATGCGCTTCGTCGCCGAGACCAATCTCGAGTTCGCGGCCCGCACCTACGGCATGTCGGTGGCCGACCTGCGAGCGTTCATGCCGACCATGTCGGCGCTCTTGATCTACCCACTGTTCCACGTGTCCGGGATCGCGGCGTTGCTGAGCGCGATGAACTCCGGTGGCTTCGTCGCGACGATGCCGCGATGGGACGCGGAGCGGGCGGCCGAGCTCATCGCCTCGCACAAGATCACACTCATGGCCGGCCCCCCGATGACCATCGACGATCTGCTGTCCCTGCCGGGCGCGGCGGATTCTCTCGCGACGCTGGTGAACATCGCGCCCGGCGGGCAGGCGACGCCACCGAACGTGGCGCACCGGATCGCCGACCGGCTGCCGAGCGCCCGCCGCAGCGCGGGATGGGGCATGACCGAGGTCGGCGGAAGCGTGTGCACCGCGGGAGGTGACATCCTCGCGCTGTTCCCGGAGACGTCGGGGCCACCGAGCCCGACCATGGACGTGCGGGTCGTCGACGCCGACGGTCGCGTGTTGTCCGTGGACGAGGTCGGCGAGCTCCAGCTGTCCGGGGGGCTCGTGATGGCGGGCTACTTCGGCGCCGACGCCCCGGAGGACGACGCCGACACGGTCGAATCATGGTTTCCCACCGGCGATCTCGGATACCTCGACGAGTTCGGTCTGGTCTACGTCGTGGACAGGATGAAGGATCTCGTCATCTCGGCCGGCGAGAACATCTCGTGCGTGGAGGTCGAATCCGCACTGGCAACCTCCGACCGGTTCGCCGAGATCGCGGCGTTCGGCGTACCCGACGACCGACTGGGCGAGCGCCTGGTCGTGGCGGTGGTGCCACGTCCCGGCACCGGCAGTCTCACCGAGTCGGCGGTGCAGCAGATCGCGGCCGACCGGCTGCCGAAACACAAGATCCCGCAGGAGGTTCTGATCGAGGCCGGGCCACTTCCGAGGAACGCCACCGGCAAGCTGCTCAAGCGTGAGCTCCGTCGCCGATACCTGGACGCCGCGGCGGAAGCCACGAAGGGGGGCGTCCGATGATCGCCCTCGCGGTCATCGATCCCGATCGACGTCTCACCGTGACGACGTCGACGGTTCCCGAGCCAGGCCACGGCGAGGTCACCGTCGACGTGGCGTACAACGGGGTCTGCGGGTCGGACCTGCACCTGCTGTTCGACCCACCGGACCCGCTGGTCGGGCACGTCCTCGGCCACGAGTTCTCCGGCGTCGTCCGCGCGACCGGCGAGGGGGTGACCGGCTGGGCGCCGGGCGACCGCGTGGTAATCCTGCCGATCGACGCCTGCGGAACCTGTCAGGCGTGCACCAGCGGGGGCGACTCGGCGGTCTGCGTGACCGGGCTGGCCGGTGGGCCAGGCATCGGGCGGCCCGGCGGCCTGGCCGCGACCGTGGCGGTGCCCACCGCCATGCTGCACCGTGTGCCCGACGACCTGGGGCTGCGCGACGCCGCGCTCACCGAGCCACTCGCGGTCGCGATGCGCGGAGTCGCGCACGCCGGGGTGCAGGCCGGGGACACCGTCGTGGTCGCCGGTGCCGGGCCGATCGGACTGCTGACGGTGGAGGCACTCCACGCCCGCGGAATCGATCGGATCCTCGTCGTCGAACCGAATCCGGAACGCCGCGACCGCGGCGCCCGGTTCGGAGTCGACGTGTGCTCGCCGGAAGATGCGCCGGCCGCCGCCGCGGGTCTGGACGATCCGAACGTGCGCGCCGTCATCGAGTGCACCGGCCATCCGAGCGTCGTCGACCTGGGCGTGAACCTCCTCGGCTACGGCGGTCGGCTGGTCGTCGTGGGCGTGCACTCGGCGCCGGCGCCGGTGCACCTGCTGGCGATGTCACTGAAGGAGGTGATCGTCGTGGGGTCCACTGCCTACAGCACCGCGGACTTCGCGGCCGCGCTCGACGCCCTGGCCGCGGGGCTCGTCGACACCGACGCCCTGATCACCTCGGTGGTCGGTCTGCCGGACGCGAATGCGAAGGTGGCCGAGTTGCACGGCGGTTCGAGCAGCGACGTCAAGGTGCTGATCTCGCACGGCCTCGCCGAGTGACCGCGGCGGTCACGTCCGCGACGACCACGAACCACGCTGCACGGGAGAAGAATTCGATGGAATCGCGCACACCCGAGCCGACTCGGTGCCACACTCCGTCAATGGACCTGGCAGCGCTCGAAGAGATCCGTCAGCTCAAATACCGGTACTTCCGGACACTGGACCTGAAGCGGTGGGACGAGTTCGCGGACACCCTCGCGGTTGACGTGGTCGCCGAGTACGGCACCCACGCCCTCAACGATCCACTCGTCTTCGACGGGCGAGAGGCGTTGGCCGGGTTCATGAGCCAGACCCTCGGCACGTCGATCACGACTGTCCACGTCGCGACGCATCCGGAGATCGCGGTCGAGGGCGACACCGCGACCGGGTCGTGGTGCTTCGAGGACACGGTGATCGTGCCCGACGCCAAGAGCCTGATCCGCGGTGCGGGCTACTACACGGACCGCTACCGCCGCGACGAGGACGGCCGCTGGCGCATCACCCACACCTCCTACCAGCGGATCTACGAGTCGCTGGTGTCGCTCGACGACATCCCGAGCCACCAGTTCCTGTCCCACATGTGGGCGGGCGGCCAGACCACGTCCTAGTCCTGGTTTCGGGTGGCGCAGCATTCAGGGGAGGATCGGCGCGTGCGCGAACACCACTACGCCCTCACCGTCGCCTGGACCGGGAACCGGGGCGTCGGCACGGCCGATCACCGCGCCTACGGGCGCGAGCACCTGGTCTCGGCCCCGGCGAAGCCCGACCTGCTCGGCAGCTCCGATCCCTCCTTCCGGGGTGACCCTGCGCTATGGAACCCCGAGGAGCTGCTGGTCGCATCGTTGGCCCAGTGCCACATGCTCTGGTTCCTGAGCCTGGCCTCGTCGGCCGGGATCGTGGTCACCGAGTACACCGACGGTCCCACCGGGACGATGGTCGAGGAACCCGGCGGCGCAGGACAGTTCACCGAGGTCACACTCAACCCCGACGTCACCGTGCGAGCCCTGGATCCACGTGACACCCTCGCCGGGGACCTGCCGGCCACGATCGAGTCCCTGCACGAGAAGGCGAACGAGATGTGCTTCATCGCCCGGTCGGTGAACTTCGAGGTCCGGCACCGGCCCACCACCCGGGTCGAGCGCTGACGCGGAGCAACCTCTACCAGGTCCCGTCCGAGCGCAAGCTAGTCGAGGTTGTCCCGTGCCCAGACCGCGATCGCGTCGAGCGCGGGGATCAGCGCTTCGCTCGCGGGTGTGGCGCGGTAGACGACGGTCACGGGCGGTCCCTCGTCGACCGTGCGCTGCACAAGTCCGGCGGCGGTCAGCTCGGTCAGCCGCTCGGACAGCACCGAGTCGCTGATTCCCGCGACAGCCCGTTTGAGCTCGGAGAATCCGGCCGGCCCCTGCACCAGGGTGCCGATGATGACGCCGTTCCAGCGCTTCCCCAGGAAGGCGAACGCCCGACTCAGGCCCGCGTCGCATGCGCGCGGTTCGTGGTGTTCGGCGTCCTTCGGCATTGCCCTAGCCTACCCGTCGGCTCGCACACCCCTAGTTGCTAGTTTTTCCGAAGTGAGCTAGCTTCTCCGATGTTGCTAGTTTTTTAGAAGCGTGCCGGGTGTGCCGGCAATCTCCGCCGCCGAATCGGCGGCACCAATCCCCCCAGGAGTCACCCGTGTTCATCGCCGCAGCCATCGTGTCCGTCCTGCTCGCCCTCGCCCTCCTCGCCTCGGCCGCCGGAAAGCTGAGCAAGAACCCCCAGCAGGTCGAGAACATGACCAAGCTGAACTTTCCGGTCGACAAGATCTGGCTGCTCGCCGTCGCGGAGATCGCGGGCGCGATCGGTCTGGTCGCCGGCCTGTTCTGGTGGCCGATCGGCGTCGCCGCCGCGATCGGTGTCGTCGCCTACTTCGTCGGCGCGGTGATCGTCCACCTGCGCGCGAACGACAAGGCGATCGCACCCGCAGGCGTGCTCATGCTCGTCGCCGCCGCAGCGGCAGTGCTCGCCCCGCTCGCGGCCTGAGCAGCCGACCGACGGGTCACAGGCGCTCGACGGCGCACACGTACCGGTGCCGCCACTCCCCGCGGCGCCGCCACCCGGCGAGTACGAGGGCGTTGTCGAGCACGTCGGGCGACCAGTCCGGCGACCAGTCGTGCAGGACGTCGTCGGCGTCGGCTCCGGTCGATTCCTGAACGACCCGAATGTGTCCGAACGCGCGCGCACCGAAGAGTTCCGCGTCGTCCCAGACGACCTGCGGGGTGTCGTGCTTCTCGAAATAGGCGGTGAAAACCGTTGCGGTGTCCATGCTGCGCGCTCCTTTCGGTGTTGGCAGAGTAAGGCCGGTCGGCCCGGTCCGCATCACCAGCGGACCGGCCTCACCAGCGAACCGGCATCTCCTCGATCCCGGTGACGAAGTTGGCCGGCCGGCGGGGCAGCGGCGCGTCGGTCCCCAACTCCATCGCCGGAATCCGGTCGAGCAGTCGTTCGAACATCAGCCGGCCCTCGAGCCGGGCCAACTGGTTGCCGAGGCAGAAGTGGGAGCCGAAGCCGAAGGCGATGTGCGGGTTCGGATTTCGGTCGATGTCGAAGGTCTCGGGGTCCTCGAACACTGCCTCGTCGAAGTTCGCCGCCTCGAACAGCAGCATCATCTTCTCGCCCGCCCGAAGCTGCGTCCCGTGGAACTCGACGTCGCGGGTGACGGTGCGGCACATGTTCTTCACCGGGGACACCCAGCGCAGCATCTCCTCGAGCGCCGACGGCAGCAGTGACCGATCGGACACCACCTTGTCCCGCTGTTCCGGGTTGCGGAGCAGCTGCTCCATCCCGCCACTGAGGACGTGCCGGGTGGTCTCGTCTCCGCCGATCAGGATGAGCAGCGTCTCGGCGACGATCTCCTCGTCCGTCAGCCGGTCACCGTCGATCTCGGCGTGCACCAGCGTGCTGATCAGATCGTCGGTGGGTTCCGAGCGCCGCGCCGCGATCGTCCGCATCGTGAAGTCGACGTAGGACACGTAGGCGGACATCATCTTCGCGATCATCTCGTCGGAGGCGTTGGTGCCCTGCGCCTTCACGAGGTCGTCGCTCCACTCCAGGAACATCGCCCGCTCGTGTGGACGCACACCGAGCATGTCCCCGATCACCGCCATCGGCAGCGGCGCCGCCAGATCGCGGACGAAGTCGCACTCCCCCTTGTCCACGACGGCGTCGATCAGCTCGTCACAGATCCGGCCGATGTCGTCGATCTTCGCCTCGACCTGTTTGCGGGTGAAACCGGTGTTGACGAGCTTGCGACGGTTCAGGTGCTCGGGGTCGTCCATGTCGATCATGTGGGGCATCGCCGGCACGTCGGGACGGATACCGCCCGCGTTGGAGAACAGGCCCGCGTCGCGCTCGGCGTCGATCACCGCCGCGTGGCTCGTCGCACCCGCCAGTCCGTTCCGGTCGCGGAACACCGGCTCGTTCGCGCGCATCCAGGCGTAGTCGCGTCGCGGATCACCCAGCTTGCCCGCATGGAATCGTCCGTCGGCCAGATCGATGTCGGGTCGCATCGCGTCAGTCCCCTCGGTCCGTTCACGCTCGTGACAGGTGTCGACGGAGCGTACGTCCTTCCGATGCAATGCATATCAAAAATCGGGCCGCACTGGTAGAACAGGTTCCACCACGTGCCGGATGGCCGCACCGATCACACGAGCCGAGGGGAGCCTCACGGAACATGAACGTCCCAGTGAACACCGGCAGCGCCGACGGCCTGCGGGGTAAGTCGATCCTGGTCACGGGAGGCGGGAGCGGCATCGGACTCGGGGTCGCCGACCTGCTCGCCCGGTCCGGCGCCCACGTCACCATCGTCGGCCGCACCGAGGAGAAGCTCGCCGCCGCCGCAGCGTCGATCACCGCCGAACACGGCGGCTCGGTCACCTGCCACGCCGCCGACGTCACCGTCGAGGAGCAGGTCGAGCAGGCCGTCGCCGCCGCGACGGCGATCACCGGCCGGCTCGACGGCGCGGTGGCCTGTGCAGGCGGAAACGAGACCATCGCGCCGGTCACCCAGATCGACGTCGACGCCTGGCGCCGGACCGTCGAACTGAACGTCACCGGAACAATGCTCACCCTCAAGCACTCCGCGCGCGAACTGGTACGCGGTGGCGGCGGGTCGTTCGTCGCGATCTCCTCGATCGCCAGCAGCAACACGCACCGGTGGTTCGGCGCCTACGGGGTGTCAAAGTCCGGTGTCGATCACCTCGTCCAGCTGGCCGCCGACGAGCTCGGGGCTAGCAACGTGCGCGCCAACTGCATCCGACCGGGCCTCACGCGCACCGACCTCGTCACCGTCATCACCGACGGCGGTCCGCTGCTCGAGGACTACCAGGAGTGCACGCCGCTGCCCCGCATCGGTGAACCCGAGGACATCGCCCGGCTCGCCCGCTTCCTGCTCGGTGACGAGTCGACGTGGATCACGGGCCAGGTCATCAACGTCGACGGCGGCCAGATGCTGCGCCGCGGTCCCGATTTCACCTCGCTGCTCGAGCAGGTGTACGGCGCCGACGGCCTGCGCGGGGTGGTGGCGCCGTGACCGCGCACGAGATCCTCGGCCGGACGGTCGAGATGCCCGTGCAGATCCGGCGGGCGACGGCGTTCATGGCGATGTACTCGGTCCCCACCGCGGCGGCACAACAACTGATCGACCCGACCGGCCTGGAGATCCTGCAGTTCCGGCCCGGTCGCGGCCTGTGCGGGCTGGTGTTCGTCGACTACGTGGACGGCGATCTCGGCCCGTACAACGAGTTCGGTGTCGTGTTCATGGTGCGCGACCACCGGACTCGCGGCGGATCGGTCGCCGGCGATCTCCGCGCGCTGGCCACCGGCGGTGCCGGGGCGCTGATCCACCAGCTCCCCGTCGACGGCGACTTCACCCTCGCCGCCGGGCGTGGCATCTGGGGTTTCCCGAAGGTGCTCGCGGACTTCACCGCCGACCACGCGTCGGACGTGAAGCGCGCGTCTGTCAGCCAGGACGGTCAGCTCATCGCGGACCTCACGGTCAACCGGGGCTACCGGCTGCCCGGCGGAACCACCAGCACGACGATGCAGGCGTACTCGCACATCGACGGCATCACGCGCTGCACGTCCTGGGAGATGAACCCGAGCGGCGTCCGAACCCGCCTCGGCGGCGCGGAGGTGACGCTCGGATCGCATCCGATCGCGGACGAGCTGCGGTCCATCGGGCTGCCGCGACGCGCACTGATGACCACCGCCATCCCCGATCTGAAGATGACGTTCGGAGACGCGACAGCGGTGTGACGGTCAGGCTTCCAGGATCGTCTTGACGTTCTCGAGGTTTCCGCGCACGTCCCGGGCGTACAGCTTCTGCACGATGGAATCGGCGAACTTGAACAGACCGGTGCCCGCCTCGGCCTCCTGCCGCCAGGTCACCCGCGTGTGCACGCCGTCGACGGCGAACTCGAGCGTGCGTTCGTAGCCGATCTTCGAGTCCTTGGAGCGATAGGTCCGAGACTTGTCCTTCTCGTAGCCGGTGAGTTCCTCGGTCCCCTGCAGCCGGAGACCGGCAACCTTGACCACGTAGGACGTCACGGTCCCGAGCTCGTCGGGTTCGCCGTCCACGCTGTACTCGACGAGATTGTTGGTCCAGGACGCCGCGTTGTCGGGGTCGGACATGTACTCGAACACGTCGTCGATCGGACGCGCGATCATGATCGATTCCTCGACCTTGAGGGTGTCAGCCATGACAGTTCCTGCCTGTCGATGCGTGTACGCCGGGTGCGGTGGACACGCGAGGATGTGACCTCGGTCGGGCACACGGGGCATCACAGTGGAGGGCGGCACGGCACTGTCGGTCACCGCGGGCCCGCGTACTCGCGCATGCCCGCTCGAATCCCCGACGTCGATCCTTCTGGCGTTCTCATGGTAGTCCCGGCGCCGGTCACGACAGAAGGGTCGCGCGGGCCTTGCCAATTGGCCGGTTCTCGTGTGAGGTGTCTTCTGGACACTTGACCAACTTGGATTTCGGCAGGCTTGCAAAGGATTTCCGCAGTGAAGATCAGTCGACGCAGTGTGCTCGCCGGCGCCGCCGCCGCTCCGGCACTCGCCGCCCTGGGTACCGGTTCCGCTCAGGCCGGACCACTCCGCACGGCCCCGTCCGGCTCGGGCCTCCGGGTCGGTGTCGGCATCGCCGACGTGACCGGGCCGGTCGCGGAGAACGGCATGATGGGGTACTCCAGCTTCGACCAGGTCGCGGAAGGTCTGCACCAGCGGACACGGGCCCGCGCCTACGTCTTCGCCGACGCCGCCGACTCGCGCGTGGTGTACGTCTGCGTCGACACCTGCATGGTCTTCCAGTCGGTCCACGACGAGGTGCTCCGCCGACTGCACAACGCGTTCGGCGGGGCGTACACCGAACGCAACGTCATGCTCAGCGCCGTGCACTCGCACGCCGCGTGCGGCGGCGCGTCACACGACTACGCCTACACCCTCGCCAACCTCGGCTTCCAGCCGTTGACGTTCCAGGCAGAGGTCGACGGCATCGTCGAAGCGATCACCGCCGCGCACGACAACCTCGCCCCCGGCACCGTCGCGTACGGCCGCAGCGAACTGACCGATGCCAGCGTCAACCGGTCCCGCCTCGCCTTCGACCGGAACCCGCAGCGCGACAAGGACTACTACCCGCTCGGGATCGACACGTCGATGCGGACGTTGCGCATCGCCCAGAACGGCGCCGACGTCGGCGCGATCAACTGGTTCGCCACGCACTGCGCGTCGCTGACCAACGAGAACCATCTGATCTCCGGGGACAACAAGGGCGCGGCCGCGTACTTCTGGGAGCACGACGGCGAGGGCGTCCGCTATCTCGACGGCCCACCGAGTTTCGTGGCCTGCTTTCCGCAGACGAACTCCGGGGACATGTCCCCGAACCTGCACCTCGAACCGGGCAAGGGACCGACCGACGACGAGTTCGAGAACACCCGCATCATCGGTGAGCGCCAGGTTCGTGCGGCGCGAACGGCTTTCGCCGGTGCCGAGCCGATGTCCGCGACGACGGTCGACAGTCGCGTGATGTACCTCGACATGGCCAACCAGGTGGTCGACGGGCGGTTCACCCCGGACGGACAGCAGCGACGTACGGCGCCGGCGTGTGTCGGCGCGGCGATGGCCGCGGGCAGCACCGAGGACGGGCCGGCGATCCCGATCTTCCCGGAGGGCACCCGCAACCCGCTCGTCGACGCACTCGGCGGCATGAACGCGCCCGTGCCCAACTGGCTGGCGGATGCACAGGCACCGAAACTCGTGCTGATCGCCGTCGGACTGCTCCCGCCCGACGGCTGGGTTCCGCACGTGCTGAAGATCCAGATCCTCCGGATCGGCGACGTCTACGTGGTCGGCGGGCCCGCCGAGTTCACCATCGTGTCGGGCCTGCGCATCCGCCGGACCGTCGCGGAGGAACTCGGTGTGCCGCTGGAGAACGTGATCTTCCAGGGCTACGCGAATTCGTACTCGAGCTACTGCACGACGCCGGAGGAGTACGAGGCGCAGCAGTACGAGGGCGGCTCGACGCTGTTCGGCCGCAACACCCTTCCCGCCTACCAGCAGGGCTACGCGACGATCGCCGCCGCGATGCGGTCCGGCGGCGACGTCGCCCGCGGCCCGGCGCCCCGCGACCTGTCCGGGTTCCAGCCGTACTTCGGACCGCAGGTCCCGGCGGACGCACCGCTCGCGGGCCGTCGGTTCGGCGACGTCCTGGTCCAGCCGGCCGCGGCGTCGGCAGGCGGTCGGGTGGTGGCCGAGTTCGTGACCGGCCATCCACAGAACAACCTGCACCGAGGCGGCACGTTCTTCGAGGTCCAGCGCCTCGACGGCGCGAACTGGACCCGGCACGCGGACGACGGTGACTGGTCGACGAAGTACCGGTGGCGCCGGGAAGGCGCGAACGCCTCCGTCGCGCGAATCACCTGGGACGTGCCGGACGGAACACCACCCGGCACCTATCGGATCCAGCACTTCGGCGACAGCCGGGGCGGCGACGGCTCGATCACCCCGTTCACGGGCACCTCCGCCACCTTCACGGTCTAGGACCTGTGCGCACTTTTGGTAGCTCCGCCTACCAAAAGTGCGCACAGGTGGCGAAGCCGCCTACAGCTTCGCGGCGAGGTTGTCGAGGGACCACGGCGGCTCGGAGTTGTGGTCGCGGTATGCGAGCACGGTCGGTGCGGCGCGGTCGAAACGACCGACGAATCCACCCGACCCGACGAAGATCTGACCGGTGATCGACTTCGCGAGATCGCTCGCGAGGAACGCGTACAGCTGCGCGACGTACTCCGGTGGGGCCGGGTTGAGCGAACCGTAGCGGGACGCGTCGTCGAGCATTCCGCGGCGATGCAGCTCCTCGATGTGCGCGGTGTACTCGTCCCCCTCCGACAGCCGGGTCTTCGCGCCGGGGCACACGACGTTGGCGCGCACTCCGGACTCGGCCAGTTCGGCTGCGATCGCGAGTGTGAGGCTGTTGACCGCGCCCTTGCCCGCCGGATAGCCGGTGCCGCCGTAGTCGCCGAGGAAGGCGAACGAGCTGGTGTTGACGATCGCCCCGACGCCGCGCTCGGCCATCAACGGTGCGACGAGCCGGCACGTGCGGAAGGTCGCCGTCAGGTGCGCGTCGATGAGGTCGTCCCACTCCTCGTCGGTGACGGTGAGGATGGTCGACCCGGCCGGTTCCGCGACACCGGCGCAGTTGACGAGGACGTCGACGGCTCCGAACTCGTCGCGGGCGGCATCCACCAGCGCCTGCGCGACCGGCCGGGACGCCGCCGAGCCCGCGACCGCGACCGCACGTCCACCGGACGCCCGGATCTCGTCGGCCACGGCCTGCGCGACCGCGCCGTCACGGCCGTTGACCACCACCGCGGCGCCCTGCGCGGCGAGCGCGTGGGCGACGCTGCGCCCGATTCCACGACTCGACCCCGTCACGATCGCCGCGCGTCCGAGCAGGTGACGCTCCACGTCGGTATCCATTCGGTCCACTCCCGTCCTCGTCTCCGGCGCCTGGCCGTTGCGCCCGTACATCGGTACAGACTACAGTCCAGACACCTGTCCATTTGAGGTGAACGGCACATTGGGTCGATCCGATCGATCGAACGGTTTCCGTTCATGCCAACCAGCCGACGCACGGGAGCGCACCGCATGCCCGCACCGACGATCCACCGCCTCCGGGTGAGCGACGTGATCGAGGAGACCGCCGATGCCCGGTCGGTGGTGTTCGAGATCGACGCCACCATCCGCGACCGTTTCGCCTACCGCCCCGGGCAGTTCCTCACGCTGAGGATCCCCGGCACGACGCACGCCCGCTGTTACTCCCTGGCCAGCGCGCCGGGACTGGACGACGACCTCAAGATCACCATCAAGCGGGTCGATCAGGGCCTCGGCTCGAACTGGCTGTGCGACAACGCGCGCCGCGGCGTCGAGATCGAGGTCCTCGAACCGTCCGGCGTGTTCACACCGAAGGGACTGGACGCGCGCTACCTGCTCGTCGCGGGCGGGAGCGGTGTCACGCCGATCATGTCGATCCTCAAGTCCGTGCTCGGCGCAGGCAACGGTGAGGTGGTGCTGTTCTACGCCAACCGTGACGAGCAGTCGGTCATCTTCGAGGAAGAACTGCGCTCCCTGTGCGCGCAGCACCCCGACCGACTGTGGGTCGAGCACTGGATCGAAACCATCCAGGGTCGGCCGACCGCCGACGGTCTCACCGACCTGTTCCGGAGCTGGGACTTCGACGAGGTCTTCGTGTGCGGACCGCAACCGTTCATGGACTGCACCCGGAAGGCGCTGTCCGCGATGGATTTTCCTCGCGAACGTCTGCACATCGAACGCTTCACGTCACTCGGATCGGACCCGTTCGCCGACACCGACGAGTCCGAACCCGCCCCGACGTCCGAGCCCGTCGCGGTCTCGACGGTGACCGTGCGCAAGGGCGGCGAGGAACACACCGTGCAGTGGCCCGCCAACCAGCGACTGCTGCAGGCGCTCGACGCGAACGGCATCGTCGTGCCGTCCTCCTGCGCGGAGGGCGTCTGCGCGTCGTGCGAGTGCCGCCTGACCGCGGGTTCGGTGGAGATGGTGAACAACCAGGTTCTCGAGGAGGACGACATCGCGGACGGCTACATCCTGGCGTGCCAGGCGCTGCCGCGCGCCGACGTCCTCGAGGTCGAATTCGAGTAATCCCCAGGCACTGTGGACAAGTCCGAAAACTGTGGACAACTCCCGGCCGGAACGACGAAGCCCGCCACGGATTTCCGTGGCGGGCTTCGTCGTGTGGAGTGGGCAGGCCCTACAGCCAGGTGTCCTCGGTGGTCGCGGTGAGGAACGCCTCGAGGTCGTCCCGCCACGGAGCCGGCACCGTCTTGTCGGGCTCGATCGCGGTGTACTGGCCGCGGTAGAACAGCAGCGGCCGTTCGGTTTTCACTTCACTGAGCGAGGAGACCCGACCGAACACGACGAAGTGGTCGCCGCCGTCGTGCACCGTCTCGACTGTGCAGTCGATGTGCGCGAGCGAGCCGTCGATGATCGGCGACCCGAGGGGCGACGGCGTCCACCCGATCCCCGCGAACTTGTCCGGTTCACGGGAGCCGAAGCGGGCGCAGACAGTCTGTTGCTCCTCGGCAAGCACGTTGACGCAGAACTTCCCGGTCCGCTCGATCGCGGCCCAGGACCGCGACCCCTTCGTCGGGCAGAACAGCACCAGCGGCGGTTCCAGTGACAGCGCCGCGAAGGACTGGCACGCGAACCCGACCGGCTCACCGTCGTCCACCGTCGTGATGATGGTGACGCCGGTGCAGAACTGCCCGAGCACCGTTCGGAACTGGCGCGGATCGATCGCCGCCTCCGACACCGCCGTTTCGGACATCACCGCCTCCTCGTTGGAGCTCACTACTTGAATCCCACCGTGAAGTCGTGGCCCCACAGGCTGACCGCCGTGCTCTCCCGGGCGATCCAGCTGTCGTCCTCGACTTCGAGTCCTTCGCAACCGAATTCGACGTCGAACCCGCCCGGCGTCTTCATGTAGAACGACAGCATCTGGTCGTTGACGTGCCTGCCGAGTGACGCCGACATCTTGACGTTCTTGCGCAGTGCACGGTCGAGGCAGAGTCCGACGTCGTCGGAGTTCTCGACCTCGATCATCAGGTGCACGATGCCCGTCGGGTTCGGCAGCGGCAGGAACGCGAGGCTGTGGTGCCGCGGGTTGCACCCGAGGAATCGCAGCCACGCCGGCTCACCGTCCGCGGGCCGTCCGACCATCTGCGGGGGAAGGCGCATCGAGTCTCGCAGCGAGAAGCCGAGCACGTCCCGATAGAACCGCAGCGACGCCTCGTCGTCGTTGGTGGTGAGCACCACGTGGCCGAGGCCCTGCTCGCCGGTGACGAACTTGTGGCCGTACGGACTGACCACCCGACGGTGCTCCAGCGCCACCCCGTGGAACACCTCGAGCGTGTTGCCGGAAACGTCCTCGAAGGTGATCAGCTCGACCACGCGGCGGTCCGCCAACTGCTCGGCGGTGCCCTCCTTGAACGGCACGCCGGCCGCGGCGAGGCTGTCCCGGACCTCCTGCAGCTCAGCGGCGTTGGCGGTCTCCCAGCCGGACACCTGCAGGCGGTCGTGCTCGCCGGGCACAATCACGAGCCGGGCGGGGAAGTCGTCCATCCGCAGGTACAAGGCGTCGGGGTTGGTGCCCTTGCCCTCGACCATGCCGAGGACCTTGAGACCGTAGTCGCGCCAGGCCGCCATGTCGGTGGCCTCGATGCGCATGTATCCCAGCGAACGGATACCCATCTCAGTTGCCCCCTTCCTGGAGGAAGTCGGTGGCGAGCCTGTTGAACTCGTCGAACTTCTCCAGCTGCGCCCAGTGGCCGCAGCCGCCGAACACGTGCAGCTGTGCGCGCGGGATCATCTTCAGCGCGACGAGCGCACCGTCGAGCGGGTTGACGCGGTCCTCACGGCCCCAGATGAGCAGCACCCGCTGGCGCAGCTTGTAGGCGTCGCGCCAGAGCATGCCCTTCTCGAACTCTCCGCTCGAGAACGACTTGCCCATCGCCTTCGCGGCGGCGAGCGACTCGGGGGTGCTGGCGGAGGCGAAGCGCTCCTCGACCAGTTCCGGGGTGATCAGCGACTGGTCGAACACCATGATCCGCAGGAACGCCTCGAGGTTCTCGCGGGTCGGCTGGTAGCTGAACTTGCCGAGGTTCTTGACGCCCTCGGTCGGGTCGGGCGCGAACAGGTTGACGCTGAGGCCACCCGGACCCATGAGGACGAGTCGGCCCGCGCGATCCGGGTAGTCGAGCGCGAACCGCACCGCCGCGCCGCCGCCGAGCGAATTGCCCAGCAGGTGAACGCGATCGGTGACCCCGATGGTGTCGAGCAGATCCTTCAGTGCCGACGAGCTGTGCACGAAGTACTGCGGGTGCTCGGTCGGCTTGTCGGACTTGCCGTAACCGGGCTGGTCGACGGCGAGCACGTGGAAGTGCTCGGCGAGGACCGGGATGTTCTTCGAGAAGTTCGACCACGAGGACGCGCCGGGTCCGCCACCGTGCAGCAGCACGATCGTCGGGCCGTTGCCGACGCCCGCCTCGTGGTAGTGGAGCTTGAGGTCCGGGCGGACCTGCGCGAAGCGCGAGGTCGACTCGTAGGTCAGTTCTTCGGTCGTGGTCATCGGTACCTCAGACCATCGTGTCGGCGAGCGGCAGGCCGAACTCGGCACCACCGAACATGACGTAGGCGCGCTCGGGATCGTTCGCGGCGTGCACGCGGCCGGCATGGGCGTCGCGCCAGAACCGCTGGATCGGCGTTCCGTTCTGCAGCGCGGTCGCGCCGGAGTTCTCGAACAGCAGGTCGATCGATGCGATCGCCCGGCCGGTCGCGCGGACCTGGTCGCGGCGGGCGCGCAGACGCAGCTCCATCGGAACGTCCTCGCCCTTGAGGAGGTACGCGTACTCGTCGGCGACGTTGCCGGACAGCTGACGCCACGCGGCGTCGATGTCGCTGGACGCCTGGGCGATACGGATCTTGGCGAACGGATCGTCCTTCGCCTTCTCACCGGCGTAGGCGGCGCGGACGCGCTTGCCCTGGTGCTCGACGTGGGCCTCGTAGGCGCCGTACGCCATGCCGACGATCGGGGTGGAGATGGTGGTGGGATGGATGGTGCCCCACGGCATCTTGTAGACGGGCGCCGTGTTCTGCTGCAGGCCGGGCGCGGTCAGGTCGCTCATCGCCTTGAAACTCAGGAAGCGGTGCCGCGGGACGAAGACGTCCTTGACGACGACCGTGTTCGAGCCGGTGCCCTTGAGTCCGACGACGTTCCAGACGTCGTCGATCTCGTAGTCCTCGCGGGGGATGAGGAAGCTGCCGAAGTCGACCGGGCGGCCGTCCTTGATGACCGGGCCACCGACGACGACCCAGGTGGCGTGCTCGGATCCGGAGGACCAGGCCCACGCGCCGTTGACCTTGTATCCGCCCTCGACTGCCTCACCCGCACCCATCGGCGCGTACGAGGAGGAGATGCGGACGTCGGTGTCCTTGCCCCACACGTCCTCCTGCGCCTGCTGGTCGAACAGGGCGAGGTGCCAGTTGTGGACGCCGATGATGCCGGCGACCCAGCCGGTCGAGCCACAGGCGCTCGCGATGTTGCGGACGGCGGTGTAGAAGGTGACGGGGTCGGCCTCGAGGCCACCCCACTGCTTGGGCTGGAGCAGCCGGAAGAAGCCGGCTTCCTGCAGGGACTTGATCGACGCATCGGGGATCTGCCGCAGATCTTCGGTCTCCTGCGCACGCTCGCGGAGGGTCGGCAACAGCTCGTCCAGCTTCCCCATCACCACGTGACTGTCGTGCTCGCCCACTGGTCGCTCCCTTTGTCAGTCGATCTGCGTTGTGCGATCTGCGTTGTTGTCGTTTCGATCCGTCGGATCGTGCGTGACACGGTGGTTCACCCGTCCCTGAGACTAGAACAGGTTCCCATCCGTGTCGAGAGCCGCAACGATACGCTGGTCAAGCGTTCACGTCAGGTACAACTCGTCAAATTCCCTGGCGGAATTCGCTCAACTTCTATAACGTGTTCTAGCGACAGCACTCAAAGGAATGTGAGGCGACAGATGACGCAGACGAGCGGCGCGTCCGCAAGCCGCAAGGTTCGCGAGATCGACGTGGGAACCACCCCCACGCGCTTCGCGCGTGGATGGCACTGCATCGGCCTCGAGCGGGAGTTCCTCGACGGCAAGCCGCACGGGGTGGAGGCCTTCGGCACCAAGCTCGTCGTCTTCGCCGACAGCGAGGGCCAGCTCAAGGTGCTCGACTCGTACTGCCGGCACATGGGCGGCGACCTCAGCCAGGGCAGCATCAAGGGCGACTCGGTGGCGTGCCCGTTCCACGACTGGCGCTGGGGCGGCAACGGCAAGTGCACCGACATCCCCTACGCCCGACGTGTCCCCCCGCTCGCCCGCACTCGTTCGTGGACGACGCTGCAACGCAACGGGCAGCTGTTCGTCTGGAACGACCCCGAGGGCAACCCGCCCCCGGAGGACGTCACGATCCCGGAGCTCCCCGGCTACGGCACCGACGACTGGACCGACTGGGAGTGGCACCGCCTCGAGGTCAAGGGCTCGAACTGCCGCGAGATCATCGACAATGTCGTGGACATGGCGCACTTCTTCTACGTCCACTTCGGGTTCCCGAAGTACTTCAAGAACGTCTTCGAGGGCCACGTCGCCAGCCAGTACCTGCAGAACCACGGACGGCCCGACGTCGGGAACATGGGCACCCAGTACGGCGAGTCCGTGCTGGACTCGGAGGCGTCGTACTTCGGCCCGTCCTACATGATCAACTGGCTGCACAACGACTACAGCGGTTACAAGGTCGAGAGCGTCCTGATCAACTGCCACTACCCCATCACCCACGACTCCTTCATGCTCATGTACGGCGTGAGCGTCGAGAAGCCGAAGGGGCTGGACGAGAAGACCACCAACAAGCTCGCCCGCAAGTTCACCGAGGGCGTCGCGATGGGCTTCGAGCAGGACGTCGAGATCTGGAAGAACAAGACCAAGATCGAGAACCCGCTGCTCTGCGAGGAGGACGGCCCGGTCTACCAACTGCGCCGCTGGTACGAGCAGTTCTACGTCGACGTCGCGGACATCGACCCGAAGATGACGCAGCGTTTCGAGTTCGAGATCGACACCACCAAGGCCGTCGAGGCGTGGGAGCGCGAGGTCGCGGAGAACCTGGCCCGCAGGGAATCCGAGAAGGCTGCCGCCGACGAGGCCGAGAACAAGACGGGCGTGTGACATGACCTCCTCGACCTGGTCCAAGGCCCCGGACTTCGCCGACAGCCCGGACCGGGTCGAGGCGGTCCGCGCCCAGACCGTGACCGACCTGCAGACCTACCTCGAGGACGGACTGCAGCAGGTCGAATGCCGCGCCTGCCACACCTGTGTGCTGGTGCGGAAGAACAGCTTCAACCACACGAGCATCCAGTGGCAGACCGATCCGGCGTCGGTCTGCCCGGAGTTCACCGGCGCCGAACGCGGCACCGCGCGAAGCTGCTCGCGCTTGACGGCCTCGATCAACCACGCCGTCATGGAGGGCATCGTCGAGGTCCGCGACCACTGACGGTGGCACCACCTCGCAGTAACCGACCGCGTCCGTCCCGTTTCGGCTGAAAGCCACGTTCATTCGGTCAGATCGAATGAACGTGGCTTTCAGCCGTTTCCGGAGTGGTCGTCAGGTGCGTTGTTCGTGCTGGAGTTCGAGGGCGATGTCGATGAGCTGGTCCTCCTGGCCGCCGACGAGCTTGCGCTTGCCCGCGCGCACCAGCATCTCCGCCGCGGACACCCCGTACCGCTCGGCCTGCCGCTCCGCGTGTTTCAGGAAGCTCGAGTAGACGCCGGCGTAGCCCATCATCAGAGCCTGCCGGTCGAGCAGGCATTCGGTCGGCATCGTCGGGCGGACGACGTCCTCCGCGGCGTCGGCGATCGCGAAGAAGTCGATACCCGTCTTCACACCGATCTTGTCGCACACCCCGACCAGCGCCTCGACCGGCGCGTTCCCGGCACCCGCGCCGAATCGCCTGGTACTGCCGTCGATCTGCCGGGCACCCGCGCGCACCGCCGCGACGGTGTTCGCGACGCCGAGCCCGAGGTTCTCGTGCCCGTGGAATCCGACCTGCGCGTCGTCGCCGAGCTCGGCGGTGAGCGCCTCGACTCGTTCGGTGACCTGCTCGAGGACGAGCGCGCCCGCGGAATCGACGACGTAGACGCACTGGCAGCCGGCGTCGGCCATGATCCGGGCCTGCGCGGCCAGCTTCTCCGGCGCGATGGTGTGCGCCATCATCAGGAACCCGACGGTTTCCAGTCCGCGTTCCCGCGCGAGCCCGAAGTGCTGGGCCGCGACGTCGGCTTCCGTGCAGTGCGTCGCGATACGGCAGATCGCGGCGCCGTTGTCCTGCGCCTCCGCGATGTCCTCCTTGATCCCGACGCCGGGCAACATGAGGAAGGCGATCTTCGCCTGCGTCGCGGTGTCGACGGCGATCCGGATCAGGTCCTGCTCGGGGGTGCGGGAGAAGCCGTAGTTGAACGACGATCCGCCGAGCCCGTCGCCGTGGGTGACCTCGATGACCGGCACCCCCGCGCCGTCGAGGGCGGCGACGATCGCGCGCACCTCGTCGCCG
The DNA here is from genome assembly GCF_042681175.1 of Rhodococcus gannanensis. NCBI lineage: Bacteria > Bacillati > Actinomycetota > Actinomycetes > Mycobacteriales > Nocardiaceae > Rhodococcus > Rhodococcus gannanensis. The sequence goes on from NZ_JBHUFB010000022.1 coordinate 175,456, forward strand.
GTGAACTGGTGCCTCTTGTGGTGCGAGCCGTCCCGCAAGGAGGTGTCGGTGACCCGCACGTCGCGGGCCGGATCGAGACGAACTGCGGTTGCCGTGCCTGTCATGTCGTCACGCCCTCACGCTCAGGAGTGTGCGGGCGATCTCCTCGCCCACCTTCGTCGCCGCGGCGGTCATGATGTCGAGGTTGCCCGCGTACGGGGGCAGGAAGTCGCCTGCGCCCTCGACTTCGAGGAACGTGGTGACGGTGGCGTGCCCACCGGACACCACGCTCGGCTCGTCGAACTGTGGTTCGTTCAGAAGGCGGTAGCCCGGGACGTAGCTCTGCACGTCGGCGACGGTGCGGTGGATCGACTCGGTGATCGCGGTCCGGTCCGCGTCCTCCGGGATCGCGCAGAAGACGGTGTCGCGCATGATCATCGGTGGATCCGCCGGGTTGAGGATGATGATCGCCTTGCCTCGCCGGGCACCGCCGATCACCTGCACCCCGAGGCTGGTGGTCTTGGTGAACTCGTCGATGTTGGCGCGGGTTCCGGGTCCGGCAGACACCGAGGCGACCGACGCGACGATCTCCGCGTACGGAACGTCGACGACTCGCGACACCGCGTGCACGACAGGGATGGTGGCCTGGCCTCCGCAGGTGACCATGTTGACGTTCGGCGCGGCGAGGTGCTCGCGGAGGTTGGCCGTCGGCACCACACCCGGCCCGACCGCGGCCGGTGTCAGGTCGATCGCGCGGATGCCCGCCGCCTCGTACGCCGGTGCCGCGTCCCGGTGCACGCGGGCGGAGGTCGCCTCGAACACCAGGTCGGGTGTGTCCTCCCGGTCGAGCAGCCACCCGACGCCGTCCGCCGAGACGTCGAGGCCCATCGACCGGGCACGGGCCAGGCCCTCGCTGTCGGGGTCGATCCCGACCATCCACCGTGGTTCCAGCCACCCCGATCGCTGCAGCTTGTACAGCAGGTCCGTCCCGATGTTGCCCGACCCGACGACCGCGACGCGTGCCTTGGCCTGCGGCGTGTCCGACGGTGTCATGGCTCCTCCAGGGGTTTGGTCAGGCCGGCCGTTCCGTGGCCGGTGAGTCGATCGACGACTGGCTTCGGTCCGCGGCGTGCACGGCGGCGCGACGTCCGGAGAACACCGCGTCCGCGAGCGAGAGACCGCTGACATAGGAGTTCGAGCAGATCCCGACCGCGGTGCGGCCGGCCGCGTAGAGACCGCTGACGGGTGCGCCCGCCCGGTCGAGGACGCCACCGGTGTCCTCGTCGACGACCAGGCCGCCGAGCGTGATCATCGGCAGCGGATTGGTCAGGCTCTTCTTCAGCGAGACGTCGAACAGCGAGTACGGCCCGGCGGCGAGCGGGCGCCGGAAGTCGTCGGGCTTGCCCATCGGGTCGGGTTCGCCCTTCTCGATCGCGGCGTTGTGCGCGGCGACCGTGGCGGCCAGCCCGGCGGGGTCGATTCCGACTGCGGCTGCGGCCTTCTCGAGTGTGGCGGCCGTGGTCCCGTCGAGACGCATCATGGTCTCGGCCTGGAGCCGCTGGAACCAGTTGTTCTGGCTGCCGAGTTGGTTACGGGCCTGCTCGACGAGCGCGGCGTCGGCCACGAGCCAGCCGTGGCCGTCGCCCTCGGCGATCATCGCGTGCCCGAGTGCCGCGCCGTACCGCGACTCGTCCACCATCCGGTTGCCGTGCCGATCGACGAGGACGGATCCGAGGAACGCGCTGGGCGGGACGATGAACCGCCACGCCGAGATGTGCGAGAGCTTGGCGGTCGCGCCGCCTGCCTCGGCTCCCATTGCGATGCCGCTGCCGTCGTCGGCGGAGGTGCCGAGCGGAAGTCCGTCGAGGTACCGCGGTGCATGCGTGGCCACCATCTCCCGGTTGCCGATGAAGCCGCCCGCGCTGAGGATCACGCCGCCGCGGGCCTCGATCCGCAGCGTCTTCGCGTGGCGGGCCTCGATCCGGTTGACGATCCGATCGAGGAAGCGACGCAGCGGGGGGTAGTAGATGCCCGGCTTCGCCGAGATCGACGCGAGGCGGGCATGCCGGGCTCGCACCCGGGCGGGTGCGTCGCGAAGGCTCTGGCACTCCACGCCGACCACGTCCCCATTGTCGTCCGTGATCAGCCGGACCGCACGGGTTTGCCGCTCCAGGCGCAGACCCTTGGCCAGCGCGGACTCGACCAGAGGCCGGTACAGCATCTTCCCCGACACCCCGCGCCCGTGGGCTCGGTGACCCCGTGGCGCCGGCGGCGCGACGTCACGGAATCCACCCGCTGCCTCGCTACCGGAGAAGTAGAGGTAGTGCTTGTCGGTGGGATAGGACGTCTTGTACGGGCAGAGCGAACCCTCGAACGGGACACCGTTGCCGCGCAGCCAGTCGATGGTCGCGGGGCTGGTTTCACAGAATCGTCGCAGCGTGTCGGGCCGCACGGCATCGCCGATCTCCCGGGAGAGGTAGGCGAACATCGCGTCGACGGTGTCGGTGACGCCGGCTTCCCGCTGGACGGCGGTGCCGCCGCCCGCGTAGAAGATGCCGCCCGAGATCGTGCTGGTTCCACCGCCGCCGAACCGGTCGAGCGCCAGGACCTCCGCTCCGGCATCCAGGGCCTCGATTGCGGCGGATGCCCCCGCCACACCGGTGCCGACAACCACGACGTCCGCGGACAGATCCCACGTCACCCGCGCACCACCTTCCGCATTCGGTGAACGTGTTTCCGTTCAAGTTCGAGCGAATTGCACGATCGGACGATACTTCCTGGCAGAAAGGATGGACCAACCCACGGGTAATTCTATAACGTGTTCTACATGAGCAAGCAGGAATACGACATCGTCGTCGTCGGCAGCGGCGCTGCCGGTATGACCGCCGCCCTGACCGCCGCCCACCAGGGGCTCAGCGTCGTCCTTCTCGAGAAGGCCGCCCACTGGGGCGGTTCGACGGCCCGCTCCGGCGGTGGCGTCTGGATCCCCGGCAACAAGGCTCTTCTCGCCGCCGGCCGCCCGGACGACCGCGAGGAGGCCCGCAAGTACCTGCACTCGATCATCGGCAACGCGGCGCCCAAGGAGAAGATCGACACCTACATCGATCGCGGTGCCGAGGCGTTCGACTTCGTCCTCGACCACAGTCCGCTGAAGATGAAGTGGGTTCCCGGCTACTCCGACTACTACCCCGAGGCTCCGGGCGGCCTGTCCTCCGGGCGCTCCTGCGAGCCGGCGCCCTTCAACGCGAAGGTGCTCGGCGCCGAGCGTTTCAACCTCGAGCCGCCCTACAGCAAGGCTCCGCTCAACTTCGTCGTCACCCAGGCGGACTTCGTCAAGCTGAACCTGCTCAAGCGCAAGCCCACCGTCGGCATGACCCGCGCGATGCGTGTCGGCATCCGTGCCACCTGGGCCCGCGTCACCGGCAAGCACCTGCTCGGCATGGGCCAGGCGCTCGCCGCCGCCATCCGCAAGGGCCTGCAGGACGCGAAGGTCCCCGTCCTCCTGGAGACGCCGCTCACGGGCCTGATCGTCGAGAACGACCGCGTGATCGGTGTGCGCGCCACGCACAAGGGCGAGGAAGTCGAGTACATCGCCCGCCACGGTGTCGTCCTGGGCACCGGCGGCTTCGAGCACAACGCCGAGATGCGTGCGCAGTACCAGCGTCAGCCGATCACCACCGAGTGGACCACCGGCGCCCCCGCCAACACCGGCGACGGCATCATCGCCGGCCGCGACCTCGGCGGCGCCCTGGACGTGATGGCCGACGCGTGGTGGGGCCCGACGATCTTCAAGAGCGGGAAGCCGTGGTTCTGCCTGGCCGAGCGCAACCTGCCCGGCTGCATCATCGTCAACGCCGAGGGCAAGCGGTTCGGCAACGAGTCCGCCCCGTACGTCGAAGCGGTGCACACGATGTACGGCGGCACCTACGGCGAGGGCGAGGGCCCGGGCGAGAACATCCCCGCGTGGCTCGTGTTCGACCAGCGCTACCGCAACAACTACATGTTCGCCGCGCTCCAGCCGGGCCAGAAGATCCCGTCCCGCTGGATGGAGAACGACAACATCGTCAGCGCGCCCACCCTCGCCGATCTCGCCGCGAAACTCGGTGTGCCCGAGGCGAACCTCGCCGCAACCGTGGAGCGCTTCAACGGCTTCGCCAAGACCGGCGTGGACGAGGACTTCCACCGCGGCGACAGCGCGTACGACAAGTACTACGGCGACCCGACCGTCAAGCCGAACCCGTGCCTCGCGGGACTGGTGCAGGGCCCGTTCTACGCGGCCAAGATCGTCCCCGGCGACCTCGGCACCAAGGGCGGACTCGTCACGGACGTCAACGGTCGCGTCCAGCGCGAGGACGGGTCGACGATCGAGAACCTGTACGCGGCGGGCAACACCAGCGCGCCGGTCATGGGTCACACCTACGCCGGCCCCGGCGCGACCATCGGACCCGCGATCACCTTCGGTTACCTGGCCGCGCTCGACATCGCCGCGCGCGCGAAGAACACCGAAACCGATTCCGCAGCAGCCACTTCGAACTGACAAGGTAATACGTTGCCCATCGATCCCGCTATCGCGATCGGCGCCGAGCTGCCGGTCGAGGAGTTCACCTGGACGGCCTCGGACGTCCAGCTCTACCAACTCGCGCTCGGAGCCGGGTCCAACCCGCTCGACACCCGTGAGCTGCGCTACCTGGACGACGCGAAGCCCCAGGTGCTTCCCACGTTCGCCACCGTGGCGGCGAGTTTCCACGCCACCGAGGCGCCGAAGGTCTCGTTCCCCGGAATCGAGATCGACCTGGCGAAGGTCGTGCACGGCAGCCAGGAAGTGACCGTGCACCAGCCGATTCCGGCCGCAGGCAGCGCGCGCACGACCTCGCAGATCGTCGAGGTGTGGGACAAGGGCAAGGCCGCGGTGGTCGTGCGGGAGTTCGTGACCACCGACCTCGACGGCAATCCGCTGTGGACGGCCCGCTCGTCGATCTTCGCCCGCGGCGAAGGCGGGTTCGGAGGCGAGCGGGGCCCGTCCGAGTCGGTGGAGCTGCCGGACCGCGCACCCGACCACGAGGTCCTGGTGCCGACACTGCCGCAGCAGGCCCTGCTGTACCGCATGTGCGGCGATCGCAACCCACTGCACTCCGACCCGGAATTCGCTGCGGGAGCAGGCTTCCCGGCGCCGATCCTGCACGGCCTGTGCACCTACGGGATCGTCTGCAAGGCCGCCGTGGACACGGCGCTCGACGCGGATGCCACCCGTGTGAAGGGCTACAAGGCGCGCTTCGCCGGGGTCGTGTACCCGGGTGAAACGCTCCTCGTCCGGATCTGGGAGGAGTCGGGTCGCCTGCTGATCTCGGCATCGGTCCCGGCCCGGGAGGGCTCTCCGGCGCTCGCGGACGTCGTCCTCACCCTGGCCTGACCGTACGGGGCGGCCGGTTCGTCCGGCCGCCCCGTCAGGCCAACGCATTCCACCCACGCCGACGGCGTGGGTGCTTGCGTATCCCAAGGCTGCCGGGACCATGGGGACGTCGTCTGTCGATCGTTGATCAGGAACTATCCCGAACCCGCTGACGCGGGCCGAGTACCCGCCTAAGCTCCCTGGCAATCTGCGCGCGAAAGCGCTCATCAGCATCAGCCCCTTTCACCAATTCTGGAGACACGCATGTCGAAGACCGAAACCTCCTCCGGCTTCTCTCGGCGGGGATTCCTCACCGCAGGCGCCGGCGCGGTTGCAGTTACCGCGATGGGCGGTTGGACGCCCGTCTACGCCCTCCCGCTCCGTGCGGCCGGATCGCTCGACACGGGGTCGGCGGGCGGCGCCACGCTCCCCGCGCCCCCGGACTTCCCTGCCGACATCGACCTCGCGCAGCAGGCGTACCAGAACTGGTCCAAGGAGATCATGCTGGACGCGACCTGGACCGCGACGCCGAAGAACTCGGCCGAGGTCGTCCGCCTGACCAACTGGGCTCACTCGGTGGGTTACACCCTGCGCCCGCGCGGCGCGATGCACGGGTGGACGCCGCTGACCGTCGTCAACGGCGCGTCGGTGGACAAGGTGATCCTCGTCGACACCACCAAGCACCTCAACGGTGTCGTCGTCAACGCCGCCGGCTCCCCCGCGACCGTGACCGCAGGCCCGGGCGCCACCCTCGATGCCATCACCTCGGCACTGCAGGACAAGGGACTCGGCTGGGCGAACCTGCCCGCACCCGGCGTTCTCACCATCGCGGGCTGCCTCGCGGTGGACGCGCACGGCGCGGCCCTTCCGGCCGCCGGGCAGAGCACGCAGCCCGGTCACACCTACGGTTCGCTGTCGAACCTCGTCACCTCGCTGACCGCGGTCGTGTGGAACGGCACCGAGTACGCCGAGCGTTCCTTCTCGCGCAACGACCCGAAGATCCGACCGCTGCTGACCGCCCTCGGCCGCACCTTCATCACCTCGGTGACCATGCAGGCCGGTCCGAACTTCCGGATGCGCTGCCAGAGCATCACCGACATCAAGTGGCAGGAGCTGTTCGGCGCCAAGGGCGCATCGGGCCGCACCTTCCAGAGCTACGTCGAGTCCAACGGCGGCGTCGAGGCGATCTGGTACCCCTTCACCGAGAAGCCGTGGCTCAAGGTGTGGTCGGTGTCCCCGAACAAGCCCTCCGGCTCGAAGGAGGTCAACGCCCCGTACAACTACCCGTTCTCGGACAACCTGCCCGAGGTCATCACCGATCTGCTCGGCAAGATGAACAGTGGCGCACCGGGTATCGCTCCCCTGTTCGGACAGACCATGTACACGACCACGGTCGCCGGCCTCGCCGCAACCAACTCGTCGGACATCTGGGGCTGGTCGAAGGACATCCAGTTCTACATCAAGGCCACCACCCTGCGCCTGACGGAGGGCGGCGGCGCCGTCATCACGAGCCGGGAGAACATCGGCCAGGTCATCCACGACTTCGCCGTGTGGTTCAACGAGCGCATCGAGTTCTACAAGTCCAAGGGCCAGTACCCCCTCAACGGCCCCGTCGAGATCCGGTGCTGCGGCCTGGACCAGCAGGCGGACCTGAAGGTCCCGACGGCGGGCCCGCCGACCATCTCCGCGATGCGTCCGCGCCCGGATCACCCGGAGTGGGACACCGCCATCTGGCTGAACGTCCTCGGCGTCCCCGAGACCCCCGGTATGTTCGCGTTCTACCGCGAGATGGAGCAGTGGATGCGCTCGCACTACACCGGCGCGGACTACACCTTCCGTCCCGAATGGTCGAAGGGCTGGGCGTTCGGTCCGGAACTGCCCTACACCGACGGTGCGATCATCAGTGGCGCGCTGCCGCAGAGCTACCGCGAGGGCGTCCCCGCGGGCGACAACTGGGACACCGCGGTCGCGGCGTTCAACGAGTTCGATCCGCACAAGGTCTACAGCAACAGCTTCATGGATCAGCTGCTGCCGTAACCGGATCCCGGGGCAGGGCCCGACAACCCGCCCGGCAGTGAACGACGAAGGTCCGGTGCCCCCCTCCGAAGAGGGCGGGCACCGGACCTTCGTCGTGTCACCGCCGCTGCGGGAGCAGCGTCACGATCAACGCCACGACAGCCACGCCGGCGCCGATCCAGTACATGACGGTGAACGCGGTGAGGGTCGGCACCGTGACACCGGCGACCGTCACCGTCGACGCGGCCAGCACAGCCGCACCCACCGCACTCGCGGTCGAGGTGCCGACCGACCGGAGCAGACTGTTCACGCTGTTCGCCGACGCCGTCCGGTCGACCGGCACCGCCTCTGTGATCAGCACCGGCATCGCCGCCAGCGCCAGCGCCACACCCCCTGAGATCGTCGCGGCGCTCACGGTCACATTGGCCACCGACGCGCCGAGGACGGCGCGCAGGACGTACCCGCAGGCGATGATCGCGGCTCCGACTGCCAGCGTCACCCGGGCGCCGTGTCGCCGCGTCATGCGCGCGGACAACGGCGCGAGCACCAGCATGAGCAGGCCGCCCGGCATCATCGCCAGCCCGGCTTGCGCCTCCGACAGGCCGGGTCCGTAGCCGGTCTCGACCGGCGCCTGCAGTTCCTGCGTCGCGGTGTACGCGCTGAGGAACATCGCGAAGCCGAGCAGTACCGCACAGATGTTGGCGACGAGGACCGGACGCAGCATCGAGATCCGGAGATCGACCAGTGGGTGCGGGACGCGGAGTTCCAGCGGCACCCACGCCGCCAGCGCCACGACGCCGAGTGCGACACACCCCATCGTCGCTGCGCTGCTCCATCCCCACTGCCCGCCCTTGGAGACGGCGAGGAGCAACGTGAGCAGCGCCACGGTGAGCAGGACCGCCCCGGCGTGGTCGAAGCGGCCCCTGGCCCGCACCGGCGACTCGGGGACCGCCACGACGATCAGGATCGCCAGCACGAGGCCGACCACTCCGGTGACCCAGAACAGTGCCTGCCACCCGAGGTGGGTGTAGATGACCCCCGCCATCGGCATGCCGAACATGCTGCCGATACCCATCGTCCCGCTCATCAGGGCGACCGCGCCGCCCAGTCGCCCGGGCTCGAGCAGGTCGCGCAGCAGACCGATCCCGACCGGCAGCAGGGCGATGGAGAACCCCTGCATGACGCGTCCGGTCACCACGGTCGGAAACGACTGGCCCAGCGCGGCGACGGCCGACCCGGCGACCATCACCGCCAGGCACACCAGCATCATCGCCCGCTTCCCGGTCATGTCCGCGAGCCGGCCGATCAGCGGCGTCGCCACGGCACCGGTGAGCAGCGTGGCGGTCACCAGCCACGACGTCGTCGTCGACGAAACCCCGAGCACCACACTGAAATCCGGCAGGATCGGCACGACCAGCGTCTGCTGGAGCGCCACCACCACCCCGGTCACACTCAGGATCGCGACGATCAGCCGCTGGCTTCCGGCGCTCCGGACGACCGGCTGCGGCGATGCGGCCGGGGCACCGTCGCCGACGACCTCGGCACGACTCACCCGGTTACACGCGCGGCGTTGCCTGCGTCGACGGGAAGCACGGTGCCGCTCACGTGGGCGGCGGCCTCGGCGGCGAAGAACAGCACCACGCGGGTGATCTCCTCCGGCTCGAGCCACGGCACCGGCTGCGCGTGCAACGAGGTGAACACCGGCGCCACGTCGTCCACCGTCGGGGCGTCGAGGTCGGGACGCAGCATCGAGTACAACGCGGCGTTGTGGATCATCGGGGTCGAGATGTTGCCCGGGGCAATCGCATTGACCGTGATGCCGTGCTGCGCGAGGTCGAGCGCCGCGCTCTTGGTAAGACCGATGACGCCCCACTTCGACGCCGAGTAGGCGGCCATGTTGGTGTTGCCTGCGCGGCCGAGCATCGACGAGATCGTGACGATCCGTCCGTACCCGCGCTCGATCATCCCGGGAGACACCGCGCCGACCGTGTTGAACACACCCGTCAGGTTGCTCGAGATCGTCTCGTTCCACTGCGCGCTCGTCATCGACTGCACCGGCGCCGCCACGGACACGCCGGCGTTGGCGACCGCGATGTCGACCCGGCCGAACTCGTCGTGTGCCTGCGCCACGACCGCGTCCATCGCGGGACGGTCCGCGGTGTCCGCCTTGACGGCGATGCAGCGGCGCCCCGCCTTCTCGACCAGCCGTGCGGTCTCGGCGAGATCGTCCTCGGTCGCGAGCGGGTAGAACACCACGTCGCTGTCCTCGCACCGGTCGACGATCACGACGTCGGCGCCGCGTTCGGCGAAGGCGAGCGCATGCGCCCGCCCCTGCCCACGCGCGCCGCCCGTGATCAGTGCCACCTTGCCGTCGAATTCACCCATTGTGCTGCTCCTCGTCGTCGGAAGGCCCATCGTCGTCCCGAGCGGCCGCCCGCGGGCGCGAAGTCCCGGACACCGGAACGACGTCGTCCCGTTCGTCCGTTCCGTCCCGGTAGCGGTCCGCCCCACCTATCGTGGATTCACCAGCGGCAACACAGACACCCGGGAGCACCTGATGGATTCCGCGCTAGCCACGACCGCGCTACCGATCGCCTTGGCGATCATCATGTTCGGCCTCGGTTTGTCGCTCGTACCCGCCGACTTCGCCCGGGTCGTGCGGCATCCGAAGGCGGTCGCGGTCGCCCTGGTCTGCCAGTTGCTGGTGCTGCCCGCCGCCGCGTTCGGGCTCGTCGTGGCCTTCGACCTGTCGCCGGTTCTCGCGGTCGGCATGATGCTCCTCGCCGCGTCCCCTGGCGGTACCACCGCGAACCTGTTCTCGCACCTGTTCCGGGGGGACGTCGCCCTCAACGTCACCCTCACCGCCGTGAACTCGGTGATCGCGGTGGTGACGCTGCCGGTGATCACGAACGCCGCGATCGCGCACTTCGATCCGGCCGAGGGAGGAACCCTCGGACTGCAATTCGGGAAGGTCCTGCAGATCTTCGCGATCGTCCTGGTGCCCGTGGCGATCGGCATGTGGGTGCGCGGCACCCGGCCCGGTTTTGCGGCGCGCATGGACCGGCCGGTACGGATCGGGTCCGCGGCGGTGCTCGCCCTGGTGGTGATCGGCACCGTCGTCGCCGAGCGCGACAACGTCGGCGACTACCTTGCCGACATCGGAATCATGGTGCTGGTGTTCTGCCTGCTCTCCCTGTCGGTCGGGTACGTGGTGCCCCGGATCATCGGGGTCACTCAGCGGCAGTCGATCGCATGCTCGATGGAGATCGGCATCCACAACAGCACCCTCGCCATCACCATCGCCGTCAGTCTGCTCGACAGCACCGCGATCGCGGTGCCTGCCGCGGTGTACGGCGTGCTGATGTTCCCGGTCGCGGCGCTGTTCGGCTGGGCGATCACCCGGCGCCGCGAGGACGCGGCTCAGCCGGGTGCCGAGGATTCCGTGTCCGAGCCGGTCGAGCGACGGTAGGTGGTCGGGGTGAAGCCCAACACCGACCGGAAGTCGGTGCAGAGGTGCGCCTGGTCTGCGTAACCGAGGTCGGCGGCGACCGCGGCGACCGTCAGGTCGGGTTCCTCCCGTAGCCGCACCGCCGCCTCCTGCAGGCGGTAGCGGCGGATCATCGCCAGCGGCGGAACACCGACGTACCGGCGGGTCAGACGCTGCACGGCACGCATCGACAGGTCGAGTCGTTCCGCGAGCTGCTCGACCCGCACGATCCCGCGGTCCGACGCGACCAGGTCCTCGAGGTCGTTGGCCCGCTCGCCGTCCGCATCCGGCGGCGGCAGTCGCTCGCCCAGCCAGGCGCCGTACGCGGCGACCGCACCGTCCCGCCGGGCCACCGGGTCCGGAATCGCCATCGCAGCGACGACCGCCTCGTGCAGTTCCGGTGCGTCGACGCCGATTTCGTCGTCGCGAATCTCCCGCGGCTCCCTGTGCAGGGCCGCGATCCCGGCGGGCCGGAGCAGCGCCCCGACCGCCCACCCGGTGCCCGACAGGTCCCGGTGGGTGCGGCGCGTGGTGGGGCCGGACAGGGTGGTCCCGGCCGGTTCGACGACAAGGTTGGAGGCGGGGAACGCCAGCACCTCCTGCCGCGACGTCCGGCCCGGCGCGAGCTGCCACTCGGGGATCCAGAACCAGCGGACCAGGCCGCGCAGGGTGTCCGGAGCGAGGACGCGGGTGAACGTCGGCAGCCTCGCCGGGTAGAGCACTCCACGCCTGTCGATCTCGTCCACGTCGACCCCTGTCGCGAATCCACAAGTCGCATCCGTCGATCCGACCCTAGCGTCGGGGTATGACGAACAGCATCGCACCGGGCATCACCGGCACCCACACCACCGACGGAATTCCCCACGGCCACACGAGCCTGACACCGTTCCTCGCCGTCCCGCGCGCAGGGGAAGCCATCGAGTTCTACCGTGACGTGTTCGGCGCGCGCGTCGTCGACGTCACCGAGATGGGCGGCGTCGTCGTCCACGCCGACCTGGACTTCGGCACCGGACATCTGCAGCTGGGCGAACCGAACGCCGACTACGGACTCGTCGCAGCCCCAGCCGGCGACGAGGACTGCTACTCCATGGGCCTGTACTGCGCGAACGCGGACGAACTGGTCACCCGCGCCGAACGGGCAGGCGCCACCGTCCGCGAACCGCTGTCCACCTTCGTCTCCGGCGACCGGTACGCGTCGATCCGCGACCCGTTCGGGGTCCGGTGGTCGATCATGTCGCGGGTGGAGGACCTGTCGGAGGAGGAATCGGCCAGGCGCGTGGCCGAGTGGGCGGCGGAGCAGACCGGGTCGTGACGCGCCCGGCCGCGACAGCCCGCGCCGGACCGCTCGCCAACCTATATTCGGACGGTGGACACCACCGCGGAACCACTCGTCGAAGTCGACCAGCTGACCCGCCGCTTCGGTCCCCGGCGCGGCGTCACCGACGTCTCCTTCACCATCTCGCCCGGTGAGGTGTTCGGATTCCTCGGCCCCAACGGCGCCGGGAAGTCCACCACGATCCGGCTCCTGCTCGGGCTGTACCGCCCGACGTCCGGCCGCATGCGGGTGTTCGGTCTCGACCCGACCCGCGACGGGGTCGCGATCAACCGGCGCGTCGGCTACCTGCCGGGCGAACTGGCGTTGCCACCGAAACTGACCGGCACCCAACTGCTGGACCGCTTCGCGAGCTTCCGCGGGCTCACCGACCGGACCTACCGAGATGCCCTGTCGAAACGGTTCGGCGCGCAGCTCGACCAGCCGGTGCGCACCCTGTCGAAGGGGAATCGGCAGAAGCTCGGCATCGTCCTCGCGTTCATGCACCGGCCGGAACTGCTCGTGCTCGACGAGCCCACGTCAGGACTCGATCCGCTGATGCAGGACGAGTTCGCGCACCTGGTCCGCGAAACCGTCGACGACGGTCGCACGGTGCTGCTGTCGTCGCACGACCTCGAGGAGGTGCAGCAGCTCGGGGACCGGCTCGCGATCATCAAGGAGGGCCGGATCATCGTCACGGACAGCGTCGAGGGCCTGCGACGCAGCGCACCGAGGACCGTCGACCTGTGGTTCGAGGGCGACGTCGACACCGCGCAGATCACCGACCTCGACGGCGTGGAGCTGCGCGGCCACGAGGACGGGCGGTACACCTTCTCCGTCACCGGGACGGTCGCCGAACTCCTGTCGACGGCGGGCCGGCTCGGCGCGGTCGACATCTCCGCGCGGCGAGCCGATCTCGACGAGCTGTTCCTGAGCTACTACCGCGACGCCGCCGACGGCGGGACCACGGGCGGGGAGGTCACCGATGCGCACTGAGATCGCCGGGATGGATCTACTGCTGCGGCGGCGGTCGCTGCTCTGGTACGCGTTCGGGATGGGGTTGTACGCGCTGGTGGTGATCGCCCTGTACCCCACGTTCAAGGACGACTCCGGCCTCGACGACTTCGCATCGAGCAGCGAGACGATGGCCGCACTGTTCGGGGTCAGCGGATCGCTCACCTCCCCCGTCGGCTGGCTGAACGCCAACATCTACGGCAACTTCCTGCCGCTGGTGGTGTTGCTGGTGACCGTCGGGTACGGCGGAGCATGCCTCGCCGGGCAGAACGAGGAGGGCACACTCGGGCTGCTGGCGACCGAACCCCTGTCGCGGCGGACGATCGTCGCGCAGAAGTTCGGAGCCATGACGTTGCTCGCCATCCCGGTGTGCGTGGTCACCGCACTGTGCGTGGTGATCGGACGGGAATTCGAACTGTCCGTGGACTACTGGGCGCTGACCGGGACGACGGTCGGGGTGATCCTGCTCGGGGTGGTGTTCGGCGCACTCGCCATGGCGATCGGAGCGGCGACGGGCAGCCGGGGCGCCGCCGTCGGCATCACGTCCGCCGTCGCCGCCACCGCGTACTTGCTGAACTCGCTTGCCCCGGTGGTGAACTGGCTACACCCGTTCCGGTTCCTGTCGCCGTTCTTCTACGCGACCGGCGACAACCAGCTCGAGGACGGGATGCCGCTGGGATGGCTGGCGATCCTCGTCGCCATCGCCGCGGTCCTGCTCGTCGCCACCGTCGCCGCGTTCGAGCGGCTCGACATCAACTAGCTGTGCGCACTTTTGGTAGTTGGGGCTACCAAAAGTGCGCACAGGTCTAGGCGGTGAGGACGAGACCGGATGTCGGGACACCGGTGCCCGCGGTGACGAGGACGTTCTGCACGTCCGGCACCTGGTTCACGGAGGTGCCGCGGATCTGACGGACGCCCTCGGCGATGCCGTTCATGCCGTGGATGTAGCCCTCGCCGAGCTGACCACCGTGGGTGTTCAGCGGCAGGCGGCCACCGAGCTCGATCGCGCCGCCCGCGATGAAGTCCTTCGCCTCACCGCGACCACAGAAGCCGAGTTCCTCCAGCTGCATCAGCACGTACGGGGTGAAGTGGTCGTACAGGACCGCGGTCTGCATGTCCTCCGGCCGCAGACCCGACTGTGCCCACAGCTGATCGCCGACCAGACCCATCTCCGGCAGACCCGTCAGGCCGTCCCGGTAGTAGCTGGTCATGATGTACTGGTCCGCCCCGCTGCCCTGGGCCGCGGCCGCGATGATCGCGGGCGTGTTCGGCAGATCCTTCGCCCGCTCCGGCGACGTCACGACGATCGCGATGCCGCCGTCGGTCTCCTGGCAGCAGTCGAGCAGGTGCAGAGGCTCCGCGATGTACCGCGAGTTCTGGTGATCCTCGATGGTGATCGGCTTGCCGTGGAAGAACGCGTTCGGGTTCGTGGCCGCGTGCTTGCGGTCCGCGACCGCCACCGCACCGAAATCGGCACTGGTGGCGCCGGACACGTGCATGTACCGCTGCGCGATCATCGCGACGAACGACGCCGGGGTGCTCAGCCCGTGCGGGTAGGAGAACGCGTTGTCGGTGCCCGACGAGTTCACCTGCTGCACGAGCGCCGAGTTGACCTGGCCGAAGCGCATCCCCGACCGCTCGTTGAACGCCCGGTACGCGACCACGACGTCCGCGACGCCGGTGGCCACGGCCATCGCCGCCTGCTGGATGGTCGCGCAGGCCGCACCACCGCCGTAGTGGATGCGGGAGAAGAACTTGAGGTTCGGGATACCGACCGAACGGGCAACCGCCACTTCGGTGTTGGTGTCCATCGTGAACGAGGTGAGCCCGTCCACGTCGGACGGCTTGAGGCCCGCGTCGTCGAGTGCCGCCTGCACGGCCTCCGCGGCCAGGCGCAGTTCGCTGCGCCCGGAGTCCTTGGAGAAGTCGGTGGCGCCGATGCCGACGATCGCGGCCTTGCCCGAGAGTGCGTCGCTCATGCGCCTGCTCCGTCCATGACGAGGGTGACGGTCGACTTGATGTGGTCGCCGAGACTGTCCTTGCCGACGATGTCGAGCGTCACGAGCCCGTCCTCGACGGACGCGACGGTGCCCGTCAAAGTGAGGGTGTCGTAGGCGTACCACGGCACCCCGAGGCGCAGCTTGATCGACTTGATCACCGCACGCGGACCCGCCCAGTCGGTGACGAAGCGCTGCACCAACCCGGTGTCGGTGAGGATGTTGACGAAGATGTCCTTCGAGCCGCGCTGCTGCGCCTTGTCGCGGTCGTGGTGGACGTCCTGGAAGTCCCTGGTGGCCAGGGCCGTCGAGACGATGAACGTCGGGTCGCCGTGGATGGAAAGCGGCGGCAGCTGTTCTCCGACAGCCACATCGAGCACGTTGGTCATCACTGCTCCTTCACGGGACGCCACGCGTACAGCGTCCACGGCTGCTGGTCGGTCTCGTCGTCGCCGGGCAGGTCGAGGAACTCCACCTGCACGCGTGCGCCGATCGTGACGTCGGCGGGGTCGATGCCGCGCAGCTCACCGAGCATGCGGACACCTTCGTCGAGTTCGACGAGCGCGACGACGAACGGTACGGAACGGCCGGGCACCTTCGGTGCGTGGTGCACGACGTGGCTGAACACCGTACCGAGACCGGACGCGACGACGTAGTCGGTGGTCTCGGTCTTGTCCTTCCAGATCGCCGGGACCGGCGGATGCTGCAGAGACCCGTCGGGGCGCTGCTGGATGCGGAGTTCGTGTGCGGCGACGCCCTCCCAGAAGAACTCGGTGTCACGCGAGACGGACGGACGGAGCATCCGGGCCGGGTTCAGGTCGTCGAGCGAACCACCCAGCGACGACGACGCCTCGGTCCGGGTCGGCTCGGCCTGCTCGACCTTCGCCGGCGGCGCGAACTTCAGGATCCGGAAGAGCATCTCGGCGACGACCTCGTCGCCCACCTTCCAGTAGTTGCGAGTGGTGAAGAACCAGCCCTCGCCGAGCCCCGTCTTCTTCGGTCCCACAACGTCTTCGAGGACCGACTCGATCGTCACCTCCTCACCCGGACGCAGGTAGCGGTGGTACGTCTGATCGCAGTTCGTCGCGACGACCGAGGTGTATCCGGCCTCGTCGAGGATGTCCGTCATCCGGCCCAGCGGATCGTCCGCCTCGCGCACCGCGCCGAGGCCGCGCATCGTCCACACCTGCGCCATCGCGGGCGGCGCGACGATCCCGCCGTGCCCGGCCGCGACCGCGGCGTCCTCGTCGACGTAGATCGGGTTCTCGTCGCCGATCGCCTCGACCCAGTTGCGGATCATCGGCATGTTGATCGGATCCCGGCCCGCGCGCGCCTTGCTCGCGCCGGCGTCCCGAACCTGCTGCGCGGCAGCGAGGATTCCGGCTTCCTTCTCGGTCACCTCGTCGTTCACCTGGTTCTCCGTGAGGGTCATCGGCGGGCCACCTTCGGCAGTCCCAGGCCGGCGGTGGAGATGAGGTCACGCATGACCTCGTTGACGCCACCACCGAAGGTGATGACGAGGTTGCGCTTGGTCTGCGCGTCCAGCCACCGCAGCAGGTGACCGGTCTCCGGGTCGGCCGGGTCGCCCCAGCGTCCGACGAGTTCCTCGGCGAGCCTGCCCATCCTCTGGATCTGCTCGGTGGCGAAGACCTTGGTGGCGGAGGCGTCGGACATGTCGACCTCCCCCTCCGCGGACGCGACCTGCCAGTTGAGGAGTTCGTTGAGCCGGTAGATCGCGCGGATCTCGCCGAGGGTGCGCTGCACGTCCGGCTGGGTGGCCAGCGGCGCGCCGTCCTGGCCGGGACGGGTGGCCCACGCGCTGACGTGGTCGTAGAGACCGCCGACGCGACCGGACGGTCCGAGCATGACGCGCTCGTGGTTGAGCTGCGTGGTGATCAGCCGCCAGCCCTTGTTCTCCTCCCCGACGAGCATCGACGCCGGAACGCGGACGTTCTCGTAGTAGGTGGCGTTGACGTGGTGCGCGCCGTCCGCCGTGATGACCGGGGTCGACGAGAAGCCGGGATCGGTGGTGTCGACGATGAGGATCGAGATGCCGCGGTGCCGGTCCTCGGTGGTGCCGGTGCGGACCGCGAGCCAGATGTAGTCGGCGGCGTGACCGCCGGTGGTGAAGTACTTCTGGCCGTTGACGATGTACTCGTCCCCGTCACGGACGGCGGTGGTGCGCAGCGACGCGAGGTCGGTGCCGGCCTCCGGCTCGGTGTAACCGATCGCGAAGTGCACCTCCCCGGTGAGGATTCCGGGCAGGAACTTCTGCTTCTGCTCCTCGGTGCCGTACGCCTGGAGGGTCGGGCCGACGGTCTGCAGCGTCACCGACGGCAGCGGCACGTCCGCACGGACGGCCTCGTTGGTGAAGATCTGCTGTTCGATCTCACCGAAACCCTTGCCGCCGAACTCCTTCGGCCAGCCGACCCCGAGCCAACCGTCGCGTCCCATGCGGCGGATGACCTCGTGGTAGACCGGTCCGTGCCGGTCCGTCAGCATGATCTCCGCCTCCTCGGGCGAGATCAGGTCGGCGAAGTACTTGCGCAGTTCCGCCTGGAGCTTCTTCTGTTCTGGCGTCAGATCGATGAGCATGCTGCCTCCACACCGAGGTCGCGGGCGCTGAGGGCGCCGAGGATGGACAGACGCGACGACGGGCCGCCGACGAGTCGGGCGAAGTCCTTGGTCTGTTCGTAGTACAGGTGCGCCGGGTAGGTGACGTCCGCGCCGAGACCGCCGTGGACGTGGCTGCACTGCTGCATCGACACCGGCAACTGCTCGGCCAGCCAGTACGCGGCGACCGCGGTGTCCTCGGTGGCGTCGAGTCCCTCCGACAGCCGCCAGCACGCCGACGTCGCGGCCAGCTCCAGGGTGCGGGCGGTGACATAGGAGTCGGCAATCTGCTGCGACACCGCCTGGAAGGCGGCGATCGGCTTGCCGAACTGTTCGCGGGTGCTCACGTGCTTCGCCGCGAGTTCGGTCATCCCGGCACCGAGGCCTGCGGCCTGCGACGCGACGGCGGAGAGGGCGATGCGGTACAGCGCCTCGACCGGTGCGCCCGTGAGGAGTGCACCCGCGTCGATCCGCACGCCGTCGAGGGCCATCGTGTACTCCGGGGCCAGCGACGCGGTGAAGGTCCGGGTGAGGGTGACACCGTCGGCGTCGGGTGCGACGACAGCGACTCCTGCGTCCGTCGGAACCAGCACGTACGCAGCCTGTTCCGCGTACCGAACCCCGACCTTGCGGCCGGTCACCAGGTAGCCGTCGCCGTCCTGGGCCGCGGTGGTCGCGGGAACGGCGGGCAGCGGCGCGCCGGGCTCGGCGAGCGCCGCGGTGAGGATCGCGCCGCCGGGGACACCGGCGAGAAACCGCTGCGGGTCGCCGCCGAGCGCGAGCAGCGGCAGCACACCGAACCCGAGGGTCTCGAGAAGCGGGACCTGCGCCGCGTGCCGGCCGACCCGGTTCAGCAGCACACCGATCTCGGCGATGCCGAGATCGTCACCGCCGAGCGAGGACGGCACCGGCAACCCGAGCACACCCTCATCTGCGAGGCGCTGCCACAGGGACGTGTCCCACACGGGGGCGTCCCGGTCCATGGCGGCGAGGGTCTCGGCGCTCGCCGCCGTCTGCAGCACGGCGTCGGCCACCTCGGCCACCGCCTGCTGCTCACTGCCAAGAGTGAAGTCCACCTGAGAAATCCGTCCTGTCGTGATGAATTCAGCCGCGGGGAAGCCCGAGCAGCTGTTCTGCGGCGACCGTGAGCAGGATCTGCTCGGTGCCCCCGGCGATGGTCAGGCAGCGCGTGTTGAGGAACTGCTTGGACAGCGGACCCTCGACCGCACCCGCGACACCCGCGCACTCGAGCCCGAACTCGGCGACCGCCTGCCGGTGCCGCACACCGACCAGCTTC
Source organism: Rhodococcus gannanensis (assembly GCF_042681175.1). Classification (NCBI taxonomy): domain Bacteria; kingdom Bacillati; phylum Actinomycetota; class Actinomycetes; order Mycobacteriales; family Nocardiaceae; genus Rhodococcus; species Rhodococcus gannanensis. The sequence goes on from NZ_JBHUFB010000022.1 coordinate 194,560, forward strand.
CGCACGCTCGACTCCGGACCCGGGTCCTGCCCGTCGATCTGACGCAGGGTGGTGCGGTGCTCGAGCAGGGAGCCGACCATCGCGTCCCCGACGAGGAAACCGATCCGGTCCTCGGTGACCGGGTCGGTACCGCCGCGCGCGGACAGTTCCAGGAGGTCCTCCATCGCCTTGCCGAGCGAGGAGCCGCCGCTCATCGCGACGCGCTCGTTGGCGAGGGTGGTGCGGGCCAGCTTCCACCCGCCGTTCACCTGCCCGACGACGTTCTCGTCCGGCACGAAGACACCGTCGAGGAACACCTCGTTGAACAGCTCGTCGCCGGTGATCTCGCGCAGCGGGGAGATCCGGATTCCGGCGCTGCGCATGTCGACGACGAAGTACGTGATTCCCTTGTGCTTGGGCGCGTCCTTGTCCGTACGCGCCAGGCAGATCGCCCAGTCCGCCTCACGGGCGAGCGAGGTCCACACCTTCTGCCCGTTCAGAACCCAACCGCCGTCCACCTTCTCGGCGGTGGTGCGCAGCGCGGCGAGGTCGGAGCCGGCACCGGGCTCGGAGAAGAGCTGGCACCAGATCAGGTCGCCGCGCAGGGTCGGCATCGCGAAACGTTCGATCTGCTCGGCGGTTCCGTGCTGCAGGATGGTCGGCACGGCCCACCAGCCGATCACCAGGTTCGGCGTCTCGAGCCCCGCCCGGGACTGCTCGTCACCGAACAGGATCTGCTCGGCCGCCTTCGCCGACTTCCCGTACGGGGCGGGCCAGTGCGGGGCCAGGTATCCCGACTCGGCGAACGCCACCCGGCGCTCCGCCTCGGGCAGCCCCGCGATCGCTTCGATGTCGGCGCGGACGCTCGCGCGCTGCGACTCCAGGTCACCGAGATCGACGGTCAGGTGCCGCCGCGCGCCGGCGCGCGTCAGTTCGGCGACCCGCGCCCGCCACGCCGCGCCGCCGCCGAGCAGCTGCCGCAGGGACACCATCCGGCGGAGGTAGAAGTGGGCGTCGTGCTCCCAGGTGAAACCGATGCCACCGAGAACCTGGATGCAGTCCTTCGCGGTGTCGACGGCCGCGTCCAGGGCGACCGACGCGGCGACGGCCGCCGCGATCGGCAGCTCCTCGCCCGACTCGGCCGCGACCGCGGCGTCCCACGCCACCGCCCGGATCTGCTCGGCGCGGCACAGCATCTCCGCGCACAGGTGCTTGATCGCCTGGAAGGAGCCGATGGGCTTGCCGAACTGCTCGCGGATCTTCGCGTACTCGACCGCGGTCGTCAGGCACCAGCCCGCGACGCCTGCCGCCTCCGCGGCCACCAGGGTGGCGGCGAGGTCGCGGACCCGGCCGGACGGCACGTCGGTGAGCACCCGGTCACCGGGGACCCGCAGCCCGTCACAGGTGACCGTCGCCAGCGGAACGCTGACGTCGACGTTCTGCACGGCCTCGACCACGAGGCCGTCGGTGCCCGCCTCGACGAGGCACCACACGAGCTCGTCACCGCGGGTCGCGGACAGCAGAATCCCCAGGTCGGGGGCGGCCCCGAGCGCGTGCCCGGCGGTACCGTCGAGCACGAGCGAACCGTCCGCCTCGGCGGTGGCGGTCACGTTCCCACCGAGCGCGACCCCGACGGGAAGCGTGCCCTCGGCGAGCTCCGGCCCCCACTGCTTCGCGGCCGGCTCGCCGCTGCGTCCGACGACCAGCGCGGCGAGCGCGGTCGAGAGCACGGGGCCGGGGACCAGTGCTGCGGCGGTGGCCTCGAGCATCGCGGCGAGGTCGACGACCTCGCCGTCGGCGCCGCCGACCTCCTCCGACTGGGCGACCATGAACACGCCGAGTTCGGCGAGCGCGCCCCAGTGCGTGCGCCACGCGTTGTTCTCGTCCGCGCGCAGCGTCTCGACAGGGCTCGCGGCGCGCGCCCAGGACCGAATCGACTCCTGAACCGCACGCTGCTCGTCTGTGGTGGCAATTGTCACAAGCCTGGTCGCCCTTCTCGGTACTGACAAATCACTCTAGAACGTGTTCTAATCTCTTAATCGGCTCTCAGTCAAGGCCGAGCCGCAAGCGCACATAGTTCCCTTAGACGATTCAGTTCGGAAAACACACAAGGAAGTTCGTTGATGACGTCCTCATCCCGCACCCGTTCGGCCGCCAAGGCCGGAACGAACGGCGCCGTCAGCACGCTGACGGACGACGACCTCAGCTCCAACGCCCAGCGCGAGCGCCGCAAGCGAATCCTCGATGCGACCCTCGCACTCGCGTCGAAGGGCGGGTACGAGGCCGTGCAGATGCGGGCGGTCGCCGAACGCGCCGACGTCGCCGTCGGGACCCTGTACCGCTACTTCCCGTCGAAGGTGCACCTGCTGGTCTCCGCACTGGCACGCGAGTTCGAGAAGATCGACAACCGCAAGCGGATGCCTCCGGGCAACAGCCCGATCGAGCGCATGAACCTGATCCTGGGGCAGATCACCCGTGCGATGCAGCGCGATCCCCTCCTCGCCGAGGCGATGACGCGGGCGTTCATGTTCGCCGACGCGTCCGCCGCCGCCGAGGTCGATCAGGTTGGTCGCCTGATGGACTCGCTGTTCGCCCGGGCCATGAGCGACGGCACACCCACCGAGGAGCAGCTCCAGATCGCACGCGTCGTCTCCGACGTGTGGCTGTCGAACCTGGTCGCGTGGCTGACACGACGGTCGTCCGCGACCGACGTCGCCAAGCGACTCGAACTGACCGTCGAACTGTTGCTCGGTGGCTACAAGGATCAGGGCGGTTTGTAAGTAGACTCTGCGCAGTGAGTGCGCAGGATCTACCAGTCGAGCTCCGTCGACGTCTCGTCGCCATCGCGCGGACGCCGCGCCTACTCGTCGCGTCCGACTACGACGGCACCATGGCGCCGATCGTCTCGGACCCGTCGAAGGCATTCCCCCACGCCGATGCGGTGCGCGCCATGCGCGCCCTCGCGATCCTCCCCGGGACGACGTCCGCCGTCATCTCCGGTCGTGCCCTGCGCGACCTGGCGATGCTGTCCCGGCTGCCGGTCGAGGTTCAGCTCGTCGGCAGCCACGGCTCCGAGTTCGACGTCGGTTTCGTCCACGAGATCAGCGACGACGCCCAGCGGCTGCTTCGCGAGGTGACCACCGAACTGCAGTCGATCGCGCAGGACGGACCCGGCATCGCCGTCGAGACGAAACCCGCCAGCGCTGCCCTGCACGTCCGCAACGCGGATCCCGACGTCGGTGAACGCGCACTCGAGAAGGTGCGCCAGGGCGCCGCCAAATGGAAGGGCGTCCAGGTCACCGAGGGCAAGGCGGTGATCGAGCTCGCCGTCATCGTCACCGACAAGGGTGAGGCCCTCGACATCCTGCGGCACCGCGAGGGCGCCGCCGCGGCGGTCTTCTTCGGTGACGACGTCACGGACGAGAAGGCGTTCGCCCGCCTGCAGGGACCCGACATCGGCGTCAAGGTCGGGTCCGGCGACTCGCTCGCCGAGTTCCGCATCGACAGCACCGAGGACGTCGGCACGGCGCTCGCCTTCCTCCTGGAGGAGCGGCGCACCTGGCTGCACGGGGAGAGCGCACCGCCGATCGAGCGGCTGACGATGCTCGCCAATCCGCGCACCGTCGCGCTGCTGACACCGGACGCGACCGTCACCTGGCTCTGTCACCCCGAACCCGATTCCGCAGCCGTGTTCGCGCACCTGCTCGGCGGCGTCGGTGCCGGGCACTTCAGTATCGGACCGCACCGCACGGGCCTTCCGCTGAGCCAGCGGTACGACGACGGCACCATGACGGTCCACACCAGCTGGGCGAGCCTGCAGGTCACCGACTACCTGCCGCACGACGTCCCCGTCGGACGCACCGAACTGACCCGGGTGATCACCGGCCGGGCGAAGGCTGTGGTGACCTTCGCGCCCCGGCCCGAGTTCGGTCAGGTGCAGGTCCACCTCGAGCAGGAGGAGGACGGCCTGCGGGTGTACGGCACCAACGACCCGGTGGTCCTCCGCTCACCGGGAGTCGTATGGGAGATCACCAGCGACGGCGTCCAGCAGACCGCGCACGCCGTCGTCGATCCGAGCACGGGCCCAGTGGTCCTCGAACTGCGCTGCGGCACAACGGACCTGAGCCCGTCGGTCGTGCCCGAGCCGGAGCGTCGAGCCGAATCGGAGTCGTACTGGCGGGAGTGGGCGGACAGCCTGACGCTGCCCGCCCGCAAGACCGGACTGATGAAGCGTTCCGCGCTGACGCTGCGCGGACTCGTCCACTCGGACACCGGATCGATCCTCGCCGCCGCGACCACGTCCCTGCCCGAGGATCTCGGCGGCGTCCGCAACTGGGACTACCGCTACTGCTGGCTCCGGGACGCGTCGATGACCGCGTCGGCGCTCGTCGCACTCGGCTCGCTCGGGGAGGCCGAGGCGTTCCTGGAGTGGGTGCACCGGGTCCTCGACACGCTGCCCGGGCCGGAGCGTCTGCACCCGCTGTACACGATCCAGGGCACCAACCTGCCTCCCGAGGCCGTGATCGACGAGCTTCCCGGGTACGGCGGCTCACGGCCCGTGCGCGTCGGCAACGCCGCGAATTCCCAAGTCCAGCTGGACGTCTTCGGCCCGATCGTCGAATTGATCGTCCACCTCGCCGAGGCCCGTCGGGACAAGGGCATCGTCGACGCCCTGACCGATCGGGACTGGAACCTGGTGCTGGCGATGGTGTCCGCGGTCGAACGACGGTGGGCCGAGCCCGACAACGGGATCTGGGAGATCCGCGGCAACCCGCGCCACCACGTGTACTCGAAGGTGATGTGCTGGGTGACCGTGGACCGGGCGCTGATCCTGGCCGAGGAGTTCGGCCGGGACGCCGGGGTCGGCTGGGCAGAGTTGCGCACCGAGATCGCCGACGAGGTGCGGGACCGCGGCTGGAGCGACCGCGCGAACTCGTACACCGCCGCCTACGACGGCACCGACCTCGACGCCGCGACCCTGCACATCGGGCTGTCCGGACTGATCGACCCGTCGGATCCCCGCTTCGCGGCGACGGTCACCGCGACCGAGGCCGAATTGCGCAGCGGTGCAACGGTGTACCGCTATCACCACGACGACGGCCTGCCGGGCGGCGAGGGCGGTTTCCACCTGTGCGCGGCGTGGCTGGTGGAGGCGTATCTGCTGATCGGGCAGCGCTCCGACGCCGAGGCGCTGTTCGCGCAGCTGGTCGCCGCAGCCGGACCCACCGGCCTGCTCGCGGAGGAGTACGACCCGGTCGCCGAACGCTCACTGGGCAACCACCCGCAGGCGTACAGCCACATCGGCCTGCTGCGCTGCGCCCACCTGCTCAGCTAGGCCGCTTCGCGGCTCGTGCGCGGTTAACGGGTTCAGAGACCCGTTAACCGCGCACGAGCGCCGGAGGCGCCTATTCGGCCGGGCCGCGGTGCCAGGTGCGGGGCGGGGCGGCGGTGTGACCGCGGATCAGCTCGGTGCCCAGGATCTCGACGCTGGATTCACCCGAGCTCGATCCCTGTTGCAGCAGCGCGCCGGCCCGGCGGCCCTTCTCCTCGGCGGGCTGACGCACGGTCGTCAACCCCGTCGCGAGCGCCTCGGGCACGCCGTCGAAACCGGTCACGGACAGCTCGGAGGGCACGTCGATGCCGCGCCACCGCGCGAATTCCCGTGCGCCGAGCGCCAACACGTCGGTCGTACAGATCAGCGCGGTGATGTCGGGGTTGATCGCCAGTGTCCGCTCCGCCGCCGCGTGGCCCGCGACCACGGTGTGCGCGGAACTCTCGACGACGGTCAGCGTCGCCGGGTCGAGACCGGTGGCCAGCATCGCGTCCTGCACGCCCGCGATGCGCTCGCGCTGCACGTGGAAGTGCGGCGACTGGAGTCGCTCGGCGTCGGCGCGGCCGTCGCGGGCGTCGTGCCCGAGACGCATGCACAGCACGCCCACCCGCGTGTGCCCGAGACCGAGCAGATGGTCCGCGAGTTCCCGCATCGCGCCGCGGTCGTCGATACCGACGAGGGAGGCCCCCTCGATCTCCCGCGGCTGGTCGCACACGACCATCGGCAGCCGCCGTTCGAGGACGGCAGCAAGATAGGGATCGTCGTCGGCGACCGAGTAGACGACGAAGCCGTCCACGCCGGCCTGCTGGACGACGGCGGCCGCCTCGACGTCGTCGCGGCCGGGTCCGGCGGGAATGAGCAGCAGCCCCTGGCCTGCCTCCTCGCAGGATTCGCTGAGGCCGGCGACGAAGCTGGTGGCGGCGGGGTCGCGGAACGAGTAGCTCAGCGCCTCGGTCAGCAGCAGGCCGACGGCACCCGCCTTCCTGGTGCGGAGCGACCGGGCGACCGGGTCGGGTCCCGGATAGCCGCGGCGCTTGGCGGCCTCGAGGACGCGGTTGCGCAGTTCCGCGGACAACTGGTCGGGCCGGTTGTACGCGTTCGAGACGGTGGTGCGGGAGACCTTCAACTCGGCAGCCAGCGACGCCAGTGTCGCCTGACGACGTGGATGACCGGATCGGGGCATATCGGGACGGTACTGGGTGCGCGCGTGATCGACAGCACGACCCCGCCAATGTACAACGGAAACGGTTTCCATTAATATTTAAACCATGCCCCACACACCCCGCAGTCTTCGCCGTGCCCGCACCCGTCTCCACGGGCGGACCGGCCGTGCGACCGCGGTGGCCGTGGGCTTGACCACGGCCGCCGCACTCGTTCTCGCCGGCTGCTCCTCCACCTCCGATGCCGCCGCCGACGGCCGCCTCACCGTCGTCGCCTCGACCAACGTGTGGGGATCCGTGGCCTCCGCCGTCGCAGGCGAGTACGCCGACGTGACGTCGATCATCAGCGAGCCGTCCGCCGATCCGCACTCCTACGAGGCCAGCCCTCGCGACGCGGCCGCCGTGACCGACGCCGACCTCGTCGTCTACAACGGCGGAGGGTACGACGAGTTCGTCGAGGACATCCTCGCGGCCGAGGGCGACAAGCCGACCGTCAACGCGTACGAACTGCTCGGCGCCGAATCCGATCTGCACGCCGGCCACGACCACGGCACCGAGGCGACCGAAGCAGTCGCCGAGGACACCGCGGCCCACGACGAGGCCGAGGGTCACGACTCGCACGCGGGCCACAGTCACGGCGGCGTCAACGAACACGTCTGGTACGACATCGCCACCGTCGACACCGTTGCCCACGCGATCGCCGCCGAGCTCGGCGACCTCGACCCCGCCAACGCCGCCGCCTACACCGCGAACGCCGAGTCGTTCCACGGGAAACTGCACAGCGTCGCGGACATCACCGCCGACGTCGCCGCCCGGCACGCACACACGCCCGTCGCCCAGACCGAACCGACCGCCCACTACCTGCTCGCGGCCGCGGACCTCGACGACCGCACGCCGGAGGACTTCACCCGCGCGATCGAGGAGGGCAACGACCCGCCGCCGGCCGCCATCGCCGCGACCCGAGACCTTCTCAGCGGCAAGCAGGTTGCCGTCCTCGTCTACAACAACCAGACCGAGGACAAGGTCACCCGCGACATGCGGTCCGTCGCCGAGGCCGCAGGCGTCCCAGTCGTCGAAGTCACCGAGACGCTGCCCGAGGGTGTCGACTACGTCCAGTGGCAGCTCTCCATCGCCGAACAGCTCGCGGCAGCGCTCGACGGCGCCGCGGCCGGAACACCCGAATGACCGCGACCCCCACCGTCTCGCTGCAGGGTGCCGAACTGTCGTACGGCACCCGCACGCTGTGGTCGGGGCTCGACCTCGACGTCGCGCCCGGCGAGTTCGTCGCCGTGCTCGGCCCCAACGGTTCCGGCAAGACCTCGCTGCTGAAGATACTGCTCGGCCAGGTCCCGCTGACGTCCGGGAGCGCCCGCATCGTCGGTGAACCGGTCCGCGCGGGCAACCCGCACATCGGCTACATCCCGCAGCAGAAGACGATGGACGAGGGGCTGCCGCTGCGTGGCCGCGACCTCGTCGGGCTGGGCGTGGACGGGCACCGCTGGGGCCTGGGATTCCGCAGCCGCCGCACCCGCAACGCCGTCGTCGACGCCGCGATCGCCGAGGTCGGAGCCCAGGCCTATGCCGACGCACCGATCGGCGCACTGTCCGGTGGCGAGCAGCAGCGCCTGCGCGTCGCACAGGCCCTCGTCGGCGATCCCGCCGTCCTGCTGTGCGACGAGCCGCTGCTGAGCCTCGACCTCGCGAACCAGCAGCGGGTCGCCGGCCTCATCGACGCCCGACGCCGCAGCCACGACACCGCGGTCCTGTTCGTCACCCACGAGATCAACCCGATCCTCCCGCTCGTCGACCGCGTGCTCTACCTCGTCGACGGGCGGTTCCGCATCGGCACCGCCGCCGAGGTGATGACCTCCGAGGTCCTCTCCGAGCTGTACCGCACCGAGGTCGAGGTACTGAAGGTCCGCGACCGGCTCGTCGTCGTCGGGACGGGCGACGCCATCGACGCTCTCGGCGGTGCGGGCGAACTGAGCACGGACTGCGCACACCACGAGGTTCACGAGTGAACGACAAACTCTCGGACGCGCTCGGCGCGATGTTCGACTGGCAGACCACCGTCGATCTGCTGGGGTACGACTTCGTTCAGCAGGCGGTCCTCGCCGCGGCGATCCTCGGCCTCCTCGCGGGTGCCATCGGACCGCTCATCATCAGTAGGCAGATGTCGTTCGCGGTACACGGCACCAGCGAGCTGTCCCTGACCGGCGCCTCCGCCGCCCTGCTCGCGGGCATCAGCGTCGGTGTCGGCGCGATCATCGGATCCGTCGTCGCCGCAGTCCTTTTCGCGCTGCTCGGCAGCAAGGCCCGGGAACGGGACTCCGTGATCGGCGTCATCATGTCCTTCGGGCTCGGCCTGTCGGTCCTGTTCATGTGGCTCTACCCGGGCCGCACCGGCACCAGCTTCTCGCTGCTCGTCGGTCAGATCGTCGGCGTCGGAAACGAGGGACTGCAGCTGCTGCTGGTGTGCGCGGTGGTCGTCCTCGCCGTCCTCGCCGTCGTGTACCGGCCGCTGCTGTTCGCCAGCACCGACCCCGACGTCGCGCGCGCCCGCGGCGTCCCGATCCGGGGGCTGTCGCTGGTGTTCGCGGTGCTCGTCGGCGTCGCCGCCGCCCTCGGTGTGCAGATCGTCGGGGCGCTGTTGGTGCTGTCGCTGCTCATCACGCCCGCCGCCGCGGCGGCGCGGGTCACGTCGAGTCCGCTCAAGACGACGCTGCTGGCGATCCTGTTCGCCGAACTCGCGGCGGTCGGAGGGATCATCCTCTCGCTCGCACCCGGCGTTCCGGTGTCGACGTTCGTCACGACCATCTCGTTCGTGATCTACCTGATCTGCCGCTTCATCGGTTCCCGCCGCCGCGCCAATTCCGGACGGGTCGTCGCCGCGGCCTAGGCTGAGCACGTGGCCATCGACCTGAACAGTGACCTCGGCGAGAGCTTCGGCGCCTGGCGGCTCGGTGACGACGAGGCGATGCTCGCGCTGGTGACGAGTGCCAACGTGGCGTGCGGTTTCCACGCCGGCGACCCGGCCACCCTGCTCGCGACGTGCCGCGGCGCGGCGCAGCGGGCGGTGCGGATCGGCGCCCAGGTCGGATACCGGGACCTCGCCGGATTCGGGCGGCGCTTCGTCGACGTCTCCCCCACCGACCTGACCGCCGACGTGATCTACCAGATCGGTGCCCTCGACGGCCTCGCACAGGCGTCGGGCTCCGCGGTCGCGTACGTCAAACCGCACGGCGCGCTCTACAACGCGATCGTCAACCACCGCGAGCAGGCCCGCGCCGTGGTCGCGGCGATCGTCGCGTACGACCCCACCCTGCCCGTCCTCGGGCTGCCGGGCTCGGTGTTCCTCGCCGAGGCGGAAGCGGCCGGACTGCGCACCGTCACCGAGGCATTCGCCGACCGCGGATACCTGCCGAGCGGTGAACTCGTCCCGCGCACCCGGCCGGGCGCGGTCCTGTCGGACCCGGACGTCGTCGCTGCCCGCGTGCTTCGGATGGTCGAGGACGGCGAGGTCGAGGCCGTCGACGGCAACATCGTCGCCACCCGGCCCGACTCGATCTGTGTGCACGGCGACAGCCCGGACGCCGTCGCGATGGCCGTCGCCATCCGCGACCGTCTCGCCGCAGCAGGCGTCGACCTGGTGCCCTTCGTCTGATGCGCCTCCTCGATGTCGGCGACGGCGCCGTACTCGCCGAATTCGACACACTGGACGCCGTTCTCGGCCTCTTCGGCGCCCTCGACGGGACCCGTCCGCCGGGAGTGGACGACGTCGTCCCGGCCGCCCGCACGATTCTCGTCCGCTTCGATCCACGCGTGACGACGCGCGACGAAGTCCGCTCGTGGCTCCGTGGCACCCGCCCCGCCGCCGTGACCGCCGACGGTCAAGGCGACACCGTGCACATCGACGTCCGCTATGACGGCCCCGATCTCGAGGAGGTCGGGGCCGTCACCGGATTGGGGGTCGACGGGGTGGTCGCCGCGCACACCGGTGCTGTCTGGACGGTGGCGTTCGCCGGATTCGCGCCCGGCTTCGGCTATCTCGTCGGCGGGCCGGAATCACTGCACGTACCGAGGCGGTCGACACCGCGTACCGCCGTGCCGCCGGGATCGGTCGGACTCGCCGGCGAATTCTCGGGCATCTACCCCCGCAGCTCCCCCGGCGGCTGGCAACTGATCGGCAGCACCGACGTGGCGTTGTGGGACACCGACCGCGACCCGCCGGCGCTGCTGCGCCCCGGCGTCACGGTCCGCTTCCGCGCTCTCTGAGGCCCACCGGCGTCCTGCCCCGCCGGTCAGCACACCCTTGAGGGCGTGAACGGACCGTCATGCCCGCCAACCGACAGCGTTCAGCCACCGAGAGCGAAGGCGACGAGGAAGCCGGCGGCCGTCGAGATGCCGACCCACCAGCCGCCCTCGCGGTACGCCTCGGGCATGAGCGAATCGGCGAGGACCGCGATCGTCGCGCCACCGGCGAACGCCTGGATGATCGCGATCTGCTGCGGCTGGATCGAATCGGCGGCGGCATTCGCCGCGACCACCACCAGCACGAGGACGACAGCGGTCGCCACCCAGAGCAGCCGCGCCCGGCGAACATCGAAGCTGGGCTGCTTCCGCATCGACGCCGCTCCGGCCACCGCCTCGGGGACGTTGCCCACCGCGATCGCCACCAGTAGGACCAGTCCCCCTTCCGCACCGAGCGACACACCGAGCGCGGTGTTCTCGGGAATGCCGTCGAGAAGCGCGCCGAGCATCAGCGCCCAGCCCAGCGCGGCGGGCCCGAGCCTGTTCTCGATGAGGTGGTCGGCGACCACGTAGACGAGGGCGCCGAGCATCAGCGCGATCCCGGCGACGACCACACCTTCCGATTCGAACGCCGGCTGGAACAGCTCGGTGGACACCGCGGCGACCATCGCACCCGCACCGAACGCCATCAGCCCCGCCAGTGCGGGTCGTGGCAGGTCGTAGCGCAACCCGACGACGGCACCGACCAGCATCGGCAGAGCCGTCCCGAGACCGTAGAGGAGCGCAGTCGACATGCGGCGATGCTACGACGATGGACCGGCGCCGACCGGGTACGCCACAATGTGATTCGTGAGCTTGATCGAGGTGCAGCGGGTGGGCGCGCTCGTCACGGTGCAGGATCGGGGCCGCCCCGGATACGCGCACCTCGGTGTCGGCCGGTCGGGCGCCGCGGACCGCACCGCCCACGACGCGGCCAACCGCCTGGTGGGCAACGATCCCAGCGCCGCCACCCTGGAGGTCACGCTCGGAGGACTCCGGATCCGCGCCGCCGACACCGCGACTCTCGCCGTCACCGGAGCTCGGGTTCCACTGTCGCTCAAAGGTATTGCGTTTCCCGCCTACAGCACACTGCACCTGAGGGCGGGAGACGTGCTCACGCTCGGCGTGCCCGCGGACGGACTGCGCAGCTACCTCGCGGTCCGCGGAGGAATCGACGTGCCGCCGGTCCTCGGCAGCCGCGCAACCGACACTCTCGCGGGACTCGGACCGGAGCCGGTGCGCGCAGGAGACCGGCTCCCGATCGGGCGGGCCCGGAGCGCATGGCCCGCGACCGAACTCGCCCCGCCACCACCCGAGCACACCGGGCCGGTGGTGCTCCGGATCCGGATCGGACCGCGTCACACCATGTTCGACGCCGACGCGCTGCGCGTGCTCACCGGCGAGCCGTGGACTGTCACACCCGACGCGAACCGGGTGGGTGCGCGTCTCACCGGTCCGCGGCCACTGGTCCGTTCCGACACCCGCGAGCTACCGAGCGAGGGCATGGTGCCGGGATCGCTGCAGGTGCCCAGCTCGGGGTTCCCGGTGCTGTTCCTCGCCGACCACCCGGTGACGGGCGGCTACCCGGTGATCGCCGTCGTCACCGACGTCGACCTACCGGCCGCGGCGCAACTCCGCCCGGGTGACGTGGTCCGGTTCTCGGCAGCTCAGCGCCGCTGACGGGCGATGTCGGAGAGGACGACGCCTGCCGCGACGGACGCGTTGAGCGACTCGACCGGGCCCGCCATCGGAATGCTGAGGATGGTGTCGCAGGTTTCGCGCACGAGCCGCGACAGGCCCTTGCCCTCGGACCCGACCACGACCACGACCGGGCCGGAGCCGTCGTACTCGTCGAGGGTGGTGTCGCCGCCCGCGTCGAGGCCGACGACCTGAACGCCCTTGGCAGCCCAGTCCTTGAGTGTGCGGGTGAGGTTCGTGGCCTGCGCGATCGGCAACCGCGCCGCCGCACCCGCACTGGTCCGCCACGCCACGGCCGTCACCGAGGCACTGCGGCGCTGCGGGATCACCACACCGTGACCGCCGAACGCAGCGACGGAGCGCACCACGGCACCGAGGTTGCGGGGGTCGGTGATGTTGTCGAGCGCCACCAGCAGCGGCGCCTCCTGCCGGGCGCGGGCGTTGGCGAGCAGATCGTCGGGATGCGAGTACCGGAACGGCGGCACCTGCAGCGCAACACCCTGGTGCAGGCCGTTGGCGCTCATCCGATCCAGGTCGGTGCGCGGCACCTCGAGGATCGAGATGCCGTTGTCGGCCGCGATCTGCACGCTCTCGGAGAGCCGGTCGTCGTTCTCGGTGCCGACCGCGACGTACAGCGCGGTCGCGGGCACACCGGCCCGCAGGCACTCGAGGACGGGGTTGCGGCCGAGGACGTTCTCCGGCCCGGCATCGCCCTTGCGTGGGGATCCACCACGCCCACGCGGAGCGCTGCCACCGGTGCGGCCGGAGTTGGCAGCAGCCTTCTCGGCCGCCCGGGCGCGCTTCGCAGCGGGATGCTTGGTCCGCTCGGCGGCGGGCGGGGTCGCGCCGCGGCCCTCGAGGCTGCGACGGCCCTTGCCGCCCGAGCCGGTGACCTGCCCCTTCTTGGTGCCGGTCTTGCGGACCGCGCCGCGCCTGCTCGAATTGCCTGCCATGTCTACCCTGCTTCGTCGTGGTTTTTCTCGAGGGACCACTCGGGTCCGTTCGTGGTGTCCGTGACCGCGATGCCCGCCGCGGCGAGCCGGTCCCGAATGGCGTCGGCGGTCGCCCAATCCTTGTCCGCCTTGGCCTGCTGGCGTGCTTCCAGACTGGACTGCACCAGCACGTCGAGCGCCGCATGCGCGGCGGATGCATCGGACGATTCGCTCGCCCAGTGCGGATCGAGGGGATCGACACCGAGGATGCCCATCATCGCGCGGACCTGCCCGGCGACCGCGACAGCGGTGTCGAGGTCACCCGCCGCCAGCGCGCGATTGCCCTCGCGCTGGCGACCGTGGATCTCGGCGAGCGCCTTCGGAACGCCGAGATCGTCGTTCAACGCCTCCGCGAAGGCGTCGGTCCAGGCACCGACCGGAACATCTCCGGCCCGCTCCGCGGTCTTGAGCACGAAAGCCTCGATACCGCGGTAGGTTTCGGCGGCGACGTCGAGTGCGTGATCGGAGTACTCCAGCATCGACCGATAGTGCGCACCACCCAGATAGAACCGGAGTTCCTGCGGCCGAACACGTTTGAGGACGTTCGGCACCGACAGCACGTTGCCGAGCGACTTCGACATCTTCTCGCCGCCCATGGTCACCCAGCCGTTGTGCAGCCAGTAGCGTGCGAAACCGTCGCCCGCGGCACGCGACTGCGCGAGCTCGTTCTCGTGGTGTGGGAAGACCAGATCGAGTCCACCACAGTGGATGTCGAACTCGCCGCCGAGGTACGCCTCGGCCATCGCGGAGCACTCGAGGTGCCAGCCCGGCCTGCCACGACCCCAAGGCGTCGGCCACGACGGCTCGCCCGGCTTCTCCGCCTTCCACAACGTGAAGTCGCGGGGGTCGCGCTTGCCCTCCGCGACACTCTCCCCCTGGTGCACGTCGTCGAGCTTGTGCCCGGACAGGACGCCGTACTTCTGCCAGCTCTGCACGTCGAAGTAGACGTCTCCGGCGGCGGCGTAGGCGTGCCCGGCGTCGATGAGGCGCTGCATCAGCTCCACCATCTGGGTGACGTGCCCCGTCGCGCGCGGCTCGACCGACGGCGGCAGCACCCCGAGCTGGTCGTAGGCCCACGTGAAGGACCGCTCGAAGGTGGCTGCCCACTCCCACCACGGGCGTCCGGCGTCCGCGGCCTTGTTCAGGATCTTGTCGTCGATGTCGGTGACGTTGCGCACGAACGCCACGTCCAGTCCGTTCGCGGCCAGCCAACGGCGCAGCACGTCGAACGCGACACCACTGCGGACGTGACCGATGTGCGGCTCGCCCTGCACAGTTGCCCCACACAGATAGATCGACGCGTGGCCGGGGACCAGCGGAACGAAATCACGCAGGGCCCGCGTTTCGGTGTCGAAGAGTCGCAGGGTCACGACGTGCGATCTTACCGGTCCGCAGCGGTCGGTAAGACCAGCGCGGTCGCAACCGCGGCGATGCCCTCACCGCGACCGGTGAGCCCGAGGCCGTCGGTCGTCGTCGCGGACACCGACACCGGGGCACCGAGAACGGCGGCGAGCACCTCCTGGGCCTCCGCACGGCGGGGACCGATCTTCGGACGGTTGCCGATCACCTGCACCGCCGCGTTGCCGACCTCGAACCGGTTCTCTGCGAGGAGTCGGCGCACTTCGGTCAGCAAGGTGACGCCGCTCGCCCCCGACCACTCCGGCCGGCCGGTTCCGAACACGGAACCCAGGTCACCCAGGCCTGCCGCGGACAGCAGCGCGTCGCACAACGCGTGCGCGGCCACGTCCCCGTCGGAGTGGCCGGAGCAGCCGTCCTCACCCTCGAAGAGAAGTCCTGCCACCCAGCACGGCCGCCCCTTCTCGATCGGATGAACGTCCGTCCCGATGCCGACTCGCACGGTGGGTGACTCCTATTCGTTGGTGTCCGGGTCCGTCAACGCCCGCGCCAGCGCGAGGTCGAGCGGAGTGGTGATCTTGAAGGCGAGGGGTTCGCCTGCGATGGTGCGGACCGTCGCGCCGACCCGCTCGACGAGCCCCGCGTCGTCGGTCGCGATCTCCTCGCTGCCCGCGTAGGCGCGGCGCAGCAGGTCCGCGTCGAAGCCCTGGGGCGTCTGCACGGCCCGGAGTTCCGACCGCTCGGGCGTCGCGACGACGACGCCGAGCAGGTCGACGGTCTTGACGGTGTCGGTGACCGGCAGTGCGGGGACGACGGCCTCGCGGCCGGCCCGCAGCTCCGCGACCACCCTGGCGATCAGTGCGGGTGGGGTGAGCGCCCGGGCCGCGTCGTGCACGAGCAGCAGGTCCGCGTCGGGCGCGGCCGCGATGCCTGCGCGCACCGAGTCGGTCCGCTCGGCTCCGCCCGCGACCACCGAGACCCCGCCGGGCAGATCCGCGCGGACCTCACCGACCCGATCCGCGGGCACGATCACCACGACCTCGTCGACCACGCCGGAGTCGAGCAGTCCCGCGACGGCCCGCTGCAGCAGGGTCCGCCCCCGCAGTTCCACGAACGCCTTGGGCATTCCCTCGCCCAGCCGAGTCCCCTGTCCGGCCGCCGGCACCAAGGCGACGACCCGGCCACCGCTGCGCGCGTCGGCCGGGTCGTTCACGTTGTTCATCTGTTACCGAATGCTGTCGCGGACGTCAGGACGCTGCCGCGAGAACCTCGTCGAGAATGGTCTCCGCCTTCTCGTCGTCGGTGCCCTCGGCGAGCGCGAGCTCACCGACGAGGATCTGACGAGCCTTCGCGAGCATCCGCTTCTCGCCTGCGGAGAGGCCGCGATCCTGCTCCCGGCGCCACAGGTCACGAACCACCTCGGCAACCTTGTTGACGTCGCCGGAGGCCAGCTTCTCCAGGTTGGCCTTGTACCGCCGCGACCAGTTGGTGGGTTCCTCCGTGTGCGGCGCGCGCAACACCTGGAAGACCTTGTCCAGCCCTTCCTGCCCGACGACATCGCGAACGCCGACGTACTCGGCATTGTCTGCGGGGACTCGGACGGTGAGGTCGCCCTGCGCGACCTTCAGTACCAGATATTCCTTTTGTTCACCCTTGATGGTGCGAGTCTCGATTGCTTCGATCAACGCCGCGCCGTGATGGGGGTATACGACGGTGTCTCCGACCTTGAAAATCATCTGTCCCGTGCCCCTTTCGATCTGCCCAGTTTATCACGGGTCCTCCGCGGAGCGGTTCCAACGTTGCTGGTCAGCGGCACAGAGGGAAGATAACGGGGGTTGACACCAGGTCACGAACGTGCATCGCAGCCGGGTCCGGGAGGTCCTCCCGAAGCCCTTCCGGGTCGCAGCACCGCCGACACCCGGGCCCGAAAAGATCGACCCGGAGGCGCCCGCCCGCGTGATGACTACTACTCTGCCTAGTTGTTACGACCCGACGCCGTGGAGGACACCCCGTGACAGCACTCAATGCGTCGACTCGCCGAGTCGCCACCGCCGTTGCCCTGGCCGCAGCAGCTGCCATCTCGCTGTCCGCCTGCAGCGCGGGACAGATCACCCAGACCGCCACCCAGGTCGCAGCCGTCAACGGCAACTACGCGAACCAGGGCGACATCTCGCTGCGCAACGTGCACGTCGTCTACCCCGACAGCGAGGAGTACAGCCTCGAGCCAGGTGGCACCGTCGCACTCGCGTTCACCGCGATCAACGAGAGCGAGTACCAGACCGAGCGTCTGACCAAGATCACGACCGACAAGGCCGCCTCCGTCACCATCGCGGGAGAGGCCGGCGCGCGCATCATCCCGCCGCAGACCGCGCTGGCAGCGGGCACCGTCGACGCGACCGTCGTCGACGACGGCGAGGAGATCGAGTCGAAGATCATCCTGGTCACCCTCGACGACATCGGTGCGGACGTGTACCCGGGCCTGACCATGCCGGTTACGTTCAGCTTCGAGCGGGCCGGCGACATCACCGTCGACGTTCCCGTCGACGCGGGCCCGGCGCTCGACCGTCACGAGTCCGACAAGTCCGGCAACGAGGGTGCGGGCACCCTCGCCGAGCACGCCGGCGGTCACTGACCCACAGGCATCACAGCGGCCCCCGACCTCACCGAGGTCGGGGGCCGCTGTCGTCGCGCGCCGTGTCGATATGGTGACCCGACCATCCGACGAAGAGGAGAACCAGAATGACCGGACCGACCGTGGTGTCCTTCGACGACGGCGCGACGCCGCGCCTCGCCGACTCGGCCTGGCTGGCCCCGACCGCCACCGTCATCGGCGACGTCACACTCGAGGAGAACGCCAGCATCTGGTACGGCGCGGTCGCGCGCGGCGACGCCGACTCCATCCGCATCGGCGCCGGATCCAACATCCAGGACAACGTGACGATGCACGCCGATCCCGGCTTCCCGCTCACCGTCGGCGCAAACGTCAGCGTCGGGCACAACGCGGTCCTGCACGGCTGCACCGTCGGCGACGCCTCCCTGATCGGCATGGGCGCCGTGGTGCTCAACGGCGCCACCCTCGGCGCCAACTGCCTCGTCGCCGCCGGCGCCGTCATCCTCGAGGGAACGCAGGTCCCGCCGCGGTCCCTGGTGGCGGGCGTCCCCGCGAAGGTGCGCCGCGAGCTGACCGACGACGAGGTCAAGCACATCGAGTTCAACGCCGAGGGCTACCGGGCCCTGTCCGCGAAACACCGGTCCGCCACGTCCTGACGCATGGCGAGCGGAGCGACGGGGAATCTGTTGCTGTCGGTGCCCCGCCCTACGCTTGGGCACCGTGGCGAAAACGAAGACCAGCTACCGCTGCACCGCCTGCCAGTACACGACTGCGAAATGGGTGGGCCGGTGCCCCGAATGCGGTGAATGGGGTTCGGTCGAGGAGGCCGCGCCGGTGCTCGCCGCGGTGAGCAACCGTCCGGGTGCCACCGCGGCACGCGGCGCGGCGCTGGTCCCCAACTCGCCGGCGACACCCCTCTCGCAGGTCAGCGCGACCGTCAGCAGGGCGAAGTCGACGGGCGTGCCGGAACTCGACCGGGTTCTCGGCGGCGGCATCGTCCCCGGGTCCGTGGTCCTGCTGGCGGGCGAGCCGGGCGTCGGGAAGTCGACGCTGTTGCTCGAGGTCGTGCACCGGTGGGCCCGCCGCGGCCCCGACGACCGGTCCCTCTACGTCACCGGCGAGGAGTCGGCGGGCCAGGTGCGGCTGCGGGCCGACCGGACCGGCGCCGTCCACGACCGCGTCTACCTCGCCGCCGAATCGGACCTGGCGACGGTGTTCGGGCACGTCGAGCAGGTGAAGCCGACGCTGCTGATCGTCGACTCGGTGCAGACGATGCTCGCCGCCGACGTCGAGGGCGTCACCGGCGGCGTCACCCAGGTCCGGGCGATCACCGCGGCGCTGACCACCCTCGCGAAGACCAGCGGCATCCCGGTCCTACTGATCGGTCACGTCACCAAGGACGGCGCGGTCGCCGGGCCGCGCGCACTCGAGCACCTCGTCGACGTGGTGCTGCACTTCGAGGGCGACAAGCACTCGACGCTGCGCATGCTGCGCGGCGTGAAGAACCGGTTCGGATCCGCCGACGAGGTCGGCTGCTTCGAACTGCACGAGGACGGCATCGCCTGCGTCACCGACCCGTCCGGACTGTTCCTCCATCACCGCGACGACACCGCGCCCGGCACGGCCGTCACTGTCGCGATGGACGGCAAGCGGGCCCTGCTCGGCGAGGTGCAGGGGCTCGTGGTGCCCACGCAGAACCCGTCGCCACGCCGCGCGGTCAGCGGCATGGACGCCGCGCGCGTCGCGATGGTGCTCGCCGTCCTCGCGAAGCACGGCGGATCCCGCACCTACGACAAAGAGGTGTACGCCGCGACCGTCGGCGGGATGAAGCTCACCGAACCGTCGGCGGACCTGGCGCTGGCCCTCGCACTCGCCTCCGCCGAGCGGGACGTGGCGCTTCCCGCAGGACTCGTGGTGCTCGGCGAGGTCGGCCTCGCCGGCGAGGTCCGGCGCGTCACCGGTGTCGGACGGCGACTGGCCGAGGCCGCTCGCCTGGGCTTCACGCAGGCGCTGGTACCGCCGGACTCGGGAACCCATCCCGCAGGAATGAAGGTGCACGAGGTGGCGACGCTCCGGGAGGCACTCCGTTTCGTGCCCCGCCGGAAGTCGGCCGACGGTTAGGACGTCAGAGCGTCGAGTTCCCGAAGCTCGGCATCGTCGGCACACCGTCGACGAACTCGGCCATGGGCGTGAAGTGCTCCGGCTTGATCCGCAGGAACAGTCCGCGCGACGTCGCAACCACCTCGTCACTCGCCGCGGGGCCCTCCACGATCCTGGCCTCGGCGCTGGTGTAGACCTTGCGACGGATCGTGCCGTCGATCCGGGCCCGAAACTCGAGCACGGATCCGAGCGGAATCGGTCGGGCGAAGTCGATCTGCAGGTGACCGGTCACCACGGGCGACCCGAGCACCATGCACGCGATGCCCTGCGTTTCGTCGAACGCGGTGGTCAGGATTCCACCGTGGATCACACCCGGGCCGCCCTGGTAGCGGGACTCCACGGTCAGCCTGCCCGCAACCTCGATTCCCTCCGCAGCGGTGAACCGCATCGCGATTCCGGTCGGCTGGTCGTCGCCACATCCGAAGCACTTCGACCAGTGCTGGGGGAGGTCTCCTCCCGGAGCGGGAAAGAAGTCGGGGCGAATCGGAACTTCGAGGTCGTCGGGCAATGTCCAGGTACCGCTCATACCTCGGTAATCTAGTCGCGACATGTTCACGCGGAACCACAGGCTTCCGCGCACGAGACGTGCGCCACAGGGCGCCGAGGCAGGGGGACGGCGTTGGACGACACCGCGGCCACCCTCCGCGAAACCCTCGCCCGGCTCGCCCCCGGCACCGAGCTGCGTGACGGTCTCGAACGCATTCTCCGTGGACGTACCGGTGCCCTGATCGTGCTCGGCTACGACGACCTGATCGAGGAACTGTGCGACGGCGGCTTCGAGCTGGACGTCGAGTTCAAGCCGACCCGGCTCCGCGAGCTGTCGAAGATGGACGGCGCGGTCGTGCTCTCGACCGACGGCACCCGCATCGTCCGAGCAAACGTGCAGCTGGTCCCGGACTACAAGATCCCGACCGTCGAATCGGGGACCCGGCACCGCGCCGCGGAACGGACAGCGATCCAGACCGGCTACCCGGTGGTGTCGGTCAGCCAGTCGATGAGCATCGTGTCGGTGTACGTCGGCGGTGTCCGGCACGTCCTGGAGGGGTCGCCGACCATCCTGTCGCGGGCGAACCAGGCGGTCGCGACGCTGGAACGGTACAAGTCGCGGCTGACCGAGGTCACCAGCTCGCTCTCCGTGGTGGAGATCGAGGACTTCGTGACCCTCCGCGACGCGCTGACCGTCGCCCAGCGGTTGGAGATGGTGCGGCGGGTGTCCGTCGAGATCGAACGGGACGTGCTGGAACTGGGCACCGACGGCCGGCAGCTGGCCCTCCAGCTCGAGGAGCTCGTCGGGGACAACGACGTGGCGAGGCAGCTGGTCGCGCGCGACTACCTCGCGGGAACCGGCCAGCCGTCCACCGAGGCGGTCGACTCGGCACTCGCGGCGATCGACAAGCTCACCGACGCCGACCTGCTCGACCTGACGACACTCGCGCGGGCATTCGGCTATCCCGCGACGATCGAGTCGCTCGACGCGCCGATGAGCCCGCGCGGCTACCGGGTCCTGGCACGGGTGCCGCGGCTGCAGTTCCACCAGGTGCACCGGCTGGTCGCGTCGTTCGGCACGTTGCAGGGTCTGCTCGCCGCGTCCGCGGCCGACCTGCAGTCCGTCGAGGGCATCGGCGGGCTGTGGGCCCGGCACATCCGGGAGGGTCTGTCACGGCTCGCGGAGACCTCGATCACCGGTCCGTTCGACTGAAGATGCGCTGCGCGCCTGTGCGTGAATTCCACCCTCCACGGGGTGAAATTCACGCACAGCAGCGGAGCCGCGTCAGCTCAGGTTGAACGGTTCCGGGGCGCTGCGCAGGTTCCCGAGCTGTCCGACCACCGAGTACGCGCCTGCGGGCACCGGTTCGCGGGGTGCCGTGCAGCCGGGCGCGGACGTCGCGCCCGACCACTTGACGGTGAACGCGGCCTGCTGGCCGGGTTCGAGCGTCCGGACGTCGGCGTCGGAATTCGGGAAGCAGTCGTTGTTCGACCACAGTCGCTGCTGGGTGTCGAGCGTGTAGACGAGCACCTGCTGCATCCCCGCGCCGAGCTCGCGGTCGCACGCGGCGTTTCCGATGTTCGTGACGACGATGCCGAACTCCGGTTCCTCACCGGCCGGGTACGTCGGCTTCCCGGGGCTGACCTTGACGGCGAGCGAGCTGTCGGGGCACTGCCCGGCGGCAACCGCGGCAGCGGCGGACGCCTCGGCGGTGCCGGACGGCTCGGCGCTTCCCGAGGAGTCGTCCGTCGACCCCGATTCGGAGGTCGAACCCGATGCGGACGCGGGCGTCGACGCGGACGCCGAGGTCGTCGCGGTCAGTGACGAACTCACGGCGGCCGCATCGGTGGCCTGGTCGTCGTCGCCGCCGCGCAACGCGGAGACGATCCAGATCAGCAACACGAGAGCGACAATCGCCGCACCGATGGCAAGCCAGCGGCGGCGCCGGTAGATCTCGGGGGGCAGCGGTCCGGACGGTTCCATCACGGATACCACGTTATGTCCAGGTCCGACCGGTGCCGCCCACCAGGTCCGGCGTGTCGCTCACACGAGCGGCGTCAGACCGCCACGACCTCGGTGTCTCCGACGTCGCCGACCGTGCTGCGCAGCTTGATGCCGCCGTCGGCGAGCGTGTAGGTGACGCCGACGATCGCGCAGGTGCCCGCCTCGACCTTCTCGGCGATGATCCGCGACCGCTCCTGCAGCAGGCGGCCCGTCTCGACGACGTGCCTGGCCTCGAACTGGTCGGCGGTGGTCAGGCCCTCGGTGCGGCTCACGAGGATGGACGGCGTGACGCGCTCGACGATGTCGCGGATGAAACCGCCCGGCACCTGGCCGGTGTCGAGGGCGTTGACCGTCGCGGCGACGGCGCCGCAGCTGTCGTGGCCGAACACCACGATCAGCGGGACGTTCAGAACTCCGACGGCGTACTCGATGGAGCCGAGGACGGCGCTGTCGATCACGTGACCGGCGGTGCGCACGACGAACATGTCGCCGAGGCCCTGGTCGAAGATGATCTCCGCGGCGACACGGGAGTCGCCGCAACCGAAGATCACCGCGGTCGGATGCTGGCCGCCGACGAGTTTCGCCCGGTCGGCGATTCCCTGACTCGGGTGCAGCGGGGTTCCGCTGACGAACCGCTCGTTACCCTCTTTGAGGGCCTTCCAGGCCGAGATTGGATTCGAATTGGGCATGACTGACATTGTGCACACGACCGGAGTCGGCAAGTTGCCCGACCTGGCGAAACAGCAAAGAGCAGGTGTGACGATCCAGTGAAATCCTCCGCACTGATCGGCTGGTACGAGCGCCAGGCGCGCGATCTGCCGTGGCGCCGCGACGGAGTGACGGCCTGGCACATCCTGATGAGCGAGATCATGCTGCAGCAGACGCCGGTGGCGCGGGTGGCACCGATCTGGGAGCAGTGGGTCGAGCGGTGGCCGGTGCCGTCGGCGATGGCCACCGCAAACCAGGGCGACGTGCTGCGTGCCTGGGGGAAGCTGGGATACCCGCGCCGCGCGCTGCGGCTGCACGAGTGCGCCGGCGTCCTCGCGGCGGAGCACGGGGACGTGGTTCCGGGCGACGTGGACGTGCTGCTGTCCCTGCCCGGCATCGGCGCGTACACCGCCCGGGCAGTCGCGTGCTTCGCGTACGGTCAGCGAGTTCCCGTGGTGGACACCAACGTTCGACGGGTGATCGCGCGGGCGGTGCACGGCGCCGCCGAGCCGGGCAACCCGTCCACCACACGTGACCTCGCCGACGCCGAGGCGCTGCTCCCCCGCACCCGACTGCGCGCCGCGGTGTTCTCCGCGGCCCTGATGGAACTCGGCGCGACGGTCTGCACGGCGCGCAACCCCGACTGCGGCCGGTGCCCGCTGGACGACTGCGCGTGGACGCTGGCGGGCCGCCCCGCCCACACCGGGCCGCCGCGCAAGGTGCAGAAGTTCGCGGGCACCGACCGCCAGGTGCGCGGCAAACTGATGGACGTGCTGCGCGGCAGCCACGGCCCGGTGGAACGCGCACTCCTGGACCAGGTCTGGCTCACCGACACCGCGCAGCGCGACCGCGCCCTCGACTCGCTGCTCGTCGACGGACTGATCGAGCAGACCGACGACGGCCTGTTCGCCCTCGCAGGGGAGGCGTAGGCCGCCACCGACGAGTACGTTCGGGGCATGCCGCCCCGCGACGCCGCCGACGCCCGGACGAATCGCGAGAAGATGCTGGCCGGTGACCTGTACGTCGCGGGCGACCCCGAGAACGAGTGCATGATGCGCCGGGCGGCTCGCCTGCTCGAGGACTACCGCGTCGCGTCGGTCGCCGGGGACGACTCCGCTTCTCACCTACTGGCGGAGGTCCTCGGCACCCTCGGTGACGATGCCGTCGTCAGGCCGCCACTCTTCGTCGACTTCGGCGAGAACATCCACATCGGCGCCCGCACCTTCGTCAACTACAACCTCACCGCACTCGACGTCGCGACAATCACGATCGGCGAGGACTGCCAGATCGGGCCCAACGTGCAACTGCTCACCCCCACCCATCCGATCGACCCCGTCCAGCGCAGGGCCAAACTCGAGGCCGCGGAACCGATCACGATCGGGGACAACGTGTGGCTGGGCGGCGGTGTGATCGTCTGTCCCGGAGTGTCGATCGGCGACAACTCGGTCGTTGGCGCAGGCGCCGTCGTCACCAGGGACATTCCGTCCGATTCCGTCGCGGTCGGGAATCCTGCCCGCGTCGTCCGGAGCGTCCAGGACTGACGCTGCGCCCGCCTCCCCCGACCGTGTCAGTGGTCGGACAGGAACGACTCGACAGCGGCCCGGTACTCGTCGGGCCGGTCGTCGTGCACGAGGTGCCCGGCGCCTGCCACGCACTCGTAGCGCGTCGCGGATTCCCTTGGGGTACCGGCCATCTCCCGCATCTGACCGTCCGGGGTAATGGTGAACTCGCCTTCGAGCAGCAACGCGGGAGCCCGCACGGCCCGCCACTGCGCCCAGAAGTCGCGGGTTCCCCACTCCTCCGATATGTCCCGCCACACGGGCACCTCGCCGTGCAGGTGGTAACCGTCCTCACGCAGTTCGAACGAGTCCATGAAGTACTGCCCCGCGACGGGACCGAAATAGTCGAGCATCACGCCCGCGTCCGCGAACGGGACCGGCCACTCCCCGATCATCGCCGCCCACCCCGCGGCGGTGCGGCCCCGGAAATCGGGTGCCATGTCCTCGACGACCAGCGCACGCACCCGATCCGGATGCGCTGCGGCGAAACACCATCCGTGCAGGCCACCCATGGAGTGCCCGATGACGACCATCGGTTCCGCGATCGGATCGAGTGCGGCCGCAAGGTCGTCCACGAACGCCTCGGTGGTCAACCGGCCCGGCGCGGGCCTGCCGTGCCCGGCGGCGTCGAACGTGTACACGTGCCCGTGCTCGCGCAGCCACGGCACGTGGCGCTGCCAGGTACGGGCGCTGCCCATCAGCCCGTGGAGCAGCAGGATCGGCCGACCGGTTCCACCCTCGTCATGCAACACGGCACCGAGGTTATCGGGAGACGCCACCGGCGGCCGTCACTTCGGGGGACAGCCGCGTCCACGGGCGGTTCAAGGCTGCATCACGGGACCGCCGCCACGAGTACGCTCGCGGCCATGGCAGTCGTGAAGATCAACGCAATCGAGGTGCCCGAGGGCGCCGGCCCCGAACTGGAGAAGCGGTTCGCGGCGCGCGCGGGCACCGTGGAGAACTCCCCCGGATTCCTCGGGTTCCAGCTGCTCCGCCCGACCGGCGGCGAATCCCGCTACTTCGTGGTGACCCAGTGGGAGTCCGAGGACGCATTCGCCGCGTGGCGCGACGGCGATGCCCGTGCCGCACACGCCGGCGAGGCGAAGAAGCCCGTCGCCACCGGCGCCTCTCTGCTCGAGTTCGAGGTCGTCCTCGACGTGGCGGCCAAGCAGTCCTGACCTGGTAGTACAGCCACGAACAGGCGACGCGCCGGCCGCTGCACCCAGCGGTCGGCGCGTCACCGTTCGTGGCGTTGCAGCGCGTCCGCGGTGGCCGCGTCGGCGGGGTGGAAGGTTTCGACCGCCAGTTCCGCGACCGTGACGTCCAGCGGGGTCCCGAACACCGTCGTCGTGCTCAGGAACGCGAGTTCGCCGGCGTCGGTGCGAATGCGGATCGGCACCACGAGCGCCCCGGGCTCGGGCGGCCCGGCGGGGTCCTCGCACGGGTAGTCGGCGAGTTCGACAGCGAGGTCCGCGAGCACGTCGTCACCGGTCACCGCGATCTGGTGGTCGAGCCGGTGCAGCAGGTGCGCACGCCACTGACCGAGGTTCGCGATGCGTGGCGCCATCCCGTCCGGATGCAGACTCAGCCGCAGCACGTTGACCGGCGGCTCGAGGAGCCGCGGCGAGCATCCCTCGACCAGCAGTGCCACGGCGTCGTTCCCGTCGACCATCTGCCAGTGCCGATCCACGACCACCGCCGGGGCGGGAAGATGCGCGTGCAGGATCTGCCCGATCGCGTCTGCGACCGCGGCCATCGGGACATCCCCGAGCGCGTGCTCCGGATATGCGGGGGCGAATCCACCGGCCAGCAGCAGTGAGTTGCGTTCACGCAGTGGAATGTCCAACTGTTCGCTGAGTCGCAGCAGCATCGCCCGGGTGGGCCGCGACCGTCCGGTCTCGAGGAAGCTCACGTGCCGCGCCGACACCTCGGCGAGCCCGGCGAGCTGGAGCTGGCTCATCCTCCGACGTTCCCGCCAGTGCCGGAGCAGGGTCCCGATGGGCCGGTCCGTCTCCGCGAGCGTCGTCATGTCCCGAGAGTAGGTCCGAGCACGGAAGCGCGGCCATTACCTCGCAGGTAATCGACGGCGAACACTGCTGCACCGCAGAGTTGTCGTCGACCGGCCACCCGGGTCGGCACGGAGAATCGGGAGACGACATGAGCGACTTCGACGCCCTGGCCACCAGGTACATCGCGGTGTGGAACGAGACCGACGCCGCCGTCCGGCGCGCCGCGATCGAAGATCTGTGGGCGCCCGACGGGCGGTACGTGGATCCGGCTGTTGCGGCACACGGCCACGACGACATCGACGCCACCATCGGTGCGGTTCAGGCGCAGTTCCCCGGGATGCGGTTCCGGCTCCGTGGTCCCGTCGACGGCCACCACGAGCAGGCCCGGTTCGGGTGGCAGCTCGGGCCGGCCGGCGCCGAGGACCTCGTCGAGGGTTTCGACGTCGTCGAGCGGGACGCCGACGGCCGACTGGTCCACGTGCTCGGGTTCCTGGACAAGGTGCCTGCCTGAATTACGGCCTGCGGCCGCCCGAACCGGGTGGCCGCAGGCCGTTTCGTCCCAATTGACAGTGCGAACGGTGCGTGCGACAGTGCGCGAGTAAATAGCGACGGCGACGGGAATCCGGTGACAATCCGGAGCGGTCGCGCCACTGTGATCGGGGCCAGCCCCCGACAGCCAGACCCTGCCGTCGTCGCATGGGCTTTTACGGGACGCGTTTATCCCAGGAGGAACCAATGGCTGTCGTATCCACACCCGACAGGTCGACCGAGTCGGCCGGTCTCGCACTGATCGTCGCGGGCGTCGTACTGCTCGCGATGCTCACCCTCTACCTAGTCGGATTCGACCAGGGCGCGGTGTCGCGTACCGGCATGTACATGCATGAGCTCATGCACGACGGTCGTCACCTGCTGGGGCTTCCGTGCCACTGACCGACAACTTCCTGAAGCTCCTCGTCCGCGGCCTGCTGGCCGGCCTCGTCGCCGGTCTGGTTGCCGGTGCCGTCGCGTTCGTGATCGGTGAACCGCACGTCGACGCCGCCATCGCGATCGAGGAGGCGGCGTCCGCCCCCGAGGAGCCGGTCGCCGATCATTCCCACGACACCGCAGCGACCCACGACCACGAGGAAGCCGAAGCAGGGCACTCGCACGGCGAGGACGCCCTGGTCAGCCGCGACGGCCAGAAGGCGGGCCTGTTCCTCGCGACGACGCTCGCCGGCATGGCGCTCGGCGCGATCTTCGCCGCGGTCGCGCACTACGCGCGGCGGGTGACCGCCCTCTCCGGTCCGGTGCTGGCGCTGGCCCTCGCCGGAATGGGCTGGCTCGCAATCGAGGCGGTGCCGTTCTTCAAGTACCCGGCCAATCCGCCCGCGGTGGGCGACCCGGAGACGATCAACGAGCGCACCTGGTTGTGGCTCGCCGCAGTCGCGCTGGGTGTCGTCGCGGTCGCCGTCGCCGCATACGTCGCCCGCGTCGTCGCGGCGAACGACTTCCTGTCGGTGCGGGTCGCGGCACCGGTCGCCGCGTTCCTGGCGATCGTCGTCATCGGGTACGTCGCGTTGCCCGGCGTCAACGAGGTCGGCGAGGACTTCCCCGCGACACTGCTGTGGGAGTTCCGGATCTCGTCGCTGGCGATCCAGGCGACGCTCTGGCTGGTGCTGGGCCTCGCGTTCGCGTTCCTCACCGAGCGCGCGACGTCGCAGGCACGCCGACCGGAGCTGGTCGGTCAGAACTGACCCGTTCCGCCCCGAACGACGCGAAGGGCATTCGATCGCACCACACGATCGAATGCCCTTCGTCGTTCCCGGGTCGCCTCAGACCGAGCAGGCGTCACCTTCGCAGGATCCGGCGTCGTCCGAGCCGGCGACGGCGCCACTGTCCTCCCACGCCTTCTCCAGCAGCTGGGTGAACACCTCGACCGGCTGGGCCCCGGACACGGCGATCGCCCGGTTGGCGACGAAGAACGGGACACCGGTGACGCCGAGTGCACGGGCCTGTGAGAGATCCTCGCGGACCTGGTCGGCGTGGGCGTCGGACGCGAGGACGGCCGCGACGTCGTCCGCGTCGAAGCCCGCAGACGCGGCTATCTCGACGAGTTCGGCGTGGTCGTCGATGACACGGCCCTGTTCGAAGTGGGCACGGAACAGCGCGGCCAGCATCTCGGGGCCGCGGTCGCCGGCGAAGTGCACGAGCCGGTGCGCGTCGAAGGTGTTGGCGGCGATGACGGTGTCGAAGTCGAGGGTGAGACCGTCGGCGGCGCCGGTCGCGGCGACGTGGGCGAACATCTGCCGCACCTGGTCGGCGGGCATCCCCTTCATCTCCACGAGGGCCTCGAGCTCCGGCTTGCGCAGGCCCGCGGGGGTGTCCGGGGACAGCTGGTAGGAGCGCCACACGACCTCGACCCGGTCGCGGTGCGGGAACTGCTCCAGTGCGGTCTCGAAGCGCCGCTTGCCGATGTGGCACCACGGGCACGCGATGTCGGACCACACCTCCATCACGAGCGCGGCGGTGGCGGACTTCTCGGGAGATTCGATGCTCACGAATGGTTGAAACGTCCACCACCGCCCGATTGTTCCTCCCCGCTCAGCGACCACCGGTCGTCGTACGCCCCAGCTGCCGGATCCAGGACCTCGACCGAGCCGGGTCGATCACGTCGTCGACCTCGAACGTCGTGCCTGCGTGCAGCGCCTTTCCGTGCTCGTACGCCGTCGCCAGGAGAGTTGCGAACAGGGCGTCCCGCTCGGCCGGATCCTCGACCGCGTCGAGTTCCTTCCGGAATCCGAGCCGCACCGCACCCTCGAGTCCCATGGGCCCGATCTCCCCCGTCGGCCACGCCACCGTGAACTCCGGCGCGTGGAACGAACCACCCGCCATCGCCATCGCCCCCAGCCCGTAACCCTTGCGCAGGATGATCGTGCCGAACGGCACGGTGAGCCGAGCGCCGGCGACGAACAGCCGACTGAACCGCCGCACCGTCGCCTCCTGCTCCGAATCAGGGCCGACCATGAATCCAGGGGTGTCACAGAGCGTGAGCACCGGAATCCGGTGGGCCTCGCACAGCGTCAGGAACTCGGCGCCCTTGTCTGCCGCCTCGGCGTCGATCGCGCCGCCGAGGTGGTGACTGGAATTGGCCAGCACCCCGTAGGCGACACCCTCGACGCGGATCAGCGCCGTCACGAATCCGACCCCGTAGTCGGGCTGCAACTCGAGCACCGAGTCGACGTCGGCGATCGCGGTAACCGCCGCGCGGACATCGTATGCGCGCAATCGGTTCTCGGGGACGACGTGCCGCGCCGACCGCTCGTCGGGTGCCCTCCAGTCGGTGGTCGTTCCCTGGAAGTACGACAGGTACTGCTTGGCGAGTTCGACGGCGTGAGCCTCGTCGCGGGCGAGCAGGTGCACGACGCCGTTGCGGGTCTGGACGTCGATCGGTCCGATGTCCTCCGGCCGGAACATCCCCAGCCCTCCGCCTTCGACCATCGCCGGGCCACCCATGCCGATGTTCGCGTCGGGTGTCGCGATCAGGACGTCGCAGGCACCGGCGAGTGCGGCGTTGCCTGCGAAGCACCGCCCCGACACGACGGCGACCGTCGGGACCACGCCGCGCAGCGCGGCCATCGCGCGGAACGTCCCCAGTTCCAGTCCGGCGGCACCGTTGGCGTCGGTGTCACCGGGCCGTCCGCCGCCGCCCTCCGCGAACAGGACGAACGGGATGCGTTTGCGCGCGGCCAGTTCCAACATCCTGTCGGTCTTGGTGTGATTGCGCATGCCCTGCGTTCCCGCGAGGACCGTGTAGTCGTAGGACACGACGACGGCCTCCGCTGCGGCCCCACCGAACGTGTCGGCGCCGATCGTCGCGACTCCGCCGATCAGTCCGTCGGCCGGGGTGTTCTCGATCAGGTCCTGCTCGGTGCGCCGTGTCCGCTGGGCCGCCAGTGCGAGCGCCCCGTACTCGACGAAGCTGCCGCCGTCGACGAGGTCG
Source organism: Rhodococcus gannanensis (assembly GCF_042681175.1). Lineage (NCBI taxonomy): Bacteria > Bacillati > Actinomycetota > Actinomycetes > Mycobacteriales > Nocardiaceae > Rhodococcus > Rhodococcus gannanensis. The sequence continues at coordinate 224,884 of NZ_JBHUFB010000022.1, forward strand.
GCGATGTTCTCGCGGGCCGTCCGGCGGCCGGCCCGGTGCCGCTTGGCGACGGCGGCCGGACGACCGGCGTCGAGGGTCACCGCGTGCCGCGCGAGCACCTCGGCGAGGTCGGGCCGGATGCGGTCGGGATCGAGCGCCTCCGCCGCGACGTCGTCCGATGCGGCGTCGGCACCGCACACGACGGCGAGGACGTCGCCCGCGGCCACCACCTGACCGGGCCGGACGAGGACCCGCAGGACCCGCGAATCCTCTTCGGCGGCAACGACGTGCTGCATCTTCATCGCTTCGAGCACGACCACCTGTGTGCCGGCCGGGACGACGTCCCCGACCGCCGCGACCTCGACGACGGTGCCCGGCAGCGTTGCGTGAATCGCCGCCTCACCCTCGTCCAGATCCGGGACCGGACGCGCGGCCGGCTCGGACGCACCGGCGGTGCCCGCCACCAGGTCGGCGAGGCGCTCGCCGAGGAAGGTCGTCGGCACCGAACCGGACCCGAAGTCCTTGTCCGCGAGGATCGCCAGCAGGAGATCGACGTTCGTCGACACGCCGGCGACCTCGAACTCGCGCAGCGCCGCCGCGGTCTTGCGTACCGCGGCGGTGAAGTCGTCGGACCGGGTGTGCGTGATCACCTTCGCCAGCAGGGAGTCGTAGCGCGCGCTGGTCTCGAGTCCGACCCGGCCGAAGGTGTCGACGCGGACGCCCGGCCCCGTGGGCGCGGAGAAGACGGCGAGCCTGCCCGCCGAGGGGACCGTCGTCCCGTCCGGCGTCATGGACTCCATGTTGACCCGGGCCTGGACGGCGACGCCGCGAGCCCGGGCGGGGGTGCCCGTGACCTCACCTCCGCCCGCGAGAAGACCCGCGGGTAGGTCGAGGTCGCCCAGTGTGGCGCCACGCGCGATGTCGAGACCGACCGCGACGAGGTCGATTCCGGTGACCTCCTCGGTGATCGTGTGCTCGACCTGGATGCGCGGGTTCACCTCCAGGAAGACGAACTCGTCTCCCGTGACCAGGAACTCGACGGTCGCGAGGCCGCGGTAGCCCTGATCGGCGCACAGGAGAGCCGCGGCACGGTGCAGCCCGGACCGGACCGCGTCGCCGAGGCGTTGCGCGGGCGCGATCTCGACGAGCTTCTGGTGCCTGCGCTGCACACTGCAGTCACGGTCACCCAGCGCGAGCGCGAGTGTGCGTCCGTCGGCGTCCGGCGCTGCGACGACCTGGACCTCGATGTGGCGGGCATCCTCGCACAACGCCTCCGCGAGGAGGTCGGGAGTGCCGAATCCCAGCTCGGCTTCTGCGGCTGCGGCCCGGAACGCGCCCTCGACCTCGTCGACTGTGCGGACGGCGCGCATTCCTCGTCCGCCGCCGCCGGCCACCGCCTTGATCATCACCCCCTCCGGGTGTTCGGCCAGGAAGTCGCGGACGTCGTCGGGTCCGATCCCACCGCCGGTGGCGTCGAGCACCGGCACGCCCGAGGCGATCGCCGCGGCCCGCGCCGCCGCCTTGTCCCCGAAGGTGTCGAGCAGTGTGGCGTCCGGCCCCACGAAGGTCACGCCGGCCGCAGCACAGTCGCGGGCGAACTCTGCGTTCTCGCTGAGGAATCCGTATCCGGGATGGATCAGCGTCGCGCCGGTCGCCGCGGCGGCCGCGAGGATCGCGCTCCGATCCAGGTAAGCGGACGGTCCGGATCCCGACAGCGCCACCGCCGTGGTGGCTGCGGCGACGTGCGGCGTGTCCACGTCGTCCTCGGCGTACACCGCGACGGTGTCGAGACCGAGTTCGGTTGCGGACCGGATGATTCGCAGCGCGATCTCGCCGCGGTTCGCGACCAGCACCGTGGTCGTGGACAGTTCGGACATCGTCAGCGCTCCTCGGCCATCGCGAACAGGTCACCCTTGCGGACCTTGCCCGTCGCGGTCATCGGCAGCACGTCCAGGACTTCGATCTGCGGAACCTTGTAGCCCGCCATGTTCTCCCGCGCCCAGCCGACGAGTTCCTCTGCGCCCACGGCGTTTCCGTCGACGAGCTGGACGAACGCGAACGCCACCTGCCCGCGATCCGGGTCGGGTTTCGGAACCACGGCGGCCTTCTCGATCGCCGGGTGCAGCATGAGCAACGCCTCGACCTCGGACGGGAACACACTCATCCCGTTGGTCTTGATCATCTCCTTGTTGCGCGCCAGGTAGTGCAGCGCGCCGCGTTCGCTGAACTTGCCGAGGTCACCGGTCTGGAGCCACCCGTCCCGCAGTGCCTCCGCGGTGGCGGCCGGATTACCGTGGTAGCCGGTCATGACGGACGGGCTGCGAACGATGATCTGCCCCTGCTCACCCACCGGTACCGGGTTGTCGTCCGCGTCGACGATCAGGATGTCCGTGCCCGGCACGGGTAGTCCGCAGAAGACGGGATCCCCGCTCAGGTCGTAGTCGCCGTCCTGGAAGCCGAGCGTGATCGTGTCCGCCGTGTGCGTCTCGGTCATGCCGTAGCTGCCCTCACGCAGGGTCCGGCCGGTCGCGGCCCGCCACCGGCCGCGGATCTCGGCGTCGAGCTTCAGCACGAATGACACCGCCATCGGAGTGTCCAGGCTGCTGAGGTCGTGGTCGGCGAAGTCGGAGCGGTCCATCAGTTCGACGTAGTTGTCGACGGTCGCCACCATCGAGGTGACACGTCGACGCTCGACGGCGCGCAGCGCGACACCGGCATCCCACCGGGACAGGAGCACCACGGTCCCGCCGTTGACGAGCGGCATCAGGATGCCGAAGTCCTCGCCCGCGATCCAGAACACGGGAAGGAAGACGAGGGCGGTGGGCGGGTTCTCACCGACTCGCCGCCCGGTCGCCGCCGTCGCGGTGACCGCGGTGTAGACCATGTGCCGCTGGGTGTGTTCGCACCCCTTCGGCATTCCGGTGGTGCCACCGGTGTAGTTCAGGGCTGCCAACGCGTCCGGATCGGTCGTGACCGGTTCGGCACGGTCGCTGTCCATGATCGTCTGCCAGTCGGTCCGCGCCGGATCCGACGGCTCGAACGGTGCGTCGCCAAGCGATGTCGTCACCATGTCGCCGAGGTCGGTCACCGCCACGAGCCGGACGGGGGTGCGCTCGCGCACCGACTCGACGAGCGGTGCCAGTGCAGGCTGGGTCAGCACGACGGTGACCCCGGCATCGGAAAGCTCGTGCGCCAGTTCGTGTTCGCGGAGCATCGGGTTGACCGGGACGTGGACGCCACCGACCTTGAGGATGCCGAGCATCGCGATGTGGAACTGGGGGCAGTTCCCCAGGTGGACGCCGACTCGGTCGCCGCGACGGACACCGTTGTCGGTGAGCCAACCGGCGAACCGGTCGGACAACTCGTCGTACTCGGCGTAGGAGATCTCCCTGCCGTAGAAGTCGATGGCGACCGTGTCGGGCCGCTCGGACGCCCAGTGCCGCAGGTGGTCCACGAGACCGGCTGCCGCGACGAGGTATTCGACCTCCCGCGGAACCTCGTCGGGCCAGTTCTCCTGCTGCAACGTCCGCAGCTCGGCCAGTGCGGTCTCGAACGATGCCGCCATGGGTCCTCCACTCTTGTCTGTCGCTGCCCGATCCCGTGGATCAGGCGAAACCGATGAGTCGCTCGGACATCACGATCATGTCCGAGATGTACTGCGCCCTTTCGTCATCCGATGCGGATTCGAGCCGGGCGGCGCCGACGAGCTGCGCGTCGGCGAGCGTCTGCGCCACGGTGCGGGGCGGCGCGCAGGGCGTCGCCTCACCGCTCTGCGCGATGCGCTCGATGAACCGCGTGTACCGGCCGACGAGCCGGTCACGCACCGACGTCCACAGCTCCCCGATCGCCGGATCGAGTCGGGACCGATGGTCGACGAGACCGACGATCGCGCCGTGCCGGAAGTAGGCGCCGATCACGGCCTCCGTGGTCGCGCGGAGGACCGCGCGCACGTCGTCCACCACGGGCCCCTCGAGGTGCTGGGCATCGAGAAGTTGCTGGCACACCTGCTCCGCGACGGCCGCGAAGACCTCCTCGCGGGAGGAGAAGTAGGCGTAGAAGGTGGCGCGGGAAACCCCGGCCCGCACGGTGATCGCCTGTGCGGTCGTCGCCTCGTAGCCGTACTCGCCGAAGCAGGATGCCGCCACGGCGAGAAGCTCCCGGCGGCGCAGACCGTCGGACGCGCGGCGCGCCGACCTCGCCTGCTCCTGCTGGTCGCTTGTGGTCACCGTCACATCATGTATTGACGTTGACGTCAACGTCAAGACTATGGATCGGAGAGAGGGGTGCCGCACCCCGTGCGAACACCCCTCACCTGCGATTGCCCGGGCTCAGACCAGCGCGGCGTCCAGCGTGATCTCCACACCGGTGAGCGCCTTACTCACCGGGCAGGTCTCCTTCGCGGCCTGCGCGGCCTGCGCGAAACCGTCCGCGTCGAGGCCCTCGACCTCACCGCGCACCGTCAGCGCGATCCCGGTCAGCTTGAAGCCGACGGTGTCGGGTCCGAGCCCGACGACGGCCGTCACCTCCAGGCTCTGCGGCACACCACCTGCCTCACCGATCAGGGCGGACAGCTGCATCGCGTAGCAGGACGAGTGCGCCGCGGCGATGAGCTCCTCGGGACTGGTCGCGCCGTTCGCGTCGTCCGCCGCGCGTTTGGGGAACGACACGTCGAAGGTCGCGAGCCCGGAGCTGGTGAGTTCGGTCTGACCGCCGCCGTCCTGCAACGTTCCGTTCCAGGCGGTGCGAGCTGTGCGAGTGGGCATGAACCAACCTTTCTGTTGTCGGCCGTCCGGCCGGTGACGGAGACTCCGTTCCAGTCTTCCCCCGAAATGTCGTCACGCGCTGGGAACGACCCCCTCCGACTCCTCGTCCTCGGCCTGGTACCGGGCGAGCAGGGTGCGCTCCTCGTCGCGCTTCGGGAAGACGAAGAACACCAGCACCGCGCCGATCAGGACGATTCCGATGGCCGCGGCGTAGGCACGGTCGTCGCCGTCCAGGAAGGCCGTACGCGCCGCTCCGATGATCTGCTCCGCGTACTGCGGATACCGTTCGGCGATGTTCACCGCGCCGGCGAACGACTTCTCCAGCGCCGCCTGCGTCTGCTCGCCGACCTGCTCCGCCTGTGGCGTGTTCTGGAGGGTCTTCGTGAACGATGCCGTGTACCCGGCCGTCAGCAACGCACCGAGGATCGACTGCACGATGGCACCGCCGAGGTCGCGCTGCAGATCGGCGGTACCCGACGCCATACCCGCCCTCGACACCGGAACGGACCCGGTCAGCGAGTGCGATGCCGGCGTCCCCGCCAGGCCGACGCCGGCGCCCAGGCACATGAAGGCGAGCGCGATCATCCAGTAGTCGGCGTTCTCGTCCCAGAGAACCAGCGCGACGACGAGTCCCACCAGGATCGCCACGTATCCGCACAGCAGGGTGAAACGCGCGCCCCTCGCCTCGACCAGCTTCGCGGACTGCGGCGCGACCAGGACCATGACGATCGCGGCGGGCAGCGCCGCCGACCCGGCCTGGAGGGTGTCGTAGGCCAGCACGTTCTGCAGATACTGCTGGCTGACGTACATCACGCCCATAAGGGTGCCGAAGACGACGATGCCTGCGACGGCAGCGACCCAGAAGATCCGACGCGCCGCGACGTGCAGGTCGTACAGCGGATTGCGGGCACGCAACTGCCGCAACACGAAGACGATCCCCGCCACGACGGCGACGCCGAGCGCGACGACGGCGGTCGTCTTCATGCCGTCCACCGGCAGGAAGTTGATCCCGAGCACCAGCGCACCGACGAACAGCACCGACACGGTGCCGCCGAAGTGGTCGACCGGGTCCGTCGACTCGTTCACGTGGCTCGGCACCAGCCACAGGGTCATGCCGAGGGCGATGGCCGCCAGCGGAATCGTCACCAGGAACACCGAACCCCAGAAGAACCACTCCAGCAGGGCACCCGCGACGAGTGGACCCAGCGCGGAGAGTCCGCCGCCGATCGACGACCAGAGCGCGATCGCCCGGGTCCGGCCCGGGCCGGCCCACAGCGCGGTGATCAGCGCGAGCGTCGTCGGGTAGGCCATGCCTGCCGAGAGTCCGCCGATCACCCGGGCCAGGAACAGCACGTCCTCGTTCGGGGCGAAACCGGCGAGCAGCGAGGCGGGCACCGACAACGTCATGCCGAGGACGAGCATCGTCTTGCGGCCGTAGCGGTCGCCGACCGCACCGAGATACAGCACCGAGGCGGCGAGGCCGAGCGAGAACCCGACGGCGATGAGATTCAGCGAGGTCTGACTCGCGTCGAATGCCTTCCCGATGTCGGGGAGGGCGACGTTCGCCACCGCCAGGTTCAGGTTCGCGACAGCCGCGACCAGGATCAACGCCGCCAACACCCACCGCGCCCGGGTGGGGCGCTCCGACACCGGAGAGGTCACCGTACTAGTGGACACCACCCGAGGCCGGCTCGCCACCGGCCACTCCGAAGCGAGCACCGATGTGTCCGATTACGGGATCGTGTGCGTTCCTCCTGTACCCCACCAGGACTATCGTGACTTACATCGCGCAGTTCTCCGGGGGCGGTCAGGAGAGACCAGTGACCAGCGAGATCACCAGCCCGGACCCCCACTCGAACGGGGCCTCGGACGCGTCGGAGCCGACCGACTTCGACGTCCTCGTCGTGGGTGCCGGGATCTCGGGAATCGGCGCGGGTGCGCACCTGAAGAGCGCCCGACCGGACACCACCTTCGCGATCCTCGAGGGACGGGGCACGATCGGGGGGACCTGGAGTCTGTTCCGGTTCCTGGGCATCCGTTCCGATTCGGACATGCCCACGTTCGCCTTCGACTTCAAACCGTGGAAGTCGCGTTCGGTGCTCGCCGACGGCCACGACATCCTCGACTACCTCGAGGAGACCGTCGCCGAGTACGAGTTGGCCCCGACCACATCAAGTTCGGGTACCGCGTGACGAGCGCAGGATTCTCGTCGGCCGACGGACGGTGGACCGTGATCGCGCGGGATCACGACACGGGTTCACCTGCGCGGTTCACGTCCCGGTTCCTGTTCCTCGGTACCGGCTACTACGACTACGACTCCGGATTCACACCTGACTTCCCCGGCATCAGCGACTTCGCCGGCACCATCGTGCATCCGCAGCAGTGGCCGCGGGACCTCGACTACACAGGCAAACGTGTGGTGGTGATCGGCAGCGGCGCAACCGCCATCACGCTGATACCGGCGATGACCGACCGCGCCGAACACGTCACCATGCTGCAACGGTCGCCGAGCTACGTCCTCACCCTGCCGTCCGAGGACCCGATCGCGAACGCGCTCGGCAGGTTGCTCGGCCCCGACCGGGCATACCGGATCGTCAGGCGGAAGAACGTCGCGATGAATCGCGCGATCTTCAAGGCATCCATGCGTGCGCCGAAACTGACCGGCAGGCTACTGATCGCGAATGTCCGACGACAGTTGCCCAAACACTTCGACGTCGGCACGCACTTCACGCCGAACTACAACCCGTGGGAGCAGCGACTGTGCATCTCACCGGCCGGTGACATCTTCAAGGCCATCTCGGATGGTCGGGCATCCGTGGTGACCGACCGGATCGCCAGGTTCACCGAGACGGGAATCGCGCTGGAATCAGGAGGTGAACTGCCCGCGGACATCATCGTGACCGCGACCGGCCTGAATCTGTCGCCCCTCGGCAAGATCGAGTTCAGCGTCGACGGGGAACAGGTCGATCTCCCCAACGCGACCGTGTACAAGGCGATGATGTTGTCCGGTGTGCCCAACCTGGTGTTCGCGATGGGATACACCAACATCGCCTGGACGCTCCGCGTCGACCTGGTCTGCGAGCACTTCTGCCGGCTGCTCGACCACATGGACGCCTACGGCCTCGACACCGTCGTTCCCGTGCTCGACGGACCGAACGAGGATCCAGGTCCGCTGCTCGATCTCACCTCCGGGTACGTCAAACGCGGAATCGGGAAGTTTCCGAAGTCCGGGTCCAGCGACCCCTGGACTGTCACCCACGCCTACGAGAAGGACGTCGAGCGACTGCGGAACGGTCCGGTCTTCGACCCCGCGCTGAAGTTCACCTCATCGACCCGCGCGGTCGCCGCTCCGAGCCCACACTGACGGCAGAACCCCTGACGCACACACCTTTTCCTCCGCGCACACACCTGCCGAAAAGGTGTGTGCACCGACCGAACTTGGATACGACGACGCCCCGCATGCGATGCGCATGCGGGGCGTCGGTTCGTGCGGTGACTACTCGCCCGAGGCGACGTCGGAGTCGCCGGCACCCGCAAGTGCCTCGGCCGGGGAATCCGGGACGTTGACCGGCTTCGGGGTACCGGTGAAGACGAACTTCGCGTTCTCTCCGGAGCCCTCGCCGTCCCAGCCCTCGACGTCGACCAGGACGATCTGACCGGGGCCGAGCTCGTTGAAGAGGATCTTCTCCGACAGCTGGTCCTCGATCTCGCGCTGGATCGTGCGACGCAGCGGCCGCGCACCCAGCACCGGATCGAACCCGCGCTTCGCGAGCAGCGACTTCGCCTGCTCGGTCAGCTCGATGTCCATGTCCTTGTTCTTCAGCTGCTTCTCGACGCGACCGATCATCAGGTCGACCATCTCGATGATCTGTTCCTGCGTGAGCTGGTGGAACACGATGATGTCGTCGATACGGTTGAGGAACTCGGGCCGGAAGTGCTTCTTCAGCTCGTCGTGGACCTTGTTCTTCATCCGCTCGTAGTTCGACTCGCTGCCGGAACCGGACGAGAAGCCCAGGCCGACGGCCTTCGAGATGTCGGACGTACCGAGGTTCGAGGTGAAGATCAGGACGGTGTTCTTGAAGTCGACCGTACGACCCTGACCGTCGGTGAGACGGCCGTCCTCGAGCACCTGCAGGAGGGTGTTGTAGATCTCCTGGTGGGCCTTCTCGATCTCGTCGAACAGGACGACGGAGAACGGCTTGCGGCGCACCTTCTCGGTGAGCTGGCCGCCCTCTTCGTAGCCGACGTAGCCGGGAGGGGCACCGAACAGACGCGACGCGGTGAAGCGGTCGTGGAACTCGCCCATGTCGATCTGGATGAGCGCGTCGTCCTCGCCGAACAGGAAGTTCGCCAGCGCCTTGGACAGCTCGGTCTTACCGACACCGGACGGACCGGCGAAGATGAACGAGCCGGACGGACGCTTCGGATCCTTCAGGCCGGCGCGGGTACGGCGGATCGCCTTCGAGACAGCCTTGACGGCGTCCTCCTGGCCGATGATCCGCTTGTGCAGCTCCTCCTCCATGCGGAGCAGACGGGTGGTCTCCTCCTCGGTGAGTTTGAACACCGGGATGCCGGTCCAGTTGCCGAGGACCTCGGCGATCTGCTCGTCGTCGACCTCCGCGATGACATCCAGGTCACCGGAACGCCACTGCTTCTCCCGCTCGGCGCGCTGCGCGACCAGCTGCTTCTCCTTGTCACGGAGACTCGCGGCCTTCTCGAAGTCCTGCGCGTCGATCGCGGACTCCTTCTCACGGCGGGCGTCGGCGATCTTGTCGTCGAACTCGCGCAGGTCCGGCGGAGCGGTCATCCGGCGGATGCGCATCCGGGCACCGGCCTCGTCGATGAGGTCGATCGCCTTGTCCGGCAGGAAGCGGTCGTTGATGTAGCGGTCCGCGAGGGTGGCCGCGGCGACCAAGGCACCGTCGGTGATGGACACCCGGTGGTGCGCCTCGTAGCGGTCGCGCAGACCCTTGAGGATCTCGATGGTGTGCTCGACCGTCGGCTCGCCGACCTGCACCGGCTGGAACCGGCGCTCGAGGGCGGCGTCCTTCTCGATGTACTTGCGGTACTCGTCGAGGGTCGTCGCACCGATGGTCTGCAGCTCGCCACGGGCCAGCTTCGGCTTGAGGATCGAGGCCGCGTCGATGGCGCCCTCGGCCGCGCCGGCACCGACGAGGGTGTGCAGCTCGTCGATGAACAGGATGATGTCGCCGCGGGTGTTGATCTCCTTGAGGACCTTCTTCAGGCGTTCCTCGAAGTCACCGCGGTAGCGGCTGCCCGCGACCAGGGAACCCAGGTCGAGGGTGTACAGCTGCTTGTCCTTGAGTGTCTCGGGGACCTCACCGTTGACGATGGCCTGCGCGAGGCCCTCGACGACGGCGGTCTTGCCGACACCGGGCTCGCCGATGAGGACCGGGTTGTTCTTGGTGCGGCGGGAGAGCACCTGCATGACCCGCTCGATCTCCTTCGAGCGGCCGATGACCGGGTCGAGCTTGCCTTCGAGTGCGGCCTGCGTCAGGTTGCGGCCGAACTGGTCGAGGACGAGCGACGTCGACGGGGTGCCGGCTTCACCACGGCTGGTACCCGCACCCTCGGCGGGTTCCTTGCCCTGGTAGCCGGAGAGCAGCTGGATGACCTGCTGGCGGACCCGGTTGAGGTCGGCGCCGAGCTTGACCAGCACCTGGGCTGCGACGCCCTCGCCCTCACGGATCAGGCCGAGCAGGATGTGCTCCGTGCCGATGTAGTTGTGGCCGAGCTGCAGCGCCTCACGCAGGCTGAGCTCCAGGACCTTCTTCGCGCGCGGGGTGAACGGGATGTGACCGGACGGAGCCTGCTGCCCCTGTCCGATGATCTCTTCCACCTGGCTGCGCACGCCCTCGAGGGAGATGCCCAACGACTCCAGCGACTTCGCCGCCACACCCTCGCCCTCGTGGATGAGGCCGAGCAGGATGTGTTCCGTGCCGATGTAGTTGTGGTTGAGCATCCGGGCCTCTTCTTGGGCCAGGACAACAACGCGCCGTGCGCGGTCGGTGAACCTCTCGAACATCGCTCTCCCTCACGTTCTTTATGGGTAGATCCCCAGCGGGATTTACGAGCCGTACCTCCACTGTAATGGCCGGTGGTACGGGCTGCGCCGTGTCCATCCCCATTCACTGCGGCACAGTCTGCCTGCTCATGGGTACCAACGCAGCAGCCAGGGCTTTCGTTTCCCGATCTGCGCTACGCCAGCAGCGAACATGCCCGTAAGGACCGAATTGCCCGGTTGAGCCGACGGAATTCCAGACCGATCGTCCTGCTACTCTCTCGCCGGTCGCCTCAGGGGGAGGCGGCGGTCACACGGGGGGCGACGCAGTGCGTAACACACGATCCATCGGCACCCGACTGCTGATCGCTGCCGGCGCCCTCGTCGTCGCCTGGGGCGCGACCCAGGTCGCCACCCAGAAGAACGAGGCCGTCCCCGACGCGGACACCCTCGCCACCGCACTCGTCCCCAGCACCAGCGCCGCGGCGGTCCCGACGTCCACCCCGCCGCCGCTGCCACCGGGCTTCCCGTCGATGGACCGCCATCCGCCAAAGATCGAGGTTCCCGAGGGAGAGCCGCAACCGATCGCCACCAAGTTCGGCCTGACCTACGACATACCCGCCGATTGGGAGAACTTCGACGGCGGCGTTGCCGGTTGGTCCGGGAACTCCGAAATAATCACTTACGGCGCTCCCGGGTTCTACGGGGTGGATGCCTGCCCCGAGGCCGGCGATGCAAACTGGCGCGCAATGACGGGCGTGTCCGCCCGCCGCGGCATGGACCTTACGACCGCCGCCGCCGACGAAGCCGGAAAGATCGAACGCAGCCTCGCCGATGCCGAAGCGCCGGATATGCGATTCCAACACAGCGCCCCCGTCGAGACCGAGATCAACGGCCGACCCGCACTCCGCACCACCATCACGGTCACCGGCCTTCCCCAGGAAGCAGCCTGCGAGCCGCCGAAGGTCACCTACGACGTCGTCGCCACGCCAGCACTTGCGACGGCCAACGTCATGCTCCTCGTTATCCAAAATTCCCGCGACGTGCCCGACGCCGCCGACCAGGCAACCGTCGAGGAAATCATCAACACGCTCCGCCCATCGTGAAAGGTGAGGTGACAGATGAATGAATCCTTCCGAGCGAAGCCGGATGAGGTGGCTGGCCTCTCGGTGCTTGCCCACAGGATCGCCGACGATGCCTGGGAAACCACCAATTTCGCGCGCGCCCACACCATGCCCGAAGGCGACTTCGGCGAAGGCGCAATGATGAGTCTGCTCACGCCCCTGGCCAAGTACAGCGAGGCACTGGTCCGGCGCTACGACGCCAACCACGAGAACTGCCGCGGCATCGGGGTGAACCTGAATCGGACGGCGTGGATGTACCACGACCAGGAGGCACGCAACTATGCCGCGCTCAACGCGAACATGGTTGCCCTCGATCAACTGGACGCGAGCAGCTACAGCGACACGGTGCCCGCCCAGGGCCTTGCTGTCGACTACGAGAACCCGGCCCGATACGTAGCACCCGAGTCGATCAAGCTCGACGAGCCGGAAACCATGGCGGGGGACATCCGAAATCTCATCGCCGAGAGGGCGGGCTGGCTCGGCGATGTCGACGAAGCCATCAAGGCCGCCACAAACTGGTCAGCGCTCGAAGAGGTCATCAAGCCGGTCAGCGGAAACTGGAACGACCTCAAGCAAATCGGCGAAGCACACAAAACCGCCGGCGAAGCGATGGCAAACTGCGGCAAGAACCTCGAAGCCGGCGCCAAGCAGGTCACCGACCACTGGGCAGGCAAGGCCGAGGAGGCCTTTCAGGATTACGCCCGCCTCCAGGTCGAGGCGATGAAGTGGGAGGGTCCGGTCGGACGGCTGGCCAAGGAGGCCCTCTGCACCGCCGGAACCGCAATCCAGGACGCGGCATTCGAGATCGTGGAGCAACTGGCCGACCTCCTGAAGGAGCAGGTCGAACTCGACGGAGTCTGGGACACCGTCAAGTTCTTCGCGAAGAAGCTGGGACCGGTCGGTATGGGCATTCAGGGATGGGCAATCGTCGACATCGTCATGAGCGTCAAGGGCCGGGTGGAGGAATTGGTAGAAAGGATCCGGGGCATCGTCGATGCGATCCACGGTTTTCTCCAGCCCGTCATCGACATGAACAACAGTGCCAACGCCATCTCCGAAGAGACGTTGGGGCCGATCGCAGAATACGTCCGGGACACGAAAAGGCAGGCCGAGATCGGCCGCGACCTAGCAGCTGTCGCCGATTTCGGCGGACCGTTGAACAGGCCCACCGAGGACTACTCAGCCGGAACCGGCAACGAGCCATGGGAGGACGCAGCATGACGGACGACATTCCCCCGTTCCTGCGCTCCGCCTACGGCCGTCTGCGCGATGCGATCGACGACGCCGAATCCGCACGCATCCGCGCGGCCAAGTTCCGCCAAGGTGATTGGGACAAGCGGATCGATGTCACCGACGCGATCATGGAGCGGACCGCTGGGCTCGACGACGCTTCCCCCGCGATCCGCGCCTACGCCGCGCGCGTCGCGGCCGGTGAATGCCGTTGGTACGAAATCGAATCCCGATCCAACCCCGTCCCGCCCGAGGTCGACTTCTTCAAGAACTCCCCCATCTACCGCTGGTACCCGAACGCCACCCCACCACCGGCCCTCGAACCCGACTTCGACGAACCCGAGCCCTATCGCATCCCGTGGGAATGATCCCGCTCCCGACAGGAGAACAGTGAACCTCAATCGCTCCGCCGCTCTCGCCCTGTGCGCCCTCGCGATCGCCACGACGCCCGCCTGCAGCAGGTCTGACGCGGACACTGCAACGGAATCCACAACGTCATCCGCGGCATCGTCCGAGCCCTTGACCGCGGCGACACCCACGCCGATGCCCACCGATGCCCTCGCCGCCCAGGTCGGCGTCGACCCGTGCTCCCTCCTCACCGGCGCCGAGGCCGAAGAGGCACTCGGCACAGGGCCAGCATCGGCAACGTTCACCTTCGACTCTGACAAGGCGAGGGTCAATTGTGACTGGATCCCTCCAGCCGACGCGCCCAAATCGGTGGTGGGCATCCTAGTCGGCGAGGCCCCCACGTTCGACGGAACCGACATGCGAATCGCAGGATACGACGTCAGCTTCGCGGGCAATCCGGACTTCTGTATGGCGACGGCAAAGTCCGATAGTGACCGGGGAGTCGCGTTCCGAATCTATCCGGTCCCGGACAAGGTCGACTCGGTCGACCCTGTCGACACCTGGTGCAAGAACTCCGTCACCACGATGGAGGCGGTCCTCACCCGACTCGCTCAGTCGTAGTGCTGAACCGACACCGAAGTCGGGACCATCGGCCCTAGTGGCCGGATTCGGGCAGGTCGACACTGGTTCTCAAGGACGCACAGTGAGGACCACGCCATGGACGCGCTCATTCCCGACACCGATGTCGTACGCACCGCGGTGGACCTGGCCTGCCGGGCACCGTCCGTCCACAACAGTCAGCCGTGGCGCTGGCGCTACTACGCCGGCCGCCTGGACCTGTTCGCCGACTCCGACCGACTGCTGGCGTCGGCGGACCCACGCGGGCGGCAGCTGTTCATCAGTTGTGGCGCAGCGCTGGACCATCTGACGGTCGCGATGACGTCGCTGCGCTGGCGCACCAGGATCGAACTGCTCCCCGATCCCGGGGCGCCCCGGCTGGTCGCGTCGATCGGTTTCAGCCACGACGCCCGTCCGCAGTCCCACGACTTCGACCTGCTCGCGGCGATCCGCCGCCGCCGCACCGACCGCACGGCCTTCCGGCCGCTGTCCAGCAACCCCCTGCTGCCGGAGCTGCTACGGACCGCCGGGGCCGCGGATGCGACCGTGACGGTGCTGGGCGAGGACGCCCGGCCCGCGCTGGCCGCGGCCACCGAGGCGAGCTCGGCCGTGCGCCGCTACGACGCCTCCTACCAGGCCGAACTGCACTGGTGGGCGGGCCACCAGTTCGAATCCGAGGGCATCCCCGAAACCGCGCTCGCATCCCGCAGCGAACGTGACCGGGTGCCTGTGGGCCGGGCGTTCCCGACTCCCCACACGACCACTCCCACGGACGCCGGGCCGGTGGACGAATCGACGGTGCTGCTGCTCAGCAGCCCGGGCGACTCCCCCACGGACTGGATTCGCTGCGGCCAGGCGTTGTCGCGCGTGTCCCTCGAAGCGACGGTGCAGCGGCTCGCGACCTGCCCGCTCACCCACCTGACGGACATCGAGGCCAGCCGCGACAGGATCCGTGCCCTGGCACCGGGAACCGGCGTGCCTCAGCTTCTGCTGCGGGTCGGGACCGCGACGCACCCGGCGCCGTTGAACAGCACGCCCCGTCGGCCCGTCGCGCAGGTCCTGACCTTCGGGTGATCGTCAGCCGACGACGGGCGGCACGAACACGCACGGCACCGGCCGCGGATGCCCCGGATCGAGTGCATTGAGCACGAATCCGGCCGCGACCGGTTCACCGGCGATCGAGAGGTGGTCGCCGAAGTCGCTGGCGCAGTGGTCCTGCACGACGATGTTCGCGACGTTCGGACCCTCTTCGTAGCCGCTGCTGTACGGGATCACGATCTCGTCGTACCGGGTCATGATGTTCGTGTAGGTGATGCCCGGTTCATAGACGCCGCCTGCCCGCAGGTCGGCGAGGGTTCGAGAGCCGGCCACCATCTGACCGCAGGCACCGCACAGGGGGGCCATCGCCGGACCGGCCACGTCGAGACCGGCGGTCCGGAACGCCGACAGGTTCGCGTCGAGTTCGATCGCGCCCGTTCCGTGCCACAGCGGGGCCAGGGAGACGTACTTGTCGACCTTGTCCGCTCCGCCGAGGAACTTCACCCAGTAGGTAGGCATGAGGGTGCCCTGGGAATGGCCGACGACATCGACCTTCTGCGCGCCGGTCGCGGCGAGCACCCGGTCGACGAAGACGCCGAGCTGCGCCGCGCTCTCCTCGATCGGCTTCATTCCGCCGATCGCGCTGATCGGCCAGGGCAGCTCGTCGTGCGCCCCGTAGGTGAGGGAGAAGACGCAGTAGCCCTCGTTCGCCAGCAGCGGGCCGTACGTCGCCCAGTTCGTCTGACGATTTCCCGCGGTGCCGTGCACGAGGACGACCGGATTCGGATGTTCGGATGTCGGCGTGCAGTTCCAGTCGTTGGTACCGGGAATCGAGCCGCCGGGATTGGTCAGTTCCGGGACGACTCCGGCGAGAAACCGATAAGGAACGGGAAGCGGGTCCGCACCGGCACTCCCCGATCCGGCGAATAGCGCCGCCACCCCCAGCAATGCCGCAGCCACATTTCGAACGCGCACCACGCCCCCCCCTTTTTCGGATCGTTGCCGCCTGTTCGCGCAGGCTAACAGCGCAGTCCTACGCGAACAGGCGAAACGAACGAAAATCGGGCAGATCAGTTTGCTTTGTTGTAGAGTTCCGCAATTTCTGCCGAGATACGACCGCGAGCCGACACCGGATGGCCATTGCGACGCGCCCACTCGCGGATCGCGGCGCTCTGCTCCCGATCGACCGCAGCCCTGCCCTTACCGGCTGCCGGAGCAGCTTTCCCGCGACGCCGGCCGGTGCCGCGGCGAGCGTGGGCCACCCACACCGCGAGCTGGTCGCGCAGCTTTTCGGCATTCTCGGAGGACAGGTCGATCTCGTAGGTCACGCCGTCCAGCGCGAATTCGACGGTTTCGTCGGCCGGCGACTCCTGATCCACGTCGTCGATCAGGGTGACCGTGACCTTCTTCGCCATGAGTCGAGTTCCCTTCGAATTGAACACACCATTTCTTCGAAACCGGGAGTACCGGTTTCGGCGAGTCTACCCCCGGCGGAACAATCCCGAATGGCGAGAATTCTGAGAAATTCGACTTATTCGATCAGCGAGTGGAAGGACGCACAATCGGGAACAGGATGGTTTCGCGGATACCCAATCCGGTCAGCGCCATCAGCAGGCGGTCGATACCCATGCCTGTGCCGGTCGTCGGAGGCATGCCGTGCTCCATCGCCGCGAGGAACTCCTCGTCGAGGACCATCGCCTCGTCGTCTCCGGCGGCCGCGAGACGCGCCTGGTCGACGAACCGGTCCCGCTGGATCACCGGGTCGACGAGCTCCGAGTAGCCGGTGGCCAGCTCGAAGCCGCGGACGTAGAGGTCCCACTTCTCGGTGACGCCGGGCAGCGAACGATGCTGCCTGGTCAGCGGGGAGGTCTCGACGGGGAAGTTCCGGACGAACACCGGCTCGTGCAGCTGGTCGCCGCACTGGTGCTCCCACAGCTCCTCGACGAGCTTGCCGTGCCCGTAGCCCTTGTCCTTCGGGACCTCGAGGCCCACCCGGTTCGCCAGCGCGAGCAGCTCGTCGACGGTGGTCTCCGGCGTCACCTCCACCCCGATGGCCGCAGACAGCGACGGGTACATCTCCATCGTCTTCCACTCGCCCGAGAGGTCGTACTCGGTGCCGTCGGCCAGCGTGACGACCTGCGTTCCGAGCGCGTTCTGCGCGACCTCCTGGATCAGTTCCCGGATCATCGTCGCGGAATCGTCGTACGTGCCGTACGCCTCGTAGGTTTCGAGCATCGCGAACTCCGGCGAGTGCGTCGAGTCGATGCCCTCGTTGCGGAAGTTGCGGTTGATCTCGAAGACCTTGTCGATGCCGCCGACGACACAGCGCTTGAGGAACAGCTCGGGTGCGATGCGCAGGTAGAGGTCGATGTCGAGGGCGTTCGAGTGCGTGACGAACGGACGGGCCGCGGCGCCACCCGCGACGGTCTGCAGCATCGGGGTCTCGACCTCGAGGAAGCCACGGCGCTCGAGCGCGTTGCGCAGCTCCCGGACCACGGCGACCCGCTTGCGGGCCATCTCACGGGCCTCGGGGCGCACGATCAGGTCGACGTACCGCTGCCGGACCCGCGACTCCTCGTTCATCTCCTTGTGCGCGACGGGCAGCGGACGCAGCGACTTCGCTGCCAGCTGCCAGGAGTCGGCCATCACGGACAGCTCGCCGCGGCGGGAACTGATCACCTCGCCGTGCACGAACACGAAGTCGCCGAGATCGACGTCGGACTTCCACGCGGCCAGCGCGTCCTCGCCGACGTTCGCGAGGGACAGCATGGCCTGCAGCTGGGTGCCGTCACCCTCCTGCAGCGTCGCGAAGCACAACTTGCCGGTGTTGCGGACGAACATGACGCGTCCGGCGACGCCGACCTGCTGCCCGGTCGCGGTGTCGGGTTCGAGGTCGGGGTGCGCGGCACGGACCTCGGCGAGCGAGTGAGTCCGGGGCACCGACACGGGGTACGCCTCGAGCCCCTCGGCCAGGATCCGCTCACGCTTCTCCCGGCGGATGCGCAACTGCTCGGGGGTGTCGTCTACTGGCTGGGCGGGTGCATCACTCACGGGCTACAAGACTATAGGGCTGCCCCCGCCGTGCAGCTGGTGGGCCGCGCGGCGGGTTTGACCGCAGGACCGGGGTGGCCTCACGACACGGCGACCGAGCCGTCGGCCCGGACGGTCACCTCGGCCGCCGACGCGGCGGCCAGGTCGATGCGCTGCCAGCCGCCCTGCGGTCCCGTCTTGTCCAGCGGGTACCCGGAATCCAGCGCGGTCTGCTCGAGCACCTGCAGACGCTGTGCGTCGGTCAGGTCGGGGAAGACGCCACGCAGCAGGGCCGCGGCCTCCGCAGGCACCTCGATCGGCACGCCCGACGCACCGACGCGGTCGAAGCCGTAGGTCATCCGCTCCCGGTAGACGCGGGTGGCCTCGCCGGTCGTGAGGTAGGCGGTGTCGTCGGCGATCACGTCGGCCAGCGGCCGGCCGGTCTCGCGTTCGAGGACGGTGCGCAGTTCGTCTCCGGCCTCGTCGACCAGGCGCACGAACTCCGGGTCGGCGAGCCGGTCCGCGGCGGCGGCGGTGCCGAGCATGCGGCCGCTGATCACGTCGAGCGGGTAGTGCACGCCGAGCACGATCCGGCTGTTGCCGACCTCGGATGCGCGGGTCAGGATCTGCGGCGCCAGCTCGGGAACCATGGTCGCGAGCAGAGAAGCCGTCAGGTACGCACCCGACGTGTGCCCCGACGGGTAGGAGCCGCTCGACTCGACAGAGGAGTAGACGGTGCCGCGCTCGTCGTCGTGCCGGACGATGCGGGCCGGGTCGACGACGAACGGACGCGGGTTGTCGAAGACCTCCTTCTCGATCAGCGACGAGTTGACCAGACCGCCCGATCGCGAGAGGTAGCCGCCGATCAGCGCCTTCACCTTCGGAAGGCGGCCGCCCTCGTACGCGTCCAGAAAGGCTGCGCCCAGGTTGCTGCCGAGCGAGTCCGCGAGCGAGATCTCCCGGTTCTCGTAGTTGTCGAAGATCGCCCGCGAGGTGGTGTGCGCGTCGGCCGAGTTGTTGATGTCGACGACGGTCTGCAGATTCTTCGCGATCACGTCGGGCCGTTCGGCACGCAGCTGGTTGAAGCCGTCCATCATGGCGATGTACGTGCCGCGGGCAGGCGTGTCCGACGGGTAGATCCGGGCAAGCTGGTCGAGCCCGAATCCGTCGGCCGGCATGCCGATCGCCGACTCGATCACGCTCAGCGGGTCGGCCGGGGCCTGTGCGGAGGCGATGCCCGTGGGTGCGAGTAGACCTCCCACCACGGTCAGCGCCGCGACTGCGACGAGGGCGGGACGGTGGCTCCGGCGAACACGTCCGGTCAGACGCATGGATCGGTCTCCTGCAATGGTCGGCGGAGCACGCGCCGGGCAGGACACGTCAGCGCAGCACCGCGGGGGTGGTACGCGAGACCTTAACCGGACGAACTGACCGTTCTCCCGTACACGTGGTGAACGGAATCTGAACCGAGGGCGTGTCTCCCACTCCTTCTCGGATGCCCCTGCCGAATCATCGTCGTCCGGCAAGCCCAAGGAGTCGCTCCGCGGGCTCCGCTCCTGCGCGGAGGAGAAGCCGATACCGGGGTTGTATCGGCGCCGACGACAACGCAGCCGGTCGGGGATTGAGCGGCAGGGGCGCCGACAAGAGGAGTGGGAGACATGCCCCTTCAGTGCGCGGAAACGGTCGCCAGTTCCCGGGTGCAGTGCTGCTGCCCGATCAGGGCGCCGAGCAGTCCGGCCGCCCGCAGTGCCTGGTATCCGCCGACCAGATCGGTCGCGCGGTGCAGGCCGAGCTGACGCAGGGACGCCGCCGCGAGGCTCGACGTGTAGCCCTCGGAGCAGACGATCACCCACTCCACGTCGTGGTCGACGGCGAGCGCGAGGTGCGCGCTGCTGGTCGGATCCACGCGCCATTCGAGGACGTTCCGTTCGATGGCCAGCGCACCGGGCAGCGTGCCCTCGCGTTCGCGCTGCGCCTGCGGCCGGATGTCGACGAAGACGGCGCCGCGGCGGACGGCGTCCGCGACCTCGAAGACGTACATGCGGTCGATGCGGGAACGGGCGTCGTCGAGCATTTCGTCGATGGTCATGCCGAGAGCCCTTCGGGAAGATCGGTCAAGGTGGTGCGGGTGCGGCGCAGGCTGCCCTGGTCGGTGACCTCGTAGTACGACATCGCGGTGAGTGGCGGCGAGTAGGCGTGCACGCTGAGCGTCGGCTCCCCGGGACCCGCGGTCGTGTCCGGAGCCTGCACGACGTCGTGCACCCAGCCGAGCGGGAACGACGCCTGGTCGCCCGCCGTCAGCGTCCGGAACTTCAGTTCGCTTCCACCCCAGCGGTATTCGGCGAGGGTTCCACTGAGGACGGTGAGCGCGCCGAGGGAACCCGCGTGGTCGTGCAGTTCGGTGGACTCGCCGGGCACCCAGCTGATCAGCCAGACGTCGACGTCGTCGTCGGCGTGCAGCCGCGAGGACCAGCGCTCGGCGGTCGGCCAGTCACCGAACCCCGGGACGAGGTGGTCGAATCGGCCGTCGAGGACGTCCTGTGCGCCCTGATCGGTGATGCGCAGCAGGTCGGCGGGCCGCAGGCGGGTCGGGGACACCGTGGGGCGGGCGGGACGGGACCCGGAAATGACAGGTGTGGAAAGCATGGAAACGGCTCCAGGAGATGGGTTCGAGGGCAATGAGAGCGCCTCGAACTGGTCGAGGCTGAGTCAGCCTCGACAACACTCCTTAGCAACCATGCGTGCAATCACGCCGACCAGTGTGACACAGAATCGTCGATCGGCAAAGGGTCCGGCGGACGGGCTCACACCACGGGGGGGCGTTTGGCGGCCCGTCGGGCCTGGTTGCGCTCGTACACGATGCGCAACCCCTCCAGCGCCAGGTGACTCTCGATGTGCGCGATGGTCTCGGACTCCGGCATCACCAGCGGGGCACTGTCACCCGTGGCGAGAACCGTGACGTCCGTGCCGGCGAACGCGGGCAGTTCGGCCCGCACCCGGCGGACCAATCCGTCGACGAGACCGGCGAATCCGAAGACCGCCCCGGACTGCATGCACTCGACACTGTTCTTGCCGACGACGGCACGCGGCCGCACCAATTCGAACTGGCGCAGCGCGGCCGAGTGGGACGCGAGCGCATCGGTGGACGTCTCCAGACCGGGCGCGATGGCACCCCCGAGGAACTCACCCTTCGCCGACACGACATCGACGCACGTCGCCACCCCGAAATCGACGACGATGCAGGGGCCGCCGTACAGATGGTGCGCGGCAAGGCTGTTCACGATCCGGTCGGCGCCGACCTCCTTGGGGTTGTCGACCAGCAGCGGAACCCCGGTGCGCACCCCGGGCTCGACGACCACGTGCGGGACGTGCCCCCAGTACCGGCCCAGCATGACGCGGAGCTCACGCAGTACGGACGGCACCGTCGACAGCGCCGACACCCCGGTGATCGTGTCGACGCGCGATCCGAGCAGCCCGCGCAGCAGCAGAGCCAGCTCGTCGGCAGTCATCCGCGGATCGGTGCGCATGCGCCAATCCTGTTCCAGCCGAGCGTTGTCCCCTGTTCCGGTGAACACCCCGAGCGAGATGGTGGTGTTGCGGACGTCGACCGCAAGCAGCACTGTTACACCAGCGCCGAGGTGTTCTCGAGGGTGCTCAGCATCCGGGGGGTGATCAGCCCGGAGCCCTCCGGCGCGTGCGCCGGATCGGAGCCGAGCTCGACCTGCTTGTTCTCCGCGTCGACGAACACCACGCGCGGGTTGTAGTCGCGGCATTCCTGCTCGTTCATCACGCCGTAGGCGATGAGGATGACGAGGTCACCGGGATTGACGAGATGCGCTGCGGCACCGTTGATCCCGATCACACCGGTGCCCCGCTCCCCTGCGATGACATAGGTCTCGAGACGGGCGCCGTTGTCGATGTCCACGATGCACACCTGCTCGCCCTCGAGGAGGTCGGCGGCGTCCATCAGGTCCTGGTCGACGGTGACCGAACCGACGTAGTGCAGGTCGGCGTGGGTCACGGTGGCGCGGTGGATCTTGGACTTCATCATCGTGCGAAACATTTACTGCCCCTTACGGTTCTAGCGGACGATCTGATCGTCGGAGACGGAGGTGGAGGAAACGGGATCCTCGTCCCGCTCGAGGAATCCGGTGCCGACGGCGACACCGACGTTGTCGATGAGCCGGGTGGATCCCACCCGGACCGCGACCAGCAGGCGCCCGTCACCCCGTTCCGGGGCCGGACCGAGATCGACGCCGCGGACCTCGAGGTAGTCGACGACGATCTCAGGAGTGGTGGCGAGCACCTCGCGGGCGGTCGCGAGAATCGCCTCGGGCCCACCAGCCGCGGCATGGGCCCCCGCGACGAGAGCCGCGGAAATCGTTGCGGCCGCGGTCCGCTGAGCCTCGTCGAGATAGCGGTTACGGGAGGACAACGCGAGACCGTCCTGCTCTCGGACGGTCGGAACGCCCCGGATCTCGACATCGAAGTTCAGGTCGCGGACCATCTGCCGGATCAGTGTCAGCTGCTGGTAGTCCTTCTCACCGAAGTACGCGGTGTTCGGCGCGACGATCTGCAGCAGCTTCGCGACCACCGTGAGCATCCCGGCGAAATGGGTCGGGCGACTGCCGCCCTCGAGCTCCGCCCCGAGCGGTCCGGGCTGCACCGTGGTGCGCGGACCGTTCGGGTACATCGCCGATGCGGAGGGAGCGAACACGAGTTCCACGCCCTCGCCGCGCAGCAGCTCGATGTCGGCGTCCAGCGTCCGCGGGTACGCGTCGAGATCCTCACCCGCCGCGAACTGGAGCGGATTGACGAAGACGGAGACAACGACGACCGCTCCGCGCAGCTTCGCCTGGCGCACCAGTTCGATGTGCCCGGCGTGCAGCGCGCCCATCGTGGGGACCAGCGCCACCTGCCGCCCGACGCCGCGCAGGGCCCGCGTGACCCGGGTCAACTCCGCGGGTTCGTGGTGCACAGTCAGCCCACCGCGCGTGTAGCCGTTCACGATTGGTCCTCCAGGATCTCGATCAGCGCCGGGTCTGCTCCGGCGATCTGCGCCGACCGCAGCGACAGCGCGCGGTAGCCGGCGGCAAGTTGTGGGTCGACCTCGCCGAGAACCCGCAGATGGGTGGCGACGGCGGCGCGGTCGCCGCGAGCGACGGGTCCGGTCAGCGCGGCGGGGCCGCGGCGCAACGCGTTGTCCAGTGCGGCGGACAGCAGCGGCGCCAGCACCCGCTCGGCCACCCCGCCGGGTGCGGCGTCCACGGCCTGCTGGCCGAACAGTTCGTCGCCGGACAGTGCGACCCGCAACGCGGCGACGGCGTCCGTCACGAGGGTGACGAGGTGATTGCTGCCGTGGGCGAGCGCCGCGTGGTACAGCGGACGCACCTCCTCGCGCACCCGGACGGGTTCGCCACCGATCTCGAGCACCAGCGACTGCGCGATCGCGTAGCCGACCTCGTCGTCCGCGGTGACGCCGAAGCAGCTGGACGCGAGCCTGCTGACGTCCTCATCGTGCCCGGTGAACGTCATCGCGGGGTGGATGGCCAGCGGAACGGCGCCGAGCGCGGTCAGCGGTTCCAGGACGGCGATGCCGTTCGCACCGGATGTGTGGACGACGATGGTTCCGGGGCGGAACGCGGCGGTCGCGGCGAGTCCGCGGACCAGGTCCGCGAGCTCGGAATCGGGTACCGCAAGGATCAGGAGCTCACACCGTGACGCGACGTCGACGGCGGGCAGGATCTGCGTGTCGGGAAGGCGCTGCTCGGCACGTCGTACCGATGCCTCGGAAACGGCGGAGCACGCCACGACGAGGTGGCCGACTCGTTCGAGTGCCGCACCGAGCGCGGTGCCGACGCGTCCCGCCGAGACGATTCCCACCGTCAGCCGTGCGGGCGCCGGGTCCGAAAAGGACCCACCTCGAGTGATCTCGGATGAGGTCACCGTTGTTCCTCTCAGTTCGTTCCAGTCCCGCATCGCGGGTACCGGACGTTCACAGCGAGGATAGTCGGCCGCTCCAGCGCGCCGCCATGGTCGAAACAGTGATCTACGGCTCACTCACGGCGACGGCGACCCTGTCGCGGGCCGTCCCCGTCGCCTTCCTCGGCCTTCATGTTCGCCAGGATCTCGGCGACCGTGAGCCCGGTGGCGTGTGCGCCGTCCTCGTCGTCGGCCTCGGCGGCGCGTCGTCGCGCGCGCCGGGAGGTCGACGCCGACTCCTCCTGCAGCGCCGACTCCCCCTCCGCGGGTTCCTCGGGGGCCGGCTCGTCGGGGACCGCGGTCTCGTCGGCACCGACAACCCACTGCGCCTGCGACGGCACGCCGAAACCGGAGGTCGGCCCTGGCACCTCCGGCGCATCCGCCCTGGTCGCGGCCGGTGCATCGGGGCCACGCCAGGTCGCGGCGCCGGAGGCTCCGACGGGCACGGGCCCGGTGTCGTCGGGCTCGGAAGTGGGGGCCTCACCCTCGCCGTCCTCGGGCACGACGTACACCTCGGCCGTCACCGGTTCGTCGTCCGGTGAGGCGAACGTCGGTCCGGATCGGGGGTCCGCGTACGCGGGATTCGGGGCGAACGACGCGGTGCCGGGCGAACCTCCGGGGCGGGCGGAGCGGCCTGGTCCCAGTTCACCGCGGCGCGCAGCATCGGATTCGAGGGCGACGCGGTCCTCCGGGAGCCTGCCCTCGAACAGCACTTCGAGGCTTCCCCGCAACGCCGCGAGCTCGGCCCGCAACGCCGAAATCTCCCCGGCCTCGAGGCTCACCTCGCTGCGCACCCTCGCCTCGACCCCGGCCTCGTACTCACGGCGGGCGGTGACCTCACGTTCGAGCTGCAGCTCGTACACCGTCTGCAGGTCCCGGATCTTCGCCTTGTCCGCAGCGGACTCGCGCCGGTACTTCGTCATCGCGATGGCGCCGACGACAGCAGCCCAGAGAGCCGCGACCAGACCGATCCGCAGGATCTGCACGCTGTCGCCGAAGATCAGGAACAAGCTGGCGACGACCGCCAACACGATGAGGCCAGCCACGATGACCTGGCTCGCGCTGCGCCTGTTCCTCCGAATCGAACCCGCGCGACCAGAAAACGTCATGAAGCCCAGGATAGCCGCCACCGGCCGGGACTCCGGGAGGCCGCAGCGGCGGTGTCCGGCCGGGTCCGGCTACACGGCGGGCTCGTCCGGCGGCTCGTCGGGAGTCTTGCAGCAATGCTCCAGCCACATCGCGGCAGCGACCAGGAGGATGCCGCCGATCAATCCGACGAGCGTTCCCGCGGTGTCCTGTGCGGCCGCGTCCACCGAGGACCGCTCGGGCAGGAGGTACACGAGCAGGCCGAACCAAACACCCGCGCTCGCCGCACCCACCAGCGACGACGCCTTCGCCAACGCCACGGCTCGCGCAGCCGTGATGGGGTGCAACTGGTGCCGGTCGGTGCCGATGCGATGCTCGTCGACGCGGGCACGGACCACGAATGCGAGGATCACCTCGATCACGGCCACCGGGTACAGCGACGCACCGGCGAACACGGACACCGGAGGCAGTGACCCGTAGAACGAGCGGACCAGGATCCAGGTGACGACGGCCGCGAATGCGGCGAGCGCCACCAGGTCACGACCCCGCGTCGGCTTCATCACGGCACCACCAGCGCCAGGTCGGTGCGGCGCACTCCCGCCACCTCGGACCGATCGAGCGATCGGAGGAGATCGGCAGCAACGGCCTCGGTCCCGTCGACGGTGAGCGTCGCGTCCGGGTCGATCTCCAGCCACGGCACCAACACGAACGCCCGCTCGTGTGCCCGCGGGTGCGGGAGGGTCAGCTCCGGGTCCGCGCTGACGACGCCGTCACAGTCGACGACGTCGACGTCGAGACTCCGCGGTCCCCATCGCACGTCCCGCACGCGGTCGGCGCGCCGTTCGAGCTCCTGCCCGAGACGCAGCCAGCCGCGGCAGTCCAGGTCGTCGTCCTGCGCGATCAGCGTCGCGTTGAGGAAGTCCTGCTGTTCGACACCACCCCAGGGCGCCGTCGCGTACACGCTCGACACCGCCACCAGCCGTCCACCGAGCCCGTCGAGGACGGACTGCAGATTCGCCAGAGGGTCACCGAGATTCGATCCGATCGACAGGACGACCCGGCTCATCAGGACCCCGTCCTGGACCGATGCGCCACGACCGCGACGTCGCCGAACGTCAGCGGGATCGGAGCCGAGGGCTTGTGGACGGTGACCTCGACCTCGCGAACGCGAACGTCGGCGAGAACGGCGTCCGCGATCTCGGCGGCCACCGTTTCGATCAGGTCCCGCGGCGGGCCGGCGACGATGTCGGCCGCGGTCTGCGCGAGCGCGCCGTAGTCCAGGGTGTCGGCGAGGTCGTCGGACGACGCCGCGGCGGCGAGGTCCAGCCACACGGTGACGTCGATCAAGAAGTCCTGCCCGTCCCGTTTCTCGTGGTCGAAGACACCGTGATGACCGCGCACCCGCAGTCCGCGCAGCTCGATCCGGTCAGACACCGCGGCCCTCCTCTGCCAGACGCCATGCCTGTTCGACGGCGATCGCGTCCCGTGAACCTCGGACGTCGTGAACGCGCACACCCCACGCCCCTCCGCGGGCGGCGAACCCGGACACCACAGCGGTCGCGATCTCGCGGCCGTCGGGCGCGCGGTCACCGTCGTCGTCACGGAGCAGGGTGCCAAGGAACCTCTTGCGGGACGCGCCGATCAACACGGGGAAGCCGAGCGCACGGACGTCGGGCAGCGCACCGAGCAACGCCCAGTTGTGCTCCGCGGTCTTCGCGAAACCCAGCCCGGGATCGAGGATCAGCTGCGACGGGTCGACCCCCGACGCGACCGCGGCGTCGACCGACTGCGTCAGCTCGGCGCAGACGTCGGCGACCACGTCTCCGTAGTGCAGCACGCCGCCCGCATGGACGTACTCACCGGCCGAACGCCAGTGCATCAGGATCCACGGCAGGCCGGAATCCGCGACGACCGACGCCATCGCCGGGTCCGCTCGGCCGCCGGACACGTCGTTGACGACGTCCACCCCGGCCTCGATCGCGGCCTCCGCCACCGACGCCCGCATGGTGTCGACACTGACCGGGATTCCCTCGGCCACGAGGTCGGCGATGACCGGCGCGACGCGCTGCGCCTCGACGGCGGGGTCCACCCGCTGCGCGCCGGGACGGGTCGACTCGCCGCCGACGTCGATGATGTCGACGCCGAGCCGGCGGAGCTCCAGGCCGTGGGCGATGGCCGCGTCCCGGTCGAGATAGCGGCCGCCGTCGGAGAAGGAATCACTGGTGACGTTGAGGACACCCATCACCACACATCGGCCGGGTGTCGGGAGCACGGTCACCTGCGAACGATGAGATCCAGGGCCTCGGCTCGCGAGGCGGCGCTCGTCTGGAACAGTCCTCGGACCGCGGAGGTCGTCGTGCTTGCGCCGGGCTTGCGGATGCCCCGCATGGCCATGCACAGGTGCTCGGCCTCGACCACGACGATGACGCCGCGCGGATCGAGCTTGCGGACCAGTGCGTCGGCGATCTGGCTGGTGAGCCGTTCCTGCACCTGCGGACGCTTCGCATAGAGGTCGACGACGCGCGCAAGCTTCGACAGGCCGGTGACCCGGCCGGTCGGGCCGGGGATGTAGCCGACGTGCGCGACACCGTGGAACGACACGAGGTGATGCTCGCAGGTCGAGTACATGGGGATGTCCCGAACCAGGACGAGCTCCTGATGGCCCTCGTCGAAGGTGGTGTCGAGGACGCTGTCGGGATCCGTGTACAGGCCGGCGAACACCTCGCGGTAGGCACGGGCCACCCGGGCGGGGGTGTCGAGGAGGCCGGGTCGGTCCGGGTCCTCGCCGACAGCGATCAGCAGCTCGCGAACAGCGGCCTCCGCGCGCGGTTGGTCGAAGGCCCGGCCCGATTCGAGCGACTGCAGCACCTCGTCCGCCTCACCTGTTCCAGCGCCACCGAGTTGATGAACCGACACCTGTACCGCACCTCCCACATTCTCGAACCGTCGGCGAACCCGCCCGTGGCGAGTCTCGTCAAACACTAGCGGGGCCTTACTGCTGCCCGTTCGGCCCGTCCCAACGCTGCGTCTGCCCGTCCTTGTCCTCGGTCGGAGGGTGCGACGGCTGCGGCGGCGGGTTCCACTGCGGGTATCCGGCGTACGGATTCTCCTGCTCCGGGTACGGACTCGTCGCGGGACGTGCGTGCTGGGCGTCGCCACGCGGAGGCCAACCCGGTGCCGACCATCCGGCCGGGGCGCCGTAGTCGGGGACCGACCCCTGCGGCTGCTGTTGCTGCGGCGGATACGTCGGGTACCCGGCGGGCGGGACCTGGTAACCGTTCTGCGGCTGCGGAGGAGCGGGCTGCTGCGGGACGGGCTGCGGCGCAGCCGGCTGCTGGACCGGCTGGGGGCCGGTGGCGCGGCTCGCGTACGTCGGGATCCGGGAGGGCTCCTCCGGCAACGGCTCCCCGCGCTCGATCGCGAGTTCCTTCGGCGTCTTGATCGGCGGCTTCTCCGACGGGGTGCGACCGCCGAAGTCGTTGAACGCGGTGATCCGCGGCCGCTTCTCGACGCTCGTGAAGATCTTCTCCAGGTCCTTGCGGGTCAGCGTCTCGTGCTCGAGCAACTCCCCTGCCAGGACGTCGAGGACGTCGCGGTACTCGTTGAGGATCGACCAGGCCTCGGTGTGCGCGGCCTCGATGAGGTTGCGAACCTCTTCGTCGATCTCCCGGGCGACCTCGTGCGAGTAGTCGGACTGCTGGCCCATCGACCGGCCGAGGAACGGGTCTCCGCCCTCCTGCCCGTATCTGACGGCGCCGAGCTTCGCGCTCATGCCGTATTCGGTGACCATCGCGCGGGCGATCTTCGTCGCCTGGTCGATGTCCGATGACGCGCCGGTGGTCGGCTCGTGGAACACCAGTTCCTCGGCGGCGCGGCCGCCCATCGCCATGACCAGGCGGGCGATCATCTCCGAGCGGGTCATCAGGCCCTTGTCGTCCTCCGGCACCGTCATGGCGTGGCCGCCGGTGCGACCGCGGGCCAGGATGGTGACCTTGTAGATCGGCTCGATGTCCGGCATCGCCCACGCGGCGAGGGTGTGCCCACCCTCGTGGTACGCGGTGATCTTCTTCTCGTGCTCGCTGATGATGCGGCTCTTGCGCCGGGGGCCGCCGATTACGCGGTCCACGGACTCCTCGAGCGCGGCCTCGGTGATGACGGCACCGTTCTCGCGGGCGGTGAGCAGGGCGGCTTCGTTGATGACGTTTGCCAGGTCCGCGCCGGACATGCCGACGGTCCGCTTGGCGAGGCCCTCGAGGTCCGCGTGCTGGTCGAGCGGCTTGCCCTGCGAGTGCACCCGCAGGATGGCGCGGCGACCGGCGAGGTCCGGGTTGGTGACCGGGATCTGGCGGTCGAAGCGGCCCGGACGGAGCAGCGCCGGGTCGAGGATGTCAGGGCGGTTCGTCGCGGCGATCAGGATGATGCCCTGGCGGTCGCCGAAGCCGTCCATCTCGACGAGCAGCTGGTTGAGGGTCTGCTCGCGTTCGTCGTGGCCGCCGCCCAGTCCGGCGCCACGCTGGCGGCCGACCGCGTCGATCTCGTCGACGAAGATGATGCACGGGCTGTTCTGCTTGGCCTGCTCGAACAGGTCTCGAACGCGGGAGGCGCCGACACCGACGAACATCTCCACGAAGTCGGAACCGGAAATCGTGAAGAACGGAACCCCGGCCTCGCCGGCGACCGCGCGGGCGAGCAGGGTCTTGCCGGTGCCGGGCGGGCCGTACAGCAGCACACCCTTCGGGATCTTCGCGCCCAGCGCCTGGTAGCGCGACGGGTTCTGCAGGAAGTCCTTGATCTCGTAGAGCTCTTCGACGGCCTCGTCGGCGCCTGCGACGTCAGCGAATGTCGTCTTCGGCATGTCCTTCGAGAGCTGCTTGGCCTTCGACTTGCCGAAGCCCATGACCCCGCCACGCCCTCCGCCCTGCATGCGGCCCATCACGAAGACGAACAGACCGAGGAGGATGACCATCGGCAGCACGAACAGCAGGATCTGGGTGAGCCAGCTCTGGGTGCTCACCTTGGTGTTGTACTTCTCGAGTCCGGCTTCCTGGACCTCGGTGAAGATCTGCTCGGACGCCGCACTCGGGTACTTCGCGAGGATCTGCGTCGCGTTCTCGGTCGCGTCATTGCCCTGCTTGAGGGTCAACCGGATCTGCTGCTCGCGGTCGTCGATCTGCGCATCGGTCACGTTCTTCGCGTCGAGCTGCGCGATAGCGACCGAGGTGTCGACCGTCGTGTATCCGCGGGTGTCGTTGGCGAAGTAGCTGAACGCGTAGATGATCAGCAGGATGCCGGCGACAATCGCCAGGTTGCGAAACACTGTCTTGCGATTCATACAGGTTCAGCCGCTACGGGCCAGTCCTTTCCAGTTCCGGTCGAGCCGTTCCAGCTCGGGTCGAGCTCGGGTGCGCCGGCGTTCCGGCTGCTCACCGGATGATCACAAGATTACCGCGAACCCCACCCGGGTCATCCGATTGCACTCGCCGTGCGGACGCGCGTGACGCACACGTGCCTCCATCGCGACAACGTACGGGCGGGCGGCACGGTTCCGGCGGACGTTCGGGCGACACGTGACGTCCGTCGCACCCGGTGTCCGGGGCCGCGCCTACGCTCTGCTGTCATGACGCTCCCCTATCCGCAGGTCGTCGACCAGGTCGCTCGCGCGCAGTCCCGCCTCGAGGCAACGCTGTCCACCCTCACCGAGGAGCAGGCACGCGGCGCGTCGGGGCTCCCCGGCTGGACTCGCGGGCACGTGGCCACGCACCTGGCCCGCAACGCGGACGGTCTTCGGAGGTTCGTCCTCGGCGTCCAGTCGGGCGAGCCACAGGAGATGTACCCCGGCGGCCCGCCCGCCCGGGCCGCCGCGATCGAGGAAGGCGCGGACCGGCCCGTCGAGCTGCTCGTCGCGGACGTCCGGTTCGCGGGGCGCAGGCTCGTGGACGATCTCGCGACACTCGAACCGGGGCAGTGGGACGTCGAAGTGAAGTGGCGGCAACCCGTCACCGCAGGGCAGATCCCGACGCTGCGCTGGCGGGAACTCGAGATCCACCACCTCGACCTGGACCTCGGCCACACGTGCACGGACTGGCCGGAGGAGTTCGTCGAGTCAACGCTCGATTCGCAGCTTCCGCAACTCGCCGCCGTCGCACCGGACCTGACGGTCCCCGACCTTCCGCGGGCGGAGCTGCTCGCATGGCTGATCGGCAGGCCCACCACGCCGGACCTGCCCGTTCCACCGCCCTGGCCTTTCTGATCGGCGCGGTCGGTGACCGCGGGCGCCGACCGCGGCGGCGTCGATCGGCTTATCCTGAAGTCCCGTCACCATCCACTGCCCATGTCGAATCCCCCGGTACCCGACACCGCAGCCGACGCGACACAGCGCGCCGACGAGGTGACGCGCGCCGACGGAACCGAACTCGACGGAACCCGCACCGCCGCTGCGCCCGCCACCGCACCGACCGCGACAGCACCCGCGAGCGGCGACCCGACCGCTCCGGCCGGGGACCGGTTCACCCTCGACGACCTCGACGTCGGCGACCGGATCGACGACTTCGATCTCCTGGTGGCACTCGGCCGCGGCGCGTTCGCCCGGGTGTTCCTGGCCCGGCAGCGGTCGCTGCAACGGCTCGTCGCGGTGAAGATCTCCCGCGACCACGGGACCGAGCCGCAGACCCTCGCCCAGCTCGACCACGACTACATCGTCCGCGTCTTCGACCAGCGCCTCGTCCCCGAACTGGAGATGAAGGTGCTGTACATGCAGTACGTGCCGGGCGGCACGCTGCTGTCGGTGCTGCGGCGCGTCCGGCAGGTCCCGCCCGCGCAACGGTCCGGCGATCTGCTGCTCGACGCGGTGGACGCCACCCTTGCCGCGAAGGGCGAGATCGTGCCTGCCGAGTCCAGCGTCCGCGCCGAGATCGCCGCGCTGACCTGGCCGGAGACGGTCGCCTGGCTCGGCAGGCGACTGGCCGACGCCCTCGACTACGCCGGCCGCCGCGGGGTGCTGCACCGCGACGTGAAGCCGGCGAACGTGTTGTTGACGGCGGAGGGCGTACCGAAGCTGGCCGATTTCAACATCAGCTTCGACCAGTCGGTCGTGGGAACGAACCCGACCTCCTACTTCGGCGGGTCGTTGTCGTACATGTCCCCCGAGCAGCTCAGTGCCTGCCATCCGGGGCGATCCGGAGTGGCCGACGACCTCGACACGCGGAGCGACGTGTACTCGCTCGGTGTCGTGCTGTGGGAACTGCTCACCGGGCAGCGCCCGTTCCCCGACGTCCCGGGCGCCGAGCCGCTCGACGGAATGCTGACACTGCGTGAGGCAGGCGTCGGCGACGAGGCTGTCTCAGCGCTGCCCCCGGACTGCCCGGCGACGCTCGCGAGGGTCCTGCGTACGTGCCTCGACCCCGATCCGGAGGGGCGGTGGCCGAGTGGCGCGGAGTTGTCACGACAGTTCGAACTCTGCCTCGACCCCCATGCACGTGACCTGGTGGACCCGCCGCCGAGTCGGCGACGCAAGCTGCTGCAACGCTGGACGGTGCCGATCCTGGTCGCGGCGGTCGCCGTCCCCAACGCGCTGGCCGGGGCGTACAACTACCACCACAACAAGACGCTGATCATCGACAACCTCGCCCCGCTCGTCCAGCGGAACTTCGACCAGATCCAGTACGTCATCAACGCGATCGCGTTTCCGCTCGGCGCCGTCATCCTGCTCTACATGTGCCGATATCCCCTGACCGTGCCCCGCGGGCTGCGGAAGGGCAGGCGCTACGACGCCCGGACGCTCGCCCGGGCACGCACCGACACACTGCTCCTCGGCGACCGGGTCGTCGCGGTCGTGTTCACCCTGTGGGCGATCGCGGGACTCGTATATCCGGTGACGCTGCAGATCATCGCCGGCGGCATTCCCGGGCGGGCGTACGTGCACTTTCTCGGGTCACTCCTGGTGTGCGGCGCGATCGCGGTCGCGTACCCGTTCTTCTTCGTCACCTTCTACGCCGTCCGATACCTGTACCCGGTGCTGCTCCCGCTCGGCATCACCAGCAGCGACGACGACCGGCAGCTCCGTGGCCTGGACCGGCGCAGCACCCGCTACCTCGCCGTCGCCGCGTCCGTGCCGCTCGTCGCGGTCGCGGGGGTGACGTTCCTGACTCCCGACCAGATCGGGCAGGTCATCGGTGCGGTGCGGGTGCTGGCGGTGGGCGCGATCTTCGCCTTCGTCGGCGCCTACTGGTTGTTCCGACAGCTCGAAACCGACTTGCGGGCCCTGGAAAGGGTGGTCTCCCACGAGTCGGCGACTCGTCAGGTGCGGTCGTAGTTCAGCACCGTCGTGCCGTTGTCGAAGGTGCGGGAGCCGGTCAGGGTGAACGACGTCGGCCGGAAGTCACCGGCGAACATCCGAACGCCGTCGCCCGCGACCACCGGGTACAGCTTGACGATCATCTCGTCGATCTCCGCGAGCAGCGCGGCAGCGAGCGTGCCGCCACCCGCAAGGTAGATGTCCTTGCCGTCCTCGTGTTTGAGGCGACGGACCAGGTCGACCGGGTCGCCGGAGTGCACCTCGACGTCCGGGTGGTCCACGGCGTCGACGGTGGTGGACACGACGTACTGGCGCAGCGGGGAGTAGGGGCTCGCGATTCCAGCGGCCATCGCCGGCTCGTAGGTGCCCCGGCCCATGACCACGGCGTCGTAGCGAACCGGGGCGGCCTCGAGTCCGATGGCCTCACGAACGTGAGCGGGCACCACCTCGGGGAACCGGGTGTTCATGTATTCGGACAGGTCGCTCCCGACCGGGTAGAAGTCCCACTCCCCGCCGGGACCTGCGATGTAACCGTCGAGTGACGTTCCGACGTAGTACACGAGTTTGCGCATGCTCCACCCCAGTTCTCGAGCCAAACCACTATGCTTACAGTGATCCGAACGTAGTACTACAAATGGAGTGGCGTCAATGGTGAGACGAAACCCGGAGCGACGAGCCGCACTCGTCGACGCCGCCATCGAGGTCCTGGCACGTGACGGGGCCCGCGGCCTGACATTCCGAGCCGTCGACGCCCAGGCCGCGGTACCCGCAGGCACCGCGTCGAACTACTTCACCAACCGCGACGACCTGTTCACCCAGGCCGGAAGCCGCATCTACGAGCGACTGCAACCCGACGCACCCACAGTCGCCAACAGCCTCGCCGGCCCCCGCGACCGCGCCCACGTGGTCGAGTTGATGCACGAACTTGTCGATCGGATCAGCGCGTTCCGCACCGGCTATCTCGCACTGCTCGAACTACGACTGGAGGCGACCCGACGGCCGGAACTACGCGCCGTCCTCACCGCCCGGATCCGCGACGACGTCGAGGCGAACGTCGCCTACCACCTCGACTCCGGGCTCCCCGGCGACACGACCACGGTCCTCACGCTCTACCTCGCCATGAACTGGCTGATCGTCGAACACCTCACGCTGCCGGACGTCTTCCCCCCGGACCGGATGCGCGACCTGGTCACCTCGGTCGTGGAGCGCGTGCTTCCCCCCGAGTAGCAGCGGATCACACCGGCGCGACCCGCTGCCAGGGCAGCACCGACTCCAGTTGCGCCGCCACCGACAGGATTCGGCCCTCGCCGCCGGGCGGGGCCGCGATCTGCACCCCGACCGGCGTGCCCGTACCCGGATGGATGCCGAGCGGCACACTCGCCGCGGGCCACCCGGCGAGGTTCCACAGCGACGGGAAGGGTGCGTACCGAATGTTCGCGACGAGGTTCGACGGCCACGACCTGTCGCTCCATCGGTGCGCGGTGATGGGCGGGGACGCGAGTGTCGGGGTGATGACGACGTCGTGATCGGCGAAGAAGCCGCGCAGCAGCTGCTCGACGTGGTCGACCTGTCCGGGAGTCACCCAGCGGCGCAGCGCTTTTCCGGCCGCGACATGCCCGCGGGTGCGGCGTTGCAGCAACGTGTGGTTCAGCTCTGCGGCGTCCGCGGCCGTCCCCGCCGTCCACCGGGCCAACAGCGGAAGCGGATTCGACGGGTACGGAATCGCCGCGGTGGCGACGTGATGACCGAGACCGCCGAGCACGACACCGGCACGTTCGGCAGCCGCCCGCCAGTGCGGGTCGACCCGGACCGTCGGCAACGGCGACCGCACCGACACCGCGATCCGCAGGGTGCCGGGGTCCGCAGTCACGGCGAGTTCCGGCCGGTCCGCCATCACCGACAGCATCAACGCCGCATCGGCGACGGTCGTCGCCATCGGCCCGTTCTCCGACATCCCGAACCAGGAATCGACGCCCAGTTCCGCGGGCACCACTCCCCTGCCCGGCTTGATCCCGAACACTCCGCACGCCGCCGACGGGATGCGGATCGAGCCCATGCCGTCGGCGCCGTGGGCAACCGGAACCATCCCGGACGCGACTGCGACCGCCGAGCCGCCCGACGAGCCGCCCGACGTCACGCCCGGATTCCACGGATTGCGCGTCACCGCGTCGGCGGTGTCCGTCGCGCCCCACACGCACAACTCCGGGACTGCGGTCAGCCCGACGACAACGGCGCCCGCCGCCCGCAGGCGCGCCACGACCGGGTGATCCGCGGTCGCGGGTTCGACGGGCGACGCCTTCGAACCGTTGCCGAGTCGGTGACCGGCAACGGGAACGTTGTCCTTGACGGCGATCGGGACCCCGGCCAGGGGCAGCGTCGCCAGGTCGCGACGGTCGGCCACCGCGGCGGCCTCCTCGCGCGCCTGCTCGGCGCGGACGGCCACGAACGCTCCGAGGCGCGGGTCGTTCGCGGCGATCCTGGCGAGCGCGTCGTCGACGGCGTCCAGGGGTGCGAGATCCCCCGAGCGCACCCGTGCGGCGATGGAGGCGGCGGTGAAATCCGGGTCCATCACCCGATTATGCGCGGAGCGGCTGGGTCAGCCGCCGTACACACCGGGTTCGAGGGTGCCGATGTACGGCAGGTCGCGGTAGCGCTCCGCGTAGTCCAGTCCGTAGCCGACGACGAACTCGTCGGGGATGTCGAAGCCGACCCAGTCGACGTCGACGTCGATCTTGGTGGCCTCCGGCTTGCGCAGCAGGGTCACCACGGTCAACGACGCGGGGTTGCGCGTCTTGAGATTCCGGATCAACCAGGACAGGGTCAGGCCCGAGTCGATGATGTCCTCGACGATCAGCACGTCGCGGCCGGCGATGTCCTTGTCGAGGTCCTTGAGGATGCGCACGACACCGGACGACGACGTGGACGAACCGTAGGAGCTGACGGCCATGAATTCCATCTGGGTGGGGATCGGCAGCGCACGCGCGAGGTCGGTCATGAAGAAGATCGCGCCCTTGAGCACACCGACGAGCAGCAGATCGCCCTCGGGCGCACCGGTGGGGTATCTCTCGGCGATCGCGGCGGCCAGCTCGGCCGTCTTCTCGCGAATCTCCTCTTCGGAGATCAGAACCGATGCGATGTCGCCTTCGTACACGGCGTGTGCCCCTTTGTTCATCGACCTGCGGGTTCGCTCGTGACGTACCCGACCGACAGCCTGCCATGCCGCCGCGTGAGCACCAACCTGACGCCGTCGCGCCCACCGCCGAGCGCGACGCCACCCTGACCGCGCCACCGTCCGACCAGGTCGTCGGCGGCGCGCAACTGCACATCGGTGAGCCCGCCGACCCCCGTGACCTGCAGCCATTCTCGCACCGCCCGCCTGCGGACCGCTGGATGCGCCGCGCCGAGAACGTCGGTGTCGAGTTCGTCACCCACGGTCGCGGCACGCCTCAGGTCGGTCGCGGCGGCGTCGAGGAATTCCCCGTCCTCCTGCAGGTGGGTCGCGGTCCGGGCCAGCGCCCGCGCGACCCCGCCACCGAGGATCTGCTCCAGCAGCGGCAGCGCCTCGGTCCGCAACCGGACGCGCGTGAAAACCGGGTCCGCGTTGTGCGGATCGATCCACGGCTGCATCCCCAACTCGCCACAGGCCTGTTCGGTGACGCCCCGCCGGACCGCCAGGAGCGGTCGCGCCCACGGGTCGTCCCAGTCGCGCATCCCGGCGATGGACCTCGGTCCCGACCCGCGGGACAGTCCGAGGAGCACCGTCTCGGCCTGGTCGTCGAGGGTGTGACCCAGCAGGACGGGACGGTCCGCACGGGCCCCGCGCAGCGCGCCGTAGCGGGCGGCACGCGCAGCCGCCTCCACACCACCCGGCCCGGTCACCTCGACCTCGAGCACACGGGCCGACGCACATCCCAGCGTGCGGGCACGATTGGCGGCCCGCTCCGCGACGTCACCGGAACCGTCCTGCAGGCGATGGTCGACGACGAGGGCGTGCACCTCGCCCACCTCGGCGACGGCCGCGGCGGTCAACGCCAGCGAGTCCGCGCCACCCGACAGTGCCACCGCCACCGCGTCCGCTGGTCCGTGCGCGGCGAGCCAGCGTCGGACGCCGTGCCGAACCTCCAGGAGCGCGGGCCCTTCGGGGAGGCGGCCGCGCTGCCCGGTCATGCCAGGACCCGGTCGATCCACGCCTGCGGGTTCCCGATCTCCTCGGTCCGCGGAAGCGTCTCCGGTCCGGTCCAGATCGCGTTGAACTCGTCCATCCCGACCTGCTCGACGACGGCGTCGACGAACGCCTTTCCGCGTACGTACTGCGCCATCTTCGCGTCGACGCCGAGCAGGGCCCGCAGCAGCCGCTGCACCGGATTGCTCTGCGTCGCACGGCGCTGGTCGAAGGCCCGGCGGATCCGGGCAACCGACGGGACGACGTCCGGCCCGACCGCGTCCATCACGTGATCGGCGTGCCCCTCGAGGAGGGTGCCCAGCATCAGCAGCCGGTCGAGGGCCTCGCGCTGGGGTTGTGCCTGCGTGGCCCTGAGCAGGCCGACGATGCCGCGTTCCTCGGGTGGCTGATCCTTCCCCTGACGCAGCGACTGCACCGCTCCGGTGAGCCTGCTCGCGAGGTCGACGATCGAGTCGTCGCCGATCTCGCCGAGCGTCGCGACCGTCTCCCGCATGTAGTCGGCGATCCACGGCGCCGACGAGAACTGGACCCGGTGCGTCACCTCGTGCAGGCACACCCACAACCTGAAGTCCGACGGCGACACCTTCAGGGCCTTCTCGACTGCGACGACGTTCGGCGCCACCAGCAGCAGCGTGCCGTGTGTGCCGGTGAACGGGTCGTACTGGCCGAGGATGGCGGAGGACAGGAACGCGAGCATGGCCCCCGCCTGCATACCGGCCGGGCGGCCCCCGAACAGTCCGGTCCTGGTGTCGGCGTCGTCGCCGGTCAGGTTGGCCATCGACGCGGAGGCGGCCCTGATCCAGCCGCTCCGGTCGACGATCCGGGCCTGTGGCACCGGGAGCCCGTCGGCGAGACCGGTGACCTCACGGACGGGGCCTTCGGCGCGGACCGACGCGTCGGCCAGCTCCGCGACAACCTGTTCGGCCTCCTCGCGGGTGCTCCGTGGCCCGGACCGGACCAGCCGGACACCGGTGCGCGCGGCGACCTCCCAGTCCACCGCCCCACCGAGTCCACCGGTCCGGTCATCGGTCATGCGCACCCACAGGACCGCAATGTCGAGGCGATGGCATCGAGGGCGGGCCGGCTGACGTCCGGCGAACGGTCGTTGGACATCAGAGCGAACGCGAGAACCCGGTCGCCAACGTCGGTGACGTACCCGACGAGCGCACTGGCCTGCGACAACGTCCCGGTCTTCGCGCGCACCCAACCCGCGCCCGCGCCGGTCCCGTACCGGGCAGACAGGGTGCCCGTCGCCCCCGCGACCGGCAGGTCGTCGAGCATCGGCCGCAGCTCGGGCATATCGTCGCCGGTGGCCGCTGTGAGGATCTCGTCGAGCAGCCGAGCCGGGATGCGGTCGTCGACGGACAGTCCACTCGCGTCGTGGAGCGCGACGCCCCCGACGTCGAATCCGGCGTCGGAAAGGACCTTCACGATCGCGGAGGTCGCACCGGCGAACGAGGGTTCGGCACCGACCTCGGCGGCGATCTCCCGGCCGATCGTCTCCGCGAGCACGTTGTCGGAGTGCTCCATCATCTGTCCGAGACGGTTCCGCAGCGGCGCCGACTCGACGGAGGCGAGCGGAGCGGCACCGGACGGAGCGACGCCGGCCGTGACCCGGTCGTCGGGGACACCGAACGCGGCGGCGAGCGCACGCCCGGCATCGAGCGCGGGTGTGGCGCTGCGGGACGACTCGTCGACGAGTGCCTCGCGGCGGGCGCCGTCGAGCATCACGGGTTCGATCGGTGCGATGTAGCCGGCGGCGATGTCGGTGGGCATCCAGCCGCGGGCCATCGCTTGCTCGCTGTAGGCGCTGGAGTCGACGACGACCGACTCCACGACCGCTCCCGAGCGGCGGATCTGCTCGACGAGGTCGTCGAGCCGGGGTCCACCCGGGTAGTAGCCGGGTTGTCCGGCCGGCTGCGCCGTGAGCGTGGGATCACCGCCGCCGACGAGCACGATCTGTCCCGGCTCGGAACCCTGTACGACTCGGGTCGCGACGCGATGTTCCGGGGGCAAC
The DNA here is from genome assembly GCF_042681175.1 of Rhodococcus gannanensis. Taxonomy (NCBI): domain Bacteria; kingdom Bacillati; phylum Actinomycetota; class Actinomycetes; order Mycobacteriales; family Nocardiaceae; genus Rhodococcus; species Rhodococcus gannanensis. The sequence goes on from NZ_JBHUFB010000022.1 coordinate 264,597, forward strand.
GCCAGAAGCGCCGCCGCGGCGGTGAGCACCTTGGCGGTCGACGCCGGGATCATCGGGGTGTCGGGGCCCTGACTCCAGAGGACCTTCCCGCTGACCGCGTCCGACACCACGCCGGTGAAGGCACCGAGGTCGGGGTTGGCGAGCACCGGCGCCAGCGCCGCGGCCAGCGCCTCGGGCGTGGGGGTCGGGGCGCTGTCCGGAACCGGCGTGACCTGCGGGTTCGCGGTCACGGGCGGCGGCGCCGCCACCGTCGCCTGCGCTTCGGACGCCGACCCGAAGCCGGGCTGCTGTATGACGAGGAATGCGCCGACGGCGGCAGCGACGCCGACGGCGACCACCCCCAGCAGGAGCCGAACCCGTGTGCGCCGTCGCGCGGCCAGGGACCCGATCTTGCGGTCCTTCGCCCCTGCCTTGCCCAACATCCCTCCGAACGATCGCTGGTGGTGCCGGATGCATCCACCCGGCTGCTGCACAGTCGTACTTCGTCCACCATTATCCCTGACCGGGTAGCCTGTCCGTCGCACCATTCACCTGAGGCAAAGCGAGGAAGACGCGTGTCGTTCGACGTCACCATCGAGATCCCCAAGGGTCAGCGCAACAAGTACGAGGTCGACCACGTGACCGGCCGCGTCAAGCTCGACCGCTACCTGTACACCTCGTTCGGCTACCCCGCCGACTACGGCTACATCGAGGACACCCTCGGTGAGGACGGCGATCCGCTGGACGCGATGGTGCTGCTGCCCGAGTCGGTGTTCCCCGGCGTGATCGTCGAGGCCCGCCCGGTCGGCATGTTCAAGATGGTCGACGAGGCCGGCGGCGACGACAAGGTTCTGTGCGTGCCCGCGGGCGACCCGCGCTGGGACCACGTCCAGGACATCTCCGACGTGTCTCAGTTCGAGCTGGACGCGATCAAGCACTTCTTCGTCCACTACAAGGACCTCGAGCCGAACAAGCACGTCACCGGCGCCGACTGGGTCGGCCGCGAGGAGGCCGAGAAGGTAATCGCGGAGGCGTTCGAGCGCCTGAAGGCCAACGGCGGCCACTGAGCCCACCCCGCACTCTCGGCTGAAGGTGCCGTTCGTTCGGTTGAACCGAATGACCGGCACCTTCAGCCGTTTTCGGGGGCCGCTGCCGTCCGGCCGGCGGACGGATTGCGGGCGGTGTCGGCGGCTCCCTCTACGATCACGCCCGTGACCGGATACGACGACCTCGACCCCTTCGGCGGACTCGACGCCTCGACACTGCCCGAACGCCAGCAGCGCATCCTCGTGGCGATCCGGGACTGGGTTGTCGCGCACGGATATTCGCCGAGCACCCGGCAGATCGCCGACGAGGTCGGCCTGCAGTCGACGTCGACGGTATCCAGGCACCTGAAGTCCTTGGAGGACAAGGGCTTCCTGAGTCGGAGCGCGGCTGTGTCCCGACCGGTCGACGTGCGACCGTTCCTGCACGGCACCACCGCTCGCAGCGGGTCGGACGGAGCGGTGGAGGTGCCCGTCGTGGGCGACATCGCCGCGGGCACACCGATCCTCGCCGAGCAGCATGCCGACGACGTACTGTCCCTGCCTCGCGATCTGGTCGGTTCCGGCACCGTGTTCGGACTGCGGGTGCGCGGCGACTCGATGGTCGACGCCGCGATCTGCGACGGCGACATCGTCGTGGTCCGTCAGCAGCAGGAGGCACATTCGGGGCAGATCGTCGCAGCGATGATCGACGACGAGGCGACCGTGAAGGTGTACCGCCGCCGGGGCGGCCACGTGTATCTCGAGCCGCGCAACGACGCCTATCCCGTGCTCGACGGCGACGAGGCCGTAGTGCTCGGCCGGGTCGTGTCGGTGATGCGCCGGATCTGATCGGGTAGGCGAAGCAGCAGGTCGGAAGCCTGTTCTTTGCTCGCGCGGAAGGTATACCAAGATGTACGCAACCCGGTGAACTATGGTGTATTCATGACCGGGAAGAGCGATCAGGTGTACGAGGGACTGCGGCAGGACATCCTCACCGGGGCACTGCGCCCCGGCGAATCCCTGAGCGCGGTCGCCGTCTGCTCCCGATTCGACGCGTCCCGCACCCCGGTTCGGCAGGCCTTCCTCCGGCTCGAATCCGAGGGGCTCGTCAGCCTGCTCGACCGGCAGGGTGCACGGGTCGCACCGATCTCGATTCAGAACGTGCGCGATCTCTTCGAACTGCGCATCCTGCTCGAGGGCGCCGCCCACCGCAGCGTCGCCGAGGACTGCGCGCACGACCGCCCCGCACACGACGAGTTCGCCGGTCTCGTCACCGGATTCGAGGCCGTCGCCGCCGAGGAACCCTCGGAGTCCCGACGAACTCGTTTCTACGAACTCACCGAAGCCTTCGACCAGGCGGTCGTACGGCACCTGCACAACAGGCATCTGGCACGCACCATCGCGGACCTGCGTCCGCACAGCGACCGGCTGCGCAACATCGCACACTCCGTACCCGAACGCCTCGACCTGTCCCTCGCCGAGCACCTCGCCATGGTCCGGGCCGTCGTCGCGCACGACGGCACCGCCGCCGAGACGGCGTGCACAGAACACCTCGCCCGAACGCGAACCGCCGTCCTCGACGCCGTCCTCGATCCGCGCGGGAGAGGCGACCGGATCGACGTCGTGACCGCATGACCGCGACGGCGCCCGAACGCACCGCACCCGACACTCGCCGTCGGGGCGCCGTCGCCGTCGCGCGCTGGTGCGGGCTGCTGACGCTGTCCCTTGCGGGTTGGTGGCTGTTCGACCGCATCGGTCTCGCCGCCCCGGAACTGTTCGCCGCCCTCCTCGCCGCGATCGCGCTGGCCCTCACCGGCGTCGGGCCGGCTCGACCGTCCCGACCGGTGGGCATGGCGGCGCAGGGCACGCTCGCCGTGTCCATCGGGATGTCGGTCCGGCCCGACATGGTGTCGCAGCTCGGAGCCCAGTGGCTGCCGATCGTGACCGTCGCGGCGGCCACACTTCTGCTCTCGGTCGGTGCCGGCGCGCTGCTCGCGTGCCATCGGCTCGTCGACCCGGTGACCGGTGTGCTGTCGATGCTGGCCGGCGGCGCGACCGGACTGGTGGCCGTCGCCGACGAACTGGGCGGCGACGAGAAGGTGGTGGTGATCAGCCAGTACCTACGCGTCGCCCTGGTCGTCCTCACCATGCCGCTCGCGGTGACGTACCTGTTCGCAGCCGATGTCACCGCCCGCGTGGCGCCGACCGACCCGGATGCGGCGCCCTGGTGGATCGGTGCGTTGTTCGCGGCCGCGGCGATCACGGCAGGCACCGGCGCCGCGTCGCTGTTGCGGATCCCGATTCCCGCGACACTGGGACCGCTGGCGCTGACCGCGGCGGTCGAGTTGGCAGGCTGGGTCCCGCACGTCGCGATGCCCGCGGCGATGCTGCCCGCGGCATTCCTGATCATCGGCTGGCAGGCCGGCCTGTCGTTCACCCGTGCCGGACTGCTGGCGCTGGGCCGGATCGCGCTGTGGGCGGTGTCGCTGATCGCGCTGTTGTGCGCGGTGTGCGCCGGACTTGGCGTGGTGCTGTCCGCCTGGACCGGCGCGAGCCTGATGGAGGGCTATCTCGCGACGACGCCCGGCGGCCTCGCGGCGGTCCTCGCGGTCGCGAGCTCCACCGACTCCGACGTCACGCTCGTCGCGACGAGCCAGGTGCTACGCCTGCTGATGATGCTGGCCAGCGCCCCGGTGGTGGTGTGGCTGGCGGCGCGCTGGGCGAGCAGCCGCCGGTACCTCGATCGACGGCACCGCCGTCAGCGGGCGTCGGCCGCTCGCCCGAAGATCGGCCGCATCCGCTCGTAGTCCTCGACGAACCGGTCGAGAAGTCGGGTGAACTCGTTCAGGTCGTCGACCGACCAGTCCGCGACGACGTGGCGCAGCTTCTCGTTGCGGAGTGCGCGGATGCGGGTGGCCGCCTCCCGGCCGCTGTCGGTGACGGCGAGGACGCTGGCGCGACCGTCGGTCGGATCGGGCTGGCGCTCGACGTGACCGCGCTCGACAAGCTGGGTGACCTGCCTGCTGACGGTCGACGGGTCGGAGTACATGACCTCGGCCAGTGCACCCGACCGCATCGGGCCCTCGTTGATCAGCCGGAACAGGCAGGCATAGGCCGCGGGGTCGATACCGTCCGTGGCCTTCGCGTGGGCGATGGTCCGGTCCCTCACCCGCTGCAGCCGGACGAGGTGGTTGCCGATGCGATCAGCGAGGTCCTCGACGTCGCCCTGTGTGGGCACCGTCGCGTGATCGGGCGGGGTTGTCACTGTCGCTCCTCGGGCCTCACTCGACTGCGTGTGTGCCGCAAGTATGTGGCGTGCCCCACCGCTCGGGCAACCGGCCTCCCACTGTCACCAGCGAGTTCCCGGCCGGTTGCCCAGCGTTCGGGTTCGATGTCGCGGCCTGTTCTAGCGACCCTTGAACTCGGGAGCGCGCTTCTGGAACACTGCGGCGATGGCCTCGCCGAGATCCTCGGACGGCAGGAACGCCGAGTTCCACGCGGCGACGTAGCGGAGGCTGTCGTCGACGGCCGGCTTGCGGGTGTGGTCGAGGACCTGCTTGACGCCCTGCACCACGAGGGGCGGGTTGGCGGCGATCGCCGCGGCGGTCTCGTGGGCGGCGGCGAGGGCGGCCTCGGCGTCGGCGAACACGTCGTTGACCAGGCCGATCTTCTCGGCGCGGGCGGCGTCGATGTCCTTGCCGGTCAGGGCGAGTTCGCGGAGGTGTCCGTCGCCGATGATCCGCGGCAGGCGGGCGAGGGTGCCGACGTCGGCGACCATCGCGACCTTCACCTCACGGACGCTGAACTTGGCGTCGGCGCTGGCGTAGCGGATGTCGGCGGCGGAGATGAGGTCGACGGCACCGCCGATGCACCAGCCCTGGACGGCCGCGACGGTGGGCTTGCGACAGTCGGCGACGGCGGTGATGGCGTTCTGCATCTTGCGGATGACACCGTGGAAGTCGGTGCGCGGCGCGGCCTGGGCCTTGTCCGCGAGCACCGGCGCCATGGCGGGTGCCATCGCCTGGAGGTCGAGGCCGAAGGAGAAGTGCTTGCCCTCGCCGGCGAGGACGACGGCGCGGACCTCGGGGTCGGCGTCGAGCTCACCGAACAGCGGTGCCAGTTCGTCCCAGAAGTCGGGGCCCATGGCGTTGCCCTTGCCGGGGCCGGTCAGCGTCACCTGCGCGACGTGGTCCTTGATCTCGACGGTGAAGGCCTTCCAGGCATGTTGAGTCATTACTCAAGAGTAACCTCCCATGCGAGCGCCCGTTAACCTTGTGAAAACTTCATCCACTTGCGCTGGATCGACCCCGGATCACCGCCGACGATGAAGGTGACCATCGGGAGGCCACCATGCTCATGCACCAGGGAATCGGGCTCGACGGGTTCAACGCCCTCGCCGAACGTCGAGCCACCCACGCCCTGTACGAGTGCTGTTCCTCCGTGACCTGGGCGGGCAAGGTGGCATCGGGGCGCCCGTACGACAGCCACGACGAACTGCTGACCAGAGCCGATTCCGAGCTGTTCGAGCTGTCCACCGAAGCCGTCGACATCGCCCTGCAGTCCCATCGCGGGATCGCCCATCGCGTGCGGACCACGACCTCCTCGCTCGAGCAGTGCGCAGTCTGGGCGCCCGACGAGGAGACAATGCTCGCGGTCGTCGTCGCCTGCGACCGCTACCTGAAGCAGTTCGGGTACCCGTACCTGTGGTGCGCGGCGGGACGGGACGCGCGCGATCTGCTCGGCGACCTCGACCTGCGCATGTCCCACTCCCCCGACATCGAACGCAAGACGATGCTCGGAGAACTGGCGAAGGTCAACCGCACCAGGATCGGGCGCATGCTCGGTCCCGAGGGCGGGTACGACAACTACTGCTGACGGCACCTACTGTCGCGGAAACGCGCCGGCGAAGACACCCGCGACCGCGGACTGCACGGCCTGCTGATCCACCTGCTCAGGGTCGACAGCGTGTTCGAGCATGAGCCCCGACACCAGTGCCATCACCGTGATCGCGAGGGTCCGCGCGTCGACGCGGTCGGCGATGCCCCATACCTCGGCTCGCCCGGCGATGAGGTCCTGGAGCTGGCCGCGGAGCGCTCGCCGTTCCCGCAGGTACGCCTCGGCGATGGCGGGTTCACGCGCCGCCTGAACGCCGAACTCCAGGACGAGGAGCGCCCACCCGGGTTCGCCGACCAGCCAGGTGCTGATGGTTTCGCCGCCGCGCCCGGCGGCCGAGGCCACGTCGAGGTCCGCGATCTCCGCGAGCACCCGGCCCGCGAGTTCAAGTGAGCGTTCGGCGAACAGTTCCGCGAACAGGTCCTGCTTCGATTCGAAGTTCGAGTAGACGGCGCCCTTGGTGAATCCGGCGCGGCGGGCGATCTCGGCGAGCTTGGCGGCGGCGAACCCGCGTTCGGCGAATTCGTCGGCGGCGGCGGCGAGCAGTCGGCGCCGCACCTCGTTGCGCGTCGGGCGGGCGAGCGGCTCACCGTGTGGCGTGGCTCGCGGCAGTTGGCGCGCTGTCGCGCTCGACTCAGTTTCCACGATGTCCATTTTCCGGCTTGACGACTCGAAATTTCGATACCTACGGTATTCAATACCTCGGGTATCGACAAGGCTCGGGTACCGACAACGCAGAGGTGGACATGACCACGACGCTCGACACCGGCAGCAGGACCCCGACTCCGGACCCCGACACGAGAACGGAAGGCCGCGGCGCACACCGGTCCACCAGCCCGACCGACCGCTACAGCACGCGGCAGATCCTGGTCGCCGTCGCCATCGGCGTCCTGCTCCTGCAGATCGGTTTCATCACCAGCTACGTCGCCGCGTTCCACCAGCCCACACCCCGCGACATCCCGATCGCCGTGGTCGCGGACCCCGCGCTGCCCGCAGGCACTGCCCAGCAGACGGTCGACCGCCTCAACGGGATCGACGGACATCCGGTCCAGGCGCGGGTCGCCGCGAACACCTACGAGACCCGCACGCTGATCGACGCGCGCGAGGTCATGGGTGGATACGTCATCGCCGCCTCCGGTCCCGACACCCTCGTCGTAGCGAGCGCCGCGGGCAGTTCCGCCGCGACCGCTCTCGAAGGCGTGTTCACGACGGCGACCGCGGACCTGGGCCGGGAGTTCGTCGTCCGCGACGAGGCACCGGTCGGGGTGCACGACAACCGCGGGCTGTCGGGTTTCTACCTGTCGATCGGATGGGTGGTCGGCGGCTACCTGCTCGCCGCCGCGATCGGCCTGCTCATCGGGGCCCCGAGGACGCTGCGCGAAGCCGGCCTGCACACCGCGCTGATGGCGGGCTACGCGATGGTGTCCGGTTTCCTCGGCGCCCTGATCACCGCCAACCTCCTCGGCACCTTCACAGGGCACCTGCTGCCGCTGTCGCTGCTGGGCGCGGGTGTGGTGTTCGCGACCGGCATCTTCACCATGGGACTGCGCGCCGCGATCGGGATCATGGCCGTCCCGCTGGCGATCCTGATCTTCGTGGTGCTCGGAAACCCCAGCGCGGGAGGTGCATTCGGATCGAACGTGCTGCCGTCCTTCTACGCCGCCATCGGCCGGTGGATCACACCGGGCGCCGGAACGGAAGGTGTGCGGAGCATCGTGTACTTCCACTGCACCGGACTCGGACAGCCCGTCGTCACCCTCTGCGTCTACGCCCTCGCAGGGCTCGCGGCGGTGTTCGGCTTCACCGCCGCCAGGTCCCGTGGGACACGTTCCGCCTGACCCGTCCTTGCCGAGCGAACGCGGTCCGGATCGTCCTATGGTGGGGCATGGCGAGGACACTGCATCCGAACGCGGCGAACGTCGCGAGGACGCTGATCTCGCGGGGTCACCACGGGGTGGTGGTCACGCAGGACCAGCCGACCCACACCGCCGAGGAAGCGGCCGCGGTGCTCGGCGTCGACGTCGGCGCGATCACCAAGTCCCTGGTCTTCCTCCTCGACGACGAACCCGTCCTGCTGCTCGTCTCCGGGGCGCACCAGGTGGACACCGAACGAACCGGTAAACGCCTGGAGGGGACGCTGACGCGGGCGCCGGCGTCCCTGGTGCGGGAGGTCACCGGCCAGCCACTCGGCGGGGTGGCGCCCGTCGGGCATCCGACGAACCTGTCCACCTACGTTGACGCCTCACTGGAGGCGTACCCGGAACTGTGGGCGGCCGCAGGTCATCCCAACGCGGTGTTCCGGACGACGTTCCGGGAGCTGGTGCGGATCACCGCGGGGCTGCCCGTCGACGTGAACTGAATCCGGATCGGTTGGTCCCCGCTGTCATAGAGGAGGCGGCGTCCATGAACTTTGCTCCGCACGGGCCGGCGCTGGACAGTCACTGCGGCTGCCACACCGGTGAACTACTGGGCGCCCTGGCACCGGAGGTCGGTGCCGGGTTCGCGGCGTCGGGTCCGGCCGACCGCCCCGGCCCGGCGGGAGAACTCGTGGTGCGGGGCCGGGTCTGCACCATGAACCCGGCACAGCCCTCCGCCGAGGCGATCGCGGTGGCCGACGGCAGGATCACCGCAATCGGCTCGTACGACGAGATCCGTGGCTACACCGGAGCCGATGCCACGCTGCTGGACGTCGGTGACCGTGTCGTCTACCCGGGATTCATCGAGCCACACATGCACTACTGGAGTTCCGCACTCACCTTCGACTGGATCGACTGCGCGACGCGCGGTGGCGTCGGCTTCGAGGAGATCGCGGCCCGGCTCCGCCAGGCGGAGCCGGTCGTGGGCGAGTGGGTGCTCGGACAACTGTTCGATCCGTCCCTCGTCGAGGGCGAGCGGCCCCTGTCCCGCGACGTGCTGGACGAGATCCAGCCGGACCGCCCGTGCGCGGTCATCGATGCGTCCCAGCACTTCGTCTACTGCAACTCCCGTGCGCTGGAACTGGCCGGAATCACCGAGGACACCCTGGACCCGGAAGGCGGCTTCCTCGGCCGCGACGAGAACGGGCGGCTGAACGGCGCGCTCGGCGAGATCCCGGCGATGATCCGGATCATCGGCGCGCTGCCGACCACCAGCCCGGAACGCCTCGTCGAGAATCTGCTCAGGGTCAACGCGTACGCGGCGAGCCGCGGCTACACCCGCACCCACGATGCCGCGACCGGCGTCCTCCGGGGTCCGGAGGAGGTGGAGATCTTCCGACGATTGGCTCCTCGCTTCGACGTACGGGTCAGCTTCGCGGTCCACGACTACGCCATGGACGCGGTTCTCGCAGCAGGCACGGCTGCGTTCGAGGGCGACGACATGTGCCGGGCGACGTCGTGGAAGTTCGTCTCCGACGGTTCCAACCAGGGACGCAGCGGGTATCAACGCGAACCGTATCTCGGCCGGAACGCGCGCGGCGAGGTCAACTACGACCGCGCCACCCTGGCCGGACGGCTCCGACGGGCCCATGAACTGGGCTGGCAGGTGATGGTGCACGCCAACGGGGACGCCGCGATCGACCTCGCACTCGACGCGTTCGAGGAGGCACTGGGCGGCACGTCCGGGCTCGGTCGCAGGCACCGGATCGAGCACTGCTCGTTCGCCCATCCCGAGCAGCTCGATCGGATGGCGCGGCTGGGGATCTCGCCGAGTTTCCTGATCAACCACGTGTACTTCTGGGGCCAGGCGTTCGAGGACCGGATCGTCGGTCCGGAGAAGGCCCGGCTCCTCGACCCCGTCGGCGGGGCGCGGCGGCGCGGAATGCGGGTCTCGGTGCACAGCGACTACACGGTGACCGACCTGGATCCGCTGCGTGAGATCCAGGTCCAGGTCACCCGCGAGAGGTTCGGCGGGACGCCCCTCAATCCGGACGAGGCGGTCGGGGTGGAGGACGCGGTCCGCGCGAAGACCGTCGACGCTGCCTGGCAGACGCACTGCGACGACGTGGCCGGCTCGATCGAGGTCGGCAAGTACGCCGATCTCGTGGTGCTCGACGCCGACCCGTGCGAGGTCGATCCCGAGCGGATCGCGGAGATCGAGGTGCTGCGCACCATCGTCGGCGGACGAACGGTGTACGACGCCTCGTCGATCTGACACGCTCCGAAAGCGGACACCCCGCCCGCGGATCAGCCGAGGATCGGCGGACGGGGTGTCCGCGTCAGGACGCGAGTGCGCGCGGCGTGAGACCGAATCGGCCCAGGACCTCGCCGAGAACCGCGGACGGCCGCGTCACCCCCGCCGCGTGCAGCGGCGGAAGCACGTCGTCGACGACACGGTCGAGCACCTGCGGCAGGACGAGCGGCAACAGGGTGACGCCGTCGGCCACACCGGCGGTGCGGATGTCGGAGAGCAGCCCGACCAGCCCGGTCGCCGTCCCTGCGTACCAGATGGATTCCGGCACCCGGCGGTCCGGCAGACCCGCATCGAGCCGGGCGAGTTCGCGGTACGCGGTGCGGTGGTCGTCGGCGAGGAGCACCTCGACGTCGAGGAGGACGGCGACGGTGTCGGGATCGCGACCGTCGCGTTCGGCGCGGGTGCGCACGACCTCCCGCTTACGGCGCGCCTCCCCCAGGTCGTGGGCGCGAACCCGGACGACGGAGCCGGGATCGCCCGCGAGGTCGAGGGTCGACGAGGTCAGTTCGACCCAGTAGTCGCTGAGGCCGGGCGGGATTCGGAAGTCGGTGTGGGCGGCGGCCGCGGGATGGCGGCCTGCCCCGGAGAGTTCGACGGCCACGTGCAGCGGCCGGGGCGATGTGTTCGAGAAGGATGCAGACATGACTGGTCCTCGGATGGTGCGGAAGGGTCGGGGGTCGGTCGAGGCAGTGCTCAGACCGGACAGCTGCCCGACGCGGTGCGGCAGAGGTCGACGTGCCGACGGCACCACTGGCCGTCGATCGTCTCCGCCGCGTCCGAGGTCATGCCGCCGATACTAGCGGCCGGCGGCGGACGACGTCGCGCGCCCGCGCACGAAATCCGCGACGGCGCCGATCAGGCGGTCGACGTCGGCGCTGCTGCTGCCGAGCCCGAGGCTGGCGCGGACCGCGCCCTCGCCGTGCCCGAGGCGGGCGAGGAGCGGGTGCGCGCAGAAGCGGCCGTCACGGACACCGATGCCGTAGTTGTCGGACAGGAACGTCGCCACCTCGCGCGGCTCGGCGCCCGCGACGGTGAACGTGACGATGCCGACCGCGTCCGCGGAATCGGGCCAGACACGCAGGATCTCGATGCCGTCGATGTCGGAGAGGCCGGCGACCAGCCGGTCGCACAGGATCCGCTCGTGCAGTTCGGCCTCGTCGGCGTCGAAGCCGGCGAGCGCCTCGCAGGCCGCGGCGATCGCGACGGCGCCGAGGACGTTCGGGGTGCCGGCTTCGTGCCGCTGCGGCGCGGCGGCCCACTGCACGTCGTCGAGGTCGACGTTCTTGGTGGCTCCGCCGCCGGCGAGGTACGGGTCGGCCGCGTCGAGCCAGTCGGCGCGGCCGACGAGGGCACCGGCACCGAACGGTGCGTACAGCTTGTGTCCGGAGAACACCAGGTAGTCGACGCCGAGGTCGGAGATGTCGACGCGGCGGTGCGGCAGCAGCTGGGCGGCGTCGACGACGATGCGGGCGCCGCACTCGTGTGCGATCCGCGCGAGGCGGTCGATCGGCAGCACCTCACCGGTGACGTTGGAGGCGCCGGTGACCGCGAGCAGCGCGGCGGGGCGGGTGCAGAGCTCGGCGACGATCCGCTGGATCGTCTCCTCGACGGTGCCGGCGGAACGCACGACGCGAGCGCCGTTTCGGTTCCAGGGCAACAGGTTTGCGTGGTGCTCGATGTCCAGGACGACGGTCTCGCCGGGCACGCAGGAGGCGAGGAGGTTGAGCGCGTCGGTGGTGTTGCGGGTGAACACGACGACGTCGTCCTCACGGGCTCCGACGAAGTCGGCGACGACGCCACGAGCACCCTCGTAGCGCTCGGTGCAGACCTGCGACGCGAAGCCGGCGCCGCGGTGCACGCTGGCGTAGAAGGGCAGCAGGTCCTGGACCCGAGCGGCGACGGAGGACAGTGCGGGGGCACTGGCCGCGTAGTCGAAGTTCGCGTAGGTGACGGCGCTGCCGTCGGCGAGCGGAGCAACCAGATCCGACCCACACACGGACGCGAAAGGTGCGGTGTCACAAGAGGTTTCATTGACCGAGAGGTCGGCACAGGTGGTGGATTCCAGAACAGCGGTCATGGCGTCATCCCTTGGAGCTCAGGGACCCGTGCGTGAGGTGGTTGTGCATCGAGTCCGCGCTTGCCGTGCCCGGAATTGGATGCACGGCCTGGTCGTCACCCGGGGCACCCCACCGCGGAGGAGGGTTGCCGGCCAGCAAGCCGGGGCTGAACGCTGGCACTCATGACCTGAAGCGAGAATGGCAGCCGCGCCGAGCGCCTGTCAACCCGAACACCCAACGCGGCATCGTGACCTGCATCACCTTCCCGTCGTCGGCGTGCGGCGGCTTCCGTGGCCGACCGCCCATGGAAACCCGTGCTCACGTCGCTCGATACGCTGGTGGGACGGGTTCCGATCTGGGAGGCATGTCGTGCCGCGTCTTCGCCGAATTTTTCTCGTTCTCGCCGCGCTCGTCGCGACGATCGCGCTCGTCGCCGGATGCTCGGGCGACTCCGGTTCGCCGGATGGCGGCGCGCCCGGCTCGCAGGAGTCCGAGGCGACGATCACCTTCACGCCCACCGATCTCAGCGCACCTGTCGATCCGCTGCGCCCGATCACGGTCGACGTCACGAACGGCACGCTGACCTCGGTGACCCTGACCAATCCGGAGGGCAAGGTGATCGACGGCATCACCACACCGGACCAGGCGTCGTGGAAGCCGGCCGAGCCGCTGGGCTACGGCAAGACGTACGCGCTGGCGGCGCAGGCCGTCGACAGCCGGGGCGTCGAGACCTCACGCGACGCGTCGTTCACCACCGTCACCCCGAACAACCAAACGGCCCTGTACCTGACCACCACGGGCGGACAACCCCTCGCCGACGGCGGAACCTACGGCGTCGGACTGGTCGTCGTCGCCCACTTCGACGAGCCGATCGGGGACCGCGCCGCGGCCGAGCGGGCGATGACCGTGACCACCACTCCCCCGGTCCAGGGCTCGTGGTTCTGGGTCGACGACCAGAACGCCCACTGGCGACCGCAGCAGTACTACACGCCGGGAACGACGGTGTCGGTGGACGCGAAGATCTACGGCGTCGACCTCGGCAACGGGCTCTACGGACAGCAGGACGAGTCGGTGTCGTTCCGCATCGGCGACTCGCACGTCTCCATCGCCGACGACAACACCAAGACGGTGGCGGTCTACGAGAACGGTCAGCTGATCCGGGAGATGCCGACGTCGATGGGCATGGGCGGCACCGAGACCGTCGGGGACACGACGCTGTCGTTCTGGACGCAGCCGGGTGTCTACACGGTGATGGACAAGGCGAATCCGGTGATCATGGACTCCTCGACGTACGGGCTGCCGATCAACTCGCGCCTCGGCTACAAGGAGTCGATCAACTGGGCGACGCGGATCAGCACCGACGGCATCTACCTCCACGAACTCGCCTCGACCATCTGGGCCCAGGGCAACACCAACGTCTCGCACGGCTGCCTGAACCTCAGCCCCGAGAACGCGCAGTGGTTCTTCGAGTTCTCGGGACCGGGCGACGTCGTCGAGGTCCGCAACACCGGCGGCGCCCCGCTCGAGGTGTGGCAGAACGGCGACTGGGGCCTGCCCTGGGACCAGTGGCTGGCGGGTAGCGCGCTGAACTAGATGTCCAGCAACCATCGTCGTAGCCCGGCTGGGTGAATCGGCCGCAAAATCGGGCGAATCGGGAACCGTCACCACAGGTCACAGCACCTTGGGGACGAGGATTCCACGCTGTGCGTTCGGCGAGATCCCCTACGCCGCCGAATCGCCCTGCGCGACCGTCTCTTCCGTGGCTGCGGCCCATGCCCGAAGCCACGCGACCACGGGCGCCCCGACTACGTCGACGCCCCTGGACGCGGCCACCTCGGCAGGAAGGCACTCGACGGCGTCGGCGAGTTGTTCGGCCCACTCGGCGACGGTGGCGATGTCCGCGAGGGAGGCCGTGTACGAGCGGGTGGTGACCATCAGCGCACCGGTCACGGGGAGCCTGGTCAGGTGTTCGACCTCGATCCGCATCCGGATGCGTCCCCATTCTGCGTCGACCATCGCGTCGGCACCTGAATCGCTCTGCGCGAACGTCCAATTCATCTGCCGATACACCTGGTCGACAGTCAGCGGGCGCAGGAACCATTCGGTGGCGGCGAGCTCGGGCTTGCCTGCCGCGGCCGGCACGGCGTCGAGGCGCAGTGCGCCGTCACGCTCGGTGAGCAGCAGGATATCCTCGGGTACCTGACGCCCGATGAACGTCAGGGGATGTTCGGGCAGGGTCCCCGAGTTTCCTTGCAGGAAGTCCTGATCTATGCCGAGAAGCCTGTTCACCCAGCGGTATTCGGTGCCGTCTCGGTGCAGTTCCATCGAGTCCGGGTAGTCCGCCGCGAGCCTGCCCATCAGGTACAGCATCGCGTCCCAGCACGCGGGCGCCGTGTCCGAAGACAGGCGGAGGAGGCCCGGATCGGCGGCGAACGCCGCAGCCCGTGACGCCATCACCTCCACATAGTCCGATCCGAGATCGCCGACGGCGCCGTCCTCCCCGGACACCGGGGTGAACGCGTCCTCGGGATCGGGAAACGGCCAGGGCAGACGGGCAAGATCGCTGATGTGTACAGGCAAGGTCACGCGCGCTCCTCCGAGAATCCTGAATGTGGATGGATGGTCGTGCTGTCGAGCCCTCTGTTCAGTTGTGTGTCCCCGCGTATTCCCGGAGCCAGTCGATGCCCGGTCCACGGGTACGGGTGATTCCCTTGTAGTCGGCGATGTCGTCGGGCAGTTCGACGAGGATGTCGTGCAGTCGCTGCGCCCACTCGGGCACGAGGGCGACGTCCTCGAGGGGCAGCATGTGAGTGCGGATGAGGAACAGGATGGCGTTCGAGGCGCCGAGCCGGATCAGGTGCTGCACCTCCACCCGCAAGTGCAGGCGCCGTCCGACGTCGGCGAGCGGCCCCTCCGCGAGCAGCCTCCGGTCCCGACCCCAGTCGGGGTAGGTCTCGGTGGCGGTGTCGAGTCGCCGGTCCACGGTCAGCGTCCAGTTCGTGCGTCGATAGCGCTGTCCCGCTTGCAGTCCCATGAGGAACTGCTGGGCACGCGGGATGACGCCCTCCTCGTGGACGCGGGGCACCGGTCCGTGGATCTGCAGGAAGCTCATCCCGACGTCGAAACGCAGCGACCAGTCGGCGGCGAAGGTGACCAGGCCCGCGTCACCCCACAGGGCGCCCTGGCGCTGGTCGAGCAGGACGATGTCCTCCTGGACCTGCCGGCCGATGTACCGCAGGGGCGGCTCCGGCAGGGTGTCGGGGTCACCCGGCACGAAGCTCTGCTCCCAGCCGAGTTCACCATTGCGCCAGTGCCATTCGGATCCGATTCGGGTCAGGGAGAACCGGTCGGGGTGGGCGTCGGCGAGCATCCGCATGAGGGTCGTCATCGTCTCCCACTGCGCGACGTCCATGTGAGGCAGCGCCTGGAAGCGGGACGGATCGGCGGCCAGGACACGGTCCCGTTCGACGAGTTCGTCGCGGTAGTACTCGTCGACGTCGACGGGGTGCTCACCCCACCCGCCCGCCGCGGTGACGGCGCGAGTGCCCGCCGGTTCCACGTTGGTGCTGTAGCGGTACGTCTCGTGTGGGAAGGGGAACGGGAAGCCGACGACGCGCGCCGGCAGGGCCACCGCAGTCACAGATCCACCTCGATTCGGTTGCCGTCGGCGCGGGAGACACACGGCATGAAGTGGCCGCCGCTCTCCTTCTCCGACTCGGTCAGGTACAGGTCTCGGTGTACGGGGCTGCCGCCGACGACGGCGGTGCGGCACTCCCCGCAGACACCCTGTCGGCAGAGGTTCGGGACCGCGACGCCGCTGCGCTCGAGCGCGTCGAGTGCGCTGACCCCGGACGGGACCTCGACGTCGATTCCGCTGCGCCGCAGACCGAGGGTGAACGGCTCACCTGCGTCGAGTTCACCGACACCGAAGTGCTCGTAGTGGATTCGGGTGTCCGGCCAGCCCGCCGCGCCGGCTCGGGCCACGAGGTCGTCGATGAGCACGCCGGGACCGCAGGCGTACAGGTGCGTTCCGAGCGGGCTGTCGAGCAGTGTGGGCGCGAGCGCAGCCCAGAACTCGTCGGGCGTGTGGTGGCAGTGCAGCTGGTCCCCGCACAGCTCCCGGAGCTCGTCCAGGTGGGGTCCATCGCCGGGACGGAAGGTGTAGTGCACCTCGAACGACCGACCCCAGGCTGCGGCCGCCCGCACGTGCGAGAGGATCGGCGTCACCCCGATGCCGCCCGCGACGAGCAGATGGTGCCGCGCGGTGAGGACGGGTGCGAATGCGCTTCGGGGACGGCTGATCTCGACAGCGTCCCCTGCTGCGAGATCGTGAATCCACCGCGATCCCCCGCGCCCGGCGGGGTCGAGGCGGACGGAGATCTCGTAGGCGTCGGGCTCGAACTCGGGCCCGGTCAGCGAGTACGAGTTGGTGCGGGGCCGACCGTCCGGGTCGGTTCCGCAGGACACCACGACATGGCTGCCCGGTGTGAACGACGGCAACGGCGTTCCGGCGGGATCGACGAACCGTACGTGGCGGACACCGTCGACGAGGGTGTCGACGGTGTCCACGACGAGCGTCCTGGTGGGAGCGTCGCCGCGCACCGGCAGGTCGGAAGTGACGGTCACGGGCGGTCCTCCGCATCGTTCATGTAGCCCAGGTAGGCACCGGTGCGGCGCGACAGGTGGTGATAGACGACGAGGTCGGCGGCGCATTCCGGGCATCGCGTGAGCCCACCGACCGGGACCGGGGCGAGGTGGACGGTGGCGCAGTGCGCGCAGTGGACGCTGCGGACGTCGGACTCGACTCCGCCCACGTCGACGACCTCGGCGAGGATCTCGTCGTCGAGGACGCCCGCTTCGAGCGCCCGGGCCTGCGCCGCGAGTACCGGCGCCTCGGCGCCGACGAGGACGAGGCGCCACCCCACGCGCGCGGCGACGAGCCTGCGGTCCAGGACGTCGGCCGCGAGCTGCGTCCACTCCGGCGGCAACCGCAGCCAGTCGACACGGGTTCCGGCGTAGGCGCCGACAAGTTCCTGCGCCCGTCGTCCGGCGACGCCACCGAACGAGAGGACGGTGACCGCGCGGCCGCCGCCGGCGACGGCGGCCCGCTCGCTGTGCCACCGTCCGACGGTGGTGGTCTCCATACAGACGGCCATGGGATCACTCCTCACGGTGCGAAGCTGCGCTGGCCGACGTAGAACGCGAGCGCTCCCGCCGGGGTGGTGAACCGGATCCGCGAGCCCTTCGGGAAGAAGATCGCGTCGCGGGGACCCGCGGTCTCGATCTGCCCGGTGTCGAGGTTCTCGAGCCGGAACTCGCCGTCGAGCACGACCTTCATCTCGTCGTACTCGTAGGTGTAGTCGAGGGGGGCGTCGGTGGGATCGAGCTTGAAGTAGCCGGCAGCCATCTCCGACCCCTCGGGGTTCGGATAGACGTCGTCGATGTAGCCCTCGGTGCCGGGGAACTCCTCCAGAGACATCTGCGGGAGCGACTTCCAGAAGCCGGAGGTGACACGGAACGCGGGAACGGTGGAGGTGACGTCGGCCATGGGAGCTCCTGGTGGCGGGGGCCGGGCGGTGCCGGCGGAGGTACGGGGTCACGCCGAATCGCTGGCGTGAAACGCACGCTACTGAGAGGAAACCCACCGGGCAATTGCCGGACGGTTAACTTGTGTAACCGAATCCTCTCTCCCTCAACGGGATTCGATCTCCGCCGGGTACGAGAACTCGTCACAGCAACCTGACGCGGCCGTAACACGCCCGTCATGCGTGCTATGTTTCCTGATATTCGACAGCGATTCACCCAGTGAAACACCGCTAGGAGCCCAGCAGGAACCGGCACCTACCGCCGACACCACGCGAACGACTCGCAGCCGAGATGACCAGGAGCCCTGATGACGCTCGACACCACCGACCTCACCGTGATGCGCCTACCCTCGTCGCCCGACGGTGACCCCACCGACCTCGCCGGCCTGGCCCACGCCACCGGCACCCGCTTCATCCTCGCGATCTTCGTCAACCTGGCCGGAAAGCCCTGCGCGAAGCTGGTCCCGGTCGAGGCCGTCGACGAGCTGGCGACCGACGGTGTCGGGTTCGCCGGCTACGCCGCGGGTGCGATGGGTCAGGAACCGAAGGACCCCGACCTCGTCGCCATTCCCGATCCGTCCTCGTTCACCCCGATCCCCTTCGTGCGCCCGGGTCTCGCGCTCGTGCACTGCGACCCGTACGTCGAGGGCAAGCCCTGGCCCTTCGCCCCCCGCGTCATCCTCAAGAACGTGCTCGCGCAGGCTGCCGAGCAGGGCCTCGACGTCAACGTCGGCGCCGAGATCGAGTACTTCCTCGTCAACAAGGACGAGACCGGCGGCCTGCGCACCGCCGACGCCCTCGACACCTCCCGTCAGCCCTGCTACGACGCCCGCGACGTGACCCGCATGTACGAGCACCTGACCTCGATCTCCGCGGCCATGAACTCGCTGGGCTGGGGCAACTACGCCAACGACCACGAGGACGGCAACGGCCAGTTCGAACAGAACTTCAACTATGCGGACGCGCTGACCACCGCCGACCGTGTCGTGACGCTGCGCTACCTGATCTCCGTGCTCGCGGAGGAACGCGGCATGACCGCCACGTTCATGCCGAAGCCGTTCGCCGACCGCACCGGCAGTGGGCTCCATATGCACCTGTCGCTGTGGCGGGACGGCGAGTCCGTGTTCCCCGACGCAGCCGACCCTCGCGGCCTGGGACTGTCGAAGACGGCCTACGCGTTCATCGCGGGCATCCTCGAACACGCCTGCGCTCTCCAGGGTGTGATCGCACCGACGGTCAACTCCTACAAGCGAACCGGGGCGACCGCGACCAGCAGCGGCGCCACCTGGTCACCGCGCCACGCCACCTACGGCGGCAACGACCGCACCCACTACCTGCGCGTCCCCGACCACAACCGCGTCGAACTGCGCGGCGGTGACGGTTCCGCCAACCCGTATCTCGCCGCGGCGGCCGCGATCGGCGCCGGACTCGACGGCATCGCACGCGACCTCGATCCCGGTGAGCCCGGGGCCGGCTCCGGCCCGGACACCCTGCCGATGACGTTGCTGCACGCGATGGACGCGCTCGCAGCCGACCCCGTCGTCTGCGGGACGCTCGACGCCGCGGGCACCGGAGTCGCCGACTACTTCACCGCGCTCAAGCGCGAGGAATTCTTCAGCTGGCACAACTCGGTCACCCCCTGGGAGGTCGAGACCTACCTGACCGCCTTCTGACCTTCCCACCCCTACCCCAGGAGACTGCAACATGTGCGGAATCGTCGGGCTCCACCTCCGCGAGCCCTCCCTCCACCCCCGACTGGGTGAACTGTTGACCGGAATGCTCGGTGAAATGGTCGACCGCGGACCGGATTCCGCGGGCATGGCCATCTACGGCGATCCCACCTTCTCCCCCGCCGGACACGCTTCGGTGTCCGTGCTCGGAGCCGAGCCAGGCATCGCGGCCGCCGCGAGCGCGGCACTGGGCGTCGACGTGACCGCGATCGACCTGCCGCCGACCACCGTGCTGCACGCCCCCGTCCCCGCGCACGAACTGACGACGGCGATCCGCTCGGTCGATCCCGGCGCGACCGTCATCGGGCTCGGCGACGAGGTCACCGTCCTCAAGGGCATGGGCGATCCGCTCGACCTGGCCCGCGAATTCGGCCTGCCCGCGGCATCCGGCTGGCAGGGCGTCGGACACACCCGGATGGCCACCGAATCCGCGGTCACCGCAGCCGGTTCGCACCCCTTCGCGGTCGGGCCCGACCAGTGCCTCGTCCACAACGGCTCGTTCTCCAACCACCTGTCGGTCAAGCGTGAGCTCGAGGCCGAGGGCGTCGTCTTCGACAGCGAGAACGACACCGAGGTCGGCGCCCGCTTCGTGGCCAAGCACCTCGCCGAGGGCGCGGACCTGGAGAAGGCCCTGCGTCTCCTCGGCGAACGCTTCGACGGCTTCTACACCTTGTTGGTCTCCACGGCCGATTCCTTTGCCGTCGTGCGCGACCCCATCGCCTGCAAGCCCGCGATCGTCGCCGAGACCGACGCCTACGTCGCGATGGCGTCGGAGTTCCGCGCACTCGCCCACCTCCCGGGCATCGCCGACGCGCACCTGTTCGAACCCGAACCGGATCGCGTCTACGTCTGGAACCGCTGACGCTCTACGTCCTCGGTGCGCTGACGCCATCACCGACCACCCCCGACCACCTTCGGAGCCGACCGTGACCCTCACCGACACCCCCACCGTCACCACCTACGACCTCGCCGAGATCTCGACGCGTGAGCTCAACGCCGCGCTGCACGCTACCGAGTCCCCCGCCACCGTGCGGGTCGTCAATCCGCAGGGTGCCCACGCCCTCGCCTGCGGTCTGGACCGCCCCCTCGACGTCACGATCGAGGGCCACACCGGCTACTACACCGCCGGCATGAACAAGCATGCGTCTGTCACGATCGCGGGCAACGCCGGCGTGGGTGTCGGGGAGAACATGATGTCGGGCACCGTCCGCGTCACCGGCGACGCCTCGCAGTCCGCGGGTGCCACCGCGCACGGCGGCCTGCTGGTGATCGAGGGCAACGCCGCAGCCCGCTGCGGCATCTCGATGAAGGGCGTCGACATCGTCGTCGGCGGCGACATCGGGCACATGAGCGCATTCATGGGCCAGGCCGGGCGGCTCGTCGTCCTCGGCGATGCCGGTGAGGCGCTGGGTGATTCGCTGTACGAGGTCCGGATCTACGTGCGTGGCACCGTCGCCTCGCTCGGCGCGGACTGCGTCAAGAAGGAGATGCGAGCCGAGCATCTCGTGGAGCTGCGCGAACTGCTGGACGCCGCCGGCCTCGACGCCGACCCGGCCGATTTCACCCGGTACGGCTCGGCGCGCAGTCTCTACCACTTCCACGTCGACAACGCGTCCGCGTACTGACCCACTCCGCAGAATCCCTGCCTTTCAGCACCCTGCCTTTCAGCAATCAGGAGCACACCATGACGACCTACCAGCCCGGACTGCGCGAGTCGGCCACCTTCGATCGCGGCGTCATCCACGACATCCAGCGTGCCGCCGAGACCGGCATCTACGACATCCGCGGCTGGGGCGCCAAGCGCAAGCTCCCGCACTTCGACGACCTGCTGTTCCTCGGTGCGTCGATGTCCCGCTACCCGCTCGAGGGCTACCGCGAGAAGTGCGACACCGACGTCGTCCTCGGTGACAGGCACGCGAAGTTCCCTCTGCACCTCGACATCCCGGTGACCATCGCGGGGATGAGCTTCGGCGCGTTGTCGGGCCGGGCAAAGGAGGCGCTGGGGCGTGGAGCCAGCGAGGTCGGCACGTCGACCACCACCGGCGACGGCGGCATGACCCCGGAGGAGCGCGGTCAGTCCAAGCACCTGGTCTACCAGTACCTGCCGTCCCGCTACGGCATGAACCCCGACGACCTACGCAAGGCCGACGCGATCGAGATCGTCCTCGGGCAGGGCGCCAAGCCGGGTGGCGGCGGAATGCTGTTGGGCCAGAAGATCACCGAGCGTGTCGCCGGAATGCGTACCCTGCCGGTCGGGATCGACCAGCGCAGTGCGTGCCGGCACCCGGACTGGACCGGTCCGGACGATCTCGCCATCAAGATCATCGAGCTGCGCGAGATCACCGGCTGGGAGAAGCCGATCTATGTGAAGGTCGGCGCCACCCGCACCTACTACGACGTCAAGCTCGCGGTGAAGGCCGGCGCCGACGTCGTCGTGGTCGACGGCATGCAGGGCGGCACCGCCGCGACGCAGGACGTGTTCATCGAGCACGTCGGCATCCCGACGCTGGCCGCGATCCCACAGGCCGTGCAGGCCCTGCAGGAGATGGGCATGCACCGCACCCCCGGCGGCGTGCAGCTGATCGTCTCGGGTGGCATCCGCTCCGGCGCCGACGTCGCCAAGGCGATGGCGCTCGGCGCCGACGCGGTCGCGATCGGCACCGCCGCGCTGATCGCACTGGGCGACAACGATCCCAAGTACCAGCCCGAGTACGAGAAGCTCGGCTCGGGCGCCGGCTTCTACGACGACTTCCAGGACGGGAGGGACCCGGCAGGCATCACCACGCAGGATCCGGAGCTGCAGGCCCGCTTCGATCCGATCGAGGGCGGCCGCCGGCTCGCGAACTACCTGCGCGTGCTCACGATGGAGGCACAGACCATCGCCCGCGCCTGCGGCAAGTCGCACCTGCGGAACCTGGAGCCGCAGGATCTCGTGGCGCTCACCGTCGAGTCGTCCGCGATGGCCCGTGTGCCGCTCGCCGGGACCAACTGGATCCCCGGGCAGGGGCAGTACTGAGATGACCGCATTCGATTCACTGTGGGCGTCGATCATCGACGTCGGCAAGCACGCGACCACCGGCGGCTACCGCCGGTTCGCCTGGAGCGATGCCGATCTCACCCTGCGCGAGTGGTTCCGCGGCTGCGCCGCCGACCGCGGCATGGACGTGGAGGAGGACCGCAACGGCAACCTGTGGGCGTGGTGGCTTCCGGAGGGCTGGGTGGGCGAGCCGACCGGCGCGTTCGTCACCGGATCCCACCTCGACTCGGTGCCCGACGGCGGTGCCTTCGACGGGCCGCTGGGTGTCGTCTCGGCGTTCGCCGCGGTCGACATCCTGCGGGAGCGGGGCGTGGTCCCGACGGTGCCCATCGCGATCACCGCTTTCTCCGACGAGGAGGGCGCCCGCTTCGGCGTCGCCTGCGTGGGCAGCCAGCTCACCACCGGCGCCCTGACACCGAGCCGGGCACTGGGCCTCCGGGACCGGGACGGTATCACCCTCGCCGAGGCGATGACCCGGGCAGGACGCGTCCCCGAGCACGTCGGCGCGGACCCTGTCCTCGTCGACCGGGTCGGCGTGTACGTCGAGTTGCACGTGGAACAGGGTCGCGCGCTGGACCTCGTCGACGCACCGATCGCCGTCGCGTCGTCGATCTGGCCGCACGGCCGGTGGCAGTTCACGTTCACCGGCGAGGCCAATCACGCCGGGGCCACCCGACTCGTCGACCGGCGCGACCCGATGCTGGCCTATGCGTCGTCGGTGCACAGTGCCCGGTCCTGCGCCGCGAACCTCGGTGCGGTCGCGACGTTCGGCAAACTCGAGGTGCTTCCCAACGGGGCCAACGCCATTCCGTCCGAGATCAAGGCGTGGCTCGACGCCCGCGCCGCCGACGAGGAGACGTTGACCAAGCTGGTCGCCGAGATCGAGGCCGAGGCGCGCCGGCACTCGTCCGTCGACGAGATCGGACTCGACGTCTACGCAGAGTCGATCACGCCGATCGTCGAGTTCCCGTCCGGGCCGCGCGAGCGTCTGCGCCGTGCCCTCGCGCACCTCGGCGACATCCCGGTCCTGCCCACCCAGGCCGGACACGACGCGGGCATCCTCGCCGAGAAGGTACCCACCGCAATGATGTTCGTGCGCAACCCCACCGGCGTCTCGCACTCCCCGTACGAGTTCGCCGAAGCGGACGACTGCAACATCGGCGCGCAGGCGCTCGCGGACGTGATGGCGGACTGGACGGCCGGTGCGTGATGCCGACCGTCCACCTGGTGCGAGCCGGCGAGCGGCGACGTGTCCCCTGGCGGAATGGAGCCGGGGTGACCGAAGAGATCGCGGTCGGGCCCGAGAGCACTTCGGGCGAGCCGCTCTGGCGGATCAGTGTCGCGGATCTGGGTGAGACCCCCACCGTGTTCTCCGCGTTCGACGGTCAGGACCGGATCTTCACCGTCGTCGGTGAGCACGCCGTCGCGCTGGAGTGGGAGTCCCGCACGGTGTCGGTGTCGCCGTGGTGTCCCGTGGCGTTCGAGGGTGCGGCGGCGCCGCGGTGCGTCCCCGACGGGGCGACCCTGGCGTTCAACGTCATGGTCGATGCAGGGGTGGCCGACGCGACGGTCGAGTTCGTCGACGTCGGTGCGGATTCCGTCAGGACCGGAACGGACGGCGTGACGGCGCTGTTCGTGAAGTCCGGAGCCGCCTCGGCCGCGGCACACCGAGCGCATCCCGGCGACTGCCTCGTCGTTCGAGACGAGGAGGTGGATCTGCTCGGCGACGCGCGGGGCCTGCTCGTACGAATCAGCCTGTCCCACAGCACGGGGTGACCCGTCGTCACGGCGTCCTGACGATGCCGTAACCCCTTTGTCATGCCCGTCGAGTTTCCTGATATGAGACGTTGATTCATAAACAGAAACCGCATGGGTTCCGAACACAGCAGCCGACCTCCCGTCCGCGGGAGCCTCGTGAACCGAAGGATTCTCACGTGACGCAGACAACCAAGTTCCTCATCGTCGGCGGCGGCCTCGAAGGTCTCGCCATCGCCTACTCGCTGGCCGACCGCGGCGAGACCGACGTCCTCGTCCTCGAACGCGACACCCTGTGCTCGGGTATGACCGGCAAGTCCAGCGGCGTCGTCCGCTGCCACTACGGCACCCCGTCGCTGGCGGCGATGTCCTGGTACGGCGTCGACGTCTTCACCCGCGCCACCGAGATCTTCGGCGACGACATGGCCTTCCGGCAGTGCGGCTACGTCGTCGGCGTCGGCGAGAGCAACGTCAAGCCGCTCGAGGCGAACATCGAGATGATGCAGGGCCTCGGCATCGCGACGGAGTTCATCGCCCACGACAAGATGGCCGAGCTGTGGCCCGGCCTGCACCTCGACGACTTCGCGCTGTTCGCCTACGAGCCCCTCGGCGGGCGCGGCGAGGCGTACATGGCCGGCATGGCGTTCGCCGCGACCGCCCGCAGGATGGGCGTGAAGATCAAGCAGAGCACTCCCGTTGTGTCGCTGCTGCAGGACACCACCGGCCGCGTCTACGGAGCCACACTCGCCGACGGATCCGAGGTGCACGCCGAATACGTGGTCGTCGCGGCCGGTCCGTGGACCCCCGACCTGGTAGCGGGCGTCGGCGTCGACGTCGACGTGAAGGCGCAGCGCGCCCAGCTGGTACTCGTCGACCAGGGTGTCCCCACTCCCGAGGTGCCGGTCCTGTCCGACCTCGCAGGGCTCCAGTACATCTGTCGTGAGCCGAACGGCGAACTCCTGGTCGGCAATTCGGACCATCAGGCGCCCGAGTACATCGACCCCGACAACTACAGCAACCGCGCCGACGACAGCACCATCGAGAAGAACATCATGAAGCTCGGCAACCGGCTGCCGGACATGCCCGACCCACGCATCACCAGCACCTACGTCGGCGCCTACGACGTGACGCCCGACTACAACCCGATCATCGGCCCCGCCCCCGTGGACGGACTGTTCCTCGCAACGGGCTTCTCCGGCCACGGCTTCAAGATCTCCCCGGCCGTCGGCAAGCTCGTCGCCGACATGCTCCTCGACGACGGGAAGACAACACTGCCGAACGTGAACCCGCACGACTTCCGGTACTCCCGCTTCGAGGAGGGCGACCTGCTGCTCAGCCTCAACCCCTACGAGGGCGCAGGCGAGATGCGGTAGGCGCCCCCGGCACCTGTGCGCACTTTTGGTAGTTGGAGCTACCAGAAAGGCGCACAGGTGCGAAGGGCCGGTACGTTGGGAATCGACCACAGCTCCCAACGGAAGGAACGGTCATGGCTCGCGTCGTCGTCATCGGCGGACACGGCAAGGTTGCGCTTCATCTCGAACAGATCCTCAGCAGACGCGGCGACGAGGTGACCGCGCTGATCCGCAATCCCGCACACGCATCCGACATCGAAGCCATGGGGGCCGCGCCGGTCGTCGCGGACGTCGAGAACATGTCGACCGAGCAGATCGCGGAGGTGCTGCGCGGGCACGACGCCGTGGTGTGGTCCGCGGGCGCCGGCGGCGGAAACCCTGCCCGCACCTACGCCGTCGACCGGGACGCCGCGATCCGCTCGATGGACGCCGCCGCGGCGGCCGGAGTCCGCCGGTACGTCATGGTGTCCTACCTGGGGTCGCGCCCCGATCACGGAGTCCCGGAGGATAATTCGTTCTTCGCCTACGCCGAGGCCAAAGCGGCCGCCGACGAGCACCTCCGCGCGACCGACCTCGACTGGACGGTCCTCGGCCCCGGAACCCTGACGCTCGACCCCGGAACCTCACGCATCGAGGTCTCCCCCACTCCGGCGGAGACGTCCGTGTCCCGGGAGGACGTCGCAGCGGTCGCGGCAGCGACGCTCGTCGACGCCGGCACCGTGCGCCGCACCATCCCGTTCAACACCGGGACGACACCCATCGTCGACGCGCTGCGTGGCTGAGAACCACCGTCACGAGTCGCCCGCCGGGCTGCGGAACTCGGGCTGATCGAGAACACGGAGCCAACTACCATCGGGCTGCCTGCGCACCACCTGGGCGCGGGCACCGGAACCGTCACGCGGCGGCGTCGACGTCAGTGCCAGTTCGCCGCTGACGAGCGTCGGCAGTGGCTCCTCCGCCTCGAAGTGCGGACGCTGCGCGAGCACCGACGCCCACAGTTCCCGAATGGCGTTGCGACCCACCGTCGTCGCACCTGGAGGGTAGGCCATGACGGCGTCCTCGGCGTAGAGCGCGGCGACCCCATCGGCGTCGCCCGCATTCGACCGCTCGACGAACAGTCGGGTGATGTCCTCGGGGTGCATGGCCTTCTCGTACACGACTACCTCCTGGTCGACTGGTGTTGACATCTCCAGCGTCGACCGCCCAGGATGAGAAGTCCAATAGTTTGTTCTCATCGAAACCAGAAGTAGCAGTCATGGACTTGAGGCAGCTGGAGTACTTTGTCGCGGTCGCCGAGGAGCGCAACTTCACCAGGGCCGCGGAACGCGTCCACATCAGTCAGTCGGGTGTGAGCGCGCAGATCAGGGCGCTGGAGCGGGAGCTCGGCGCGACACTGATCGACCGCTCCACGCGCACGGCGACCCTGACCGTCGCAGGGAAAGCGGCCCTCGAGCACGCCCGCGCCGCACTGGCCGCGACGGGGGCGCTCGCCCAGGCGGTCGGCGAGGTCACCGGCCTGATGCGGGGGCAGGTCACCGTCGGCATGGTGGTCGGCTGCACCGTCACGCCGCTGTTCGACGCACTCGCCTCTTTCCATCGCGCTCATCCCGGCGTGGAACTCTCACTCTCGGAGAACAATTCGGACACACTGCTCGACGCCGTCCGCGCGGGCACCATCGACCTCGCATTGGTCGGGACGGCAACCTCGCCGGCCGGCCTCGACATGCTCACACTCGTCAGCGAACGCCTGGTCGCCACGGTGCCGGCCGGCCACCGCCTCGCAACGCTCGACCCGATCACGCTCCGTGACGTGTGCAGCGAGCCGCTCGTGTGCATGCCTCCGGGTACAGGCCTGCGCACGGTGTTCGACAATTGCTGCACCGCAAAGGGACTCGCACCAACACCCGAGATCCAGGCCGGTGCCGCCGACGCCATCGCCGATCTGGCACGGCGCGGCCTCGGGGTTGCGATCCTGAGCGAGTCGATGGCCGCCGACTACCCGGACCTCGTCTCCCGCACAATCGACGACGCCGACGCCCCCGCCCTGCTCGCGCTGGTGTGGCGGGATGCGAATCGACCCGCGGTACGACAGTTGCTCAACCACTGCCGCCGGGCGTTCACACCATCGGCCGGGTCCTGATCCGCAAGGACTCGATCCGGGTTCACACCGAATGCAGGTCCGACTCGGCATTGCCGTTGCAGTCCTGGGTCACGCGTCGGCTGGGTACAACCGGCGCACAGCGGAGTCACGATCCGTGTAGCGAGCTCACGGGACCCGCTGCGAGGCGAGATGGCCGGTATTTCCGGGTCAGAACAGGGGTGTGTCCGTGGCGAGTCGCTTCTGCACGTCACGCAAGCTGCGAGTGAAGGGCAGTTCACGCACCCGGCGCGGGGCGATGCGCAGGAACCGCGCCACCCGTCGGTTGAACCGCGCGAACTTCACTTCCTCGGCATCCGACCATTCCAGCTGCATGAGCTCGCGGAAACGCGGTTCGAGATATCCGGTGACCAGCCGCACCCGCCGGCGCATCAGCCACGGTGGCACCGCGCGATCCAGATACTCCAGTCGCACGACCCGCATGAGGTAGTCACGCGTCGCGTCGTCCACCTCGAGCGCGGCCAATGATGCGTTCCAGTAGTCGTCGAACTCCGCCCGGGTCGCGGGCCACGCGTCGCGCGGGAGTTGCAAGGTGGTTCCGAACACCATTCCCTGGCGGTAGAACTGCTCGGCGAACGCTCCCGTCAGGGGCCTGTGCACACGCTCGTAGGCCTGCTCCGCCCCCTTGTACAGGCAGGCGGCGACCCACAGCTGCAGCGTCGGATCGAACGCGTTGTATGCCACCTCCGCGCCTTCCGGGGAGCGCACCTGCGCGTGCGACCGGTTGGTCGCCCGCCGGTAGGCCGCCCGTTCCTCCGCTCCGCCGAGGATCGCCACCGCGAGGAAGCCGAGCGTCGTACGGCGCCGGCGAGCGGGATTGAGAAACAGGTTGCCCTCGTCGACCTTGCTGTCCTTGACGCCGTAACCGACCGGCCGTGCGGAGAGTTGCATGATCACGTTCGAGGTGCCGGCCAGGAGCTGGAACCAATTGGCCGATTCCCGGAGTGCGGTCGTCTCGAGCGCGTCGAGGGCGCGGCGCTCGGCTCCGGTCTGTCCGGCGGCGATTTCGGATGCCATGAGCGAACGTTAACACCCGACGTGAATTGCCGTTAACTTATTCTGAACTCGATCGTCTGCTCGACGAGTCATCCGATGCGCTCGAGCAGACGAACGATTACGGATTCACCCGCCTGTTTGCCGATGACCTCCCGGACGGCGGCCTTGACGGGCAGTTTGTGGGTGCCGTCGCCGAGCGCCATGAAGGAACTCTCGAAGGGGTGCCCGTCGATCGTGCCGCGGACCTTCACGAGCCCGCGGGTGCCGAAGAATGCGGCGGATTCGGGCCAGACGACGTACGTCCACCCGCCCTTGGCGGGGCTCTTGAGCAGCGTTGCGACGAACTCGCGATCCAGTGCGGTTTCCATGACGCGCCTCCTCCGGAAAGTGTGCCTCACGTAGGTGGACCCGACGCGCGCCGCGAACTCATCGCGCCGGGTCCACCACGGGGAAACCCACCGCTATTGTGGGTGAATGTCCAGCCCGAACCGCCCCGTGCATCACGACACCGCGCCGCGTGAGGTTCCCGCGGACTCACCGACCGGTGTCGACCTCGAACGGGTCATCGCCGCGCAGGTGCGCAAGCTGCGCCTCGCCAGCGGACTCTCGGTGGGCGACATGGCCGCGAAGATCGGCATCTCCAAGGCGATGCTGTCGAAGATCGAGAACGCGCAGACCTCCTGCAGCCTCTCGACGCTGGCCCGGCTCGCGGCAGGGCTCGACGTCCCGGTGACGTCCCTGTTCCGCGGCGCCGACGCCGCCCGGGACGCGGTCTTCACCTCGGCCGGGCAGGGCGCGGAGATCGTCGGTCGCGGCACCCGCGTCGGTCACCACTACGAGATGCTCGGCGCGCTGCGCGGCCAACACAAGCGTCTCGAACCGGTGCTGGTGACGCTGACCAACGCCAGCGAGGTGTTCCCGCTCTTCCAGCACCCCGGCACCGAACTGCTCTACATGCTCGAGGGCGAGATGGTCTACGGGCACGGAGAGAGCGAGTACCACCTGCGTCCCGGGGACGCGCTACTACTCGACGGGGAGGGCCTGCACGGCCCGAACGAGTTGGTGGAGTTGCCGATTCGGTTCCTCGCCGTCACCGCCTATCCCGACAACCACCAGGGCTGACCCTCAGACGAGGACGCGGCAGTAGACCCGCTCACCGCGATCCACGGCCCCAGCGGACAGTTCGGCGAACGCCGCGAGAAGGGGCACCGACTCGTCCGAGGGTTCGCCGTCCTCGTCGATCGCCCAGGCGCGCGCGGCGGCGGCGACACCGTCGGCATCGAGCGCGGCGAGCGCATCACGCAACTCGTCGGTGACGGTGAGCACCAGCGAGTCGCCGTCGTCGCTCATGGCGACGAGTGACCCGGAACGCGCACCCGACGAGACCTCGTCGTACGAACGTCCGGTGAGCACGGCCTCGAGCCTGCCCAACGCGACGACCGGTTCCACGCCCTTCACCTGTAGGACCGGGGTGCCGTTCGCGGCCAGACGAATCCGCGGTCGGGTGAGTGTGTCCGGAGTCGGGCCGGACGCGTCGTCGATCGTGTCGGGCTCCACGTCGACGAGGTCGTCGAGCGCGGCGGCGGCGTGCTGATCCGAGGGTGCGGTGAAGTAGTCGAGGATGGCGGACATGGCGCGATCGTGTCACAGGCCACCGACACCCGGGGTCGCGTGGCAGACCGACTCGTGCCGCGCGGCACGTCACGCCGGTGGGCGCAGTGCGCGCAGGACGGCCACCGCACGGTGTCGCGCCGCCCACGGAACGAGCAGGTGATCGTGGTGGTAGCCGGCCAGAACGTTGCAACTGATCCCGGCGTCTGCCAGTGCGCCCGAGACCACCGCTGTCAGCCCGACGGCGTCGAGCGAGGAATGCACGGTGAGCGTCAGCCAGGCGAATGCCGGCGCATCCGCGAGGTCGTGGTCCCGGGCACGGGCAGTTGTGACCACCACAGTGACGCCCTCGTCCTCGACGATCACCGCGGGCGCGTCACCGACCACGGGTGACCCGGCCTCGACAACCGCGAAGACGTAGGGATCGGGCCGAACCGTGACGTCGAGCGACGCCAGAATCTCGCCGAGATCGGTCAGCGGATCGCTCACTGCACATCTCCGTCCGATGCGAATCCTGTTCCCCGGAACCGAGGAATCATTCGCAACGGTACGACTTTCCACGGCGAGGCACTGGCCGAGATCGCGTCGGTACGCTACGATTGCGGCGATGCCTACTTACTCCGATCCAAGATTGGGGGCCCAGTTCGCTCACGGTGAGTGCTGATGCACCCTCCCATCGCGAACGGGACCGATCCCCGACCGTCCTTCTGGCTGCGCGTGCGCGAGTTCGCCGTGCCGCCGTCCATGATCGAGACCGCAACCGACCGACGCCTCGCGGGTGACTGGTCCGGCGCCTGCGCCGCAGCAGGTTTCGACAGCGAGATCGATTTGCGAGAGATCGCCCACAACAACGGCCGCGACGTCGCGGCTCAGATTCTCGCCGACCTGCACAATCTGGCACCCGACCTGCTGCGCTGGCACCTCCCGAGGGTTGCCCCGGACGGACTGCTGCGCCCCGGGCTCACCGTCACGCTGGCCCGGTACGGATCACCGGAACGCCGAAAACCCTGCGGCACTGACGGTTCGGTACACCTGGTGGCCCGCACCGCACCGGCCTGGGCGGACGCCGGGCAGCGGATCGTGCTGACCCTCTGGGACGGCTCCATCGCCACCCGGCATCCCCATCCCCACCCCAACCGGCGCTACCGGCTCGACCTCCATCGACACCTGTGGGACGCGCGACGATCCACCGATCTTCCAACACGCTGTGGCACAGGACAATCCCCTCCCGCTCATGTCGCCGACCACACCCTCGCCGACGCGGTACCGGAGGGCGCCGCCCTGGACCGCTGGGCTGCCGAGAGCGACATCCTGCTCCGCGCGGACCGGGTGCGCGACGGTCCCGTGCGGGTTCGGTGCGGCGGACGGCACGACCTGGTGATCGAGCCGGTTGTCCGCGGCGGCCGTCCCGCAGCGGTGCGCCTCGTGAACGGCTACCCACGTGGACGGCTCGCCGCTCTCCCGGTGCTGCCCGACGCCGCGACCTGGGTGCTACCCGACCTGGAACTCGTCCGATCGGGAGCGATCGCCGTCGATCGGCTGCACCCCCTGGTCGCCGCCGCCCTGGAACCGAGCTGGTCGCCGCCCGACCGTTCCCCGACACCGAACGGGGCGAATCGTTTTCACGTGGTGGACTGCCGCGGCGAACGACACCGGATCGGCCTTGCCGACGGCGCACTCACCGCACTCGATCACGACCCCACCGAGATCCGGCGCGAGGAACTGCTCGTCGCGCTCGGGGGCACCCCACTCCCCTGCCTGCAGGCCATCGACCAGGCG
The DNA here is from genome assembly GCF_042681175.1 of Rhodococcus gannanensis. Taxonomy (NCBI): domain Bacteria; kingdom Bacillati; phylum Actinomycetota; class Actinomycetes; order Mycobacteriales; family Nocardiaceae; genus Rhodococcus; species Rhodococcus gannanensis. The sequence goes on from NZ_JBHUFB010000022.1 coordinate 296,724, forward strand.
CACCGCAGTCCGGATTGCCTGCCCGGAGTCCGTGAGCGTCTCGATCACGGAGACCTCGCCGGCGCGCTGGCCGTGGTCGAGGGACTGCTCGGCCACGACGCCGCCCTCCGGGACGGCCCCCTGAAGGACGAACTCACGGCGTCGGTGGACCGCCGCGGCACGTACGACAGTTTCCGTGCCGGGCCGGTGGAACCTCCCCCGTCGCGACCCCGGCGCGCCGACAGATCGCGACGCGTCCGCTCCCACTGAACCTTCCACGTGTTCCTTCGAAATCCGATGTCCTGCAGTGCGGCTGGACGGCCGCACGCTGCCAACCTCCCTCGACATCACGGGTGATGCACATGCCTTCGACACTCCTTTCGAACCGATCCCGTACGGCTGAACTCGACAGCGCCGCGACGCTGTCGGCCATGCTCGACACCGTCACCACCGAACCTCGTTCCGACGATCAGCTCGAAGCCCTCACCCTGGCCGTGTCCGCGGACCTCCCGGTGCTGCTGTGGGGCGAGCCGGGCATCGGCAAGACCGCAGCCCTGACGCAGCTCGCCGAATCCCTCGGCCTGCCCCTGACCACCGTCATCGCCAGCGTCCACGAGCCGTCCGACTTCTCCGGTCTGCCCGTCCTCGGGGACGACCCTGCGACACTCGGAGTTCCGATGGCCCCGCCGGACTGGGCTGTCCGGCTCGTGCACGCCGGGCGGGGCCTGCTGTTCCTGGACGAACTGTCGACGGCACCGCCCGCCGTGCAGGCGGCCCTGTTGCGTGTCGTCCTCGAAAGACGCATCGGGGCACTGCAACTCCCACCCGGCGTGCGCATCGTGGCCGCGGCCAACCCGCCGTCCTCGGCAGCGGACGGCTGGGAGCTGAGCCCACCGCTTGCCAACCGCTTCGTACACCTGCACTGGACACACGACCACGAGGTGGTCGTTCGGGGCCTCGGCGGTACCTGGCCGCTCGCCACGCTGCCCCGACTCGACCCGGAGAAGTTCTCCGATGCAGTGGTATTCGCCCGCCGGGCGGTGTGCGGGCTCCTCACTGCTCGCCCAGCACTCGTCCATCAACTTCCCGGCAGTCAGTCCCGCCGCGGCGGTGCGTGGCCGTCCCCTCGGAGCTGGGACATGACGGTGCGACTCGTCGCCTTCGCCACGGCAGCCTCGGCGTCGACGGACGTGCTGTCCCTGCTGGTCCGGGGCAGCGTCGGCGACGGCCCCGGGTTCGAGCTGCTGGCCGCCATCGATCACATGGATCTCCCCGACCCCGAGGTGCTGCTGGCCGATCCGACCGCCGCCGCCCTCCCCGAGCGCGGCGATCTGCGTCAGGCCGTGCTCGACGCCGTGGTCGCCGCCGTCCGCAGACGGCCCGACGCGGCGCGCTGGGACGCGGCCTGGGCGCTGCTGGTCACCGCGGTGCAGACCGGGCCACCCGATCTCGTGGTCGTCCCGGCGACCACCCTTGCCACGCTGCGGCAGGACGACTGGGAGGTGCCCGCGGAGATCGACCGGATCGCGGGGGTCGTGTCGGTGTCCCGCCTCGCCGACCGCGCTGCCGCGAAGGCCGGCCGATGACGGCCGTGCTCGATCCGAACAGGATCTACGCCGCCCGGCTGCATGCCGCCCGAGCCCGGCCCTACCTGGCGACCGCCCTGTATGCGCTGAACGTCGTCGCGTCACCTCGCGTGCCGACCATGGGAGTCGACCGGCACTGGCGGTGCTACGTCTCACCTGCCTTCGTCGCCCAGCGACCGGTGGAGGAGTTGGCCTCGCTTCTGGTGCACCATGTGTCACATCTGCTGCGCGACCACCACGACCGCAGCGACCGCTACGCCCGCGCACACGACCTGACCTCCCGCGGCGATCGACTGCGGATGAACCTCGCCGCCGATGCGGAGATCAACGACGACGCGTTCGGCGACGGGTTGCCGACACCCGACGGCGCCGTCCTGCCGTCGATGCTGGGTCTGGACGGTGGTCGGCTCATGGAGGACTATCTGCGCGAGTTCGGCCTCGGCCCCTGCACCGACGGGCTGACGTGGCTGGACTGCGGTAGCGGTGCCGACGGGCTGCGTCGGGAGTGGGAGCTGGGCCCCGACGGGGCGGACGCACTCAGTACCCGGCAACAGGATGTGGTCCGATTCCGGGTTGCACAGAGCGTCGCCGGTCGTCGCGGAGACGCACCCCGCGGATGGCGCAGGTGGGCGGAGGAAACCCTGCACCCGACCCAACCGTGGCGAGCCCTGCTCGGCGCGGCGATTCGCTCCGCGACCTCCTCGTCCGGCACCGGCGGGGACTACACCTACCGTCGCCCGGCGCGGCGGTCCGCCGCGGTGCCCGGAGCCGTCCTGCCGAGCCTGCGGCGCACCCCGCCCAGGGTCAGCGTCGTCGTCGACACGTCCGGATCGGTCAGCGACGCGGATTTGGGCAGTGCGCTGCTCGAGGTGGCTGCGATCACGCGGGCCGTGGGCGGGCGCCGTGACCTCGTCACGGTGCTGTCGTGCGACGCGGCGGCGCGGGTCGTGCACCCACTGTGCCGGGCCGAGGACATTCCGCTGTTCGGCGGTGGCGGCACGGATCTGCGCACCGGATTCGCCAGGGCGCTGCGCGGTCGGCCCTGTCCCGACGTGATCGTCGCCCTCACCGACGGTGAGACACCCTGGCCCAGCAGCCGACCCGCTTGCCGAACCGTCGTCGGGCTGTTTCCCCGGGTGTACCCGAGAGGTTGGCAGGACCACGACCGGGTTCCCGACCTGCCACCGGAGTGGGCGCATGTGGTGCGAATCGGCACACCGCAGTCGTGAGGCCGTGGCGCCTGCTTCGGTGCCCCGCGAATGACGAGGCACACGCTCGCAGGCATTCATGTTCACAATTTCCTACTCTGCGGTCAGATCTTCGTGTTACTCTTCGTTTCGCTAACTTTGAACAGTCCACCATTGACGACTCCTTCTCCACCCCAATGCATTTCACTGTTCTCGACTCACCCTGTCGTCATCGACCACACAGGAGTTCACCCTTGAATCGAAAGACCGTCACCCGCGGCATCGGCGCCGCGGTGTCCCTCACCGCCGCAGCTGCGCTGGCACTGCCCGGCGTCGCGTCCGCCGCGGAGACCGACGTTCCCGCCCCCACCATCACTGCCGGCGCCGACGGCGACGTCATCACAATGACGCTCACCCAGAAGAGTGTCGGCCAGAACGTCCTCTGCCTGCCGATCGTCCTCGACGCGCAGGACGCGTTGCCGCTCGCAGCGACGCCGACCGACCAGTGGCCCAGCTTCCTCGACCTCCTCGGCAAGGTCTACTACATCGGAAACCCGACCACCGACGCCGCTCCCGAGTCGACCAGCAGCACCGGCCCGGTCGACGGCGGAGTCAACACCGGTCTGCTCAAGCCGATCACGCCCGGCGCGTATGCCGTGGTCGGCGCCTGCTTCGACGCCGCCAGCCAGGACGCGGTCCTGTCCTACGGCTACACCGTCGTCTTCTCCCCCGGCGGGGTCGGCAGCGTCGACCAGGCGCTCGACCTCGGGAGCAGCACCCTCACGATGGATGGCGGAAGCAGCGTCGTCGCCGACCTGCTCACCAGCGGTGCCGGTAGCAGCATCCTCTTCTCCAACAGCTGAGTCCCCTGGACGCCCCGGCGGCACACCGTCACCACGGTGCGCGTCGCCGGGGCGCCACCCCGGAACCGCGCCGGCAGGATCGTTCCGGTGCCTGAACCGTGCCCCGAACCGACCGTGCACACTGACCTGGTGACGGCAGACGACACCCACCAGTCCACGCGCGGCGACGACCTCGACTCGCTCGCCTCATACGTGAGGGAGCACCGCGCCGGCGGTTACGCCGTCGACACCGTCGCCGCGTCTGTGTGCGCGCACTGCGGTGGGCGAGCCTTCGCCATCGGCGTGGACGACGAGGCGGGTTGCGCCGAACGACTGTGCCTCGCATGTGACGACGCCGTCCTGATCGCCGACAGCGCAGACCACTGGACCGAGGCCGAGCCGGTCCAGTGCGAATGCCCCTGCGGTGGCGAGGAGTTCGAGATCGCAGTCGGGTTCGCGTCGGTCGGCGACGGCAGCGACGACGTGCGCTGGGTGAGCGTCGGTCTGCGCTGCCTACGAGACGGGACACTGGGTGTGTACACCGACTGGAAGATCGACTACAGCCCCTCGGCTCACCTGCGAGGCAGGGCGTAGCCGGGAACGCATTCGACGCACTGGACCGAGGCGCCACGGAGGCGAGCACGACCGAATGCCCCACGACACACCCGCTGCGCTGTGCGCTGTTACCCGTGGACACCACCCACCGCCCATAGGATTCGGCACGACAGTGGATTCGACGTCGTGATCGAACGAAGGGGCCTCTGAACATGCCGGACGGCAAGCCGAACATTCTCGTCATCTGGGGTGACGACATCGGAATCTCGAATCTCAGCTGTTACAGCGACGGCCTGATGGGCTATCGCACGCCGAACATCGACCGCCTCGCCGACGAGGGCATGAGGTTCACCGATTCCTACGGCGAGCAGAGCTGCACCGCCGGCCGGGCAGCCTTCATCAGCGGGCAGAGCGTCTACCGCACCGGCATGAGCAAGGTCGGCGTTCCCGGTGTCGACATCGGCTGGGCCGCCGAGGATCCGACGATCGCCGAGCTCCTCAAGCCCCTCGGCTACGCCACCGCCCAGATCGGCAAGAACCACTTCGGGGACCTGAACAAGTTCCTGCCGACTGTCCACGGCTTCGACGAGTTCTACGGCAACCTCTACCACCTCAACGCCGAAGAGGAACCCGAGAACGTCGACTACCCGCACGCCGACCAGTTCCCCCGGCTGCACGAGTTCGCCCTCCCCCGCGGCGTGCTCAGGTGCAAGGCGACCACCGAGGTCTCCACGGAACCGGACGATCCACGATTCGGGCCGGTCGGGAAGCAGACCATCGAGGACACCGGTCCCCTCAACCGCAAACGGATGGAGACGATCGACGACGACATCGCGGACACCACCGTCGACTACATCAGGCGTCAGCACGAGGAGGGCAACCCGTTCTTCGTGTGGTGCAACTTCACCCACATGCACCTCTACACGCACGTCAAACCGGAGAGCCGTGGCCAGTCGGGGCTGTGGCAGTCGCCGTACCACGACGCGATGATCGACCACGACAAGAACGTCGGAACGGTGCTGGACGTGCTCGACGAACTCGGCATCGCCGAGGACACCATCGTCATCTACTCCACCGACAACGGGCCACACCGCAACACCTGGCCCGACGCAGGCACGACACCGTTCCGGAGCGAGAAGGACACGAACTGGGAGGGGGCGTTCCGGGTCCCGGAGATCATCCGCTGGCCGGGGAGGATCGCAGCCGGTGCGGTGTCGAACGAGATCGTCCAGCACCACGACTGGCTGCCGACGTTGCTGGCTGCCGCGGGCGAACCCGACATCATCGAGAAGCTGAAGGCGGGCCACACCGCCGGTGCCGACGGCAAGACCGAGTACAAGGTCCACATCGACGGATTCAACCTGCTGCCGTACCTCACCGGCGAGGTCGAGACGAGTCCCCGGCGCGGCTTCTTCTACTTCTCGGACGACGGCGATCTCGTCGCCATGCGGTTCGAGAACTGGAAGGCGGTGTTCCTGGAGCAGCGGTGCCAGGGCACCCTGCAGGTGTGGGCGGAGCCGTTCGTGCATCTGCGCGTACCCAAGCTCTTCAACCTGCGCACCGACCCATACGAGTACGCCGACATCACCTCCAACACCTACTACGAGTGGTTCCTGCGGCACGACTACTTCATCTTCTACATGACCGCGATGGCCGCGAAGTTCCTCGAGACCTTCGAGGAGTTCCCACCACGACACGAACCGGCCAGTTTCAACGTGGACCACGCGGTCGAGAAGCTCCAGAAGTTCCTGGCGAGGGACTGACCCGTGCTCGACACCTGGACGAACGGCCCGGCGAAGTCGGCGATAGTCGACTTCGTCGGGCGGGTCACCACCGAGGGACCCGACTACGTGGAACCGGATGCCCGGGTCGCCGTCTTCGACAACGACGGCACCCTGTGGTGCGAGAAGCCGATGTACGTCCAACTGGACTTCCTGATCCGGCGATTCCGGGAACAGGCCGAGACCGACCCGGCGCTGCGGGACACTCAGCCCTACAAGGCCGCCTGGACCGGAGACCTCGCATGGCTCGGTGGCGCGGTTGCGAAGCACTATCAGGGTGACGACAGCGATTTCGCCCCCCTCACGGCGGCGATCCTCGCGGCACATCAGGAGATCTCCGTCGACGAGCACGCCGCCGCGATCGCCGAGTTCTTCGAGGCCGCCCGGCATCCGACCCTCGGTCGCCCGTACACGGAGTGCGGGTACTCGCCGATGGTCGACCTGCTGCGCTACTTGGAGGGCCACGGGTTCACCTGCTACATCGTGTCAGGAGGTGGACGCGACTTCATGCGTCCGATATCCGGCCCGATGTACGGGATTCCGCCGGAGCGGGTGGTCGGCAGCACGGTGAGCCTCGTGTATCGGGACGCCAACGTGTACACGACCGCCGACCTGCAGTTCGTCGACGACGGCCCCGGCAAGCCGGTGCGGCTGTGGGACCGGATCGGACGCAGGCCCGTCTTCGCGGCCGGTAATTCGAACGGCGACATCGAGATGCTGGAGTTCACCGCCTCGTCCGCGCGCCCCTCGCTGCAACTGTTGATCCTGCACGACGATGCGGAACGCGAATTCGACTACACCTCGGGCGCGGAGACTGCGCTGCAACGGGCCGCGAACGACGGATGGATCGTCGCCAGCATCAAGAACGATTGGAAGACAGTTTTCGGTGCCTGACACACTCACAACCGATCCAGGCCGGGACACGGACTCGGTGTGGATCCCCGCGCAGTCGACCACGGTCGGTGCCGACAACGACTACCCCGAGGAAGGTCCGTCGAAGACGGTCTCGGTCGACGGATTCTGGATCCAGAAGCACCAGGTGACGAACACCCAATACGCCGAGTTCGTCTCCGCCACCGGCTATGTGACGGTCGCGGAGCGTCCACTGGACCCGGCCGACTATCCCGGTGCGCCGGCGACGAATCTGCAACCGGGGTCGATGGTGTTCCACCGCACGGCGGGTCCCGTGGACCTCAGACACCTCAGTCAGTGGTGGACGTGGACGCCGGGCGCGTCCTGGCAGCACCCACGTGGGCCGCGGTCGTCGGTGCGAGGCCGTGAGAACCATCCTGTCGTGCACATCGCCTACGAGGACGCGGTCGCATACGCCGACTGGTCGGGGCAGGCCTTGCCGACCGAGGCGGAGTGGGAGGTCGCCGCGCGAGGCGGGCTCGACCGCGCGACCTACACCTGGGGCGACGAACCGGAGAGAGCCGACCAGAAACTCGCCAACTACTGGCACGGCGAGTTCCCGTACCTCCCGGACAAGGGATACGGGCAGACCACACCGGTGGGCAGCTTTCCTGCCAACGGTTACGGACTGTTCGACATGGCAGGCAACGTCTGGGAGTGGACGGCCGACTTCTACGGCGAGGATCGTTCGACGACGCCGTGCTGCGGCACCGAGTCCTACGATCCGTCCCAGCCTCAGTTCGCGATCCCGCGTCGGGTCGTCAAGGGCGGCTCGTTTCTGTGCGCAGACAGCTACTGCATGCGGTACCGGCCCTCCGCGAGGCGACCGCAGATGGTCGACACGGGTATGAGCCACATCGGTTTTCGGTGTATTCGCCGCTGACCTTCCCAGCCGGTCGGATGTCACGTCACCGCAGCGGCGCGCACGGGGAGCGTCGGCTCAACGCCCGCCGCGCAGCCGCAATGTCAACCGGTGCGCCTGCCGCAGCAGCAGCTCACCGAGTTCGCCTCTCCGCTCGGGCGGGAAGCGTGACTCCACGCCGGTCAGGCTCAGCGCCCATGCCGGCTGCTCGGCCGCGTCGAACACGGCAGCACCCATCCCCCAGCTCCCCTGGACCAGCAGTCCGGGGTTGACGCAGTAGCCGGTCAGCCTGGTGGCCTCGATGCGTTCGCGGATCGCGGGGGTGCTGTGTTCGTCGCCCCACCGTTCGGTGAGCTCACGACGGTCCAGGTACTCGCCGACCTCACGGTCGGGCAGATGCGACAGGATCACCAGCCCCGCCGACGCCACACCGAGCGGCAGCCGCAGCCCGACGTGCAGGACGTGGGAACGCAGGGGGAAGCTGCCCTCCTCACTGGCGACGCAGACCGTCTCGTCGCCGCGCCGGGCGGACAGGAACGCGCTCTCCCCTGTCTCGCGGGCCAGGTCGCGCAGGATGTCGCGGGCGCGTTCGGTGACGTCGTAGCGTTCCGCGGCCTGCGACCCGAGCAGGTACAGCTCCGGGCCGAGCGACCACAGTCCGGTCTTTCGGTCCCGGTCGACGAGGCCCTCGTCGGCAAGCGAGCTGAGCAGCCGGTGCGCGGTGGGACGCGCGAGGCCGGTCGCGCGGCCCAGATCCGACGTGGACGCACCCTCACCCGGGGCGGCCGCGACGGCGCGCAGCAGCGCCCCCACTCGCCTGATCACCTGAGGTCGCTCGTCCACACGGACAGTGTACGTCCATTCAGTGAACGCATATGACCGCATGGTCCGGCTCGCGAGCACTTGCGACCGAACGCTGCCGGGAGCTTGAAGTGCAGTGACCTGCGTACTTGAGTGGTCGGAGACACCCGGCACGGAGCGTCCATGCACCGGACCGGGCAATCGAGCAGACGCACACCGTGCACTACGAAGGGACTTCGGATGGGAACGAGAGTGTTCGCCACAGCGGCCGAGGCCGTCGCGGACATCGGCGAGGGCGCGACGATCGCCGTCGGCGGATTCGGACTGTGCGGCATCCCCGACGCACTGATCGACGCCCTCCGCGAGTCCGGCGTCGGCAACCTCGAGGTGTTCTCCAACAACTGCGGCGTCGACGACCACGGCCTCGGAATCCTGCTCGGCGCCAAGCAGGTCAGCCGCGTCACCGCGTCGTACGTCGGCGAGAACAAGGAGTTCGCCCGGCAGTACCTGTCCGGTGAGCTGGAGGTCGAACTGACCCCGCAGGGCACCCTTGCCGAACGCCTGCGTGCGGGCGGCGCAGGCATCCCCGCCTTCTTCACCCCCGCCGGTGTGGGCACCCCCGTCGCCGACGGTGGTCTGCCGTGGCGGTACGCGGCCGACGGTTCCGTCGCCGTCGCTTCCCCACCGAAGGAGACCCGCGAGTTCGGCGACAAGCGGTACGTGATGGAACTCGGGATCGCCGCCGACTTCGCCCTCGTGCACGCCGTGCGCGGCGACACCGCGGGCAACCTGGTATTCGACAAAACCGCCCTGAACTTCAACCCGCTCGCCGCGATGGCGGGCAAGGTCACCATCGCCCAGGTCGAGGAGCTGGTCCCGGCCGGCGAACTCGATCCCGCCCAGGTGCACCTGCCGGGTGTGTTCGTGCAGCGCGTCGTCCACACCGGACCGCAGAACAAGCGCATCGAGAAGCGCACCGTCACAGCGACCCAGGGAGTGTCGGCATGAGTATTGGATGGACCCGCGACGAAATGGCCGCCCGCGCGGCTGCGGAGATGATCGACGGCGAGTACGTCAACCTCGGCATCGGCCTGCCGACGCTGATCCCCGGCTACCTGACCGACGAGGTGAAGGTCACGCTGCACTCGGAGAACGGCATCCTCGGCACCGGCCCCTACCCCACCGAAGACGCCGTCGACGCCGACCTCATCAACGCGGGCAAGGAGACCGTCACCGTCAATCCCGGTGCCGCGTACTTCGATTCGGCGTTGTCCTTCGGGATGATCCGCGGCGGCCACATCGACACCGCCGTCCTCGGCGGCATGCAGGTCTCCGCCACCGGCGACCTCGCCAACTGGATGGTGCCCGGCAAAATGGTCAAGGGCATGGGTGGCGCGATGGACCTGGTGCACGGCGCGAACCGCGTCATCGTCGTCATGGAACACACCGACCGTGACGGCGGCGCGAAGATCGTCGAGTCGTGCAGCCTCCCCCTCACCGGACAGGGCGTCGTGAACCGCATCATCACCAACCTCGCGGTGATCGACGTGGTCGGCGACGGCACTCTCGCGCTCGTCGAGCTGGCGCCCGGCGTCACGGTGGACGACGTCACCGCCGCGACCGCCGCTCCGCTTGCCAACCGCATCCCCCAGCCTGCCTGAGGCACCCCCTTTTCCGGTTCCCGAATGGCCCATTCGATCGGTCAGACCGATCGAATGGGCCATTTGGGGAGGAATTCCCGTCGCATTCGGAAGGTTTCACCTCATATGTCGAACAATGTCTCCGTCATCGTGGCCGGTGCCCGTACCCCGATGGGTCGGCTGCAAGGATCACTGAAGGACTTCTCCGGGTCGGACCTCGGCGGCATCGCCATCAAGGGCGCCCTCGACAAAGCCGGCATCACCGGCGACCAGGTCGACTACGTCATCATGGGCCAGGTCCTCACCGCAGGCGCCGGCCAGATCCCCGCCCGCCAGGCCGCCGTCGCCGCCGGCATCCCCATGTCGGTACCAGCGTTGACCATCAACAAGGTGTGCCTGTCCGGCATCAACGCCATCGCCCTCGCCGACCAGATGATCCGCGCCGGCGAATTCGACATCATCGTCGCCGGCGGCCAGGAATCGATGACCCAAGCCCCCCACATGCTCGAAAAGTCCCGCCAGGGCTTCAAGTACGGCGACGTCACCCTCCGCGACCACATGGCCTACGACGGACTCCACGACATCTTCACCGACCAGGCTATGGGCCTGCTCACCGAATCCGCCAACACCGACACCACGTTCGTCAGCAGGGAAGAGCAGGACGCATTCGCCGCCGCCTCCCACCAGAAGGCCGCCGCCGCCTGGAAGAACGGACTCTTCGACAACGAGGTCGTCCCCGTCCCGGTCCCGCAACGCAAGGGCGACCCCATCGACTTCCGCGAAGACGAAGGCATCCGCGCCGACACCACCACCGAATCCCTCGGAAAACTGCGCCCCGCATTCGCCAAGGACGGCACCGTCACCGCCGGATCCGCCTCCCAGATCTCCGACGGCGCCGCCGCCGTCATCGTCATGTCCAAGGCCACAGCCGAGCGGCTCGGCCTGACCTGGATCGCCGAGATCGGCGCCGCCGGACAGGTCGCAGGCCCCGACTCCACCCTGCAGTCCCAACCCGCGAACGCCATCGCCGCCGCCTGCGCCAAGGACGGCATCACCCCGGCCGATCTCGACCTCGTCGAGATCAACGAAGCCTTCGCCGCCGTCGGCATCGCGTCGACCCGAGAACTCGGCATCGACCCCGACAAGGTCAACGTCAACGGCGGCGCCATCGCCCTCGGCCACCCCCTCGGCATGTCCGGCGCCCGCATCGCCCTGCACCTCGCACTCGAACTGCAGCGCCGCGGCGGCGGCACCGGCGCCGCAGCCCTCTGCGGTGGCGGCGGCCAGGGCGACGCCCTGATCCTCCGCGTCCCCACCGCCTGACCCCACCCGGTACCGGCATGAACGGTTCCGTTCACTCGATCTGATCGACTGAACGGAACCGTTCATGCCCACCACGGGCCGGTCTGGTCCCGGACCGGACAGGTAAGGCGGACATGGGAAAGGCCCCGGTGTCGCGGGGAGGATGTCGCGACACCGGGGCCTTCGTGTACTCGGGTTCAGGACCGCATTACGGGGACGGTCCTACCCCAGAACCCGAGGGTTCAGGCGGGGATCAGGTGACCTTCTCGGTGGCCGCCTTCTCCGTGATGGCCGCCGCCGCGACGGCGACGTCGTCGGCGTCGGTGGTCACGACCGCCCCACCGAGCTCGGGGGCCTCGACCGAGTAGGCGCTCTCGCCGTGCATCGCGACATCCAGGCCGTCCCGCTCGACGTCCTCGTGGACGCGGAGGCCGGTGACCTTGTCCATCGCCTTGGCGATCAGCCAGGTGACGATGAAGGAGTACGCGAGGACCGCGAGGACCGCGACCGTCTGCTTGCCGAGGAGGCCGAGGCCGCCGCCGTAGAACAGGCCGGCAACACCGTTCGGAGCCGCCTCGGTGGCGAGGAAGCCGATCAGCAGCGTGCCCAGCACGCCACCGACGAGGTGGATGCCGACGACGTCGAGGGCGTCGTCGTATCCGAGCTTGAACTTCAGCGAGATCGCGAGGCAGCACACCGCACCAGCGGCGGCACCGATGACGAGGGCGCCGATCGGGGAGACCGCACCGCAGGCGGGGGTGATGGCGACGAGCGCCGCGATCAGGCCGGACGCCGCACCGAGGGTGGTGGAGTGGCCGGTCCGGATCCGCTCGACGAGCAGCCAGGCGCAGATGCCGGCGCACGCGGCGGCGAGGGTGTTGAGCACGACCACCGATGCGCTGTTGTTCGCGGCGAGCGCGGAACCACCGTTGAATCCGAGCCAGCCGAAGAGCAGGATGCCGGCGCCGAGCATGGTCAGCGGAAGGCTGTGCGGGCGAGGCGGATTGATGAAGTTGGCCCGCTTGCCGAGCACCAGGATCAGGGCGAGGGCAGCGATGCCTGCGTTGATGTGGACGGCGGTTCCACCGGCGAAGTCGATGGCGCCGAGGGTGTTCGCGATCCAGCCGCCGATGACCGAGCCGTCGGAGCTGTCGAACGCGAAGACCCAGTGGGCCACCGGGAAGTAGACGAGGGTCAGCCAGATCGCCGTGAAGACCATCCAGGCGCCGAACTTGAGACGGTCCGCGACGGCGCCCGAGATGAGGGCGACGGTGATGCCGGCGAACAGCATCTGGAACGCCGCGAACAGCGCGGGCGGGAGTCCTGGCTCGGCCGGAGCCTCGAGAAGCTGTCCGAGGCCGAGGTACTCGAGCGGGTCACCGAGCAGTCCTGCCTCGCCGAGCGAGTTGCCGAACACCGTCGAGTAGCCGAACAGCACCCACAGGACTCCGACGACCGCGAAGGCGCCGAAGGTCATCATCATCATGTTGAGCGTGTTCCGGACGCTCACCATGCCGCCGTAGAAGAGCGCCAGACCCGGCACCATCAGTGCCACCAGCCCGGTCGCGGCTAGAATCCAGGCGGTGTTGGCCGCGGCAAGAGCCTGATCCATGCGGTCCACCTTTTCGTGTGAAGGGTCCACCGCGATCGCGGTGGAGTGACGCCCGTCTTACGCCGGGAATCGTCGTCACCCGAGAGTGGACTGTCGCCTCACACCACGCAACCGGTCCACGTGAACTCTGAGTTAACGCGAATCACGCTGTGACACTGAGAAACCCAGCGGAATCATGACCGCCGACACGTAACACATCCGTCACACCACCGTCTCGTGGACGACACTCCGGTCGACATCACGAACCGTCCGCCGCCAACCACCCGGCGAGCGGCGTCGCCACCCGCTCCGACGCGACCTCCGCCAGCGCCGCACGGAAGGCGCGGACCGCCGGATGGCCTGCGCGCCCCGCACGGACCGCCGTGTGGAGCGTGCGATGCGGGTCCCCGGGCAGACCGATCAGCTGAACGCCGTCACCGTGCCGTCCCGCGATCAGCGCGGGAATGAACGCGACCGCGTGGCCGGACCGGACGAGGTGCGCCTGCAGGAGCGGATCCGCGTTCTCGAACGCGATCCGCGGCTCGAAGCCCGCAGTCCGGCACACCGCCCGCGACCAGTCCCCGGTCGGGGTCGCCGGCGGGTCCATCGCCCACGGCGCCGTGGTCAGGTCCGCCAGCACACTCGGCGACGCCGACCACCGCCCCACCGCGGGAACGGCGAGACACAAACGGTCGCGCACCAGGTCCTGCCGATCGACACCTGACCGGATCTCGCCGGGAAGACCCGGGTACTCCTCACCCAGGATGACGTCGAACCTGTGCGACAGCAGGCCCTCGTACGCCGGGCCGACCTCCCGGTGCGCGATCTCCACCTGCAACTGCGGGTGCCGCTCGGCGAGCAGGGTGAGCGCCGGCGGGACCAGTTCGACGACGACGGTCTGGAACGACGCGACCCGGAGCGTGCCCCGGACGTGCGGTTGCGCAGCGGCGAGCTCCGACTCGGCCTGTTCGAGCCGGGCCAGGACCGCTTCGGCGTGTGCCACCAGGCCGACGGCGTCATCCGTGAGACGGACGCCACGCCCGACGCGCTCGAACAACGTCACCCCGGTCTCGCGTTCGAGCAGCGACAACTGCTGGGACACCGCGGACGGGGTGTACGAGAGGGCGTACGCGACCTCGGCGAGCGTGCCTCGCCGCTGGAGCTCGCACAGCATCCGCAACCGCATGACGTTCAGCATCCGGACCCCATTGATCAGTTTTGCTAACCGAAATCGCGAAGAAACATTCGCTGGACTCATGATAGTTCGTTGCCGATGCTGAAGAGGTGAACCTCCTCCCTCGTACCGCATCGTGACGGCACCCGCCCCGACGTCGACGAGTTCCGCGTCGTCGGTGACGCTGGTCGTCGGATCGTGCATCTCGCTGCAATTCGGCGCCGCGACCGCCGCCCACCTGTTCCCCGTACTGGGATCGTGGGCCGTCACCGCCCTGCGACTGTCGATCGCCGCCGTGATCCTCCTCGTCGCGGTGCGCCCGCGCGCTCGTCGGTGGACGCGGCAGCAGTGGCGGTCCGTCCTCGTTCTGGGTGTCGCACTCGCCGGGATGAACGGGTTCTTCTACGCCTCCATCGCCCGCATCCCACTCGGGGTCGCGGTCGCGATCGAGTTCCTCGGCCCACTCCTGTTGGCCGCGTGCCTCTCACGGCACCGCCGTGACCTCCTGTGTGTCGCGCTGGCGCTCGGCGGCATGGTGCTCCTCGGCGTCGAGAACGCGCTCGCGGCACCCTCGTCCACGGCACCATCGCTGAACGCCGCCGGCGTCGCCTTCGCCCTCGTCGCCGCTGCCTTCTGGGCCCTGTACATCCTCGCGACGGCGAAGGTCGGCGAACACGTGGAGGGCAGCGGCGGACTCGCGATCGCGCTCGTCGTCGCGGCGGTGTGCGTCCTTCCCGCGGGCGCGTCGGGCGCCGTGGTCGCGTTGTCCGATCCGCACCTGCTCGCGATCGCGGTCGTCACAGCCGTTCTGGCATCGGTGATTCCGTACACACTGGAGCTCGCGGCCCTGCGCCGCCTGCCTCGTCACGTGTTCGGAGTACTGCTCGCCTTCGAACCGATCGCGGCGCTGATCGCCGGATGGCTGCTGCTGGGTCAGTCCGTCGGCGTCACCCGCCTGGCGGCCATCGCCCTCGTCGTGGTCGCAAGCATCGGGATCACCGTCTCGAACCGGCCGGACAGCCGATCACTCCGCCGCGACGGCGGCGCGCACGGTGGGATAGACGTCGACCGGCAGGACCCCGGACTCCGCGGCTCCGAGGGCGTCGCCGAACTGACCGATCGGCCGGGCGATCCGGAAGGCGATCCGCCTGCGCGCCAGAGAATCCCGCAACTGCGCCAGCATCGACGCGGCGGTCACGTCGATCGACGGCGACGTCTCCGCGTCCAGCACGACCAGGCGGGTCCGGTCCGTGCACATGTCCTCGATGCTCGCACGGACGTGGTCCGCGTTGGCGAAGAAGAGCCCGGCCTCGACCCGGACGACGAGCAGCTCCGGATTCTCGGGTAGGTCGGGGTGCCGCTCCGCGTCGAGCCACAACGAGTCGTGCTTGACGACCGTCACGATGTGCGGGCGGGACGCACGGTAGAGCAGGAGCAGCACCGACACTCCGATGCCGATGAGCAGTCCGGGCAACGTGTCGAACAGCAACACGCCGAACATAGCCGCCAGCGCCGCGACGAAATCCGGCCGCGCGGCCGGGCCGTAGATACTGCCGAGCCGTTCCGTCCAGACCCGGTACAGCCGTCGCAGGGAGGCCACGTCGACGAGTTCGATCACCGCGGCGATCACCACCGCGGCCAGCGTCGCCTCGGGCAGCTTCTCGAACAGCCCGGTGAGGAACAACAGGGTCACGACCGTCAATCCGGCGACAACCAGCCCGCTCACCTGAGTTCGGGCGCCGGCGGACCCGTTGACCGCAGTCTTGGAGAGGCTACCGTTGACCACCATGCCGGACGCCAGCCCGGAACCGAGATTTGCAGCGCCGAGTCCGTAGAGTTCACGGTTGGCGTCGATCTGGTACCCCGACTTGGCCGCGTACGTCTTTGCCGCTCCCAATCCCTCCGCGAACCCGATCAGGAGCACCCCGAGCGCCGGTCCCAGCAGATCCAGGTAGTCGTGGAATCCGACGCCGTCGGGAATCCCGAGAGCAGGGAGGCCGGAATCGATGTGCCCGACGATCGCGACACCCTGTGCGTCGAGGTCGAACACCGACACCGCCACGATTCCGAAGGCGACGGCGACCAGTGACCCCGGTACCAGCGGCAGCCAGCGGCGCAGTCCCATCACGAGAGCGAGACTGATCGCCCCGACCACGGCGGTACGCCAGTCCGTGTCACCGAGGCCGGTCAGCACACCCCACAGTTGGTCGAAGAAGTCCCCCTCCTCCTTGTCGATTCCGAAGAACTTCGGCACCTGGCCGATGACAATCGTCAGTGCGAGACCGACGATGAAGCCCTTGAGGACGGGTTCGGAGATGAACGACGCCACGAATCCGAGACGGGCGAGCCCGGCGAGCAGCCCCACCACACCGGTCGCGATGGCCAGTGCCGTGCTGAGGAGCACGAAGCGCTCACTGTCCGCGGCCGCGAGGGGGGCGATGATGGCGGCAGAGAGCGCGGCGGTCGCCGACATCGGCCCGACGACCAGGTGCCGCGAGCTCCCGACGAGCGCGTACAGCACGAGCGCGGGGACCGCCGCGTAGAGTCCGGCCACGGGTGGCACCCCCGCGATGGACGCGTACGCCAGCGCCTCGGGGATCATGACGGCCCACACCGTCAGGCCCGCGACGACGTCCGGCCGCAACCACCCGGACTCGTAGCCCTGCAGGGACTGGAACACCTTCCAGCGGGTCGTCGCCACTGCCGCTCCTCTCCGAGCCACCTGCTGTCGGATGCCTCCCGCCCACCCTATGAAGGACTCCGTCCCGCGCCGTCACACGTTCCGGGTGAAGCCGGTCGGTCGCCACCTCACCCGAACGGGATGAGGCGCGACCTGTCGACGCTGCATAGCGTCGGACGAGTAGCGGCAGGCGATCGCGGAAGGAGTCCCGGTGAACGCATACCAACCCGACCCACGCACCACCCCGACAGTCGACGCGAAGCGACTGTGGGCGGGTGGAGCCGCGACGGCGGTGGTCGCCGCGCTGGCTGCGGTCGTGGGACTGCTCCTCGTCCGTGACGTGTTCGACGTCCCCGTCATCACCCCCGCGACCGGAATCGGGACCTCGCAGGCGGCGAACCTTGCCGGGCACGCCGTCGTCGCGGCGCTGATCGCCACCGCGCTGCTGCACGTGCTGATGCTCACCACACCGCGCGCGACCAGCTTCTTCGGCTGGATCGGCGTGCTCGCCACCCTCGCCGCAACGCTGCTGCCGTTCGCCGCGGACGCCACGAGCGCGTCCCGAATCTGCAGCGCGGCCATCTACTTCGTCGTCGGAATCGCCATCGTGACACTGCTGACCGGTGTCGCCGGGTCCGCCCGAACCAGCTGAAGAAGGAGAACGATGTCTGACCAGAATCCCGTCGCCGCGAGCATCGGAGCCCAGCACGAGAGCGCGACGCGGGTGTTGCCGTTCACGGACACCCAGGACTTCGCCGACGCGACGCGCGGTCTCGTCGCCTCGCTCGAGCCGGGCGTCGTCCGGAACGACGCGGGCGACACCGTCTGGGACAGCGACGGCTACGCGTTCCTCGACGACGACTGCCCCGACACCGTCCACCCGAGCCTGTGGCGGCAGTCGAAACTGTGCGCCATGCAGGGCCTGTACGAGGTCACCGACGGCATCTACCAGGTCCGCGGACTCGACCTGTCCAACATGACCCTCGTCGAGGGCGACACAGGCGTCGTGGTGATCGACCCGCTGATCTCCGAGGAAACCGCCGCGGCCGGACTCGCCCTGTACCGCGAGCACCGCGGGGACCGCCCGGTGACCGGGGTGATCTACTCCCACTGCCACATCGACCACTTCGGCGGCGTCAAGGGCGTCACCACGCAGGAGGACGTCGATTCCGGCCGCGTTCCCGTTCTCGCTCCGGTCGGCTTCGTCGAGCACGCCGTCGCCGAGAACGTGTACGCCGGAACGGCGATGGCCAGGCGAGCGGGGTACATGTACGGCGCCGCACTCCCCCGAGGTCCGCGCGGCGCGGTCGGCGCGGGCCTCGGCCCGACGACGTCGACCGGCACCCCGACCCTGATCAACCCGACCGTGAACGTCGATCACACCGGTCAGACCGAGGTCGTCGACGGCATCGCCATCGAGTTCCAGATGACGCCGGGCACCGAGGCACCGTCGGAGATGAACTTCTTCTTCGCCGACCGCCGCGCACTGTGCATGGCCGAGAACGCCACTCACACACTGCACAACCTGCTGACGCTGCGCGGCGCCCTGGTCCGCGACCCGCACGTGTGGGCGAAGTACCTGACCGAGTCGATCAACCGGTACGCGGGCCGCTCGGACGTCCTGTTCGCCTCGCACCACTGGCCGACGTGGGGCACCGACCGGCTGACGGAGTTCCTGTCGGTGCAGCGCGACCTCTACGGCTACCTGCACGACCAGACGCTCCGGGCACTCAACAAGGGCGCCACGGGAATCGAGATCGCCGAGAGCATCCAGCTCCCACCGGCCGTCGAGAACGCGTGGCACACACACGGCTACTACGGCTCGGTCAGCCACAACGTCAAGGCCATCTACCAGCGCTACATGGGCTGGTTCGACGGCAACCCCGCGCACCTCTGGGAGCACCCGCCGACCGAGTCCGCGAAGCGGCACGTGGAATTCATGGGCGGTGTCGACGCCGTCCTGGAGAAGGCCCGGAAGTCCTACGCGGAGGGCGACTTCCGCTGGGTGGCGCAGGTGGTGAACTACGTGATCTTCGCCGATCCGGACAACGCGGAGGCCAAGGCCCTGCAGGCCGACACCCTCGAACAGCTCGGCTTCGGCTCGGAGAACGGCACCTGGCGCAACTTCTTCCTCATGGGTGCCTACGAGTTGCGGCACGGGTCGATCGGGACGCCCACCACCACCGCCGCCCCGGACATCGCGAACGCGCTCAGCGTCGAGCAGCTCTTCGACGCAGTCGCACTGCGGGTCGACGGCCCGAAGGCGTGGTCGGCGGACATCACGATCGACTGGACGTTCACCGACGACGGGATCGTCCACCGCACCCACCTGCGCAACGGACTGCTGGTGCACTTCGACGTCGAGGGTGAGCTTCCGCCGCCGGACGCGACGTTCACGCTGTCGAACCGCGACCTCCACGTCGCGCTGGTCGGTGGCGGCGACCTGCCTGCGATGATCGCCGACGGCACGATCGCCGTGACGGGCAACGCGACGGCACTCGCCGAACTGGTCGGCTACCTCGACGCCCCCGACCCCGACTTCGCGATCGTGACGCCGTAGTCAGTCGCAGTCGATCCGGAGGACGTGGGCGAGCCGCGTCGGGATCTCGACAGCGTCCACACCCGTGACCCGGTACGACCGGGAGAGTCGTCGCACGCTCACCCGGGCGCCGGGCACGACGCCTGCCCGGACCAGCGCGGCCATGAGTTCGCCGTCGGCCTGCGCCTGTTCCGACACCGACCGGACGGTCCCCTGCGCGGGAAGGCGCACGGCCGGGATGTCGACGAGTCGCGTTGCAGCGGGGAGTTCTGCCGCCACCACGCCGAGACCGTGGAGGCCGGGAATCGGATTTCCCCAAGGAGCGGTCTCCGGGCGGCCGAGCAGCGTGACGATGCGCCGCTCGACCGCCTCGCTCATCACGTGTTCGAGGCGGCACGCCTCGTCGTGAGCGAGGAGGGGCGGCAGCCCGATGACGTCCGTGAGGAGTCGTTCGGCGAGCCGGTGCTTACGGGCGATCGCGACCGCCTGTGCGCACCCCTCGGGAGTCAGCTCGATGCGGCCGTCGCCCGTCGTCGACACCAGTCCCGACTTCGCGAGGCGGCTCACGGCCTGCCCGACGGTCGCGTGCGTGACCCCGAGCCGTTCCACGATCCGCGCCTGTCGCGCCTCGACACCGTCCTCGTCCAGATCGTGCAGGGTGCGCAGGTACATCTCGGTCGGGTTGACGAGATCGCTCACCGGCCGGTCACCCCGCAGTTCGGGAAGCGTCGCACCCCACGGGTCCGGCGGGACGCGGAATAGTGGGAACCGTGCGTGTACTCGTGGTGGAGGACGACCCAGGCGTGGCGGAGACCGTGCGCCGCATGCTCGTGACCGAGGGCTGGGTGGTCGACGTCGCGCACGACGGGCGCACCGGGCTGGAGAAGGCCGTCGCCGACAGCTTCGACGTGGTGGTTCTCGACATCATGATGCCCGGACTGAACGGGTACGAAGTGGTGAGGCAACTGCGCCGCGCCGGGAACTGGACGCCGGTGTTGATGCTGACCGCGAAGGACGGCGAGTACGACCAGGCCGACGCCTTCGACTTCGGTGCCGACGACTACCTCACGAAGCCGTTCTCGTTCGTGGTGCTGACGGCGCGACTGCGGGCGCTGGTGCGCCGGGCGGCGCCTGCGCGGCCCGCCGTGTTGACGGCGGGATCGTTGACGGTGGACCCAGCCGCGCACGTCGCACGCCGGGACGACACCCAGTTGACCTTGACCCCACGCGAATTCGGCGTCCTCGAGTACCTGATGCGCCGCAAGGGCGAGGTCGTGACGAAGGCGGAGATCCTTCGCGCGGTCTGGGACGTCAACTACCACGGTGACGAGAACGTCGTCGAGGTGTACATCAGCTACCTGCGCCGGCGGATCGACACACCGTTCGGCTGCAGGGCGATCGAGACGATTCGAGGAGTCGGCTACCGGCTGGCGGCAGACGGCGGTTAGTCCCACGTCTGCACCGGAAGGTCGAACCCGACCGCGGCGCCGCCGCCGGGCGAGTCGGCGACGACGACGTTCCCGTCGTGCGCCGACACGATCTCGGTGACGATGGCGAGCCCGAGACCCGAACCGCCACTTGTTCGTTCGCGTGCGTCGTCGAGACGCACGAACCGCTCCAGCACCCGCTCCCGATCGGCCTCGGCGATTCCCGGGCCGTCGTCGGAGACCACCACCCGGACGCGCCCGTCGTGCACGCTCATCGTGACGTCGACGGCACCGTCGGCGTGCCGGACGGCGTTGTCCGTGATGTTCCGCAGGGCACGCGCGAGCTTCTCCTCGTCGCCGCGCACGCGCGCCGCGACGATCCGCGCTGTCACGGTCCGGCCGCCGAGCGCCTCCAGACGGGTGACCTCCGCGGCGACCAGCTCGTCGAGGTCCACGTCGGTGAGGCGCAGCGGGACGCCGCTCTCGTCGGCCCGCGCCAGGAACAGCAGGTCCGCCACCATGCTCTGCAGTCGCAACGCCTCCGGCATCATCACCGTCTCGACCGTCTCGGGGTCGATCGGACGGCCCGTCGACCGGGACAGGTCGAGGAGCCCGACGAGGGTGGTGAGCGGGCTGTTGAGCTCGTGCGAGGCGTCGTTCACGAACCGCATCTGCTGGGTGCGGGCGGAGTCGATCCGGTCGAGCATCGCGTTCATCGTGCTCGCCAGGGTGGCGATCTCGTCACCGGTGTCGGGAACCGGCACCCGCTGCGCCGGGTCACCGCCCGAGATCTCGTCCACCTGCCGCCGAATGTCGTTGACCGGCTTGAGCGTTCGACCGATGAAGTAGTAGCTGAGCAGGGCTGTCCCCAACACGATCAGCGGGATGACCGCGACGCTGAGCACGCCGAGGAAGACCACCCGGGAGTACAGCCGGGTCTCGTCGGCGCCGACCTCCACCGTCACCGGCCCGGCGTCCGGCGTGGCGACGCCGACGAACGCGACGCGGTATCGGATGCCGTCCGGTACGACGCGCAGTCCGGATGCCCGATGTTCCTCGCCCGGCGACAACTCGCCGTGCGCGATCGGCCCCGTCGGATAGCGCTGACCGCTGGCGACGACCTGCCCCTCGTCGTCGACGACCTGAATGATGTCGACGTGCCGGCCGGCTGTCAGCACCGATTCGTCGAGCGCGCCGACGCCCTCCGACTCCGCGATGTCCGCGATCTGCCTGGCCCGTGCCGTGGTCGCGACGTCCGCGGAGTATCCGGCCGACCGGTACAGCGCGATCAGCACCGCGGCCGCGCCGACCGTCAGCGCGACCGCGACGAGCAGCGTCGCCATCACGGTCAGGCGGACGCGAACCGGCCGGGCCCACCGTCGGGCCCGGGTTGTCCACGCGGGTGGTCGGGGTCGCACGGATCCGACACTAACGACGCAGGTCGATCCGGCGAAGCCGTCCTCAGCGTCCCCTAAGCATTGCCGGTCCACGATGGTGTCCGTGTCCGCGCGTCGACCTTCGGCGTGGACCCGTGCCCAGTGAAGCCGAAACGAGGGAGCCTCGATGCCGACCATGCCCGACCGCGTCCACTCCGCCTACGAGGCCGAGATGTACGACGCCCGGATCGCGAGCACCGAGGCGGAGAAGTGGGACCACCTCGAACTCGCCCACCTGATGACCGAGTCCTACCCGTGGCCCCACGTCCGCACGCATGTGGCGATGCTCGCCCTGGCGGCGCGCGGGCGCGACCGCCGAGCCGTCGCCGATCAACTCCGGTCGGTGGTCTCCGTCGTCACCGCGCGCGGCGGGCACGCAGCACGGTGTCGCTCACGTGATGAGTCCCGGCCGGCGCCGGAGCGGTCCGTGCCCGGGTCTCGTTGACCTCGACGTCCCACTCGTCGCCGAGCAGATCGGCGATCTCGGCCGGCTGGTAGAAGGCGTCGGGATCGAAGTCGAGTTCCTCGCGGGGCGGCAGATCCGCGAAGTCGTGCCCGACGATCAGCAGGGTTCCGCCGGGCGCGACGGCACCGAGGAGCCCGCGGATCGTCGCGTGGTCCGGTTGGCGGACGGCCGGGAAGTACTGGGCGGACACCAGGTCGAACGGTCCGAACTCGGGCGCCCTCGCGGAGAGGTCCGCCTGCTTCCACACGATGCGGCCTGCGACGTCCAGCGCCTCCGCGCGGTCGAGAGCGACCTGCGAGACGTCGAGGGCGGTGACCTGCCAGCCCTTCTCCGCCAGCCACAGCGAGTCGCCGCCTTCGCCGCACCCGACGTCCAGGGCGCTCCCGGGCGTCATGTCCGCGACCTCGGTGACGAGGACTCCGTTGGGTGCGCCGCTGAAGAGCTGTTCGGTTCCGGCGTAGCGCGCGTCCCAGAATCCGGCGTCCATCATGTCCATGTTTCCTCCTGTGGCGATCCACCCACCACCGTGCCGCGCCTGTGACGATTCGACAAGGATGATTGCCGAACACGCAAGAACGGGCGCCGGGTCACCGACCCGCGACGTCAGCCGGGTATCTGGCGGGCCAGTGTGTTCCGGTCGAACCCCGAGAACTGCCCGGTGTCCGAGCAGTACCCACAGTCCTCGCCGAAGAACTCCGCGCGTGCGTTGGGGTCGTCCATGAGCCAGTACCGCAACCAGGCGGTACTCGGACCGCGCATCGCGCCGCCGGTGACGCCGGTACCGAAGTGACCGGCACCCCGCAGCTCCAGGTACTCGGCGGGCACGTGGTCGGCGTCGCGGTACATCGCGCGCACCACCGACGGCCACACCACGAGGTCGTACTGACCGGCGAGATACAGCACCGGCTCGTCGATCAGGTCGACGTCGTTGAGCGGTCCCGGCTGGATCGCCACCACCGTGTCGACGCGATCGTCGATCGCGGCGTTGATCGCGCCGGACCCGCCCTGGGAGTGCCCGGCCGCGCCGATGCGATCGAGGTCGACCTTGCCGAAGAAGATGCTCCCCGGGTCCGCCGCCTCGGCCGCGATCCGGTCGATGCCGGACCGCATGGTGATCGCGAAGTTGCTCGTCGGCGTGTTCGCCGCCACCACGACGAATCCGTGGCTCGCGTAGTGGCGCAACAGGGACGTGTACGCACCGGGAACGACTCCGGTCCCGTTGCCCCACACCACAACCGGATGCCTTTCACCGTTGGCGCCGAGTTCGCGCGGGTAGTACACGGTGTGCACCAGCCCGATCGACACCTCCGGGGTGTACGGCCCGGAGTCCGCCCACCGGTGCCCCACCTCCGGGACTGCGGCCGACTGGGCGGCGGCGGTCCCGGTCGGCACCGCCATGCCGACCGCGGCACACACGGCGGCGGCGAGGGCGGTCCTGCGCAGCATCACACGCGTACTCGGCATTCCTGGTTCGCCTTTCGGTTGGGTCATTCGGTCAGACTTGCGTGCATACGCGCCGAGTCCGCACCGACACGCCGGGCGGCGAGGTGGATGAACACGGCGGTGAGCGCGAGCATCAGTGGCACAAGGTACAACGCGGAGTTCAGCCCCTCCCCGGCGAACGCCGTGACGTCCTGCGCGCCTGCGCTTTCCGCGGCGCGTCCGGCGAACCAGTCGGACAGCCCACCGACCACGACCGGCCCCGCGAATCCGCCGAGCAGGTACATCGCGGCGAAGAACAGGGCGGTCGCGGTGGCCCGCAACCGCGGCACGACGACGTCGTGGATCGCCGGGTACACGCTGATGTAGAAGCCGTAGGCGAGCAGCCACCCCAGCGCGAACAGCACGGTGAACGCCACGACGCTGCCACCGCCCTGCATCAGCGCAACCGCGGTGAGAGGTGCTGCGGCAGCGCTGGTGACGACACCGATCATGAGACGGGCCCGCGGGGAGGTCGCCGACGCCCGGTCCGCGTAGCGGGCGCCGAGCAGCAGTCCGAGGAGCCCGGTGAGACCGACGATCACCCCGGTCACGACGGCCGCGGACGTCAGTTTCAGGTCGTACTGCCGCATCAGGAGCGGGACGGTGAACGAGTTCACCGCGTAGGCCGCGAAGTTGAACGTCAGGCCGACGAGGATCAGCCAGCGCAACGTCGGGATCGACAGCAGCTGGCGGATCGGACGTCGGACCGGACCGGAGTCGGACACCGAAACCTGCTCCGCACCACCGCGTTCCGGGTCGCGCATGCGCAGCATCACCAGCGCGAGAACGACGCCGGGGACCGCCGCGACGAAGAACGGCGCCCGCCACGAGTCGAAGGTCTCGGCGATCCGCCCCACCGTGAAGTACGCGAGCATGAGGCCGACGGGGAGCCCGAGCATGAAGACTCCGAGGGCGCGGGACCGTCGATCGGCGGGATACAGATCCCCGATCATCGAGTTCGCGGCCGGCGTGAAGGCCGCCTCCCCGACCCCGACACCGAGCCGGGCGAGGATGAACAGCACGTAGTTTCCGGCGGCACCTGTTGCCGCCGTCAGCCCGCTCCACACCAGGAGTCCGACCCCGATGATCCCGGGCCGGTTCCCCCGGTCGGCGAGGCGTCCCAACGGCAGTCCCGCGATCGCGTAGACAACGGTGAACGCGGAGGTGATCAGGCCGAGTTGCAGGTCGCTGAGCGAGTACTCGGCCTTGATGGGTTCGGCGACGACGGCGGGGATCGCGCGATCGAAGAAGTTGAGCAGGTTGGCCAGGAACAGGGCGACCAGCGCCCCGGACAAAATGGTGGTGCGGCCGGTGGCCGGGGCAGGCGTGATCGTCGCGGGTGGACGCAGCGTCATGGGAGACCTCGGGGTCGACGGGGTTGTTGGAGTGAAGCGGGGGGAAGCGGTCAGCGAAGCCGGTCGGCGACGTGGGCGCCGATCGCCTGCATGCCGAGCGCGGTCGGGTGCAGCGGCGCCGCGGACTCCGCCGGGACCGCACCGGCGTAGTGCGCCGAGGCCGGATCCGCGCAGATGTCGTGTCCGGCGGTGACGGGCCTGATGTCGACGAATGTCATTGCGCGCGAGCGCGCCTGCTCCGCCATCGCGTCGTTGACGGAGTCCATCACGTGCTGCAGGTAGTCGGCGTCACGTGGCCACATCGGCTGCCGGTCGGGGCATCCACCGGGTCGGGTGTAGGTGCCGTAGCCGACGACGACGATCTCGGCGTTCGGTGCGTGCGACCGAATCTCGTCCAGGGTCGCTCCCCACTGCGGAGCGGCCTGGTCGACGAGGTCGCGCAATCGGTCGACGCCGCCGGCGGTGAACGAGTCGGCGCAGGAGGTGCCGGACGGCTCCGGCAACGGGTTCAGGCACCTCAGTGCCGTGGTGAACAGGTTGACGTCGTTGGCGCCGATTGTGACGGTGACCAGGTCGGTGTCGGCGCCGAGAGCGTCGACCTGCGGTGGGACCGTACCCGCGAACGTGGACTGCGGCACGGCACCGATGTGGCTGCTGCGCGCGGACGAACACGTCACGTCGGTGAGGCGGGCTCCGAGCGATGCCGCGACGACCGCCGGGTAGTTCCGGTGCGAGCGCAGGCAGCCCGGGGTGCCGAGGTCCTGATCCGGAATCAGCGGACCCGCGGCGGCCGAGTCGCCGAGCGCGACGTAGTCGAGCGGACCGGTGGGATCGGCCACCGCGCCACCCGCCGACGCGGCGAGCAGCGCACCTGCGGCGGCGAGGACGACGGCGGTTCGGGTCGGAAAGTGCACGGGGTCGTCTCCTTCGGATGTC
This sequence comes from Rhodococcus gannanensis, assembly GCF_042681175.1. Classification (NCBI taxonomy): domain Bacteria; kingdom Bacillati; phylum Actinomycetota; class Actinomycetes; order Mycobacteriales; family Nocardiaceae; genus Rhodococcus; species Rhodococcus gannanensis. Next base: position 323,257 of record NZ_JBHUFB010000022.1, read on the forward strand.
CGGCGCCGAGGTCCTGGGATTTGTCTGATCCCGAGTGGCGTGGGTTACATACTCACGAGAAAGAAGCAGGTGGTCCTTGTCTGTCCGGTTCGACAATCAGGGAGAATTTGTGTCCGTGAACAAACCGATCGTGGTGGGTGGCCGCCCTCTCGCGGATCAGCTCGCCCAGCACACCCACGGAATCACCGCGGCCACCGTGGAGACGGTCCGGACTCGGGTGGCGTTCTACCGGTCCCTGCCCGAGGAGGCGGTCCGCGGAGACGTCACCGCGATCATCCGGCGCAACCTCGAACTGTTCGTTGCGAGCCTGCGGTCGCTGCGACCGCCCTCCGCCGACGAGTTGACCGAGGTGCGCGAATCGGCGCGACGGCGCGCGGAGGAACTCGTGCCGCTGGCCGAGGTGCTGAAGGCGTACCACCTCGGTGTCGAACACTGGTGGACCTCGATCGGCGACCTCGCCCGGCCCGAGGACACCGCCGACGTCGCCCGGGCCGGCACCCTGCTGCACGCGCACCTGCTGGCGGCGACGACGGCGGTACTGGCCGGGTACGGATCCGATCGGGCACTGCCCGGTGAGGACGACTCGGCGCGACGCGCCCTGTTCCTCGCCCTGACGTCGGGCGCGGATCCGACCGCTGCGGCGCAGCGCGCCGGGACCGACCTGCCGAGGCTGTACTGGGTGGTGTCGATCCATGTCGACCCGCACCCGGACGAGCGATCCGCCGACGTCGACGTCGTGGTCGCCGAACGCCGCAAGGTCCGGCGACTCCAGCGCGAACTGGACAACCTGGGTCGTGACGAGGCACTGAGTGTCCTGTCGAGCAGCGGTGGCGGCGTGCTCATTCCGATTCTCGCGGCCGAACCCGGCCCCGACGACTGGCAGGACAACACCCAGTACGCGCAGCTGAGCCGGAACCTCCAGGACATGGAACGGACGATCGGCGCTGCCGTCGTCGCGGCGGTGACGGTCGCCGCACCCGTCGACGTTCCGCAGGCCTACGTGCACGCCCAGGAAATCCTCGACGTCGCACGTCGCTACGGCCACTCCTCGGGCACGGTGGGACTGCGTGACGTCGCGCTCGAGTACCAGCTCACACGACCGACGTCGGCATCACCGGTGCTCGCCGCCCTCCTGTCGCCGCTCGACGCCCATCCCGGGGTCCTGGAGACCCTGGAGGCTTATCTCGACGCGGGCTGCGACCGGGCGGCCGTGGCGGACGCCCTGCACGTCCACCCGAACACCGTCGTCTACCGGCTCCGGAAGGTGGCCGCGCTGACCGGACTGGACGTCTCGTCCGCGCCGGACGTCGTGCGGCTCGTCGCGGCGCTGGCGGCGAGGAGGTCCGGCTTCGCACGAGGGGCGCGCTGACAGGAGCTACCAGACGAGCGTGTGTCCCGGCACCCGGACGCGTCCGAAGAACCTCGGTGAGCCGTCGGGTCCGGCGTCGCCGTACCCGTTCACGACCTCGGCGACCCGGTCGGCGAGACCCTGTAGTCGCGGGCTGACGGTCCCAACCCCTTCGTCCCAGCCCCAGTCCGGCGGCACCCCGTCGATCGTGACGACGACCGCGAACTCGCCGTCCGCGGTCACGTCGAAGACGATGCCCTCGGGTGCGTCACGAATCGGGTCGCGGACCACGACTCCGTGACCGTCCGCCAGCGGCTGCGCCGATCGCGGGGCCGCTGCCGTCGTGCGGGCGAGGGCGAGGTCGATCCGGATCGCGTCCACGACGTGCTCGATCCGAACGTGCCTGCCCAATCCGGTGCGCCTCGGCCCCGGACGGCCGGCGGCGGTCCCGGGCTGCTTGGCGAGCAGGCGGTCAAGCATCCGACGGGCCGCCGCACGCTCCTCGGCCCCGGTCCGCGGGTGGTCGATCAGCGCGCGCAGCCGGGCGATCGTCGCGGTCGCGTTCACCGGCGCAGTGTATCGACACGCTGGGCGGCCGACCGCCGACCGCGGTCGGTACCCGGGCATAGGCTCGTCACGCGCCGAAACAGTGGTTTTGTTCACCAACTCGCAAACTTGACGTGAGAGAACGGCGCGAACAGTCGGGGAGTCGTGACCTCCCCGACACGAGCCTCGCCGATGATGGAACACGGCACGGGACTCGACGGCCACGAGAGAAGGAACCACCGGCGTTGCACCTGCAATCACCATCGGATCGCTCGCAGCAGATCCCGGCCGAGTACCTGCGGTCGCCGCACGCACCCGAGCCCCGCACCCTCGTCGACGTCCTCACCGCGACCGCCGAGGCCCATCCCGACGCTCCCGCCATCGACGACGGCGACACCACCCTCAGCTACGCCGAGCTGCTCGAGGAGGTCCATCGGGGCGCGCAGTGGCTCGGCGACCTCGGTGTCGGCGCCGGCGACCGAGTCGGCATCCGGATGCCGTCCGGCTCGCACGCCCTCTACTCCTCGATCCTGTCCGTGCTCGCCGCGGGCGCCGCGTACGTCCCGGTCGACGCCGACGATCCCGACGAGCGCGCCGAGCTGGTGTTCGGGGAAGCGCAGGTCGCGGCGATCCTCACCGGGAAGGGTGTCGAGGCGGGTACTGCCCCCGCCCGCGAGAACACCCCCCGGCTTCCGGACCTCGACGACGACGCCTGGATCATCTTCACCTCCGGCTCCACGGGCACCCCGAAGGGTGTCGCGGTCAGTCACCGCAGCGCCGCCGCGTTCGTCGACGCCGAGGCCCGCATGTTCCTGCAGGGCGAGCCGCTCGGCCCCGGCGACCGCGTCCTCGCGGGACTGTCCGTCGCGTTCGACGCCTCCTGCGAGGAGATGTGGCTGGCGTGGCGGCACGGCGCCTGCCTGGTACCCGCCCCGCGTTCCCTGGTCCGCAGCGGCATGGACCTCGGCCCCTGGCTGGTCTCCCGCGACGTCACCGTCGTCTCGACCGTCCCGACGCTGGCGGCGCTGTGGCCCGCCGAAGCCCTCGAGGACGTGCGACTGCTGATCTTCGGCGGCGAGGCGTGCCCGCCCGAGCTCGTGGAACGGCTCGCCACCCCCGGGCGCGAGGTCTGGAACACGTACGGCCCCACCGAAGCCACCGTCGTGGCATGCGCCGCGGAGATGGACGGAAAGTCCCCCGTCAGCATCGGACTGCCCCTCGACGGCTGGGACCTCGCCGTCGTCGACGGCGACGGCAACCCGGTCGCAGTCGGTGACGTCGGAGAGCTCGTCATCGGTGGCGTCGGGCTGGCCCGCTACCTCGACCCGGCGAAGGACGCCGAGAAGTACGCTCCTATGCCGTCCCTCGGCTGGGAGCGCGCCTACCGGAGCGGCGACCTGGTCCGCCTCGAACTCGACGGGCTCCTCTTCCAGGGGCGCGCCGACGACCAGGTCAAGATCGGTGGCAGGCGCATCGAACTCGGCGAGGTCGACAACGCGCTGCAGAACCTACCCGGCGTCGCCGGTGCCGCCGCCGCGGTTCGGAAGACGTCGACCGGCCACTCGATCCTCGTCGGATATCTCGCCAGCACGGACCCGGACTTCGACCTCGCGGCGGCCCGGGCACATCTGGCGGAGCAGTTGCCCGCCGCCCTGGTGCCGCGGCTGGCGCTGGTGACCGAACTGCCGACCCGCACCTCCGGCAAGGTGGACCGGGCGGCGTTGCCGTGGCCGCTGCCGGGTGCCGAGGAGACCGCCGCGGACTCCGGTCTCGACGGAACCGCGGCCTGGGTCGCCGGGCTGTGGTCGTCCATCCTGGGCGCGCAGATCACCGGCGCCGACGACGACTTCTTCGCGGCGGGCGGCGGATCGCTGTCGGCGGCGCAGTTGGTGACGGCGCTGCGGGAACGCTTCCCCGAGGTGACGGTCGCGGAACTGTATGACCATCCCCGACTGGGATCGCTCGCCGAACACCTCGACTCCCTCGCCCCCACCAACGCGGTGGAGACCCGCACCGTCGAGCCGACCCCGCGATCCGCGCAGTGGCAGCAGATCCTGTGGACGGTTCCGCTGACCACGCTGACCGGACTGCAGTGGGTGACCTGGCTGGCGGTCGTGAACAACCTCCTCGCGTGGTTCGCCGACGTGCCGTGGGCGCCCGCGCTGTCGTGGTGGTGGGTGCTGCTCGGGGTGCTGCTGTTCATCACCCCGATCGGCCGCATGGGAATCGCCGTCGCCGGCTGCCGGATCCTGCTTCGCGGACTGCAACCGGGCACCTACCCGCGCGGCGGCCGTGAACACCTGCGTCTGTGGGTCGCACACCGGCTCACCGAAGCCAGTGGAGCCGCCAACCTGTCGGGCGCGCCGTGGATGATCTACTACGCCCGCGCGCTCGGAGCGCAGATCGGGCGCGGCGTCGACCTGCACACCCTGCCGCCCGTCACCGGCATGCTCGAACTGGGCGAGGGCTGTTCCGTCGAGCCCGAGGTCGACCTGTCCGGGCACTGGATCGACGGCGACGTCATCCACATCGGCGCCATCCGCATCGGCGACGGCGCCGCGATCGGCTCACGCTCGACCCTGTTCCCCGGCGCCCGGATCGGCAAGAACGCGGAGGTCGCTCCCGGTTCCGCCGTCATCGGCCGGGTGAAGGCCGGACAGAGCTGGGCGGGCTCACCCGCAGTCAAGGTCGGCAAGGCAGACCATCCGTGGCCGTCGGAACGCCCGCAACAGGCCAGCCACTGGGTCCCGGTCTACGGGCTGACGTCGCTGGCGATCGCCTCGCTCCCGATCATCGCGCTCGCCGCGGGGATCGCGGTGATCGGTGCCGCCGTCGCGGACGCCCCCGACATCGCCGCCGCGATACCGTCGGCGCTGCTGTGGCTGCCGGTCGCCACGCTGCTGGCCCTGTTCGTGTTCGCGGCGCTGACCGTAGCCGCGGTCCGGGCGCTCGGCGTCGGACTGACCGAGGGGTACCACCCCGTCCGCAGCCGGGTCGGCTGGCAGGTGTGGGCCACCGAACGACTGCTCGACTCCGCGCGCACCTTCCTGTTCCCGCTCTACGCGAGCCTGCTCACCCCGGTCTGGCTGCGGCTGCTCGGCGCGAACATCGGCAAGGACGTCGAGGCGTCCACGGTCCTGTTGCTGCCGAAGTTCACCACGGTCGCCGACGGCGCCTTCCTCGCCGACGACACCATGGTGGCGTCCTACGAGCTGGGCGGCGGGTGGCTGCACATCCAGGAGGCGAAGGTCGGCAAGCGCGCCTTCCTCGGCAATTCCGGCATGGCCGGGCCGGGCCGGCGGGTCCCGAAGAACGGCCTCGTCGCGGTGCTGTCCGCGGCGCCGACGAAGGCGAAGTCCGGCTCATCCTGGCTGGGCAGCCCGCCGGTGAAGTTGCGCCGCGCCGCCAGCGACGGCGACACCGAACGCACCTTCGCGCCGCCGACACGCCTCAAGGTCGCGCGCGGCGCCGTCGAAACGTGCCGCCTGCTGCCCGTCATGGTCACCTTCGGCATCGGCCTCGGCGTGCTGTTCGCGCTGCAGGCCCTCGCCGGAGGGATGGGCTACTGGGCCGCGGCGCTGCTCAGCGGTGTCGTCCTGCTGGTGGCCGGGGCGGTCGCCGGGGTCGTCTCGGTCGCGGCGAAGTGGTTGACGGTCGGCCGGATCGGCCGCACCGAACATCCGCTGTGGAGCTCGTTCGTGTGGCGCAACGAGGTGTCGGACGCGTTCGTCGAAACCGTTGCGGCACCGTGGTTCGCCCGCGCCGCCACCGGGACGGCCGTGCTGAACGTGTGGTTGCGCGGCATGGGCGCGACCATCGGGCGCGGCGTGTGGTGCGAATCATATTGGCTGCCCGAGGCCGACCTGGTGTCTCTCGGCGACGGCGCCACCGTCGAACGCGGGTGCGTCGTGCAAACGCACCTGTTCCATGATCGGATCATGGCCATGGACACCGTCACCCTCGGCGCAGGCGCCACCCTCGGCCCGCACTGCGTCGCGCTGCCCGCATCCGGCATCGGCGACGGCGCAACGGTCGGACCGGCGTCCCTGGTCATGCGCGGCGACGTGGTGCCGCCGAGCACCCGCTGGCAGGGCAATCCGATCGGCCCGTGGACGGGGGCCTGACATGAAACCGGGGAAGGCGACCACAGGTAAGTCCATCACCGCCGGCGGTGCAGGCAAGTTCTACGAGGAACCGATAGACCCGTACCTCCCGGGCGTCGGCAACCGGGGCTACCGGGTGTCGCGGTACGAGCTGGACCTGACGTACAAGGTTGCGAGCAACCGGCTGGCGGGCAAGGCGACGGTGACTGCGGCAACGACGCAGGCGCGCACCAAGTTCGCGTTCGACCTGTCCCAGTCGCTCGCCGTGTCGAAGGTGTCGGTCAACGGGACCCGCGCCGCCAAGTACGCCCATCAGAACGGCAAGCTCACCGTCACGCCCGCCCAGAAGATCCCGTCGGGTGGCGCGCTGTCGGTGACGGTGCAGTACGCGGGCACCCCGAAGCCGGTCCGCGGCCCGTGGGGCGAGGTCGGCTGGGAGGAGTTGAGCGAGGGCGCCATCGTCGCGAGCCAGCCGAACGGCGCGGCGTCCTGGTTCCCGTGCGACGACCACCCGAGTTCGAAGGCGAGCTACCAGATCTCGATCACCACCGATTCGCCGTATCACGTCGTCGCCAACGGCGCCCTGGTACGCAAGCAGGTTCGGGCCAGCCACACGACCTGGGTGTACGAGCAGAGCGAACCGATGGCGAGTTATCTGGCGACGGTGCAGATCGGGCCGTACGAGCGGCGTCGGGTCGCCACGAACACCCCGGTGGTGATGCACGCCGTGCTACCGCAGCGGCTGCGCACCCGCTTCGACCACGACTTCGCGCGTCAGCCGGAGATGATGGAGACGTTCATCCGGCTGTTCGGGCCGTACCCGTTCGCCGACTACACCGTCGTCGTCACCGACGACGAGCTGGAAATTCCTGTTGAAGCACAGGGTATTTCGGTGTTCGGAGCAAACCACTGCGACGGCAGGCGGGGGTCGGAGCGGCTGGTCGCCCACGAGTTGGCGCACCAGTGGTTCGGCAACAGCCTCACCCTCGGCGCGTGGCGCCACATCTGGCTGCACGAGGGATTCGCGTGTTACGCGGAGTGGCTGTGGTCGGAGAACTCCGGCGGCCCGACCGCCCGGGAGATCGCCGCGCAGGTGCACCGCACCCAGTCCGGGCTGCCGTACGACCTGGTACTCGGCGATCCCGGTCCGACGCTGATGTTCGACGACCGCGTCTACAAGCGGGGCGCACTCACCGTGCACGCGCTGCGCACCGAACTCGGTGACGACAACTTCTTCGCGCTGCTGCACGAGTGGACGGCGAAGTACCGATACGGAACGGTCACGACGGAGGACTTCACGGACCTCGCCGCGCACTACTCCGACCGGTCGCTCCGACCGCTGTGGGACGGGTGGCTCGTCGGCAGGACGCTCCCCGCCCTCCGCGACGTCTGAACCGGCCGGGGCTCGGTCAGGCCGCGCACACGAAGTACGGGTACCGCTCCCCCGGCTCCTCGTGCGCGAACCGGACCCGGACGGGCGCACCGGACCGTGCGGGCGGACGCCCCTCGATCCAGGCGTACATCCACGGTCCGTCGTCGAGTTCGACGATCGCGATCGTGCAGGGCGCGGTGTGGACCTTCGCGTCACAGCGCGAGCGGGAGGCAACGACAGTGCAGGAGACGATCGACCCGACACCGCAGGACGGGACCCGGGACAGTGCCGTGCCGCCGCAGTCCGCACAGGTTCCGCTGTCGAGGGCCGACAGCGATTTGCAGTCGTCGCAGCTGCGGAGCATCAGCCGATCCGTCGGGACCCGGCGGTCCGCGGAGACGTGGGGGAATGCCGCGACATGTGAGCCTTCGATCATCGAACCGCACCTCTGCCCTGGAGCACTGGAACTGTCATGTTCCATGGTTCCGTGTCGCTCGGACGGGGACGACGGTCGAAGTACCCGTTCGCATACCTGTTTTCCCCGCGCTCGTCGTTCACCGTCGTCACGGCGTTCCGGCACGGGCGTGCGGGAACCCCTGGTCAGGGCGTTTCCGCGGCCTTCTGCTCGGCCACCCAGGCCGCGATCTGGCTCCGGGAGCGAAACCCGAGCTTCGTCAGTGCGTGCTCCACATGCCCCTCCACCGTGCGCGGTGAGATGACCAACCGTTCCGCGATGGCGCGATTGGTGAGTCCCTCCGCCACGAGGTCCGCGATCTGCCGCTCACGCCGGGTCAGGTCGCCGCCCGGCGCAGTGGACGCTTCGCCCGAGGACCCGCCCGAGGCCAGGTTGGTCTCGCGCAATGCGTAGGCGACCGCGTCATCCGTGACGGCCTCCAGACCGCGCCGGAACGCCTTGGTGAAGGCCGCGTCCCCGAGGGCGCGTCTGGTGCTGTCCACACAGTCGTCGTGCAAGGTACGCATCGCCAGCACGCTCACGCCGCCGCTACCGAAGGTGCTCCACATCGACTGTGCCGCGCCGAGCAGTACCGCGGCACGCTGCGCCTCGCCGTCGGCGTCCGCGACCCAGGCCAGGGCTTCCACCGACATCGCCGTCCCGAGCGGGTCACCGAGATCGTGCTCGAGCCGGACCACTCGGTGGAGAAGGCCCCGGGCCCGCCCGCGGTCGGCCCGCACGAGCGTGAGTGCCAGCACGAGTAGACCGTACGCGCGGTAGACCGCATCGCCTCGCGCCTCGGCAATGGCCAGCGACTCCTCCGCGTACCGCACCGCCCGATCCACCTCACCGACGATCCCGGACGCGAGACCCATGCCGAGAAGCGTGGACACCTCGCGCAGCGGGTCGGTACCGCGGAACACGTCGAGACCGGCGGGAAAGAGCTCCAATGCGCGTGCCATGTCCCCGGCGAACAACGCGTGGTTCCCTTCGGCGTATGCCAGCTCCGCGTCGACGACAGGATCGCCCACCACCGCGACGACGGCCCGAGCCTCGTCGAGGTACGCCTCGGCCTCGTCGGTGTGGCCCTGGTTGCCGGACAGCAGGATGTACGCGCACAGCGCCTTCGCCCGCGCGACCGTCGGTTCACCGCCCTGATGGGCGAGCGCCCGTTCGAGCCAGTACCGTCCCTCCTGCAACTGGCCGCGGGACAACGCGTACGGCCAGGTCGCGGTGGCGATGCGCAGACCGGACTCGGCCTCGGCCGGATCGTCGAGACAGAACTGCGTCGCCGCCCGGAGATTGGGTTGCTCGCACTGCAGCCGTGCCCGCCACCGGGCCTGCTGCGGACCGATCCACTCCGACTCCACGGGCGCAACGAACGTCTCGTACCAGTCGCGGTGGCGGCGGCGCAGGCGCGGGCCGTCTCCGGTCAGTTCGAGCTTCTCTCGGCCGTAGTCGCGCAGCGTCTCGAGCATCCGGTAACCGACGCCGCTGTCCTGCTCGTCGCGGATCAGAATCGACTTGTCCACCAGCGACGTCACGACGTCGAGCAGTTCGTGCTGCCCCAGTGTCTCTGCGCAGATCGCTTCGGCGGCGTCGAGTTCGAACCGCCCACCGAACACCGACAGCCGGCTCCACGCCTCCCGCTCCCGCGGGGTACACAGGTCGTGACTCCAGTCGATGCACAGCCGGAGGGTCTGCTGCCGCGACGGCGCTTCCCGGCCTCCCGCGTTGAGGAGCATGAAGGTGTCGGTCAGGCGCGCGGCGATCTGGTCGGGCGACAGTGCCCGAAGCCGGGCAGCGGCAAGTTCGATCGGGAGCGGCAGCCCGTCGAGCCGCTGGCAGATACGCGTCACGGCTGCGCGGTTGGTGTCGTTCAGGTCGAATCCGGGGACGACCGCGACCGCGCGCTCCTCGAACAGGGTGACCGCCTCGAACAACGTGGGCTTTCCGCGGCCGGGCCGGTCCGGATCGGGAACACCGAGTGGCGGAACCCGGAGGACCTTCTCCCCGCTGACGCCGAGGGGTTCCCGGCTGGTTGCGAGAATGCGCAGATTGCGGCAGCTCCGCAGCAGGTTGCCGGCGAGTTCGGCGGCGGCGCCGACCAGGTGCTCGCAGTTGTCGAGGACGAGCAGGACGTTCTGCTCGCAGATGAAGTCGACGAGGGCGTCGGGTGGTCCTGGGCGCACCTCGCGAATCCCGAAGGCCGTCGCCACCGCGTCATGGACGAGCTCCGGTGCGGTCAACCCGCCGAACTCGACGAACCACACGCCGTCGGGGAAGGCTCGCTGCGACTCGTGCGCCACCCGCAGCGCCAGCCGAGTCTTGCCGACTCCGCCGATTCCGGTCAGCGTGACCAGCCGCGACGCCGACAGGCTGCGTCTCGTCTCGGTGACCTCGCGGCGGCGACCGACGAAGCTGGTCAGCTCGTGGGGAAGGTTCCCGACGCTTGTTCGCGCCGCGGACGACAGGACCACGGCAGCCTCGCTCTCGCCCCCCTCGCTTGGTTTGCCCCGACCACACTTCCCCGACCTCAACGCTACGCCCGGCGGGATAGCCGGGCGGTCGCCGAAAGGTCGCGATTCAGCCCACGATCGGTGCGTCGTCGCGTCGGTGCTCCGCCCGGTCCGCGTCGTCGGCCGTCGCCGGGAGGTGCGCCCGGCTGTTGCAGAGGACCAATGCGAGAGCGGCGGCGGCGACGACTGCTCCGGCCAGGAACATCACGGGGTACCCGACCGTGGGCCAGGACTGCACGACGAGCGCCAACGCGGCCGGCACCGCGAACCCGATGTACGTCAGCGAGTAGAAGACGGCGGTCAGTCCGGCGAGATCGTCCGGCCGCGCGATCCGCTGGATCTCCTGCAACCCCGACACCAGCGCCATGCCGTAACCGCAGCCGAGCACCGCGGCGGCGAGCAACGCCAGCGGCACCGTCAACCGGTCCGCGGCGAGTGCGCCGAGCGACATACCCACCACGAGGAGACACAGCGCGACGATCACCGCACGCGCACTGCGCGGGGTGTCGATGCGCCGACCGAGCGCCTGGATCGCGAACCCGCAGCCCAGTGCGACGACGCACAACAACGCGGAGAAGGCGACGGGACGACCGCCACTGCGGTCTGCCATCAGCGCGGGCATGACGGCGTACGCGCAGCTCGCCGCACCGAAAACCCACGGTGCCACCGGGGCGATGACCAGCCAGAACCGGCGGTGGGAGGCGGCGGGGATCTTCAGGTCGTCGATCAACGGCGCCCGCTCACCCTTGGGGGTCGCCGGGCGCGATTCCGGCGCGACCGCCAGCGCGACCCCGGCCGCGACGGTGATCGCGATGTGCAAGACGTACGCCAGCGCGCTCGGCCACGGCGCCCACTGCGCTAGCACGCCCGCGGTCCCCGCCCCGATCGCGAATCCCGCAGTCAGGCTCATCGCAGCCCGGCGCGCACCCGCACCCGGGGCCGCCTCGGCATCCCATGGCGGCACCGACAGCTCCTTGAGCCAGCTGCCACCGACCGCCATGCCGAGACCGAGTGCGATGCCGCTCAGAATGCGTCCGACCACCAGCAGCAGCGCGCTGTCGGCGCCGAAGGCCAGCACCAGCGAACCTGCCGCCGCGACGAACGGAGCGGGAAGCATGATCGGCCGGCGGCCCAACCGGTCCGACAGCGGTCCGCCGAGCAGCAGCGCGGGCACGATGCCGAGCACGTACGCGAACAGGAAGGTGTCCACGACGACGGGCGAGAAGCCGTGGTCGAGGCGGTACATGACGAGCAGCGGGGTGAACTCGTTGCCACCCCAGGCCACCGCGAACATGGCCGCGGAGACCAGCGCCCACGGCGCGATCCGACGCCGGGAGGAAGTGGCCGTCCCGGCGTCGACGACGGTCTCGAACCGGACGCTCACCGGGCACCGCCCTCGGTGCCGACGGCGGTCGGGGCAGGGAGGCCATGGACGCGACGCATGTGAATGTCGTCGGCGACGGCGAAGGCGCCCGCGTCCCCCGCCTCGACCAGGTCGGCGAGGTGGACGTGGTCATCGATGATCGACTGCAGCTGTCGCGGATCGCGGTTGAGGGACCTGGCCGTCATCCTGCGCTGACGCTCGCGCAGGCCGATGTAGAACGTCACCAGCAGCGGGTTCCCGCCTGCCCGCACGATCAGGCCGTGGAAGTCTGCGTCGAGACCGCTGAACTCGGCGACGTCGCCGTCGGCTGCCGCCGCGCGCTGGGCGTCCAGGTTGGCGCGCAGCCCCCGGACCAGGTCGACGCGCACGTGCTCGGGCCCGCGCGCGACCACGCGCGCGGCGTCGGCCTCGAGGAGCAGGCGCGCCGCGAGCACGTGCTCGGTCTCACCGTCGGCGACCGGCACGACGAGCGCGCCGCGTTTCGGGAAGAGTCGCATCCAGCCCTCGGCCTCGAGGCGCAGGAACGCCTCCCGGACCGGGGTGCGGCTGGTCCCCATCTCGGACGCGATCTCGCCTTCGCTGATCAGCTCGCCGCCGGGGAGGGTCGCGGACAGAATCCGCTCCTTGACCTCCAGATAGACCTGCTCGGACGCAGAACGCAACTTAGACACAAGATGTATTTATACGCTAGGCGAAAGACTTCCCGGTGGTCGGGTGGATAGCGGTCACGGGACCCAGTACTTGGCGGCGAGTTCCTCGATCACCGGATCGCCGTCCTGGGCGCGGTCGAGGACCGCGAGGTCGTCGTCGAGCGAGATGAGGCGCGGATCGTCCTCCGCGCGTTCCGACGGCCCACCGCCGTCCTCGGCGATCTGGCGCATCAACTTCTCACGGACCCGGTCACGCAGTGATTCGGCCATGATTGAGCATGGTCCGGTTTCGGGCCGGTGTCGAGTGGGACGAAGCCGTCACTCGTCCCGCTTGCCGAACACCCGGCGCGCAACGGGGACGAGCATGACGAGCGCGCCGATCAGCACGATCAACGAGAAGATCTGCATGGCCATCGGATTCACCTTCACCTCGTTCGGACCGGTTCAGCCGGGCGCCAGGCCCGACCCCCACGGCGTGTTGCGCAGGACCGTGTAGGCGGCGAGCGCGGCGAGCACGATCACCGTCACGACCGGCCCCAACACGATCATCCTCTCGTTTCCGCCCCGCCACCTCCGGGGCACCCACCGCACCCAGGCGACGGCCAGAACCAGCACCAGGGGCGCGACGAACGCGTTGCTCGACAACGAGGCCCACAGGTCTCCGTGCACGAGGTCGTGCGCTGCCCGCAAGCCTCCACAACCCGGGCACCACAGTCCGGTCAGCGCGTGGAACGGGCACAGCCCGTACGCCCCGGGACGGTGTGGATCACGGACGTACAGCAGCGCCGCCACGGCCGCGGCCGCCCCCGCAACCGCCACCGGCCCGGCGCAGCGTCGCCACCCGGGCCGCCGCGGCGGTGCCGGTTCGTCGACGGGGTGAAGTGCGGTCACTCGGTGCGGACCACCACCGTCGAGACGATCATGTCGTGCCAGCACCGGCTCCGCGGATCCCACAGCGGCCACAGGAAATTGAGCAGACAGAGGTCACCGAGCACGACGAGCAGCAACCACCGAACGAAGGCCATACCCGCTCCGAGCGGTCGCCCGTCGGCCTCGCGCACGACGGCGATGTCCAGCCACGACTTCGCGACGGTCTGACCGGTCCGCCCCTGCCGGAACACGTTGTTCCAGACGACCAGCGCCAGTGCGAGCAGGATCCCGCCGACCATGATTGCGATGCCCGTGCCGCTGACGCCGTCCAGGTTCGTCGTCGTCTCGGTGAAGTAGTCGGTCCGATTGGTGACCGTTGTGGAACTGGTGTCCTTGAACGCGATGAACGCGCCGACTCCGGCCAGGACGTAGCCGACGAGGGGAACGACGATCGCGTCGAGCATGTACGCGGTGAGCCGGGCCCACCACGAGGCATAGGGGTAGGCGGGCATGGGAGGCACGGCGTACCCGGACGGATAACCAGGGGGCGGATACCCAGCCTGGGGATACGGCGGTGGCGGATATCCGGGCTGCGGGTACGGAGGCGGTGAATACCCGGGTTGCGGATACGGGGGCGGCGGTTGATCCTGCCGCGGCTGTCCGGTCGGTGGCAGGTCCGGGTCGGGCGAGGGCGCTCCGCGGTCAGGGGGCTCGGTCATCGCGAGGATTCCTTCCGTCCCGGGACGAGTCCGGCACCTGCAAGGTAACCCGAATCCACACCCACCGCCGAGCAGTCACCACGGGCGCGTTGTCCACATCTGTGGACAAACCTATTCACAGGGCCAGTTCGGGGTGTGGACAACCTGTGGATGTTCGCCGGAAGCGCCGCGTCGAATCCCACCTCACCTGCGGAAACGTAATTCCCGTTCCTGTTGGCAACTTTCGAGTCAGCGACGATCCGGCAACCCGCCCGAGTCGTTGTCCGTGGTCACGCCGCCGCCCGGCCGAGTTGTCCACAACGGCCGGGCGGGCGGACTCAGTCCACGGAGAGGTTCACGACCTTCACCGCGGTCGGCTCGGGACCGTCCGCGTTGAGGAACGCGAACACCTTCGGTACCGAATCGGCCCCCACCTCGAACACCCAGCGGATCTGGCCGTCCGTTCCGGGGGCGAGCTGGTCACCGCACGGCCTGTTGCCCTGCACCGAGTCCAGATCGGCGATCACGTTGAACTGCTGCTTCTGCGCGTCGGCCAGCCGGGTACCGATCGTTTCGCCGCAGCTCAGGTCGATCGGCGCAGCCATCCCGTTCACGATGTCCGCGGAGAGCACGACGTACTGGCTGCCCTCGGCCGCGGCCCTGTCACGGTAGCCGCCGGCACCGTCCGAGACCGGCACCGTCGGCGATGCGTCCACAGACGTGACGGTCACCGTGAGCCCGCCGTTCTCGACGGGCTGTCCCACTTCGAAGATCGCGGGCGACGTTCCCGCGGGCGTCGGCGCGGTGGGCGCCGCCGCTTCCGTCGTGGTCGTCGGCGTCGTGGTCTGATCCCCCTCGGCCGCCGGGGAGTCGTCGCTGCCACAGCCCGCTGTGAGCAACAGTCCGACACCGACCGCGGCCACCATCACCTTGTTCATCCCGGAAGGCTATCCAGCCGCGGTACGGACGTGGGCGGAATCGCTGTGCCGGGCATCAGAAAACCCCAGGTGAATCGTGCTCTCACCTGGGGTTTCGCTGAGCTGCCTGAGAGAATCGAACTCTCGACCTTTTCATTACGAGTGAAATGCTCTACCGACTGAGCTAAGGCAGCGCGCCCGGCCTGTCGACCGAGCAACGGAAGTCTAACGGCTCGGCCTCGGATTACGAAAACGGGGTCGGTCAGCCCAGCTCGGCGCCGAGCCTCGCCATCATCGCGGCGACGGCGAACTGCGGTTTCACGTTGGTGTCGAGCGCCTCGCGACAGTCGAGCACAGCCTCGATACACCGCAGCAGCGCGGCCGGACTGCCGACGCCCGCCATCTTCCGTGCCTGCTCGGCGCGGTCGGGGTGGTTCGCCGTCGCGTCCGATCCGAACGCCGCGGCCAGGGCGTCCCGGTACAGGCCCGCGAGGTCGATGAGCGCCCGGTCGAGCGCGTCGCGCTTCATCCGGGTCTCCCGCGACTTCTGCCTGCGTTCGAGGTCCTTCAGCACGCCCGCCGATCCCCGCAGGGCGGCTGCCGCGCCCTTGCCGGTGCCACCGGCGCCGAGCGCGGTGCGCAGTTCCTCGGTCTCGCGTTCGTTGATCTCGGCGTTGAGTTCCTTGGCCTCGACCTCGAGCTCCCGGACCAGTTCTTCGGCGAGCGAGTACCGCGTCGAATAGCGGGTCGCCGCCGACGCGAGGGCGAGTCCCTGGTCCCGGCGCCTGCGCGCGGCCTCGTCGGTGGCGAGCCGGCGCGCGCGTCCGACATGTCCGCCGCTGATCCGCGCCGCGTCGCGCGCGGACTGCTCGTCGAGCCCGTCACGCTCACGCAGTACCCCGGCGATCGCCTCCGCGGACGGCGTGAACAGCCCGACGTGCCGGCACCGTGACCGCAGGGTCACCGAGATGTCCTCGGGGTCGACGGAGGGTGCGCACAGCAGGAAGACGGTCCGTTCCGGCGGCTCCTCGACGACCTTCAGCAGGGCGTTCGCGGCGCCCTCGGTGAGCCGGTCGGCGTCCTCGATGATCATGACCTGCCAGCGGCCGGTACTCGGCCTGCGCGACGCCGTCTGCACGATCTCGCGCATCTCCTTGACGCTGATGCTCAGGCCCTCGGGGATCACCCGCCGGACGTCGCCGTGGGTGCCGGCGAGGACGGTGGTGCAGGCGTGGCAGCGGCCGCAGCCGGGAACGCCGTCGCCGGTGCACTGCAACGCCGCCGCGAAACACAGCGCGCCGACCGAGCGACCCGAGCCGGGCGGCCCGGTGAACAGCCAGGAGTGCGTCATCCGCGACCCGGACCCCTCGGCGAGTTCGGTCGCGCCGTCGGTGGTCTCCGCCGCACCCCGCGCCGCGGTCGCGGCAGCGATCAGACCGACCTCGACTTCGTGCTGGCCGACCAGCCGATCGAACACTCCCGCCATGCGCCCACCCTATCGAGGCCCACGGACAGCCTGCCGTCGGCGCCGCAGGTCGATCGGCTGGCCGTCGTTCGGGAAGGGCAGCGAGTGGTTGTTGATCGGCGCGACGTACCCGGGGTCGACGCTCCACTCGTGTCCGCGCAGCAGGTGGTGCATGACGGCTTTGACCTCGCCGCCGGCGAAGTGCATGCCGAGGCACTTGTGGACGCCCCCGCCGAACGGCTCCCACGCGTAGTGGTGCGCCCGGTCCTCGCGGCGATCGGGCCCGAACCGGTCGGGGTCGAAACGTTCGGGGTGGGTCCAGTACGTGTCCATCACGTGCGAGAACTGCGGCGTGACCACGACGTCGGTGCCCGCGGGGATGCGGATGCCGCGGACGTCGACGTCGGTGGTGGCGCGCCGCACCACCACCGGCACCGGCGCCCGCAGTCGCAGGCACTCCTTCATCACGAGGTCGAGCGATTCGAGCCCTTCCAACTCGGCCAGCGTGGGACGGGGCCCGAGGGCGAGGGACTCGTCCCGGCACCGCTGCTGCCAGTCGGGGTGCTGGCCGAGGTACTGCAGCATCGTCGACAGGGTGCTCGTCGAGGTGTCGTGCGCGGCCATGAGCAGGAAGATCATGTGGTTGACGACATCGTCGTCGCCGAAGCGTTCGCCGTCCTCGCTCTCGATGTGGCAGAGCACGGAGAACAGGTCGTCGGTGCGGTTCGCGCGACGGGACGGCAGGTAGTGGCGGAAGAACCGTTCCAGTCGGCGGCGGCCGCGGGTGGCGCGGCCCCATCGGGTGAACGGCAGGTTCAGCCGCACGATGCCCGCCGCGGACTGGACGCAGTCGATGAACGCCCGGTTGATGCGGTCCATCTCGGCGGGCGAGGTGTCCGGCGCTCCGCCCATGAACGTGTCGGTCGCGATGGACAGGGTCAGTTGCTTGAGTGCGGGGTACGCCGTGAAACCGGTTGCGTCTCCCCAGGTCTCGAGCGCGTCCTCGATCGCGGGGTGCATTGCCGTGGTGTACGCCTCGAGTCGGCGGCGGGTGAACGCCTGCTGCATGATGCGCCTGTGCAGCAGGTGCTCGTCGGCGTCGAGGAACATCAGCCCACGCCGGAAGAAGGGCCCGACGACGTACGTCCACGCGGGACCGTTGGCGAATGCCTTCTGCCGGTTGAGCAGGATCTCCTCGCACGCATCTGGACCGAGTGCGACGACCCAGGTGCGGCCGATCATGCGGATGGGCGTGATCTCGCCGTAGCTGCTCCACTGCCGCTCGAACATGACCATCGGGTCGCGTGCGTAGTCGAGGGCCCGGCCGAGCACGGGCAGTCCGCGGTCGCCCCGGTGGATCGGCGGCAGTTCACGAGCCCGCGGCATCGCGGCGTGGTCGACCATCGCACTCCCCTCGGCCCGCGATCACTCGGACAATGTGATCGCCATCACTATCATTCAGGAAGGATGCTCTGTCAATCTTCTGTGCGAGGGTGGTGTCATGGCCGTTCGCTCCGGAACGTACCGCGGGGTCAGCGCCGCCGACCGGGCCGCCGAGCGCCGCAGCCGGCTGCTGGAGGCGACCCTCACGGTCTGGGCGGGCGAGGACCGCGTGACGATGACCCGGATCTGCGCCGAGGCCGGCCTCAGCGAGCGCTACTTCTACGAGAGCTTCCAGGCGGTCGACGATGCCCTCGTCGCGGTGATGGAGTGGATCGCCGCGGAGATCGAAGCGACCGCACAGGCCGCAGCCGACGCCACCGACGGCGACCTCGCCACCCGGATGCGGGCATCGGTGCGGGCCTTCGTCGCACTGATCGACCGGGATCCCCGCAAGGGCCGGGTGGCGATCATCGAGTCGGCCGCGCTCCCGCAGACGCGGCGGCAGCGGACCGCACTCCTGCGCCGGTTCGCCCACCGGGCCGCGTCCGAACTGCACGCCCCACCACGATCCGACATTCACGGCGAGGTCGCCGGGCTGTTGTTCATCGGCGGCATGGCCGAGCTCGTCACCGCCTGGCTCGACGGCGCGATCGACGCCACCCCGGACGACCTTGCCGACGCCGTGGTCGCGATGTTCGTCGGCCGCTGACGCGGTTGTCCGAAACGTTCAAGACCGACGCGCCTCCTCGCGCCTACGGTGATCGCATGACACCACGATTCGCCGTGATCGGCCTGGTCGCCCACGATCCGGAACGCACCTTCGCCTTCTACCGCCTGCTCGGTCTCGACATCCCCGCGGAGGCCGCCACGCAGCCGCACGTCGAGGTCGCGCTGCCCGGCGGGATGCGTCTCGCTTTCGACACCGTGGAAACCATTCGCTCGTTCCAGCCGGACTTCGATCCCGAGATCGGCGGCGGCGGACCGTCCCTGGCCTTCGACTGTGGATCACCCGACGGGGTGGACGCCACCTACGCGCTGCTCCTGGGCGCCGGAGGCGAGGGCGAACTCGCACCCTTCGACGCGTTCTGGGGTCAGCGATACGCGACGGTCACGGACCCGGACGGCAATCACGTCGACCTGTTCGCGGCACTCCCCGGCTGACCTGTCAGCTGCCGCAGGGTGATCCCGGAGAGGGATCGCACCTCGCGAGCCAGGTGCGCCTGATCGGCGTAGCCCGCGTCGGCGGCGACCCGCGCGAATCCGACGCCGGAGCGGGCTGCGGCGACAGCGCGATCGAATCGCAGCACCCGCGCGAGGGTCTTCGGCCCGTACCCGAAGGCGACGAGGGCACGCCGGTGCATCCGGCGCGGACTCCACCCGAGTTCGGCCGCCACGTCCCCGACCGACGCCCCCGACGCCAGGCGGGCCCCGATCGAGAACTCGACCGGCAGGTCCACCGGGTCGAGGCGGTCGCGGACCGCCGCCGTGAGCGCGGCCAGCGGATCCCGGGCCGCGTCGTCGGTGAGCCGCCGCACGGCCGCGTCCGACCACACGTCCCGGAGCGGAATCCTGCTGTCGCGCACCTCGTCCGCGGAAATCCCCAGCGCGCGGGGGCCGAGCCCGGGCGCGAATCGCAGGCCGATCGCCCGCGATCCGGCCGCCGTGCTGCGGTGGGCCCGGGTGTCGGGGCCGGCGACGAGGAACCCGCCGTCGTGCCAGACCAGGTCCATGCACCCGTCCGGCAGGACGAAGGCACCGTCGGCGCCGACGCGGTCCACCGCCCAGGCAACCGTGCCCGGCAACGCGATCGACAGTTCCCGGTACACGATGGCCGCGTTCAGTCCTCGGAGCCGGTGGCCTTCTTGGCGGGCGCCTTCTTCGCCGCGGCCTTCTTCGCCGGAGCCTTCTTGGCGGCCGCCTTCTTCGCGGGAGCCTTCTTGGCAGGCGCCTTCTTCGCCGCGGCCTTCTTCTTCACGGGGCCGCGAGCACGCCTGTCCGCCAACAGTTCCGATGCGCGCTCGTCGGTGATCGTCTCGACCTCGTCACCCTTGCGCAGGCTGGCGTTGGTCTCACCGTCGGTCACGTACGGACCGAAACGTCCGTCCTTGATGACCATCGGCTTGTCCGTCGCCGAGTCCTTGCCCAGTTCCCGCAACGGCGGCTGCGCCGCACCCTGGCGGCCACGCCGCTTGGGCTCGGCGTAGATCTTCAGCGCCTCCTCGAGGGTGACGGTGAACATCTGCTCCTCGGTCGCCAGCGACCGGGAGTCGGTGCCCTTCTTCAGATACGGCCCGTAGCGACCGTTCTGCGCGGTGATCTCTTCCTTCGACTCCGGATCGACGCCGACGACGCGCGGCAGCGACAGCAGCCGCAGCGCGTCCTCCAGCGTCACGGTGGCGACGTCCATCGACTTCAGCAGCGAGCCGGTGCGCGGCTTGGGGCCTGCGACCTTCTTCGCGGCCTTCTTCACCGCCTTCTTGGCGGGTGCCTTGGTGGCCACCGTCCCGTCGCCGCCCTGGGGCACCGGCACGATATCCGGCTCTGGCTCGGGCTCCGGCTCGGGCAGGATCTCCGTGACGTAGGGGCCGAATCGTCCTTCCTTGGCGACGATCTCGTGCCCGGTCAACGGGTCGACGCCGAGGCGACGACCGTCCTGCGGGGTCGCGAACAGCTTCTCCGCGTACTCGGGCGTCAGCTCGTCCGGCGGCAGGTCGTCGGGCAGGTTCGCCCGCTGCGACACCGGATCACCCTCGGGATCATCGGGATTGACGACCATCCGCTCCAGGTAGGGACCGAACCGGCCCACACGGACGTGCACCTCGCGGCCCTCGGCGTCGTCGAACAGCCGGATCGAGTTCACCTCACGGGCGTCGATGCCCTCCAGGTTCTCGCCGACCATCTTCTTGAGGCCACCGGCGCGGGCGACGGACCCATCGGGGCCCTCCTCGCCACCGAAATAGAAGCCGGACAACCAGTTTCCGCGCTGCTCGCGGCCGCCGGCGATCTCGTCGAGGTCGTCTTCCATCGCGGCGGTGAAGTCGAAGTCGACGAGCCGCCCGAAATGCGCCTCCAGCAGGCCGATCACAGCGAACGCGACCCACGAGGGCACGAGCGCGCTGCCGCGCTTGTACACGTAGCCGCGGTCGAGAATCGTCTTGATGATCGACGCGTATGTCGAGGGCCGACCGATGCCGAGTTCCTCCAGCGTCTTGATCAGGCTCGCCTCGGTGAACCGCGCCGGCGGATTCGTGGTGTGGCCGTCCGGATCGAGCTTGGTGGCCGTCACGCCCTGCCCGGCGACGAGCACCGGCAGCCGGGACTCGGCGTCGTCGGACTGGCCGCCGGCCTCCTCGTCCACCGATTCGACGTACGCCTTGAGGAAGCCGGGGAAGGTGATGGTCCGGCCGGACGCCGAGAAGGTCGCCTCCTGCCCGGTCCGGGCGGTGCCGGTGATGCGCAGCGTCAGGGTGGTGCCGCGAGCGTCCTGCATCTGCGAGGCGACGGTGCGCTGCCAGATCAGCTCGTACAGCTTGAACTCGTCGGTGCCGAGCTGGCTGTGCAGCTGACCGGGGGTCGCGAAGACGTCACCCGCCGGACGGATCGCCTCGTGTGCCTCCTGCGCGTTCTTCACCTTGCGGGTGTACTGACGCGGGCTCGGGCTCACGTACTCGGCGCCGTACAGCTCGGTGGCCTGGGCGCGCGCCGCGTTGATCGCCGACTCGGACAGCGTCGTCGAGTCGGTACGCATGTAGGTGATGTGGCCGTTCTCGTACAGCCGCTGCGCGGTCCGCATGGTCCGCTCGGAGGAGAAGCGCAGCTTGCGGGCCGCCTCCTGCTGCAGCGTCGACGTCATGAACGGCGCGTACGGCTTGCGGGTGTACGGCTTGTCCTCGGCTGACGCGACCGTCAGGTCGACGCCGTGCAGTGCCTCGGCGAGGGTGCGGGCCGCGGCCTCGTCGAGGACGGTGACGCCGGTGGACTTGAGCGCGCCGTCGGCGCCGAAGTCACGGCCGGCGGCGACGCGGTTGCCGTCGACGGCAACGAGCCGCGCGCCGAACGTGCGGGGGCTGGCCTGGGCTCCGGCGTCCAGGGTCGCGGAGATGTCCCAGTACTCGGCGGAGCGGAACGCCATCCGCTCGCGCTCGCGCTGGACGATGACGCGGGTGGCGACGGACTGGACGCGGCCCGCCGACAGCTTCGGCATGACCTTCTTCCACAGCACCGGGCTGACCTCGTAGCCGTACAGGCGGTCGAGGATGCGGCGGGTCTCCTGCGCGTCGACGAGGTCCTGGTCGAGGTCACGGGTGTCCTCGGCGGCCGCGAGGATCGCGGGCTTGGTGATCTCGTGGAAGACCATCCGGCGGACCGGGATCTTCGGCTTCAGGGTTTCGAGCAGGTGCCAGGCGATGGCCTCGCCCTCGCGGTCGGGGTCGGTGGCGAGGAAGAGTTCGTCGGCGTCCTTGAGCAGGCTCTTGAGTTCGGTGACCTTCGACTTCTTGTCGGGACTGACGACGTAGAGCGGTTCGAAGTCCTGGTCGACGTTCACGCCGAGGCGCGCCCACGGTTCGCCCTTGTACTTCACGGGGACGTCGGCGGCGCCGCGCGGCAGGTCGCGAATGTGCCCGACGGACGCCTCGACGACGTAGTTGCTGCCCAGGTACGGGGCGATTTTGCGGGCCTTCGTCGGCGACTCGACGATCACGAGCCGGCGTGTCCGGCCGGCAGCGGTGGTGGAGTCCCCCGCCGTGTCCTTATCTCGAGCTGCCACTTCTCTGCCTGCACCTTTCTCGCCTCGTATCGGCGATCACCCGGCTACCAGAGTGACACACCGCGGACCAATCCTTGCAGATCAGTTCCGTGTCGACCGTTCTACACCCGGGGCCACGCCTCCCTCGCCTCCACCCCTGCGGGCGGTTCCCCGATGCTCTCGACGAGACGCATCAGGCGCCGATGTCCACCGATCCGCAACCCTGGCTGGTTACCGCGCGTCCCGAACAGGGTGGGTGCGACCCCGGCCCGCATGAGCGACTGCGCGAGCAGGGGATGGGTGTCCGGGGCGTGCGGATCGAGGCCGAGCACGAACCGACTGCCGTTGTTCTCCGTCCGTCCCGCGGCCAGTGCCCAGGCCCGCAACGCGCGCGGTCCGGGCACCCATCCGGCGGGCACGGATTTCACCGCGCCCCTTGTCCAGCGGGCCGCGAGCACCGCCAGCTCGGGAACGGAGGCGGTGCGAACCAGGAGGTTGCCCTCGTCGGATCGGGTGATCTCCGCGACGAGCCCGGCGTCCTCGATCATCGAGGCGATCGCATCGGCACGCCATTGCGCGTCGACGACCACCGACACCCGGGCGCGGTCGGCGGTGGCCGCGATCTGCCCCGGGCCGGCGATCAGACCGTCGAGGTCCGTGATCTCGGGCGGGACCGTGTCCGCCGAGAAGAAGGACAGCTGGTTCACCCTCAGGACAGTAACCCCGCACAGGGGGTCGATTCAGTGCGAACGCGCGCCACGCCGAGGGCGTCGTGCCGAGAATCGCTCCGGACGTGCCCCGGACACGACTCGTCCCCCGCTACCTGTCGGCGGCGGGGGACGAGTGATTCGAACCTGTTGCGGTACTCGAATCAGATGGCGCGAACGCCGGTCGCCTGGGGACCCTTGGTGCCCTGGCCGACCTCGAACTCCACGCGCTGGTTCTCCTCGAGGGTGCGGAAACCGCTGCCCTGGATCTCGGAGTAGTGGACGAAGACGTCAGCAGAGCCGTCCTCGGGGGCGATGAAGCCGAAACCCTTCTCCGCGTTGAACCACTTCACAGTGCCCTGTGCCATGCTGTTCCTTCTCTTTCTAACACCGGATGCGGCGGACAGCGCTCACAGCCCACCGGGCCGGTTCCGACCGCTGTACCGCTGATTCCCCCTCAGGAAAGCATCGAGCACCGCGCTCGCAACATCGTCCTGCGAGCGCGTACACGAACACAGAAGCTGCGACCGGGAGTTAGTCAACCACGCTTCGCGCAAGTGCAACAGCCTAAAACCACATTGAAATGATCTTGTTGCATTGTACTTGCCGGTAAGTGCAGGTCAGAACCACCGCCAACCCGCTCCTACGGGGCGACACGCTCGCCTCGACGTCCCACCAGTACCATCAAAAACCCAGGTCGAACGCATGACCCGGCAGACACAGAACGCGGAGAGAACAGCGAGTGGACGAGAGTTACGGGCGTCAACTCCTCAATCGTGTCCTGGCCGGCACTCCCGGTCACGAAACGCCCCTCACCCACATCGCCGAGCTACCTGCACGCGAGTCGAGCTACGCCACGTGGCCGTCGTGGGCACACCCCGGCGTCGTGGACGCACTTCGCGACAGTGGCGTGCCTCTCCCCTGGACGCACCAGGAGCAGGCCGCGACGCTCGCCGCCCACGGCACAAATGTCGTCGTCGCCACCGGCACCGCGTCCGGAAAGTCCCTCGCGTACCAGCTGCCGGTGCTGACGGCGCTCGCCGAGGACCCCCGCGCCACCGCGCTCTACCTCGCCCCGACGAAGGCGCTCGGCGCCGACCAGATCCGCGCCGCCGTCGCGCTCTGCGACGGCACCGACGAACTCGTCGACGCGTACCCCAGCGCATTCGACGGCGACACCCCGACCGAGGTCCGGCAGTGGGTCCGCGCCAACTCACGCTGGGTGTTCACCAACCCGGACATGCTCCACATCGGGATGTTGCGGTCACATCAGCGCTGGGCGCACTTCTTCCGGAACCTGCGGTACGTCGTCGTCGACGAATGCCACTCGTACCGAGGCGTTTTCGGATCCAATGTCGCACTGGTCCTGCGGCGCCTCCGGCGCATCGCGCACCGCTACGCCGCCGACCCCGTGTTCGTCCTCGCCAGCGCCACCACGTCCGACCCGGGCTCAGCGGCCTCCCGACTGATCGGCTCGCCGTGCGCGGAGGTCCTCGATGACGGTTCCCCACACGGACCGCGGACGGTCGCATTGTGGGAGCCGCCACTGCTCACCGATGTCACCGGCGAGAACGGGGCGCCGGTGCGACGTGCCGCGGGCAGCGAATCCGCGCGGATCATGGCCGACCTCGTGGTCGAGGGTGCCCGTACCCTCACGTTCGTCCGGTCCAGGCGCGGCGCCGAACTGACCGCGATGGGCGCCAAACGGATTCTCGCGGAAGTCGATTCGGACCTCGTGGATCGCATCGCCGCGTACCGGGCCGGCTACCTCGCCGAGGATCGCCGCGAACTCGAGGCGGCGCTCGCCGACGGCACCCTGCTCGGCGCGGCGACCACCAACGCCCTGGAACTCGGGGTCGACATCGCGGGCCTCGACGCCGTGGTCGTCGCCGGGTTCCCCGGCACCGTCGCGTCGTTCTGGCAGCAGGCCGGGCGCGCCGGGCGCCGCGGCGAGGGGTCGCTCGTGGTCCTCGTCGCCCGCGACGACCCACTCGACACCTATCTCGTGCACCACCCCGCCGCGCTGCTGGACAAGCCCGTCGAGGCCACCGTCACCGACCCCACCAACCCGTACGTCCTGGGACCGCAGCTGCTGTGCGCCGCAATGGAACTCCCCCTCAGTGACGCCGAGGTCGCGGAGTTCGGCGCGGTCGAACTGCTGACGGACCTCGCCGAACAGGGCCTGATCCGGCGCCGCGCGCACGGGTGGTTCGTCACCGCCGACTCCAATCCGCACGCGTTCGTCGACATCCGCGGCGGCATCGGGGTGCAGGTCGCGATCGTCGACGCCGACTCCGGCCGACTCCTCGGGACCGTCGACGGCGGTCGAGCTCCCGCCACCACCCATCCCGGAGCCGTGTACCTGCATCAGGGGGAGGCGTTCGTCGTCGACACCCTCGACCTGGAGGAGGGCCTGGCGCTCGTCCACCCGGAGACGCCCGAATGGACCACCTCGGCACGGGAGACGACCGACATCGCGATCACCACGGTGCTCGAGCGGCACGACCACGGACCGGTCACCGCGGCGCTGGTCGAGGTGGAGGTGACGCATCAGGTCGTCGGCTATCTGCGGCGGCTGCCGAGCGGTGAGGTCCTCGACCAGATCGAACTGGACATGCCCGCACAGAGCCTGCCGACCCGTGCCGTGATGTACACGGCGACAACGGAACTTCTCGAATCGGCGGGCATTCCCTTCGACCTGCTCCCCGGTGCGTTGCACGCCGCGGAGCACGCGGCGATCGGGCTGCTGCCGCTGGTGGCGACGTGCGACCGCGGCGACATCGGTGGCGTCTCCACGGCACTGCACGCGGACACGGGCCTGCCCACGGTGTTCGTCTACGACGGACATCCGGGAGGCGCCGGGTTCGCCGACCGGGCCTTCGAGCGACTGCGGCCGTGGCTCACGGCCACGCGCGACGCCATCGCCGCGTGCGAGTGCGCCGCCGGCTGCCCGTCCTGCGTGCAGTCCCCGAAGTGCGGCAACGGCAACAACCCGCTCGACAAGGACGGTGCCGTCCGACTTCTCACCGCGGTCCTCGGCACCCTTCCCGCCTGAGCCGGCCCACCCTTCCCCTCCCGCACACCCCCACCATTGGCTGAAAGTGCCGTTCACCTCCTTCAACCGCTTGAATGCCACCTTCAGCCACACGGGCTCCTCTGGTGGAAGGGGCGGGCGGCGCGGGGTCAGACGAGGTCGTTGCGCTGAAGCCAGCGCAGTGTCGGCCAGCCGATGGCCACGGGTAGCCAACAGGTCAGCACCCGGTACAGCAGAACCGACGGCACGGCGACCGCGGCAGGGACGCCGAAAGCGGCGAGTCCACCGATCAGGGCCGCCTCGACGGCGCCGACACCACCGGGCGTCGGGGCGGCGGAGGCGAGGGTCCCGCCGATCATCGTCACGATGGTGACGGTCACGAACGCGACGTCGCCACCGAACGCCTCGACCGACGCCCACAACGCCAGCGCCATACCGAGAGTGGTTGTGGCACAGCCACCGACGATGATGAGGAACCGGCCGGGGTCGCGGGCGAGGTCGACGAGTTCGGTCGTGAGATCGGCGATCTGGGGACGCAGGTCGTCGCGCAGCCACCGGCGCAGCTTCGGCACCACCATGAAGGCGCCGACGACGCCGAGCAGGACACCGACGATGAGGTAGATGACGGTGGCGCTGGGGATGAAGTGGGACAGGTCGGCGTTGCGGCCCGCGGCGAAGCTGAACACGATCAGGAGACCGATGTGGGTCACCACCTGCACCGTCTGCTGCAGTGCGACGGCCGCGGTCGCGCGCACCCCGCCGAGTCCGTTGTGCTGCAGGAACCGGACGCTCAACGCGAGGCCGCCGACGCCCGCGGGGGTCGTCGTGGCCGCGAAGGTGTTGGCGAACTGCATGACCGTCAGGTGCCGGAAGTTCACCGACTCCGTCGCGCACGCCCACAGCGCGGCGGCGGCACCGATGTAGGTCAGACCCGAGACGGCCAGGCCGAGCAGCACCCACCACCAGGTCACGGACCGCATCTCGGTGAGGAAGGTCGGGACCTGGCTGAGGAACGGATAGGCGACGTAGACGAGACCGATCAGCAGGCCCAGCTGGATCAGCTGGTTGCGGGAGAACCTGGTCACCTGCTCGTCGCGGATGACGTCGGTGTCGGTGCGGGCCCGCACCTCGGACCGGACGGCGGCCATCAGCGACCCGGCGTCCCGCACGCTCCGGCGAATCCGGCTCGGCGTCGCGGTACGGGTGAGCCGACCCGACGCCGACACGACCCGTTCGGCTCCGACCGCGTCGATCGCCGCCGACACCGCCCGCTCGATGCCGAACATGTCGGCGGTGACCAGCAGCAGTTGCGCGACGTCGGCCAGCATCAGGGAATCCGCCGCCCCGACCTCCGTCCGCGCGTACCCGTCGAAGAGCGCCGCGCCGTCGCTGATCCGGATGTTCTCGGGACGCAGGTCGCCGTGGGACATCTGGTGCGCGTGCAGGCGCCGGACACCGTCCCACGCGGCAGCGAGGTGCTCCGGGTCGTGTCGGTCGAGGGGGGCGCCGCGTGACGTGGTGTGGGCGTACATCATCCAGCCACGGTCGAGGACCGCGACCGCGACCGGGATGTTCGCGGCGAGTCCGAGCGCCCCGAAGGCCGTCGACATGAGCGCCCGGTGTTCCACGGAGCGGCGCAGCGACGCGAACGGGGGAAGGGTCTCGGAACTGCGGAAGGTCAGCCAGCGGCCCGCTTGACGCAGCACGCCCTCGCTGCGCTGGTGCTGTCCGAACAGGTCGAGAACGAGGGTCGACTCCTCCGGCTCGCCGTCGTCCGGTGACGTCCGGTCGCCGTCGGGTTCCGCGGGCGGGAACGGTCCGTGCCCGGAACCCAGGCCGGGTTCGAATCGACACCGAGCGGCGAGAACCAGCGGCCCCGGGCCTGCCGGGCTGAGGACGGTCAGTTCCTGGACACCCCGGCCGCGCCTGCCGAGCACCCTCAACGCGAGATCGACGGGTACCTCGAGCGCCGGTGTCCCGACGAACAGGACGACGAGCGCACCGACGAACCAGCCGACGGTGAGTCCGAGCATCGCGCGGGCGGGAACGACCGCACTGACGAACAGGTGGATGGGGACGAAGGCGAGCAGGAGCGTCCACCACAGGCGCCGCCATCGGCGCGGCAGCCACGGCCCGCAGACCGTCAGTACGGCCGCGAGCATCGCGATCCACCGCGAGTCGTCGAGGAACTGGGAGAGGAACGCGTCGCGGTAGTCGCGGTAGTCACGCGGGTCGAGATGCCACTGCGGGGCGGCGATCCCGTCCCCGGTGATGGACAGCGCGATGCCCGCGAGCAGGGCAGCCGCAGCGTAGCCGGCGAGGAGCTTCCACCTGCGCCCGAACACGATCCCGACCAGGATCGCGAAAGGTAGCGCAAGAATCGCGACGCCGTAGAGCGAGTAGACACGGTTCGACAGTTCGGGGGACGCGCTTCCGATCAGCTCGGAGACCGAATCCTCCAGCGATTCCCAACGCCCCTTGGTGAAGTAGGAGACGAGCACGACGGCCAGCACCGCGAGCCCCGACAGCGCGACCCGCAGCTGGTCATTGGTCCGTCGGCGCAGCGGTTGGAGAAGGCTGCCGTGGACCGGGACCTCCCGGCCGTCGACCCTCATCCGGCGCAGCCTCGCCTCGAACCGCGGCGCGCGCCCGGAACGGCATCACCGAGGTTCGGACGCGGAGCGGGTCGGTGAGCGGTCACACCGGCATCCTGCCATCCGCTTTGCAGCGCGTGCGCCGGTGTTGCGCGTGTGTTGCGCGTGTGACTGCTGGTACATGGTCACGTGTCGGGACGGACGCGGTCGACGGGCCACTCCGCGGCGGGGCGTCAGTCCGCCGGCCCGGCGCGGGCCGCGGCCACGGCCTCGCCGGCGCCGAGTCCCACCGGCACGACCACCGTCACCACGGCATCCCAGCCGTCGAGCCGGCACTCGCGCACGGTCGCACGGCCCCGCGCTGCCGTCTCGTCCGCCGCAGCACACGCCGCGTCGACGCCACGCACGGCGGCAGCGGCTGCCGCCAGTGCCGCCAGGTCGGCGGCCGACTGTGCACGATGTCGCGACACGACAACCGACCCGACGTGGCCGACCGCGACGACGATCCCGATCAGCGCGAGGATGACGAAACACGCCGTCACGGTCGCCGAGCCCCGCTCGCTTCTCATCTCGGCACCGTGTCTGGCGTAGTGGTCGCCGTTTCCTCCATCGCCGCGACGGCCTCGGCAGTCACCTCGAGTCCGGGCAGCAGCGGGACGTCCACCGTGACCCTCGCCACCACGTGTCCTCCGTCCTC
This sequence comes from Rhodococcus gannanensis, assembly GCF_042681175.1. NCBI lineage: Bacteria > Bacillati > Actinomycetota > Actinomycetes > Mycobacteriales > Nocardiaceae > Rhodococcus > Rhodococcus gannanensis. The sequence continues at coordinate 352,745 of NZ_JBHUFB010000022.1, forward strand.
TCGTATCTCCATCCGCGCACCGGACGGCGCGACCCGGCGCGCGGTCGACTGTGCCTCGTCGGCGTCGCCCCGCGCGACGAGCCGCGCCGCTTCCCGGGCCGCGTCGATGCACCGCACCTGAGCCGCGACGGCGGCGACGGCACCGACGCACAGCGTCACCACGACCACGATCGCCGCGAGGGCGATCGCCGCCTCCACGGTGACCGCGCCCCGGTCGTCGCGGACCGGGGCGCGCGCCACGCTCAGACCGCGGTGTCGAGCGCCTTGTCGATGATCTCGGTGAGACCGGAGACGATGGAATCGCCCGTCACGACCGAATACAGCACGGCGCCGAACGCCGCGGCCGCGATCGTTCCGATCGCGTACTCCGCCGTGGACATGCCGTCGTCCGCGGTCGCCGCGGTGAGCAGTCGGGCGCGAATCGCCCAGACACTCCGGCGGACCGTCCGCATTCCCCTGTTCGACATCTTTCTCCCCCTTGTTCCGTGTCACGGCCAGTCCGTGACGACGTGGTTGCGGCCTCACAGCGCGCCCTGTCCGAGTACGCGTGTGGCGAGACCGATGACGACCGGCGCGATGCCGAGGCACAGGAACGCAGGCAGGAAGCACAGTCCGAGCGGTCCGCTGACGAGTACCCCGGCTCGTTCGGCTGCCGCTGCGGCAGCACCTTCGACTGCCGCGCGCTGTTCGGCGGCAAGTTCGGTGACGGCGTCGGCGAGTGCGCTGCCCGAGCGGGCGGACCGACGCGCGAGCCTGGCCAGCGCCTCGGTCGACGGGTCGGTTCCGGCGTGCTGCCAGGCGATCTCGGGTTCGGCGCCGAGCGCGAGCAGGTTCGCGGCACGCCGGAGCGCCGTCCCGAGCGGCTCGGGCGCCTGCTCCGCGACCGCGGCGGCGGCAGCCGACACCGGCATCCCCGACCGAAGGCAGGCCGCGAGCAGGTCGTAGGTTCCGGCTGCGGCCAGCGGATCCGGCGGCGACGCACCCGCGTCGCCTCCCGGATCGTCCGGGGCATTCGTCAGCCGGACGTGCGCGTCGCCCGCGCCCGGCGCGACGACGACGGCGACACCCAGCAGGAGGACGGCGGCGGCGCTCATGCCGCGACCTTCCGGGTGATGCGGTCGGCCCAGGCGAGGCCGGCGCACGCGAGCGCGGTCCCGACGACGAGGAGCACCCCGCCGATCCCGCCGGCGAGCAGGACGCCGATGGGATGCGCACCCATCATCTGGCCGAGCGCGATACCCAGGACGGGCAGGCAGGCGAGGACGGTGGCGGTTGCCCGCGCACCTGCCATACCCGCGTCGACCCGGGCGCGAAACCTTCGTCGCCCCACCAGATCCGTTCGCGCGGCGTCGAGGAGCTCGGCGAGCGGGACACCGTGCCGTTCGGCGATTCGCCAGGCCGCAGCGATACGGTCGAGATCGGCGGTGACGCCGTCGTGATCGGAGTCGCGTCGCGCACCGGTGAGCAGGCCGTGCGCCGCGCTGCCGCCGAGACGCGCGGTTGCCGCCGCGGATCGGAACGCCTCGGCGGACCCGCCCGCCGACTCGGCCGCCGCCGCGGAACAGGCGGACTCGGGGTGTGCACCGACTCGGAGATCGGCGACCGCGACGTCGAGACCGGCGAGCAGCGAACGGATCTCGACGTCGTGGCGGCGGTCGCGGCGTGCACGCCGAACGCGATGCGCGACGGTACCGACGACGAGCGCCAGTGCGAGCCCGGCGGTCGGTGCGGTCGCAGCGACACCTACGACGAGTGTCCCGAGCACCGCCACGACGGCCGCCATCGAGACGTGTCCGGTCGACGTTCCCCGCGCGAACACCGGCGTCAGCCGCCGCGTCGCCGACGTCGTCGGTGCACTCAGCACGGCGAGGGCGGCGACGAGCAGGGCGGCCGTCACCGGTTCGCTCGTTCCAGCAGGGCACGTAGGCGGTCCGCGCCCGGGCCCCAGCCGTCGCGCCAGGCCGGCACGACGACGACGTCCTCACCGGTCGGCCTGTCCAGGACGGCGATCTCCGCCAGAGTGCGCTTCCCCCGCGTGTCCCGGCGACAGTGCAGCACCACCTGGACCGCGGCTCCGAGTTGACTGTGCAGCGCGGCCCGGTCCATGCCACCGAGTGCCGCGAGGGCTTCGAGCCGGGCGGGCACCTCCTCGGGCGAGTTCGCGTGCACGGTGCCCGCCCCGCCGTCGTGCCCGGTGTTCAGCGCGGTCAGCAGATCCACGACCTCGGCGCCGCGCACCTCGCCGACGACGATCCGGTCGGGCCGCATACGCAGGGCCTGCCGTACCAGGTGCCGCACCGAAACCTCGCCCACCCCTTCGATGTTCGAGGGCCTGGCGACGAGACGGACCACGTGCGGGTGGTTCGGTGCGAGTTCCGCCGCATCCTCGACACACACGATCCGCTCCCTCGGCGACACGGTGCCCAGCAATGCTGCGAGCAGCGTCGTCTTGCCCGCGCCGGTCCCGCCGACCACCAGGAAGGCCAAGCGCGCCTGGATGATACGGAACAGCAGGTCGTGAGACTCGTCGGTGAGGGTGCCCGAGCGGTGCAGCGCGGCCAACCCCTGGGTGGCCGGGCGGAGCACGCGCAGCGACAGGCAGGTCCCCGCCTGCGCGACCGGGGAGAGCACCGCGTGCAGTCGCACCCCGAAGTTCGCGCCGGGCGTGCCGGGCAGCCGGCCGTCGACCCAGGGTTGCGCGTCGTCGAGCCTGCGACCGGCGGCGAGTGCGAGCCGCTGCGCGAGCCGGCGGACCGCCGCCTCATCGGCGAACTCGACGTCGGCGCGTTCGAGGCCGTGACCGCGATCGACCCACACCTCGTCGGGTGCCGTCACCAGGACGTCGGAGACGTCCGGTTGGACGAGGAGCGTTTCCAGCACGCCCGCACCGGTCAGTTCCGTCTGCAGGGTGCGCAGCGCATCGAGCAGGTCGGTGTCGCCGAGCACGCCGGACGCCTCGGCTCGGATGGCCGCCGCGACCGTCGCCGCCGTCGGGGTGTCGGAGGTCTGCGCCAGCCTCGTTCGCACCCGGTCGAGCAGCTCGGCCGACACCAGTCCGCTCATGCCGCGTCCCCGGCGACGACGTCGAGCACCGCATCCGCCGCGCGCCTCAGGGGCGACCGTCGGGTGAGCCTGAGTCCGCCGCGCTCGAGTGCGCCGGCGAGCCCGGGTTCCGGCCGCATGCCGGCGAGTACGGGCATTCCGAGTAGTTCTTCGACCTCGGCGCCGCGGAGCCCACCCGGCGCGGGGCCCCGGACCACCACGACGATGTTCGGGTTCGCCGCCGCGATTCCCGAGATCAGGGCGCCGGCCGCGGCGACGGCGCGCACCTGGGCCCGCACCACCACGACGACCACGTCGGCGAGCCCGAGCGCGACGTCGGTGACGGTGCGCGATTGCCTCGGGACGTCGCAGATCACGACGTCTCCTGCACCGCGACCGGCGTCGACGACGGCGGTCAGGGCGGCTTCCCCAGGCTCACGTAGTCCTGGGCCCCGCCCACAGGAGAGAACGGAGACCTTGCCTCCGATCCCGGGCAGGGCCGCGTGCAGCGCGGACGCCGACACGGCTCCCCCCTCCACGAGAAGCGACGGCCACCGCATCCCCGGGCTGCGCTCGACACCGAGCAACAGGTCCAGTCCGCCACCGGTCGGGTCGCAGTCGACGAGGAGGGCGCGCCGGTCCGGGAACCGCTTCTCGCTGGCGAGGGCGAGCGCCGCGGCCAGGGTGGAGGCGCCCGCCCCGCCCCGACCACCGACGACGGCGATGACGGGGCCCCGCCCGCCTGCCGTCTCGACCCGTCGGGCGAGTGCGGCGACGAGGTCGGGTTCGCTGCCAGGAAGGACCAGCACCGACTCGGCCCCGACCGCTGCGGCCGCCTGCCATTCGGTGAGGCCGGGCGCCCGGCCGGACACGAGGTGTACCGCTGCGCGCCGCGGGAGATCCGCGCCGACGCAGGCACGTGCGGCGTCGGAGTCGAGCACGACGTACGCGGCCCCGAGCCAGGCGCGCCGGGGTACCGGTGGGGTGTGTTCGTGAAGGTCGCGGTCGGCTGCGGCGCAGGCGCGACGGATTCCTGCGGCGAGTTCCTCGTCGGAGGTGATCGCCAGCACGTGGGGTCCGGCCTTGCTGTCCATGCACCGAGCCTGCGGCCCGGACAGCGCCGTCACCAGGGGGTGTGCGGCGATTGTGGACAACTTCGCGGGCTGGGTACAACTTCTGACGCCCGGGAAATCGGGGCCGCGCAGTCGGTCCGGAAACAGAGAAGACCCCCGCCAGGGGGGGAGGAGGCGGGGGTCTTCGGTGTTCAGTCCCGGGGGGTCGGACTGAACACACCTAGATCAAGTCCAGGTGTCACCGATACTACACCCCGGCGGCCGACAAATCGCAAGTTCAACTGGTCACACGTCCATTTCCGTTCCCCGTCCCTCCGGGAAGGCGTCGCCCGCCTATTCTGGAGCCGTGACGGCGAATGCGCGCGACGACCTCGGCGATCGACGGGTCGCTGCATTTTTCGACCTGGACAAGACGGTCATCGCCCGGTCGAGCACGCTCGCGTTCAGCAAGCCGTTCTTCGACCAGGGTCTGATCAACCGGAGGTCGGTCCTCAAGAGCAGTTACGCCCAGTTCCTGTTCCTCGTGTCGGGCGCGGACCACGACCAGACGGAGCGGATGCGCGTCCACCTGACCAACATGTGCGCCGGCTGGGACGTCGGGCAGGTGCGGGCCATTGTCGCCGAAACACTGCACGACGTCGTCGAGCCGCTCGTGTTCGCGGAGGCCGCCGACCTCATCGCCGACCACAAGGCGCGCGGGCACGACGTGATCGTCGTGTCCGCATCGGGCGACGAAGTCGTGACGCCGATCGCCGCGATGCTTGGCGCCGACCACTCGGCAGCGAGCAGGATGGCGGTCGAGGACGGGCGGTTCACCGGGGAACTCGAGTTCTACTGCCACGGCGAGGGCAAGGCGGACGTCGTCCGCGAGCTCGCCGCGAAGTACGGATACGACCTCGAGCAGTCGTACGCCTACTCGGATTCGTCCACCGACCTTCCGATGCTGCGCGCCGTCGGACATCCTGCCGCGGTGAACCCCGACCGCGCCCTCCGGCGCGCCGCATCCGAAAACGGTTGGCCGGTACTGACTTTCTCGAATCCGGTTCCGATCAGGTCCCGGATCCCCACGCCGGACGCCACCTCGACGGTGGCGACCGCGGCGGTCGCGCTGGCGACGATGACCGCGGGCGCACTCGCCTACGCACTTCTTCGCAAACGCCGCTGACCGGCCCCGGAAACTCGTTTCGATCCAGCCCGCTGAACCCTTGAAGTGGACGGTGCCACAGGGTACAAAGGAGTTACGGACGAACGGCAGGCCAGGATCGACTCGGAAGAGAAGAGGCGGTCTCCCGGTCGGGAAGTCCCAGCACGGACACCAGGCACCCACGCGGAGCGCAAGCCACTATAAGGGCAGAGTCGCTGTGGGCCTGCGTGACTCGGGTACACGTTGGCGAGAACCTTGCACAAGTTGCAGAGGCGAACCGGCGGTTCCCGTGCCTACGCCGAGGCCGTAACACAGGCCATTTTTGCACGCATGGTAACCGGGTAGTCCGTGCTAGCGGGCGGCGATATCGACGGGAGTCGACAACGCCGCCCGTTTCACGTGTGCACCTTCGTCACGAACCGTCCAGCAGCGCTACGTAATTCGTGACGATGCGCGTCGACCATACGGCGTGACGTCAGGGCGCCGCGGCCTCCGCGATGGAAAGCGCTTCCCTGGCACCGGCTTCGAGCGCTCCGCAGCACAACACGACCCAGCTGCCGACGCCCTGCGCCGTGCCCTCCGCGAACCCGGCCGCAGCATCCAGGTAGGCCTGGCGGCGCCGCAGCCAGCTCACCTCCGGCACCCCGAGGTTGTGGGGGTCCAGTCCGGTGGAGACCGCAACCAACCGGGAGGCCGCGCGCGCCACCACGCCGTCCCCGGAGCCGAACGGCGCCAAGGCCAGCAACTCGCCGTGCACCACCGCCGCCAGCACCGGCGCCGGGGCCTTTGTCCCGCCCGTCACCAACTGGGCGAGCAGATCGAGGCGCTCCGCCACTCCGGGCGCGGTCCGGGGCCGACCGAGATCCGCCTCGTCCTCCACCAGCCCCGCCGCCGCGAGCACGTGCAGCTTCGCCAACGCCTGCAGCGGCGCCCGCTGCCAGGTGGACACCGTGATGGGGAGCGCGTCGCCGTCGAGCGCCTGCGCGACCCGCAGCGCTCCGGTGAGCACCGGGTCCCCGGCAACGCCCGCCGCAGGCAGTTCGGTGCTGCCGCCGTCGATGGAGGCGGACGCCCGCGCCGCCCGAACCGAGGCCTCCGCCGCGGTCGTCGGCCAGCCACGCCGATTGGTCTTGTGTCGGTGCACCTCGCCCAGCGCATCGCGCGCGCGATCTGCTGCCTCACGCACGCCGGGCAACTCCACCAGGGCCTGGAGCGGATCATTCACAGCGGTCGACGCTACCCCTGCGACCCGCGCCACACGCAGTAGGCCTGGGGTCGGCGCTCTAGCCCTCGAACACAACCGTTCCGTCCGGCCGGACCACCAGACCCGGGTTGTGCACAACCTCCCAGCGGTAGCCGTCCGGGTCCGTGAAGTACCCGCTGTATCCGCCCCAGGACCTCCGGGCGCCGGGTACCAGCAGTGCCCCACCCGCCCGCACCGCGTCGGCGAGGGCGGCGTCGACCTCCGACTCGTCGGCAACGTTGTGCCCGAGCGTGACGGCCGCCCGACCCTGTGCACCGTCGGGCGGTGCCGTCGCCCCGGCTTCACCCGCCATCGCCTCGACCGACCACAACGCGAGAAGCACCCCGCCTCCGATCTGGAGGAAGGCCACCTCCCCGGGGACGTACAGTGCCGCGTCCCAGCCCAGGCCCTCGACATAGAAGCGGTGGGACCGCTCCACGTCGGCAACACCGAGCGTGACGACATTCACGTGCTGGCGCATTCGTCCAGCCAACCACAGGTGGGCCCGCATTTCGCCTGACCATTCGTCGTGCGGCGCCGCCATCGGTCGCGCCGAATCGACCGGCCGTCGCACGAAGCCGGGTTGCAGCGGGATGCAACGGTGCGCCTGCGATCGCATGTGACTACCCTCACAACTGCGCGAAGAACCGCATCACGACACCGAAACGAGGGTACGGCCGACATGACCAGCACCGCCGACACCAACGCCACCGAGCACGGGTCCGAGATCTACCCACCGAGCCCGGAGTTCGCCGCGGCGGCCAACGCCGGCCCGGAACTGCAGGCCGCCGCCGACGCGGACCGGCTCGCGTTCTGGGACACCCAGGCCAAGCGACTGGACTGGGCGACGCCATGGACGCAGGTCCTCGACTGGTCGGACGCCCCGGTGGCGAAGTGGTTCGTCGGCGGTTCGCTGAATGTCGCGTACAACTGCGTCGACCGGCACGTCGAGGCAGGCAACGGTGACCGCGTCGCCATCCACTTCGAGGGCGAGCCGGGCGACTCCCGCGCCCTGACCTACAACGACCTGCTCACCGAGGTCTCCAAGGCAGCTAACGCCTTCACCGACCTCGGCCTGGTCGCCGGCGACCGCGTCGCGATCTACATGCCGATGATCCCCGAGGCCATCGTCACGATGCTCGCCTGCGCCCGCCTCGGCCTGACGCACTCGGTGGTGTTCGCCGGCTTCTCCGCCACCGCCCTGCGCTCGCGCATCGACGACGCCGCCGCCAAACTGGTCGTCACCGTCGACGGGCAGTGGCGTCGCGGCCAGGCCGCCCCGCTCAAGCCCGCTGTCGACGAGGCGGTCGACGGCGCGGAATCGGTCGAGCACGTGCTGGTCGTCCAGCGCACCGGCATCGACGTCGACACCGTCGCAGGTCGGGACCTGTGGTGGCACGAGACCGTCGAGAAGGCATCCGATCAGCACACCGCGCAGCCCTTCGACGCCGAGCACCCGCTGTTCATCCTCTACACCTCCGGCACCACCGGTAAGCCGAAGGGCATCATCCACACCTCCGGCGGCTACCTCACCCAGGCCTCGTACACCCACCACAACGTCTTCGACCACAAGGCCGGCAAAGACGTCTACTGGTGCACCGCCGACATCGGCTGGGTCACCGGCCACTCCTACATCGTCTACGGGCCCCTCTCGAACGGCGTCACCCAGGTCGTCTACGAGGGCACCCCGAACTCCCCCACCGAACACCGCCACTTCGAGATCATCGAGAAGTACGGCGTCTCCATCTATTACACGGCGCCGACGCTGGTGCGGACGTTCATGAAGTGGGGACGGGAGATCCCCGACGCCCACGACCTGTCCTCGATCCGCCTGCTCGGCAGTGTGGGTGAGCCCATCAACCCCGAGGCGTGGCGCTGGTTCCGTGACGTCATCGGCGGCGGCACCGCCCCCATCGTCGACACCTGGTGGCAGACCGAGACCGGCGCCATCATGATCTCCCCGCTGCCCGGCATCACCGCCACCAAGCCCGGTTCCGCAATGGCTCCGCTGCCCGGCATCTCCGCGAAGATCGTCGACGACGAAGCCCGCCCGCTCGGTGCGGGTGGCAACGGCTACCTCGTCCTCGACGAGCCGTGGCCGTCGATGCTGCGCGGCATCTGGGGTGACATGGACCGCTACAAGGACACCTACTGGTCCCGGTACGCCGAGGAGGGCTGGTACTTCGCCGGCGACGGCGCCAAGTACGACGAGGACGGCGCCCTCTGGGTCCTCGGCCGCGTCGACGACGTCATGAACGTCTCCGGCCACCGCATCTCCACCAGCGAAGTCGAATCCGCACTCGTCGGACACCACTCGGTCGCCGAAGCCGCAGTCGTCGGCGCCGCAGACGAGACGACCGGTCAGGGCATCGTCGCGTTCGTCATCCTGCGTGAAGGCGCCGAGAACACCGGCGAGACCCTGATCGCGGAACTGCGGGCACAGGTCTCCACCGAGATCTCCCCCATCGCCAAGCCCCGGCAGATCACCGTCGTCCCCGAACTGCCGAAGACCCGCTCCGGCAAGATCATGCGACGCCTCCTGCGCGACATCGCAGAAGGACGCGACCTCGGCGACACTTCCACCCTCGTCGACCCCAAGGTCTTCGACGCCATCCGCGGGAAGTAGCGGGTAGCCGACGGCGGTCCCCCGATCCTCTCGGATCGGGGACCGCCGTCATTCGGACGACTGCAGGCTGTCCGCCAATTGCTCTACCGCCCAGGTGATCTCACGTCGCTCGATCACCAGCGGCGGCGCAAGTCGGATGGTTCCCTCGTGGGCATCTTTCGCAAGCACTCGCCTGCCCAGCAGGCGTTCGCACACGGTTCGGGCCGACGGACCACCCGCGGGCAGGTCGACACCCGCCCACAGTCCACGACCCCGAACCTCTCCCACACCCGGCAGTTCTGCGAGCAACGCGTGCAGGTGGGAACCCAGTTCCCGGCTTCGACTCTGGAACTCGCCGGATTCCACCATGCCGACAACCTCGGTGGCGACCGCACAGGCGAGCGGATTCCCACCGAACGTACTGCCGTGCTGCCCGGGACCGATCACACCCATCACCGACCAGTCGGCGGCGACGGCGGACACCGGAACGATGCCGCCGCCCAACGCCTTTCCGAGCACGTACACGTCCGGGACGACCTTCTCGTGGTCACAGGCGAACGTGTGGCCCGTCCGTCCGAGACCACTCTGGATCTCGTCGGCGATCATGAGCATTCCGTGCTCGTCGCACAGGGCCCTGATCGAGGCGAGGAAGCCGTCCGGGGGCACCCGCACTCCGGCCTCACCCTGTATCGGCTCCACGAGCACACCGACGGTGTTCGGGGTGATCGCGGCGGCAACCGCTGCGGCGTCCCCGTACGGCACTGTCCGGAAACCCGGCGGGAACGGCCCGAAACCGCCGCGTGCCTCGTCGTCGGTGGAGAAGCCCACGATTGCGATGGTCCGGCCGTGGAAGTTGTCGGCGAAGGTGATGATCTCCGCACTGTCGGGGGGGACCCCCTTGACGTCGTAGCCCCACTTCCGGGCCAGCTTGAGCGCCGTTTCGACGGCCTCCGCGCCGGTGTTCATCGGCAGCACCGCATCCTTGCGGCACAACCTACCGACGGCCTCACAGAAGTCCGCGAACACCGAGTGCTGAAATGCCCTGCTGGTGAGGGTGAGCCGCTCCAGTTGCCGTTGTGCGGCTGCAACCAGTCGGGGATGCCTGTGCCCGAAGTTCAGCGCGGAGTAGCCGGCGAGCATGTCCAGGTACTCGACGCCGTCGATTCCGCGGGCCCACACTCCGAACGCCGACTCGAGGACGACCGGAAGCGGGTCGTAGTTGTGGGCGCTGTGTTCGTCGGCGCGGGCCAGCTCCGCCGCGGTCAGCTCGGCGCCGGGTGGACGTGTCACGACAGGCCTCCCGGAGTCCAACCGGAGAGTTCCATTGTGCAACAGCGGATCCCGCCCCCCGATTTCGTGAACTCCGACATGTCCACCGGCACCGGGTTGTAGCCGCGTTCCCGCAGTCGGCCGGCCAGCGAGGTCGCCTGCGCACTGAGAACCACGTTGTGGCCGTCGCTGACCAGATTCAGCCCGAGCGACCGGGTGTCCTCCTCTGTCGCGACGACTGCGTCCGGGAACATCGACCGCAGCACCGCGACACTGCGCGGGTCGAACGCCTCCGGCAGGTAGGCGATGGTGCTGTCGTCGAGAACGCCGAGCGCCGTGTTGAGGTGGTAGTACCGGGGATCGACCAGTCGAAGGGTGACGACACGGAGTCCCAGGTGCACCCCGGCTTCGGTGTGGGCACGCTCGTCCGTCCGAAAACCGGTGCCGGCAAGGATCGTCCGCCCGGCGACGAGAAGGTCGCCTCCACCTTCGTTCACGTACCGCGGCCTGGTCGGACGACGGAACCCGTTGTCCTGGAACCAGCGAAGTACATGCTCGGCCTCGGGCCCGCGTTGCTCCGTCCGGTAGCGGGCTCCGAGTGCGACGCCGTCCACGACGAGCCCACTGTCGGTGACGAAGACCATGTCCGGCAGACCTGACACGGGATCGACGAGGTGGACTCGGTGGCCGAGACCGCGGAAGGTGTCGACGAGGGTCTGCCACTGCCGTTGCGCGAGTGACCGGTCCACCGCGACAGACGGATCCATCCACTCGTTGATGGAATAGACGACGTCGAAGTACGTCGGGGGGCACATCAGGTATTCACGTCCGGGCCGCGACGCACCCGGCTCAGCGGCTTCGGACCGCGACACCATCGTCATCTCGCACCCCCTCACGCGGGCAGTGAGGTCAGTATCCGCGCCCCCGTGCCGTCCCGCCACCGCACACGCCGAGGATGAGCGGCCGACCCGACGTCCCCAGTCAAGGGCCGCCAGCCCACACGCCGGTCCTCGATCGGCTGAAAGTGGCGTTCATGCGGTTGGAGGAGGTGAAGGTGACGTTCAGCCGAACCGACCGGTGGCCGCCGGCCGGAGTCACCCACCACCGACCTGAACCGCGGGCGATCCGGTGCGGTGCCGTGCTGCCGGCTGAACGTGCCGTTCATACGGGCGGACGAGACGAAAGTGGCGTTCAGCCGATCCGGCCGGCCGCGGCCTGCATGGGTGGGGCCGGAAACGCGAAAAAGCCCCGGAACCATCACTGGTTCCGGGGCTTCCCCTGATGTTATGTACGGCGGTGTCCTACTCTCCCACACCCTGTCGAGTGCAGTACCATC